>CAVVQN010000008.1:0-883632 GCA_963750375.1 Paraconexibacteraceae bacterium
CGAAGGGGTCGCCGAAGACCGTGTTCTTGGCCTGCTGCGGTGAGCGCCTCGACGAAGGCGTCGTGGATGCCGGGTCCGGCGATGACCCGTGTGGCCGCGGTGCAGTCCTGTCCCGCGTTGAAATAGCCGGTGCCGGCGATCATCTCGGCGGCCGCCTCCACGTCGGCGTCGTCGAAGACGACCACCGGAGCCTTGCCGCCGAGCTCGAGGTGCACGCGCTTGAGCGACTGCGGCCGCGGCCGACGCCACCGCCTTGCCCGCTGGACGCTTCCGGTGATCGAGACCATGTCCACGCCTTCATGACGGACGAGCGCCTCGCCGGCCTCGCCTCGGCCGAGCAGGACGTTGAAGACGCCTGCCGGCGTGTGCTTGGCGATGATCTCCGCCATCCACAGGGTCGATGCCGGGGTGTTCTCCGACGGCTTGAGGATGATCGAGTTGCCGGCCGCGATCGCCGGCCCGAACTTCCAGACCGCCATCATGAAGGGGTAGTTCCATGGGGTGATGCCCGCGGTCACGCCGATGGGCTCGCGCCGAACCGACGACGTGTGTCCCGCCATGTACTCGCCCGAGGCCAGGCCGCTGAGGTTGCGGGCCGCACCGGCGAAGAAGCGGATCTGATCGACGGCCGGAGGGACCTCTTCGCTCAGGACGAGAGCCAGCGGCTTGCCGGTGTTCTCCGTCTCCAGCTGCGCGAGTTCATCGGCGCGGGACTCGATCTCGTCGGCGATCCGCAACATCGCGAGGCTGCGCTCGCCCGGCGTCGCCTGGCTCCACTCCGCAAAGCCGGCGCGGGCCGCCTCCACCGCGTTGTCGACGTCGGCGGCACCGGAGATCCCCATCTGCGCGATGACCTCCCCGGTTGCGGCGTTGTGCACGTCGTGGGTGGCGCCGGAGTCCGTGGCGACACCCTTGCCGCCGATGAAGTTCTGGAGGGTCATGGCCCGACGCTACCAGCGGCCCCCGCACCGGTCCGCACAACGTCTGCGGCGGTACGGCGCGGGAGCGTCGTACCACGGGTAGGGTCGCCCCGATGCGCCGGAATCCTGCCGTCCTCCTGCTGCTCGCGACGCTCGCTGCGGCGTGGGGCTGCCCTCCCGCGCAGGCGGCCGTGGGGACGCCGCTGGGGCTCGGCGGACTGCCGGACCGAGGCGGCGGTGAAGCTCTGCGAGGGTCTTGTGCCGACGTGGGACGGGGTCCCGCTGGACACGACCGTCGGCCTTCCGGCCGGGGCGGACGGGCGGGTACCGCTCCCGCTCATCGTGACGACCCACGGCTTCGGCAACTCCAAGCACGAATACCTGAACCCGGCGGAGACCGCCTACACCGACAACGTCCAGGCATGGGTCCGTGCCGGGTACGCGGTGCTGGACTTCACCGCACGCGGCCTCTGGGGCTCCTGCGGCACCCCCGAAGCCCGCGCGGCGTCGCCTGCCGGGTGCGCGCGCGGCAACCTGCATCTGGCGGACGTGCGCTACGAGGTGCGCGACACGCAGGAGCTCATCGGTCGGCTCGTCGACGAGGGGATCGCCGACCCGGCGCGGATCGGGGCGACCGGCGACTCCTACGGCGGCGGGCAGACGCTCATGCTGGCGGCGCTTCGCGACCGCCTGGTGCTCCCGGACGGCTCCCTCGTGCCGTGGCGTTCGCCGCGCGGCACCCTGCTGCGGCTCGCCGCGGCGGCCCCGGTCATCCCGTGGAGCCATCTGGTGGCGACGATCGCCCCGAACGGCCGAGCCCTTCTCGGGGAGCGGGTGACGGACGCCGAACTCATCTCGCCGGTCGGCGTCTTCAAACCGTCGATCGCCAACGCGATCCTCGCGGCAGCCCAGAACGCCACCGGCCCGGGACAGCCCGTCGGGGCAGCCCTTCGTCCCCGGCCGACCGATGGGGTTCGTCGCCCCCGCCGGCACGGACCCCCAGGCCGACGTCTTCGGCTGGGTGGCCCGATCCGACCTGGGTGAGCCCTACGACGATGCCTCCGCGAAGGCGACGATCGACACGCTCACCCGCTTCCACTCCGCCTACGCGATCGACCATTCGGTCCCGCCGGTGCCGCTCTTCGTCGGCAGCGGGTTCACGGACGATCTCTTCCCCGTCGACGAGACCCTGCGCTTCACCGAACGGACCGTGCGTGAGCATCCGGCCGTCCCGGTGTCCGTGCTCCTCGGGGACTTCGGCCACCAGCGCGCGTCGAACAAACCGGATGTACGCCGGCTGCTGCTGGATCGCGTCCACGGCTGGATGGACCATTACGTCCGGGGCGTCGGCGCGGCCCCGCCCGTGGGCGTCACCGCGATGACGCAGACCTGTCCCCGGGACCGCCCGTCGGAGGGCCCGTTCCATGCGCCGACCGCCGGCCGGCTGGCCGACGAGCACGTGCGCTTCGCGAGCACCGTCGCGCAGACCGTCTCGTCGGCCGGTGGCTCGCCGGCCGCGTCGATCGCCGTCGATCCGGTCACCGGCGGCGGCGACGGCTGCGCGCAGACCTCGGCGGATCGCGGTCAGGGAACCGCCGTGTACGACCTCCCCGCCGCGACGGGTGCCGGCACCCTGCTGCTCGGAGCCCCGCGGGTGACCGCCCGCCTGCGCGTCAGCGGCGCCGCACCGAGCACCGCGCAGCTGCAGGCCCACCTGTGGGACGTGGCACCGGACGGCGCGACGCAGCGGCTGGTCGCCCGCGGCACGCTACGACCGACGGGCGGGGCGCAGGACGTCTTCGAGTTGCACGCCACGGGCTGGCGGTTCGAGGCGGGCCATGTGCCGCGCCTAGAGCTGCTCGGGCAGGACGCGCCGTTCGGTCGCCCCTCGAACGCCGTCTTCACCATCGACGTCCGGTCGCTGTCGCTTGACCTGCCCGTGCGGACCGCGGCAAGCCGCTGCGCCGGCCGCCGGCGCGTTCTCGTGCACCTTCGCCTGCGGCGGGGCGAACGCCTGCGCTCAGCGAGCGTCAGGATCCTGCCGCGACGCGCTAGGCGCGCGGCAGTGGTGGGCCGCACCGGTGTCCGCGTCGTCCTCGACGGCCTCCCGCGCGGGCGGCAGACCGTCGTCATCCGCGGGACGACGAGCCGAGGGCGGCTCGTCCGGGACGTCCGGCGCTACCGGACGTGCAACTCGGCCTAGCCGGCGAGCCAGATCGCGCCGTCACGGATCTCGACGGGGTAGGTCTTCAGCGCGCGGGCGCCGAGCGTTCCCTTCACGGCGTTGGCCACCGGCTTGAAGGCGCCCTGGGGGCCGCGGACCATCTTGCCCGTCCGCACGTCGAAGCGCGCGGCGTGCCACGGGCATTCCAGGCAGCCGTCGGTGGCGACGTGCCCCTTTCCGAGCGGCGCGAAGAGGTGGCGGCAGCGGTTGGAGACGGCGAACGGCTCCCCGCCCGACAGTCCGACCGCCAGCGCCCCGTGGGGGGACTCGGCGACGACGGTGACCTGTGACTCCCCGAGCTCGTCGAGACCGACGAGACGGGTGGCGGCGGTGGTGCTGCTCATGTGGTTTCTCCCGAGGAACGCGGTGGACGGTGTCTGCGACCATACGCCGGAACGGTCTGACGCACGACCCCCTGTGTCCGGGCGGGGAGGCGGGCGGCGGCGCGGGAAGGTCCTCCAATACCCTCCCGCCCATGACCAACGTCGTCATCACCTCCGCCGCGCGCACCGCGATCGGCTCCTACGGCAAGTCGCTCAAGGACGTGCCTCCGACCGAGCTCGGGACGATCGCCGCCAAGAGCGCGATCGAGCGCTCCGGGATCACGGGTGACGCGGTCGAGCACGTCGTCTTCGGCAACGTCATCCACACGCAGTCCTCGGACATGTACATGGCGCGTGTCGTGGGCGTGCAGGCCGGCGTCCCGAAGGAGACGCCCGCCTTCACGGTCAACCGTCTGTGCGGGACCGGCGTGCAGGCGATCGTCTCTGCCGCCCAAGCGGTGCAGACCGGCGACGCCGACGTGGCGCTCGCCGGCGGCGCCGAGTCGATGAGCCGCGGTCCGTACTGGATGCCCGATGCCCGCTGGGGGTCGAAGATGGGTCCGGCGAAGATGGTCGACCCGGTCATGGGCGGGCTGACCGATCCGTTCAACGACATCCTCATGGGCGTCACCGCCGAGAACCTCGTGGAGAAGTACTCCATCTCGCGCGAGCGCCAGGATGCGTTCGCGGTCATGTCCCATGCCCGTGCGTCCGCCGCGCAGGCGGCCGGCAGGTTCGACGATCAGATCGTCGGGGTCCCGGTCCGGGTCAAGCGCGAGACCGTCGACTTCCTCAAGGACGAGCACATCCGCCACGGTGCAGACGCCGAGACGATGGGCAAGCTCGGTGCGGTCTTCAAGAAGGACGGCGGGACGGTCACGGCAGGCAACGCCTCGGGCATGAACGATGCGGGTGCCGCGGTCGTGCTGATGGACGCGGACAAGGCCAAGGAGCTCGGCGCCCCGGCGCGAGCGCGGATCCTCGGCTACGCATCATGTGGCGTGGATCCGAAGATCATGGGCATCGGGCCGGTGCCGGCGATCCACAAGGCGCTCGGCCGTGCCGGGCGCAAGCTGGAGGACGTCGGGGTCATCGAGCTGAACGAGGCGTTCGCCGCCCAGGCGATCGCGGTCCTGATCGAGCTCGGCCTGGACGACGAGGATCCGCGGGTCAACCCCAACGGTGGCGCGATCGCCCTCGGGCACCCGATCGGGGCCTCGGGCGCGGTCATCACCGCGAAGTGCCTGGATGAGATGGAACGGGGCGACCACGAGCTCGGGCTCGTGACGCTGTGCATCGGCGGCGGACAGGGCATCGCCCTGCTGCTCGGACGGGAGAACTAGACCAATGGCCCTCTTCACCGACGAGGCAGCCGTCTACGGCGCCTTCGGCAAGCTCTTCAGCGACATCGTCGCCGACGAGAAGACCGTGGGGGTGCTCGTCAGGACCAACACGATCCTTCAGCTGCAGCTGCGAGACCCCCGCTCGACGGTCACGGTCGCCGTGCGTCAAGGGCAGGAGCCGCTCATCTACTTCGGTCAGACGACCCGCCGTCCCGAGGTCTTCCTGCAGATGGACGCGGAGACGGCCCACGGCTGGCTCCTCGGCGAGATCAACCCGACGGTCGCCTTCGGCGACAACCGCATCAAGAGCCGCGGGCCGTCCTCGCAGGTGCTGGCGGTGCTGGCGTGGGCGAAGGTCCTGACGCCGCGCTACAAGGAGATCATCGAGGAGCACGGCGGTGAGCTGCCGCCGCCGTTGGCGCCACCGGAGCCCGAGCCGACCCCCGAGCCGGCGGAGGCACCGCCGGCCGCTGAAGAGACTCCCACCCCGGCCGAGGACCCGGCCCCTGAGGCCGAGGCGCCCGCCGCCGAGGAGGCTCCGGCTCCGGCCGAGGACCCGGCGCCTGAGGCCGAGGAGGCTCCGGCTCCGGCCGAGGACCCGGCGCCTGAGGCCGAGGAGGCTCCGGCCCCGGCCGAAGAGGAGGCCCGGACCCCCGACGAGGTTCCGCCCCGCGACCCCGAGCCGGAAGCAGAATCTCCCGCGACCTGAGGTCCCGGCGTAGAGTGCTCGGTCATGCGCCGAGCCCTCTGCGTCCTCTTGGTCTGCGCCCCCGCCGTCGTCCCGTCGGTCGCCGTGGCGACGCTCGTGTACGACAAGAACGTCACCACCGCGTCACCGTCGGTCTACGTCGCCAACGACGACGCAACCGGCGCGCGACGCATCGGCAGCGGCTCTGACCCGGACCTGTCCCCGGACGGGGAGACCGTCGTCTGGGCCGGCCGCTCGTACGCGTCACCGAAGCTGTACGCCTCGCCGACAGCCGGCCCGAAGCCCCGGATCCTGCTCAGCGCCTGGCGCGGCAACGGGACGCTCGCGTGGTCGCCGGACTCGGCGTCGGTCGCGACCGTCACCGGGCCCGAGATCGGCGCCTCCAAGCTCGTCGTGGTCGACGTCGCCGGGGGCGCGAAGACGACGGTCGCATCGGGGTTCTTCGGGGGCGCGAGCTTCTCCCCCGACGGCGGGCAGCTGATCTACGCGAAGAACACGCAGGACAAGTTCACCTACGACCTGTACCTGTTCGACCGGTCCACCGGCACCACGCGGCGTCTGACGAGCGACCGCAAGTCCGGCTTTCCGGTCTGGGGCCCACGGACCATCGTCTTCTCCCGGTTCATCGACGCGAGCTCCCGCCGTTACGGCCCGAAATCCGAGCTCTACACCTTCGACCTGTCGAACGGGAGGTTCAAGCGCCTGACGAACCAGCCCGTCGGCGAGTTGCTCTTCGGGCTGACGGCGACGCAGTTCTCCGCAGACGGGTCACGGTTGCTCGCCCAGTTCGGGGGCCAGGACACGAGCTACACGCAGGTGATCGATCCGCAGACCGGCAGGGTCCGCACGCTGGGCAGAGCATCAGAGAACGGGTTCGAGGGCCAGGCCCTGAGCCGCGACGGCCGCACCGTCCTGGCGGCGACGGGAGGAGCCGACCCTTCCAGCCGCCACGACATCATCACGGTGCCCTACGTGGGTGGCCGGGCCAGGGTCCTCGTCCGGAACTCGTTCAACGCCGACTGGAACCGCTGAGGCGCGGTTGACGGCGCTCCGCGGTCGGAGCACAATCGGTCATGTCCGCAGGACCACCCGAGCGAGAGGGGACACCATGGACAGAGTGATGGCCGACTGCCGCCGCTTTGAGAGCGACAGCAACTGCCAGCTCACCATCATCGGACCGGTCGACGAGGTGGTGGCGGCCGCCGCGCAGCATGCGCAGGCCAGCCACGGGCACGAGGACACCCCGGAGCTGCGGGAGCAGCTGCGTGGGATGCTCGAGTCCGAGGACGCCTACGTTCCCGGCGAGCGCCGGCCGGAGCCGTTTCCGGCCTGAGGTCCGTCCGACGGCCGCCCGCGTGCCCGGCCACGGGCGGACGCTGGCGGCCGTCGCGGGTTCACGTCAGTCGTCGAAGCCCGGCTCGCCTGGCAGCAGGACGCGCGCGGTCTCGCCCTGCAGGACGATCCGCGGCTCGACGGCGCGGACCTGCCGCCCGGCGGCGTAGCTCAGCAGCTCGTCCGCGGACGCGAAGACGCTGAACTGCTCCAGGTGCTTGATCGTCGGAAAGACGAGCAGGATCTCCTCGGCCGCGTGAGCGTCCAGGGCGCCCTGGGGGGTGAACCACCCGTAGTCCACGCACTCGTCGCCGTCGATGGTCACCTCGACGTCAGCGGGCGCGGCCGCGAGGAAGAAGTGGGTGTCGAAGCGGATCTGCACCTGCGCGGGCGTGATCCATTGCGAGAACTTCACGAGGTCGGCGCCTGTCCTGTCGGGCAGCTGCACCCCGGCCTCCTCGACGAGCTCACGAACGGCGGCCAGCCGGTGCGCGGCGTCGCCTTCGCCCTCGTGCGCGTCCACGCCGCCCCCGGGAAAGACCCAGACGCCGGCCATGAACCGCGCGTTCTCCGTGCGTTTGACGAGCAACAGTTCCAGGGTCTGCGACCCGCCCCGCAGCAGGATGATGGATGCCGCCTGGCGCGGGAGGGTCGCCTCGGCCTCGGCGTTCAGTTGCTGCCCAGGCTCTCGGTCACGCTGCTCCATGGTCGTCACCCTAGCCGTCACGCCCCGGCCGGCGTGCCGCCGGCGGACGGGGGTCGCCGTCGCGACTTGACGGGGCGTCGAAGGGGTAGGGTTCCGCCCGATGAGCACCACCGAGACCGAGCGCTGGATCTGTGAATCCTGCGGCTTCATCTACGACCAGGAGGAAGGCGACCCCGACGGCGGCATCCCGCCCGGAACCGCCTTCGCGGACATCCCGGACACCTGGTTCTGCCCGGTGTGCGGCGCGCGGAAGAAGGACTTCGTCCGCTACGAGGACTGACCAGCCCTCATGGGCAAGGGCAAGAAGCGCAAGACGGAGGCCGACGCTCCGCCGTCAGGTGCACCGTCGCGTCCGGACGCCGGGCGCTTCTCCTTCGCCCTTGCCCGTGCCGCGACCGCCCTCGGCGGGGCGGCGCTCTGCTACGGCGAGCCGGTGCAGGCCGGCGATCGCATCGTCATCCCCATCGCCCGCGTGCGCGGCGTCGGGGGGCTGGGATTCGGTCGCGGGACCACCGCCGGCGGGGACGGCGACGGCGGGGACGGGGGTGGGGGTGGCGGCGCCATCGAGGCCAGCCCGGCCGGCTTTCTGGACATCACCCCGGCCGGGGTGCGGTACGAGGCGATCCCGGATCCTGTGAACGCCGCGCGGGCGCTGTCGACCGGTGCGTCCGCGTTGACGTTGCTCGTCGGCGCCGTGCTCGGCGTTCGGCGCCGGCGCCGCGTGGCGGCAGCGCTCCTGCCCCGCGGCTGACCCGGCGGCCTCGGGTCCAGGCGCCGTCGAGCGCCACAGAACGACAAAGGCCGCCGGAATCCCGAAGGACCCGGCGGCCGTTGAGGACCGTCAGCGAAGCCCCGGCCCGGAGGCCGGAAGGTCGCTATCCGGCGATGAGGGGCTTGACCGCAGCCAGGACCTCGTCGACCGTCAGCGTCTTGTCGAACGCGTCGGGTGAGGGGTTCTCGCCGTTGGCCAGGCGGATCGCGGCGGCGTGACGCGCCTCGATCTGGACGATGGACCCGGCTGCAGCCAGGATGTCCTTGTTCTTGATCGAGGGGCCGGCACCGTTGTAGGCGTAGACGCCGGTGTCCTCGAGCGTCTGCGCGAGCTTCAGGAAGCTCTTCTCGTCGGTGACGCCGAACTTGAACGTCGGCTTCTTCGCCGGCGTGCCGCCGAGCTGCTTGACGGCGCCCTTGAGCGCGTTGACGTGCTCCTGCTCCTGCTCGGCGAACAGCGCAGCGAGCTCCTTGACGTCCTTGCTGAGCTTGAGGTCCGCGGCCTCCTTGTAGAAGCGCGTCTCGAGGTACTCGAGCGTGAGCGCGAAGTTCACGATCTCGATGTCGCCGTCGCTGCTCTGAGCGAAGGCGTTGGCGACGAACGGGCCGACGGACGCGGCACCGGCGGTGGCGCCGAGCGTCAGGGCGCTCTTGAGGATGAAGCTGGACCGCGTCATCCCGTGGACCTCGACGGTGCCGAGCTCCGGCGCGAGGGCGTTGTGGTTCTTGGACATGTGTGTTGTTCCTCTAGGTCGTCGGGTTAGGCCACGATGAACGGCTTGACGGCAGCGAGGACTTCGTCCATCTGTGCCGGCTTGCCGAACGCGCCGTCGGGGGTGATCTTCTTGCCGGCCAGCGTGTTCAGCGTCGCCGCGTGGCGAGCCTCGACGGAGTGGATCGACAGGGCGGCCGCGAGGACCTCCGCGTTCTTGATCTTCGGAGCCTGGGCCAGGTAGGCGGCGGCGCCGAGGTCTTCGACGGTGGCGGCGAGCTGCACGACGGCGTTCGCGTCCGAGACGTCGAACTTCGTCTGCGGGGCCGACACGGGGGTGCCGCCGAGCTTCTTGATCGTCGCGATGAGCGCGTCGACATGGGCCTGCTCGGTCTCGCCGAACTGCTTGACGAGGTCGCCGTTCTTGCCGTTGAACAGCTTGGCGTCGACGACCTTCTTGTAGAAGTCCGCCTCCAGGAACTCGAGCGTCAGCGCGTAGTTCAGGATGTCGAGGTCGCCCTTGACGTCGCCGCTGGACGGCTTGGCCGCGCCGGTGTCGGTCGTGGCCGCGGGGGTGGACGCGGTGTCCTTGTTGTCGTCGCCGCAGGCGCCGAGCAGGACGGCCATGGCGGCGACTCCGCCACCACCACCGATCATGGTCAGGAACTTCTTGCGGGACGTCGGGTCGTCAGCGAGCACCGAAGTCGCGGACTGCTGTTCAGTCTGGTCAGGCACGACACACCTCCTCCGCGGCGGCGTGAGCCGGGCGGATCTTCGTTAATTGGGAAATCCTCCACCGCCCCTTCCGAGCAGACGGTCTGTTGGGATAAGCGGGCGCCACGCCACATCGGATCACCGGATTGAGCGGCAACGCGCCACCTGACCGTCGACGCGCCCGCTCCGGGCGCCCCCGACTACCCTCAGGTCGTGCCCGCCGAGGAGCTTCCCGCCCTGTCCGTGCCGGCACGACCTCGCGTGAGCGTCGAGGTCCTGGCGTTCGTCGTCGGGGCGGCGTCCCTCGGGGCCGAGATCGCGGCTGCGCGCCTCATGGCCCCGTGGTTCGGCGCCTCGACGATCGTCTGGGCGAACACCATCGCGACCGTGCTCGTGTCCCTCAGCGTGGGGTACTTCGTGGGAGGCCGTCTGGCCGACCGCGATCCGACCGCGGCCGGGCTCGCCAAGGTCGTGCTCGCGGCAGCCGTGCTCCTGGCCGTCGTGCCGTTCGTCGCCAACCCGTTCCTGCGCGTGAGCGTGGAGGCGCTCGACAGCGTCAGTGCCGGGGCTTTCGTGGGGTCCCTCCTCGGCGTGCTCGTCCTCATCGCCGTCCCGGTCATGCTGCTCGGCGCGGTGGCTCCCTACGCGGTCCGCCTGCAGGTCACGACGGTCGAGGAGGCCGGCCGGGTCGCGGGCCGGCTGTACGCGATCTCGACGCTCGGTTCCCTTGCCGGCGTCTTTCTCGCGGCCCTCGTGCTCGTGCCGTTCGTGGGGACGCGGCGGACCTTCCTCTGCTTCGCTGTGGCGCTGGCCCTCGTGGCGGCCCTCGGGATGGGTCGACGGTGGGCGATCCTGATGCCGCTGGCGCTCGCCTCACTCATCGCGATCCCGGTGGGCACGGTCAAGGCGACGGGCGGCGGCACCGTCATCTGGGAGAAGGAGACCGAGTACCAGTACGCCCGGGTGGTGCAGGATCCCGACGGCGAGCGGCGCCTGGAGCTCAACGAGGGGCAAGCCGTCCACAGCGTCTACACGCCCGGCAAGTGGCTGACCGGGAACTACTGGGACGAGATGCTCGTGCTGCCGTTCGCGACCGGAACCGACCGGCCTCCGCGCTCGGTGGCGATCCTCGGAAACGCCGCAGGGACGACCGCTCGGGCGTACGGCCATTTCTTCCCGGGCACCCGCGTGGACGGGGTCGAGATCGACGGCGACCTCAGCGAGGTCGGGCGTGAGCTCTTCGACCTCGGAGGCAAGGACCTGACGCTCCACACCGCTGACGCCCGGCCGTTCCTGCGCAAGACCAAGCGCCGGTGGGACCTCATCATCGTCGACGCCTACCGCCAGCCGTACATCCCGTTCTACCTGTCGACGACCGAGTTCTTCGCCCTCGTGCACAAGCGGCTGAACCCGGGCGGCATGGTCATCGTCAACGTCGGGCACCCCGAGGGGTCCGACGGCTTGGAGAAGGTGCTCTCGGCGACGATGGCGCAGGCCTTCACCACCGTCCTGCGCGACCCGTCCCAGCGCGTGAACACGATGCTCGTGGGGACCGACGCCCCGGTGTCACCGGCCGCGCTGCTCCAGGCGGCCGGACCCGACGGGATGCTGCCGCCGCTGCTGCGCGACGTCGCTTCGGAGGCCGCCGGCCGTCTGGCGCCGCGGCTCCGGGGCGGACGCGTCTACACCGACGACGTCGCGCCCGTGGAGTGGCTCATCGACGCGTCGATCGTCCAGGTGGCCGCGGACGGCGAGCGCTCAGGCGGCTGACGCTGCCGCGAAGCAGCCGACCGTGTCGACCATCCGCTCGACGTCGGTCTTGTCGATGAGCTCGATGCCCAGCTCGAGCGCGGAGTCGTTGACCGCCGGGTCCGCGTAGGCGGTGTACAGGATGATCGGCGTGACGTTGCCGCTGTGGCGGATCGCGCGGGCCGTCTCCAGACCCGTCATGCCGGGCATCCGGAAATCCAGGACGATCGCGGCGTAGTCCCGGTCCGGCGCTCCGACGAGCTCGAGGGCCTCGGCGCCGGAGGAGGCCTCGCCGACGGTGAGGCCTGCCTCTTCGAGCGAGAGGCGCTCGAAGAAGCGCACCGAGGGCTCGTCGTCGACGACGAGGACCTGAGAGGTCACTAGCGCTGGCCCCACGGGTCGACGTAGATGTCGTCGACCGACCAGGTGCCCGACCCTTGAGGGGTGAACCGGAAGGTCACGGGCGTCGTGTCGTTCGGCAGCAGCGGCAGGAGGTTCGCCACGACGAGCATCGGGACGCCGGCCGACCAGGAGCTGTGCGGGAGGACGAGGCCCATCGGCAGCGTCACGACGTCGCCGAAGGCCGTCTCGAACTGCACGTCGACCCGGAGCGAGGACAGCAACCCGGTCCCGGACGACTTGGAGAAGAAGCGGATCGTCGGATGCCCGATGCCGACGCAGATCGGATCGGTGGTGAGGCTCGAGCCGGCCGGAAGCCGGACGCTGCGCTCCCCGGAGCCCCCCACCTGCCACGGCTCGTTGCCGGGCGCGACGGACGCGCCGCCGGTGAGGGTGAGCTGGTCGGCGGACTCGGCCGCACCCCCGGGAGCGAGCGTGTACTGGGCGACGTCCGCCCAGGGCAGGAAGACCCTGTCGAAGGTCTGGGTGTCACACGAGGGGGCCGCGGCGGTCAGGATCCCGGCGCTGGCACCTCCGGGCACCACGGCAAGGCCACTGACGGCGACGGCGAGAAGGCTGACGAAACGGCGGGTCACGGACATCTGAACCTTTCGGGTTCCCGTTCGAAGCGGACAACGTCCTTATCGGCGAGGGGCACCCGGGCACCATCCGACATGCGTCCAGCGCTTGTGTTCGTGCCCGCAGACGCGCAGGATGACCGTGTGGAGTCACCGACCACCGGCGTCGAGCCGGAGACGAATCCGGAGGTCGAGCGGCTCCTTCGTGAAGGGCGCGCGGCGCTCGTGGATCGGATGACGCCACGCGAGCGCGTGTCGGAATCGGCGTTCGGCGCGGCGTTCGTCGTCGTGGCGACGATCCTCGCGCTGACCGCAGACCTCGGTCGCTTCGACGTCACGAGCGCGGTCATCATCGTCATCGCCCACGCCGCGGCCGGCCAGGTGCGCTTCGAGATCGGGGGCGGCTGGGGCAGTCCCACGATCCTCGTGCTCGTCCCGGCCCTGTTCCTGCAGCCACCTGCGGCGGTGCCGTTGCTCATCGCAGCGGGCTGCGTCCTGGCGCGGGTCCCCGACTACGTCGGTCGCACCGCGCATCCTGAGGGTGTCGTCTCCGGGCTGGCGAACGCCTGGCACGCCGTAGGGCCCGCGGTGGTCCTCGGCGCCGCCACGAGCCCGCGGCAGCCCGACTTCGCGCAGGCCGGGTGGTACGTGGCAGCCTTTGCCGCCTACGTCGCAGTCGACATGGCGGCGGGCCTGGGTCGGCAGTGGGCCGGTTTCGGCGTGCGGCCCGACCTGCAGGTCCGGCTGCTCGCCCGGATCTACGTCCTGGATGCGCTGCTTGCACCGATCGGTCTCATGGCTGCCCTGGCCGATGTCAGGGAGCGGTACGCGTTCCTGCTGGCGGTGCCCCTCGTCGCGGTCCTCGGCGCGTTGGCGCGGGAGCGCGAAAAGCGCTTTGACAACGCCCTCGCGTTGAGCGAGTCACGGGCGCAGCTGCTGGAGGCCGACCTGGAGGCGACCCGCGCGCGCGTCGAGGTCCTCGGGGCGGTCTCCCATGGATTGCAGACCCCGGTCGCCGGGATCGTGGCGATCGCGGGCGTCCTGCGCCGTCGGGGCCCCCAGATGAGCGCAGAGGCGCTGACGGAGTCCGCCGGTCACCTCGAACAGGACGCTGTCGTGCTGCGTCACCTCGTCCACCAGGCGCTCGACTACGTGCGCCTCATCGAGGGGACGGAGCTGCCCTTACGCCGGCAGGCCGTCGACGTCGCGGCCATCGCGAGGACCGTGGCGTCGCGGAACCCCGGGGTCACGCTCGAGCTCCGCCCCGGCGACGAGCCCGCGCCTGTCTGTGCCGATGCCACCCGCGTCGAGCAGGTGCTCACCGCGCTCGTGACCCGATCCATGCGGATCTCGGCGAGGGTCGACGCGGTCCACGTGATCGTCCAGACCGACACGGGATCGGTGACGGTCATCGTCCGTGACGACGGACCGCCCGTGGACCCCGGCCGCTTTGCGGCGCTCACGGCGCCCCCTCAGGGCGCGCTCGGCACCCATGAGGCCGAGGGCACCGGGGTGGATCTCTACGTCGCAGCCCAGATCGTCCGGGCGCACGGCGGGATCTTCGGGCCCGCAGCGGCCGGCGGCGGGCTCGCCGTCACACTGCCGGCGAGCTGAGCCAGCCGTCGACGGGCCAGGCAGCCCCCGCCGCGGCCAGGACCCCGACGTCGAGGGTCGGCAGCGTCGCCAGCGTGTGCACGGGCACGCCGCTCTGCGCCTGCACCGTCGTCCGATTGTCGTTCTCCATGACCGTGGGCTTCGCGGGCCACGGGTTCATGACGATCGCGCGGACGTGCAGGCCGGCGGCCCGGGCGGCCTCGACGGTCAGCAGCGTGTGGTTGATCGTGCCCAGGCCCGGGCGAGCGACGACGACGAGCGGCAGGCCGAGCTCGCACGGCGAAGTCACGCACCGACTTGTCGCGCGTCAGCGGAACGAGCAACCCGCCCACGCCTTCCACGACGAGGGCCTCACAGGAAGCCGCGACGCCGCGAGCGTGGGCCACGAGCGCGCTGAAGTCCAGCGGTGAGCCGGCCGATTCTGCGGCCAGGTGCGGGGAGACCGCGGGTCCGAAGGTCACGGGGGTCACCTCCTCAGGCGTCTGGCCGGTGCAGCGTGCCAGGAGCACATGGTCGGCAGGGACGCCCGGCACCGGCTCCTCGAGCCCGGTGACGACAGGCTTGCAGGCGGTCACGGCCAGCCCTTCTGCCCGGAGCGCGGCGGCGATCGCGGCCGCGACGACGGTCTTGCCGACGCCGGTGTCGACCGCGGTGACGAAGCAGCCGCGCACGGAGGCCCTAGGCGACGCGGGCCGTGCTCGGGGCCGCGACGCGCGGTGAGCGGGCCGGCAGCGCGGCGGCGAGCGGCAGCCCGGCGCCGGGGCGGAACCCGGCCTGCATCGCGGCCCGCCCGAGCACCTGTGCGGCGTCGCGCAGTTCGGTCTTCGTGTGCGAGCCCATGACGGCCAGGCGCAGGCGGCTCGTGCCTTCGGGGACCGTCGGGGGCCGGATGGCCTGCGCGAAGACCCCGCCCTCGATCGCGCGCTCGCAGATGTGCATCGCCAGCGCGGCGTCGCCGACGATCAGCGGGATGATCTGCGTCGTGGAGCCGACGGTCTGGAACCCCTCGCGCGCGAGCGCGTCGCGCAGGATGTCGGCGTTGGCCTGGAGGGCGTCGACCCGCTGGGGCTCGGCGACGAGCAGGTCCAGCGCCGCGAGGGCGGCCGCGATCGCAGGCGGCGGCGGGGCGGTGGAGAAGATGAGCGGCCGGGCGGTGTTCGTGAGGAAGTCGGCCATCGTCGCGGAGCAGGCTGCGAAGGCGCCGTAGGCACCCAGGGCCTTGCCCAGCGTCCCGACGACGACGTCCACCACCCCTTCGAGCCCGGCCTCGGCGACGGCACCGCGGCCGCCGGGGCCGGCGCAGCCGGTCGCATGGGCCTCGTCGACGACGACGCGGGCGCCGTGCCGCGCGGCGAGGGCGGCGATCTCGCCCAGCGGGGCGACGTCACCGTCCATGGAGAAGACCGAGTCGGTGACGATGACCGCGGGCCGTCCCTCGTGCTGCTGCAGGCACCACGCCAGGTGGTCCATGTCGCAGTGGTCGTAGACGACGGTCTGCGCCCGGGCCAGACGGCAACCATCGATGATCGACGCGTGGTTCAAGCGCGTCGGAGAAGACCACGGTGTCCGGCCCGCCGGCGGCCGCGAGCGCGCCGATCACGCCGATGTTCGCCAGGTACCCGGACCCGAACAGCACCGAGCGCTCGGTGCCTTTGAAGTCGGCCAGGCGCTCCTCCAGGCGGCGATGGATCGTCATCGTCCCGGAGACCAGACGCGAGCCTCCGGCCCCGGCGCCCCAGCGCATCGCTGCGTCAGCTGCGGCCTCCCGAACGGACTGGTGGTCGGCGAGGCCGAGATAGTTGTTCGAGCACAGCAGGAGGACGGGCTTGCCGTCCAGCACGACCTTGGGCCCCTGCGGCCCGGAGACCAGGCGCATGCGCCGGCGCAGCCCCTGCTCGTCGAGGTCCGCCAGGCGTTGCTCCAGGTCGTCCACGGGTCGTTACAGGCCGTGGGGGTGGCCGCTGGTGGTGAGGGGTTGGTCTGTGGGGGTGGGCCAGCGGTTTTTGGCGCCGTCGGGGCGGGGTGGGATGGTCTTTTCGCGTTTGGCGAAGCGCAGTTGTGAGGCGGGGTCCCAGAGGTTGATCTGGAGGCCGGCGGCTTCGGCTTGGTCGCGGGTGTCCAGGTAGGTCTGGGTGACGTCGGGGGTCTGGCCCTGGAGGTGGCCGGAGCGGTTGTCAGGGCGGGGGTTTGTGCCGTTGTCGTCTTGGCGGGCGATGTTCAGGCCCAGGTCCTGGAACATGTCGCGGTCCTGCTGGGGGGTGTTGCCCAAGGTGGTGAGGAAGTTGCCCATCATCACGCCGTTGAGGCCGGCTTTGACGGCCAGGGGTTGGAGGTCGCCGATGTTCTCCACGCGGCCGCCGCAGAGGCGGAAGAGGGCTTCGGGGATGACCAGGCGGAAGATCGCGATCCATTTGACTGCTTCCCAGGGGTCCAGGTAGTCGCGGTCACCGAACTTGGTGCCCGGTCGTGGGTTCAGCAGGTTGATCGGGACGGATGTCGGGTTGATGGAGGCCAGTTCAAAGGCCATCTCCACGCGCTGCTGGTCGGACTCGCCGAGGTTCAGGATGCCACCGACGCACGTTTCCAGGCCGGCTTCGCGGACGGCGTCGATGGTGCGCAGGCGTCCTTCGTAGCGGACGGTGGTGGAGACCTCGGGGTAGTAGGACTCGGCGGTCTCCACGTTGTGATGCACGCGTTGGATGCCGGCGTCCTTGAGCTGCATGGCACGGTCGACGGACATGTGGCCGACCGACGCGCAGCGCTTGAGGTTGGTGTGCTCGGCGACCAGGCGCGCCCCGTCCAGGATCTTCTGAAAGTCGCGTTTGGTCAGGCCCTGGCCCTGGGTGACCATGCAAAAGCGGTGAGCGCCGGCGGCCTCGGCGGCCTTGGCGTGCTCGAGGATCTGCTCGGGCTCCATCATCGCGTGCATCGGTGTCTCTGACTCGGCAAAGCGCGACTGCGCACAAAAACCGCAGTCCTGGGCACAGCCGCCGGACTTGGCGTTCACCAACGAGCACAGATCCGTCGCATCGCCGAACGTCGCCACCCGCGCCTCCCACGCGCGCTGCACCAACGCCTCGATGTCCTTGGGATCGGTCAACGCGCCCAAGGCCAGCGCTTCTTCACGAGAGATCAACGACGGCATACACGCAAGAGTAGGCGCGATCGCGGACGCAGCGTCGTCCGGCCGGGCACGGACCGCCCGACCGGGGGGTGGCGGCAGCGGTCGCCTAGGGGGTCCAGCGCGCGACGAGCGGGGCGTGGTCCGACGGCTTGGTGCCCTTGCGGAAATCCCGCTCGATGTGAGCGTGCGTCAGGGCGCTCGCGATGTCCTCGCTGACGAGGATGAGATCGATCCGCAGCCCCAGGCCCTTGTGGAAGTGGCCGGCACGGTAATCCCACCACGTGAACTGCTGTGTGGGTTCTGGGTGCACGACGCGATAGGCGTCCCGCAGGCCGCCGGCGTGGGCCACCGCGTCCAGCGCGCCGCGTTCCTCGTCGGTGACGTGCGTCGCACCCCTGAACGCGACCGGGTCATAGACGTCGGTGTCGGTCGGGCACACGTTCATGTCCCCCGCGATGACCGTGGGGAGACCGGTGTCACGCACCTGCGCTGCCCGTGCGGCCATGGCCTCCAGGAACGCGAGCTTCTCGGCGAACGGCTCCGTGCCGACCGCCTGGCCGTTGACGACGTAGACGCTCGCGACGCGTACGCCGCCGACGGTCGCCTCGACCCAGCGCGCCTGGTCGGCCTGCACCTCGCCAGGGAGCCCGCAGACGACGTCTGTGATCGGCAGACCCGCCTTGGCCAGGATGGCCACGCCCGCCCAGCGGCCACCGGAGTGATGCGCCGCCTCGTATCCGGCCTCGCGCAGCTCCTCCTGCGGAAAGGCCTCAGGCGCACACTTCGTCTCCTGGAGGCAGACCACGTCAGGGCCGTGAAGGGCGAGGAACTCCAGGACCCGCGGCAGGCGGGCCTTGAGCGAGTTGACGTTCCAGGTGACGAGGTCCACCCGGAGAGTCTTAGCGAACGGGCGCGGCCATCGCCTCCGGGAGCGCCAGGCGCCAGTCCGGGTGGGCGGGCGTCCAGCCGAAGGTCCTCTTGAAGCGCGCGTTGTCGTTGCCGCGCAGCGTCGTGCCGAAGTGGACGGCGTGCGGGCCGGCGGCCAGCCGCGCGACCCAGACGGGGACCTTGAGCGGGTCCTTGGCGCCCAGCGCCCCGGCCATGGCCGGCAGCCATTCGGACATCGGGGCGGGCCTGTCGTCGCAGACGTTGTAGACCCCGGGGGCGCCGCCGTCCAGCGCGAGCACGGTCGCGGCCGCGGCGTCGTCGATGTGCACGAACGAGGACAGGCCGGTACCCGCCCCGACCTGCGGAAAGCGCCGGCGGCGGATCTCACCGGCGGTCCCCCCGTCGGACGCGTAGGCCGTCCCGGGGCCGTAGAAGAACCCGTACCGCAGGACGACCCCCTCCACGCCGTCGGTCCCGGTGACGCAGGCCTCCATGGTCTGGGTGGCGGCGATCGCCGGAGCAAGGGCCTTGGGCGCGTCGAGGAAGAGCGGTGCGTCCTCGTCGTGGACCGCCGGACCCACGGGCGCGGTCACGAACGAGATGCTCTGGCACACCACGCGCCGCGCCCCCGCCGCGCGGGCGGCCGCCATGAGGTGCGGTGTGGCCTGGGCACGGAGGCGGTTCGTCGGCGCCAGTGCCGCGCCGTACTTGCGGATGTCCAGGACCCGGGGCAGCGCGGTGAGCTGATGGACGAGGACGTCGGGGGCGGCGGCGGTGACCGCGGTCAGGACGGACCCGGCGTCGAAGACGTCGCAGCGGTGCGTCGTCACGCCACGCGCCTTGAGTTCGGATGCCGATCCCTCAGACCGGGTTAGCGCGGACACGTCGTGCCCGTCGGCCAGCAGGCGGGTGACGAGCGGGCGGCCGATGGCCCCGGTCGCCCCGGCGACGAGCACCCTCATGCCGGCGCTCCGAGGTCGCGGTCCAGGCGCCAGAGCAGGACGAGGCCGAGCGTCAGGGCGGCGAGCGTCGCGGCGTCGAACACGCCCACCCATCCCGGGTCGGCGGCACCGGCGTCGACGACGTGGTTCACCGTGTGCAGCGCTGCCTGCACGAGGGCCACGAGCAGCAACGCGCCGGCGGCCCCGGGCCGTGCAGGCGTCGGGCGCGCGACGAGCAGCAGCATCGCCGCGCCGAGAGCGCCGTACCAGGTGGCCATGTCGCGGATGTAGTGGTCGTTGCGTGCCCCGAACGGGCCGACGGCGTCGAAGAAGCTGCCGGGGGCCACGACCATCCAGGCGGTCTGGGCCACGAAGAGGGTGCCCAGCGACACCAGTGCGGCGGGGAGGACGTCCTCTCGGGTCATGGGATGACGGTAGACCGCGGAGCGGACTCCTGGAAAGATCCAATGCGATGCCGCCTGAGGGGTCCAATACCGTGCAGGGCCCCGAGCTGCTGCTGCGGGCGCCGGTGCGCGGTCAAGGGCCGCTGAGCGCACAGGTCGAAGCGGCCCTGCGGGATGCGGTTCGCACCGGCCGCCTCGGGCCCGGCTCTCGCCTTCCGCCCACGCGCACGCTCGCGCGGGACCTCGGCGTCTCCCGCAAGCTCGTCGTCGGTGCCTATGAACAATTGGCGGCCGAGGGCTGGGTGCAGGGGCGGGTCGGGGACGGGACCTTCGTCAGGCGGACGCTCCCGGTGTCGTCGGCCGCCCCGCCGGCGCCCCCGCGCCGCTCGGCGGCGCGCCGCACCGCCCCCGGCCGGGTCCCGTTCGACTTCTTCCCCGGCCACCCGGATCTGGGGTTCTTCCCCCGCGCTGCGTGGGCGAGGATGACCCGCGACGCCCTCGCCGAGTTGCCCGACACCGCCTTCGGTTACGGCGACCCGCGGGGGCTGCTCGAGCTTCGCGAGGCGCTCTGCGCGCTTCTGGCGCGGACCCGCGGCGTCGTCTGTCACCCTCGGCAGATCGTCGTGTGCCAGGGGGCCGTGCAGGGGTTGCGGCTGCTCGTGGCCGCGCTGGCCGCCGACGCGGTACCGGTGCGCATCGCCGTGGAGGACCCGTATCTACGCGAGCATCTCGACGTCCTGACGGCCGCGGGCGCCGAGCTCGTGCCGGTCCCGGTGGACGGTCTGGGCGTGCGCGACGAGGCGATCGCGCGCGCTGGGGTGGATGCGGCGCTCCTCACCCCCGCGCACCAGTGTCCGACCGGTGTCGTCCTGGCGGCGGGGCGTCGCGCGGCGCTGGCCAACTGGGCGCGGGAGCGCGGAGCTCTTCTGATCGAGGACGACTACGACGCCGAGTACCGCTACGACCGCTTGCCTGTCGCCGCGCTGCAGGCGCTCGCCCCCGACTGCGTGGCCTACGCAGGCTCGGTCAGCAAGTCGCTCGCACCGGCGCTGCGCCTGGGGTGGCTTGTCGTCCCGGAGGACCGCCTGGAGGCAGTCGTCGCGGCCAAACGGTACGCCGACGCCGGGTCCCCGGTGCTCGAACAGGCGGCGCTGGCGCGCTTCATCGCGGGCGGG
Organism: Paraconexibacteraceae bacterium; assembly: GCA_963750375.1. GTDB lineage: Bacteria > Actinomycetota > Thermoleophilia > Solirubrobacterales > Solirubrobacteraceae > Paraconexibacter. The sequence goes on from CAVVQN010000008.1 coordinate 20,627, forward strand.
GGCTACGACCGGCATGTGCGGGCCGCGCGCCGCCGGCAGCGCGAGCGGCGCGACGCGCTCGTGACAGCGGTGCACCGATGGCTGCCCGGTGCGACCGTCGACGGGATCGCTGCGGGCCTGCACGCGCTGGTGCGGCTGGAGGCCGACGTCGATGCCGCGGCGCTGGAGGCCGCCGCCCAGGCCCGCGGGGTCCGGGTGTATCCGTTGTCGGGTTGGTGGGCCGATCCGCCCGCGCGCACGTCGGCGCTCGTGATGGGCTACGGCGCGCTGTCGCCCGCGGGCGTGGCGGAGGGCGTGCGTCGCCTGGCGGACGCGCTCACGGACGTGGGGGGTGGGTGACTACCGACCCTGCCAGCGCGGCGCGCGCTTCTCGGCGAAGGCGTTGACGCCTTCGCGGAAGTCGTCGCTCACGAAGCACGCCTCGCGCAGCGCGATGAGCTTGGCCGCGACCGCCGGGATCCACGTCGCCTTCGGCGCGCAGCAGCGCACGGATGACCTGCTTGTTGCCGCGGACGCTCAGCGGGGCGTTGCCCGCGAGGGTCGCTCGCCCAGTCGACCGCGACCGCCGCGAGCTCGTCCGCCGCCACCACGTCGTTCACCAGTCCCCAGGCCAGCCCGCGCGGCGGCGTCGATGTAGCGGCCCAGCAGGAACAGCTCGTTCGTCCGCGGGAGCGCCGATCGCGTCCAGGAACCGGCGCAGACCGGTGTGGGAGTAGACGAGCCCGAGCTTGGCCGGGGCATCCCGAGCTTGATGCTCGTCGGCGGCGACCCGCAGGTCGCAGCCGAGCGCCAGCTCCAGGCCACCGCCGATGGTGTGCCCGGTGAGCGCGGCGACGACCGGCAGGTCGCAGGCGTCGAGCGCGTCGAGCGCACTGGTGAACGGATGGGCGACGAGCTTCTCGGCCTCCTGCGGGAAGACCTCGGCCGGGATGTCGCCGATGTCGTAGCCCGAGGAGAACATGCCGTCCTCGCCGGTGAGGACGAGCGCCCGGACGCCGTCGGCAGCGGCTCCGCTGACCTGCGCGGCGATCGCGTCGAGGATCGGGTGGTCAAGCGCGTTGCGCTTGGCGGGGTTGGAGATGGTCAGCCGGCGGACCCCGTCCGCCGGCTCGTCGACCTTCAGCTGTCCTGGCATCGCGGGGACGCTAGCGCTGCTACCCCAGGACGACGAGCACGTCGCCCTCGTTCACCGCCTGGCCCTCCTCGCAGAGGATCTCCTTGACGGTGCCCTCGTCCTCGGACTCGACGGGCATCTCCATCTTCATCGATTCGAGGATGACGACGGTGTCGCCCTCGGCGATCGTGTCGCCGACCTTGCACTCGATCTTCCACACCGTGCCGGTGATGTGGGCTTCGACGTCGGGCCATCGCTGACCTCCCTGAAGTCGGTACGGACCTGCGGACGCTGGGGGTGCGACGATAGCCGCGCCCATGGACGCCACCACCGACGTCGTCGTCATCGTCACCGCCTACAACGAGGGCGACCGCCTGGCCGCGCACGATCGCCGCGCTGCGCGACGCCGTTCCGCGGCGCCGCGCATCCTCGTCGCCGACGACCACTCGACCGACGGCACGCCGCAGGTCGCCGCGCGCGGCGGGCGTCGAGCTCGTGCGCGCGCCGAGGAACATCGGCAAGGGCGGGGTGGCGACGCTGGCCGCCGCGCAGGTGCCTGCCCGCGGTGCTCGTCGACGACCCGCCGGTCTTCGTGCTCTGCGACGGCGACCTGGCGGCGACCGCCGCACGAGCTTCCGGCGCTCGTGGAGGCCGTCCGCGCGGCGAGTGCGACCTGGCCGTCGCCGTCGTTCGCGCGCCGGTCGGCGGCGGCTTCGGCCTCGCCGTCGGCTACGCGCACGGCGCGATCCGCCGCCTCTGCGGGCTTGAGCTGCAGGCGCCGATCAGCGGCCAGCGCGCGATGCGCGGCGAGGTGCTGCCGGTCGTCGTCCCGTTCGCCCCGCGCTTCGGGATGGAGATCGGCATGACCGTCGACGCCGCGCGCGCGGGCTTCACGCGTCGGCGAGGTCGAGCTCGACCTCACCCATCGCGCGACCGGGCGCACGCTGAAGGGGTTTCTGCACCGCGGGCGGCAGCTGAAGGACTTCGTGCTCGTCGAGCTCAGCCGCCGCTGAACCAGCCCGCGGCCGCCGACCGCCTCGCCCCCGAGGATCGTCGCCCGGCTTCGACCGCGGGGCGAAAGGCCGACGGGATGTTCGGACCGCGTGTCGATGGGGAACTCCGGCTGCCCGGACGTAGATTGCCTTCCATGTTCTGCACGGCGGCGAATCCAGAGGCCACCTTCGTCTCCTCCTGTGACGGAGCGGCCCCTCGCGTCGTGCGGATCCGTCGTCCGGTCGCCTTGACCCAGCGCCCGGACGACGTGGCGGTCCAGCCTCCGGCTGGGCGTGTCCTCTCCGCGTGTGACGCCGCCATCCGGTAGGGGAGCCGGGGCCACAGGTCGTCGGCGCGGACGGGACAGCCGCGACTCGGCGGCCGGGCCCCGGCCGCCCGCCGGCCCCGTGACGCCGGGCCCGGTCGATCCCGGGACCGCATCGCCGTCGTTGCCCCGCGGGCGCCGGTAGGCTCGCGCCGCGATGATCCTCGCCATCGACCAGGGCACGACCGGGCACGACCTGCCTCGTCTTCGACGACGACGGCGAGCTGCTCGGGCCGCGCCTACCGCGAGTTCACCCAGCACTTCCCGCGCCCCGGCTGGGTCGAGCACGACGCGGCCGAGATCTGGGAGGTCACGCACGCGGTCGCCGGCGAGGCGCTCGAGGACGCCGGCTGCGGCCCGGGCGAGCTGCAGGCCGTCGGCATCACCAACCAGCGCGAGACGGTCGTGCGTCTGGGACCCGTCGACGGGCGAGCCGCTGCACCGCGCGCTGGTCTGGCAGGACCGCCGCACCGCCGGCGCGCTGCGACGAGCTGCGCGGCGCACGGCCACGAGGCGATGGTCCGCGACGCGGACCGGCCTCGTCCTCGACCCCTACTTCTCCGGCACGAAGATCGAGTGGCTGCTGCGCAACGTCGACGGGCTCGCGCAGCGGGCCGCGGGAGGGCCGCGCGGTCTTCGGGACGATCGACAGCTGGCTGGTCTTCAAGCTCACCGGCGAGCACGTCACCGACCAGTCCAACGCGTCGCGCACGATGCTCTCGACATCGGCGACGGGCCGCTGGGACGACGAGCTGTGCGCGCTGCTCGGCGGTCCCGGCGCGCGTCGCTGCCCGGAGGTCCGCCCGTCGCATCGGCGAGCTTCGGCGGACGCGGCCCGAAGCGCTTCCACGGCCACGACGTGCCGGTCGCCGGCATCGCCGGCGACCAGCAGGCGGCGCTGTTCGGCCAGGCGCTGCCTGGACCCGGGGCTCGGCAAGAACACCTACGGGACCGGCTCCTTCGTCCTGCTGAACACGGGCGCGGCGCCGCCCGCTGGCGCCGCCCGGGCTGCTGACGACGGTCGCCTGGGGGATCGGCCAGCGGACGGTCTACGCGCTGGAGGCGGCGATCTTCGTCACCGGCGCCGCGGTGCAGTGGCTGCGCGACGGCCTGGGCATCATCGAGCACGCGGCGGAGACCGAGGCGCTGGCGGCGTCGCCTGGACTCCAACGACGGCGTCTACTTCGTGCCGGCGCTGACGGGGCTGGGCTCGCCGCACTGGGACCCGTACGCGCGCGGCACGATCGTCGGCCTGACGCGCGGCACCGGCCGGGCGCACCTCGCCCGCGCGACGCTCGAGGCGATCGCCTACCAGACCGTCGACGCCGTGCGCGCGATGGAGGCGGCGTCCGGGACGCCGCTGCGCCGAGCTGAAGGCCGACGGCGGCGCGACCGCCAACGGCTGGCTGATGCAGTTCCAGGCCGACATGCTCGGCGTGCCGGTCGTCGTGCCCGAGATCCCCGAGACGACCGCGCTCGGGCGCCGCGTTGCTGGCGGGCGTCGGGGCCGGCGTGTTGTCGCAGGAGCAGGTCGTGCGAACTGGCGCGAGCGCGTCCCGCTACGAGCCGAGCATGGGCGAGGACGAGCGCGAGACGCTGCTCGGCCGAGCTGGCACGCGCGCGGTCGCGCGTTCCCGCGCATGGGCCTCGGGGTAATCTTCGCGGCCATGGCGGAGGAGAAGCTCGCGAAGATGAAGGAGCAGGTCTACATGGACCCGCGCCCGAAGGAGTACTTCGACCGCTTCCACGCGCGCGCCCGGACCGCGAAGCCGAACTGGGTCTACGAGCTCGTCCGCATCGCGACGTCGCTGTACGCCTACGTCTTCTTGCGCGCTCGCTCGATCGGCACGGACAAGGTCCCGCAGTCGGGGCCGGTGATCCTCGCGCCGAACCACTTCTCGTTCATGGACCACTTCTTCTCCGGCGCCTTCATCCGCCGCAGCTGCAGTTCATGGCCAAGTCGCAGCTGTTCACGCCGCCGCATGCAGTACATCTACTACCCGGGCGGGGTGTTCCCCGTGCGGCGCGGCGCGCAGCGACGAGGAGGCGTTCATCACCGCCGAGACGATCCTCGACCGCGGCGGGCGTCGTGCATGTACTGCGAGGGCGGCCGCTCGCGCACCGGCGAGCTCTCCGAGAAGCCCAAGCGCGGCATCGGCCGCCTGGCGCTGGAGTCCGGCGCGACGATCGTCCCGGTCGCGATCCACGGCTCCTCGAAGGTGCGCAACTGGAAGCGCCTGCAGTTCCCGAAGGTCATCGTGCAGTACGGCGAGCCCGATCCGCTTCGAGCGGTCGAGGGCCCGACGCGCGACCAGCAGCAGGCCGTGGCCGACGAGATCTTCGCCGAGATCACCGCGCTGTACGCGCGGCTGGACGCCGAGGGCGCCGACGTCGTGGCCCAGACCGTCCGGGCGCAGCGCCGTGCGCGCCGCGCGTCGGGCGCGGCCGCGGTCTAACCCGCCCAGGCGACCTCGACCGAGTCCTCGGTCGCGGCGTTCCGCGCCACGACGTACTCGGCCGGCTCGTCGGCCGAGAGGTTGTGCAGGACGTGCGTCTCACGCGGGGGGACGTACGCCATGTCGCCGACGGTGAGGGTGCTCGTGTGCTCCAGCTCGTCGCCCCACTGCACCTCGAGCGCACCACGGAGCATGTAGACCGCCGATTCGCATGACGCGTGGTAGTGCGGGCGTGAGCGCGCACCGGCCTCCACGCGGAAGATCCCGAGATAGATCGAACGGGCGGCGGCGGTCGCCTCGGAGACCTCGGCCCCGCCGACCACCCCGCGCGGCATGTCGTGATCGGGGGCAGGCTTGATGACCTTCACGGGAGGCTCCTCCGGGACGTGGGGCTGGTTCGGTCAGCGCGATGGACCTTCGGTCGCCAACCCTATTCCAGCCCGCCACGACCGTCAGCTCGTCGGGCACTTCCGGGGACGGCGCCGGTGCGCCGTCCCCGGGCGTGGACGTCGACGAGGCGCTAGGACATCATGCCGCTGAAGACCCCGCCGCTGACGTTGAGCACCTGTCCGTGGACGTAGTTCGACCACGGCGAGCAGAGGAAGAAGATGCCGCCGGCGGCCTCTTCGGGCGTGGCGGGGCGACCGAGCGGGATGAGCATCGACGCCATCGAGCGCATCTGGTCCGGGATCCCGAGCTGGACCTTCTCACCGTCGATCTCCATGACGTTGTCGTCGACCTTGGACTGCGTCAGGCGGGTGTCGACGAAGCCGAAGGCCACGGCGTTGCAGTTGATCTTGAACTGTCCCCACTCCTTGGCGACGGTCTTCGTCAACCCGACGACGCCGTTCTTGGCAGCGGAGTAGTTCGCCTGGCCGGCGTTGCCCATGGTCCCGGAGATCGAGGCGACGTTGACGATCTTGCGAAAGACCTCCACGCCCTCTTCCTTCTCCTTCTTGGCGGGCTCGCGCAGGTGCGGGGCGGCGGCGCGCAGGATCTTGAACGGCACGGTCTGGTGGATGGCGACCATCCGATCCCACCAGTCGTCGCTCATCTTGTGGATCGGCGCGTCCAGCGTGTAGCCCGCGTTGTTGACGATGATGTCGATCTTGCCCCATGCGTCGATCGCGGTCGCGACGAGCTTCTCCGGGGCGTCGCCCTTGGTGAGGTCGCCGGAGAAGACGGCGGTCTCGCCGGCGATCTCCGAGGCGGTCTGCTGCGCGACGTCGCCGTCGAGGTCGTTGATGACGACCTTGGCGCCTTGCTCGCTGAGCAGTTCTGCGGTTGCGCGGCCGATGCCGCGGGCGCTGCCGGTGACGATCGCCACCTTGCCGTCGAGGACTCCCATGCGCTTCTCCTGTTCGTGCGGTCTGAACGAGCGCTGAACTCTATTCAGCACGGCGTGTGCAGGGCCCCGCGGACCCCACGGCCCGGCTCCCGTCCGTCAGCGCGGGGCCGCGGGCTGGGCCTTGAGCCAGATCGTCGCCGCCTCGACCCGGTTGCCCGCGCCGAGCTTGCGCAGGATGCGCTTGACGTGGGACTTGGCCGTCTCCTCGGTGATGAACAGCCGCGCCGCGATCTGGGCGTTCGACGCGCCGCCGCCGACGAGCGCCAGCACCTCCAGCTCACGCTTGGAGAGCGTGCCGGCCAGGGCGTCATCGTCCTGGGGCACGAGGGCGGCGGTCGTCCGCGTCGCCCCGGCGCCGTCGCCGTGCTCGGCCGCGAGCTCGACCTCGGCGTCGAGGTACTCGGCGACCACCGCTTCGGTCCGCTGCAGCAGCCGGCGCAGTTCCTGGCCCTGGGCTCGCAGACGGTCGGTCAGGCGGGCGCGTTCGACGGCGTACCCGAAGCCCTCGGCGAACGCCCACAGCGCGTCGCGGTCGAAGTCGTCCACCCGTCGTGGCTTGAGGCGGTGGTCGGCATGGATGAACCCGATGACGCGGCCCTCGGGCATGATCGGCGCCGCGACGTAGGAGCGGGTGTCGTAGGCGGCGGCGAGCTCGGCGAAGATCCGGGGGTTGCCGACGACCTGCTGGATCGCCATCGGACGGCGGCGACGGACCATCTCGGTCTCCATGACACGGGTGGCCAGGGCGGCAGGGTGGGCGCGGCTGAAGGCCAGCAGGCGCGCAGCCGCGTCCGGATCCCCCTGCACCCAGAACGACTCGGCCAGAAGCTCTTTGCCGCGGATGCGGTACAGGACGGCCCGGTCAAAGCCACAGGCCTCGCAAGCCGTCCGCGGCGCCGCGGCGATCATCGCGTCGGCGCCCGGCATCAGCCGCAGCCGTGCGAGGGCCTCGTGGACCCGAGCCAGGACCTCGAGCCGTCCGCGCATCCGGGCGTCGGCCGCGCGTTCACGTCGTTCGTGCAGCGCGACGAGCGCCGCGATCGCAGCGCGCAGGTCCTCGCCGGCGTCCTCGGCGAGCGCGGCGACACGCTCCTCCAGCTCTGCGGCCTCGTCGTCGAAGGCGGCACGCTGCGCCGTGAACGGCCCTTCGGGGGTGTCGTCCGGCCACGGCGGGAGCGCGCCCGCCAGCGGCGCCTGAGCTCCCGTGGGGGCGGTCATCCTGCAGACGCTACCGGGGGGAGGGCGCCCCGCACAACGCGTCGCCCTTCGCCGTCCGGGTGTAGACGACGCGCCGGCCCTCGCGCCGGCCGGTCACGAGGCCTGCGCGCCGCAGGACGCCGAGATGCTCGCTCACGCCTCCCGCGCTGGCGCCCAGCCGTCTGGCGAGGTCAAGCGTGGACGCCGGCCGGCTCAGCGAGACGAGCACCCGCGTGCGGCCCCGGCCCAGCAGGTCGGTCAGCCCTTCGTCCTCGCGCCCGGCCGGGTCCCACAGGTCGGCGACGCCGGCGGGCGGATAGACGAGCGCCGGCTGCCACGGCGGGTCGACCATCGGCCAGACCGTCGGCCACGCGAAGACGGCGGGGACGAGCAGCAGACCACGACCGCCGAGCTCCACGTCGACCGCCGAGCTGCGTCCGCTGACGCACACGTCGCCGGCGTCCCAGCGGACGGTCTCGTGCAGGCCCGAGAACGCGGCCTGGGGCCCGACCGCGGCCAGGCGCCGCGCTCGCCAGGCGACTTCGCCTTCGGAGAGTCCGAGGATCCGCTCCCACCACGGTGCCAGCGCTGCATCCCAGAACGCGCGCATCTGGGCGGTGAGCAGCCCGAGGGCGGCCACGGGGTCGTCCACGAGCGGCCCTCCGGCGGGCGGGACACCCTCGGGGTAGGCCCGTTCGAGCTCGAAGATGACCTGCAGCGGGTCGGTGTCACGGACGCGCGCGAGCTCGTCCGGCAGTTCGGCGTGCGGCACGCTCGGCGGCGGGGAGACGAAATCCGGGTGCCACGGCGTGTCGAGGGGGACCGCGACGTCGAGCAGGCCGAGGTCCAGCCCGGCGATCCGGTCGGCCGCCCAGCCCGCCCAGGGCGCATGCACGGCGTACCGTTCCGGCTCGCGGACAGCGTCGAACGCCCCGACGAGCTCCATGAGCGGCGAGATCGCAAAGCGCGTGCGCAGGAGGTCGTCCTGGCCGAAGCGATAACGGACCACGGATTCAGCCTAGGCCGAATCGGCGGATCCCGTCGCCGACGCGCTCAGGCGGGCGCGCCGAGCCACTCGGGTGCTCGTATGGGTGGCGCCTGCGCGCCGGGGGTGTAGGCAGGCAGGTCCGGCCCGGGGGTCCAGCCGTGCCGCCCGAGCGCCTTCATCGCCCGGTACTTCGTCACGCCGTGGGCGTTGCCCGCGTACCAGACGGCGTGCACCGACAGGGGGAACGGGGCGTTCCAGAAGAGGTCCGGGATCGGGTCCCGGGGCGCCGGGTCGGTCATCGTGACGTCGGCCGCGACGTAGCCTTCGCCGTCGTCGTAGCCCAGGCGCTGCAGGACGACGCCATCGGCGTCGCAGATCGACGTCTCGCCCAGCATGAGCGACGGCCAGCCCAGCCCCGGGACGAGGGGCGTACGCATCGTGAACGGCCCCACATGGGAGGGATGGACGGCCGGCACGCCGAGCATGCGTGCCATCCGCGGGGGCGTCTCGCGGCAGTACTGCGCCAGGAACTGGTGGTCGCGATCGATGAACCAGCGCCTCGTCAGCGCCCAGGACGGAAAGGACGGAAAGTGCATGCCACCGGCGAGCAGCTGCACCCGGCCGACGAGCCGCTTGGCCGTCCGCACGCGCCCCCACTCAAAGCCGTTGGCGCAGCCGACCGGGCCCAGCGAGGTCGCCATGACCCCGTCGTCGCTGCCGCCGGCGTAGTAGTTGTTCTCCCAGAAGGACGGCTGGTCCTTGTCGTGCAGGTGGATCGCGCCGTCCGGCTCGCAGAGCGCGTAGGTCCCGCGGGTGTCGTTGCCGCGCACTGCGATGAAGCCGCCGCCGACGAGGCAGCCGAACTCTCGCGAGAGGGCCCGCAGGAGCTGGAGCGGTTCGCCCAGCAGCGGCCGTGCGACCTGCCGCATGCGGGGGTCATAGGCGTTGGGCGAGGTCATCGCCTCCGGCAGGAAGATCATGTCCGGGTCGTGCTCACGGGCGGCCGCCCGCACGAGGTCGGCCACCCGGCGCAGGTTCCCGTCGACGTCCGCGATCTGCAGGGCGGGCTGGATCGCGACGACCCGTCGGACGGCCCCCGCCGCGCTCACGTCGCGACCCGGTGGCGGTCGACGATGGCCTGCGCGTCGACCGTCGACGGCAGGCATCCCATGGTCGCGCCCCCGTCGTGCAGGCGGCCGGCGCAGAACGCGTCCGCGACGGCGTCCGGAGCGTGGCGCACGAGGAGCGCCGCCTGCAGGCAGCGCGCCATCTGGGCGGTCAGGCCGCGAGCGCCCGCCTCGTCGACGGTCCCGGCGAGCAGCGTCTCCCGCAGCGCGGCGACCTCCCCGTCGAGCCTGCGGTTGGCCCCGGCAGCACCCGCAAGCTCCGTGAGGAACGCGTCGACGCTTTCGGGCTCGCGCCGCATGGCGCGCAGCACGTCGAGCGCCTGGACGTTGCCCGAGCCCTCCCAGATGGACATGAGCGGCGCCTCGCGGTAGGTGCGCGGCAGGCGCGACTCTTCGACGTAGCCGTAGCCGCCCTGGCACTCCAGTGCCTCGGCGCTGTGCATCGGTGCGCGCTTGCAGACCCAGAACTTCAGGACCGGGCCGGCGATGCGGCGGAAGGCGATCGCCTGCGCGTCGCCGTCGGCGGCGTCCTGCGTGGCCCGGGCCAGGCGCATCGCCGCCCAGGTGGCGGCCTCGCTCTCCAGCGCGAGGTCAGCGAGGACCGCGGTCATCGCGGGCTGCTCGGCCAGGCGGCGTCCGAACGCCGCGCGGTGCGAGGCCCAGTGGATCGCCTCGATCGTGCCCGTCCGCATGACCGCGGTGGATCCCAGGACGCAGTCCTGCCGGGTGCCGCCGATCATCGCCATGATGGCCCGGACCCCGCGCCCCGGCTCGCCGACGAGCTGGGCCAGCGACCGGTCGAAGCGGACCTCGGCGGTCGGGTTGGAGCGGTTGCCGAGCTTGTCCTTCAGGCGGTCGATCGTCCAGCCGTTGGGCCCGCCGTCGTCCAGTCGCCGCGGGACGAGCAGGCAGCTCACGCCCTCCGGCGTCTGGGCCAGGACGAACATCGCGTCCGACTGGACGGCGGAGACGAACCACTTCTCGCCCGTCACGCGCCACCAGCCCGTCCCGACGTCGAAGGCCGGTTCGGCGATCGTCGTGTTGGCCCGCACGTCCGAGCCGCCCTGCTTCTCGGTCAGCGCCATTCCGATGAGCGCCCCGCGCTTGTCGCCGTCCAGCGCCGGCAGCGGGCGTGGGTCGTACACGCCGGACGTCACGAGGGGCTCCCACCGAGCGGCGACCGCGGGGCTCAGGCGCAGCGCAGGCACGCAGGCGTAGGTCATCGCCAGCGGGCAGGTGCTCCCGGCTTCGACCTGCGCCACGCCGATGAAGTTCGCGGCCCGCGCGACCTGGGCGGCGGGGTGATCGTCGGCCCAGACCGCCCCCGCGACACCGTGCTGCACGGCGAGACCCAGGTGCGCGTGCCAGGCCGGATCGAAGGTCACCTCGTCCGTGCGCACACCCGAGCGGTCGTACGGACGGTGCACCGGCGGACGGTCGTTCGCGGCGAAGCCGGCCTCCAACCCCTCCGCGGAGCCGAGCTGCCGGCCCAGCGCGCGGCAGGTGCTCTCGCGGTCACCGGCACCGAAGACGCGCAGCGCCTGCATGAGGGCGACGTCGTCCCCGATGACGTCGAAGTCCTGGAGGCGGGGAGGCGTGTTGGTGTGGGCGCGGTTGGACGCGAGCGGTGACGGGGCAGCGAGGGTCTCCATCAGGTGATCCAACCGGGCTCCGCGGCCGGGGGAAGGGCAGTTCACCCCGAAGAGGGATGAGGTGCACCCCGAGTGGCGATGTCCCGGGCGCCGGGCGCACCTAGCGTTGCACCATGCCCCACAGCGACGAACCGATCGACCGCCACGACACGACCGACGTCCTGATCGTCGGGGCGCGATGCGCCGGCAGCGCAGCGGCGGTCGGCTTTGCCCGCCACGGACGGTCCGTGGTCGCCATCGACCGTTCGGCGTTCCCGTCCGACACGCTCTCGACGCACACGAACTTCCCGTCGGCGGTGGCCGAGTTCCAGGCGGTCGGGGCGCTGGATCGGATGCTCGCCTACGACCCTCCGCGCTGCACCCACGGCATGATCGAGGCCGACGGGGTCCGCTGCCTGCAGAAGTTCGCGGCGGTCGACGGCATCGACTACGGCATCTGCCTGCCGCGTCCGCAGAGCGATCTGGCGATGGTGCAGACCGCGCGCGAAGCCGGCGCCGATGTCCGGGAGAAGACGTCGCTGGAGGAGATCCTGTGGACCGACGGCCGCGTCAGCGGGGCGATCGTCCGCGAACAGGACGGCACCCGGGTGCAGATCGACTGCAAGCTGCTCGTCGGCGCCGACGGACGGCGGTCGACCGTCGCGCGTCACGTCGGAGCCGAGCGTCCCTACCGCGGTTCGCGCAACGAGCGCGGCTGCGCGTTCTTCTACATGGACGATCCGCAGGTCGGGACGGCCTGGCGCCGGCGCCTGATCCAGCTCCGTGCCGGCGACACCCACACGCTCATCTTCCCGTGCCCCGACGACCGCGTCCTGTGCCTCTTCATGGGCCCCGCGGTCGACATCCCGCGCTTTCGCAAGGACCCGGACGGCATGTGGGAGGCGATGCTCGAGATGAACCCGGCCGTCCGTGAGCGGCTGGGCGGCGCGACGAACCGCTCCAAGCTCCGCTCGACGGGCGACAACGTCGCGTTCTTCCGTCGCTCGAGCGGGCCGGGCTGGGCGCTGGCCGGAGACGCCGGGCACTTCAAGGACCCGATCATCGGCCAGGGCATGCGCGACGCGGTCCGCTTCGGCCGGATCCTCGGCGAGACCGTCGGTCCCGTCCTGGACGATGCCGAGCGGGCCGACGCTGCGGCCCTGGCGGTCGAGGCGCGCCGTGACCGCGAGTGCAACGCCACCTACCACTGGGGCAACCGCGAGTCACGCGTCTTCTCTGTCAGCGCGGTGATCAAGGAGGCGCTGGCGGACCTCGACGGCCAGGATCCGCCGCTGCTGCTGCACATGTTCGATCGGATCCAGGCGCCGCACCACGTGCTGAACCCGCTGCGCGGAGCGAAGTACGCCGGCCGAGCCCTGCGCCGGCGCGGGGTCGACCGTCGCGCGATCCTCCGTGAGGTGCGCGAGGAGCTGCGCATCGACAAGGACATCTGGCGCGAGGAACTGCGGCCCGTGTTCCGTGGCGCACGTCCCACGGCGTCCGAGCGGCGCGACTTCACCTGGCCGCCACGGACGCCGGGCGCTGCGCCGGCCGCAGGGCGCACCGAACGGGCGGCGGAGCTGAGCCTCGTGCCCGAACCGGCGCCTGACACCCCTGGGCCGGTGGCCGCGTGAGCCCGGTCGCCAAACGCCGCGTCGTCGCGATCCAGCCGGCGGTGCTCGTCGGCGACGTCCCGGGGAACCTGCGCCACCTCCGTGACCTCGTGGGCGCCGCGGTCCGGGAGCACGCACCCGAGATGGTGTTCCTGCCCGAGAGCACGAACCACCCGAACATCCACCACCCGGTCATGCGTCGCGTCGTCGAGCCGGTCGACGGGCCGACGCTCGCGACCCTCCGCGCGCTCGCCGCCCAGCACGGCTGCATCGTCGGCGGGGGCTACCTCGCGGTCCGCGGCGGCGAGGCGCGGGGGACGTACGCGGTCTGCGAGCCCGACGGCGCGATCGCGCTCCACGACAAGGACCAGCCGTCCATGTGGGAGAACACGAACTACCGCCCAGGCCGGGACCAGGGGATCGCCGACACCGCGGACGGGCCGATCGGCGTGGCCAATGGCTTTGAGTGGCTGCGCTCGCGCACCGCCGCGCGGCTGCGTGGCCGGGTGCGCCTCGTCGCCGGAGGCATGTGCTTTCCGTCCTTTCCGTCGTGGTCGCTGACGCGGCCGTGGTTCTGGGAGCGCGAGCACGCGACGATGCTGCAACTCGCCCGCGAGACGCCGGGCCGTCTGGCCCGCGTCGTCGGGGCGCCGTGCGTGCAGCCCGCCCACGTCGGACCCGTGACCATGCGCACGCCCTTCGCGCCGGGGGTGCCGTGGCCGACCGTCCTGGTGGGGGAGACGCAGATCTGCGACGCCGCCGGGACGACGCTCGCGCGGCTGACGACAGCCGACGGCGAAGGGTACGTCTGTGCGGACATTCCGTGGACGGACGCCGGTGAGCCGGCCGATCCGCTGCCGACCCGGTTCTGGCTGCCGACGCTGCCGTGGACGGTGCACGCCGTGTGGGTCGCGACGAACGCCTCAGGCCGCGCGCGGTATGCGCTTGACCACCGGCGTGGTGCCATGCCCTGGCAGGGGACGGCAGCAGAGGGCCTGGACCTGCCCGACCGGGTGCCGCCAGGGATGATGCCCGCGCCTGCCGCCGCCGGTGAGGGCGAGCGTGCGCCCGCCCTCGTCTGACCGGGCCCGGCTCAGCGCTGGCTGTCGCGCCACTGCACGAGCTCGCGCACCGGCGCGAGGTCGTATCCGTCCGGCGAGCCCCCGATGCCGACGATGAAGTGCGTCACGCCCGCGTCACGGAGCACGTCCGGTTTGTCGCCCATCCGGTCGTCGACCGCCCACGATCGCTCGATGGTGCTCGGGTCGCGGCCCTCGTCGGCGCAGTGCTGCTCGAGGATCGCGTTCTTCTCGTTGAAGACGTCGACGTCGCCGAACGCGTGCCAGATGTCGGCGTGCCGGGCGACGAGCTTCAGGGTCCGCTTGACGCCGCCCCCGCCGATGAGGATCGGCAACTTCTCGCGTACCGGCGGCGGGTTGAGCCTGGCCAGGCGGGCCTCGATGCGCGGCAGGTTCTGCTCCAGGGCCGTCAGGCGCGTGCCGACGCTCCCGAACTCATAGCCGTACTCGTCGTAGTCGCGCTGAAACCAGCCGGCGCCGATGCCGAGGATCGCCCGGCCGCCGGAGATGTGGTCCAGCGTCCGGTGTGCGTCGGCGAGGTACTCGGGGTTGCGGTAGCTGTTGCAGATGACGAGCGAGCCGAGCTCGACCCGCTCGGTCGCCTGGGCCATCGCCGCCAGGACGGTGAGCGCCTCGAAATGTGGCCCGTCCGGATCGCCGTAGAGCGGATAGAAGTGATCCCAGTTGAAGATGCAGTCGACGCCGAGCGCTTCGGCCTCCGACCACGCCCTCAGCATGGACGGCCAGTCGCTGTGCTGCGGCTGGAGCTGGACGGAGACGCGCAGAGGGGGCATCGGGCGAGGCTAGCGCCACGCTGCTCAGAGTCCGAACGTCTTGCCGAGGATCTCCCGCATGATCTCGTCGGTGCCGCCGCCGATGGGCCCCAGGCGCAGGTCGCGTGCCGCGCGCTCCACGCCGTACTCGACCATGTAGCCCGCCCCGCCGTGGATCTGCAGGCACTGGTCCGCCACGTCGAAGGCGGCACGCTGCGTGGCGAGCTTGGCCATCGTGACCTCCTGGATGCAGTCGATCCCCAGGTGGTGCAGGCGCAGCGCGTGATAGGTCAGCGCGCGGCCGGTCTCGATCGTCGTCGCCATCTCGGCGAACTTGTGGCGCGTGACCTGAAAGCCCGACAGCGGGCGCCCGAAGGCCTGGCGCTCCTTGGCGAACTGCAGCGTCTTGTCGAAGAGCCCCTGCATCGCGGCCACCGCGCCGAGCGCCATCAGCAGCCGCTCCCACTGGAAGTTGGCCATGATGAGGTAGAAGCCCCGGTTCTCGCCGCCCAGGAGGTTCTCGTCCGGCACGAAGACGTCCTCGAAGCCGATGAGGCCGGTGTCCGAGGCGTGCCAGCCCATCTTCTCGATCTTGCTCGTCGTGACGCCTTCGCCGTTCTCGATGATGAGGAAGCTGATGCCGCCGTGGCCGCCCTCGGCGGAGGTCTTGACGGCGGTGACGAAGAAGTGCGCGCGCACCCCGTTCGTGATGAACATCTTCGAGCCGTTCACGAGATATCCGCCGTCGACCTTCTTCGCGGTCGTCCGGATCGACGCGACGTCCGAGCCGGCGTCCGGCTCGGTGATCGCCAGGGCCGCGATCTTCTTCCCTGCGATCGCGGGGGCGAGATACCGCTCCTTCTGGTCCTCGGTCCCGAACTTGAAGATCGGGGGCGTGGCGATGCCGATGTGTGCCCCGATGCCGGCAGCCAGGCCGCCGCTTCCGCAGTGCGACAGCTCTTCCACGAAGACGGCGTCGTGCAGGATGTCGCCCCCCTGGCCTCCGTACTGCTCCGGGTACTTCAGGCCCAGGTACCCGACGGACGCAAGCTTCGAGAAGACCTCGTCCGGGAACCAGCGGTCCGCCTCCCACTGGTCCGCGTACGGTGCGAGCTCCGTCGCCACATACCGGCGGACCGACTCGCGCAGCTCCTCGTGCTCGGCCGTGAACGGGGGCAGGATCTGGCGGGCGGCGGGTGTGGAGGGGATGCCTTTCATATGAAAGTGAATCCTATTCAGGTTCGGACCGGCTCGCCGCGCGCGTCGCACGGAAGTACGTCAAGGCGCCGGATCGCGTGATCTGCGCACCGGTGAAGCCCGCCGCGTCGAGCCACCGCCGTAGGTCCGTCTCTCCGCCGCTGGGACCCAACAGGCCTGCGGACCGCCCGGCGACGCGCAGCGGCGTGAACCGCAGTCCGTTGTCGTTCAGCAGCGCGCTGCCGGTCACGATTCCCCCGTCCTTCAGGACGCGGGCGATGTCGGCCACCGCGGCGGCCGGACGCGGAAAGCAGTGCAGGCCCGTGAAGGAGACGACGAGGTCGAACGTCGCGTCGGCGAACGGGAGCTGCTCGACGTCCGCCTCCACGCATTCCACCTGGTCCAGACCGCGGTCGCGGGCGTTGCGCGCGGTGCGCTCGAGCATCGCGGGGGAGATGTCGGCCGCGACATAGCGGACGTCCTGGCCGGCACGCAGCCCGCGCAGGGCGACCCCGCCGCCGCACGGGACGTCGAGAACCGCCGCCCCTGCGGGCAGTGCGGCGACCTCCGCGGCCGCCTCGTAGAGCAGGTGCAGGTCGGTGCCGCCACCGACCTTCCACAACGCTCCTCCGATCTGCTCGTGCTCGACCATGAAGTCGTAGAACGACGCCCACGGGTGATTGCTCCGCCACACGTCGCTCACGCCGTCCAGTCGGCCGCGCAGAAGATCGGAGATCGGATTCATGGCCCCGATGTTCCCAGCCGCAACGGTCCGCGGGTCCGGCGACCGGCGTGCGATGTGTGGCCCGACCCGCTGTCGGGGTAGTCCGGCCCCATGAAACAGACCGCGACGGTCCGCGAGGCGACCCTGGAGCTTCTACGGCGTCGGGGCCTGACGACGATGTTCGGCAACCCCGGTTCCACCGAGCTGCCGATGTTCGAGGACTGGCCGCGTGACCTCTCCTACGTCCTCGGGCTGCAGGAGGCCGCGGTCGTCTGCATGGCGGACGGCTTCAGTCAGGTGACGGGCCGGCCCGCGGTCGTCAACCTCCACACCGCACCGGGCGTCGGCAACGCGGTGGGCTCGATCATCACCGCGCAGTGGAGCCGCGCCCCGCTCGTCATCACCGCCGGACAGCAGGTGCGCGCGCTCATCACGTCGTCCAACTGGCTCGTCAACGTCGATGCGACGAAGGTGCCCGAGCCCGCGGTGAAGTGGTCCTTCGAGCCGCCCCGGGCGCAGGACGTGCCGCTCGCCATCGCCAAGGCGATCGAGCTCGCGCAGACGCCGCCGAGTGGCCCCGTCTTCGTCTCGCTGCCGATGGACGACTGGGACGAGGAGGTCGACATGGCCGAGGTCGACGATCTCATCGCCCGTGAGATCGTCCACCGCACGGCACCGGATCCAGCGGCCCTGATGCCGCTCGTCGAGGCGCTCGACGGCGCCCGCAGTCCGGCGCTCGTCCTCGGCGCCGCCGCAGACCAGGGCGGGGGCTGGAACGACGCAGTCGCGCTGGCCGAGCGGGCGGGGCTGGCGGTCTACACCGCGCCGAGCGCCGGCCGCGGCGTCTTCCCCGAAGACCACGAGCGCTTCGCCGGCTTCACGCCCTTCGCCGCCGAGCAGATCGCGGAATGCTTCGCCGGGCACGACCTCGTCCTCGTCGTCGGCGCGCCCGCGTTCACGCTCTACCCGTACGCGCCCGCACGCCTCGTGTCCCCGGGTACGCGGCTGGTCCTCGTCTCCGACAGTCCGGACGAGATCGCCCGTGCCCCGCTCGGCGACGCGTTCCTCGCCGACCCCGCCCTCACGCTGGCCCAGCTCGCCCGCGCCGTCGGCCCGGCGTCGCGGCCGTCGCTGCCGCGCGAGGCGCCGGAGGACCCCGGCCGCCCGTCCGACGGGAAGCTGCCGACGGCCGAGCAGGTCTTCGCGGCGATCGCCCCGCGCCTGCCCGACGATGTGCGCCTCGTCAACGAGTCGCCGTCGAACCTGCACGCCTATCACCGGCAGATCCGCAACCGCCGTAGCGGGGGGTACCTGACGACGCCGAGCGGCGGGCTGGGCTACGGCCTGGCCGCGGCGGTCGGCGCGGCGATCGCCGACCCTGCGACGCCGGTCCTGGCCATCATCGGCGACGGATCGCTGCAGTACACGGTTCCGGCGCTGTGGACCGCCGCCCGCCACCGGGTTCCGCTCGTCGTCCTGGTGATGGCCAACGCGCAGTACACGATCCTCAAGGCGTTCGCCGACTTCAACGAGCTCGACGAGAGCGGCCTACCGGGCCTGGACATCCCGACGCTCGACGCGACGCTCCTCGCGCAGGGCTACGGGGTCGACGCCCGGCAGGTGACCTACGAGGAGGTCGGCGCCGCGGTGGCGGAAGGCCTGGCCGCCGGGCGCCCACTCCTGCTGCAGGTGACGATCGATGCCGAGGTCCCGGACCTCGTCTGACCGTCACCCGCGGCCCGATCCCTACAGCCCGTAGGACTTGCCGATGACGTCGAGCATGACCTCGTCGGTCCCCGCGCCGATGCGGTTCAGGCGCATGTCGCGCCAGACGCGCTCCACCCCGTACTCCTTCATGTAGCCGGCGCCTCCGTGGATCTGGATGCACTCGTCGGCGACCTCCACGGCGATGCGCGAGGCGTAGAGCTTGGCCATCGAGATCTCGCGGACCGGGTACTCGCCGTTCTGAAAGCGCCAGGCGGTCATGTAGACCATCTGGCGTGCCGTCTCGATCTTCGTCGCCATCTCGGCGAACTTGTGACGGGTGACCTGGAACTTGCCGATCTCGCGACCGAAGGCCTTGCGCTCCATCGCGTACTTCAGCGTCTGGTCAAAGCAGTGCTGCGCGCCGGCGACGCAGCCCGCGGCGCCGATCAGGCGCTCACCCTGGAGCTCCCACATGATGTGGTAGAAGCCCTTGCCGACCTGCCCGAGGACCGCGGTGGCGGGGACGCGGACGTCCTGGAACGCGAGCAACGCGGTGTCGCTGGCGTGCATCCCGAGCTTCTGCAGGCGCTTCTCGCGGATGACCCCGGGGGCGTCCATCGGGACGAGGAAGAGCGTGAAGCCGTCATAGCCGGCGTCCGGGTCGGTCTTCGTCACGAGCACGATGACGTCGGCCCGGTGACCGTTGGTGATGTACGTCTTGGAGCCGTTGATGACGTACTCGTCGGTCGCCTCGTCGTACACCGCACGGGTCTTGATGCCCGCGACGTCCGAGCCCGCGTCCGGCTCGGTGATGCCCAGGCAGAGGATCTTCGTGCCGGCGATCGCAGGCGCGGCCCACTCCTGCTTCTGCTCCTCGGTCCCGAACGCGAGGATCGGCGGCATCGCCATGTCCGTCTGCACGGCCAGGCCCATCGCCAGGCCACCGGAGCGCGCGTGGACGATCTCTTCGGCGAGCACGAGCGCCGAGTAGTAGTCGCCGCCCTGCCCGCCGTACTCGACCGGCTTGTCGAGGCCGAGGAACCCGAGCTCGCCCATGCGGTGGAACACGGAGTCCGGGAACGTCGTCTCCTCCCACTCCTCGGCGTGCGGCGCGAGCTCCTTCTTCGCGAACGCGCGAATCGATTCGCGCAGCTGGTCGTGCTCATCGGTGAAGATGAAGTGCTTGCGCTGGCTGGCGTGGTCGGGCTTGAGGACGGCGTCGGCGGTGGTCATGCACCGACGGTAACGCCCGAGGACGGCAAAGTAAACAGTGGCACTTCCCACTTTCCACCGGGTGGAGGGCGTCGACCCGCGGTCCGCTCGGTCGTCTGCGGTCGGGTCACGGACTCCTCGGGCTCCTCGGCCCGTCGGTCCGTGTAGCGTCCGCCCCCGATGAGCTTCACCACCGTTCGATACGAGGTGGACGCGGGGGGCGTGGCGACGGTCGCGATGGACCAACCGGACACGCGCAACGCGATGTCCGACGCGCTGTTGGACGACCTCCTGGCCGCCTTCACCCAGGCCCGTGACGACAGCGATGTCCGGTGCGTCGTGCTGGCATCGACCCATCCGACGACGTTCAGCGCGGGGGGCAACCTCGGAGGCTTCGCAGCCGACGTGCCGCTTGTCCACAAGCATCTGAACACCGCGCGCTTTCCTCGCCTGTTCACGCTCATCGGGGAGCTCGGCAAGCCGGTCATCTGCGCCGCGAACGGACACTGCCTGGCGGGAGCGCTCGGGCTCGCGCTCGCCTGCGACCTCATCGTCGCGTCCGACAAGGCGACCTTCGGCACCCCGGAGATCAACGTCGGCGTCTTTCCCTTCATGATCGGCGCGCTCATCTACCGCAACGTCCCGCGCAAGAAGGCCACGGAGCTCATGCTGCTGGGGGACCGCATCGACGCGGGCGAGGCCGAGCGGCTGGGCATCGTCAACAAGGTCGTGCCGGTCGCCGACTTCGATGCGGCTGTCGCGGACTGGGCCACGCGCCTGGCCGCAAAGTCGCCGCTGCTCATGCAGTTGGGCAAGGACGCGCTGTGGCGGCAGAAGGACCTGTCGCTGGAGGATGCGTGGGACCACCTGCGCTCTCAGCTCACGATCGCGTTCTCGACAGACGACATCCAGGAGGGCGTTGCGGCATTTTTCGAGAAGCGCGACCCGGTCTGGAAGGGGCGATGAGAATGCCGGCGGCATTTTTCGAGAAGCGCGACCCGGTCTGGAAGGGGCGATGAGAATGCCGGCGGCATTTTTCGAGAAGCGCGACCCGGTCTGGAAGGGCCGTTGATCGCCGTCGACGACAGCCGGCACCTCGTCGCGCTGTTGTGTCGCACGTCAGACCGTTCGCCGAGCGGGATGGCGGGCGCCGCCGCCCTCGCTGATCTGCTGGACGCTCGCACGATCGGCACCGTCGGCGAGCCGAAGTCGAGCCCCTACGCCGACGACCTCGCCGACTCGCGAGGCTGCCTGCTGGAGGCGGGCGGCCAGCTCGACGACGCCTTCGAGGCGGGCAAGGTCCCGGTCCTCATCGCCGGCGCCTGCTCCATCAGCGCCACGACGCTGCCCGTTCTCGCGCGCCACCACCCCGATGCGCTCGTGCTGTGGCTCGACGCGCACGCCGACTTCAACACGCCCGAGACCTCCGCGTCGCAGTTTCTCGGTGGCATGTGCCTGTCGGGGGCCTGTGGCCTGTGGGACACGGGCTTCGGCGCGGGGATGGATCCTGCGCAGGTCATCATGTTCGGGGTCCGTGACGTCGACGGTGGGGAGCAGGTGCTGCTCGAGCGCAACGGCGTGGGCACCGTGGACCGACCCGGGCTGCTCGCAGACCTCCTGGACTCCCGCAAGGTCTTCATCCACCTGGACCTGGACATCCTGGATCCGGAGGTGCTCCCGGCCGATTTCCCGGCGGACGGTGGCCTGGACTTCGAACAGCTCCGGCGCCTGCTCGACCTCGTCTGCGGGGCGGCGAACCTCGTCGGCATCGAGGTCACCGGAGCCCACCCGGACTTCGCCCGGGACATCGCGGAGGCTCTGGCACCGGTGTTCTGAGCGAGCGGTCCCTGTGAGGGACCGCACAGGAACAGGCGTTCGCTGCTGTCATCATGGTTGACGGAACAACTATGAGCACCGACCTCCACACCCGCGACATCACCTCAGCCGACAAGGCGGCGCTCCGCCGCTTCCACTCCCACCTGTCGGCCGAGACCCGCTACCGCCGCTACCACTCGGCGAAGGGCGACCTGACGACCGGCGATCTGAAGTACCTGACCGAGGTCGACGGTCATCGTCACGTCGCGGTCGTGGCGATCGATCCCGACCGCCCGTCCGAGCTGCTCGGCGTGGCCCGGGCGGTCGCGCTCGACGACGGGGCCCAGGAGGCCGAGCTGGCGATCGTCGTGCGTGACGACGTGCAGCACGACGGTGTGGGGGCGGTCCTGGTCGACGCGCTGCGCCGTCGCGCGCGCAACGAGGGCATCGCTGCGCTCATCGCCGAGGTGCAGGCCGACAACCACCGGGCCCTGCGCTTCTTCCAGGGTCAGGGTGCCCGTCAGCGGACCGCCGGCTGGGCCGGCGTGCAGGCGCTCGTCCTGCCCACCGAGCGCTGAGGGCGACGCCGCGGCCTGACCGGCCGCCGGCGCTTGCGCCCGCGTCGGGTGTGCGGCAGAGTAGGGAGTAGAACTTTCTACTTCCGACGGAGACCGCTCTCATGTCCTCGCTCGACGACCCCGTCGTCATCACCTGCTCCATCTCCGGATCGCTCGCGAATCGTGAGCAGTGCCCGGCCATCCCGTACACGCCCGCCGAGTACGCAGCAGAGGCCCGGCGCATCGTCGATGCCGGAGGCGTCCACATCCACATCCACGCGCGCAGACCCGACGGGACACCGTCCTACGAGGTCGAGGACTTCGCCGCGATCCAGACGGCGATCCGGGCCGAGGTCGGGGACGCGGCGATCATCAACTTCTCCACGGGGGCGATGGGGGTGAGCTTCGAGCAGCGGGCTGCCTACCTGCGCGAGTGCCGCCCCGAGGTCGCCGCGCTGAACATGGGCTCGATGAACTACGCCAAGTACTCACCCCGGCGCAAGGACTTCGTGTTCAGCACGGTCTTCGCCAACCCGTTCACGGAGATCATCGACTTCCTCGGCGTCATGAACGACCTCGGCATCAAGCCCGAGCACGAGTGCTTCGACGTCGGGCACGTCGGCTCGCTGGCCCCCCTCATCGACATGGGCGTCCTCAAGACACCCCTGCACGTGGACTTCGTCATGGGGGTCACCGGCGGCATCCCGCCGACGGCACGCAACCTCGCCGCGATGGCCGACAACCTCCCGGAGGGCGACCATCACTGGGGCGTCATCGGCATCTCGCGCGTCCAGTGGACCATGGTCGCCGCGGCGCTCAGCCTGGGCGGGTCGATCCGTGTCGGCCTGGAGGACAACTTCTACCTCCCTGACGGCACCGTCGCGCGCTCGAACGGCGACCTCATCGAGAAGGCGCACCAGATGACGATCGACGCCGGGCGCCGACCGGCCACCGTGCAGGAGGCCCGGGCGGCACTGCACCTGCCGTCGCGCCCGGCGGTGGCGGGAACGCCTGCGTGAACGACGACGGCCTCCTGAAGATGAGCGAGCTGGCGGAGGCCTCCGGGGTCTCTGCCGGCACGATCAAGCACTACCTGCGCGAAGGCCTGCTCTCCAGCACGGACGACGTCGTGCGCACCTCACGGAACATGGCCTACTACCCGGTGGCGTACGTCGAACGGGTGCGGCTCATCAAGCGGCTGCAGGAGGACCGCTACATGCCGCTGAAGGTCATCAAGCACGTGCTGGAAGGCGACCCCTCCCGCGCGCAGGCGCTGCTCGAGCTCGAGGACCGGATCCTGGAGAGCGCTGCGGCGGCCGGCGAGTCCCGCGGGCGGGTGAGCGCCGCGGAGGTCCGCCGGCGATACGGGCTGCCGCCGAAGATGCTCGAGCGCCTCGTCGAGCTCGACGTCCTGACCCCGAACTCACGCGGGTATGACGCCGATGACGTGGCGATCATCGAGGCGATGACGCGCTTTCGCGCCGGCGGCTACGACGAGGCGCTCGGCTTCACCGTGTACGAGACGCTGCGCTACAAGGAGGCCCTGGAACCGCTCGTACGCGAGGAGGTGCGCGTCCTGCTTGACCGCTTCGCCGGGGAGGTCTCACCCGAGCGCGCGGCGGAGATCGTCACCGCCGGCGCGCAGCCCCTCAGGGAGCTCATCGGGGCGATGCACTCCAAGCTCCTGCTGGCCGAGCTGCGGCGCGCGCGCTAGGGCGCGCGCCGCCGCAGCCCGGGGTCGTCCTAGCGCTGGGCGGAGTCCACGCGGGTGGAGCCCGCGAGCTTCAGCGCGACGATGCTCGAGTTGGCGGCCTTCCACGCGACGTTCGCCACGCAGTTCAGCACGATGTCGGACGCGGTGTTGAGCGTCCGGGTCATCTGGAGGTTGAGCGTGTTCGAGTAGAGCGAGAACGGGGCACCGAGCGGAGCCAGGGCGTCGTCGGAGTCCCCGGCGGCGTCGAGGGTGCAGCGAGCCGTGCCCGTCTTCGTGTTCTTGAACAGCTCCCCGAGCAGTCCGCCGCTCGGCGTGGTCGGCGAGACCACCGCCTTGGCCATCAGGGTGTAGGTGCCCGGCGCGAGGCCCGCCAGCGTGACGACGGCGAGCTGCTCGCCGTTGGGAGCCACGGGGCCGTCCCGACGCACGGATTCGGTGGCGGTCAGGCCCTGGTTGGAGAGCGCCGACTTGACCGAGGTCGCCAGCTGATCGGTCCCGACCGAGCCATCCTTGATGACGCGGCGGGTGACGGCGTCGTTGGCGAGGTTGCGGTTCGTGAGCGACTTGTACTTGAGGTCGCTGCCGTTGAGCGACGAGGCCTTGACCTGCGAGCTGCTCCTGATGAGCACGACGCTCGCCGCGGTGGCGGTGCCGGCGCAGGCGACGATGAGGGCGATGATCGCTACGACCATTGCCGGAGTGGGACGTGAGATACGCATGGGTTCCCCTGCCAGTGGGTGGTTTCAGGTGGTCACGGCCGCGGCCCTCCCAGGCCGGATGGACACCGTGGGCTTCGACTCTACCCTGCCCACGGGTCGCGCAAGCCTGCCTCTGGTTGCGACACAAAGCGCCGGCCGGCAGCTCCGCGTCTGACGCGACCCCGGCCTCGGGCTACCAGCGGGCGCTGTGGCGTTCCATCACGCCGAAGCCCTCGGCGAGCGCGCCGGCCCCGGGGAGCTCCCC
The DNA here is from genome assembly GCA_963750375.1 of Paraconexibacteraceae bacterium. GTDB lineage: Bacteria > Actinomycetota > Thermoleophilia > Solirubrobacterales > Solirubrobacteraceae > Paraconexibacter. Next base: position 45,160 of record CAVVQN010000008.1, read on the forward strand.
GCGAAGGTCCCGAACGGCTGGACGTAGTCGCTGCGCAGCGGGCCCACGTGGTCATGCCGCTCACGGACCGCCTCTGCGGTGAAGCGCAGGGCCGCACCGTCGGACGCGAAGCTCACGCCGTCCAGCGCCGGGGCGAACGTCACCGCAGCCACCTCGTGCGCACGACCGTCCACCCAGACGCTGCGCTCGCTGCCCGTCGGTGCGTCGTGGATGCCCTGCACGAGATTCCAGGCCACGGCGCGGCCGTCGACGAGCACCCCGACGCCCGCCGTCCACTCCCAGTCGGTGGCCCGGGCGTGGTAGCCGGCCGAGTCGTCGACGATCGCCGTCGCCGCGAGCGGCCGGGCGTCACCGTCGAGCGTGACCGTCCCGCTTGCGCGCGCGAGAGTCTTGCGCGTCCAGATCCACGAGCTGCCGTGTCGGGAGAGGACGTCGACCGGCTCGCCCGTGGGGTGCAGCGTCAGCGCCACGTGGACGTGGCGGGCACGGATCCCGACGTGACCGTCGGGGAGCGAGACCTGTCGCGGCGACCACGTCGTGCGCTCGCGCAACACCCCCGCCCGGCGATCCCAGACCGCCCAGAAGGTCTGCGGGACACCTGCGATCCGCACGCTGCCCGCGCACAACATGAGGTCCTCTGCGTAGACGCCGACGTACCGCCAGGCCTTCAGCGGTCTGCCGTCGCGAAGGGGCGGCATGCGGTCAGGAGGCAGCGACAACCCGGCGTGGCGCGGGGTGCGGTCAGAGCGTCCCGGGGACGGGGCCAGGCCAGGCATCGTGCGAACATACGCGACGTCCGCCGGGGGCGTGAGGCATGGCCTATGCTCCTCGCTGACACGATTGACTCGTCAGTCAATCGCCCCGGAGACAGGATCGAACCCCCCCGTGCGCGCAGCGGCAGTCCAGCTCAACGCAACCGACGACCCCGCCCGTTCCCTCGCCACCGCCGAACGCCTCGTCCGCGAGGCCGCCGACCGCGGGGCGACGCTCGTGGTCCTCCCGGAGAAATGGCCGGCGATCGGTTCGGGCGCGATCCTGAGCGCAGCGGCCGAGCCCTTGGACGGCCCGCGCGGGCAGTGGGCGGCCGCGCTCGCCGCCGAGCTCGCGATCGACCTCGTGGCCGGGTCGGTGACCGAGCAGCGCTCCGGCTCCGGGCGCCTGGCGAACACGAGCGTCCACTACGGCCCGGACGGCGTGGCCCGGGCGGCCTACCGCAAGCTGCACCTGTTCGACGTCGACGTCGACGGGCAGGCCTACCGCGAATCCGACCATGAGGACGCCGGGGATCAGGCCGTCCTGTCGCACCTGGCCGACGGCACCGGCCTGGGCATGACGGTCTGCTACGACCTGCGCTTCGCCGAGCTCTACGGCGCCCTGACCGCGGCGGGCGCCAAGGTGATCAGCATCCCGTCGGCGTTCACGCTCGCGACGACGCGCGACCACTGGGAGGTGCTCCTGCGCGCGCGGGCGATCGAGAACCAGTGCTTCGTCGTGGCGGCCAACCAGGTCGGCGAGCACCCCGGGGAACGCGCTCCGGGGGGCGGTCGATGATCGTCGACCCGTGGGGGCTCGTCCTCGCGCAGTGCTCCGACGGCGAAGGCGTCTGCCTCGCGGACCTGGACCTCGCCCGGCAGGACGAGGTGCGCCGCACGCTGCCGTCCCTCACCCACCGGCGCCCGGACGTGTACGCCGCCGACGTGCGGATCGGCGACGCCGGCACGACGGGGGAGGCGGGCTGATGGCGACCGCCCGAACGAGCGCGGCCGAGCGCCGGCGCCAGATCCTCGACGCTGCGGTCCGGGTCTTCGCGCGCCAGGGCTTCCACACCTGTCGGGTGAGCGACATCGCCGACGAGGCCGGGGTCGCCTACGGCCTCGTCTACCACTACTTCCGCTCCAAGGACGCCGTCCTGGACACGCTCTTCCTCGAGCGCTGGGACGTGATGGTGGAGGTGATCGAGCAGGTCGATGCCCGGGAGGAGCTCGCTGCGCGCGAAAAGCTCGCGGCGATCACCTCGTTCATCGTCGACTCCTATCGCCACGACCCGGATCTCATGAAGGTCGTCATCGTGGAGGTCACCAGGGCGGCGAACACGTTCGGCCGGACGCACCTGGACGCGATCAACCGCGCCTACGACCGCATCGCCGCGATCATCCGCAAGGGCATGGAGGCCGGGGAGTTCCGCGACACCGTGACGCCGCAGTTCGCGGCGATGGCCTTCTACGGCGCGATCGAGCAGGCGCTCACGGGCTGGATCTTCGACATGCTCCCGGCGGATGAGGCGTCCTTCGACGAGGTCAAGGCGTACATCGTCGACACGATCTGCGGCGGCCTCGACGCCCCCGCACGCACCTGAGGTTTGCGCGGCCGCAGACCGGGCAGAAGTGGACGAGCCCGGCGGCCCTGCACCGCGTCCGTTCCGTCCACAGACTAGGATCCGCCACGCATGGAGAACGAACTCGTAAAGCGTCTGATGTTCTCGGCTCTCTTGGCCGGTCTGGGGGCGCTTGCCAGCGTCGCGACCACCAAGTCGGCCTCGGCCATCTGGCGGCGGCTCTTCGACGAGGAGCCGCCGGAGTGAGCAGGAAGAAGCCCTCCGACGAGCAGGTGGTCGAGCCCGTCGCCGCCGAACTCGAGGTGCCCGCGTCGGCCGTCCCGGCCGATGGTGCCGGGCCTGACCCGCTCGCCGGCCACACCCCGGTCGTCGCGCCCGAGCCCGAGCCGGGCCCCGAGCCGCTGGCGGCGCAGATCGCCCCCGAGCCGACCCCGACCGTCACGGCCTCCGAAGCCTCGTGGTCGCGGCCCGTCGGCTCCGCCGCCCCTGATCCCGCATCGGCGCCGCCGGCAGGCGACGCCGCGGCAGACCGTCCGGAGGTCCTCGTCGGCGCAGCATTCGCCGGCGGCCTCGTCTTCGCGATGATGCTCAAACGCCTTGGCCGATAACCCGTACAGCCCCAACGGCGGCGACCAGCAGCCGCCGGCCGCGATCGCCCAGGCGATCGCCGACATCAGCGAAAAGACGTCGCTGCTCATCCGCGAGGAGATCGAGCTCGCCAAGGCCGAGGTGCAGATCAAGGTCAAGTCGCTCGTGAAGGGGGCCGTCATCGGCCTCTCGGCGGGCATCTTCATCCTCGTCGGCCTGCTGTTCCTCCTCCACGGCCTCTCGTGGCTGGCGTACTACGTCATCCCCGTGCCGGACGGTCAGATCTTCTGGGGCTTCTTCGTCGTCGCCGGCGTGCTCTTCGTGCTCGCGGGCCTCGGCGGGTTCTTCGCCGCGAGGCTCATGAAGGCCGGCTCCTCGCCCGCTCCGACGATGGCCATCCGCGAGGCGCAGCTCATCAAGGACACCGTGACGAACACCCAGCCGGAGAAGCACTAGATGGCCACGCGCAACCCCGAGGAGATCCGCGCCTCGATCGAGGCCAACCGCCTCGAGCTCGGACTTTCGGTCCAGAAGCTCCGCAACGAGGTGGCCGAGGTCACCGACTGGCGTAAGCAACTGCGTGCCAACCAGCAGAGCGTCATGATCGGCGCAGCCGTCACGGGCTTCGTCGTCGGCGGCGGCATCGCCGCCTTCGGCAGCCTGTTCACGCGGCGCAAGCGCCACCGCGCACGCCGCTAGTCGAGGCCCAGCAGCGCCGGCGGGAGGCCCGCCACCCCGAGCAGGCCGGGTCCGGCGTACGTGCCGAGCACCGGCCCGAGCTCTGAGAGGACCGCGGGCTCACGCCCGAAGATCCGACGCCCCTCGGCGACGAGACGGTCGGCCTCCTCGGGTGCCTGGATGTGCTGGACGGCCCACCCGCCGCACCCCTCGGCCGCGCGCTCCTCCATCGCGGTCACGAGGCGCTGGAACGCACGGCCGGAGGTCCGCACGCGTTCGATCGGCTCGACCTCGCCGTTGACCGTCAGGATCGGCTTGATCTTCAGCGCGCCGCCGACCCACGCCTGCGCGGTGCCGATGCGTCCGCCCTTGCGCAGGTACTCCAGCGTGTCGACGGCAAACCAGATCTTCGTGTCCTGTACCGCCTGTTCGGCGCGGGCTGCGACGGTCGGGGCGTCCTCGCCCGCCCGCGCACCGGCGGCGGCGGCCAGGATCGATCAGCGCCAGGCCGCCGGCGACGCTGCGCGAGTCGACGATCTCGATCCGGCGCTCGGGTCGCGGTCCGCAGAGCATCCTCAGCCGCCTGGCGCGCAATGTCGATGGTGCCGGAGAGCGCCCCGCTGATGTGGACGGAGACGATGTCCTGGCCGGCGTCCAGCAGCGGTTCGTAGACCGCGAGGAAGTCGCCGATCGACGGCGGCCGCCGTCTTCGGCAGGTCGCCGCCGGCCCGTAGGCGGTCGTAGAAGGCGTCGAGGTTCATCTCGGCCTCGCGTTCGGTCCGCCCGCCGTGGGTGACGTACAGGGAGACCTGCTGGATCCCCTCGCGTTCGAGCTGCTCGGCGGGCATGGAATGCGTGGTGTCGGCGACGACGGTGACCGTGGGCATCGGCGGAGCCTATCCGCGCTCACGGAACCGTCCGGATCCTGCGAACATCGGGTGCAGTGGCCATCACGCTCGTCACGGGGGGTACCGGCCTCGTCGGCTCGCACGTCGTCCGCGCTGCTCGCTGGAGCGGGGCGACCGCGTCCGCGCGACGGTGCGCCCCGACTCGCGCCTCGACAACCTCGTCGGCCTCGACGTCGAGCAGATGCCGTGCGACGTCCTGGACCGCCGGCAGGTCCGGCGCGTCATGCACGGCGTCGACAGGGTGTTCCACGTCGCCGGCCGCACGTCGCTGCGCGCGAGCGCCGAGGCGAGCTTCGAGGTGAACGTCGAAGGGACGCGGATCGTCATGCGAGGAGGCGCTGCGCGCAGGCGTCGAGCGTGTCGTCCACACGTCGTCGTTCGCGGCGATCGGCCCGGCGCCGCGCGGATCCACCGCCGACGAGACGCAGAGGTTCGACGCCGGCGCCCTCGGCGTGCCCTACGTCAACGCCAAGCACGAGGCCGAGGCGCGTCGTCCTGGAGCTCGTCGACGCCGGGCCTGCCTGCCGTCATCGTCAACCCCGCCCACGTGATGGGCCGCGGCGACCTGTACCGCTCCTCGACGGAGATCGTCCGGCGCTTCCTCCGCCGCGAGATCCCGGCCTACGTCGACGGCGCCCTGTGCCTCGTCGACGCCGAGGACGTCGCGCGCGGCCATCTGCTGGCCGAGGAGCAGGGCACGGTCGGGCGAGCGCTACATCCTCGGCAACCGCAACTACACGCTGGACCGCCTCTTCTCCGAGCTCGGCCGAATCAGCGGCGTGGAGCCGCCCGCGGTGAAGCTGCCGCTCACCGCGGCCCACGGCGTCGTGCACCGCCCTGGGAGCGGTGCCCGGCAGGCCCGGCGCTGACGCCCAGGCCGAGCTGCGGGCCTCCTCGCTGTGGTGGACCTACCGGTCGACGAAGGCCAAGCACGAGCTCGGCTACCGACCCGGGCCATCACGAGGACTCGCTGAGCGGACGATCGCAGTGGTACCGCGAGCGCGAGCCACTGCGCAGCTGCAGAGCCCCGGCACCCGTCAGCCGCTCGCGCTGCGCACGGCCGGCTTCGCCCTGCGCCAGGCCGAGCGCGCCGTCAGGGTCCTCGCACCGTGAGCGACGACGCTCTACCGCTGCCGCACCCCGACCGACTGGCTGTGCCCGTGCGGCCGGGTGGCGCGCGAGCTGCGCGAGGCGGGGGAGGAGGTGGAGGAGGTCCGCGTCCCGTGGCGCAGGTGGGACCGCGTCGAGGTCCGGGCGGTCAGCGGCCAGGACCGCGTACCGCTCGCCGTCGTCGACGGGGACGCCGATCTGCGACTCGCGACGCATCGTCGAGCACCTCTGCGAACGGCGTGCAGAACAGCCCCGCAGGACCCGGTGATGGGCTAGCCTGCGCGGCCCATGCACCTGACACGCTGGCTCGCCGGCCCCTTGCTCCTCGGCCTGCTCGGCGCCGGCGACCGCGTCGGCCGGCCGAGCCGATCATGCCGCTGGACCAGGTGAAGAAGGGGATGCACTGCGCGGCGCGCTCCGTCGTCAGCGGCGTCGACATCGCCACCTTCGACATCGACATCCTCGACGTCGTCGCGGGCGACGCCGCGGCGCGGCCGCCGTTCATCCTGTTCCGCGCCTCCGGCGCCGGCGATCGACGCGACGGGCATCGGGCCCGGGTTCTCCGGCTCGCCCGATCAGCTGCCCGGACGCGGGCGGGACGTCGCGGGTCGTCGGCGCGATCTCAGAGGGCATCGGCGAGTACGGCAACAAGACGGCGCTGGCCACGCCGATCGAGCTCATCCTCGGCGAGGCCGTCGACCCGCCGGCCGAGACCCGCGTCGCGCCGGCGCTCGTGCGCTCCGCCCGCCCGCTGGCCACGCCGCTGAGCGTCGGCGGTCTCTCGGCACCGGTCGCCGAGGCCCTTCGCGTCGCGGCACACCGAGCCGGCCGGACGATCTACGCCGCGCCGCTCGGCGCCGACCGGCGCCACCTTCCCGGTCGCAGTCCCTCCAGGGCGGATCGGCGATGGCCGTCGGCCTCGCGAGCGGTGACGTCACGGCCGGCGCGATCGGCACGGTCACCTACGTCGACGGCGACAAGGTCTGGTCCTTCGGGCACCCGCTGGACGCGGCGGGCCGCCGCGCGCTGTTCCTCCAGGACGCGTACGTCTACGCGATCATCAACAACCCGGTCGGCAGCCAGGACCTGACGACCTACAAGTTCGCGGCGCCCGGGCACGACCTCGGGACGCTCACGAACGATGCGGCGTCTGCGCGTCGTCGGGCGCCTCGGCCCGCTGCCGACGCGCTTCCCGCTGCGGGTCGTGGGCCGGGACCTGGACTCCGGGCGCGTGAGCGTGTCGAACTCGCTCATCGCCGACGAGTCGGCGCTCGGCCAGCCCTCCGGGTACTCGGCGCTGGCACAGGTCGGGTCGCTTGGCGATCAGCGAGGTCGCGTACGACCTGTTGCGCGGGCGTCCCGCTGCGACAGAGCGGGTCGATGTGCGTCCGGATCGGCGTCGTCGGACTGCCGAAGCCGATGCGCTTCTGCAACCGGTACCACGGCGGCGGTCGGTCAGGGGTCGGCGGGGGAGCCGCCCTGGCGAGCGACTTCGGAACCGCCACGTCGATCTCGACGCCTTCAAGTTCGGGCCGGTCAGGATCACCGGCGTGCAGGTGGACCTCGGGCTGCGGCGGTCCTGCGCCAGGCCTACCTGCTGCAGGTCAAGGCGCCCAAGCGGATACGCCGCGGCAGGCGCGCGACGGTGACCGTCATGCGCCCAGCGGGTCAACGGACCCGCGCCTCACCCGGCGTTTCTCGGTCTTCGTGCCCCGCACGACCCCGCGTGGGGTTGCGGCGGCTGCTGCTCACGGGCGTGCCGGACGACGCACAGGGCTCGCTCGCCGACGCCCTCTCGAGATCCTGGACCTCGAGCGGAGCCGGCGGCGACGAGGATGCGGGCAGCGGCGACGGGGAACGGGACCGCGGAGCCTGAAGGCCGTCGCGCGGCCGTGGCACGGGTGCACCGCTACGACGGCGTGACCTCCAGCTTCCCGGCGCTCTCCGGTGCGTCGTCCTCGGACGACGGCGTCGGGCACGCAGAGCACGACGCCCGAGACCCTGGCGTCCAAGGGGCGCGAGGCCTACCGTGACCCGGAGCTGCGCCTGAGCGGGCTGGCCCGCACGACGGTCCGCGAGTCCGCGGTACAGGCTGCTAGCCGAGCTTGTTCTCGATCTGCATGCCGGGCGGGTTCGTCGGCAGGGTCTCCGGCGTCCCCGGCGGCGTCGCCCGGCGCGTCGACGCCGAGGACCTCGGCCAGCTCGCCGGACTCGTACATCTCGGCGACGATGTCGGCGCCGCCGACGAGCTCGCCGTTGACGAACAGCTGAGGGATCGTCGGCCACTGCGAGATCGCGCTCAGCTCCTGGCGGATCCGCGGGTCCGGGAGGATGTCGACGGCGGCGAAGGGCGCGTCGAGGGCCTGCAGGGCCCCGGCCGTGCGCGCGCTGAAGCCGCAGGCCGGCGCTCGGGCGTCCCCTTCATGAAGAGGATCACCGCGTGCTCGGCGATCGCGCCGGGATGGCGTCGCGGATGGGGTTGTCGGTCTGATCGGACACGGGACTCCGTTTCGGTGGTTACGGCGTGGACGTCTTGAGGCTCAGCGCGTGGATCGGGCCACCGATCTCGTCGCCGAAGATGTCGTAGACGAGACGGTGCTGTGCGATGCGGCTGAGGCCTTCGAACTGCGGGGCGACGACGGTCGCCCGCAGGTGGTCGCCTCCGCCGGTCCAGTCCTCGACCTCGGCGGTCGCGCCCGGCAGGGCGGCCTCGATGCGCTGTCTGATCTCGTCGATGGAAGGCATGCAAACGACAGGATACGACCCTCCGGCGCACGCCCTCCTGAGGCGCTACACTTAATGAAGCCATGAGCACCACCGAGGTCACGTACAACGCCAAGGGCATCGCCTTCACGGAGAAGGGTGCCCAGAAGGTCCACGAGTTCCTCGCGGCGCAGAGCGCCGAGGCCGTGGCGACCGGCCGGTCTGCGCGTCGGCGTGCGCGGTGGAGGCTGCTCCGGCTTCCAGTATCAGCTCGCGTTCGACAACCAGCGCGACGGCGACGTCGTCTTCGAGTACGACGGCCTGAAGATCCTCGTCGACGCCCAGTCGCTGCCCTACGTCGACGGTTCGGCGATCGACTACGTCGAGTCCCTCCAGGGCGCGGGCTTCCAGGTGAACAACCCGAACGTCGTGGCCGCCTGCGGCTGCGGCTCGTCCTTCAAGGTCGCCGACGAAGAAGAGGTCTCGGCGGTCTGAGGACCTGAGGGGCGGTGTCCGGCCGGTCCTGCCGCGCCGGCCGCGCTCCTCGTCGCCCCTCGTCGCGTGCTGCGCTCGCCGCAGGCTGTGGGGGGTGGACCGCACGGCCCCCCGCCCGTCGCGACACGTGACGGAGCCCCGCCGGCCCGGCCCGCTGACCGCCTCGCGGTCGGGAGTGGACGAGCAGAACCCGTGGATGTTCCGGCCGGGGGCGGTTCCGGAGGGTTTCGCGAAGGCTCGGGACGACGTCGCGGCGATCCGCCCGGCGCGGTACCGGCTCTTCGTCGACTGGGCCGCACCTGCAGCCGGACCCGACGGTCTCCGCCCGACCTCGAGCAGCCCAACGACGGCTGCCTGCGCGGGCTGGCGCCGTGTGGCGCCTACGCCGGGATCCGCGACCGTCTGCGAGCGGTGGCAGAGCGTCAGCGGGCCGACGGAGGCGGCTGGGAGGTCGTCATCGTCGCTCTACGGGGCGCCGGACTGGGCGGCACGAGCCGGCCGGCGGCTGCGAGCGCAGGGGCACCGAGGCTCGCGCTCGCGGCCGTACACGGCCGCCGGGCTGGCCGGGCTACCGGCGCCTGATCCGGGCCCTGCTGGCCCTGGGGCGCCGCGAAGGCGTGGCGCTGCGGTGGTGGAGCCCCTTCAACGAGGCCAACCACCCGTTCTTCGTCAGCCCGCAGCGGGCGGCATGCGCTGTGTCGTCGCCGTCGCTCGCGCCCGCCTTCTACGCGCAGGTCGTCCGCGCCGCCAAGCAGGAGCTCGACCGCGACGACGGCGCCCGCACGACCTCGTCCTCGGCGAGCTGGCGGGATACCGCGGCCCGAGCCCGCGGGGGACCGGCATCTCCGAGTTCGTCCGTGCGCTCCCGGACGACGTGGCCTGCGCGGCGACGGTGTGGTCCCAGCACGAGTACACCCAGCCCGACCGCGAGCAGCCCGACGCCGTCGGCGAGCTGGAGCGAGCGCTCGACGAGCGACCGTGTACCCGCGGGCAAGCCGATCTGGGTCACGGAGACCGGGGTGGGGGGCGACGCGCGGGTGCCGCCCGTCCCGGGAGCCCGCACGCGCTGGCGCGACAGTGCGCGGCGCTCGCCGCACTGCTCGAGCGCCTGGACGCGGACGCCCGGGTCCAGGCGGTGTTCCAGTTCTCGCTGCGCGACGACACGGCCTACCCCGTCGGGCTCTTTGACCCGACGCTCCGGCAGGCGTACCCGACGCTGGGGCTCTGGCGGGCCTGGTCGGCGGCCTCCCGGGGCGACGGCCAGCCGCCCGGCGCGCCCGCCCGGGTGCTGACGCGGCGCACCGTCCTGCGCGGTCGCGATGCGGGCGAGGGTTCTGTCGACCTGCGGCACGGATTCCGTAACCCTCGAGCGTGCTCGAGGGTGTCGGACGGTGACATGGGACGATGCCGGATCTCCCGGCCAGGCCGCGGATCCCGAGGCCGCGGCGAACAGTCGACTCGGACTCGATGGTCGACGAGGGCCGCGGTTATGTCTCCGTGGTGTACCCCGGGGGACGCGACGCCGCCGGGAGGCGTCAGGAGCGCCTCGGTCGAGAGGCGCAGGTGCTCGACGAGCGCCGAGGGGCCCTGCCGCTCGAGTCCGACGATCAGCCCGACGTGATCGGCCGCCAGGCGGCGCAGCGTGAAGTGCGGACGGCTCTGGACGAGGAAGAGCTGCAGCTCAGCCGACAGCCCTGCGTGGGCCTGCGCGACCCGCGGGAATGCCCGCTGCGGCGACGATGGCGGCGTGCACGGCGTTGTGGGCCACGACGACGCGGCTCCAGGCAGGCGGATCGCGGGAGCAGCAGAGCGCGGCGAACGCCTGCGCGGCGGCGTGGACGGGCGCGGGGAGGCGGCCCTCGCCGCGCTCCAGCGCGATCTCGGCGGCCCCGACCTCCAGGATGCCGCGCAGCGCGTACAGCCCGAGCACGTCGTCCGCATCCAGCCGCGGCGACGCTCGCGCCGCGGTTGGGTTCGATGAGGACCAGGCCCGCGGCCGGCCAGCTCCCGCAGCGCGGCTCGCACGCTGTGGCGGGCGACGCCGTACGCGGCGGTGAGGTCGGACTCCGGCAGTCGGCTCCCGCCCGGGAGCTCGCCGTCGAGGATGCGCGTCCGCAACGCCGCGGCCAGCGCGCTGACCGTCGAGACGCGACCGGGGAGCGACGGGCGCGCTGCAGAGCTCATCGGCCGGCCTCCGGCTCGGCTCGAGGCCCAGCGCCACGACGACCGGCTCGACCGGGGCGGCCCCGCGGGCAGCGCTGTCCCGGGCACCCGGGGGCCGGGAGGCGAGCGCGAGCAGTCCGGCCAGGACCATCCCGGCGCCGGCCACCGCGACCGCGCCGGGGCGCTCGCCCAGGACGACCGCGCCCAGGAGCGCAGCCGTCAGCGGCTCGGCAAGCGTGAGCGTGGCGGTCTCCCCGGCGGTGAGCTGTTGCAGGCCGCGGGCGAAGAGGACATAGGCCAGTGCCGTCGGGACGAGGGCGAGGTAGAGGACGAGGGCCACTCCGCCCGCGGTGAAGAGCCACGGGCCGGCGGTGACGACGAGCACCGGGGCCAGGAGCAGGCCGCCGGCCCCGAAGGCACCTCCCATGACGGTCTGGGGGCTGTGGCCCGCCGCCAGCAGCTGTTTGGCGATGACGGTGTAGGACGCATAGCCCAGCCCGGCGGCGAGCGCCAGGAGCACACCTCCGGGGGACACGGAGGCCGACCCTCCCGCCGAGCACGAGCAGGGTCACGCCACCGGCAGCGAGCGCTGTGGCGCCGGCCCAGCGCCGGCCGGGATTCTCGCGAGCGACGATCCAGGCCAGCGCACCGGCGAAGGCGGGTCCGGAGCCGATGGCCACGACGGTGCCGACCGCGACGCCGGTCTTCTGGACGGCGGCGAAGAACGACAGCTGGTAGGCCGCGACGCAGGCCCCGGCGAGCAGGAGCACCGCGGCCGAAGGCCGGTCGTGTCCGGGGGCACGGGTGGCCGTCTCCACCGCGGCCGCCCGGCCCGAGCGCAGTGCGAGCAAGGCCAGGAGCAGCCCTCCGAGCGCGATCCTCCCGGATCCGACCGCCACGGCGCGGGCGTTCTCGGGGCCCAGGGCCTGTGCGGTGCCCGTCGTCCCGAAACACACGGCGGCGAGCAACACGTAGGCGCGCGGACCCATCGATGAATTGTTCCACAATTCGGGCGCGGTGGCGAGCACCCTTACGCTGAGGTTCAACGTGAGGGTTCAGAAGCCGGCCACGCTCATCGCCTCGCCGTCGAGTGCGTCGATGGCGCGGCGCAAACCGGTGCGGATGCAGGTGAACGACGGCGTGTCGCGCGCCGTGAACGCCGACGCCTCGGTCGTGCGCAGGCGCTGCACGAGGTCGAGGAACGCCGCGACGTCGTCCGTGTCGAAGGCGACGACGAACTCCTGGTCGTCGAGCCCGAACGAGTAGGTCGTGTGGTTGTCGACGTTCGGGTACTCGCGACCGACGCTGATGTGCTCCTGCATGACCGTCCAGCGCTCGTCGGCGGGCATCGCGTACCAGGCCCGCGTCTTGACGAACGGGTAGACGAACAGGTACTTCCCGTTGAACGGGCGGGCGACGAACCGCTCCTCGTCGGAGTACTCGCTGGACTTGCGCATCCCGAGGAACGAGTACGGCTGGTCGCACCACTTCGCCAGGCCGCTCTGGCGCCAGGACGACGTGGAACTCGTGGATGCGGTCGAGGTTCTCGGTCTCGGCAGTCAGCATGAGGTCCGCGTCGCCGCGCGTGCCGATCAGCGAGAAGCCCTGCAGCAGGTGGTCGGTCCCGAAGTCCTCGCAGGCGGCCAGGAACTCAGCCTTGTCCTGCGCCCGCTGCTCGCCGGGCAGCCGGCGCCAGGCAGGGTCCACCTTCAGGAACGTGTACTTGACGAAGTGGCGCGGACCGCCGCCGCGACCTTGCAGGAGTAACCGTGGTCACCGCGGAAAAGTATAGGTCCGTGATGTCCCGTCTCCGTCTCGCGGCGCTGGCGCTCGCCACGATGGCGGTGCTCGCCATCCTCGGTGCTCCCCGCATCCGGCCGTCGGCCGCGCCGACGGTCGTCCTCGCGTTGCTGCCGCAGGCCAAGCCCGGCCCCGGTGCCGCGGACGCCGATCCTCGACACGCTCGACGCCCGCAGCCCAGCTCTCGCTCGGGCCTCAGCGGCGCCACCCAGGGCAGCTACCGCGCGCACGCAGGCGCTGCTGGACATCACGCCAGGGCACCCGTACCTCCTCCGCGGCCTACGACACCGCGGTGCCCCCGGCCGCTCACCTTCTTCCAGGACGGGACCGGCGGGCGCGCTCATGCTCGGCTGGCCCGACGTCCTGCGGCGCGCCGACAGCGCCCCCGCCGAGATCCGGCCCGGCGCCCTCGGCGACGCTCGTCCCCGGCGGCATCGGCCTACGCCGGCGTCCTCGGGCGCGACCAGCAGGAGGCGATCATCGCCGCCATGGGGCCGCTGGGCCGCGTCGGCGACGTGTCGATCGGCACGGCCGACGATGCCGCCACCCGCGTCGAGGCCCTGCTGCGCGGACCACCGCATGGTCGTCGTCGGCCTGCCGACCGCCGAACGCGGCGCCGAGGTGCTGGACGAGCTGCATCGCGCGCCCGGGCCGACGACGAACTGCTCATCGTCGATGCAGACCCCGCCGGAGGCCGGGGCGCCGCAGCTGCTGCCCGATCGGCGATCGCCGGCCTGGGCGCCGCCGAAGGGCGCTGACGTCCGCCACGACGCACCAGCCGGGCCTCGTCGCCGGCATCGACCTGTTGCCGACGATCCTCGGACATCTCGGCGTCCCGGTCCCCCGGAACATCAAGGGCCAGCCCATCCGGTCCGCCGGGCCGCGCAACGCCGACGCGCTGCGGAACTTCAGCAAGCGCCTGCGAGTCATCGGCGCGCGCCGCTTTCCGGCGTTGGAGACGATCCTCGCCGGCTGGCTGGCGGTCCTGCTCATCGGCGGCGTCGTCGCCGATCGCCGCGGCGTGCGCTGGGCCATGAGGATCGGTGCCCTGGCGTTCTGCTGGGTCCTCCCGGTGCTGTTCGTCCCAGCCGCCCTCGCCCCCTCGCGCGGGGCGGAGATGCTCCTCATCACGGGCCTGACGTTCGGCCTGGCGATGCTGACCGACGCCCTCGTGCGCTGGCCCCGGGCGATCTTCGTGCCCTGTGCGGTGACGATCCTCGCCTACACGCTGGACCTCGCCAGCGGGTCAGACCTCATCGTCCGCTCGCTCCTGGGTCCCAACCCGCGCTTCGGGTCACGCTTCTACGGGCTCGGCAACGAGCTGGAGGCAACGCCTCCCGGTCCTGCTGTTCGTCGCGCTTGCGGTGCTGCTGCAAGGCCGTGGCCGGTCCCGCTCCGGCGCCGCGATCTTCGCCGGTGCCGGGCTGCTCTTCGGCGCGGTCGTCGGCTCGGGGCGCCTGGGCGCCGACGTCGGCGGCGTGCTGACGATCGGGGCGGGCGCCGCGGTCGCGGTGCTGTGCATGCTTCCGGGCGGCATCACACGGCGGGCGATCGCCCTGGCCGTCGCAGCGCCCATCGTGGCGCTCGGCGGTCTCGCCGTCCTGGACCTCGTCACCGGAGGCGACAGCCACTTCACGCGGACCGTGCTGCAGGCCGACGGATCCTCGGCGCTCCTGGACATCGTCCAGCGCCGCTACGAGCTGGCGTTCAACGTCCTCAAGCGAGGGCTCATGCCGTTCGCCACCGGCATCGCGATCCTCGCGATCGTCTACGGCCTGCGCTACCGCAGCCGGATCTACGTCGCGGTCCACGACGACCCGGCCTGGCAGGCCGCGATGTACGGGTCGCTGGCCGCTGCGATCGCCGGGACCCTCTTCAACGACTCGGGCCCGCTGCTGCTGCTCTTCGGGACGTTCGTCCTCGTGGTCGTGAGCGTCTACCTTCGCGGTGATCCCACCCTGCGCACCCGTGACGGTGAGCCCGTCGCAGGACATGGCGTCGTCCCCCAGCGGGAGGGGTAGGATGCAGGTGATGCGCATCGCGCTCGTGTCCCCCTATTCCTGGACGTACCCGGGAGGAGTCACGCGCCACATCGAGTCTCTGGCCCGCGAGCTCATCGCCCGGGGCCATGACGTGGACGTGCTCGCCCCGTACGACCCTTGCGACCGCCTTTCGGCGCGGTTGCATCGCGGGCACTGGCCCGAGGACCAGCCGATGCCGGACTTCCTCGTCCCGCTCGGTCGCACCGTCGGCTTCCCGGCCAACGGCGCGGTCTCGAACCTCGCCGCGACGCCGACGAACATCGTCCGCGCCAGGCGGGCTCTGGCGGCCGGCGGCTACGACGTCGTGCACCTGCACGAGCCCGTCGCGCCGGTCATCGGCTGGGACACGTTGTGCTCGTCGGACCTGCCGCTCGTCGGCACCTTCCACTGCTACTCCGACAACGGGGTGTCCAACGGCATCGCGTCGCTCATCGGCGCCCGTCGACGGCTGAACCACCTCAAGGTCCGGATCGCCGTCTCGGAGGCGGCGGCGTGGACCGGACGGCGCTATTACGGCGGCCGGTACCGGATCATCCCCAACGGCGTGGACCTGCCGGCCGGCGGCGCACCGGAGCCAAATCCACATGCCGGAGCGACCCCCGTCGCGCCGCTTCGGATCGCGTTCGTCGGGCAGGCTGTCGAGCGCAAGGGCCTCCCGGTGCTCCTGCGCGCGTTCGAAGCGCTCCGGGAGCACGTCCCGGTTCAGCTCACGCTCGTCGGCGCCGGGGCCGACGACGTGGCCGAGGTCCTCGAGGACCAGCGCGGCGTCACCGCGCTCGGCAAGGTCGACGACGCCACGAAGGAGCGCGTGCTCCGCGAGGCGGACGTCCTCTGCGCACCGTCGCTCGGGGGCGAGAGCTTCGGGATGGTCCTGACGGAGGCGTTCGCCCAAGGCACCCCCGTCGTCGCGTCGGACATCCCGGGCTACCGCGACGTCGTCCGCGAAGACGTGGACGGCGTGCTCGTCCCCCGTGGGGATGCGACCGCCCTTGCCGAAGCCCTGCGGGATCTCGCGCTGGACGCTCCGCGCCGGGTCGCGCTCGCGCGCGCGGCCGCCGAGCGCGCCGACCGCTTCGCCTGGCCCCACGTCGCCGACGAGGTGCTGGACGCCTACCGCGACGCCGTCGCCATGCGGGCACCTGCCACCGTGCGTGCGCGCCTGGCGCTGAAGGCCGGCCTCGCGGTCGCGGACGGGCTGCCGCGCGTGCCCGCCATGCGCCTGCCGTCGCTCGAGACGGATGCCGCCAACCGCAGCCACTCCGGCCGGGCCGCCCTGCGCCGCCTGGCGATGCTGCTCGGCGGGGCCGGAGGTCTGGCCCTCGCCTTCTTCGCCCTCTCCCGCATCGGGCTGCAGCGGATCGCCGACTCCCTGATCGCCTCCAGCCCGCCGTGGGTCCTGGCTGCCCTGGGCCTCATGTGCCTGTCGATGCTCTTCCGTGCTGTCGCGTGGCACGCGATCCTCAAGGCGGCGCTGCCCGGTTCGGCCGTCCGCCGGTCCGACGCGCTGCAGGGCACGATGATCGGCGTGCTCATGTCCGCGACGTTGCCCGCGCGCCTCGGCGAGCCGGCGCGCGCCGTCATCGTGGCGCGCCGCATCGGTCGCCCGAGCCAGACGCTGCCGGTCGTCGTGGGCACGCTCATCTCGCAGACCCTGCTGAACATCGTGGCGCTCGTGATCCTGGGGATCACGATGTTCTCGACCGTCCACTTCTTCGACGGGCAGCATGCCGCCCTGGCCGTCTTCGCCGTCGCTCCGATCACCGTCCTCATCGCCGTCCTCGTGGCTCCAGCCCTGCTTCGCAGCGGCCTGCCCAAACGGTCAGAGCGCATCGCCCGCGTCCTGCGTCAGGTGCGCGGCGCCAGCACGCAGGTCCGCGCGGGCCTCGTGGTCTTCCGCCACCCGCGCCTGGGCCTGACCGCAGCGGTCGCCCAGCTCGTGGCCTGGGGGATCCAATGGATCTCCTGCTACGCGCTGCTCGTCGCGTTCGGGCTGGATCAGGAGGCCGGGATCGGTGCGGCGGCCGCCGTGCTCTTCGCGGTGAACGTGACCGCCGTGCTCCCGGCGACGCCGTCGAACGTCGGCGTCTTCCAGGCCGCCTGTGTCGCCGTCCTCACCGGCGCCTACGGCGTCTCCTACGCCGACGCGCTGGGCTACGGGATCGTCCTGCAGGCGGTCGAAGTCGCCACGGCGATCGTCATGGGGACCCCGGCCCTCCTGCGTGAGGGCATGACCTGGAAGGACGTCAGGCTCCGGGCGATGCACGTCTCGCCGGTCGAGCTTGCCCCGGTGAGCTCCGCGCGTCGCTCCGGCGAGGCGTTCGAGCTCGACATCCACGCCTGAGCCGGCGGGGCCGGGTCAGCGCAGCGCCCTCCCGATAGGGTCGGCGCCATGGGGTCCCTCCGACGCTCCGTCGCCCTCGTCGTCGTCCTCGGCGCCGCGGCCGTCCTCACGGGCTGCACGAAGACGATCAAGGAGTCGGATGTCGAGTCCAAGATCACGACGAACCTGGCGGGTCAGATGACCGGGACGAAGATCGAGGTCGACTGTCCGGGCGGCAAGGAGGCCAAGAAGGGGGAGACGTTCACCTGCGCCGCGAAGATCGGCGGTCGCGACGCCGCGGTCGCCGTCCGGCTGCTGGATGACGAAGGCAGGTTCTCCTTCAGCGTCCGCAGTCAGGGGCAAGCGCCCTGACCCGGCTGCGGGAAGGCGTCGCCGGCGAGGCGACGCCGCCCCGCCGACTCAGCTCGCCGGCGTCGTCTGCCGGCGCGCGAGCGCCTCGTCCTCGATCGGTCCCTGCACCGGGTCGGACTCGAGCAGGTCGGCCTGCACGAGCGTGGCGTCCGCGCTTGGTGCCCGTGATGACCTCGTCCGGCGAGCCGTCGGCAGGAAGCGGCCGTTGCGCATGCCGTAGTAGACGGACTGCGGGTGGTGCACGACCATCGCGAGCGTGGACTGCTCGGGCGTCGGGCGAGTAGCCGTCGGTGAGCGCCATGCCGATCTGGAGATGTCCAGCAGAGCTGGTCGACCTTCGTCGTGCTCGGACTGCTCGGGCACGGCCGGGTAGCCCCAGGACAGGCGGCGACCCTGCGTGGCTCGGGGATGCCGTACCAGCTCGCGGACCTTCCAGTGCAGCCATTCCGACAGGCCCTCGGCGGTCTGCACGCCGAGGCCGTGCACGAAGAGCTGCTCGGCGAATTCGCCGTCCTGCTCGAGCTTGGCCATGAGCGTCGGTGACCTCCGACCCGACGGTGAGCGCCTGCACGGCGATCGACGTCGAGCTCGTCGGGGGCGCTGCCGTCGGCCTTCGCGGGCCGGAAGAAGTCGGCGGTGGCCATGCGGTCGCCCTTCTGCTGGCGCGGCGTGACGAAGCGCGTGAGCTCCGTCGCGCGGTCCTCGGGGTCGAGGACCACGACGTCGTTGCCAGTCGGCGTAGCAGGGGAAGAAGCCGATCAGGGCGCGCGGGTGCAGGTACGTCGGCTCGCGCCCACATGCGCTCAGAGCTTGGGCAGGAAGCCCTCGATCTCGGTGCCGTCGTCCTCGACGGACCCTTCGACGGGCGCCTTCCAGGCGTCGCCCTTCACGCCGCGCCCGCCCCAGTGGAGCTTGAAGAGCACGTGGCGTGTCGAGGTGGCGGTACAGCTCGTCCTTGTCGACGGGAATCTCGCGGACGCCCCAGAACGGCGGCTCGGGACGGGCGCGTCGGTGGCCGCGGGCGAGCGCACGGAGTCGTCGTCGGTCGGCGGCAGGTCTTCGACGACCTCGATCTTGTTGCGCTGCTTGTGCGCGCCCTCGAGCACCTTGCTCGACGAGCTCCGGCGCGGCGTCCTCCTTCGACGAGCTGGTCCATCACGGCCAGGCCCTCGAAGGCGTCCTTGCAGTAGAAGGCGCCCGGGCTCGTAGACCGTGTCGTCGTCCTTGCCGTTCACGTAGACCGCGCGGTAGGTGAAGGCGCGGTTGATCGCCGCGCCGCCGAGCAGCACGGGGATACTCGTGGCCCTGCTTGCGCAGCTCCTGCAGCGCCAGCGGCATCTGCTTGGAGGTCGACACGAGCAGCGCGGAGAGGCCGATCGCGTCGGCCTTGTGCTCGACGCGCGGCGTCGATGATCGTCTGGACCGGGACCTGCTTGCCGAGGTCCACCACGGTGTAGCCGTTGTTCGTGAGGATCGTGTTGACGAGCGACTTGCCGATGTCGTGCACGTCGCCGAAGACGGTCGCCAGGACGACGGTGCCCTTCGTGTAGTCGGCGGTGCGCTCGAGGTAGTTCTCCAGGCGCGCGACGGCCTTCTTCATGACCTCGGCGGACTGCAGCACGAACGGCAGGATCAGCTCGCCGGCGCCGAACTTGTCGCCGACCTCCTTCATCGCGGGCAGCAGCACGTCGTTGAGCGTCGGGACGGCGCCGAGCTTCTCGACGCGCGATGTCGATCTGGGCCTCGACGCCGTCCTTCTTGCGGCGCAGGATGTGCCAGTGCAGCGCCTCCTCGGGCTCCATGTCGGCGGTCGGGTTGGCCTGCTCCTCGGCCTCGCGTCGCACCCTTGGACTCGAAGTGGTTGATGAAGCGCTCGAGCGCGTCCTCGCGCGTGTTCCAGACGAGGTCGTTGGCGAGCTCACTCTCGGCCTCGTCGATCTCGCCGTACGGCACGATGTGGTTCGGGTTGACCATCGCGAGGTCGAGCCCGGCCTCCACGCGTGGTAGAGGAAGACCGAGTTCAGGACGGCGCGGGCGGGCAGGCCGACGCCGAACGAGACGTTCGAGACGCCGAGCGACGTCTTGACGCCCGGGAGCGCCGCCTTGACGTCGCGGATGCCCTTGATCGTCTCGACCGCGGACGGCTTCCACTCGTCGTCGCCCGTGGTGAGGGTGAAGGTGAGCACGTCGAAGATGAGCAGCTCGGGGTCGAGGCCGTGCTCTTCGCAGCACGGCGATGTCGTAGATGCGCTTGGCGATCTCGACCTTGCGCTCGGCGGTCTTGGCCATCCCGACCTCGTCGATCGTCAGCGCGATCAGCGGCCGCGCCGTGATCGATGACCATCGGCATGACGGTGTCGATCTTGTCGCGGCCGGCCTCGAGGTTGATCGAGTTGACGATCGCGCGGCCCGGGATCTGGTCCAGGGCCATCGAGATGACCTCGGGCTCGGTGGAGTCGATCTGGATCGGGGACGGCTGCGTGAGCGAGACGCGCTTGGCGACCTCGCGCATCTGCTCGTCCTCGTCCGTGCGCTCGGTCAGCGCGACGCAGAGGTCGAGCACGTGGGCGCCGCCCTCGACCTGGTCTTCGGCGATCTGCTGGATGCCGTCGTAGTCGTCGGCCAGCAGCATCTCCTTCGCCTTGCGCGAGCCCTGCGAGTTGACGCGCTCGCCGACGATCGTCGGCGCGGGCTCCTGCACGAGCGGCGTGGCGGAGATCATCGACGAGACCATCGCGGGGCCGGCCTTCGGCCGCGTGAAGTCGTTGCGTGCCGGGCGGCAGGCCTCGGCGATCGCCTTGATGTGGTCGGGCGTCGTGCCGCAGCAGCCGCCGACGATCGAGACGCCGTAGCGCTCGACGAAGTCCTTCAACGACGCCGCCAGGGGCTCGGGCTTCTCCGGGAAGATCGTCTCGCCGTCGGGACCCTGCTGCGGGATGCCCGCGTTGGGGATGCAGTGCACGGGGACGGGCGAGTTCTCGCCGAGGTAGCGGATGGCGTCGCGCATGTCCTCCGGGCCGGTCGAGCAGTTCAGGCCGATGACGTCGACCTTCAGCGCCGTCGAGCGTCGTCAGGACGGACGCGATGTCGGTGCCCAGCAGCATCTTGCCGCCGTTGGGCAGCAGCGAGACGGAGATCTGCAGCGGGACCTTCTTGTCCAGCTTCTTCATCGCCTCGCGGGCGCCGAAGATCGCGGCCTTCACCTCGAGGATGTCCTGCGCGGTCTCGATGATGATGAGGTCCACGCCGCCGCGGATCAGGCCCTCGGCCTGCTCGGCGAAGACGGCGACGAGCTCGCGGAACCTGATCATCCCGAGCGTCGGGTCGTCGGAGGCGGGCAGGAAGCCCGTCGGACCGATCGAGCCTGCGACGTACAGGTCCTCGCCGACGGCCTTGCGGGCGATCTCCGCCGCCTTGACGTTGATCTCCATCGTGTGCTCGGCCAGACCCCATTCCTCGAGCTTCAGGCGGCTCGCCTGGAACGTGTCGGTCTCCACGACGTCGGCTCCGGCCTCGACCATCGTGCGGTGCAGCCGCTCGATGACGTCCGGGCGGTTGAGGACGAGCGCCTCGTGCGCACGTCCGGGGAGCTTGTAGTCGTCCTCGAGGGAGAGGTCCCACATCTCGAGGGTGGCGCCCATGCCGCCGTCGAAGACGATGACCTGCTCGCGGGTGGCCTTCAGGTAGTCACGCATCGTCGCGAAGTCTATCGGAACCTTGACACGATTGTGTGAGGGTTGAGGTGCTCTGGATACCTCGTCCCCGAGATCAGCGGTGAGCGCACGGCCTAGGGTGGACGGACGCCCGATGACCAGCTCTTCCGCCAGCCCGACCCACGCCGCTGCCCTCGGGCACCTGAAGGCCCTCGCCGGCCCCGGCGCGGGGTTCCGGGACGGTCAGCTCGAGGCCATCCGCGACCTCGTCGACGACCGTGCCCGTGTGCTGTGCGTCCAGCGCACGGGATGGGGAAAGAGCGCGGTGTACTTCGTCGCCACCGCCCTCCTGCGCGAGCGCGGGTCAGGTCCCACGCTCATCGTCTCGCCGCTTCTGGCGCTCATGCGCAACCAGATCGCTGCGGCCGAGCGCCTGGGCATCCGCGCGCGGACGATCAATTCGACGAACGTGGGGGAGTGGCGCGAGGTGCAGGACGCGCTGGCGGCGGGGGAGGTCGACCTGCTCCTCATCAGCCCGGAGCGGTTGAACCATCCGAGGTTCCGCGACCAGACCCTGCCGCTGTTTGCCGAGACCATCGGCCTGCTCGTCGTGGACGAGGCGCACTGCGTCAGCGACTGGGGGCACGACTTCCGTCCCGACTACCGCCGGATCCGGGACATGATCGCGCGGCTGCCGGAGGGGGTGGCCGTCCTCGGGACGACCGCCACGGCCAACGACCGCGTCGTCGCCGACGTCACCGAGCAGCTGGCGGCGGGCGACGGTCGCGGGCTGCGGTCCTACCGCGGCGCGCTCGGGCGTACCTCCCTCCGCCTCGAGGTCTGCGAGTTGCCTTCCCAAGCGGCGCGCCTGGCGTGGCTCGTGCAGGTGCTGCCGACGCTCGACGGGTCGGGCATCGTCTACACGCTCACCAAGCGTGACGCCGACGTCGTCGCCGCCTTCCTCCGCGAGCACGCGATCCCGGCGGCCGCCTACTCCGGCGACCAACCGTCCGACGTGCGCGTCCAGATCGAGGAGCGGTTGCTCGCCGACGAGCTGAAGGTCGTCGTCGCCACGAGCGCGCTCGGCATGGGATACGACAAGGCCGACCTGCGCTTCGTCGTCCACTTCCAGGCCCCCGGATCGGTCATCGCCTACTACCAACAGGTCGGTCGTGCGGGCCGGGGCGTGGATCACGCCGACGTCGTGCTGCTGCGCGGCAGCGAGGACCGCCGGATCCAGGACTTCTTCATCGAGCAGGCGTTTCCCCGGCAGGAGCACGTGGATCGCGTCCTGGGGCTGCTGGGCGACGAGGACCGGCGCAACGGTTCCCGAGCTGCAGGCCGCGGTGAACGTCGGGCGCGGGCGGCTTGACGCGATGCTGAAGATCCTGGAGGTCGAAGGCGCCGTGCAGCGTGAGGGGACGCGCTGGTCGCGAACAGGCCGGCCGTGGACCTACGACGCCCAGCGCTACACGCAGATCACTGCGCTGCGACGCGCCGAGCAGGCCGCGATGGCGTCCTTCGGGGCGGACGGACGCTGCCTCATGCGCGCGCTGCAGGAGGAGCTCGACGACCCCTCCCCGAGCGACTGTGGCCGCTGCGCGGTGTGCACGGCGCCGCGCTTTGACGTGGACCTGGACGAGGTGCTGGTCGCCGGTGCTGCGCGAACGCTCCGCTCCCGCCCCCTGATGCTCGAGCCGAAGAAGATGGCCCCCGATCGCGACACGGGCGCGATGAAGCGCATGCCGTCGGACGTGCTGGTCAACGAGGGCCGCGCGCTTGCCCGGGCCGGGGACGACGGCTGGGACCCGCTCATCCTGGCCGGGCTGACCGCGGGTCGCGTCCCGGACGAGATCGTCGCCGCGGTCGCCGACCTCGTCGGAGGCTGGCGTCCCGCCGTGGGCTGGGTCACGGCCGTCCCCACCCGCCGTGAGGGCGACCCGGTGAGCGACTTCGCCGCTCGGTTGGCGGTCGCGATCGCCCTGCCGTTCGTCCCGGCGGTCACGCGGACGGATCACGCCCGCCCGCCTCAGGCTCAGATGCGCAACGCGCCCCAGCAGGCGGCGAACGTGCGCGGGGCCTTCGCGGTGGGCGACGTCCCGGCGGGTGCCTGTCTGCTCGTCGACGACAGCCGTCAGTCCGGGTGGACCCTCGCGATGGTCGGCGGGCAGTTGCGGCGTCGCGGGGCCGCCGAGGTGTTCCCGCTCACCCTCCGCACGAGCTTCTGAGCGTGGACGGCATCCTCATCAGGGCGTGGGAGGACACCGACGCCGACGCGATGGCGCTCGAGGCAGCCGTCGAACGCAGCCGCGAGCACCTGCGACCGTTCATGGTCTGGGCCGCCGCTGCGCCCATGTCCCCCGTGGCACGACGCGCGTGGTTCGCCGAGCAGGCGGCACGGGGCAACCGCCTGTACGGCGCCTGGGACGGAGACCTCCTCGTGGGGACGATCGGGCTGCACCCGCGCATCGGGCCCGGAGGGCTTGAGATCGGCTACTGGGTGCACGTCGACCACGTCCGTCGCGGCATCGCGACCACGATGGTCCGCCGGGTCTGCGAGCTCGCGTTCGCCGAACCAGAGGTTCGCTTTCTCGAGATCCGCCACGACACGGCCAACCCCGCGAGCGGACGCGTGGCCGCTGCTGCGGGCTTCGCGCGTGTTGGAGATCAGCCTGGGCCTGAGCCCCACGCCCCGGCGGGCACCGGCGTGGACGCCGTCTGGCGGCTGGACCGACCCGGCTAGGGGCATCCGGGGCGCAGGGCGGCGCCGCGGCCGCCGCGTAGACGCCCTCCGAGCACCAGGACGCACACCGCAGACCACGCCCAGCCCAGCGCAAGGCCGCCGATGACGTCCGTCAGCCAATGGACGTTGAGGAGCACGCGGCTGGCGGCGACCGCAACGGCGATCCCCACCGCTGCGCCCACGAGAGCGGCGCGTATCCGGGGCGCGCACCAGCGCCCGACGACGAGGGCCGTGGCGGCCCAGAAGGCGGCCGCCGTGGACGTGTGACCGCTCGGAAAAGACGGCCCCAGGGTCTGGGCCACGGGGTTGAGGGTCGGGCGGGCTCGGTCCACGAGGTCCTTGAGCGCCACGGTGAGGAGCTTGTCCCCGAGCACGACGGCGAGCAGGAACGGCAGGACCCAGCGGTGCGCGCCCCGTCGCAGCTCGATGAGTACGAGCGCGAGCACGCCCCCGGCGACGAACCACACGGCACCGAGGTTCGTGATCACCTGCAAGCCGTCCGTCGAGAGCGCCGACGCGTGCCGGTCCGCCCAGCCCGCGACGTCCGCGTCGACGCCGACTCGCCCGTCGGCGCGCACGACGATGCCCGTCACGACACCGAGCACGAGGGTGCCGCCGACGATGGCGCTGACGGGGACCATCGTCAGGCTGGGCCCGCGGCGCGCCACACCCCACGCGCAGGTACCGAGGGCAGCGGAGAGGAGGATGGCGATCAGGAGGGGCATGACGGGGTTCGGTGCAGCAGAGCGTGACGGGGCGTCCGGGTGGGTACCCACGACGACGTACGCCGGATCACCTCGATCAGGAGCCTATGACCCCTTCCAGCGCAGCACGATCGTCCGACGTCGACGGGCCGCAGGCCCACGGGGAGCGGGTGGCGCGATCGGCCCAGTTCGAATGGTTTGCACGGGCGGGTCTCGTTGCCCGCGGCGTCGTGTACGCGGTCATCGGCGTCCTCGCCTTGAAGCTTGCGCTCGGCGAAGGCGGCAAGGCCACCGACCAGCAGGGCGCCCTGAAGGAGATCGTCCAGCAGCCGTTCGGCAAGGGCCTGCTGATCCTCACAGCGGTCGGGCTGGGCGGTTACGCCTTCTGGCGCCTGCTGCGCGCCGCCCTCGGGCACGGTCCCGAGGCGGGGGACGACGGGTCTGACCGGATCGCCGGCCTGGCGAGCGGCATCGCCTACGCGATCCTGTGCTTCACGGCCGTGAAGATCGTGGCCGGCGCAAAGACCGGGTCCGGTGACCCCCGGCAGACGACCGGTGGCGTGCTCGACTGGTCGATCGGCCCGGCCCTGGTGGGTGCAGCGGGCGCGGTCCTCGTCGGCGTGGCCGTCTACCAGGCGCACAAGGGGCTCACCAAGGCGTTTCTCGAGGACTCCAAGACCGAGCAGATGCAGCGAGGGGTCAGGCGGGCGTTCACGGGCCTTGGCGTCTTCGGCCACGTCGCGCGCGCGGTCGTGTTCGCGCTCATCGGTTACGGACTCGTCGAAGGCCGCCCTGGACTACGACCCCGACAAGGCCGTCGGGCTGGACGGTGCGCTGCGCAAGCTGCAGGACGCGTCGTACGGACCATGGCTGCTCGGACTCGTCGCCGTCGGACTCATCGGCTTTGCCGCCTACTCCTTCGCGGACGCCCGTTTCCGGCGGGTCTAGGGACGGCCACCGCAGAGCTCCACGTCAACCTCGGGAGCGCCCGCTAGCGTCCACGCCGGATGACCCTTGTCGACGCCCTTCCACCTGAGCCGAGCGCCGACGCCCTGTACGACGCCTTCACGGCGTGGGCGGAGGAGCAAGGGCTGGCGCTCTACCCGCACCAGGAGGAGGCGGCGATCGAGCTCTTCAGCGCCAGCAACGTCGTCCTCGCCACGCCGACCGGCTCGGGCAAGTCGCTGGTCGCCGTCGCCGCCCACTTCGCCGCGCTGGCCGACGGGCGCACCACGTTCTACACCGCGCCGATCAAGGCGCTCGGTGTCCGAGAAGTTCTTCGCGCTCTGCGCGATCTTCGGGGCCGAGAACGTCGGGATGCTCACCGGCGACGCCTCGGTGAACCCCGACGCGCCGATCATCTGCTGCACCGCCGAGGTCCTGGCGAACATCGCGCTGCGCGAGGGCCCGGGCGCGGACGTCGGCCAGGTCGTGATGGACGAGTTCCACTTCTACGCCGACGGCCAGCGCGGGTGGGCGTGGCAGGTCCCGCTGCTGACGCCTGCCCGAGGCGCAGTTCCTGCTCATGTCGGCGACGCTCGGCGACGTCGTCGGTCATCGCCGACGACCTGACCGCCCGGACGGGCCGCGAGACCGTCGTCATCGACGACGCCGAGCGTCCCGTGCCGCTGACGTACGCCTGGTCGCTGACGCCGCTGCACGAGCTGCTCGAGGAGCTCGCCGCGACCGACCAGGCGCCGATCTACGTCGTGCACTTCACCCAGGCCTCGGCGATGGAGCGCGCGCAGTCGCTGCTCTCGGCCAAGCTCTGCACGCGCGAGGAGCGCGACGCGATCGCCGAGGCGATCGGCGCGTTCCGCTTCACCGCCGGCTTCGGCAAGACGCTCTCGAAGCTCGTGCGCGGCGGCATCGGCGTTCACCACGCGGGGATGCTTCCGCGCTACCGCCGGCTCGTCGAGCAGCTCGCCCAGACCGGGCTGCTGAAGGTCATCTGCGGCACCGACACGCTCGGCGTCGGCATCAACGTCCCGATCCGCACCGTCGTCTTCACCGGCCTGGCGAAGTACGACGGCACCCGCCACCGGCTGCTGAAGGCCCGCGAGTTCCACCAGATCGCCGGACGGGCCGGACGGGCCGGATTCGACACGACCGGGCTACGTCGTCGTGCAGGCCCCCGAGCACGTGATCGAGCGCGCCGCGCGCGCTGGCCAAGGCGGGCGACGACCCCAAGAAGCGCCGCAAGGTCCAGACGAAGAAGCCCGCAGGACGGCGCGGTCAGCTGGACCGAGGAGACGTTCGAGCGCCTGCAGGGACGCCGTCCCGGAGCCCTCGGTCTCGAAGATGCGCGTGGACCACTCCATGATCCTGAACGTCGTCAACCAGCCGGCCGACCCGGTCGAGACGATGCGGTCGCTGATGGAGGACAACCACGAGGACGAGCGCGGGCGCCGGCGGCTGTCCGAGCAGGCGCAGGCGCTGGGCGACGAGCTCGTCCAGGCCGGCGTCCTGGAGTGGCTGGCCGAGCCCGATGCGGACGGGCGCACGCTGCAGCTCGCCCTCGCGCTGCAGGACGACTTCGCGCTCAACCAGCCTCTGGCGTCCTTCGCGCTCGTCGCCTTCGGTCTTCTGGATCCCGAGGCCGAGACGTACACGCTCGACGTGCTGTCGATCGTCGAAGCCATCCTCGACGATCCGTTCCCGGTG
This sequence comes from Paraconexibacteraceae bacterium, assembly GCA_963750375.1. GTDB lineage: Bacteria > Actinomycetota > Thermoleophilia > Solirubrobacterales > Solirubrobacteraceae > Paraconexibacter. The sequence continues at coordinate 72,438 of CAVVQN010000008.1, forward strand.
CTGCATGGCGCAGGCCAACAAGGAGCGCGGCGAGGCGGTCGCGCGCGATGAAGGCCGAGGGCATCGAGTACGACGAGCGCATGGAGCTGCTGGAGGAGGTCACCTACCCCAAGCCGCTCGGCGAGCCGCTGTTGCACGCCTTGCGGACCTACCGCGAGACGCACCCGTGGGTGCGCGAGTCCGACCTGTCGCCCAAGTCGGTCGTGCGCGACATGTACGAGTGGGGCCGGACGTTCACCGAGTTCGTCGCCTTCTACGGGCTCACGCGCTCAGAGGGCCTCGTCCTGCGCTATCTCAGCAACGCCTACCGGGCGCTGCGCCAGACGGTGCCCGAGTGACGTCAAGACCGAGGAGCTCGAGGAGATCATCGACTGGCTGGGCGAGACGGTCCGCCAGACGGACTCGAGCCTGCTGGACGAGTGGGAGGCGCTGACCGACCCGGAGTCCGTCGCGCAGGCGGCAGCCGCCGCAGGCGGCCGGCGCGGCGGCGCCGCCGCCGCGCCCGATCACCGCCAACAGCCGGGCGTTCACGGTGATGGTGCGCAACGCGATGTTCCAGAAGGTGCAGCTCGCCGCGCGCGACCGGGCCTGGGACCTCGCGCAGCTTGAGCCGTCGGCCGCCGCGCTCACCGACCCGCCCGGCAAGCCGGTGATGACCGCTGAGCTCTGGGGCGCCGCGCTCGGCGCCTACTGGGACGAGTACGACTCGATCGGCACCGGGCCGACGGCGCGCTCACCGGAGCTGCTGCTCATCGATCGCGACGGCGGAGCGGGCGAAGACCGCGCGCTGGATCGTGCGCCAGATCGTCGAGGACCCCGAGGATCACCGCGACTTCGCGATCGTCGCCACGGTCGACCTCGACGGCGTCCGACGCCGCCGGCGAGCCGGTTATCCGGACGTTGTCGTTCGGTCCGGCCGGCGGTGCGCCGGCCTGACCCGGGGCGACGGTGACGGGGCGTGACGGTCCCGCCCACGGTCGGCCGCGCCACAGCATCGCCGGCGTGACGGGAGGCAGGCGGCGGGCCCCGGCTGTCACGAGCAGGGCGGCGAGGCCCCCGACGAGCGCTCCGGCGGCGACGTCCGAGGGGTAGTGCACGCCGAGGACGACCCGGCCGACGGCGAGTACGACGGCGGCCACCAGGGCTGCCGCGCCGATGCCGCGACGGGTGAGCACGATCGCGACGGCGATCGCGAACGCCGCCGTGGCGTGATCGCTCGGCATGCCCGGGTCGGGTGCGTGCGCCAAGAAGTCGTGGATGGCCGGGTGCGTGACGAACGGACGTGGCCGGTCGACGGCCACGCTGATGGCCTTCGCGACGGTGAGGGCGAGGGCCGCGGCGCCTGCCGCAAGGACGCCCGGGGCGCGTGTGAGCGGCTGGTCGCGGACGACCGCGGCGATCACCAGGGCGGCGACGAGCGCCACGAACAGGTACTCCGAGGCAAGGACGTATGCGCGCAGCGCGTCCTCGAAACCGTCGTGGTGCAGGGCGAAGCGGTCGAGCGCGTGGGCGATCCGGTAGTCCATGGTCGTCGTGAGGCTGGCCGGCGAAGATGAGAGGGCGATGAGCGCCCGAGCTGACGGCGACGGCTCGGACGCCGCCGTCCACTCATCCGTGACTCATCTACGGCTCCTACGGTCCGCCCCGTCCCGTCCACCTTGAGCCCGAAGGGCCCGCCCATGACCACTGCCGAATCCGAGACCCTGGCACCGACCGGCCCCCGATCACTCGGGCGCACGATGCTGAACAAGGTCCCGGAGATCACGATCTACTTCTGGATCATCAAGGTGCTGTGCACCACCGTCGGCGAGACCGGAGCCGACAACCTCTCCACCTCGCAGAACCTCAGCCTCGCCACGCTCACGTACTACACGGGCGCGGTGCTGCTCGTCGTCCTGGCCCTCGTCTTCGCGTTCAGGCGGTACGTCCCGCTCTTGTACTGGACGGGCATCGTGCTCATCAGCGTCGTCGGCACGCTGATCACCGACAACCTCACCGACAACCACGGCGTCGCGCTGCAGACGACGACGATCATCTTCACCGTCGTCCTCGCCGTCGTGTTCGCCGCCTGGTACGCCAGCGAGCGCACGCTGTCGATCCACACGATCTTCACGACCAAGCGCGAGGCGTTCTACTGGGTCGCCGTCCTCTTCACGTTTGCGCTCGGCACCGCCGCGGGCGACCTCATCGCCGAACAGAGTGGGCTGGGGTACTTCAAGTCGATCCTCCTGTTCGGGGGCGCGATCGCGATCGTCACGATCGCGCATCTGCGGTTCCGGCTGAACGCCGTGCTGGCGTTCTGGATCGCGTACATCCTCACGCGCCCGCTCGGCGCCTCGACCGGTGACTGGCTCTCGCAGGCCAAGTCCGACGGTGGCCTCGGGCTGGGGACGAGCACCACGAGCTACATCTTCCTCGCGACGATCCTCCTCGTCGTCGTCTACCTCACCATCAGCAAGGTCGACGTGACCAAGCCGCGCGACCAGCGCGCGGTGAGCTGAGGCGGCCGTGCCGGGCCCGCGTGCTGTCGCCGGAGTCGGCGCGCGGGCCCGGGCGCTGGCATGATCGAACGGGTGCGCGTCCTGGTCGTGGAAGACGAGCTCCCGCTCGCGGAGCTCCTGAGCAAGGGGCTGACGCAGGAGGGTCTGCTCGTCGACGCGATCGTCAGCGGCGAGGATGCGCTCTGGATGGCTGCGGCCACGCCGTACGACGTGATCTGCCTGGACGTGAACCTCCCGGGGATCGACGGGTTCCAGACCTGTCGCCAATTGCGCGCCGACGGCATCGCGACGCCGATCCTCATGCTGACCGCGCGGGACGCCATCGAGGACCGGATCGCCGGACTGGACACGGGGGCGGACGACTACCTCGTCAAGCCCTTCGACTTCGGTGAGCTGCTCGCGCGGGTCCGGGCGCTCGCGCGGCGGCCTCCGGTCACCGAGGACGGGGTGCTCGAGGTCGGCGATCTCACCCTGGACCCGGCGACCCACCGCGTGCGCCGCGGCGGCGTCGACGTCGAGCTCTCGGTCAAGGAGGTCCAGGTCCTCGAGGTGTTCATGCGCCGTCCGGGCGAGGTCCTGTCCCGGCTGCAGCTGCTGGAAGGGGCGTGGGACTCGGGCTACGAGAACCGGTCGAACGTCATCGACGTCTACGTCCGCTACCTGCGGGAGAAGATCGACCGGCCCTTCGGGGTGCAGACGCTCGAGACGGTCCGCGGCGCGGGCTATCGGCTCCGCGCCGGCTGAGCATCCGCCGGTCGCCTCTGCGTCACGCGGACGGCAGCCATACGGTCACCTCGGCTCCGCCGTCAGGGACATTCGCCGCACGCACACGACCCCCGTGCGCCTGCACGAGCGCCTTGACGATCGCCAGCCCGAGCCCGCTGCCCCCGGCGGCGCGGGCATCCTCGCCGTGGCTGAAGCGCTCGAACACCCGGGCGAGCAGCTGTGGCGCGAACCCGTCCCCGTGGTCACGGACCGCCAGCTCGGCCTCGCCACCGGCCCCGCCCGCAACCGCGCGGGCGATGAGCTCGACGCCGCCGGCGCCGTAGCGCAAGGCGTTGACGATGAGGTTGTCCAGCACCTGGTCGATCCGGTCCGCATCGACCAGGAGCACCGCGCCGCCCGGGACGCGGACGTCCACGCTGATCGCTCGTCCGGGCTCGGCGTCGGCGTGCCGGGCGGCGGCGCGCTCGAGCAGATCCTGCACCTCCACGGGCCCCAGCCGCAGCGGAAGCTGGCCTTGATCGACCCGGGCGAGAACGAGGAGATCCTCCGCCAAGCGTGTCAGCCGCACCGCGTCGGCTCGGGCATCCGTCAGCGCCGCCCGCAGTGCCGCCGGATCGTCCGCGCCGCGGAGCGCGACGTCCAGGCGGGTCCGCAGGACCGCGATCGGCGTGCGCAGCTCGTGGCTGGCGTCGCCGACGATCTGGCGCTCGCGGGCCAGCGCATGCTCGAGGCGCCCGATCAGGTCGTTGAGCGTCACTGCCAGACGATCGATCTCGTCGCCGCTTCCGGGCTCCTCGAGGCGTTGGGACAGGTCCGCCTCCGTGATCTGTGCCGCGCGACGGCGCATGGACTCCACCGGCCGCATCGCCGCCCCGGCCACCTGGTATCCGGTGAAGCTCGCAAGTAGCAGGGCAAGAGGAAGGCTCAACCCGAGCAGCGTCGCGAGGCGATGCAGCTCTCGTTCTCGTTCGTCGCGCGGCTCGGCGATGACCGCGACGGCGGCGTCGTCGAGCCGGAACGCGCGAAGTCGCACCCCGTCCTGTGTCGCCTCCACGGCGCCGTCGGCCAGAAGCGGTGCGCTCCGTGCGCGGCGGACGTCGTCCGCGCTCAACAGGCGGGCGCGTCCGACCGCGCGGGTCCCGGCCACGACCGCGCCGCGCGCATCGAAGATCTGGGCGAACGCCTCGCCCGAGAGCGCGAGGATGCGCGCGGGCCTCACTTCGTCTCGCGCGAGGCTCGAGAACGTGATCGCGCGCTCACGCAGCTCCTCGTCGGTGCGCCCGTCGATGTAGTGGGTGAACTGGACGTAGATGAGCAGCCCCGCTGCGGCGAGCACCACCGCGATGACGGAGGCGAAGGCGGCGGTCAGGCGGACGCGCAGTGGTTGCGTCCGCGTACGGAGGGCCGGGGGCCGGAGCACCCCACCATTCTCCCTGTGCCGCCGAGGCGGTGCCCACCGAGACGTGGCCGCGCGGGCCGGACCGTAACGACCTGCGGAGGGTCCGGCGAGCTTCGCCGGGCCCTCCGCGCGCGGCGTCTCCGCCGGCGTTGTGTGGCCGGTGGGACTCCTAGCGGCCCTCGGAGTCGCTCTTCGTCGGTCCCGAGAACCGTGAAGCCCTTGTCCAGGTGCACGTCGGTGACGCGACCGTTCGGCTGCGTGACCTCGACGTCGTACGCGATCTGGGATTCGTACGCCGGGTCGGGGGTGTCTCCGGGCTCGGGCTTGTCGGCCGCGTCCGCCTTGTCGGCGGCGTCCTGGTGCTCGGCCGAGACCTCGGTGACCTTTCCGCTGCCGACCTTCGCCAGCGCGGCGGCCTTCGCCTTGTCGGCTTCGGCCCGCGAGACGTGGTCGGAGCCATCCGGGCCGTCGGCCCTGTCGCCGTGCTCGTTGGCGTCGTTCGCGCCCGCCGCCTCGGCGGCGTCGTCCTGCTCCGTGCCGGGAGCTTCGGTGGCGTCATGGTGCTCCGCGCCCTCGGCCGAGTGCGTCGACTTGGTCGAGGATCCGTTGCCCTGCGCGGCGCCTGCGAGCTGTGCGCCGCCGACGGCCAGCGCGGCGAACGCGCCGATACCCATCAACAGCCGCTTGATCTTGTCGTTCATGTGATGTGTCTCCTGGGTGGGGGATGGAGGACGACCCAGACGGTGAAGCAGCGGCATGAGAACGACGTGAGAGACCCGTCCGGAGGTGGCCCACACCTCGGGCGGGGGGCGCAGGTCAGGGCCGCTCCGGCGGCAGCTCGATGCCGACGACCGCTCCGCCACCGCTGAGGTTCATCGCGAAGGCCGTGCCCCCGTGGGCCTCGGCGATCGAGCGCACGATCGCCAGGCCGAGGCCGGACCCGCCGCGGCCGCGTGCGTGGTCCGCTCGGGTGAAACGGTCGAACGCTGTCGGCAGGAGGTCGGGCGGGAAGCCGGCACCGTCGTCGGTGACCGTCAGCCGCACCCGACCGGTCGCGTCGGTCGACGCGGCGAGCTCGACGGTGCCCGCGCCGTACCGCAGAGCGTTGTCGACGAGGTTCCCCAGCGCCTGTTCGAGGCGTAGGACATCGCCGTGGAGCCGCAATCGCTCGTCGACGGTGGGGTCGACACCGAGTCTGACGGCGTGGTCCTGCGCACGGCTCGCAAAGCGGGTCGCCGTGGTGCGAAGGAGCTGCGCCGCGGCGGCGTCGCTGAATTGCAGGGCAAGTCGGCCGTGGTCGGAGCGCGCGATGACGAGGAGGTCCTCAGCAAGCTGGACGACGCGGTCGGTCTCTTCTGTTGCTGATGCGACGGCCTCGCGGAACTCGGGAACGGTCCGCGCGTGCGCCATCGCGAGCTCGAGTTCGCCCTTCACGATCGCGAGCGGTGTGCGGAGCTCGTGGCTTGCGTCGGCGACGAAGGTCTGCTCGCGCGCGAAAGCCGTCTCCAGCCGCTGGAGCATCTCGTTCAGCGTCGTCCCGAGGCGGCTGAGCTCGTCGCCGCTGCGGGTGACCGGAAGACGCAGCCCCGGGTCGCCTGCGTGGATGCCGGCGGCCTGGCGGCGCATCGACTCCACGGGTCGCAGTGCCGCAGCGGCTGCGCCGTACCCGACTGCGGCGGCGATGAGCAGCAGGACCGGTCCTCCGACGAGCAACTGGCCACGCAGGGTGTTCTTCGCCTCCTGCGTCGGCTCGAGCGTCGCGCCCACGATCACGGTGACCGCTCGGCCCCCCGTGCGTCCGTCGGTGGCCAGGATCCGGAGCTTGTCATGTTCGCCGCCTGGTGCGACGACCTCGGTGACGACGGCTCGTCTTCGGGCCGTGGTCAGGTCCCCCGGATCCAGGAGCGGTTGATCACGGACCGTCGGGGTCGCGTCGACGACGCGCCCGCGGACGTCGACGACCTGGGCGATGCTCTCGCCCTGCTCGGTGAGGGGGCTGGTCCCGGTTGTCGCCAGGTTCACGTCCCGTTGCCGGAGCAGGGCCTGCACATCGTCGGCGCGGTTGCGCAACCCGCGGTCGACGGTGCTCGTGAGCGTCGATCCCACGCGGAGGTAGAGATACGTCCCGGCGCCGGCGAGGAGGACCGCCATCACCGCGGTGAAGGCCAGCGTGACCCGTACGCGAACCGTGAGTCGGTCGACGAGGGTCCTCATGGGCTGCCGCCATCGGGCCTCATCCGATAGCCCGATCCGCGGACGGTCTCGATCGACTGGACCCCGAAGGGCCGGTCGATCTTCTCGCGGAGGTACCGGACGTACACGTCGACGACGTTGGAGCGGTTCTCGTAATCGTTGTCCCATGCTCGCTCGAGCAGGAGAAAGCGGTCGAGCACCTCGCCCGGGCGCCGCATGAACACGTCGAGCAGCGCGAACTCCTTGGCCGAAAGCGCAATGTCCTCGTCTCCGCGGGTGACCCGCTTCGTCGCAGGGTCAAGCGTCAGGTCGCCGACGTGGAGGACCGCCGGCCGCTCGACCGGGCCGCGGCGGACGAGTGCGCGCAGGCGCGCCCCCAGCTCGGCGAACGAGAACGGCTTGACCAGGTAATCGTCGGCGCCGTTGTCCAGGCCCGCGACCCGATCCCCGATCGAGTCGCGCGCCGTGAGCATGAGCACGGGGGCCCAGATGCCGTCCTCGCGCAGGCGCTGGCATACGTCAAAGCCATCGATGCCCGGCAGCATGACGTCCAGGACGATCGCGTCGTAGGTCGTGGACGCGGCCATCCAGAGGGCGTCCTCCCCTCGGACCGCCACGTCGGCAGCCATCCCGTCCGCACGTAGACCCCTCCGGATGAGGCTTGCCATCTTCACCTCGTCCTCGACGATCAGTACGCGCATCTGTGCACCCTTGCCCGCGAGGATGAGCTGTCGATGAGAAGGCCTGCTGGATTGTCTGCTCGTCCCGCCGGCGGCGGCGCGGCCCGGCCCGGCCGGTCCGTGCATCCTGCCCTGCCATAGCGGGTGCAGATACACGGTCCGGGGGGCGGCGCGGCCCGGCCCGGCCGGTCCGTGCATCCTGCCCTGCCATAGCGGGTGCAGATACACGGTCCGGGGGGTGGGGCGGCCCGGCCCGGCCGGTCCGTGCATCCTGCCCTGCCATAGCGGGTGCAGATACACGGTCCGGGCGGCGGAGTCCCCGTCAGCCTGCGCTGCGACCTACTTGATGAAGAGCATCTCCGAGTACTTCGGGATCGGCCAGAAGTCGTCGGCGACGATCTTCTCCAGGCGGTCGGCCGCACTGCGGACCGCGCCCATCGCCGGGATGACGGTGTCGCGCATGTACGTCGCATGCTTCACGCCACCCTCGGGCCCGTCGTGGTCGTTGGCCTTCTCGAGCGCGAAGATGCTCTCGATCAGCTCCTCGATGATCCCGGAGAGCTCGTCCTTCAGACGCCCGACCCCCGCGCCGTCACCCGCGCCTTCCAGCAGCTCGGCGTGACGCAGGGCGGCGGGCAGGATCATCGTGCGGGCCATGGACGCCGTGGTCTCGGCCTCGATGTTGAGCTTCGACGAGTACTGCTCGACGAACACCTCGAACCGCGACTCGAGCTCACGCTTGGAGAGCACCTTGTACTTCTTGAAGGTGTCGACCGTCTGCTTGTGGACGATGTACGGCAGCGCGTCGGGCGTCGTCGGCAGGTTCAACAGACCACGCTGCTCTGCTTCGGCGTGCCACGCGTCCGAGTAGCCGTCGCCGTCGAAGACGATGTCCTTGTCCCTCTCCCAGACACCCTTGACGACGGCCGAGACCGCCTTGAAGACGTCGCCCTTGGCGGTCTTCAGCTCCTTCGCCAGTTCGGCGGAGAGCTCGTCGATCGCCTCCGCCGCAGTCGTGTTGAGCACGGTGTTGACGAAGCCGAGCGACATGCTGGAGCCGACGGCGCGGAACTCGAAGCGGTTGCCGGTGAAGGCGAACGGTGAGGTCCGGTTGCGGTCCCCGCCGTCACGCGGCAGCTCGGGCAGGACGCTCGTGCCGAGCCCGAGGAACCCCCGCTTCATCCCGGTGCCCTTGCCGGTGGCGATGATCTCGAAGGCGTTCTCGAGCTCCTTGCCGAGGAAGATCGAGATGATCGCCGGCGGGGCCTCGTTGGCGCCGAGGCGGTGGTCCTGACCGGCGTTGGCCACGGACGCGCGCAGCAGCGCCTGGTGCTTCTTGACGGCCTTGATGACGGCCGCGCAGAAGAAGAGGAACGACGCGTTCGTCTCCGGGGTGTCGCCGGGCTTGAGAAGGTTGTGCCCGGTGTCGGTGCCCATCGCCCAGTTGTTGTGCTTGCCCGAGCCGTTGACGCCGGCGAACGGCTTCTCGTGCAGCAGGCAGACGAGGCCGTAGCGGCGCGCGACGGTCTGCAGGACCTGCATCGTCAGCTGCTGGTGGTCGGACGAGATGTTCGAGTTCTCGAAGATCGGCGCCAGCTCGTACTGGGCCGGGGCGACCTCGTTGTGACGCGTCTTGATCGGGATGCCGAGCTTGGACAGCTCCTCCTCGACCTCCAGCATGTACGCGAGGACGCGCTCGGGGATCGATCCGAAGTAGTGCTCGTCGAGCTCCTGGCCCTTGGGCGGCTTGGCGCCGAAGAGCGTGCGGCCCGTGGTGTACAGGTCGGGGCGCTCGAAGTAGTACTGCTCGTCGATGAGGAAGTACTCCTGCTCCGGTCCGACGGTCGTGAAGATCCGCTGGCTCGCCGTCGTCGCCGAGCAGGCGCAGGGCCTTCAGCGCGGCGTTGCTCAGCGCGTCCATCGAGCGCAGCAGCGGGATCTTGTGGTCCAGCGCCTCGCCCGTCCACGACACGAACGCCGTCGGGATGCACAGGAGCGCCCCGTTCGGGTTCGGCATGACGAACGCCGGCGAGGTGGGGTCCCATGCGGTGTAGCCGCGGGCCTCGAACGTGACGCGCAGGCCGCCGGTGGGGAAGGACGACGCGTCGGGCTCGCCCTGGATCAGCTCCTTGCCGGAGAAGTCGGCGATCGCCGTGCCGTCTCCCACGGGCTCGAAGAAGCCGTCGTGCTTCTCGGCCGTGAGGTTCGTCAGCGGCTGGAACCAGTGCGTGTAGTGGGTGGCGCCCTTCGCCATCGCCCACTCGCGCATCGCTTGGGCGACGGTGTCGGCGAGGGTGGCGTCAAGCGCGCTGCCGCTGCCCAGGGCCGCCTGCAGGGCCTTGAACGAGCCCTTGGGCAGACGCTCGCGCTGAACTGCGACGGAGAAGACGTTGTCGCCGAAGTTCGACGCTCCGGGAACGGTGAGGTCCGACGAGCCGAGGGCGTCGCCGTCGGCGCTCCACTGTGCGGCGTAGACGTTGTGCTGACGGGTCTTGCTCATAGGGGGCTTCAGTCCTCCGGGGGATGTCTCGGGTAGGTCCAGACGCACGGCGCCCACAGGCGGGCGCCCGCAGGTGACGTGGACAGAACGCTAGAGCGGGCGTCGCCGAGGCACCTTATCCCGCTGGCTAAAGAGCTGCGATTGCGCTTCGCCCCGCGGTAGGACCGGGCGGAAGGGGGCGGTCGACCGGCGGGCGAAAGGGCACGCCCGATCTTTCGACACCCGGCTAAAGTGCGGCCGGGCGCCCTGTCGCAGACTGACCTTCGCTACTCGACCCAGGAGGATCTATGCGACGTACAACGGTGGCCTACGGGCTCACCCTCGGCCTTTTTGCAGCACTGCTGGTTCCCGCCCTCGCCTCGGCGGACACGCTGGAGGCCGCCGGCAAAGGCCAGTTCGCGGACTCCACAGGCATCAACACGATCTGGGTGATGGTCGCCGCCATGCTCGTGATGCTCATGCAGGTCGGCTTCATGTTCCTGGAGATCGGGTTCTCGCGGGGGAAGAACGCCGGCACCGTCGTGGCGAAGATCCTCGTGAACTTCTCGATCGCCGCGATCATGTTCTGGGCGGTCGGCTTCGCGATCGCCTTCGGATCGGAGACAAGCGGGTTCGGTGGCCTCTTCGGCTCGACCGGCTGGTTTCTGCAGGGCTTCGGAAACCCGACGGACGCCTTCCCGGTCCTCGGGTTCGCCGACGTCACGGTGGAGGCGAAGTTCTTCTTCCAGTTCGTGTTCTGCGCGGTCTCGCTGGCGATCGTCTGGGGCACGACGCTCGAGCGCATCAAGTTCGGCGTGTACGTCATGTACGGCATCGTCTTCGCCGGGGTGATCTACCCGCTCGGCGCCCACTGGGTCTTCGGCGGCGGCTTTCTGCAGGCGGGCGACTGGCTGGGGACCGGCATCGTCGGGATCCAGGACTTCGCCGGCTCGACGGCCGTCCACCTCATCGGTGCCACCGGCGCCCTCGCCGCGGTGCTGCTGCTGGGCCCGCGCAAGGGCAAGTACGGCCCCGACGGCAAGCCGCGGGCCATCCCCGGTCACAACATGCCGCTCTTCGGCCTGTCGGTCCTGATCCTCTGGTTCGGCTGGTTCGGCTTCAACGGCGGCACGGCGCTCGGCGCACTGGACGGACGCTTCCCGGAGATCATCCTGGTGACGAACCTGGCGGCCGCCTCGGGCGTCATCATGGCGGCGCTCACGTCGTACGCGAAGACGAAGACGCTGGACATCGGCATGGCCGGCAACGGCGCCATCGGCGCCCTCGTCGCGATCACCGCTCCGTCCGGCTACGTCGAGGCGTGGACCGCCCCGATCATCGGCGGCATCGCGGGCGTCATCGTCGTGCTCGGCGTCTACGCCATCGACAAGCGGCTCGACGATCCGGTCGGGGCCCTCACCGCACACGGACTGTGTGGTGTCTGGGGCACGATCTCGTGCGGCATCTTCACGTCGCCGCGCCTGGCCCAGTACAACGGCTTCGGGGACCCTGCGGGTGGGCTGATCTACTCCGGGTCCTTCCAGCAGCTGATCGCCCAGGTCGTCGGCGTGGCCATCGCCTTCAGCTTCGTCTTCGTGATGAGCTACAGCACCTTCTGGATCATCAAGAAGACGTACGGACTGCGTGTCACGGAGGAGGAGGAGGAGGCCGGCCTCGACATCTCCGAGCACGGGATGTACGGCTACCCCGAGCAGTTCATCCCCGCTCCCGAGCTCGTTGGTTACGGTGCGGGACCCGTCGGCTGCCAGCGGTGGCAGCCCCCAAGGTCGCACCAGAGGAGGTGCCCGTATGAAGAAGGTCGAGGCGTACATCCGCCATGAGGCATTCGAGCCGATCCGGATGGAGCTCCTGGGGCTGGGGTTCCCCTCGCTGACCATCAGCGAGGTCAAGGGCTCGGGCCGGCAGAAGGGCATCACGGAGCGCTACCGCGGTGCGGAGCTGACGAACTACCTCCGGCCGAAGGTGAAGCTGGAGTGCGTCGTCGCCGACAGCGACGTGCAGACGATCGTCGACACGATCCTCAAGCACGGCCGCACCGGGTGCGGTGGGCGACGGGAAGGTGTTCGTCAGCCCGGTCGAGGAGGCCTACCGGGTCCGCACCGGCGAGTCCGGTGAGGAGATCCTCCAGGCCCACCCGGACGCCGCGGCGACGAAGTAGAGCGTGAGCATGGCGGGGACCGCGGTCCCCGCCGTGCGCCGCGCCCCTTGCAGGACGACAGTTCCCTGGGCCGTGCAGCCAGGTTCACCCTGCCTGACCCCAAGGCCCGAGCAGCGATCGACCCCGCCACCTTCACCCCTCCCTTGTCTGCCGCCCCCTCCCGAGATCCCTCCCTTCCGCCGCCCGACGGCCTGGTCCAGCGCCTGCGCGCCGTCCATCTGCAGATGGTGGAGGCGGTGCTCGGCGGCGACGGGCTCGACCGCGTCGCCCGGCTGGCGGCCGACGCCGCCGGCGCACCGGTGGCTGTCGTCATCCCGCGGCTCGGCGCGCTCGCCGTCGGCGGCGCCCCTCGGTCCAGCCGGTCGCGGACGATGTGATCGCCGGGCTGCGGCGGTACGTCGCCGACCGCGCAAGGACCGCCCAGCCCTGTGCCGGCGATCCTGGTCAGCGAGGTCCCGATCGCCGCCGGCGACGAGGTGGTCGGCGCGGTCGTCCTGCTGAAGGGCGGGACGCCGGGCCCCGACGCCGGCGAGTATCTGCACCTGGCCGCCGTCGCCTCGCTCACCGAGGTGGCGATCGAGGAGGCCAAGGACGAGGTCGAGCAGAACCTCCGCGGCTCGTTCCTCGAGGATCTGCGCTCCCGGCGGGACCTCGACCCGCGCGACATCGTCCGCCGGGCCGGCCGGCTCGGCTGCGACCTGTCTCGCGGCGCCGTCGTCCTGTGCGCGGAGCTGACGACCGACCGCCCGCGCCACGTCGTCGCGCTCATCGGCGGTGAGTATCCGGGCGCGCTGGCCCAGCACATGGAGGACCGGGTCTACGCGATCCTGCCCGCGTCGGGGGGGACGGCGCGCCGGAGGCGACCATCGAGCGCGGTCGCCGCCTCGCCGAGCGCCTGAGCCGGCACGGGACCGTCGGGCTCTCGAGCTTCTACGCCGACCCTGCCGAGTTCCCGCGCGCAGTGCAGGAGGCCGAACTCGTCCTGGACGTGCTGCGCCAGAGCGACGCGCCGATCGCGCAGGACATCGGCACCGGTACCTACCGGCTGCTGTTCCGGGTGCTGGCCTCGCACCCCGAGGAGGTCCGCTCCTTCTACGAGGACACCGTCGCCCCGATCGTCCGCTACGACGACCAGTACCGCACCGACCTCGTCGGCACGCTCGAGTCCTACCTCGAGCAGAACTGCAACATGAACGCGACGGCCGCGGCGATCTACGCCCACCGGCACACGGTCGCCTACCGGCTGGAGCGCGTGAAGGAGCTCACGCGCCTGGACCCGATGCTCACCGAGGACCGCGAGCGGCTGGGCCTGGGCCTGAAGGCCTACCGGATCATCGCCCCGCGGCTGCCGAAGTAGGCGCCCGACCGATCTGGCACGGCTCAGCCGCGCCGGCTTTCAGCCCCCGGCGACGGCGCCCTCACCGCGGATGACCTTGCCGGTCTCCGGATCCACGCGTGCATCGGCGGGCTTGCGGGCGATGTTGACCCTGAAGGTGCCGGAGGCCGGGCGGGTTCCGCGGCGCGCGCGCTTCCGTCCAGGCCGGGGGCGACCTTGTAGGCGATCTCCTGTGCGCCTGACTGCACGGCGGTCACCTTCCACTTGAACGTCTTGCTCGCGCCGGGTGCCAGGGGGCCGAGCGCCCACGTGTTCACGTAGGCCGTGTCGCCGCCGTAGGGTCCGCGATCGACGATCCAGACCGGCCGCTGGGGGTCTGCGAGGCCGACCTGGTCGCTCGCATCGGAGAAGCTGTCGACCGTCACCGCCACGTTCGGCAGCGTCTTGTCGTCGGTGTTCTTGACGACGATCGACATCTCGCTCGGCTTCGCGAGGCTCTGGTTCGCGGGGAACGCGGCCTTGGTGACCTCGACCGTGTAGCTCCCCTTGGGCTCGTTCTTGTCCTGCCGCTCGCCGCCACCGCAGCCGGCGCTCAGCGCGGCCAGGGGCAGAAGGCAGGCGATGGTCGTGGTCCTGAAGGCTCTCATCCCGGGCGCGAACCTACCAGGGTGGGGGAGGCGGCGTACCAGGTCCCGGCCGCGAGCCTGAGAAGCGGACGCCGCTTTGCCGACGCGGGAAGCCGACACCCGGGCGCCGAGTCCCCGTTGGTGGTTGGCACGCGTCATGGTCGCGGGATATGGTGCTCGAGGCGTCGCGTCCAGCGACGCCTGTCCGGTTCCCTTGAGGAGGGGTTGAGTGGTCCGTAGCGTCGCCGATCGAGCGTTTCTTCCGACGAAGAGCGTGCTTGAAGAGGTCGGGGACATGATGATCCTGACGGGGAAGACCATCGTGTCTGCCCTGCGTCCGCCGTACCCGTACGGCGGCGAGTTCGTGTCCCAGTTCCTGTTCGCGCTGCGGCTCTGCTGGTTTCCGCTGCTCGTCTCGACGGTCGCCTTCGGCTACGGCGCGCCCGGCCTGCAGGCGGCGAACTTCCTCGTGCTCTTCGGCGCGCTGGACCGCCTCGGCGGCTTCTTCGTCCTCGCCTCGATCCGCGAGTTCGCGCCGTTCGTCGACGCGATCGTGCTCGCCGGCGTCGCCGGGACGGCGATCACCGCCGACCTCGGCGCCCGCAAGATCCGCGAGGAGCTCGACGCGCTGCAGGTGCTCGGCGTCGACCCGGTCAAGAACCTCGTCGTCCCGCGCTTCCTCGCGCTGATGCTCGTCACGGGCCTGTTCGACGTCTACGCGCTGCTCTTCGGCATCTTCGGCGGCATCCTCGCCACGCTCGTCAACGGCGCGCCGCTCGGCCCGTTCTGGGCGACGTTCTTCACGAACGCCTCGGTGACGGACCTCTGGGGGTCGGTCCTGAAGTGCACGCTGTTCGGCGCGATCATCGCGATCGTCTGCTGTTACAAGGGGATGACCGCGTCCGGTGGCGCCGAGGGCGTCGGCCGAGCCGTCAACCAGGCGGTCGTCATCGCCTTCCTCGGGCGTCTTCGCCTTCAACTACGTCTTCACGCAGACGCTGCTGGCCACGCACCCCGAGATCACGGTGATCAAGTGATGGGACGCTCTGGCTGGCCGTCCCGCGCGACTGGATCGCGACCTTCGGCGAGATCGCGAAGTTCTGCGGCAAGATCATCGGGCAGGTCTACGGCCTGCGCGTCTTCCGCTTCTTCGGCGAGGCGCTGCGCCAGTCCGGGATCCTGATCCTCTCCTCGACGATCGTCATCTGGGGCCTGGTGTTCATCATCGGCCTGCAGTGCGGCATCGAGGGCGCGTACTTCAACCGCTCCGTCGGCGCGCCCGCCTACGCCGGCGTCTTCGCCGCCTGGTGCGACCTGCGCGAGCTCGTGCCCTACGCCTTCGGCTACATGATGGCCGCGAAGGTCGGCACCGGCATCGTCGCCGAGCTCGGCTCGATGCGGATCTCCGACGAGATCGACGCCCTCGAGGTCATGGGCATCAACTCGTCACGTTCCTCTGCGCGACGCGCCTGCTCGCCGCCTGGCTGGTCCTGCCGTTCATGTACATCGCCGCGATCGGCGCCGGCTTCTTCGCCAGCTACCTGGCGGTGGTCCAGCAGATCGGCGAGGTCTCCTCCGGCGGGTTCTTCCTGATCTTCTGGATGTTCCAGAATCCGCCCGACCTGCTGTTCAGCGTGATCAAGGCGCATGGTCATGGCCACGGTCATCGTGCTCGTCGGCTGCTACTACGGCTACAACGCCAGCGGCGGCCCGGTCGGGGTGGGCACGGCCACCGCCAAGTCCATGGTGCTGAACATCGTGCTCGTGCATCTCATCGGGATGCTCGGGACCCAGCTGTTCTGGGGCGCGAATCCGCGCGCCCCGATCGGAGGATGAAGTCGATGCCACGTATCCCGCGAGCGGGCAAGGAGCGACGACGACGCCGACCAGCGAGCCCGAGGCCGCCGCATCGGCGGTCGAGCCGCGGCCACGCACCGAGGCGCCGTCCGTCGACGACCAGGAGTCCGGCGCGACGGCGCCGCCGTCGACCTCCGGCCGCCGACGAGGCCCGGACCGGCCGAGCCGCGCCGCCGAGCCGCGCGAGCCCAGCGCGTCTCGGTCGTCAACGAGTCCGCGCCGGCGACGCCGACGACGAGTACCAGTGGCACACCGGGCTGCAACCGCCCGACGGGCATGCCGGACGCCGTCGAGTTCATCGACGTCCACAAGGCGTTCGGCCGCAACAAGATCCTGCGGGCCTGAACATGGGCCTCCCCGAGGGCAAGATCTCGATGATCCTCGGGCCGTCGGGTACCGGCAAGTCGCGTGTGCATCAAGCACATGGTCGGCCTGCTGTACCCGGATCGAGGGCGACATCCTCGTCCACGGCGAGTCGGTGCCGAACATGCCCGACGACGAGCTGTTCGAGATGCGCAAGAAGTTCGGCGTGCTGTTCCAGGACGGCGCGCTGTTCGGCTCGATGAACCTCTTCGACAACGTCGCGTTCCCGCTGCGCCAGCACACCGACAAGGGCGAGGACGAGATCCTGCGACATCGTCAGCGCAGCGCCTGCGACGAGGTCGGCCTGGGCGACGCCGGCGACAAGTTCCCGAACGAGCTGTCGGGCGGCATGCGCAAGCGCGCCGGCTTCGCCCGCGCGCTGGTGCTCGACCCGGACATCGTCCTCTTCGACGAGCCCGACTCGGGCCTGGACCCGGTCCGCACCGCGCTGCTGGGCGAGCTCATCCAGGAGATCCACGAGGAGATCATGACGAGCGCGAGGGCAGGCGGCCCTTGCCGGCGTTCCGCTGATCACGCACGACATCATGACCGCGCGCCGCGTCGCCGAGCACATCTCGGTGCTGTGGAAGGGCCGGATCGTCGAGTCCGGTCCGGCGGAGGAGCTGTTCAACTCCGACAACGCGTTCGTGCGGCAGTTCCTCTCCGGCGAGTCGCAGGGCCCGCTCGGGATGGAGTAGTCGACCCCGTCGCTCCGCGGCGGGCCTCGAAGTGCAACGGCGATGCCGGATCTCAGGTGCGCCGTCGGCGTAGCTCGGCGCATCCCCGTCGACCGAACGACGCTTAACGTCCGCCAACGAGTTCCGCCACACTGCGACAGGTCGCAGGCAGTCCACGTCACTTGCCCCACGCTCCCCATCCCCAGCCGCAGCCCCTGCCGAGGCTCACGCATGACCCGCTCGCGCGGCTCGCCGCCGGCGCGCTCGTCGCTGCGTCGCCGGTCGTCGCGGCGGTGCTGCTGCTGCGCGGGGGCGGCGCTGCACGCGTACAAGCTGCGCTTCCAGAACGCCGGCCAGCTGGTCAAGGGCGACGACGTGCAGGTCGGCGGCCGCCGCGTCGGCAACGTGAAGCAGATCGAGCTCACGGACGACAACCAGGCCGAGATGACGATCGAGCGTCGAAGACGGCTTCGCGCCGCTGCACGCGGGGACGACCGCGATCATCCGCGCGACGTCGCTGTCGGGCATCGCCAACCGCTACATCGCGCTGACGCCCGGCGCCCGACAACCGGCCTGAGCTCGACGACGGCGCCGCGCTGACCGCCGACATCGACGACCGCGCCCGTCGACCTCGACCAGCTCTTCAACACGCTCGACAAGCCGACGCGCAAGGCCCTGCAGGACGTCATCCAGGGCTCGGCCGACCTGGTACGACAACGCGGGCAAGGACGCCAACCGCGGCTCGAAGTACTTCAACCCCGCGCTCTCCACCTACGGCACGCTGGTCAACGAGCTCGCCGCGACCAGCAGGCGTTCACCGACTTCGTCGTCGAGCTCGTCGAAGGTCGTCACCGCGCTCGCCGCGCGCCGCGACGACCTCGCGCAGCCTCGTCACGAACACCAACACGACGACCGGCGCGATCGCCGCGGAGAACGAGTCGCTCGCGCAGGCGCTCGGCCTGCTGCCGGGCACGCTGCGCCAGGCCAACACGACGTTCGTCGAACCTGCGCGCGACGCTCGACGACCTCGACCCGCTGGTCGACGCGTCCAAGCCCGCGACGAAGGACCTCGCGCCGTTCCTGCGCGAGCTGCGCCCGCTCGTCGACGACGCGCGGCCGACGATCCGCGACCTGCGCCACCTGATCCGCCGCCCGGGCGCGAACAACGACCTGATCGAGCTGCTGCGCAAGGCGCCCGCGCCTGGAGCAGGCCGCGCAAGCCCGCGTTCGCCAACAGCATCACCGCGCTGCGCAAGTCGACGCCGGTGCTGAACTTCATCCGGCCGTACACGCCGGACCTCGTCGGCTGGATCCGCGACTTCGGCCAGGGCGCCGCCAACTACGACGCCAACGGCCACTTCGCCCGCATCCAGCCGATCTTCAACGCGTTCAACCTGAACAACCAGGTGCTCGCGCCGCTCGACCGACGCGGCGCCGCGCCGCTCGGGCTGGTCGACAACCAGTTCAAGCGCTGCCCGGGCGCTGCCAGCCAGCCCCCGACGGACGGCTCGGCGCCGTTCCGCGACACGACGCAACGACCTCGACTGCGACCCGACCCAGGTCGATGCCCGGGCCATGAGGCGCGTGCTCTCCGTCGTCCTCGCTGCTCGCGGCCGTCCAGCGATCGTCTTCGCTCGGCGCGGGCGCCGGCGACTCCGACGCAGGCCGACGGCTACCAGGTCCGCGCGATCTTCCGCAACGCCTTCTCCGTCATCCCCGGCGAGGACGTCAAGATCGCGGGCGTCAAGGTCGGCAAGATCAAGTCGCTCGACGTGACGCCGACGCAGCAGGCCGCCGTCGTCCTCGACATCACCGAGCCCGGCTTCCAGGACTTCCGCAAGGACGCGACCTGCACGATCCGCCCGCAGTCGCTGATCGGCGAGAAGTTCGTCGAGTGCACGCCGACGCAGCCGCGGGCCGCCGGGGCCCAGCCGGCTCCGCCGCTGGAGCAGATCAAGGACGGCAAGGGCAAGGGCCAGTACCTGCTGCCCGTCGACGCACACCTCGCGGCCGGTCGACATCGACCTCGTCAACAACATCCTGCGGCTGCCCTACCGCCAGCGGCTGTCGATCCTCCTCAACGAGTTCGGCACCGGCCTCGCCGGCCGCGGCCAGGACCTGCGTCAGGTCATCCGCAACGCCGACCCGGCGCTCAAGCAGACCGACCGCGTGCTGAAGATCCTCGCCGACCAGAACAAGGTGCTCGCCGACCTCGCCCGCGACTCGGACACGGCGCTGGCGCCGCTCGCCCGGGAGCGCAGCAAGGTCGCCGACTTCGTGACGAAGGCCGCCGACGTGAACGTGGCGGCTCGCCGAGCGGCGCAAGCGACTTCGAGCGCAACCTCGAGCTGCTGCCCGAGCTTCCTGCGCGCAGCTGCGGCCGACGATGACCGATCTCGGCAACCTGTCCGACCAGGCGACGCCGGTGCTCACCGACCTCGGCGCGGTCGCGCCGAGCCTCAACCGCTCATCAAGCAGCCGGGCCGTTCTCGCTCGTGCTGCGACGAAGTCGCTCACGCCCTCGGCGACGCGTCGGTCCCCGGCCGCAAGGCGCTCGTCGCGAGCCGGCCGATCGTCAGGGACCTGCGCACGTTCGCCGCCGACGAGCCGGCCGCTCGCCCAGAACCTCGCGGAGATCCTGACGAGCCTGCGCGACACGGGCGGCATCGAGCGCGTGCTGGACTACGTCTTCTACCAAGTGGCCGCGATCAACGGCTTCGACGCGGTCGGGCCACTACCTGCGCGCGCAGCTGGTCGTGAACACTCTGCTCGCCCTACGCGACGAAGACCGACCCGGCGTGCACGGCGAACTTCGCCACGCCCGGCGCGCGGCGCTCGACCGCGCAGGAGGCGCTCGCTCGCCAGAACGACGGGCGCTCGCCGGCGCTCGCCCGCAGGACGCGGTCCTGCGCGGCATGAGCCCGGAGCAGGCGCTCGGCCGGACCCCGGGCGGAGGGCGCACGCAGACCGGCCGCGAAGCGCGCGCCCGACCGACGCGCCCCTGCGCTGCCGTCGAAGCTGCTGCCCGGCGGCGCGACGACCGGCGGCGACGCAACGGGCAAGGGCCGCCCTCGTCCGGCGCGTCCTCGGGCGACTCGGACGCGGACCCCACCGGCGATGCTCGCTGCTCGACTACCTGCTGGGTGGCTGCATGAGGCGGCCGCCGCTCGTCCTCCATCGCGGCCAACCCCGTGCTCATCGGCGCGGCGACGGTGCTCGTCATCGTCGTGGCGGTCTTCCTCGCCTACAACGCGAACAGCGGCCTGCCGTTCGTGCCCACGTACGCGCTGAAGGCCGACGTGCCGAGCGCCGCGAACCTCGTGAAGGGCAACGAGGTGCGCGTCGGCGGCGCCCGCGTCGGCGTCGTCGACGTCGATCGACCCGGTCCACCACCCCGACGGTGCGGTCACCGCGCGGCTGGGCATGAAGCTCGAGACGACGATCAAGCCGCTGCCGAAGGACTCGACGATCCTGATCCGGCCCAAGTCGGCCCTCGGCCTGAAGTACGTCGAGATCACGAAGGGCACCTCGGACGAGGGCTACCCGGACGGCGCGACGATCCCGATCACCGCCGCGACGCCCAAGCAGGTCGAGTTCGACGAGGTGCTCAGCACCTTCGACGAGAAGACCCGCGGCGGCGCAGCGCGTCAACCTGCGGGAGTTCGGCGACGCGCTTCGCCGGCCGCGGCAAGGACCTCAACCAGCGCGCTGCAGGACCTGAACCCGCTGCTCGCTGAACATCGTGCCGGTCATGCAGAACCTCGCCGATCCGCGGACGCGCCTGGATCGAGCTCTTCCGTGCGCTCGGGCGCACCGCGGCGCAGGTCGCGCCGGTGGCCGAGCAGCAGGCGTCGCCTCTTCGTGAACCTCGACACGACCTTCGCCGCGCTCGCGAAGGTCGCGCGGCCGTACCTCCAGGACTCGATCACGAGCGGCGTGCCCGCGACGGAGCGGCGATCGCCGACTTCCCGCAGCAGCGCCCGTTCCTGCGCAACACCGCCGG
Source organism: Paraconexibacteraceae bacterium (assembly GCA_963750375.1). GTDB lineage: Bacteria > Actinomycetota > Thermoleophilia > Solirubrobacterales > Solirubrobacteraceae > Paraconexibacter. The sequence continues at coordinate 93,457 of CAVVQN010000008.1, forward strand.
CCTGTTCGCCGACCTGCGCGCCCGGGCATCCGGGCGCTGCGCACCGCGGCGCCGATCCTGCGCCGACGCGCTCGCGGTCGGCACCGGCACGCTCACGCCGCTCGGTCGCGCTCAACGCCCGCCTGAAGCCGACGTTCAAGGCCCTGCAGGACTTCGCCACCGACCCGCTCGTGGCGCTCGGCGTCCGCGGACCTCACGAACACGGCGTCGATCCTCGATCCGACGATCAGCGAACCTCAAGCCGGCGCAGACGGTCTGCAACTACGTGACGCTCTGGTTCCGCAACGTGTCCAGCCTGCTCTCGGTCGGCGACAGGAACGGCACGGCCAGCGCTTCATCATCATCGTCACGCCGCAGGGCCCGAACAACGAGGGCGGCCCGTCCAGCGCGCCGGCCGCCGGCCCCAACCGCGACAACTTCCTGCACGCCAACCCCTATCCCGAACACGGCCGCTCCGGGACAGACCCAGGAGTGCGAGGCCGCGAACGAGACCTTCGCCGCCGGCAAGCAGGTCATCGGCAACGTCCCGGGCAACCAGGGCACGTCGACCGACGACCACGACGCGGAGTCTGCAGCGATGAGTTCCCGCACCGACCGGCGCGCTGCAGCGCGGATCCGCCGCACGTGAGCGGGCGGAGCCAGCCCTTCAAGGTCGGGCGCGTTCGTCCTCCTCATCGTCGTCATCGGGACCTACTTCGGCTTCGCCAAGCACATCCCGTTCACACACCAGTTCCGCGTCAAGGCGGTCTTCACGCAGGCCAACTCGATCCGTCTGAACTCGCCGGTCCGCATCGCCGGCGTCAACGTCGGCAAGGTCAGCGCAAGATCGAGCGCCAGCCCGGCACCACCGCGGCGATCGTGACGATGGAGATCCAGGACAAGGGCCTGCCGCTCCACAAGGATGCGACGCTGAAGATCCGGCCGCGGATCTTCCTCGAGGGCAACTTCTTCGTCGACGTGCAGCCCGGCACGCCAGGCTCGCCGACCATCGGCGACATGCGACACGATCCCGATCACCCAGACGGCGACGCCGGTCCAGCTCGACCAGGTCCTCACCGCCCTGCAGGCAGACTCCCGCGACGATCTGCAAGCCGCCCTGGAGGGCTTCGGCACCGCGCTGACGGTCAAGCCGACAGCCGCCGAGGACGCCGCCCAGGACACGGACACGCGCGGCGAGACAGCGGCGCAGTCGCTCAACGACGCCCTTCGCACAGGGGGCGACGCCTTCAAGAACCTGTCGATCGTCAACGAGGCGACCCTCGGGACCGAGGACAAGGACCTGTCCAAGCTCGTCAAGGGGCTGGGCACCGTCACCACCGCCCTGGGCCGTGACGAGGCGCAGCTCAAGGACTTCGTCACGAACTTCAACCGCACGGTGGCGTCCTTCGCGTCGGAGAGCTCGTCGCTGCAGTCGACGATCCGCCTGCTCGGCCCGACGCTGCAGACCGCGGGCAACAGCGCTCGTGAGCCTCGATGCCGCCTTCCCGAGCGTCCGGGCGTTCGCCAAGGAGATCCTGCCTGGCGTGCGCGAGACACCGGCGACGATCTCCGCGGCCTTCCCCTGGATCAGGCAGACCCGTGGCCTCCTGCAGCAGTCGGAGCTGCGCGGCCTGGCCCAGGACCTCAGCCCGACGACGGCCAACCTCGCGCGCACCGTCGACGCGACCGTCCGGCTGCTCCCGCAGGTCGACCTCATCGCCCAGTGCGCCTACAAGGTCATCCTGCCCACGGGCGACATCAAGATCAAGGACGGGTCGCTCAGCGTCGACGCGGAGAACTACAAGGAGTTCTGGTACGCGATGGTCGGCCTCGCCGGCGAGGGCGCGAACTTCGATGGCAACGGCCCGTACGTGCGCTTCGCCGTCGGCGGCGGCGACCAGACCATCTCGACCGGCAAGATCGGCGGCTCGCTCGGCGACACGTTCTTCGGCAAGTCCGGCTCCAAGCCGTTGGGCACCCGCCCCGCCTACCCCGGCAAGCGCCCGCCGTACAACCCGGACGCTGCCTGCAAGGACCAGAAGGTCCCGGACCTGAACTCCGCGACGATCGGTCCGCCCGATGGCGGCGGCACGCCGACGGCGCTGCGGTCCTCCCAGGCTGCACCGTCCTCCGGCGCCGCCACGACCCCCGGTGGCACGGCCACCTCCGGCGCCGGCAAGTCCCTCACCGGTGAGATCGTGTCCCGGCTGAACCCGTTCCGCACGGCGAGGTCAAGCCATGAAGAAGGCGATCCGCGACTACTCGCCCTTCTTCGCGTCGATCCTCGGCCTCGCGCTGATCGCGGCGGTCGTCGGCGGGTACATCCTCGTCAACCAGCGCTTCACGCTCCCCAACTGGGTACCGGTCGCTGGGCTCGGACTTCGTCGACTACAAGGCGGAGCTCCCGACGGCGCAGTCGATCACGCCCGGCCAGGGTCAGACGGTCAACGTCGCCGGCGTCCCGGTCGGCGAGATCTCCAAGGTCGACCTGGTCGACGGGCCGCGCGGTCGTGACGATGAAGATCCGGCGCAAGTACACGCCGATCTACAAGGACGCCACGATCCTCGTGCGCCCGAAGACCGGCCTGAACGACATGGTCCTGCAGCTGTCCCCGGGCTCGAAGACGAGCGGCGAAGCTGCCACGAGGACGGCAAGCAGCGCATCCCGGTCTCGCAGACGCTCGCCGAACGTCAACCTCGACGAGATCCTCGCGTCGCTCGACGGCGACACGCGCAGCTACCTGCAGCTGCTCGTCGGCGGCGCCGGCGAGGGCCTGCGCGGACAAGGGCCGGCCGCTCGCGGCCGACGCTCAAGCGCTTCGAGCCGATCAGCCGCGACGTGCTGAAGATCACGACGCAAGCTCGCGACGCGTCGCGCGCAACATCAGCCGCGACGATCCACAACTTCCGCCTGCTGTCCGAGGCGCTGGCCGGCAAGGACAAGGAGCTCACGCCGGCTTGTCAGCTCGTCGAACGAGGTCTTCGACGCCTTCGCCGCCCAGGACGCCAAGCCTGCGCGAGTCGCTGCGCGAGCTGCCGCCGACGCTGCAGCGCGACGACAGGCCGGACTCGGCAAGGCCGAGCAAGCTCGCCGACGTCCTCGGCCCGACGCTCGGCGCGCTGCGCCCGGCCGCCCGCGCCCTCGGCCCCGTCGCTGCGCGGGACGCGGCCGTTCCTTGCGAAGACCGACGCCGGTCATCCGGACCCAGCTGCGCCCGTTCGCCCGCGACTCCCGCCCGACGGTCGCGTGACCTGCGCCCCGCCGCCGCGCGACCTCGCGACGGTCACGCCGAACCTCACCGCGAGCTTCAAGGTCGTCAACTACCTGCTCAACGAGCTCGCCTACGACAAGCCCGGCGACGGCAACGAGAGCTTCCTGTTCTCACCGGCTGGGCCAACCACATCGGCGAACACGGTCTTCGGCAACGGCGACGCCAACGGCATCACGCCGCCGCGGCCTGCTCGTCGTCGGCTGCTCCGGCCTGGCGACGCTCGACCAGCTCAAGAAGGTCAACGACCAGCTCGGGCTGCTCGTCGGCCTGCTGGACCCCGTGCAGCAGTCGGACGCGTGCCCGCAGCAGCGCGCCCGGCCGACGTCCGGCGCGGGCCTCCTGCCGCGCTCCCGACGACGCCGCCGTCACCCGGAGTGCCAGACGGCGCCCGCCTCCGACCGCAGTCCAAGGAGGCGACGAAGTAGATGCAGAAGCAGGCCCCCACCCTCGGCCGGGTCCTCATGATGGTCGGCTTCGCGCTGTCCTGCTTCGGCCTGCTGCTGTTCCTGTGGCTGGCCTTCGGCGGTCCGGTGCCGCTGCAGCCCAAGGGCTACCGCTTCAACACGTCGTTCGCCGAGGCCACGCAGCTCGCCAAGGAGGCCGACGTCCGGATCTCCGGCGTGTCGGTCGGCAAGGTCAAGACGATCGAGCCGGACAAGACGAACGGCCGCGCCCGCGCGGTCATCGAGATCGACCCCGAGTACGCGCCGATCGCCAAGGACACGAAGGCGATCCTGCGCCAGAAGACGCTGCTCGGCGAGACGTACGTCGAGCTGACCCCGGGCAACGGCGAGCAGCGCCGGCTGGGTGCCGGAGAACGGCACGCTCGCCCGACGCCAGGATCTCGCCGACCGTCGAGCTCGACGAGATCTTCCGCGCCTTCGACCCGAAGACCCGCGTCGCGTTCCAGAACTGGATGCAGCAGCTCGCGATCGGGACCAAGGGCCGCGGCCGCGACATCAACGACGCGCTCGGCAACCTCGCGCCGTTCGCCGAGGACACGAACACGCTGCTGCGAGATCCTCAACTCGCAGTCCGGCGCCGTCCGCAGGCTCGTGTCGAACACCGGCGAGGTCTTCGACGCGCTCTCCGAGCGCCACGGCCAGCTCGCGGCGCTCATCACAGAACTCCAACACGGTCTTCGCGACGACCGCGCGGCGCAACAAGGAGCTGCAGGACGACCTTCGTCGCCCTGCCGACCTTCGAGAAGGAAGCGAAGGCGACGGTCGAGCGCCTGACGACGTTCGCGAAGAACACGAACCCGCTCATCACGCAGCTGCGTCCGGCCGCGCGGCAGATCTCGCCGACGCTCGTCGACCTGTCCGCGCTGGCGCCGGACCTGAAGGCGCTGTTCCGCGACCTCGACCCGCTCATCAAGGTCGTCCAAGCGCGGGCTGCCGGCGACCGAGCGCTTCCTCGACGCAGCTGCGCCCGGTGCTCGGCGAGCTCGACCCGGCGCTGCGCCAGCTCAACCCGATCCTCAGCTTCCTCGGGCTCTACAAGGAGGAGATCAACTCGTTCTTCGCCAACACGGTCGCCGCGACGCAGGCCACCGGCCGCGGTCGGCGAACAAGTCGGTCCACTACCTGCGCACGACGAACCCGATCAACCTCGAGAACCTCGCGGTGTACGGCACGCGCCTGGGCAGCAACCGGACCAACCCGTACGCCAAGCCCGGGCATGTTCCGCAAGCTCAAGGACGGCCTCGAGGTCTACGAGACCCGCCAGTGCGGCCGCGGGGCCGATCCCGACCCTCGGCCCGGTGAACGGGATCGCCGGCCTGCTCGGCGGCGCAGCGTTCGCGGACGCAGCTCGTGAACATCGATCGGCAGCGTCGGCGCCGGCGTCGTCGGTCCCGGCGCCGCCGTGCAAGCAGCAGGGCCCGTTCACGGTCAACGGCAAGACGACGCAGTACCCGCAGGTCAGCGCCTCGCAGCGGCGCGGTGGCCCGCGCGGTGCCCGCCGGCGCCAAGTGACCGGGCCGGCGTTCGCGCCGGCCCCACGGAGCGGCGCATCGGTCAGAGCCCGGCGTCTATCGTCTGACCCGTGCTGACCCGCGTTCTCGGCGCCGTGATGTCGCTTGCGGCGCGTCGCCCGCCGCTGGTCGCCGGCGTGGTCCTCGCCCTTGCGCGTGCTCGGCGGCGCTCGCGCGCCCTCGGCCTGAAGCCGACGTCGGCGGACGACACGTTCATCTCCCGCTCGAGCCGAGACGTTCAAGGCCTCGCAGGCTACCACGAGCGCTTCGGCGAGGACGCCGTCTACGTCCTGGTCAACGAGCCGGTGACCCAGCTCGTGCTGACCAGCGACCTGCAGCGGCGTCATCGGCCTCGGAGGGCTGCCTCGTCGGGCAACGCCCCGCAGGGCGTCGTCCCGCCCGGCGGCGCCAAGGGCCCGTGCGGCCGCCTCGCGCAGACGAAGCCGGCCAAGCGTCGTCTTCGGGCCCGGGACGTTCATCAACACGTCCGTCACGCAGATCCAGGAGCAGTTCACGCAAGCAGCAGAGCCGCGACGGCGCAGGCGAGCCGTCGGCCGCCGAGGCCGCGCGCAAGATCGCCGCAGTCGCGCGGCTACTCCAAGGCGCGCCAGGACGCAGGTCGCCAAGCAGGCGGCCGGACCTCGTCCAGCAGGAGTTCGTCCGCAACCTGCTGCAGCTCGCCGTCGACTACGGCCTCGGCCTGAAGCTCCCGTCGATCAACGACCCCGAGTTCGTCGCCAAGCTCGTCTTCGACGACACGAAGGCCGCCGGCACGCCGAAGGGGCGCTTCGCCTACATCTTCCCGACGAAGGACAGCGCGCTCATCCAGGTCCGGATGCGGCCCGGGCTCACCGAGGAGCAGCGCAAGACCGCGATCGCGCACATCCGCGCCGCCGTCGCGATGCCGCATGTGGGCGCTGCCCAACGGCAAGGGCGACTACGTCGTCACCGGTGCGCCGGTCATCGTCGCCGACCTCACGACGTCGATCATGGACGCGATCGCAGACGCTGCTGCTCGCGGCGCTCGCTGGTGATGGCGCTGACGCTCGCTGCTCGTCTTCCGGGCGCGGCTGCGCCTGGCGCCGCTCGTCGTCGCGCTCGCCGCGACCGGGATGACGTTCGGGGTGCTGCGGCTGACCGGGGCGCGGCTGACGATGGCGTCGATCGCCGTGCTGCCGGTGCTCATCGGCCTGGCGGTCGACTACGCGATCCAGCTGCAGTCGCGCCTGCAGGAGGAGCTCGTCGCCGGCGGCGGACGGGGATCTCGCGCGCAGCGGTCCGACGCGTGGCCGCCACGAGCGCGCCGACCGTCGCCACCGCGGCCGCCGCGACCGCCGCCGGCTTCCTCGTCCTGCTGCTCAGCCCGGTCCCGATGGTCCGGGGCTTCGGCGCGCTGCTCGTCGGCGGCGTCGCGCGCGGCGCTGCTCTGCGCGCTGACGCTCGGCACCGCGCTCCAGGCGCTGCTGCCTGGCCGCGCCGGCGCGCCGCGCGCCGCGGCTCGCGCCGGCGCGGCGGCGCTGCGGCGCCGCGTACCGGCGCGGGCGAGATCCTCGCGGGCGAACCGCTGTCACCGGGCTCGTGCGCGCCGGCCGGCGCGGTCACGGGCGGCCTGCGGCGCCGGCGGTGACGGCGCCGTGGCGCTCGCGCATGGCCCGCCCCCAGCGCGTGCTGGCCGTCGCCGCCGCCCTCGCCGTCGTCGGCTGGGGGCTGGACACCCAGACGCGCGTCGAGTCCGACGTGCAGAAGCTCGTCCCGCAGAACCTGCCGGCGCTGCAAGACCTCAACGCGCTGGAGAAGTCGACGGGCGTCGGCGGCGAGATCGACGTGCATGGTCACGAGCGACAACCTCACCGACCCGAAGGTCGTCAGCGTGGATGGCGGACTACCAGAAGCGCCTGGTCAAGGTCTTCGGCTACACGACGCGACCGCGGCTGCGGCAAGGCCGAGCTGTGCCCGGCGTTCTCGCTGCCCGACCTCTTCCGCTCGGGCCTGAAGGGCCAGACGAAGCAGAGCATCGAGACGCTGCTCGACGCCGTCCCGCCGTACTTCTCCCAGGGCGTGCTGACCGGTGACCGCCGGACCGCGACGCTCGCCTTCGGCGTCAAGCTCATGCCGCTGGATCGCCAGCAGCAGGTCATCGAGCGCATGCGCGCGCGAGCTCGACCCGCCCCCGGGCGTGACAGGTCCAGCTCGCCGGCCTGCCGGTGCTCGCGGCGGAGGCGAACGCCGAGGTGTCGTCGCTGTGGAGCCGGCTCCTGACGCTCGTCCTCGGGCTGGTCGCGGTCGCGGTCGTCCTGCTGATCGCGTTGCGAGACCGTCGGCGGGCGCTCGTCCCGCTCGTCCCGATCGCGCTGGCCACGGGCTGGTCGGCGCTCGTGCTCGCCCTCTCGGGTATCCCGCTGAACCCGATGTCCGTGACCCTCAGCGCGCTCGTCATCGCGATCTCCACCGAGTTCAGCGTCCTGCTGTCCGAGCGCTACCGCTCCGAGCGGATCGCGCGGCCTCGGCGTCGAGGAGGCGCTCCAGCGCGCCTACGCGTCGACGGGCGCTGCGGTCCTGGCCTCCGGCGCCACCGCGATCGCCGGATTCGCCGTCCTCGTCCTCTCGGACATCCGGATGCTGCGGGACTTCGGCGCCGTCACCGTCATCGACCTCACCGTCTCGTTGCTCGGCGTGCTCGTCGTGCTGCCGGCCGTGCTCGTGCTCGCCGAGCGCCGTGGCGAACGGGCTGCCGTGCGGCTGCCGGCCGTCCGCCGCGGCGGCCGGGGAGCGGGCGCCGCGGCGCCGCCGGTGGGGCGGCGGCGGCATGAGCCGACGGCCCGAGGATCAGGACCCGCTCGGGCTTCGACGCCGGACGCGGACGGCCGCGAGGCCGAGGCCCGCGGCGGCGAGCGCTACGCCCATCGCCGCGACCCGGACCTCGCGGCGTACGGCATCGGGCCCGACCGGCCGCCTGCACCGCCGCGGATGGCGCCCGGGACGAGCCGGTACACGTGGTTCGTCGGGGTCGTCGCCGTCCTGGTCATCGCCTACGTGTCGGTGAACTCGCTGCGCACCCAAGGCCCCGGATCACGCGGGGTGCAGGCCGGTGCCGTCGCGCCGCCGTTCGCCGCCCCGCTGGCCACGGGCGACCTGGCCGGGCGACGTGAACGTCGCCCGCCGCACGGGGCAGGGTGATGCGGGCGCAGGTCACCGCCTGCAGCATCCACCGCCCGGACGTGCTGAACGCTCTGCGACCTGTACCGCGACAAGCCCGTCGTGCTGGCGTTCTTCGCCACGCGCGGCAGACAGTGCACCCGCGAGCTGGACACGCTGCAGCGCATCGCCGCGGATCGGACCGACGTCGCGTTCGCCGCCATCGCGATCCGCGGAAAGCGCGGCGACGTCCGCGACCTCGATCCGCAACCGCCGTTGGTCGTTCCCCGTCGGCTACGACCACGACGGCGTCCTCGCCAACCTCTACAGCGTCGCGATCTGCCCCCAGGTGACGTTCCTGCGTCAGGGCGGGCGCGTTGCCGGGACGACGTTCGGTGAGGTGGGGGAGGCCGAGCTGCGCCGCCGGGTGCGCGCGCTGGCCTCCGGAACGGCGCTGCCCGCAGACAAGTGAGCGCAGAACCGGTCCTCGAGGAGGGATGGGTCGATCATACGGTTGCGGCCGAGTTCCCCGAACTGCGCTTACGCTGGATCGAGCTGGACGGCCCACCGGCAGGCCGTAAGAGCCCGCCGGAGCTCAAGGAACGACTTCGGGCGCTCTCCAGCCGTTTCTACGGATCCAAAGCGATCGCGATGCGCGCGGGACCCGATCCCGCACGCCTACCGCGTCTTCTTCCGGGCGATCGGCCTGGACCCGGACACCACCCGCACCCCGATGGAGGAGGCGGCGATGGAGCGACTCTTCGACGGCCACTTCCGCAGACCGCGGCCACCTCCTGGACGCCCTGCGCATCCCGCTCGTGGAGACCGGCGTCCCACTCTGGGCGGTGGACGACGCCGCGATCGACGGCCCGCTCGGCATGCGCACTGCCAGGGCGGGCGAACGCTTGGGCCGCGGGCCGTACGCGAACGACCTGGAGCCCGGGACGGCTGCTCGTCGCGGACGCGGCGACCCCGGTCGCCGTCCTGTTCGGGGAGATCGCCCCGGAGGCGCAGCCGGCGGCCGGACGCCGCCGGCTGCGCGTGTTCAGCGTCCAGGTGGCGGGTGTGCCGGAGATCCACGTCGAGGAGGCCTTGTGGCTATGCGCCGAGGCGATGGACGCTGGGCCGCCGGAGCGCTAGCCTCCTCCGGAGGAGCGCAGACATGACGATGATCGACGAGACCACGCAGGCACCGGGCCACCGCAGCTCCCGGCATCCGGGCGCCGCGACGTCCGGGTCGATCACGTTCGTCCCCGACGGGCGCGACCACGAACACCACGCCCGGCAGGCACTTCGCGATCAGGTCGCCCGCCTCGAACGCGACCTCGCGGACACGCTCATCGCGGCGTTCCCGCACGAAGCTCGTGGACGTGACCGTCCCGGCACGCGGGCGTGGCCCTCGGCTGCTCGCGCTCGGCGAGCTGGAGCTCCTGCGCGACGACCTGGCCGACAAGCTGCACCGGGCTCGCGTCGAGGTGGAACGCCAGGGCATGGAGCATGCCTCCCACCGAGCCCTGCTCGAGCGGATGCTCCTTGACCCCAAGCGGCACAAGTACGTGCGGCTCTCCTTGCGTGACCTCGGTGAGCCAGGGTGCGGCGTCTACCAGGTGCGCCCGCGGCTGGGCCTCGTCGGCATGCTCGCCGGCTGGTGGCACGTCAAGCTGTCCAGCGGCTGTCCAAGACCCACCGGCTGACGCGACGCCGCGTCAGCCCAGCCGCCGCCGTCGTCGCGCTCACCGAAGCCCCTGCGGAGCGGGCCCGCACGCGCCCGCGTAGGATCCGAGACCATGGGTAAGCGCAGCCGGAAACGCGGAACGGGCGGGGCGGCGTCCAGACGCCGTCCCGGCGCACCCTCGACCGCCGGCGGATCTGCGTCGACCCCGGCGCGGCATGCCATGCCGGTCGACCGCCGCGCGCGCCTGTCGCAGGCGCCGGCGGCGCCGTGGTCACCGTTTCCCCTCGTCGAGCTGTGCATCCTCGCCGGGCTCGTCCTGATCGTGGTCGGCTTCGTCGCCGGCGGCGACAACCGCGGGCCGTTGCTCGTCGGCGGCTTCGCGCTCGTCTCGATCTCCGCGGTCGAGCTGTCGATCCGCGAGCACTTCGGGGGCTTCCGCTCCCACACGACGCTGCTTTCGGCGATGCTCGCGATCGTGCCCGTGGTGCCGCTGTACGTCGCGACGTCGCTGCCACAGGTCGTCCTGCTCATCCTGGGTGTCGTGCTGTTCCTCGTCGCCTTCGGTGTCCTGCGCGCGACCTTCGCGCGTCGCACCGGTGGACTGGGATTTCGCGCGTGAGCAGCCGGATGCGGGAGCCGCCCGTACGACCGACCCAGTCGACCCCCGCCGCATGCGCCTGACCGGCCTGGACCACGTGACGCTCATCTCGTCGGACCTCGACGCGACGACGGCGTTCTACCGCGACACGCTCGGCCTGGCGGTCGAGCGCGAGGAGCGCAACCCCGATGACCCGGCGGCCCGCCACGTGTGGTTCGGCGACGGCGCGGGCACCCCCGGGACGCTGGTGACGTTCCTGGAATATCCGGAGCTGCCGGTGGGGACGGTCGGGACCGGTAGCACGCATCACCTCGCGTTCGGCGTCGGCAGCGCCGAGGAGCAGGTCGCGTGGCGCGACTGGCTGCGCTCGCGGGCAGTGGACTGCACCGAGATCCTCGAGCGGGCGGGGGCGAGGTCGCTCTACTTGCGCGACCCCGACGGACACATCATCGAGATCGTCTCGCGCTGAGCGGCGCGACCGGCCGGTGGGTGCCACCGGCCGGGCCGGTGGTCGGTCAGAGCGCGGGCTCGAGCTCGCGGACGCGGGCCGCCGAGGGCCCGGGGGTCGCGGAGTCCAGCATCTGCGCGACGACGCGAGCGCTGGCGCAACGTCATCGACCCGACCGTCTTGTTCTCGGACATGTGGGACGTCGCGGAGGAACTTGCGGCAGCGGGTCAGGCCCCATCGCCGCTGGCTCATGAGCAGGTCGAGCACGGGCATCGTCTCGGCCTCGGCGGGCATCTCGAGGATGACGTCGGCGACGGAGATCTCCCCGTCCGACACGCGGCGCTTGAGCCCGGCGCGAGCAAGCCGCACCTCGTTGGCGCGGGCCAGGGCGCGCAGGTGTTGCGGCGCGTGGGTCATCATCGCATCTGCGTTCATGGGTCCTCCCTAGGTGCCTGTAGCCGGTACAGGGACCAGGTCTGTCGATGGTCAAAACGGGTCCTGCGCTGCGTCGCCGGCCATCCGGAGCCGACTCCGCACACATCGTTCGTCGGCGGTTTCATGAGCTGCCGCGTCGACCCCCGGCTCCCCCGCCAGGTGTCTGCCCGGTGCGCCAAGACGCTTCGGTGACCGTACGCGAGGGGCGCTCGCCGAGGTCAACGTGTGAAGATGCGCAACAACCGCTCAGAGCGGGTTTTTCGTCGAGACCAGACCTACTTTCTGGGTGTGCTACAGCACCCGCCGGACGTCACCGCCGGATCAGTGCGACCCGGGACCCGGGAGCGGACCGTGCTCGGCCTCGAAGCGCGCCTTTACCGATCCCGAAGATCGACAGCGCGCGGTCCAGGACGGTGCGGTCGTGCGTGGCCATGACGCTCGTCCGCAGCAGCGCTCCGCCGGGCGGCACGGCCGGGTGCAACGCCGTGTTGACGAAGACGCCTTCGTCGTACAGCGCCTTCCACAGCAGCGCCGCCTTCCAGTCGTCGCCCACGAGCACGGGCACGATCGGGGTGACGATCGTCCGTCCACGACGCCCGGCCCGGTGATCGCCGGCCCCCGGCCGCGTCGAGGCCCTGCGGGGTCACGACGGCGTAGCCGAGGGCCTCCAGGCCGTCGCGCAGGTGCCGCGCGTTGTCCAGCACCCCGTGCAGCAGCGGCGGACCGTCGGCTCGAGCGCATGACGCGCAGCGCCGCCAGCGCAGCGCCGACGGCGGCCGGGACGGCGCTGGCGGTGAACAGAAACGAGCGCGACTGGATCCGCAGGTAGTCGATGACCTCATGGCTGCCGGCGACGAAGCCGCCGCAGGAGGCCAGCGACTTGGAGAACGTCCCCATCCGCAGGTCGACCCGGTCCTCGACCCCGAACAGCTCGGCGGTGCCCGCGCCGCGGGCGCCCAGCACCCCCGCGCCGTGGGCCTCGTCGACCATCAGGCGCGCTCCGTAGCGACCGCAGAGGTCCGCGATCGCCCGCAGCGGGGCGATGTCGCCCTCCATGGAGAAGACGCCGTCGACGACGACGAGCACGCCGCCGCCGTCCGTCTGCGCGCGCTGCAGCGCCTTCTCGAGCTTGTCCAGGCGGTTGTGGCGGAACGGGCGCAGCTTGGCCCGGGAGAGGATGCAGCCGTCGAGGATCGACGCGTGGTCGCCGGAGTCGGCGATGACGGTGTCCCCGACCTCGAGGATCGTGCCGAGCGACGCCGAGGTTCGCCTGGTGGCCCGTCGTGAAGACGATCGCGTCCTCGGTGCCCATCCACTCGGCGATCTCGCGCTCGAGCTCGAGGTGCAGCGGGATCGTCCCGTTGAGCAGGCGCGAGCCCGTCAGGCCGGTCCCGTACTGCTCCAGGGCGTCGCGCGCGCCCTGGATGACCCGCTCGTCGCCGGTCAGGCCGAGGTAGTTGTTGGAGCCCGAGCATGATGCGCTCGGCGCCCTCCATCTCGCACCACCGGCATCGCGGGCGACGTGAGGACGTGGAAGTAGGGCAGGACGTCCGCCTCGCGGGCCGCCGCGAGGATCGCGGCGCGCTCGTGGCCGCGGACCTTGGCGAAGACGTCGGGGGTCGGGGCGGCGGAAGTGCTGCATGTGGAGGCTCCGGGCCGTGAGTGTCGACGTACGACCGGTCGCCGGCGGCGGGGATCTGAAGGAGTTCATCGACCTTCCGTTCCGGCTGCATGCTAGCTCCCCGCAGTGGGTGCCCCCGCTGAAGCTCGAGCGCTGGGTCTTCCTGAACCGGCGCTTCAACGCCTATCTTCGCGCACGGCGAGGCGGAGTACTTCCTCGCGCGCCGGGACGGCCGGGTCGTCGGGCGGATCACCGCGCAGATCGACCGCGCCTACAACGACTACCAGGACCACGAGCTGGGGCTGGTTCGGGTTCCTCGAGTTCGAGGACGACGCCGAGATCCTGGGCGGCTCTGCTCGGACGCCGCCGAGGCGTGGCTGGAGACGCGCGGCATGGAGCGCATGGTCGGCCCGGTGGACTTCACGATGAACGACGAGAGCGGCGTCCTGATCGAGGGCTTCGACCTGCGCCCGATGGTCCGTCAGCCCTGGCATCCGCCGTACTACCAGCAGCGCATGGAGGAGGCCGGCATGGTGAAGGCCATGGACCTGCTCATGTGGAACCTCGAGGTGTCCGACCGCGCGAAGGTGCTGCCGGTCATCTTCGAGCTTGCCGACAAGGTCGAGCCCGAGCACGGCATCCTCCTGCGCAAGATGTCGCGCCGGCGCCTGCGCAAGGACCTCGACACCTTCGCCGAGATCTACAACGAGGCGTGGAAGCGCAACTGGGACTTCGTCCCGTACGCGAAGAAGGACCTCGACGCGCTACGCACAGGAGATGCAGCTCGTCTTCGACAGCGACTGGATGATGGTCGCCGAGCGCATCGACACCGGCGAGGCGGTCGGCATGGCGATGACCTTCCCGGACATCAACCAGGTGCTGCAGAAGATGAACGGCAGGCTGCTGCCGTTCGGCTGGCTCCACTTTCTGCGCGCAAGCGGTACATGGACCGCGTGCGTGTCGGCTTGCTCGGGGTCAAGCCCGAGTACCAGCACACCGGCGTCGCGGCCAAGCTGTACGTCGAGCACTTCGACATGGCGGCCGTCACGCGCTTCAAGGGCGGCGAGATGGGCTGGATCCTGGAGACGAACAAGGCCATGAACCGGGGCATGGAGGCCATGGGCGGCCGCGTCGTCAAGAAGTACCGGATGTACGAGCGGGTCTTCGGGTAGCCCGCCCCGCCGCTCAGCCCCGCTGTCGCGATGGGGACAGCTCGTGCAGCATCACCGCCGGGCGCAGCGCGTCCCGGCTGCTCGCGACCGTGTGGTCCTGCGAGACGGCGTCCAGGAATGCCGCGGCTGTCGTGCGGGACGGGTCTGCGAGGAGTACCCGTGGGGCTGCGAGCGTCCGCAGCAGGCTGAGCAACGGTTCGGCGTGCCGCTGCTCGTAGAGCACGTCGGCCGCGACGACGAGGTCGAAGGGCCCGAGTGACGCGAGGAACCCAGGGTCACGCCAGTCGGCGACGATCGCCCGGACGGTCACCGCGTTGCGCGCGGCGTTGGACCTCGTGGACGCCACCGCTTCGGCGGCCCAGTCGGTGGCGGTGACGCGTCGCACCGGAGCGGGCTGCCGACAGGGCCGGCAGGCCAAGGCCGCAGCCGAGCTCCAGCACCCGCAGACCGGCGAGGGACGGGTCGTGGGCCAGGCGCCGGGCCAGCGCGACCGCCGAAGGCCACAGCTCGGCCCAATAGGGCAGGAACTCGTCGTCGTTGGCGAAGCGCTCGTCGTCGATCAGCGCCTCGCTGGACGCGGGCCGGACGATGGTCAGCGGGGGGCGCCCGTCGTGCAGGTCGACGACGTCGGTGACGTGCCCGCCCAAGGCTCAGCGGCGTCGGGCCTTCGGGGGCGTGGTCCTGAAGACCACGTCCCACCACGGCGCGCTCACGCCGAAGCCCGTCGTGTCGTCCTGGAAGTGGTGGCGCATGTGCAGTTCGCGCAGCTTCCGGTCGAGACCGGGCCCTTGGGCAGACGGTGGTGCACGGCGTAGTGCGTCATGTCGTAGGCGAGGTAGCCGGCGAAGAACCCGGCGCTCAGCGCGCACGCGTCGCCGAACGCCAGCAGCGCCTGGAAGAGCAGCGACGAAGAGCGCGCCCAGGGGCAGCGAGGCGCTCGGGGGCATCACGAGGCGCAGCGGGTCGTTCGGGTGGTCGTGATGGACGCCGTGCATCATCCAGTGCAGCCGTGCCCCGATGCCCCCCTCGGGCTCGAAGTGGAACACGACCCGGTGCAGCCAGTACTCGGTGAAGGTCCACACGACGTAGCCGAGCAGGACCCAGCCTGCCAGCGCGGACACGCCGAGGCCGTCGTCGAGCGCCAGCCATGCGAAGCCGAGGATGATCGGGACGAAGAGCGCGGGCACGACCATCGGGTGCACACGGGTGAAACGGTCCATCCAGGCCGACTCGAACATGGCAGGCGAAGCCCGCAGCGCTTCGGTCCGCGAGCCGCCCGTCGGTTTCTGACCTGCCTCCATGGACCCGACAAGATAGTGAACGCCCCGGACCGGCCCGTGGCGACCCGCTCCGGGTGTTCGTGGGCCATCGTCACCGGCCGGTCGCCGGGGATCCGCCGCCGGGCGCGGGTAGACTCCGACCGGTGCACGTGAGCGACGACGAGGTGCTCGAGATCGACGGCGTGGTCGAGGAGGTCGACGCCGTCCCCGTCCTGTCGTCTGCGTCGCGGACCGATCTCGTGGCGCCGCGGTCGGTGCTCCCCGTGATCGCCCAGGCGGCGGCTGTGGCCGCGACTGGTTTCGCCGCCGGAGCCGTCACCGCCGCGGTCGTGCGTGCCGCCCGGTCCAAGCGGACCGTCAGGCCGCGCCGGCGTCCACGGTCGAATCGGTCCCCAGGTGGTCGCCACGCGCTCGTTCCTCATCGACGTGCACGTGCTCGCACCGCGCGACTGACACGTGGCTGTCGCCCTCAGCCGGGCCGCGGTGCGGACGTGGAGCGTCGAGGTCCGAGCCGAGCTTTGCCCGCGCTCGCCGTTGCGCCTGCCGGGCGCCGTCGATGGACGGTGTCGTCCGCCGCCGCGGCACGGGCATCCTCGAGCGCGCGGTGCACGTCGGCGAGGAGCGCCGGTCGTCCTGCGGATCGCGCAGCCGTCGACCGACCGCGTGGTCATCGGCGCCCGCGCGCACGACCGCGACGCGGCGCTGACCGCGATCGACCGCGGCGCGCAAGGCCCTCGGCATCGACGTCGACCTCTTCCCGTTCTACGCGCGATTCAAGCGACGACCCGCTGATCGGGGCGTCCGTCCGGCGCCGTCCCTCGCTGCGCCCCGCGCGGCGGCGGAGCCGCTGGAGGCCCTGCTCTGGGCGATCACCGAGCAGCTCATCGAGTACAGCCGGGCCGTGGAGATCCAGCGCGCGATCCTCCGGCGCCACGGTCGCCGGGTCCCGTCGTGGGACGGGACGTCGACGCTCGTGGATCTGCCGGCGGCCGCGACGTTCGCCGGTCTGGCGCCGGCGTGGCTCGCCTCCTGTGACCTGTCGGCGGGGCGGTCGCTGACCCTCATCCGTGCTGCCGCCGAGGTCGCGGCCGGACGAGTCGACCTCCACCACCCCGACTGCGAGGCCGGGTGGGCCCGCCTGCGCCGGATCCGCGGGGTCGGATCCTGGACCCTGGACATCCTCGGGCTGCTCGGACAGGGGCGCATGGACTGCCTGCCCGCGGGTGACCTGAGCTACGTCAAGCTCGTCGGACGGTTGCGTTCACCGGACGGTGACCCGCAGGCGCCGCGGGCCACCGAGGACGAGGTCCGTGCGTTCTTCGCCCCCTACGGGGAATGGGCCGGCCTCGCCGGCGCGCACGCCCTGCGATCCGCAGGCCCGGCGCCCGCTGGCCCCCTTGGGCGCGGGCGCCGCCTGAGCCCGACCGGCCCGGTCACTCAGCCGGTCGGCGCCTCGTTCGGCGAGGACTCGACGGGGAGCACCCCTTCGCCGGGGAGGAACTCGTTCGTGAAGCCGCCGAGTTCGGCGGGTTGTCCAGCAGGCCGTTCGCCTTCATCCACTCGCCGTAGGCGCGCCACTCGTCCGGGTCCTGCCACCCGTACGGATCCTTTGCGTCCGCCGGGAAGAACGCGCGCATCGTCGCCCGGACGGACGCAAGCTGCAGCGGCCGCTCCAGGTCCTTGTTGGCCGCCAGCAACGGGTTCACGCCGACGCTCGCGTCAGCCTTGACCGCGAGGGCGCCTGCCTGCAGGGCCTGGACGAACCGCCGCAGCAGCGGCCCGCGGTCGCGGACGGTCTGCTCCTTGGCGACGAGGACGAGCTCGTCGTAGGTCGGCACGCCGGCGTCTGGCATCCTGATGATCGTCGGCTTCTTCTTGCGCCTGCGCGAGCTGGATCCCCTCGTAGTTCCAGAAGCCGCCGAGCGTCGCGTCGACCTTCTTGGAGAGCATCGCCGGGACGAGGTTGAAGCCGACGTTCAGCTCCTTCACGCGTTCGGACGCGATGCCGGCCTTGGCCAGGATCGTCTTCAGATAGGCCGACTGGTAGGGGATGCCGGCGGTGCCGACGGTCTTGCCGGCCAGGTCGGCGGCGCGTCCGTGATCTTCGCGCTGCCCAGCGACGATGACCGACGTCAGCGGCTGCTGCACGAGCGCCCCGATCCCGATGACCTTGCGCCCTTGTCGCGCGCCAGGAGCAGCTCGGGCTCGTAGGAGATGGCGATGTCGGCCTTGCCGGCGGACACGAGCTTGAGCGGCGCCGAGGGATCGGACGGCGTGACGATCTTCACGTCGCAGCCCGGCCTTCGAAGTCGCCGCGGGCTATCGCCGCGTAGATGCGCGGCGTGATCGGCGTTCGGGAAGTAGTCGAGCATCAGCGTGACGGACTGCAGCTTCGGCACGGCGCCCGTGGTCGTCCTCCTTCGCGCCGCAGGCGGCCAGCGTGGGGATGGCGACGACGCAGCGCCAGGAGGCGTGGGGATCGGCGGGTCACAGGAAGGTCCTTTCGGGGGGTGGGCCCACGGAGCCAGACGGCGCTCGGCGAGCGACAGCAGCGGCGAACAGCGCGATGGAGAAGAGGGCGAGCAGGATGACGGCGGCGAAGGCGCGGGCCGTCTCGAGCTGGGGGATGGACTGCTGTCATGAGGTGGCCGAGACCGGACTCCGAGCCGGCGGTCTCGGCGCAGACGGCGGCGATCGCGGCGATCGCGACAGCGAGGCTAGCCCGGTGAAGAGCGGCGGGCAGGGCGGCGGGGGCCTCGACGAAGCGCAGGCCTGCCAGCGCGAGGCGCCCAGACGTGCCATGAGCTTGCGCCGGTCGGGGTCGACGCCGCCGAGCGCGTCGAGCGTCGTGCACGACGATCGGGAAGAAGCAGACGAGCGCGACGATGACGAGCTTCGGGCGTCAGGCCGAAGCCGAGCCAGGCGACCAGCAGCGGGGCGATCAGCGACGATCGGGATCGTCTGGGAGGCGATGAGCAGCGGGTACAGGCCCCGGCGCAGCGCCGGCCGAACGGTGCAGGAGCAGCGCCAGCGCCGACGCCGAGCGACGACGGCGATCAGCAGGCCGAGGCCCATCTCCCGAGCGGTCACGAGTGAAGTTGTCCCACAGCAGGCCGCGGTCGTCGCACAGCGCACGCGGGCGACTCGGTCGGCGCCGGCAGGAGGAACTCGTCGATGCGCCGAGAGCGCGTGTACGCCTGCCAGCCGCCGAGCGAAGAGCACGAGCGATGAGCGCCGCGCAGCATCAGCGCGTGCCGTCTCCAGCGCCGGCCAGCGCGCGGGCGCGCACGGCGACGACCGCCGGGTCGGTGGCGGTCGCGGCCGTGCGGAGGTCGCACCGCGATGTCGGCGACGACCCGTCCCGGGCCGGGGCGACAGGACGACGACCCGGTCGGCCAGCAGCGCGGCCTCCTCGACGTCGTGGGTGACGAGCAGCACGGTCCGCGGCCGCGCGCCGAGCGCGCCGGCCAGCCACGCTGCAGCGTCGGCGCGCGTGATGCGCGTCGAGCGCGCCGAAGGGCTCGTCGAGGCACAGCACGGGCGCGCCCGACAGCAGCGTGCGCAGCAACGGCGACCCGCTGGCGCATGCCGCCGCGAGAGCTGCGCCGGTCGGGCCGCGCGAAGTCGCCGAGGCCGAGCGCGCTCGAGCTGCGCGTGCGCGCGCTCGCGCGCCTGGGCTCGCGGCGTCCCGGCGACGCGGAGCGCGAGCGCGGCGTTGTCGAGCGCGGTCGGGCCACGGGAGCAGCAGGTCGCGCTGCGGCATGAGCACGGCGCCCGGCCGCGCCGCTCACCGTGCCGGCGTCGGGCTGCTGCAGGCCGCAGACGAGATCCAGCAGCGTCGATTTGCCGCAGCCGCGAGGCGCCGACGACCGCGACGACCTCGCCGGCGCGCGCACGTCAGCGTCAGGCCGTCGAGCGCGGCGACGTCCCGGTCGCGGCCGGAAGACGCGACGGACGCGCGTCGACGTCGGACGCCGCTGGGTCCTGCGATGGCTCCGGCGCCGTCGAGCGCCGGCTCGTGACGACATCGCTCCCTCCGCGGGCATTACCCCACAGGTTCGAAGGGTCGGCGCCGGACGATGGGCGCACTCTCAGCCGGCCTGACCCGCCGAGCCCCCTGGTGTCCTTGCCGACGGAGGCTACTAGCCGACGCGTCAGCGGCCGCGACGTTGCACCGGCTTCGTCAGCGCCTTGACGAAGTCCTCGAGCTGCTGGGTCGTCCAGCACTCGAACGCCTCGCAGTGCTGCGTCGTAGCGCGCGATCACCGAGTCGCCGTAGTTCCAGTACAGCCGCGGCTCGGGGTTCAGCCAGAACGTGCGCCCGGCCTTCTCGGCGATCTGCGCGAAGGCGTCGGCCGTGGGGTCGCGGCCGTTGGTGCGGGCGTCGCCGAGCACGATGACCGTCGCGCGCGGGTGCAGGTCGTCCTCGACAGGTCGCGGAACTCGTTCCAGACGCGCCCGTAGTCGGTGTAGCCGGAGATGTCGGCGACGCCCGCGTCCTTGGCGATCGCCTCGCTGACCGCCCTGAAGTCGCGCTCCTTGTCGAAGACGTCGGTGACCTCGCTGATGCGCTCGATGAAGACGAACGAGCGCATCTTGCGAAACGAGTCGTGCAGCGCGTGCAGCACCGACAGGAAGAAGACCGACGCGCTCGTCACCGACTGGTCGACACGTCGCAGAGCACGTAGATCTCGGGGCGGCGCGGCCGCTCGGGCTTGAACTTGAGCTCGACCGGCACGCCGCCGGTCTCGCAGCGACGCGCGCATCGTGCGGCGCACGTCGACGTGCGCGTGGCGCTTGCGGCCGCGCTGCTCCTGGCCCTGCGTCTTCAGCCGGCGCTTGAGCTGCGCCACGACGCGGTGGACCGCGGCGAGATCCTGGAGCGGCCCGGACGGGCAGCGCGCGGTCGAGCTCGTTCAGCGGGCGGGCGGGCGGCAGCGGCTCGCGTGCGCTCGATCTGCCCGCGCTCGAGCTCGCGGCGCAGCATGCGCCTCGAACGCGCGCAGCTGGTCGCGCGGCAGGCCGTCGCGGCGCGGGTCCTCCTGCGGCAGCTCGGGCTGCGGCTCGGACTTCAGGCCCAGCGACCGGCGGATGCGCTGCACGTCGACGCCGATGACGCCGGAGCCCTCGCCCTGGCGGCCGAAGGCGGCGATCGCCAGTCGCGCGAGGTCGCGCATCGCACCCTCGTCGCCGTCGCGGCATCGCCTGCGGCGATCTGCTCGCGCAGGGCCTCCATGTCGAGGTTCGCCGGCCTCGTCGGCGTCGATGCCGCCGTCCTCGCGCACGCCCTCGCGCGACGGCGGCCATCTCGGCCGCGCGGAAGAAGAAGCGGTCGAAGACGAGGTCGAAGACTGGCGGTCCTCCGGGACTTGGCCAGCGTCGCGCGAGCGCCGCGCGGAAGTCGTCCCGGTCGCTCCAGCTGACGGCTCCAGCGCGGCGAAGCGCGTCGAGCAGCTCGCTCGTGCCGACCGCCACGCCCTCCGCGCGCAGCTCATCGCCGAACTCGAGCAGGCGCGTCGGCCGATGCCTCGGCCGCGGTCGTACCGCCGCGCGCGGGCATCGGGCCTGCGGGGCGGCGGCTACCGAGGCGCTTGCCGCCGGCACCGCCGCCGCTCCGGCGCCGAGCTTCACGCCGACGCGCTCGGCGACGAGGTCGAGGTCGGTGCGGTGCTTGACGATGACCGACATCGTCTCGCTTGAAGATCTCGGCGTCGATGTCCGTCGGCGCCGAGCAGCAGCAGCGCGCGCGCCCAGTCGATCGACTCGGCGATCGACGGCGGCTTCTTCAGGTCGAGGTCGCGGACCATCGCGACGACCTCGACGAGCTTCGTGCGACGCGTCTCCGGCAGCTCCGGCGCGTGCAGCTGGACGATCTCCAGCTCGCGCTCGACGCGGGTAGTCGAGCCAGAGGTACAGGCAGCGGCGCTTGAGCGCCTCGGTGAGCTCGCGCGAGTTGTTCGAGGTCAGCAGCACGAGCGGGTGCGTGCGCGCCTCGACCGGCCCGAGCTCGGGGATCGAGATCTGGAAGTCGGAGAGCAGCTCGAGCAGCATCGCCTCGAACTCCTGGTCGGTCTTGTCGATCTCGTCGATGAGCAGCACGACCGGCTCCGGCGAGGGATCGCCGTCCATGCAGCGGGCGGGCGAGCAGGAACTCCTCGCCGAAGATGTCGTCCTGCACCTCGTCCCAGCCCGTGCCGTCGGCCTCGGCCTGGATGCGCAGCAGCTGCTTGCGGTAGTTCCACTCGTACAGGGCCTTGGCCTCGTCGAGGCCCTCGTAGCACTGCAGGCGCACGAGGTCGGCGGTCCAGGTACTTGGCCAGCGCCTTCGCGAGTTCGGTCTTGCCGACGCCGGCGGGCCCCTCGACGAGCACGGGCTTGCCGAGGCGCGCGCGAGGTGGGAGACGAGCGCGGTGGACTCGCCGGGGAGGTAGCCGGTCTCGCGCAGGCCCTCGGCGATCTCTTCGACGGACGAGGGCTGGATGCTCATGGAGCGACGAAGGGTAGTGGCCGGGGGGCCGGGCACGGTGCGGCCCGCCCTTCTGTGGCATCCTCGGCGGCGGTGCCCGTCGTGCCCTCAGCCCTGCTCGTCCTCGCCGACATCCCGGCGGCGCCCGTCCTCGGGGTCATGACGTTCGCGCTCGTCATCACGCTGATGGGGCACATCAACAAGAACTACCGGACGGTCGGGATCGGCATCGCGATCCTCTTCCTCGCCACGGCCGCGATGATCATCGGCGCCTACGTCTCGTACACGGGCGCGGACGGCGGCGACCCGCGGCCCTGCAACACCGAGATCCCCGGCAGCTGCTGAGGTGGCGCGCCGGGCGGTGCGCCCGTCAGTCGTCGAAGCGCAGCTGGCCGTCGACGCGCGTGTGGGCCTCGTCGTCCAGGCGCAGCTGGTCCTCGTCCCGGCGCGCGACGCGGGTCGGCGTGGTCGGCGGGTCGGCGGCGGGCGCCGGCGGCTCGGGGGTGACGGGCGGCGGGGCGCGGCCGGGCGCCCGTACTCCGGGACGGCCGCGACGAGCGTCTCGTCCACCGACGGGCCGCGGTAGTCCACGACGGTCGGGGACGCGTCCCGCGCCGGTCGGGGACGCCGCTCGGCACGCTCGTCGCGCTCGGCGGCCAGGCGCTGGGATCCGCCGCGACGGGGGCGCGGCCCTCCGACGGCGCCACGGACCCGGGCAGCGCGGGCTCCACGAGGCGCGCGCTGCGCAGCCGTTGGCCGCTCACCGCGATGAAGAGGCCGGTGAGGAACGTCACGAAGATGCCCCACGAGACGCCGACCGTCGTCGCGAGTCCCTGCACCGATCCGGGCGAGGGCTTGTCGAACTGCCGGTAGAAGACGAGCGCGCAGACCCAGAGCCGGCGGCGAAGATGACGTTGCCGTCGCCGAAGGGCAGGTGGAAGGCCTTGCCCTCACCGCGGGCGAACAGCATCCAGAGGATGCCGACGGCGACGAGCAGGACCGCGGCCTCCACGAACGAGAACGCCTGGCAGGCGTCTAGCTGTCTCGACGTACACCTGTGCGCCCTTCCCGACGCCGGCGGCGGTCTTGGAGTACCACGGCAGGAACAGCGTCACGAACAGGGCGGCGCCCGTAGGCGGCCGTCCGCTGCTGCGGGCTCGAGCGCGCGATAGGCGCGCACGCCGCGCGCCCGGGGCAGGCCGCCGCCGGCCGCCCGCTAGCGTGCGGGACGTGGCTCATCCGACGGCCTGCTCGAGCTCGGCCAGCCCGTCGAGCCGCCGTTCCACGAGTCGCGCACCCGCGGGTCGACGCGGGTCCGCCGCGACGTCCAGCGCCGCGGTCAGTGCCTCGCGGGCCCGGCGGACGCGGTCCTGCGGGTCCCCGCCTGGCACGGTGTTCTTCAGGACGTTGTCGGCGCGCAGCAGCAGCGTCCGGACGCGATCGGCGGGGTCTGCGGGGGTCATGCACGCACCGCGAAGCAGTCTACGCCCCATGCTCCGCCCGGCCGCTAGGAGGTCGGCGGACCGGCCCGGCTCGGGATCGTCGGGCCAGCGACCGTGCTCGTCGAAGTACGCGCGGGCGTCGTCCTCGGCTAAGACGCTCCATGATCGGTGTGGGCGGCCAGCCAGATGAGGTAGGCCTACCGCACCACAGCCCCAGGACGACCCCGAGGACGTTGGCGACCGTGCTGACCATACGTCAAGGTCGATCGGGATGTCCTGGACGGACTGGCGCGCCGCGGGCGGCGGCCCCGAGCTCTCGATGCGTTCGACCCACCAGTCGATCAGCGCGCGGACCAGCAGGAGCAGCTGCCGGGGTGACCTCGCGCAGCTGCTCCCGCAGCTCGGGCGGCACGAGATCGCGCAGCGTCTCGAGGAAGCCGACGAGCGCTTGGACCTCCGGACCGCGCTCTTCGCGGTCCTCGGGGCGGCGCCCAGCCGGGCGGGACGCTCGCTGGCTGCGGGCCGACACGCTGGCCCGCGAGGCGCTCGGCTGCGTCCTTGGTCATGCGGGAGCGCTCGCGAGGGGGTCGTCGTAGTGGTTCAGGCGCAGGGGTGAAGCTCACGTCCAGGGGGCCGTCGGCAGACGTGGCACCGGACGGACGGTAGTCGTCCAGGGCGGGGGGAGCAGGAGGGTGCGCTTGTGGCCGTCGGCGCGGACGATCAGCTCCAGCCCGATCTTCTTGACTTCGATGTCGCTCTTGTCGCGCGAACGGCAGGTCCAGTCGCAGCGTCGCGCTGTCGCGTCCAGCGTCAGCTCCTGGCTGAGCGTGGCGTGCAGCACGGCGGCAGGATCGAGCGCGGCGAACAGTGCGTCGCCGAGACGTCGAGCATCTCGGCGCCGACGACCTCCTGCCCGAAGTACGGGCGCGCAGAGACCGGGACCGGGGCGAACCCGTCCTCGACCTCCCGCAGCAGCACCTGCTGGTGCTCGCGCCATGCGGCGAAGTACCCACCGACCTCCGCGGGGAACACGCGGTTGACGACGACGGCGTCGGTGAGGAAGCCGTAGAGGTTGAGGTAGGTGAAGGTCCGCCGGGCCTCGTCGATCACCATGCGGTCGGGGGTCATCACGAGCCGGAGCGAGACGTGCTCGGTGTCGCGGAGGATCTCGTTGATCGCGATGAGGTTGCGGACGAGCCGCTGCACTCCTCGAGCACGGCGTCGCCGGGCAGCGAGACGTCGAGCACCGCTCGGGCGAACGGGCGCGCGGCGTCCATGATCCGCGCCCTGCTGCGGGAAGACCTTCTCCAGCCACCAGCGGGCGACGTCGGGGAAGCACAGGAGGCGCAGCGTCTCCCCGGTCGGGGCGCAGTCGACGACGACCACGTCGAAATCGCCCGACTCGTGGTGGCGCTTGAGCTGCAGCAGGGAGAAGAGCTCGTCGAGGCCGGTGGCACGGTGAGCTCCTCGGCGCTGATGCGGTCCCGCCGCGCTCGACGAGGATCTCGCCGGCCAGTCCGGACGGCGCCCAGTTGGGCTCGAGTTCGTCCTGTGCGGACACCTGCTGCGCCCACAGGTTCTCGCCGACCGGCGCGGCTCCCGCCGAGCGTCGCGCCTGAGGGAGTCGGCGAGCGAGTGCGCGGGGTCGGTCGACAGCACGATCGTGCGCAGACCCCGCTGCCGCGCAGCGCCGCGCGGTCGCCGCGGCGACGGAGGTCTTGCCGACGCCGCCCTTGCCCGTATAGAGGATTGTCCGGGGGACCATGCCGACCGGAGCCTACGCACCGGGTCCGGGGCCGGTGTGTCAGCCGGCGGCGGCGCGCCCGCGGACCGCACGTGGTGCCGGCGGGCGCGGTTGCCCGCCAGGTCCACGGCGGTCACCGGCACGGTGTGGCGCCCGACTTGCGTGGGGTGAAGGCAAGCATGTGGGGGCCCCGGCCCAGGCGGGCGGTGCGCCCGGCGACGACCTTGCCGGCCCGGGTCACCCGCGTCGTCACCGTCGAGACCTTCGAGAGCGAATAGCGCATGGAGAGGCCTGGCCCGGTCTGGGCCTGGAGGGTCGGGCGCGGTCGCTGAGCGCGAGCGACGGGGGCGGTCTTCAGAAAGCGCGTGAACCGGGCGGCGGTGTCGGCAGTAGACGCCAGGGTCCGGAAGCGAGTCGGGGTCCACCACCGCCGCCTGGGGCGACGACGGGGACCCGGCCGTCACGCCGCCGCTGGTCGGGTCGCCCACGATGGTCGGGTCCTCGCCGACTGTCGCTGACGCCTTGCGGCGCGCTCGCGATCGGCGTGGTGCGGCTGCACGTTCCCTTGAGAAAGTCGCGGAGGAGCGTGTGGTAGCCCAGGTCGGATTCCCGCGGCGCCAGCGAATACAGCGACCAGGCGCCGGTGTCGAAGCGGGGAACGGACACCCGGAGCTGCGCCTCGGCCTCACGGTACAGCCCGCCCTCCCTCGGGGTCCCTGGACAAGACGGCAAAGTCGTGCAGCCCGTTGACGGCCTGGGTGAAGGCGTTCAGGACCCGCAGCTTGGGCGCGAACGAGTAGATGAGCAAGCTCGGCGCCCGCATCCCTGCGCTACGCGAACGCCGATCGGAGGCGCCTTGCGGAAGATGCCCAGCCCGCGCGCGCGACGTCGAAGAAGGCTCGGGCCGGTGCAGGTGGACGGCGGCGCGGCTGTAGGCCTGCAGCGCGGTGCCCTGCCAGAGGCGCTGACCCAGGGGGGCTTGCCGCCGCCGAAGGCGAACCACGACTCCCAGGCGACCCCCCGGCGCGCGGGGCCGCGAGCGCCGTCGTCTCGGCCAAGAGCGCGCGCAGTTGCGGGTCGTAGCGCTTGCGCCCGCCGCTCATGAGCGAGTTGGGCCTTGCCGAAGGTCGCCAGCCACTGCACCTGCAGGCCTTTACCCGGGTAGGACTGCCAGATGATCGAGCTGCCGCGGGAAGGACACCCGCTGGCCGTAGGAGAGCAGCGGAGCCGGTCGTCCACCATTCGCGGTTGCGGCGGGAGCGTGAGAAACGCCAAGGGCATCCGTCCGCTGCGTAGGATGACCGGCGGCGGCGACGCGCCACCGTCCGCAGGACGGAGCGAAATTCGTTGCGGCGGACGCCCGACAGGCGCTTGAGGCGCTCCTTCTGGGCGTCGCGGTAGATCGTCCGGTAGGACTTGGCGGCGTCCTCGGTGATCGCCCCGGACGCAGCAAGACGATCCGACCTCGCCGAGGACCGTCCGACGGGCGGCAGACGCCGTTCCGACGGCCGGGGAGAGCAGGGACGTGAGCGCCACCGCGACGCAGATGACCAGCGTGGAGCGGATCGGGCGATGGACCGTCAGCTGGAACGCCGTCCCCGCAGCGTCCGTTGCAGCAACCCACTCTCCCTCCCGAGGAACACCGATCCCGTGATCCCCGCCCGTCGTCTCGTCGTCCCTCCTCGTCTGGCTGCTGGTCCGGCGCCCTGCTCGCCGCTGTGCGGCGTGCGGCTCGGCGGACAAGCCGAACAGACGGCGAAGGAGATCCTCAAGGACACGTTCGGTCCCGGAAGTCCATCAAGAGCGGCAACCTCGGCATCGAGGGTCGCCCTGGACGCCGTCGGACTCCAGGGTCGTGGACGGGCCGGTGAAGCTGTCCGTGAAGGGGCCGTTCAAGTCCAGGGCGGCAAGAAGCTCCCGATGTTCGACCTCGACCTCGGCCTGGCCTCCGGCGGTTCCACGTTCACCGCGGGCGCGATCTCGACCGGCAACCTGGTTCCTGAAGTTCCAGGGCACGACCTACGCCCTCACCCAGGCGACGTTCGAACCCAGTTCAAGAAGGGCTACGAGACCTCCGCGAAGGACTCAGGCAAGAAGGGGTCGCACCCTCGCTGAGCAAGCTCGGCGTGGATCCCCTGCGCTGGCTCGACGACCCGCAGAAGCTCGACACCGCGGAGGTCGGCGGGGCCGAGACGAACGACGTCACCGCCAGGGTCAACGTGCCGAACATGCTCGCGGACGTCGACACGCTCCTGCGCAAGGCCGGCTCCGTCGGCGGGCAGGCCGCGGCCGGGGTGCCAAAGGGCCTGACCGCCGCGCAGCGCAAGCAGATCACCGACGCCGTCCAGAAGGCGACGTTCGACGTGTGGGCGGGCAAGGACGACGGCACGCTGCGCAAGCTCGACGTGAAGGTGGCCTTCGCGGTGCCCAAGGCCGGCCAGGCCGCGGCCGGCGGACTGCAGAAGGGGACCCTGCAGATCACGCTGACGATCGCTGACCTCAACGAGGATCAGACGATCACGGCGCCGAAGTCCGCCAAGCCGCTGTCGCAGCTGCAGAGCCAGCTCCAGGGGCTGCTCGGTGCCGCGACGGGGGGCGCCACGGCGCCGCGCCGCGACGCCACCGGGGGGACGGCGCACCGCCGCCGCCGGGCACCGGCACCGGGGACGGGGACGGCCCCGTCGGCCGCGACGCGGAGCGCCTACGTGACGCGCCTCCAGGCGGCCGGCGCCGACATCGCCAAGGTCAACGCCTGTGCCAAACTGCTCGAGCGGTGAGCACGCAACCTGGGACCCGGTCGTGGCGTTGGCCACGTCGCCCTCGGCGCGTGGAGCGGCGGCCGCTGGCTGGAGTACGGAGAGACGCTGGACGAGGAGCGCCTGCAGGCGCTCCTGAACCCCGGCGACGGGATCCACACGGTCCTCACGGCCGACGCCTACGGGATGGGGAGGCCGACACGCTCGTCGGCCGTGCGCTGAACGGCCTGGACCGCGAGGGGTTCTGCCTCGTCGGCGCCGTCGGCCACGACTTCTACAAAGGTGAGCGCAACGGGGCGAAGGGCTTCCCGCGCTTCACGGACGCCGCGCTCCGCGGGCCAGACGACTACGCCGCCTACCTGCACATGGCCACCGAACGCCAGCTCGAGCGCCTCGGGGTCGACCAGCTCGACGTCCTCCTGCTCCACAACCCTGACCGGACGGGGTACACGAGCCCCGTCGTGTGGGAGGCGATGGCGTCGCTGCGCGACGCGGGCCTGACCCGCGGATCGGCATCGCCCCGGGGCCGGCGAACGGCTTCACGCTGGACGTCATCGCCTGCCTGGAGCGCTTCGGCGACCTCATGGACTGGGCGATGCTGATCCTCAACCCGTTCGAGCCGTGGCCCGGTGAGCTGGCGCTGCGCGCCTGCGCCGCCAAGGAGGTCGCGGTGATGGCGCGTGTCGTGGACTACGGCGGGATCTTCTGGGACGACGTGCGTCCCGGACACGGCTTCGCCCCGAAGGACCACCGGCTGCACCGGCCCGACGGCTGGATCGAGGCCGGCGTCGGGAAGCTCGAAGCGGCGCGCCCGATCGCCGAGAAGCACGGCCTCACGCCGCTGCAACTGGCCGCGCAGTGGGACCTGGCGCACGTGCCGGTGGCGTGCGTCGTCCCGACCCTCATCCAGGAGCCCGGCGGGCGGGCCGTCGAGGCCAAGCGCGCCGAGCTGGCCGCCCACCCCGCACCACGTCGTGCTGGATCCGGACGAGGTCGCGGAGACCAGCGGTCGGCGACAACTCGAACTGCATGGGCCTCAAGGGCGCGACGCCCGATTACGACGGCGACGTCCTGGCGGACCGCTGGCCGCTGGAGACCGAGCTCGATCGCGGCGGGCGCACGCTGGGGCGTCGACGCCCAGCTCGACCTCGCCGCGAACGTCTGACCGGCGGGCGGGCGAGCGACCGGGCGCCGCGGCGCTCGCGATCGGGCCGCCCCCTTCCAGGCCGGACGGTAGCCTGCCCCGCCTATGCGGCGCTTCTTCTTGTCGGCCCACGGGTGGCCGTATCTGCTGGTCCCCTTCATCCCGATCGCGATCGCGTTCGAGTTCGCGCACGCGGGGGCGGTGCCGCTGTTCCTGACCTCGGCGCTGGGCGTCATCCCGACCGCGGCGCTCATGGGCCGCGCCACCGAGGAGCTGGCGGCGCGGAGCGGCCCGGGCATCGGCGGGCTGCTGAACGTCACGTTCGGGAACGCCCCGAGCTCATCATCGCGTTGTTCGCGCTGAACGCCGGGCTCCACGAGGTCGTCAAGGCGTCGATCATCGGGTCGATCCTCGGCAACATCCTGCTCGTGCTCGGCGGCGCGATGTTCGTCGGCGGGCTCGGCCGCGATCGCCAGTTCTTCGATCGGACCGCGGCCAGCGCGCAGTCCTCGATGCTCCTGCTCGCGATCGCGGCGATGATGATGCCCGCGATCTTCGAGCTCGTCGAAGGTCAGGGGCTTCCGTCGCCGGGCGGCCAGCGCGTGAACTACGACGCGACGGTGGAGCACCTGTCGGTGGCGGTCGCGGTCGTCCTGATCCTCTCGTACGTCGCCGGATTGATCTTCTCCCTCAAGACGACAGGGATCTCTTCAACCCACAGGTCAAGACCGTGCCGCACGGCGGGCCCGGCTGCTGCGCCGGTCGTCGGTCTCGGTCGTGCCAGCCCCGGGGGCGGAGGGGACGCCTGCCGCGGCGGGCCACGCCGAGCGCACGCCGGTACCGTCGCCCGACGGACGAGGGCCACGCCGGGGACCTGGTCGGTGCGCAAGGCGGTCGGGCGCTGGCGATCGCCGGGGTGGCGGTCGGGGTCATGTCCGAGATCCTCGTCGGCTCGATCGCCGAGGCCGCGGACTCCATCGGTCTGCAGCGAGTTCTTCGTCGGGCGTCATCGTCGTCGCGATCGTCGGCAACGCCGCGGAGCACTGGGTCGCGATCCTCGTGGCCAAAAAGGACCAGATGGACCTCGCGGTGAACATCGCGATCGGGTCCAGCGCCCAGATCGCGCTCTTCGTGGCGCCGGTCCTCGTCCTCACGTCGTTCGTGCTCGGGCCGCACCCGATGGCGCTCGTGTTCAACGGCTTCGAGCTCGGCGGGCTGCTGCTGGCGGTGCTCATCGCGGGCAACGTGACGAACGAGGGTGAGTCGACGTGGTACGAGGGGGTCCAGCTGCTGGCGGTCTATGTCGTGCTCGCGTTGTCGTTCGACTTCGCGGGCGTCGGCGTCAACTGACGGCGGCGCCTGCGGGTGACGGTGCGCTGCAGGACGCCGCGCCGGCCGATGACCGTGGGAGATGGCACACGTGACGAGTTCCGGTGGACTGGTCGCGCCTGCTGCGTGGCTCGGCCCCCTGCGCCGGCTGCGACGGAGGCAGGGAGGGGACGGGTACGACGTCGACCTTCGCGACCGATCTGGCGACGGCGACGGAGAGGCTGCAGCCCGTCCCGCACCACGGCCGGACGAAGATCGTCGGCGGCGAGCGCGACGGCCGGCTACCTCACACGTCGGGCAACGAGCGCGACGGTCAGGTCTTCACGATGGAGTTCCACGGCGGCCGGCGCTGGCACGTCTACGGGGAGGGAGCCGACAGGGTCGTCATCCCGTTCGCCGAGCCGGGGCCGAAGGCCGGGGACGGCGGGGCGGACGCGCCCACCCCGGTGGCGGTGGCGGCGACGCCGGCACACGTGATGTTGGTGGTGAGCCTTGTGGTGACGTTGCGGATGCGGTCGTGATCTTCGTGCCGACGGTCGGCGATGCGCTGGCGCCCGCGCGGCCCGCCGCACCTCTGCCTAGAAGGCGTCCTCGTCGGGCTCGAGCTCGGGGATGTCGTCCTCCTCGTCGTCGGCCGACGCGTCCACGGCTCCGGACGCGCCGGGGTGGTGGGAGGCCTCGAATCGCTCGATCAGGACGTCGCGCGCGGTCTCGTCGACGGGTGCCTCGTCGCCGACGAGGACCCAGGTGGCCTCGTCGTCGGCGTCGGACTGATCCTCGAACAGCTCGTTGTCGAGCGCCGTGGCGTCGTCGACGACGAGCAGCATCTCGGTCTGCGGGTTGTAGTAGGTGCCGGGGCGGTTGACGGCTTCGTCAAGCTCAAAGCGGCGCGGGGCGGGCATGCCCCGGTTGTATCGACTTTCGGCTCGACGGTGCAAGCTCGTGCGCTGCCGACCGCCGCGGACGCCCGGCGCGGGCGTGCGGCAGGTTGGTCGCGCGAGGGTCAGCCGAACTCCTCAAGCTGCCTGGCGACCTCGGCCTCGACGTCCAACGGCTCCTTCCCCTGACGCAGGCGCCGCCGGTTGCGGGATTCCACGAGCTCGCGGACCTCCG
The DNA here is from genome assembly GCA_963750375.1 of Paraconexibacteraceae bacterium. GTDB lineage: Bacteria > Actinomycetota > Thermoleophilia > Solirubrobacterales > Solirubrobacteraceae > Paraconexibacter. Next base: position 125,041 of record CAVVQN010000008.1, read on the forward strand.
CCAGCAGGGCTGGGTCCACCCGGGTCCTGGTGAGCGCGGCGAGCTCGGCGTCGACGTCCACCGGCTCCTCGCCCTTGCGGATCCGGCGCTCGTTGCGCGCGTGCAGCATCTGACGGATCTCGTCGTCGCGGATCGCGAGCGAGCCGGCGTCCGTCGGCGTCCCGGCCGGCCGATCAGTGCCGTCACCGAGGGACAGTCCGCCTTTTCCGATCTGGTCGTAGGCCTTGCCGGAGGTCACGAGCGTCGCTGCGGCGACGATCGCGCCGACGATCACGACGATGAACAGCACGGTGCCGAACGCGGCCTCCACGGTGTCCACTATGGCAGGGGCGACGGTAGGCTCCACGCCATGTGGAAGCGTCTGCGTCGCCGGTCCATGGCTCCAAGTCGTCCTGCGGTGTTCGCCGAGCAGATCGGACTGGTCATGGTGTCCGTGGCCGCCGTCGTCGCGGGGATCGTCCTGCTCGTGTACCTGTTCTCCGCGGCCTGACCGGGCGCGGGGCCGGGGGCGGGGCCGAGGCTGGATGGGCGGCGGGACGTGTCGTCCCACGCGCGCTGCGCTACCGTATGGGGTGCTGTTGACTGACTGGTCAATCTAACTTCTCCGGTGGCCGTCCCGGACGGGCGCCGACCCCTCTCTTCAAGGAGCATTCAGTGGTCGATTTCACGCTGACCGACGAGCAGAAGTCCCTTCGCGAACTGGCGCACGACTTCGCGGAGAAGGAGATCCGCCCGGTCGCCTGGGAGCTGGACAAGGACGGGACGTTCCCGCGGGCCATCATGGACAAGGCCTTCGAGGTCGGTCTCATGAACACCCACGTCGCCGAGGAGTACGGCGGCCCGGGGCTCTCCTACCTCGACGGCTGCATCATCGAAGAGGAGCTCGCCTGGGGCTGCTCGGGGGTGCAGACGTCGCTCGGCTGCAACGGCCTGGCGGCGGCGCCGGTCTTCCTCGGGGGCTCCGAGGAGGTCAAGAAGGAGTACGGCACGTCGTTGACGCAGGACGGCAAACTCGCCTCCTTCTGCCTCACCGAGCCCGATGCCGGCTCCGACGTCTCCGGCATGCGCACCCGCGCGGTCAAGCAGGGCGACAAGTACGTCCTCAACGGATCGAAGTGCTTCATCACCAACGGCTCCTACGCCGACTGGTTCACGGTCTACGCCAAGACCGATCCAGACGCCGGCCATCGCGGCATCTCGGCCTTCCTCGTCCCGAAGGACAGCACGGTCATCGTGGACAAGAAGGAGGACAAGATGGGCCAGCGGGCGTCGAACACCGCGACCATCACGTTCAACGACACCGAGGTCGACGCGAAGTACCTCCTCGGCGAGGAGAACAAGGGCTTCAAGCTCGCCATGATGACCCTGGACCGGACCCGTCCCGGCGTCGCCGCGATGGCGACCGGCATCGCCCGTGCGGCCTTCGAGTTCGCCACCGCGTACTCCAAGGAGCGCGTGCAGTTCGGCGTCCCGATCGCGATGCATCAGGCGATCCAGTTCATGATCGCCGACATGGCGACCGAGATCGAGGCCTCACGCCTGCTGACGTGGCAGTCCGCCGTCCTCCTGGACCAGGGCAAGCGCAACACGCTGCAGTCCTCGCACGCCAAGCGCTTCGCCGCGGACACCGCGATGAAGGTCGCCACGGACGCCGTCCAGGTCTACGGCGGTTACGGCTTCATCAAGGACTACCCCGTCGAGAAGCTCATGCGCGACGCGAAGATCATGCAGCTGTACGAAGGCACCGCGCAGATCCAGCGGCTCGTCATCGCCCGCGAGACGCTCCTGCCGCGCCGCGAGGAGGCGCCCGTCACGGTCTGAGGGCCGGGAGGCTCGGCAGGACCGGGAGGGCGCCGATTCGGCGCCCTCCGTGGTTGCGCTGACCGCACGGGGACCGGCGGGCGCGCCGGTGGCGCGGGCCGTCATCATCGACGTCGATGTCCGACCGTCACACCCGCGCCACCCGCGCCACCCGCGCGGCCCGAGACGCCGTCTCGGAGGCCACCCCGCTGGAGGCGGCGCGGGCTGCCGCCGGAGCAGCGGGCGCCGCCGGCGCCGGGGCCGGGGACCCGCTCGTCGCCGAGCTGCGCAAAGGTGGCCTCCTCCCGCTGCTCGTGCTCCACTTCCTCGCCGACGCACCCTCCTACGGCAACCAGCTCATGGATCGGGTCACGAGCGTCACGGGCGGGCTGCTGAAGGTGAACCCGAACACGATGTACCCGCTGCTGCGCCAGCTGGAGCAACAGGGGATGATCGCTGGGGAGTGGGAGCATCCCGAGCGCCGCTCGCGGCGCTTCTACCGGTTGACCGACGACGGCCTGTCCCGGCGTGACCTGCTGCGCGCCGAGCTGGGGCCGCGACTGGACGCCGTGGCGGAGGGAGTGCGGCTCGTGCGGGACGAGCTCGGCCTCTGAACCGTTCCGCACGCGGCGCCGTCCTGCAAGAAGCCCTGCAAGCAGGGTTGCACGGGCAGGAGATCGTCAGTCGCGTTGATACGTTCGCCGCCTGACCGTGGACCCGGCCGGCGTGTCGCGCCTGCCCGTCGACGGCCACCTTTTTCATGCCGCCGTCGTCCGCCACCGTCATCCGCCTCGCCGTCGTCTCCTGCGCGGCGGCCCTGCTCGTGCTGGTGTCAGGGCTGCCGGCCCTGGGTCAATCGACGGGGAGCCGCATCCAGTCCACGCAGAGCCGTGCCGCTGCGTTGCAGGACGCCGTGGCCGTGGAGACACGCCGCCTCAGCCGGACCGACGCCGACCTGCAGGCCGCCCAGGCACGGCTCGACGGCATCGAAGCCGACGCCGACCGACGCGAGGCCCGGGTCCGCGCGATCGGGGCCAGGATCGCGCGGACCCGGCAGGAGCTGCAGACCCTGGAGAACCGGATGCAGCGGGCGGTCACCGCTCTGAGGACGAACCTCGTCGCAGCCTACGAGCACCCCCAGCCCGACCTCGTCAGCTTCCTCATGCGTGCCCGCTCCTTCGGAGAGCTCATCGAGAGCCGCGACTTCTACAAGCGCATCCAGGCCAACAACGCCCGCATCCTGTCGGCCTCCAAGGACACCCGGGTCCAGGTCGACCGCGAGGCGAGCCGTCTGGTCCGGCTGCAGTCGGGGGCCCGGCGCCTGGCGCAGGACGTCCAGCGGCGCCGCGACGCCGCGCAGGTTGCGCGCACCGCGATCCTCAACGTCCGTGCCCGTCAGTTGCAGCGTCGCGACGGGACCGCCGCGCAGCTGGCTGCGGTCAGGGACCAGATCGCCGAGCTGCGCTCGCGCGAGCGCCGCGAGGCCGCGCGTGCAGCCCGGATCCGGCGCGATGCCGTCGTCAGCGGCATCGGCGTGAACACGGGCGGGCTGGCGCAGGCGCCGCCCGGCGCGCCCGCGGCGGTGGCGAAGGTCATGGCCGCGGGGAACGCGATCGCCGGCCTGCCGTACCTGTACGGCGGGGGGCACGCCTCCTTCAAGGCCAGCGCCTACGACTGCTCGGGCTCGATCTCCTACGCCCTGGCCGCCGCGGGCCTGGTCTCCTCGCCCATGGCCTCGGGCCCGTTCATGTCCTGGGGCGCAATCGGGACCAGGTCGCTGGATCACGGTCTACGCGAACGCCGGTCACGCCTACATGGTCGTCGCGGGCTGGCGCTTCGACACCTCGGCGCTCCGCAGCGGAGGGACGCGGTGGACGCGGCAGCTCCGGAGCAACGCAGGTTTCGTGGCCCGTCACCCACCTGGCCTGTAGGTCGCGGCGGCGCCGCTAGCATCGCCCGGTGTCCACCGTTCACGTCAGGATCGGCGTCCCTTACCCCATCAGCGCCGCCGAGGCCCTGTGGTACGACACGAGCCGCTGGGCCGGCTTCGTCGACGGCTTCCACGTCGTGCGGTCGGTCGAGGGTGACTGGCCCCGCACGGGCTCGAAGGTCGTCTGGGAGACGAGCCCTGGCGGCCGTGGACGTGTCGTGGAGACCGTCGTCGCCTACGAGCCCCGCGTCGCGTGCGACACCCACGTCGAGGACGACCAGCTGCAGGGGACGCAGACGATCTCCTTCTCCGCCGGCGACAAGGGGACGACCGTCCGCCTCCAGCTGACCTACGACATCCGCGACCGCACGTTGTTCACGCCGCTCGTGGATCTGTTCTTCGTCAAGCGCATCCAGCGCGAGTCGCTTCAGCGCACGCTGCAGCGCTTCGCGCTCGAGCTGCGCGACGATCACGACCCCCCGGTCTGACCTGCCGGCGGCATCCGCCGCACGCCGCCGGACCGGGGAACGTGGGACGATCCGCCGATGTTCGTCTTCAAAGCAGCAGTCGTCGGAGCCGGGGTGATGGGCGGCCAGATCGCTCAGACCATCGCCGCCGCCGGAATCGACGTCGTCCTGAAGGACATCCGCCAGGACCTCGTGGACCACGGTCTGCAGGAGGCCCGCAACGTCACGAGCGGCACCTTCGCCAAGATGGCCTCCAAGGGCAAGATCACCGAGGAGGAGGCCGCCGCGAAGACCGAGGAGGTCCTCGCCCGCATCCACGGCACGACGTCCTACGACGGCTTCGGTGATGTGGACTTCGTCATCGAGGCGGTCCCCGAGAAGATGACGATCAAGCAGGCGGTCTTCGCCGAACTGGACGCGGTGACCCCCGGCCACGCCATCCTCGCGTCGAACACCTCCGGGCTGTCGATCACCGAGATCGGCGACGCGACCCTGCGCCCGGAGAAGGTCGTCGGCTTCCACTACTTCTACCCCGCGTCGGTCATGCCGCTCATCGAGGTGATCGAGGGCGACGAGACGTCCGCCGACACCGTTCAGGCTGCCGTCAACTTCGCGCAGGCCATCAAGAAGAACCCGATCACCTGCGCCGAGGTCCCGGGCTTCGTCGTGAACCGCATCCTCATGTCCGGCATGAGCGAGGTCTGGCGGATGACCGACGAGCAGGACCTGTCGCTCAAGGCCGTCGACGAGCTCATCGCCGGGGCGAAGGTCACGCCGATGGGCCCGTACTTCCTCGTGAACCTCCTCGGCCTGGACACGACCCACCATGTCGCCGAGCACATGGTGCAGGCCTACGGGCCCGAGCGCTTCTACGTCCACGAGGGCATGGCGACGCAGGTCGCCGCCGGCAAGCTCGGCGCCAAGACGGGCGGCGAGGGCTTCTACACGGCCGACGGCGAGCCCGCGGTCGGCGGGGACAAGCAACCGGCGGATGACGAGATCGTCCAGCTGCTCGTGCTCAAGACGTTCGTGGAGGCCGCGCTCGTCCTGCAGGAGGGCGTGGCAACCCATCGGGACATCGACGTCGGCATGATGGCCGGCGCCGGCCTGGACCCACGTCGCGGTCTCTTCCCACCGTTCATGAAGGCCGACATGGAGGGCCTCGACACGCTGCTGGAGCGCCTGGAGGCCGCCGCCGAGAAGCATGGGGCCGCCTTCGCCCCGCCGCGCATCCTGCGCCGCATGGTCGCCCAGGGCCGGCTCGGGATGAAGAGCGGCCAGGGCTTCTACGCCTACCCGCAACCCGACGCCGAGCAGCCCGCCGGCGACGGAGCCGTCATCAAGCTCGAGACCCGCGGCGACGTCGCGATCGCTTGGCTCGCCAACGGGCTGATGAACTCGATCAGCCCGACCGTCGTGGAGCACCTGCGCCAGGTGTACGACCATGTCGCCGGTTCCGGGGCGCGCGCCCTGATCGTCGCGTCGTCCAACCCGCTGCTCTTCTGCGCCGGAGCGGACATCAAGGCCTTCACGCAGATGGATGCGGACGGCGGCCGGGCGCTGCTGGACGACATGCACGGGCTGCTGCGCCAGTTCGAGACCGGCTCGATCGTGACGATCGCGGCCGTCAACGGCCTGGCCTTCGGCGGCGGCTGCGAGCTGGCCATGGCGTGCGACATCCGGATCGCTGCGCAGAGCGCGATCTTCGGTCAGCCCGAGATCAAGCTGGGCATCATCCCCGGCTTCGGCGGCACGCAGCGGCTGCCGCGGCTCGTCGGTGAGAACAAGGCGCTGGAGATGAACCTCGTCGGGGACGGCATCAGCGCGACGGAAGCCTACGAATTCGGGCTCGTCAACCGCATGGTCGTGGATCACGAGCTCCTCGACACAGCCCTGGCCTGGGCGCGCAAGGTCGCCGAGCAGGCGCCGCTCGCCGTCGCGCAGATCAAGCAGGTCAGCGGCCAGAGCGATCTCGACGCCGGCATCGAGGCGGAGAAGGCCGGCTTCGTCGCGGTCTTCGCCTCAGACGACGGCAAGGAGGGCATCAGCGCCTTCCTCGGCAAGCGCAAGGCGCAGTGGACCGGTCGGTAGACCGCGTCGCCCGGCTGGCCTCGCTCATCCGGGAGGCCGGCTCAGTCGTCGCCCTCACCGGGGCGGGGATCTCGGTGCCGTCGGGAATCCCGGACTTCCGCACACCCGGCACGGGCCTGTGGACGGACGTGGACCCGATGGAGGTCGCGCACATCGATGCCTGGCGGGCGGACCCGCGGCGCTTCTGGCACTTCTACGGCCACCGTTTCCAGACGCTGCACGACAAGCAGCCCAACGGCGCACACGACGCGCTCGTCGCCCTGCAGGAGCGCGGCAAGCTCGCGGGCGTCGTGACGCAGAACATCGACATGCTGCACCGCAAAGCGGGGACGACGGAGCTCGTCGAGGTGCACGGGACGATCGAGCACTCGTCCTGCCTGACCTGTGGCGCGCAGTTCTTCCTGGGGGAGGTCCAGTCGCGACTGGAGGGCGCCGACGACGGCGTCCCCGCCTGCGACTGCGGGCAGCCGCTGAAGCCGGACGTCGTGCTCTTCGGCGAGTTCCTGCCGGACGGAGCGCTGCAGCGTGCCTACGATCTCGCGACCGGCGCCGACCTGCTGCTGTGCATCGGATCCTCCCTCGAGGTGCATCCGATCGCGCAGCTGCCTGGGGTCACGAGGGCCAACGGCGGGCAGGTGGCGCTCGTCACGAGCGGCCCCACGCCGTGGGACTCGCGGTGTGCCGTCAAGCTCGACGGCGACGTCGTCAGCGAGCTGCAGGCCGTGGTCGCCGCGCTCTAGCTGAGCTGCCTGTCAGGCCAGGCCGACGCTGGTGCGGACGCGCAACGCGGCCTCCAGCCGTCCGACGATGCGCGCGACCTCGCCGGCGGTCTCGTCGTCCAAGCCGCCCTGCAGCGCCTGGTTGGCGGCATCGCCGACGGGCCCACGCAGGTCACGCAGCTCGCCGATGCGGGCCGACAGGTCCGCGCCGTCTGACCACGGCTGCAGCTCGGCAAGCGCGGCTTCGAGTGCGACGCGCAGTTGCAGCGCTGCTTCGCGACCGCGGCCGGCATCCAGATCCAGCCGCGCGCGAAGCGTGAGCTCCTCGGCGGCCAAGGCCACGTCACGGCCGCTCAGGATCGCCGCCAAGCGCTCCTGCGGGCGCAGGACGGTCTCGCGGCGCCTTGCGGGCCCGGAGGTCGCGACGGAAGCGAGGGGGAGCTCGACCGCGTCACCCCATCGCCCGTGGGCGACGGCTTCACCTTCCCCGACGCCCGCCCTGACGACGAGGGCCTGCGCACGGGTGACCTCGCGGACATGGGGATCCATCGCAGCGGTGCGAAAGGCGTGCAGCACCCGGTTGAGGACCTCGACGGCCTCGTCCGCCTCCGCCTCGAGGTTCGCGGCCTTCAGCCACGCCTGGCCGGAGGTCGCGTCTGCGAGCTGCTCGGCCTGGATGAGCGTGACCCGTGACGTGAGCACCGGCGTCGGGTCCGGCTCCGGCGCCGCAGCCGTGACCTTCGCCTTGCGGCGACCGAGCGTGCGGCGTCGCTCGGGGGCGCCGAGCGACGCCAGCACGAGCACATGGGAGGGATGCCCGGCGTGACCGCGGATCACGTAGCGGCCGTCGGGCGGCCCGAAGGACCACGGGAACTCCATCTGCACGAAGGCGAAAAGGCTCATGTGGACACCATGATGCCCGGAACGACCGCGCGCCCCGGTCGGGGCGCGCGATCCTGCCGGAGTCTGCGCGGTCGGCGCAGGGGCTACTCGCCCTTGTGCGCGTCGCTGGCGCGGGTCTTGCCGACGACCTTGATCGCGTACTTCGAGGGCGACGTGAGCACCTCGGGGTTCTCGATCGCGCCGATGCGCGAGATCAGCTTGATCCACTGCGCGGGCTTCAGGACGGAGTTCATCTGCCGCGAGAGCTTGCTGTCGGTCGCGTACAGCGGCCGGAACCCGACATGGATGTGGTCGGCGTGGTCGCCCATCGCAAACGTGTTGTCCGTGCCGGCGAACTTCATGAGGCTGATGATCTGGTGCGGCTGCATCGTGCCCTGGAGGCTCAGCAGACGCCGGACCGTGAGATCCGTGATCGAGCCCTCGCCCTGGTGGCCGAGGATCGGGATGCCGTTGATGCTGGAGATGTCGACCGCGTTGCCGCTGGAGTGCTCGGAGATGTTGCCCGAGGACGTGCGCAGCCCGTGGTTGTTCTTCAGCGACGACACGCTCGGCTTCAGACCCGAGGCGGACAGGAACGACAGCGTGGCAAGGACCCGCCGGTCGATCTCGCCGGCCTTGACGTCCTTGTCGCCGCCCGCGTAGAGCTTGATGCGCGGATCGTCGAGCACACGGCGCTGCAGCTGCTCTTTGGAGAGCAGGAGGATCTGGCCGATGCTCGGGTTCTTGGCGTCGGGACCGAAGAACGGGTTCTTGCCTGCAGCCCGGTAGATCGCCGTCGACTCGAGCAGCTTCCAGCCGTCGAGGATGGGCTTGGGATCGATGCGCGGTGCGCCGCGACCGGCCGGCCGGATCTCGAAGCGCATGTGGGGAGCGGTCTCACCCGTGGTCCCGATGCGGCCGAGGATCGTGCCGGCGATGACCTTGGACCCGACCTTCAGGCGCTTGATCTTCACGTCCGACCGCTTCAGGCCGTAGACCTGCGTGAAGTAGCTCTTGAAGGACGTGCCGGCCTGCGTCGTGTTCAGCAGCTGCTCGTCGCCGCCCGCCTTCAACGCGTTCGGGCGCGAGGGGTTGGCGAACAGACGCTCCTTGGCCGTGCCGTCGGCGACCTCGCCGGCCGCGGGGGCCTTCGTGGTCGTGGAACGGACGGTCTGCTTCACCGCATCGTCCGCCGCCTGTGTGCCGGCGGAAGCGGGGAGGGTCGGCTTCGGATCCTTGGCGGCGACCGTGGTGGTGGAGCTCGCCTTGTCGACGGCCTCCTCCTTCGGCACCGGGTAGGACGCAGCGACCTTCTTCAGGCCGGCGAACGTGTACGTGTTGCCGTACACGTCCTGCAGCTGGACGAAACGCCCGAGGCGACGGCTCTTGCCGATCTTCGTGATCTTGCCGTCCTGGACCGCGATGACCGGGGTGCCGGCCTTCGCGAAGACGTCGACGGACCGGCGGTTCGTCTTGCCCTCGACCGTCATCGCGGCGTTCTTGCCCTTGGCGACGCGCTTGGACGCCTCACGCTCGGAGATGTCGTCGGCGTAGCGGGCGGTCCCGTAGACCGGGAAATGACCCTGCGTCAGCCCCGTGAGAGAGCCGACGAGATCGGACGGCAGGCCGCCGATCAGACGGGCGCGCATGAGGACGGAGTCCACGTACCAGTCGGCGTGGTTGTAGGCGAAGATCGCCTTCTTGATGTCCGTCTCGGCGCCGGCGGCCTTGAGGTACCGCGCCGCCGAGAAGATGGCGTCGACCGGGTTGTACGGGTCCTTGCGACCGTCGGCGTTCGCGTCCACGCCGTACGTCTTGAAGGTGGACGGCAGAAACTGCATCCAGCCGACGGCGCCGGCGGTGGAGACGTTGAGGTTGCGCCCGTAGTCCGTCTCGATCTCGTTGATCGCGGCGAGGACCTCCCAGCGGATGCCGTACTGGATGCCGGCAGCCTGGTAGATCGACAGGAGGAACGGCGGGATCCGGAACTTGTCGATGAAGAAGTTCGGGACGCCGATCGGCGCCGGGCCCGGCAACGCATAGGAGAAGGTCGGGTTGTCCGGGGTGGGGGCTCCCCCGGAGTCCCGCGTGGCACCCGGGGACGTCGGCCGGCCGGTCTTCGAATCGACGCCTGCCGGAACGGCCGTGGCGTCGGGGTCGACCTTCGGAGCGGGGGCCTTCCGGGTCTTCTTCCCCGTCTTCGCCTGCTCCTCGGAGGGCCCGGTGACCGAGGGCTTGTCCCCCTCGGCGGGCGGCGTGGCCTCCGTCTGGGCCGGGGGCGCCTCGGTCGTCGCCGGCGCGGCGGGGCCGCTGTCGGAGATCCCGATGACCGGGAGCGTGATCCCGGGGAGCCGGATCTGGTCCAAGGGCGTGCCCGGGGGCACATCGACCTGGACCTGCACCGTCTTGCCGCCGAGGAGCGTGACCGTGAGGGTCCGCAGCTCCGCCGACGCCGGATAGACGGCCGCGCCGAATCCAGCCGAGAAGACCCCGGCTGCAGCCATGCCCGACAGCAGCTTACGCTTGTTCATCCTGAAGAAATTCCTCCCACCGACTCCGCCGATCCGATTTGCAGAAGCGCCAACCGGACGGGCGCCACCCTACCACGGGCCTCTGACCCGAAACCGAAGGTACCCGCTCTGCAGACGCTTTTGCAACGCGCAACCGTTCGGGACCCTCGGCCGACCACCATCCCATCGGGCACGCCCGGTCCACGCTTGAGGCCAGCCCACCAGGGCGGACCAACTGCTTGTCCTGAACGCCCAAAGCGCGCAGGGGAGGGCGGATCCTGGGCGCGACAGCGATAGCCTGGGGCCGAGAGATTCCGCAAGGTGACGACAGGAGATCGAGCATGAGCAGTGACGAGAAGGGCCCGCGTGAGCGGATCACCAAAGCCGGTGAGGACGCGCTGGGCAAGTTCGCCCAGGAGCTGCTCGAGAACCCGATGGTGACGACCGCGCTCTCCCGCGCGTTCGAGGCGCGCGAGAAGGCGGTGCAGGCCCAGGAGGTCGCCATGGGTGCGCTCAACATCCCATCGGCCGCCGACATCGAGCGCCTCACGCGGCGCGTCCGATCGGTGTCCCAGCGCCTGGAGGGCATCGAGGACGGGGTCGATCGGGTCGACGAGCGGATGGGCGGCCTGGCCGGCAGCACGGACGTCGAGCAGCGACTCACGCGCATGGAGGCCCAGCTCGACAAGCTCGTCGCGGATGTCTCGGCGATCCGCGACGCGCTGGCGGTGCAGCAGCCGGTTCCGACCAGCCAGGAGCGCCTGAGCGTCACGGAGTAGCACCGGACGGAGCGCTTCGCGCGTGTATAGAAGCGCGCGAAGTCGGAAGCCGGATGTCAGGCCGGTCTGGGCTCCGGGGCGTGCACCGCACCGACCGGCCCCGGCGTGAGCGCCGCCGCCACGACCACGAGGGCGAACGCGCTCAAGCGCAGAGCGACCGCTCCTGATCCGTCGGGCAACGGCTCGCCGAAGACGATGAGCCCCGACGCGATCGTCGAGAGGTTCGCCGCGGCGCTCGTCACGGCGATCACGGGGACGGCGTCCCCGATCTGCAGCGACCGCGCGCTGACGACGAGGCCGATGAGCGAGAGGACGAGGATCGCGAGCGCCAGCGGCGCGATCGTCGTCAGCATGCCCGGGTCCCCCAGGTGGCCGCTGGCGCCCTTGATCGTCACGTCGCTCGCCCCCCATTGAAGGCCGGCAGCCGCAGCGAGCAACGGGCCGCCGACGGACGGTCCCGTGCGGCCGGCCATCACCATGAGCGGCACCGACAGCAGGCTCAGGCCGCCGGCGTAGAGCAGCAGCGTCAGTCCGGCGTAGTCGCTGTGCTCCGAGTCGCCGGTGTCGCCGAGCGTCGCGGCCAACGTCGCCAGGCCGATCGCCGTCAGCGCCACCCCGATCCACTCGCGACGGGAGACGGTCAACCCGAAGAGCCGGTCGGCGACGACGGTGAGGAGGACCAGGCCGCCCGCGATGACCGATTGCACGAGCGAGATCGGCGCGAGCGCCAGCGCACCGACGTGGAGAAACCACGAGCTCGTCGCAACGATGATCCCGATCGTCCACCACCGGTTGGAGAAGAGCGCGAACGTGCTCTTGACGGGATGGCGCCACTGCACCGGGGGCGCCTCCGCAGCGCCGCGGTGCTTGAAGAGGAACCCCAGGATCGAGACGAAGGCGGTGGCCAGCGCCAGCAGCAGCCCCAGCTGCACGGAGAGCGGCATCAGGCGGCCACGCGCTCGTCGTCACGCGGCGGCGGGAGCGGCGGGGTCGTCCTGGGCGGAAGGCCCAGCGCGGTGGCGGCGGCATGTGCCGCTCGCGTCACCGCGGTCAGCAGCGCGTCGTCGGCGATCTCGGCGTCCACGCCCGCAGGGTCGCTCACCGCCCCGGTGACGACGAGGATCGCAGCGGCCGGCACCCTCGCGGTGTGCGCGACCTGCAGGACCGTGGCGGTCTGCAGATCGCACAGACGGGCGCCCGCACCGGTCCAGGTCGCCAAGGATCCGGCGTCCGGCCGGGCGAGGTCGGCGGTCGCGACGATCGTGCTCGCTCCGGCCGCCCTGATCAGCGCTGAGGTCAGCCCCGCGTCCGGTGACACGGTGTCGCCCGCGCCGAGGGCCCGCGACGGACCGTCGGCAGCGATGGCCCGGGTCACCGCCACGGCGTCGCCCGCGCCCGGTCCGCCCTCGAGCGCGCGCGCCGTCCCCAGACGGACGAACGTCCGCAGCCCGAGGCTCAGCAGTTCGGCGCAGACGAGGGCGGCGCTCGCGGCACCCAGCCCCGTGGCCTGGATCGTCAGGGGCTCCCCGTCGGCCGCGATGCCCGTGTACCCCCACAACCCGCGCGCATGGTTGAACATGAGCGGCCGGTCCAGCAGCACGGAGGCCAGCTGCAGGCAGCGACCAGGGTCGCCGCAGAGCAGCGCCCGCGGGGCAAGCGGCGCCGTGGGGCGCAGATGACGTCCTTGTACCGGCACGTCCCGGGCAGGATAGAGTCGCGGGCATGGCCAAGGGTGACGAGAAGAAGAAGAGCGCCAAGCAGCAGTCCCGCGCAGACGCCGTGCGCGCAGCGGTCGACCAGGCTTTCCAGGCCACCGCCGATCAGGCCGAGGGCACCCAGCGCCGGGTCCAGGAGATCGCCGACGACCTGACGCAGGTCGCCGGACGCCTCCGCGAGGCACTCGACGGTGCACGCCCGGTGACAGCCACGGACTTCGACGCCGTGCGGGCGGACATCGCTGCGCTCACCGCCCGGGTCGGCGCGCTGGAGACCGCCGCCAAGACGCCCGCCCCACGGCGTGCCTCGGCGAAGGCTCCCGCCGCCAAGCCCGCGCCGGCCCGCAAGGCCCCAGGCAAGCCCGCGCAGCCCAAGGCCCCTGCCTCACGCTCGTCGACGGCCGCGAGCAAGGTGCCCGCGGCCCGCGCCGCGGCGCGCCGCTCGGCGGCCAAGCGGCCGGACTGACCGGAGGCACCCCGTCCCCGCCCAGTCCGTGTCGGCCCCGACGTTCCGATCCCCCGCGGAGTTCCGCGAGGTGATGGACCGCGTCTTCTCGATGATGGACGGCGACCGCGAGATGGGTCCCAGGCTGCGCGCCGCCGACGTCCCCCAGCGCTTCTGCTTCACCGACGTCGATCTCGTCGTCAACGTGCGCGCGACGCACGACGACGAGCCGGGGAACCTGGCGTGGGTCTGGTCTGACGAGGTGGACTGGGAGCCCCGGGTCCGGATGGAGATGACGTCCGAGACGGCGAACCGCTACTTCCAGGGCAAGGAGTCCATCGCCCTCGCGATCGCGCGGCGGCGCATCAAGACCGGTGGTGACGTGAAGGCCGCCCTCGCCCTCATCCCGATCACGAGACCGATATTCCAGGCCTTCACCGCCGTCGTGGCGGCCGAGTACCCGCACCTGCGCGTGTGACACCGGACGCGGGTCCGCCCTATACGACCGCCGAGATCGCCCGCCGCGTCGGAGTGACGGCCGCGACGCTCAAGCGGTGGGTGGCGACCGGTGTCATCCCGCTCCCCGGGGGCACGTGGACGCAGGGTGCCATCGCGCACGCCCGGATCGTCGCCCGCCTGCGCGCCCGCGGTCACTCGCTGACCGAGATCCGCCAGGCGACGGAGGACGGGCGGCTGGCGTTCGGGTACGCAGAGGACCTGTTACGCGTCGAGGAGGCCGACTACACCCTCGAGGAGGCTGCGCGCGAAACAGGGCTGGAGCCGGCGCTCATCGAGCGGATCGGCTCGTCGCTGGGCTTCAGCAACCAGTGGACGCAGCAGATCACCGAGGACGACCTGCAGATGCTGCGCTACAGCACCGCGGCGCTGTCGGCCGGGCTCCCGCTCATCGCCTTTCTGCAGATGTGCCGGGTCTACGGCCAGGCGATCGCCCAGGTCGCAGACGCAGAGGTGCGCCTCTTTCACCTGTACGTCCACGAGCCGCTCATCCGCGAGGGGATCCCGGGGCTTGAGATGGCCGAGGAGATGGAAGGCCTGACGCGGGAGCTGCTCCCGCTGGCGAGCCCCATCATGGACCACCTGCACCAGCGCTTCCTGCATCACTTCGTCGAGCAGGACGTCATCGGCCACATGGAGGCCGACCTCGGGAACACGCAGCTGGATCTCGGCCGTCTGCGCGTGGCGATCGCCTTCGCCGATCTCGCCGGGTACACGCGCCTCACCGAAGAGCAGGGGGAGGAGGAGGCCGTCGGCGCGGTCGAGCGGTTCGTCGAGGCGGTCGAGAACACGCTGCCCGAGGATGCCCGCGTCATCAAGACGATCGGGGACGAGGTGATGGTCGTCGGCTCGGATCCCGCCGCGCTCGTGGACTGGGCCGTGGGCTTCCAGGAGCTCATGTCCGAGCGCCCGCTTCCCCGCATCGGGGTGCACTACGGCGAGACGATGTACCGGGACGGCGACTACTACGGTCGCGAGGTCAACCTCGCCGCGCGCGTCGCTGCCCGCTCGGCGGGCGGTGAAGTGGTGGTCACGCGCCCGATCGTCGACGCCGCCGGGCAGCACCTGGAGTTCCAGCGCATCGGCGAGGTGCGCCTGAAGGGCTTCACGGAAGCGACCGAGCTCTACCTGGCGATGCTCGGCGACGAAGCCTGACGGCGGTCGCAGGTGCCAGGATGCGGTCGGTGTACGCCGACGGCGCCCAGACCCTCCGCCTGCACGGGCACGACCTGGTCTTCCGGCACGAGGGCACCGGTCCGGTCGTCCTGCTCGTGCACGGCATGGCCGGAAGCCGCACGGCCTGGCAGCACACTGTCGGGCCGCTCGTCGCCGCGGGCCACACCGTCGTCGCGCCGGACCTGCCCGGGCACGGGGACTCCGAGGCGTCGTCCGGCGACTCGTCGATCGGTGCGCTGGCCGCCACACTGCGCGACCTGCTGCTGGCCCTGGGCCACGAACGGGCGACGCTCGTCGGCCACTCGCTCGGCGGCGGCATCGCCATGCAGTTCTCGTACCTGTTCCCTGAGCACACCGAACGGCTCGTGCTCGTGTCAAGCGGCGGGCTGGGCCGGTCGGTCAACCTCGCGCTGCGCAGCGCGGCCCTCCCGGGTGCCGAGCTCGTGGTCGCCGGGATCGGTCGGACCGCTCGCGCCCTGGGTCCCGCCGTCTCCGGTGCCGTCAAGCTCCTGGGCGTCAAGCTCAGCGACGAGCAGGCAGAGGTCGGCCGGTCCCTGCAGTCCCTCGGCGTCACGTCGACCCGGCGGGCGTTCCTGGACACGCTGCGCGCCGTCGTCGGACCTGACGGCCAGCGGGTGTTCGCCGGCGATCGCCTGTACCTCGCCGCCGAGATGCCGACGCTCATCATCTGGGGGTCGGAGGACCCTGTCATCCCGGTGGGGCACGGGCACCGGGGTCACGAGGCGATGCCCGGCAGCGAGTTCGTCGTCCTCGACGGGGTCGGGCACTTCCCGCCGCTGCAGGCGCCGGAGGCGATGGTCGCGGCCATCGAGGAGTTCCTGCGCCGTATGCCACCCTCGCAGCCGTCGCCTGAGCGGTGGCGGCGGATGCTCCGCGACGGGGCGCCGGACGTCCGGCCGGCGGGTACCGACAGCACCTAGGATCCCGTCATGGACACAGCGTCCGCCGGCGTGATCACCTCCCAGGTCAGGGCCACCGGCCTGCTGCCGGACGGCGGCACGGTCGTCGTCCTGCTCAGCGGCGGCCGGGACTCGGTCTGCCTCCTGGACGTGGCCGTCGCGCTGGCGGGTCGCGACGTCGTCAGCGCGCTGCACGTGAACTACGGGTTGCGGGACGAGGCAGCCGGCGACGAGGCCCACTGCCGCGCGCTGTGCGAGCGTTTCGAGGTCCCGTTGGAGGTGCGGCCCGCGCGCCGGCCGACGGACGGGCCGGGGAACCTCCAGGCGTGGGCCCGGGACGTCCGCTACGCCGCGGGGGCCGAACTCGCGGCCCGGACCGGCGGGATGCTCGCCGCGGGTCACACGGCGACAGATCAGGTCGAGACGGTCCTCTACCGCCTGGCGACATCGCCAGGTCGCCGAGCGCTGCTCGGCATGCCCGCCCGCAGCGGACGCCTCGTGCGTCCGCTGCTCGGCGTGACCCGTGAGCAGACCGCCGCGCACTGCGCCGCCCGCGGGCTGGCCTGGCGGGAGGACGCGACGAACGCGACGGACGCCTACGCGCGCGGGCGGGTGCGTCACGGCCTGGTTCCCGCGCTGGAGGCGGTGGACGACCGGGCCCACGCGAACGTCCTGCGTACGGCTGAGCTGCTGCGCGACGAAGCCGAAGTCCTGGACACCGTCGTGGAGACCGCGCTCGCCGGTCGTGACCACATCCCGGTCAGCCGGCTTCTCCAGCTGCCGCCGGCGCTCGGACGGCTCGTGGTGCGGCGGCTGGCCGAGGGCGCGATCGGCGGGCGGCCGTGCCCGCGGGTCACGGCGCGCCTCCCCGAGATCCTCGCTCTGGGCGACGGCGCCCTGGACGTCGGGGACGGGGCGCGCGCGCTGGTGCATGACGGCATCCTGCGTTTCGGTCGCACGCCACCGCGCACGGCACCCGCCGCATGACGCGTCCCCAGGTGCACTAGCGTGATCCCGATGGAGCAGCCCCCGGGCCCGGATGCACAGACGGTGGCCCAGGCCATGCTCCTCGCAGGGGTGGCCGAGCAGCTGGGCGTCGCGCTCGGCCCGCAACGGCTGGCCCTTCCGGGCGGGGCGTCGGTCGACGTCGACGGCGTCGACGATGCCCAGTCGGTCTTCGTCGAGGTGCTCATGCGCCAAGGGCGCCTGAAGGGCCCGCAGCTGGACAAGGTCTCCCGTGACGCGCTGAAGCTCGTGACGCTCGCCCGGTCGTTCACGGCCACCGCGCTGGTCATCGCCTTCGCCGACGAGGCGGCAGCCGGGTCGGTCACCGGGCAGAGCTGGCTCGCCGAAGCGCTGCGGATCTGGGGCGTGCAGGTGCTCGTCGTCCCGCTGCCGGACGATCTGCGCGCGGCGCTCCGTGGGGCACAGGGGGGCGGGCCGCCGGCTACAGCACGGCCCTGACCGCGGCCGCGAGGTCGGCGGGGTGCGCGACGATCGCCTCGGCGCCCGCGCGGCGCAGCTCGTCGGCGTCCCCGATGCCCCACAGGACGCCGATCCCCGGCAGGCCGTGCGCGTGCGCACCGTCGATGTCGTGGTGACGGTCGCCGACCATGACGGCCTGCGTCGGCCCACCGAGGTCCGCCAGCGCCCGGGCGATCGTCTGCGCCTTGCCGTCCCGCGACGGAGGGACCGGGCCGTGGACGGCCGTGATCCACGGCGCCAGGCCGAGGCCGTCGACCAGGGCCCGCGCAAGGTGGCGCGCCTTGGAGGTCGCGACCGCCAGGACGTACCCGTCGGACCGCAGCGTGGCGAGCGCGGCGACGACCCCGTCGAAGACGGGCGTGACGTCGAGCATGTGCTCCGCGTATCGCCCGCGGTACTCCTCCACGAGCGCATCGAGGCGGGCGTCGCCCTCGGGGAGGCCGAAGAGCCAGGCAAAGGTCTCGTGCACCGGAGGACCGATGCGCGCTTCGAGCTCGGCGGACGGGCGGGAGGGCAGCCCGTGCGCGGCGAGCGTCGCGTTCATCCCGAGGACGATCCCGGTCCGCGAGTCCACGAGCGTCCCGTCCAGGTCCAGCAACACGGCCGGGGCGTCGGGGCCGGCCCCCGCACCCTCCTCCTCCAGCGGGTGCGCGTGGAGGTCGGGATCGCGGGGCGCGGGCACGGGGCGATCGTACGGTGCCACCCTCGGTGCGCGTTGTAGCGTGCCCCGGATGGTGCCGCCGCCTCCTGACGCCGCTCCCGCCGCGCCGATGACGGCAGCCGCGAGCACCTTCCTCAGCCGGTACGGGACAGCCGCCCGCTCGGACATCGGGATCGTCCTCGGGTCGGGGCTCGGTGCGGTGGCCGACGCGGTCCACGACGCCGTCGCCCTCCCGTTCGCGGAGCTGCCCGGCTTCCCCACCCTCACCGTCCCGGGCCACGCCGGTCGCCTCGTGGCGGGCACGCTGGCCGGGCGCCGGGTCGCCGTGCTCCAGGGCCGCGCGCACGTGTACGAGGGCACGCCCGGCCCGCAGCTCGCGGCCGGCGTCCGGACGCTCGCAGCGCTCGGGGTGCGGACGCTGCTCGTCACGAACGCGGCCGGCTCGCTCCGGGCCGACACCCCGCCCGGGCACCTGATGGCGCTGACGGACCACATCAACCTCATGGGGACCAACCCGCTGGCCGGTCCGGACGACGACGCCTTCGGGCCGCGCTTCGTCGGCCTGGGGGGCGCTTATGACAGCGACATCCTCCGGTCGCTGCGGACGGCGGCGACCGCGACCGGCAGCCCGCTGAGCGAGGGGGTGTACCTCGCGGTGAGCGGCCCCTCGTTCGAGACGCCGGCCGAGATCCGTGCCTTTCGGACGCTCGGCGCCGACGCCGTCGGCATGTCCACCGTCCCCGAGGTCATCGTCGCCCGGCACGCCGGGCTCCGGGTCGGGGCGGTCTCCGTCATCACGAACCTCGCCGAGGGCATGGGGGACACCCCCCTGTCGCACGAGAGCACGCTCGCAGGCGCCGCCGAAGGCACGCGGCACCTGCAGCGACTTCTGACCGCAGTCCTCCCGGAGCTCCGATGCCCGACCTCATCCCCCTGCTGGATCTGACCAGCCTCGACGACGACGACACCGCCGCGACGATCGACGCGCTGTGCGTCAAGGCGCTCACCCCGGCCGGACCGGTGGCCGCGGTCTGCGTCCTGCCGCAGTTCGTCCAGACCGCCGCCGAAGCGCTGGAAGGCACCGGGGTGCGTGTCGCGACCGTCGCCAACTTCCCAGGCGGGGAGGACGACGCGGATCGCGCAGCGCGCCAGACGGCCGCGCTCATGGACGAAGGCGCGGACGAGATCGACGTGGTCGCGCCGTGGCGCGCTCATCTGGCGGGGGACGCCGGCGCGGTCGCCCGCCTCGTCGCCGCGTGCGCTGCGGAGTGCCCCGGTCACCTGAAGGTCATCCTCGAGACCGGCTCGCACCCGCACGCGGGCGACCACGCGGCGACCCGGCAGATGGCCCGCGCGGCGCTGGGCGCGGGCGCCACGTTCCTGAAGACCTCGACGGGCAAGGACGGACCGGGCGCCGACCTGGGGAGCGTCCGCGTCCTGCTGGAAGCCGTCGCCGGACACCCGGGGGCCGGGGTCAAGGTCTCCGGCGGTGTGCGGACGGTCGCGGACGCCGAGGCCTACCTCGCCCTCGCGCAGGAGATCATGGGTCCGGCGTGGGTCTCGCCGCAGACCTTCCGCTTCGGCGCCAGCGGGCTGCTGGACGTCGTGCTGGCCACCCGCGCATGACCGGCATCCGGCGCCGGTCCGGTACCGTTGCCCCGACATGAGCGCCCCCGTGATCGACGAGATCCTCGTCCAGGCCGACGATCTCAAGCGCCGTGTGCGCGAGCTCGGTGAGCAGGTGTCCGAGGACTACGAAGGTCGCGACCTGCTCCTCGTGTGCGTCCTGAAGGGCGCGGTGTTCTTCCTGGCCGACCTCATGCGGACGATCACGATCCCGTGCGAGGTCGATTTCATGGCTGTCTCCTCCTACGGGTCGGCCACCGACTCCAGCGGAGTGGTGCGGATCCTGAAGGATCTGGACCGTCCGATCGCGGACGTCGACGTGCTCATCGTGGAGGACATCGTCGACTCCGGCCTGACGCTCCAGTACCTCTTGCGCAACCTCGGCGCGCGCCAGCCGCGGTCGCTGGAAGTCTGCGCCCTGCTGACGAAGCCGGACCGCCGGAAGGTCGACCTGGAGCCCAAGTACGTCGGGTTCGAGATCCCCGATCGCTTCGCGATCGGCTACGGGTTGGACCACGCTGAGCGGTACCGCAACCTGCCGTATGTAGCCGCGTTGGCCGCATAAACCCCCTGCTACGCTTGGTTGCTTCCATGAGCCGCTTCTTCAAAAGCGCAGCCTTCCCGATCCTCATCGTGGTCGTGCTCGCGTTCTTCGCCCAGAAGTTGATCAGCCCGAGCTCGGAGGCCCCCAAGCAGACGTACGGGGACTTCGTGACCCAGGTCAACGCGGGCGACATCAAGACGGTCACGCTCAAGACGAAGAACAACACCGTCTCCGTCAAGCCGAAGACGGGCCCGACGTACGAGGTCGGCTTCACCGACCAGGGCGCCGAACAGCTCGAGAACAAGCTCCAGGCCCTCAAGGCCGACGGGAAGCTCACGGATTACGACGTGCAAGGGCGCAAGTCCAACGGCTGGCTCTCCCTGCTGACGTATGTCCTGCCGTTTCTCATCTTCTTCGGGTTCTGGATCTTCCTGATGAACCAGGTGCAGGGCGGCGGCTCCAAGGTCATGTCGTTCGGCAAGTCCCGCGCCAAGCGCCTGAGCGTCGACTCGCCGAAGATCTCCTTCCGCGACGTGGCCGGCGCCGACGAGGCCGTCGAAGAGCTCCACGAGATCAAGGAGTTCCTCGAGAACCCGAAGAAGTTCCAGGCTCTCGGTGCCAGGATCCCCAAAGGCGTGCTCCTGTACGGCCCGCCCGGAACCGGCAAGACCCTGCTCGCCCGCGCCGTGGCCGGCGAGGCCGGGGTGCCGTTCTTCTCGATCGCCGGCTCGGACTTCGTCGAGATGTTCGTCGGCGTCGGCGCCTCGCGGGTCCGTGACCTGTTCGAGCAGGCCAAGCAGAACTCGCCGTGCATCATCTTCATGGACGAGATCGACGCCGTCGGCCGCCACCGTGGCGCCGGCATGGGCGGTGGGCACGACGAGCGCGAGCAGACCTTGAACCAGCTCCTCGTCGAGATGGACGGGTTCGAGTCCAAGGACAACATCATCATGATCGCGGCCACGAACCGGCCCGACATCCTGGACCCCGCCCTGCTGCGTCCCGGTCGCTTCGACCGTCAGATCGCCGTGGACCGTCCGGACCGCAAGGGCCGGGCCCGCATCCTCGACGTCCACACGCGCGGCAAGCCGCTGGCCAAGGACATCGACACGGACACGCTGGCCGGACAGACCCCGGGATTCACCGGCGCCGACCTCGCGAACCTCGTGAACGAGGCCGCCCTGCTCGCCGCGCGGATCGGCAAGCGGGAGATCACCCAGACCGAGCTCGAAGAGGGCATCATGCGGGTCATCGCCGGTCCGGAGAAGAAGACCCGGCTCATGGGGGAGAAGGAGCGCCTCATCACGGCCTACCACGAGATGGGCCATGCGATCGTCGGCCACTTCCTCGAACACTCGGACCCGGTGCACAAGATCTCGGTGATCTCACGCGGGCAGGCCCTGGGCTACACGATCTCCATGCCGATGGAGGACAAGTTCCTCACCACGCGCAGCGAGCTGCAGGACTCCATCGCGATGACGCTCGGCGGTCGCGCCGCGGAGGAGATCGTCTTCGGCGAGATCACGACGGGGGCCTCGAACGACCTGGAGAAGGTGACGTCGACCGCGAAGCAGATGGTCATGCGCTTCGGGATGAGCGACAAGCTGGGCCTGCGCGTCTTCGGCCACGATCACGGCCAGCCGTTCCTCGGTCGTGAGTTCCAGACCGAGCCTGACTACTCCGACGAGATCGCCCGCGACATCGACGAGGAGATCCGGCGCATCGTGGAGTCCGCGCACCAGCGGGCCAAGGATCTGCTCAGCGAGCACCGCGAGGCGCTGACGAGCATCTCGGAGGTCCTCCTCCGGCGCGAGACGATCGAAGCCGACGAGTTCCTGGCCCTGCTGGACGGCAAGTCCGAGGAGGAGGTGTTCGCCGCTGCGGACGCCGCCGCCGCGCTGCCGCCCGCCCCGCCGGCGCCCGCAGAGGCCGGAAGCCGTGACATGCCGCGTCCGCTGCCGCGCCCCGGACTGGCCGGCGCCGAGGCACGCAGCCTCGACCTGCCCGAGAAGCCGGAACTGGCGTGAGCCCCGCCTAGCGGCCCGGGGGAGGCGACCATCGTCTCCGCCAGACGCTGTCCGCCCATGCCCGACTTCGCGCTGATGGGCATCGTCAACGTCACGCCCGACTCGTTCTCGGACGGCGGTCGCTGGCTTGACCCGGCTGCCGCGGTGGCCCACGGCATCACGCTGGCGAGCGAGGGCGCGTCGATCCTGGACGTCGGCGGCGAGTCCACCCGCCCCGGCGCCGCACCGGTCGTCGCGGAGGAGGAGATCCGTCGTGTCGTCCCCGTGATCGAGGGTCTGCGCGAGGCCGGGCTGGACGCCGTCCTGTCGGTCGACACCGCCAAGGCATCGGTCGCCGCGGCCGCGCTGGACGCCGGCGCGTCCTTCGTCAACGACGTGACCGCGCTGCGCGGCGACCCCGACCTGGCCGGACTCGTCGCCGAACGCGACGCCGGGCTCTGCCTCATGCACATGCAGGGCCAGCCACGGACGATGCAGGACGCCCCCCGGTACACGGACGTGGTCGACGAGGTCCGGGCGTTTCTGGAGGCCCGGGTGGCCGTCGCGATCGCCGCCGGGATCCCCGCGCAGCGCATCCAGCTGGACCCGGGCATCGGCTTCGGAAAGACGACGGCGCACAACCTGCAGCTGCTGGATCGGCTCGACGAGCTCGTGGCGCTCGGCTTCCCCGTCGTCGTCGGGACCTCGCGCAAGTCGTTTCTCGGTCGCCTCACCGGGCGCGCCGACCCGGCAGATCGCCTCGCGGCGACGATCGCGACCAACGTCGTGGCCTTCACGCGAGGGGCCCGGGTCTTCCGCGTCCACGACGTGGCCCCGGCTCGGGATGCGCTGCTCGTCACGGCTGCTACGTTGCGCGCCCATGGTGCCTGACCACGACCGCGACGACGACGACGACCTGGACGACGACGAGCTCGATCTCGACGACGACGCGTTCGACGAGGAGACGGGCCCGCAGACCGAGGTGACGGTCGAGATCACCGGCCTGTCGCTCTACACCCACCACGGCGTCACGGCGGCCGAGCGCGAGATCGGCCAGCGGCTCGTCCTGGACCTGCGCCTGGAGGTCGGCGAGTGCGACGCCACCGTCACCGACATGGTGCAGGACACCGTCGACTACGGCGAGGTCTGCAACGTCGTGGCGCTCGTGGCCCAGCAGCGCTCCTACAAGACGCTGGAGCGCCTGTGCTCGGCGATCGCCGACCGGCTGCTGGCGGACTTCGCCGCCGACGAGGTGTGGGTCAAGGCGTCCAAGCCCGAGCCGCCCATCGCGCTGCCGGTCTCGGAGGTCTCCGTCGAGGTGTGGCGCCAGGTGCGTCAGTAGCCCGTGGCGAGTCAGCCGACGCCGACCGTGACCGTCGAGCCGGTCCCTGAATTCACGCGCGACACCGCTGTGACCCCTGTGGGGGACGGCGCCTACACAGCGGTCTGCTCCACGCGGTGGTCAGCCCCGATGGGACCCAACGGCGGCTACCTCGCTGCGATCGTCCTGCGCGCGATGGTCGCGGAGGTCGGCGAGGGCGAACGCGAGCCCCGGTCGCTCACGCTGCACTACCTCCGTCCCCCGGCGGACGGGCCGGTGCACATCGCCGTCACCGTGGAGCGCGCAGGCCGCTCGCTGTCGAGCGTCACGGCTAGGCTCGAGCAGGACGGCCGGGTCTGCATCATCGCGCGTCGGGGCCTTCGGCCTGCGCTTCGCGACCGCCGCCGACTTCGATGCCCCCGCGCCCGACGTGAGGCCGTCGGACGGAGATCGAGCCCTGGCCGGCGCACGAGTCGATGCCGGCGATCTCCCACCGCCTGTGCTCTCGCCCGGCGATCGGGGCCGCGCCGTTCAGCGGCGCCGACGAGGCGGTCTCCGGGCGGCTGGGTCGCGCCTGCGCGAGCCCGCGCCCGTCGACGCCGTGCTCCTGGCCCTGCTCGTCGACGCGCTGGCTGCCGTCGGTCTTTCCGGTCCTCGACCGCCCCGGTCGGCGCCCCGACGATCGACCTGACGGTGCACTTCCGCCACCCGGCGGCCGCACGCCGCCCATCCGGCCGACGTCCCGCTGCTCGTCGGTCTTCCGCTCGACGACGTCGCACGACGGCTACTTCGAAGAGGACGGAGCGATCTGGACCCCCGACGGCACGCTGCTGGCCCAGAGCCGTCAGCTCGCGCTGCTGCGGCCGATGCGGGCGCCGGCCGGGTGAGCGGCGGTCGGCTACCTCGGCCTGGGGTCGAACGTCGGCGACCGCCGCGCCCATCTGCAGGCCGCGGTCGGCGCGCTCGGCGCGCGCGCGGCGTGCGTGGTCGACGGCGTCCTCGTCGACCTACGACACCGATCCCGTCGGCGAGGTCCTCGACCAGGACGACGTTCCTCAACGCCTGCATCGCGGATCGAGACCGCCCTCGAGCCCCGAGGCGCTGCTCGACGCCTGCAAGGCCGTCGAGCGCGAGCTCGGGCGCGACGTCGAGGGCGGGCCGTGCGCCACGGCCCGCGGCCGATCGACGTCGACGTGCTGCTGCTCGGCGACACTGCGTACTCGCTCCGAGCGCCTGACGCTCCCGCACGAGCAGGCGACGATCACGGCGCTTCGTCCTCATCCCGCTGCTCGAGCTCGACCTCGAGCTGCCACGCCCGACGGCACGCGCCTGCGCGACGTGCTCGCGCAGCTGCCGCTGGACGAGGGCGTCCGGGCCGCCGGCCCGCCGCTCAGCGTCGAGCGCTGAGACGGGCGCGGCGGCGCGCCTTCAGGCCGGCAGCAGCTCGGGGAGATGGCCCCCGCCGGGATATGGCCGCCGACCTGGAAAAGACGGTCGGCGAGCTGTCCGCAGGGCCGGGGGGCGATCCGGTCGCGCAGGTCCTGCATCGTCATGAGCAGCGACAGGGTCGGGGCGATCTGCAGATCGGCGCGGTTGGGGTCGTCGCCGCCGAGCGTGCCGTCGGCGATCCACGCGTCGATCTTGTCCAGGTGCGCCGGCAGCGCGGCGAAGTCGGCCGCGTAGGCCTCCGGCGTCGCCTTGTTCAGCGGCGATCTCCAGCGCGGAGATGAGCGGCATGCGAGGCCTCGCAGCACCGCGTCCGGGAGCGGCAGCTTGCCGCCTTCACCGAACGACGGGGCGGCCGAGGTGTTGGCCTTAGCGTCGGCCAGAGCAGGCGGCGTCCGACCGGCTGGAGGACCTCTTCGCCCCAGCGCTCGGCCTCCAGGACCCGCTCGGCTTCGGCGGGGTCGGCCGGAAGCAAGGCGGGCTCCGGGACCATCTTGTCGAGCTCGGCGAGGATCGCCCGGGAGCCCTGGAGCTTGCGGCCGTCCTCGAACTTGATCGCGGGCACCGTGCGCTCCCCGAACAGGGCCTTCATGACGGCGACGTGGCCCGGCGGCGGGATCTCCACCTTCGTGAACGGGATCCCCTTGAGCTCGAGGGCCTTGGAGACGGTGTTGCACGGGTGTGACCCGTGGACGACGTAGAGCTTGGCTGGCATGGGCCGAGCGTATCGACGTGCGGCCGTGGCCGTCCGCGCCCCATCGGGTGCCCCGCTATCTTGTAGAGGACCATGAAGACCGAGATCCACCCGAACTACATCACGTCGCACGTCCGCTGCACCTGCGGAAACGAGTTCGACACCCGCTCCACGACGCCGGAGATCAGCGTCGAGATCTGCTCGAACTGCCACCCGTTCTACACGGGCAAGCAGAAGCTCGTCGACACCGGCGGGCGCGTCGATCGCTTCCGTCGTCGCGCCGCCAAGCGCGCCGCCGCCGGCGAGTAGGCACGCCGCACGGCATGGCCGTCGACGACCGGACGGCCGCGCAGGCGGCCGGCGTCGGCGTCGGCGGTCCCCCTGTCGCCCGGCGCGACGCCCCGGTCGGGGGCCAGGCGGTGCTCGAGGGCGTGATGATGCGCGGCGTCCACGCCTGGGCCGTCGCGGTCCGCCTCCCGTCCGAGGAGCAGCTCGCCGAGCAACCCGGCCCGAGGGAGCCGATCGAGGTCCCGCTCGGGCGACATCGAGGTCCACTCGCATCCGCTGACCTCCGTCCTCGCCCGGCATCGCCTGCTGCGGCTGCCGCTCGTCCGCGGCGTCGTCGCGCTCGGCGAGTCGCTGTGCATCGGCTTCAAGGCGCTCTCGATCAGCGTCAACACCCAGCTGGGCGAGGAGGAGGAGGAGATCGCCGGTCCGATGTGGCTGCTGACCGTCGCCCTCGGCGTCGCGTTGTCGGTCGGGCTGTTCTTCGTCGTGCCGGTGACGCTGACCTCGCTCGTGCGCGGACCAGCTCGGCTCCCCCGTCGTGTTCTGGCTCGTCGAGGGCGTGCTGCGCACGCTCATCTTCCTCGGCTACCTCGTCCTGGTCTCGCGGCAACGCGACCTGCGGCGGCTCTTCGAGTACCACGGCGCCGAGCACAAGACCATCTCCTGCCACGAGGCCGACGTGCCGCTGACGCCGGAGAACGCCCAGCGCTTCAGCCGTCTGCACCCGCGCTGCGGCACGAGCTTCCTGCTCGTCGTGATGGTGGTGTCGATCTTCGCGTTCGCCCCCTTGGGGCTGCCGGCCTGGTACCTGCTCGTCGCCACCCGGGTTCTCGGCGTCCCGCTCATCGCGGGGTTGAGCTTCGAGATCATCAAGTTGACCGGCAGGCATCGGGCCGCCGGATGGGCCAGGGTCGTCATGTGGCCGGGGATGCAGCTCCAGCGCCTGACGACCCGCGAGCCGGACCTCGACCAGCTCGCGGTGGCGATCGCCGCGCTGGAGTCGGTCCTGCCGACGCAGGGCCACGACGCGACGGCGCAGGCGCTCGTCGGCGTCGAAGTCATCGCCTGATCCGAGGGCCCTCGGTCCGCCGCCGACGTCCACCGGCGTGTTTGGACGCTCGTTCCACTACCTTCCGGCGCATGATCGCCCTGTCACGCGCGCTCGGCGCCGTTGCCGCCGCCGGTGCCCTCGTCCTCTGCGCTGCGGCGCCCGCCGGGGCTGCCTCGCCGGACCGGCCCCCGGCCGGTGATCCGGTCTACGGCGCTCGCCCACGGCTGCTTTGCCTTGCGCTCCACCCCGACGGGAGCAGTTCGTCGGCGCTGCCGGGCGAGGGGTATCCGCGCCGGCTCGCCGCCCCCGCGGCTGCCGAGGGCTTCCGCATGCAGGCGACCGCCCTGGGCCGCTACCTCCTGTACGGCCGCGGCATGGACTTCCCCGCCGAGACCGCCTCGGGCGCGCTCGGACGCGTCACGACGCCCGGCGCGTCCGCCGACTTCGTCGTCCGGTCGGCTGCTTCCGGCACCTTCACGCTGAGGACGCTGGGCTCGCGGAAGGTCGTCTCGGCGTCCGGCGCCGACGGTCGCCTGACGCTCGTCGAGGCCGACGCTGCGGGTGACGCAGCGCGCTTCTCGTTCGTCCCCAGCACAGGCTGCCAGACCTTTCCCGAGCTCTCGACGGACACCGACGGAGAGCCGAGCAAGGGCAAGACCCCGTTCGGTGCCGTCCGGGGCTGGCTTGACTCGATCAACCACATGATGGCCTTCGAGTTCATCGGCGGGTCGATCCACTGCGGCCGCCCGTGGAGCCCGTACGGCGCAGCGATCGCGCTGAGCGACTGCGCCGACCACGGTCCGAACGGCTCGACCGCGGCGGTCGAGAACGCCCTCTCCTACGGCGACCCGCTGCACATGCACACGCGCCGACGGGTGGCCCGGCTTCAAGGGCTGGCCGACGGCGCCGTCGCTGACCCACGAGCAGGTGTACTGGAAGTGGCTCGAGCGCGCTTGGCGCGGCGGACAGCGGCTGATGGGCGGCGTCGCGGTCGACAACGCGCAGCTCTGCGAGCTGTACCCGCTCACGTCGTAACCCGTGCGACGAGATGGCGGTGACGCGCAAGCAGATCCAGGACTTCCACGACCTGCAGGACTACATCGACGCGCAGTTCGGCGGGCCGGGCAAGGGCTTCTTCCGCATCGTCACCGACCCCTTCCAGGCGCGCCGGGTCATGAACGACGGCAAGCTGGCCGTCTTCCTCGGGATGGAGCTCTCGCGCCCGCTGGGCTGCCGGCTGTCGACGACAAGCCGACCTGCGACAAGCCGCAGATCGAGCGTCGAGCTGGACGACATGTACTCGCGCGGGGTTGCGCTCGTCGCAGCTCGTGAACAAGTTCGACAACGCGCTCGTCGGCGTGGCCGGCGACGGCGGCCCGACCGGCGCTCGTCATCAACTCCGGCAACCGCCGCGAGACCGGCCACTACTGGCAGCTGGAGACCTGCACGACGCCGGCGAGCCGACAAGGAGCAGACGACGCGCTCGGGCGACGACGAGGCGAACTTCTCCCAGGGTCTGGCCCAGCTCGCGCCCGGCCGGCGTGCCCACCGGGGCCGCACCCGCTCTACCCGCCTGCGCCCGCACTGCAACGTCCGCGGCCTCACCGACCTCGGGGAGCACCGTCCTCAGCTCGATCATGCGCCGCGAGATGATCATCGACATGGACCACATGTCCGTGCGCGCGCACAACCAGACGCTCTCGTTCCTGGAGGCGCAGCGCGCTACTCGGGCGTCATCTCCACGCACGGGTGGTCGCACGCCGGACGCCTTCCGAGCGGATCTACGCGCTCGGCGGCCTCGTGACGCCGTACGCCGGCGGCTCGGCGAATTTCGCCAAGGAGTGGAAGCGGAACCTGGGCTTCAAGAGCCGGAACTTCGGCTTCGGCTTCGGCATCGGCTCGGACATCGAGGGCTTCGGCTCCCAGGGCGGTCCGCGTCCTGACGCGGCCAAGAACCCGGTGAACTACCCCTTCAAGGGCCTGGACCCGGCCGTCACGATCAAGCAGGGCCGCTCGAACACCCGCGTATGGGACATCAACAAGGACGGCGTCGCGCAGTACGGCCTGTACCCGGACTGGATCGAGGACCTGCGGCAGATCGGTGGCGACGCGATCGTCGAGGACCTCGCCCGCGGCGCTGAGAACTACGTCCAGATGTGGGAGCGCGCAGACGGCGTCCCGGCGGAGCACTGCGTCCCCGCGCGCCAGCGGATGACCGCGAAGGGCCTGGGTGCCTTCCGTCTGGGAGCCACCCATGTCGCGCTCCTGCGCTCCGCGGGGCAGCCGCGTGCGCGACCGGACCGGACGTGGACGTGGTGCGGGAAGGGCCGCGACGGCCGTCCCGGCGGCCGCGTGCGCACGGTCCTGACCCCGGCCGGCAGGGTGGCGCTCATCACCTCCACGGGTGCCGAGCACCGCATCGCGGGGGTCGGTCGCGACGCTCGCGTGTCGCAGCTCCCCGCGACCCGTCGGCTCACGGCGACGCTGCGCACGGCCCCGGCCGGCGGTGGTGCGCGCTACGTCTTCGCCCTCCGCGGAGGCCGTGTCGCGGCGACCGCGGTGGCCTCGAAGGCGATCGCCGGATCCCCGGCGACGTTGCGCCGCTACCTCACGATGGCGGGCGTCCGCTGAGCACGACGGGCGGTACGCTCGGTACGGCATGATCGAGTCCCTCGTCGAACAGATCGAAGCGCGCTTCGCGGAGTTGCAGGATCTCATCGTCGATCCGGACGTCGTCTCCGATCGCAAGCGCAACGCCGACGTCGGGCGTGAGTACAGCCGCCTGCAGCCGGCCGCCGCGCTCGCCGAGCAGTGGCGCCGCGCGGTCGACGACGCCGCGGGCGCCGACGAGCTGCTGGCCGAGGACGAGGATCCCGAGGTCCGCGAGATGCTCGGCACCGCTCGGGCGCGCATCGCCGAGCTCGAGGAGGAGATCCGTCTGGCGATGGTCGAGCGTGACCCCAACGACGACAAGAACGTGATCGTCGAGATCCAGGGCGGCGCCGGCGGGGACGAGGCCTCGCTGTGGGCCGGCGACCTGTACCGGATGCTCACGAAGTACGCCGAGCGCCAGCGGTTCGGGATCGAGGGGATGGACGCCTCCGAGGGCAAGTACACCTTCGCGGTCAAGGGCGACGGCGCCTACTCGGTCTTCAAGTTCGAGGGCGGCACCCACCGGGTCCAGCGGGTCCCCGCCACGGAGTCCCAAGGCCGCACCCATACGTCGACGGCGACGGTCGCAGTGCTGCCCGAGGTCGAGGACGTCGAGGTGCAGATCGACCAGAACGACCTGCAGATCGACGTGTACCGCTCCGGCGGCCCGGGCGGCCAGTCCGTCAACACGACCGACTCGGCCGTCCGCATCACGCATCGTCCGACCGGCATCGTCGTGGCGATGCAGGACGAGAAGAGCCAGCTCCAGAACCGGGAGAAGGCCATGCGGATCCTGCGAGCCCGCATCTACGAGGCCGCGCTCGCCGAGCAGCAGGCGACCCTCGGTGCCGAGCGGCTGGCGCAGGTCGGCACCGGTGCCCGGGCGGAGAAGATCCGCACCTACAACTACGGCGAGCGCCGCGTGACCGACCATCGCATCAAGCTCACGACGCACAACCTCGACGCGGTCCTGGAGGGCGAGCTGGAGGAGTTCACCGCCGCTCTGAACGCGGACGAGAAGCGCCGCGCACTCGAGGCGGCGGCTGACCCCGCCTAGCGGCTCCGGGCTGCCGTGGGCGAACCCGCCAAAGGCTCGGTGACCTGAATGACCGATCGTCCTTCCACCACCTTCGCCGCGGTCACCGTCCGGGAGGCGCTCGACAGCGCCCTCGTCGCCTTGAGGGCCGCGGGCGTCAGCTCTGCGCAGCTGGACGCCGAGGTCATGCTCGCCCACGCCCTGGGTGTCGACCGCACGGCACTGTTCCTCCGGCCCGAGGCCCCGGTGAGCGGCGCGGCGGTCCCGATCTTCCGCGATGCCGTCCGCCGGCGCTCGGTCCTGCGCGAGCCCGTCGCCTACATCACGGGGACGAAGGGCTTTCGCCACCTGGACCTCCACGTCGACCGGCGGGTGCTCATCCCGCGACCGGAGACCGAGCACCTCGTCGAGGCAGCGCTCGGGCTCCCGCAAGGGTCCCGCGTCGTCGACGTCGGCACCGGCAGCGGCGCGGTCGCGCTCGCGCTCAAGAGCGAGCGGCCGGACCTCGACGTCCACGCCACCGACCTGAGCGAGGACGCCCTGCATGTCGCCTACGCCAACGCGCAGCGTCTGGGCCTCCATGTCACGTTCCACCACGGCGACCTCCTGGCCCGCGCCCCCGGCGCGGACGCCGTCCTCAGCAACCCGCCGTACGTGCAGGACGGTGCCCCCCTGGCGCCGGAGATCACCCGGCACGAGCCGGCGGCCGCGCTCTACGCGGGCCGTGACGGCCTCGACGTCGTCCGGCGCCTCGTCCCGGCGGCGGTCGGCCACGGAGCGTCGTTCATCGCGCTGGAGATCGGGCAGGGGCAGGCGGACGACACCCGGGCGCTGGCCCCGAGCGGGTGGAGTAGCACGGTACACGCGGACCTGGCCGGCATCGAACGGGTGGTGGTCCTGTGCCGGCCCTGACCGCGCAGGACGCCGAGACCTTCGCCCGCTGCATGCAGGTCGGCGGCGTGGCGGTCTTCCCGGCGGACACGGTGTACGGCCTGGCCTGCGAACCGTCCGACAAAGAGGCGGTGCGCCGCCTCTACGCGCTGAAGGGCCGCGTGCCTGACAAGCCGGCGGCGATCATGGTCTTCCAGCCCTCCCTCGCCCTGGCTGCGCTCCCGGAACTGGGCCCCCGGACGCGGGACGCGATGCTGGCGCTGCTGCCCGGCCCGGTGACGCTCCTGCTGCCCAACCCGGCGCATCGCTTTCCGCTGGCCTGCGGGCCGGATCCGGCGACGCTCGGGCTACGCGTCCCCGACCTGCCTGACGCGCTGGCGGCGTTGCGGGACGTGCGCTGGCCGATCCTGCAGTCCTCGGCGAACCTCTCCGGCGGGGCAGATGCCCGGGAGCTCTCCGAGGTTCCGCCGAGCCTGCGTGAGCACGCCGACCTCGTCCTCGACGGCGGCCGGGTCCCGGGGACCCCGTCGACCGTCGTTGACCTGCGCGACCATGAGGCCGACGGCACCTGGGCCATCCGACGCGTGGGTGCCGTGTCGGCGGCGCAGATCACCGCTCGGCTGGGGTGACCGGGCGCGGCTTGGCGCGGGCGGCCACGGCGGTCATCCCGTCGTTCAGGCGTCGCATGGCGAACGCGTAGGCCGGCGGGCACAGTCGCTGGGCGAGGTGGCCGATCTGGATGTCGCGCGAGGTGTAGACCATGTACCGGTCCCGCTCGATGCCGACGAGGATCGCCTCTGCCGCCTTCTCGGGGGTGATCGCGCGCTTGGCGAAGTGCGCGGTCATCTTCGCCAGTGCAGGGGCATCGCGGTCGACGCCGGCGATCTCCACCGTCTGCACGAGCGGTGTCCTGACGCCTCCGGGGCAGACGAGGCTGACGCCGATCCCGTGGCGGCGCAGGTCAAAGCGCAGGACCTCCGACACGCCGCGCAGACCGAACTTCGTCGCGCTGTAGGCCGCGTGCCACGGAAGACCGAGGAGCCCGGCCGCGGAGGACACGTTGACGAGGTGCCCGCCGCGCCCGGCCCGGATCATGGGAGGGACGAAGCACTCGATGACGTGGATCGGCCCCATGAGGTTGACGTCGACGAGCCGGCGCCACTGCTCGTGCTCGAGGTTCTCGACGGACCCCCAGATCGAGATCCCGGCGATGTTCATGAGCACGTCGAGGCTGCCGTGTGCGTCGTGGATCTCCCGCGCCATCTCCACGACCGCGTCGTGGTCGCTGATGTCCAGGGCCTTGGCGTAATGGACGCGTGCACCGGAGGCACGCAACCGGTCCGCGACCTCTTGCAAGCCGGCGTCGCTGCGGTCGGTGAGAAACAGCTCCCCGCCCCGGGCGGCGGTGGCCTCGGCGGTGGCGCGGCCGATGCCGCTGGCCGCTCCGGTGATGAGGCAGCGCTTTGCGCGCAAGGTCTTCGTCGGCATGGGTCGTCCTCGTCCTCGTCCGGTGGTCAAGATGGGTCGTCCAGCTGGACGCCGAGGCTGTTGAGCGCACCGGCGAGCATCGAGTAGTGGCCGGCGAGCAGGCAGAGCTCGATGAGCTGACGCTCGTCCAGATGCGGGCGCAGCAGGGCCCACGTCCCGTCCGCCACCCGGTCGTCGTGGTGCAGCTCCTCCGTCGCCGCCAGCAGGGCCTGCTGTCGCGTGGTCCAGCCGGGTGCGGCCGAGCCTTCGGCCACGCGGGCGAGGTCGGCGTCGGTCAGCCCGCAGCGCCGGCCGATCCGTTCGTGGTGGTCGAGCTCGTAGGCGCTCCCGCACAGGTGGGCGACGCGCAGGATCACGAGCTCGGTGTCCTGACGGGGCAGCGTCCCGCCCGGCATGAGGCCGCCCGCGAAGAGCAGCCAGCGGCGAAAGAGCCCGCGGTGACGTCCGAGCGTCGTCATGACGTTCGGGGCTCCCGTGCGGGCGACGCGACCGCCGATCTGGATGAGCGCCCAGTTCAGCAGGCCGAGGTCGGCCCGGCGTCCGGGCGGGATCCGCGGGGTCGTGCTCATGCCTCCCGCTCCCCGAGCAGGTCGTGGGCCAGGGACAGGAGCGGCCCGTGGAGCTCGGGCAACGTGGCGGTCCGGCCGGCTGCGACGCGCATCGTGACGAGCGCGCTCACCGCCGCGACGAACGCCTCGCAACGGAAGCGTGCCTGTGGCCCTTGCGCGTCCACGAGGCCGCAGACGAGCTCCACGAAACCGTCCATCAGCGCCACGCGGCGCGCCACGGCCGGTTCACCGGCAGCGTAGGCCTCGATGAGGAAGGCCCGGGCCGCGGCCGGCTCTGCCGCCAGCCGCCCGAGGTAGACCTCGAGGACCGCGGGGAGCCTGTCCGCGGGTGTCGGCGCGTGCTCGTAGGCGTCGCGTACGCCGTCGGTCAACAGCGCGGCGGCACCGTCGAGCATCTTCATGAAGCAGTCGTCCTTGCCGGTGAAGTGCTCGTAGAACGTCTCGCGGGACACGCCGGCGTTCCTCAGGACGTCGGCGACCGTGGTGCGGGCGAACCCGCGCTCGGCGACGATCTGGGTCATCGCGACGAGCATGCGGCCGCGCTGGGAGGCGAGCACCGCCTCGCGGGGGAGTCCGTGGCGCCCCCGGGGCAGGGGGCGGGCGATCGTGGGGTCCATCCACCCAGATTAGCGAACAACGGTGTTCGTGGAGTATGGTGTCGACAGGGGAGCCGACACCGACGGGGGACGGATGCACGACCGCAGGATGCTCAGCCGCACCATCGCCGTCCTTGCGCTCGGCGCCGCGATGCTCGCGCCGGCTCCCGCCGGCGCTGCTCGCTCGACGATCTCCGGCCGCGTGACGACCTCCGACGGGGTCGAGCTCCAGACGACGCTGACCGGCGAGGCACCGATCGTCGCCAGGGCGACCATCGTCGAGTTCAGCCCGTACGGCCGTGACAGTGGCTCGCTGGATCCAGGCCCAGGCTTCAACCGGCTCCTCGTCCAGATCCGCGGCACAGGGGACAGCGACGGACGCTTCGATGCGCTCGGCCCACGGACGCAACAGGACGTCGCCGAGACGCTGCGGTGGGCCTGTCGTCAGCCGTGGAGCACGGGCCGACTGGGCATCGCCGGCTTCTCGGCCAGCGCGATCACGATCTACAACTCGCTGCACCTGAAGCTGCCCTGTGTCCGGGCGGCCGTCCTGAAGTCCGGAACCCACGAGCTCTACCGCGACCTGCTCTATCCGGGTGGGCTGAACAACCTCATCCCTGGTGCGGGCGTGCTCGCCCTCATCGGGACGCCGGCCCTCCTCCAGGGCCCGGACCGCCTCGGGCGCGCCCCGTCCACGGTCCCGGGGGTCACGCAGGGCCTGATGGAAGCAGGCCTGAGCGACCTCGAGCATCCGACGCTGGACGGATGGTGGCGTGAGCGCGGGATGCGCGGAGATGTCGAACCACCTTCCGACGCTCATCATCGACGGCTTCTTCGACGTCGAGTCCCGGGGCGCCTTCGAGGCCTACCGGTCGTTGCGTCGGCATGGCGCGCACCTGCTGGTGATCGGCGCACACGACGGGGCGCCTGCCGGCACCGATGGAGGGCTCGGGGAGGCACGGGCGTGGCTGGCGCACTACCTCAAGGGCACGCGCAACGACGTCGCAGCGGCGGGCGAAGGTCCAGCTCTTCCTCGCCGACGGTGATCGAGAGGATCTCGTCGCAGGGCACTTCGTCCGGGTGAACGGCGCCGACTGGCCGATCCCGGGGACGCGGTGGGAGGCCTTGCGTCTGAGCGCCGCCCCCGCTGGGGGCGGGCGCTCGCTGAACGACGGGACGCTGTCCACGCGGGCGCCTGCCGCCGACGCCCTTGAGTCCTATCCGGTGCTGCCGTCGCTCTTCACGGCGACCGATCAGCCCAACACGGGACTGCTCGGCGCCGGCGGTCTGAACGCCCTGACCACACCGCTTCCGATCCTGACCGACATGACGCTCGCCGAGCCGCTGGGCCTGTCGTACACGACGCGACCGCTGCTGCGCGACGTGCTCAGTGCGGGGCCTGCCGGGCTTGATCTGCGGCTGTCGAGCACGGCGGCGAGCACCGCCATCTGGGCGATCGTCTCGGACGTGGCGCCGGACGGGACGGCGCACGCGGTGGCCACCGGACGGCTGCTCACCGACTTTCCGGCCATCGACCGTGCGAGGTCGCGCCGGGACCCTGCCCGCGGCTACGTCGTGCAGCCCTACGGTCGGTACGACGAGCGCTCACCGGCCACGCCGGGCAGGTCGCGCCTCTACCACGTCGAGCTGTGGCCGATCGGCAACCGCTTCAAGGCCGGACATCGACTACGCCTGCATGTTCTCGGGGCCTCGGCGGCGTCGATGCCGGGGGCGCCCGCGGTCGCCACGGTGCAGGTCGCCGCATCACGGCTCCTGCTGCCCGTCCTCCCCGGCAGCGACCTGCGCCGTGCGCTCGGTGAGCCGGCCGGCTGAACACCGTCACGGGGATCCGCACCCACCGGTCCGACGGTTAGGATCGGCCCATGCGGATCGCGATCGGTTCTGACCACGCGGGCTTCCATCTGAAGGAGCAGGTCAAGGCCACGTTGACCGGCTCCGGACACGAGGTCCTCGACGTCGGGACGAGCACGGCCGATTCGGTCGACTACCCCGCCTTCGCACGTGAGGCGGCGGAGCTCGTGGCCGCCGGCGGCGCGGACGCCGGCGTCATCGCCTGCGGTTCGGGCGTGGGCGTCTGCATCGTCGCCAACAAGGTCGGGGGCGTGCGCGCGGTGAACGCGCACGACACCCTGGAGGCGGAGATGGCACGCCGCCACAACGACGCGAACGTCGTGACGCTCTCGGGCGCGCGCCTTGACCCCGCGCAGGCCGACGCGATCGTCGCCACCTTCCTGCGGACGGACTTCGAGGGTGGCCGTCACGCTCGGCGCGTCGGCCAGATCGACGCTTCCTGACAGCGGCGTGGCGTTCACAGCGCCCGGCCGCCTTGATACCGTCGGGACCGTCGTGACTGGCGCCGAGGGTGGACGCAACCACCGGGAAACGACAGGCAGCACCGCCGCGCGCCTGGGCACCCAATCCCTCCTGCAAGCCGCCGAAGGAGCGCACGTGTCCGACCTGAGCCCTGACTACTTCAACCGTCCCCTCGCGGAGGTCGATCCCGAGATCGCCGAGGTCCTCCGCCTGGAGCTGCACCGCCAGCAGCGCACGCTGGAGATGATCGCCAGCGAGAACTTCGTCCCGCAGGCCGTCCTGGACGCCCAGGGCAGCGTGCTGACGAACAAGTACGCCGAGGGCTATCCCGGCAAGCGCTACTACGGAGGCTGCGAGCACGTCGACGTCGCCGAGCAGCTGGCGATCGACCGTGCCAAGGCGCTCTTCGGTGCCGAGCACGCCAACGTCCAGCCCCACTCGGGGGCGCAGGCGAACACCGCCGTCTTCCATGCGCTGCTGACGCCGGGCGACACGATCATGGGCCTGTCGCTGGCCCACGGCGGCCACCTGACCCACGGCATGAAGATCAACGTGTCGGGCCGCCTGTACGACATCGCGCCGTACGAGGTGGAGCGCGAGACGTCCCTGATCGACATGGACGCTGTCGCGGCGCGTCGCCCGCGAGCGCAAGCCGAAGATGATCATCGCCGGCTGGTCGGCCTACCCCCGGCAGCTGGACTTCGCGAGCGTTCCGCGAGATCGCCGACGAGGTCGGCGCGCTGCTGATGGTCGACATGGCCCACTTCGCCGGGCTCGTCGCCGCCGGCCTGCACCCGTCGCCGGTGCCGCACGCCGACGTCGTCACGACGACCGTCCACAAGACGCTGGGCGGCCCCAGGTCAGGGATCATCCTCTGCAAGGAGGAGTACGCGAAGAAGATCAACTCCGCCGTCTTCCCGGGGCAGCAGGGAGGCCCGCTCGAGCATGTCATCGCGGCCAAGGCCGTGGCGTTCAAGATCGCTGCCAGCCCGCTGTTCAAGGAGCGCCAGGCGCGCACGATCGCGGGTGCGCAGGCCGTCGCCGCCGAGCTCGTCGGAGCCGGTCACGGCGTCGACGTGCTCACCGGCGGTACCGACGTCCACCTCGCGCTGGTGGACCTGCGCGAGTCCGCGCTCGACGGCCAGCAGGCCGAGGACCGCCTGCACGAGATCGGCATCACGGTCAACCGCAACGCGGTGCCCTTCGACCCACGTCCTCCGATGGTCACGAGCGGCCTGCGGGTCGGGACGCCGGCGCTGGCCACCCGCGGACTCCAGACGGAGGACTTCAGCGAGATCGGCCGGATCATGGCCACGGCGCTGACCCCGGCGTTCGCGGACGCCAAGAGCGAGCTGGCCGACCGCGTCGCCGCGATCGCCGACCGTTATCCGCTGTACGAGCACCTCTCCGCCGCCGCGACGGTCTGAAGGCCGACGGTCATCGCCGGGCGTGCCGTTAGGGTTGCGCCCGCGAGATGACCCCGAAGGACGCCCTCCTCGGCTTCGCCACCGCGTTCGTGGTGGCGGTGCTGATCACGCCGCTGACGGCCTGCATCGCGCGGGCGGTCGGCGCCGTCGACCGCCCGTCCGACCGCGGCCTGGCCAAGGGCTCGACGCCGCTGCTCGGGGGTCTGGCGATGCTCGCCGGGATCCTCGTCGGCGCCGCGCTCTTCCTCGACGGGACGTCGCGCACCGACGACCGCATCCACGGCATCCTGCTCGGAGCGGTCGTCATCGCGCTCGTCGGGGCGCTGGACGACCGGTTCGACCTGCCGCCGGTCGTCAAGTTCACCGGGCAGGTCGGTCGCCGCGATCATCCCCGTGCACGCCGGGGTCGAGGTCACGAACATCACGTTGCCGTTCATCGGAGCGGTCGACTTCGGCTCGGCCGGGGAGCCGCTCACGGTCGTCGGGCTCGTCGCGGTCATGAACGTCGTGAACTTCTCGGACGGGATCGACGGCCTGGCGGCCGGTGTCTGCGCGATCGCTGCGGCCGTGTTCGCCGTCATCGCCTTCGACCTCGAGCGCCGGCACGCCGGGCGTGCTCGCCGCGCTCACCGCCGGTGCGGCGCTCGGCTTTCTCGTGCACAACTTCCACCCGGCCAGCGTCTTCATGGGGGACTGCGGCTCCAACCTGCTGGGTCTCATGCTCGGCTGCATCGCCGTGGAGGGCGCCGTGAAGACGCAGGCCGTCCTTGCGCTCGTGTTCCCGCTGCTCGTGCTGGCGGTGCCGTTCTTGGACACGACGTTCGTCGTCCTCAAGCGGATGAAGTACGGGCGCGCGCCGTGGAAGGCGGACGCCAACCACCTGCACCATCGCTTCAACCGCATCGGCTTCAGCCAGCGGCGGACGGTGCTCTACCTCTACGCGTGGACGACGACGCTCGGCGCGTTCGCGCTCGCGCTGCGGTTCGTCCCGTACTCCGACGACCACGGGAACCTCGACACGGGATGGACCGCCGCGATGGCAGGACTCGGCCTGCTCGTGCTCGCCGCGAGCGTCTACCTCGTCGTCGTGCTGGAGATCCTGAAGGTCAAGCGCCTGGTCTGGATGCGACGCGGGCACGCCGATGAGCGTGCCGTCGACGCGGAGGTCCAGGCGGTGCTGGCGACCGGCGAGTTCCCGGCCGTCGAGCCGCCGCCCGCTTGACGCGGTCCGGCGGACCGCTCGGCGCGCTCCGTCAGTCGTGCGCGTAGATCGCGCGCATCCAGACCGTCACGAGGGCGCCGGCGAAGACGTCGGGTTCGTACGGCTGCTGCTGTACCACCTGCTGATAGAGGGTGCGCTCGCACATCCAGATGAGGGCGAAGGCGATCGCCTTGCCGTCCCCGGCCGGGGCCGCGCCGGCGGCCTGCTCGACGGCGATCCGTGCCGCCGTCGCCTCGATGAAGCGCGCCAGGAGCTCGCGCCAGAAGGTCGCGACCCCCTCTTCATAGGTCGAGACCTCGACGATCACGCGCATGAGCGCGGCGTGCTCGGCATACAGCTGCGCCACACGCGACAGGGCCTCCTCGATCTCCTCACGTGCGTCCCCCTGGCCCGAGAACCACACGTCCGCCTGCTCGTACAGCTCTGTCGTGACCTCTTCGGTGAGCTTGACGAGCAGCTCGCCCTTGTCCTTGAAGTAGAAGTAGAACGCCGTACGCGAGATGCCCGCACGCGTGGCGATCTTCTCGATGTTGAGGTCGGCAAACGACGCGCCCTCCGTCAGCAACGCCTCGGTCGCCGCGAGCACCGCGGTCTGCACGGCCTCGCGCTTGGGGGTCATCGCGGTGGGGCGTTCGGGTTCAGACACCCCGTCAGCCTACCTGCGGTGACCCCGGAATCGGACGGCCTCCGGGCGCACGTGCGGACGACGACCGTGGGATCCTCTGCCGATGCTCGTCCTCAACCTCAGCGACGCCGAGCCGTTCACCACGCTCGACGGCTCGACGATCCGGGAGGTCGCCGGCCAGGTGTCGCTCGGCGCCGTCAACCAGAGCTTGGCCCAGGCGACCGTCCCTGTCGGCGGCGCGACGACCGCCCATCTGCACCCGGTGTCCGAGGAGCTGTACTTCCTCACCCGCGGCTCCGGGCTC
Organism: Paraconexibacteraceae bacterium; assembly: GCA_963750375.1. Classification (GTDB taxonomy): domain Bacteria; phylum Actinomycetota; class Thermoleophilia; order Solirubrobacterales; family Solirubrobacteraceae; genus Paraconexibacter. The sequence goes on from CAVVQN010000008.1 coordinate 165,257, forward strand.
ATGCGCCTGGCCGGGGAGGAGCGCCTCGTGGGTCCCGGCGACTGCATCGTCATCCCGCCCGGGACCGAGCACAAGCTCATGAACACCGGTGACGAGCCGCTGGAGCTGCTGTGCTGCTGCTCGCCGCCCTACCGCCATGAGGACATGGTCCTCACCGAGTCCGGGCCGGGCACCGCAACATGAAGCCGTCCGGCGGTTCCACGCCCCAGATGCGTTGCTCCTCTTCCCGGAACCGGTGGTCGCTGAGCCTTCTGGGGCTCGCCGTGCTCCTCCCCGTGCTGCTGCCGGGCAGCGCGGCTGCTGCTGCGGCTGCGCGCACGCGTGCACCGGTGAGCGTCGGCATCGCCGACCACAAGCCCGAGATGTTCACCGATCCGCTCTTCCTGCGCCTGAACATCCGCAAGGTGCGCCGGGTCATCCCGTGGGACGCGATGCGGATCCCGTCCGAGCTCGCGCTGCTGGACCAGTGGATCGCTGCGGCCCGTGCGGTCGACGCCCGGCCGCTGCTGACCTTCGGGCACTCCCGGGTGGAGTCCAGGCGCCGGTACGCCCCGACCCCGCAGGAGTTCCAGGTGCAGTTCCTGAAGCTGCGAAAGCGCTACCCCGACGTCGTGGAGTTCGCGACCTGGAACGAGCCGAACCTCTGCGGCGAGCCGCTCTGCCACAAGCCGGAGCTCGCCGCCCGCTACCACGACGCGCTCGTGCGCGCCTGCCCGTCGTGCACGATCCTCGCCGCCGAGGTGCTCGACGGCCCGACGATGGCCTCGTGGGTCAAGGCGTTCCTGCGGAGGGCCAGGCACCGACCGAAGGTCTGGGGCCTGCACAACTACCTGGACGCCAACCGGCTGCGCACCTCGGGGACCAGGCGGCTGCTGGCGCTCGTCAAGGGTGACATCTGGTTCACGGAGACCGGGGGCATCGTCAAGCGCCGGACGACGAACAAGGCCCGCGGCTTCCCGGAGTCCGTCGCCCATGCGGGCATCGCGACGCGCTGGATCTTCGACCGGCTCGTTCCCCTGAGCCCGCGCATCAGGCGCGTCTACCTGTACCACTGGAACAGCTCGACGTCGCGCGACTCGTGGGACTCGGCACTCGTGGGTCTCGACGGGCGCCCGCGCTCGGCCTACAGGGTCGTGCAGGCGCGGCTGGCCGTCGCGCGGCGTCGGTTGGCGCCTCGCCGCTGATCACGCCGGTGCGGCTCGCAACGTCTGCCACGAAGTGTCACAAAGTCGTCACAAAGTCCGCGGTTCCTGATAGTCTGCTTATCGAAGCAAGGGGTCGGTGCCGCCGCCGTCCTCCCCGTCCAGAGACCGGCGCCCGTGCGCCGGTCCTCCGCCTGTAGGGTGACGCCGCCGCCATGCCTGAAGACGACCAGTCCGGCCCCGGAGCCGATGACCGTGAAGGACCTCGCGACCCCCACGTCCGCGCGCGGGCCTGCGGGCTCCCGGAAGCCGGTCGTCGGCGTCGCGGCACGCGTTGCCGTCGTTCGATCCCCATGCCGCGCGGCCGGGACCGCTGCGCCGTCCGCACCCCCGGGCACCCCCTGGGCGGGCGCTGAGCGCCGCCCGCGAGCCATGCCCGTCCTCCGCTACATCGACATGTTCGTCCTGGCGCTCGCGCTGCCGGTCTTTCTCGTCGCCGGCTTCCCGATGCTCGGGTACGCCGCGGCCGCCGCGGCATGGCTCGTGCAGCGGCTCGTCCAGATCCGCCTGGAACGCGCAGCCCGCGATTCTCAGGATCTGCGTAGGGTGGCGGGCATCACCGCCGGTTCGATGATCGGGCGCGGCTGGCTGACAGCACTTACGATCTTCGCCGCGGGGCTGAAGGAGAACGACGCCGGTCTCGCCGCTGCCGTCCTCGTCGTGGTCCTCTTCACCACCTACTTCACGGTCACCCTCGTCATGCGCCCCCTAGACACCAAAGAGCTCCCCTCGTGATCAAGCGCCTCTCCCTCTTTCTGCTCCCCCTGGCCATGCTCCTCGTGAGCCCGGCCGGAGCTTCGGCGCTGAACATCAACGAGGAGTACAAGCCGCAGAACGAGTTCAAGCTGGACACGTGGATCGACCTGCCCGGCCCGATGGACATCAACAAGGCCGTCCTCTACGTCATCGTCGCGACGTTGCTGACGACGCTGACGATGGTGCTCGTCGCGCGACGGATGCAGGACCGCCCCAACCGGGTGCAGACCGCGGTCGAGGCGGCCTACGGCCTCATGCGCGACCAGATCACCGGCGGCAACATGGACAAGGGCATGGCCCGCAAGTGGTTCCCCTTCATCGCCACGCTCTTCCTCTTCATCTGGTTCAGCAACATGCTTGGCTACCTGCCGCTGCCGACGAACACGGAGCACAAGGTCGACATCGCCGGCGTGCAGGTCCCCTCGCTCGCGCTCTACGCGGCGACCGCGAACCTCTCCGTGCCCCTCGTCCTGACCCTCGTCGTGTGGTTCGCCTACCACATCGAGGGCTTCCGGGCCAAGGGCGTCATCGGCTTCTACAAGGGCCTCGTGCCCGCCGGCGTGGAAGGTCCCGCCGCCGGTCCCATCTTCGCGATCGAGCTCATCTCGGACTTCGTCCGGGTCGTCTCGCTCAGCGTTCGTCTGTTCGCGAACATCCTCGCCGGTCACCTCCTGATCCTCTTCATGGGTGGTGGCCTCGTGGTGCTCCTGAACCTCGCCGTGGGCGGTTCGCTCGTCCTCGGCCTCATCACCGGCACCATGGCGGTGGCCTTCTTTCTCTTCGAGATCGGCCTCGTCGCCACGCTGCAGGCCTTCATCTTCTCGACCCTGACTGCCATCTACCTCGGCGGCGCTGTCGCCGACGAGCACTAGCACTGATCCCCAGGAGGATTCACAGTGGACCTTTCCGTCATCACCACGCTGGCCCAGCAGACCGTCACCCCCGAGATCGCGGGTGAGTACGGCCGCAAGGCCGGCAAGGCCATCGCGCTCGGCATCGGCGCCGGCCTCGGCACCATCGGCCCCGGCGTCGGCGTCGGCTACATCTTCGGCAAGGTCATCGAGTCGGTGACGCGCCAGCCGGAGATGCGCGACGAGATCACGTCGATCCAGTGGCTGGGCTTCGCCCTCACCGAGGCGATCGTGTTCTACGCGTTCATCTTCGGTCTCATCGCCTTCTTCCTGGGCTAGACGATGCTCGCCGTCATCCACAACGCCGCGGCCTTCGTGCTGGCCGCGGCCGAGGGTGCGACCTCCGGTGAGGAGGAGTCCAGCAACTTCCTCGTGAGCCCCGACGTGGGCCTCATGATCTGGACGCTGCTCTCCTTCGGCATCGCCCTGCTCGTGCTGCGCAAGTACGCGTTCCCGGCGATCTCCGAGGCCCTCGACAAGCGTCAGCGCGCGATCGAAGAGTCGATCGACGCTGCGAACAAGTCCAAGGTCGAGTCCGAGTCGCTCCTGGCCGAGTACCGCGAGCGGCTGCAGGAAGCCCGCGCGCAGGCCGACGAGATCGTGGCCAAGGCCCGCAAGACGGGCGACGATGTCCAGCGGTCCGCCGCCGAGGCCGGCCAGGTCAAGCGTGAGGAGATGCTCGCGCAGGCCCGCAAGGACATCCAGGGCGAGACCCGCCGCGCGATCCAGGAGATCCGCTCGGAGGTGGCCGACCTCACCGTGGCCGCCACGGAGAAGGTCACGCGCAAGACGTTGACCGCCGAGGACCAGAAGCGCCTCGTCGAGGACGCCCTGGGCGAATTGGACTTCTCCGCACTCGGGGAGCGCAAGAACTAGCCATGGAAGAGATCGCTCGCGTCTACGGGCGCTCCCTCTTCGAGGTGGCGCAGGAGCAGGGGAAGCTCGACGACGTCCGCGACCAGCTCGGGATGTTCTCCGATGCTCTGGCGGACAACCACGAGCTGTCCGTGTTCTTCTTCTCGCCGTACTTCTCCACCGAGGAGAAGAAGGAGGGCCTGCACAAGGCCGTCACCGACGCGGAGCCGGTGGTGATGAACATCCTCGAGCTGCTGGTGGAGAACCACCGGATGCCCGTGATCCATCGACTGCGCAAGGAGTTCGATCGTCTGTGGGACGACGAGAACAAGCTCCTCCCCGTCGACATCACCAGCGCCGTCGAGCTTGATCAGGACGTCGTCAAGCGCCTGGGCGACCAGATCAGCGAGCAGACGGGGCGTCAGGTCCAGCTGACGGCCCACGTCGACCCGGACGTGCTTGGCGGCATCGTCCTGCGCGTCGGCAACCAGATTCTGGACGCCTCAATCCGAAACCGACTCGATCAGCTTCGCCGCAGCGTGGCGAAGGCCTGATCAGGAGACCCATCTTCATGCAGATCAAGCCCGACGAGATCACCTCCATCCTCAAGGCCCGCATCGAAGGGCTCGACTCCGGTTCCGCGGAGCTCACCGAGGTCGGAACCATCCTGTCCGTTTCCGACGGTATCGCCCGCATCCACGGGCTCGAGAACTGCATGTCGTTCGAGATGCTCGAGCTGCCGCACGGCGTCACCGGCCTCGCGCTGAACCTCGAGTCCGACAACGTCGGCGCCGTGCTCTTCGGCGAGTGGGAGAAGTGCGTCGAGGGCGACACGGTCAAGCGGACCGGCCGCCTCCTGGAGATCCCGGTCGGCGACGAGCTGCTCGGCCGCATCGTCTCCCCGCTCGGCGTCCCGCTGGACGGCAAGGGCGAGATCAACACGACCGAGACCCGTCCCGCCGAGTTCAAGGCGCCCGGCGTCGTCGAGCGCAAGTCCGTCTTCGAGCCGCTGCAGACCGGCATCAAGGCCATCGACTCGATGATCCCCGTCGGCCGTGGCCAGCGCGAGCTCATCATCGGCGACCGTCAGACCGGCAAGACGACGATCGCGGTCGACACGATCATCAACAACAAGGACTCCGGGGTCATCTCGGTCTACGTCGCGATCGGCCAGCGCATGGCGACCGTCGTCGGCCTGGCCCGCACGCTCGCCGACGCGGGCGCGCTGGAGAACACGATCATCGTCGCCGCCCCCGCCGACGAAGCCGCGCCGATCAAGTTCATGGCGCCCTACGCGGGTGCCGCGATGGCGGAGTACTTCCTCTACAAGGGCGGGCACACGCTGGCGGTCTACGACGACCTCACCAAGCACGCCTACGCCTACCGCCAGATGTCGCTGCTGCTGCGCCGTCCGCCGGGACGCGAGGCATACCCCGGCGACGTCTTCTACCTCCACAGCCGCCTGCTGGAGCGCGCGGTCAAGCTCAGCGACGAGCTGGGCGGCGGTTCGATGACGGCACTGCCGATCATCGAGACGCAGGCCGGCGACGTCTCGGCGTACATCCCGACGAACGTCATCTCGATCACCGACGGCCAGATCTTCCTCGAGCCCAAGCTCTTCAACTCGGGCGTCCGCCCGGCCATCAACGTCGGCATCTCGGTGTCGCGCGTCGGCGGCAGCGCGCAGATCGGCCCGATGAAGAAGGTCGCCGGCCGTCTGAAGCTCGAGCTGTCGCAGTTCCGCGACCTCGAGGCCTTCGCGCAGTTCGGGTCCGACCTGGACGCCGACACCCAGCGCACGCTGGCCCGCGGCGAGCGCCTCGTGGAGATGCTCAACCAGAACGAGCGGTCCCCGCTGCCCGTCGAGGATCAGGTCGTGTCGGTGTTCGCCGCCACGAACGGGTTCCTGGACCGCATCGCGACCGAGCGCGTGCCGACGTTCCTCGAGGACCTGACGTCCCGCCTGCACTCCTCCAGCGCCGATCTCCTCGAGACGATCAAGGGCGGCGACTGGTCCAAGGAGACGCAGAGCTCGCTGAGCGACGCCATCGCCGGCTTCGCCGACGACTTCGGCTACGACCTGGACGAGGACGGCCAGCCCATCACGGGTCACGAGACGTCCTCGCGCGCCTCGAAGGCCGACAAGGACGCCGGCGCGGAGTCGAGCTCCGACGCCGGTGAGGCCGAGGAGCCGGTCGCGGAGGGTGCGCCCGCCTGATGAGCCAGAACGACGTCAAGGTCCGCATCGGATCCGTCAAGAACATCCAGAAGATCACCCGTGCCATGGAGATGGTGGCGGCGGCGCGTCTGCGCCGTGCCGAGCAGCGCATCGCGTCGCTGCGGCCGTACGCCGGCGCGATCCGTCGGATGACCCGTCAGGCCGCCGAGGCGGCCGGCGGCGAGCTCGGTGCCCTGCCGATCCTCGCCGAGCGCGAGGAGGAGCAGACGGTCGCGATCCTGCTCGTCACCGCCGACCGTGGTCTGGCCGGGGCGTTCAACTCGCAGATCCTCCGCGCGGGGCTGCGGGCCGGCGCCGAGTTCGAGGAGTCGGGTAAGACCGTCGCGTATTCCGCGACGGGCCGCCGCGGCGTCTCGTCGCTGACGTTCCGCGGGAAGGAGACGGCGGGCGCCTACACGGGCTTCACCGACCGTCCCTCCTACGGCGACGCCCGCAGCATCGCCGAGGACCTCATCTCGGCCTACGTCGACGGCAAGGTCGACCGCGTCGAGATCTTCTACAACGGCTACGTGTCGCCGCTCGTGCAGGAGGTGCGTCGCGAGACGCTCCTGCCGCTCCAGCAGGCGACGATCCTCGAAGGCACGGAGCGTGACTCCGAAGGCGCTGAGGAGCCCACGGGCCACCACACGCTGGTCGAGTACGAGCCAGACCCCGTCGACATCCTCAAGCGCCTGGTCCCGGACTACGTGGAGATCTCGATCTTCCGGGCGCTGCTGGAGTCCACCGCATCCGAGCACGGCGCTCGTATGACGGCGATGCGCAACGCGTCGGAGAATGCGGGCGAGGTCATCGAGGACCTCACGCTCGAGATGAACCGCGTGCGCCAGGCAGAGATCACGCAGGAGATCATGGAAGTCGTCGCCGGCGCTGAGGCGCTGGTGTAACCGGAGAACTTTATGGAAGCCAGCACCGCCACCGCCACCGCCACCACCGGCCGCGTCGACGCCATCCAGGGCGTCGTCATCGAGGTCACGTTCCCGGGCGACCTGCCCGAGATCAACAACGCGCTCACCATCGACCGCGGCGACAAGGGCACGCTCGTCCTCGAGGTGCAGCAGCACCTCGGCGACAACCGCGTCCGCTGCGTCGCCATGGACTCGACGGACGGCCTCGCCCGTGGCGTCGAAGTCGTCGACACCGGCGGACCGATCACGGTCCCCGTCGGCGAGGAGACCCTCGGCCGCATCTTCAACCTCCTCGGGGAGCCGATCGACAACGGCCCCGCCATCGAGGTCAAGGAGCGGTGGCCGATCCACCGCTCGGCGCCCGACGTCGAGAACCTCATGCCGACGACCGAGATGTTCGAGACCGGCATCAAGGTCATCGACCTGCTCGCGCCGTACGCCAAGGGCGGCAAGGTCGGCCTGTTCGGCGGCGCCGGCGTCGGCAAGACCGTCCTCATCCAGGAGCTCATCCACAACCTCGCCAAGGAGCACGGCGGCCTGTCGGCCTTCTGCGGCGTCGGCGAGCGGACCCGCGAGGGCAACGACCTCTGGGTCGAGATGAAGGAGTCCGGCGTCCTTCCGAAGACGATGCTCGTCTTCGGCCAGATGAACGAGCCGCCCGGAGCCCGCATGCGCGTGGCTCTCACGGGCCTGACGATGGCCGAGTACTTCCGTGACCAGATGGGTCAGGACGTGCTCCTCTTCGTCGACAACATCTTCCGCTTCGTCCAGGCCGGTTCCGAGGTCTCGGCGCTCCTGGGCCGCATGCCCTCACAGGTCGGCTACCAGCCGACGCTGGAGACGGAGATGGGCCAGCTGCAGGAGCGCATCACGTCGACGCGCAACGGCTCGGTCACCTCGGTGCAGGCCATCTACGTCCCCGCGGACGACCTCACCGACCCGGCGCCCGCCTCGGTGTTCGCCCACCTGAACGCCACGACGGTGCTCTCCCGGGCCATCTCCGAGAAGGGGATCTACCCGGCGGTCGACCCGCTGGACTCGACGTCCACGATCCTCAAGCCCGACATCCTGGGCCAGGAGCACTTCGACGTCGCCAACCGCGTCAAGGAGATCCTGCAGCGCTACAAGGAGCTCCAGGACATCATCGCCATCCTCGGCATCGACGAGCTCTCCGACGAGGACAAGATCATCGTCCAGCGGGCCCGCAAGGTCGAGCGCTTCCTCTCCCAGCCCTTCCACGTGGCGGAGATCTTCACCGGCACCCCGGGCGCGTACGTGCCGATCGCCGACACGGTGCGCTCGTTCCGCGAGCTCATCGACGGCGAGCACGACGACCTGCCGGAGTCCGCGTTCTTCCTCAAGGGCTCGATCGAGGACGTCGCCGCCGCGGCCAAGAAGGGCTAGGACCCACGCGATGGCCCGCTCCAAGTTCACCGCTGAGGTCCTGACCCCCGAGGGGGAGGTCTTCAACGAGGAGGTCGAGATGGTCTCCACGCGCACGGAGACCGGCTCGATCGGCATCCTGGCCAACCACACGCCGCTGCTCGGCATGCTCACGCCGACGCGAGCTGCGCCTGTACCGGTCAGAGACCGACGTCGTGACCCTCGCCCAGGGCGAGGGATACGTCCAGGTCGCCGACAACCACGTCCTCGTGCTCGTGGAGGATGCGATCGGCAAGGACGACCTCGATGTCGCCGACCTGCGCGAGAAGCTCTCGCGTGCGCGAGTCGGAGCTGGACGCCGCCGAGACGGCTCGGAGGCGCAGGCCGCGGCCCGCCGTGACAAGCGTCGCTGGGAGACCTTCCTGCGCGTCGCCGAGGGCACACCCGCCTCGGCGTGACCCGCGGCAGGGTCGGCGCTGGGTGGAGGATCAGGCCGCACCAAGCGGCGAAACCCTCCACTCAGACCGTCGAACTCCGCGGCGCCACCGCTGCCACCGCGCAGCCCCTACCCTGTGGGGGTGGACGAATGCGCGCTCGCCGAGCGGCTGATGACGTACGACACGTCCAAGCCGGAGCAGCTCACCGCGGCCGCGCCTTCGTGAAGGGCTGGCTGGAGTCCCGCGATGTCGAGGTGGCCGAGCAGGAGCACAACGGGCTGCCGATCCTCGTCGCCTCTGCCGGAGCCGAGGCGGGGGAGGGGAAGCCGACGGTCGTCTTTCACGGGCATCTCGACGTCGTCCCGGCCTTCGAGACGCAGTTCATCCCGCGTATCGAGGGCGACCGCCTGATCGGGCGCGGCGCCTACGACATGAAGGGCGCCCTCGCCGCGATGATGTGCGCGCTGAAGGACGCCGAGCGCCCAGGACGCGGTGCGGCTGCTCTTCTACTGCGTCCCCGACGAGGAGTCCGAGGACGTCGAGGACCGCTCCACCGATCGTCTGGTCGCAGGAGGGCATCCCGGCCGACTTCGCGATCACCGGCGAGCCGACCGACCTGCACATCGGCGTCCAGGCCAAGGGGGTGCTCGCCATCCGCGTCGAGATGGCCGGCACCGCCGCGCACGGCTCGACGCCGTGGAAGGGCGACAACGCGATCCTCAAGGCGCACGACGCCTTCCGCCGCATCGAGACGCTGCCGTTCAGCCGCATGTCGTCGGACCTCTTCGACCGCCCGTCGATCAACCTCGCGCGGATCGAGGGGGGCGACGCCTTCAACAAGGTCCCCGACCGCTGCTGGATGGACGTCGACATCCGCTTTCTCCCCGGACAGGACATCGGCGAGATCCTCGGGCAGATCCGGCAGATCCAGGACCTCACCGTCCTGAAGTGCTTCACCCGCGCCCCGGCGATCGTCTCCAGGACGAACCCGTTCGTCCTCGCGCTGCGGGACGGGATCTCGCGCTCGATCGAGGGTGAGCCGCTCAGCGTCGGCCGTGACGGCGCCTCGGACGCGATCTCGTTCCTGGAGGCCGGGATCCCCGCCGTCGAGTTCGGTCCCGTCGGAGCCGGCCACCACGGGCCTGAGGAATGGGTGTCGATCTCCAGCCTCGGGCGCTACCGTCAGGCCCTCGTGGATTTCGTGCACGCGCTGCCGTCGTTCCTGGAGCGCATCGGGCCTGAGGACGGCCCCGCGGGGCTACGCGCCGTCGACGGCGGCCGCGCTTGACGCGCGACATGCCAGGCAGCGGGTGCGTACCATCCTCAGGCGCGCGCCGCGTACGTCCCCCTGGATCTCCGACTCCTTGAGCCTCCAACTCACAGACCTCCAGACGCGACGTCCCACGGGCCACCCCGGCCCACCGAGGGCACGATGAGCGCGTTCGAGGGGGCCCCGCCGCGCGTCGGCTTCGCGGTGATCAAGCGGATGGCGCTGGCCGCACTGGTCATCGTCCTGAGCACGGCCGGGATCGTCGCGACGACGCTGCTGCTCGAGCTCAAGGACGACGTCACGATCTTCCGCGACGCGCAGACCGCGCCGATCAAGGGACTCGACGAGAAGGGCGTGCTCGACGACGTGGACCCCGGGGGACCACAGACGATCCTCGTCCTGGGTTCTGACCGCCGGTTCGTGGACAAGAAGAACGGCACCCCGGCCCGCTCGGACACGATGCTGCTCATCCGCCTGGACCCGTCCAAGGGCGCGACCGCGGTCATGTCGATCCCGCGCGACCTGCGGGTCGACATCCCGGGCTTCGGCCGTCAGAAGATCAACGCGGCCTACGAGAACGGCGGCCCGAAGCTCGCCGTCAAGACGATCCGCCAGCTTCTCGGTGTCCCGATCACGCACGTCGTGAACATCAACTTCGGTGGCTTCCAGCGGGCGGTGGATCGTCTGGGCTGTGTCTACATGGACGTCGACCGGCGGTACTTCAACGACAACATGCCTCCTGCGGGCGGCGGCGAGCCGTACGCGGTCATCGACGTGAAGTCCGGGTACCAGCGCCTCTGCGGCGAGGACGCGCTCTCGTTCGTCCGCTTCCGGCACCTGGACTCAGACCTCGTCCGCGCCGCCCGCCAGCAGGACTTCCTGCGCCAGGCCAAGGATCAGATCGGCCTCTCGCGCATCTTCGGGGACCGCAAGACGCTCCTGCGGATCTTCGGCCGCTACACCCAGACGGACATCCGGGACGAGACGGCCATCCTGCGCCTGCTGAAGCTCGCCGTGAAGTCTGCGAGCAACCCGGTGCAGGAGATCCAGTTCAGGACCGTCACGGACATCCCGGGCAGCTCGGACCTGGCGATCTCGCCCGCCTCGCTCGCCCGTCTGCGGCGGGAGTTCATGGACGCCAAGGGCAGCTCGGGTGGCCGCGGCACGCCGAAGAAGACGGCGAAGGACCGCAAGCGCGAGAAGCGTCAGCAGCGACAGAAGCGCCGGTCCAATTCCAGCGTGCCGGCCGGCCTGTTCGAGGCCAAGCAGGTCGCCGAGGACCTCGGCGTGCGTCTGGCGACGGACCCCAAGCGGCCGGCGACCTTCCCGGTCTACTACCCGAAGCTCGCGGCGATCGGGTCGGCCTACAGCGCCGACGGGACGCGCGCCTACCGGATCCGAGACCGCGGCAAGAACAACTTCCAGGCCTACCGGATCGTCGTCTCGGCGCCGGGCGTGGGGCAGTACTACGGCGTCCAGGGCATGACCTGGAAGGCGCCGCCGATCCTCGACGATCCCTCGGAGTCGCGGAAGATCAACGGCCGCAAGTACGAGCTCTTCCGGGACGGTGACCGCCTGCGTCTTGTCGCCTGGCGCACGCCGCGAGCGGTGTACTGGGTCTCGAACACCCTCCTGCAGTCGCTGACGAACAAGCAGATGCTCGGGATCGCCGAATCCCTCACGCGCATCGGGACGTGACGACGAGCGCGGCGATCCGCGCGCCAACCGAATACCCTCCGGCGCGCATATGAGCACACAAGAGCGAGAGCCGATCGGCGTCATCGGAACCGGATACGTCGGCCTTGTCACCGCCGCCGGGTTCGCGGAGCTGGGCAGCGACGTCTTCTGCATCGACATCGATGCGGAGAAGATCGCCGGCCTGGAGCGGGGCGAGATCCCCATCTACGAGCCGGGTCTGCAGGAGATGGTCGTCCGCAACCGCGAACGCCTGCACTTCTCGACGGACATCGCGACGGCGCTCGAGCAGGCGCGCCTGCTGTTCGTCGCCGTGGGTACGCCGCCGACCTACTCGGGCGATGCGGACCTGTCGGCCGTCAACGCCGTCGTCGCGGCGATGCCGCCGTCCGACCGCCACGCGCTCGTCATGAAGTCGACGGTCCCCGTGGGCACCGGGCGGAACATCAAACGCGTCTTCGCCGAACAGGGCAAGGAGGGCTTCCGTTACATCTCCTGCCCGGAGTTCCTCAAGGAGGGCTCGGCCGTCGCGGACTTCCTGCACCCTGACCGCGTCGTCATCGGCGACGACGGGGGCTGGGCCGGGGACGCGGTCGTCGACCTGTACCGCCCGCTCCTGAGCGCCGCTCACGGAGGTCAGGAGAACGGCGAGCTCGTCCGGACGGACATCGCGAGCGCCGAGATGGTGAAGCTCGCCTCGAACGCTTTTCTGGCGACGAAGATCTCGTTCATCAACGAGATCGCGAACGTCTGCGAGGAGACCGGGGCCGACGTCGTCGAGGTCGCCCTCGGCATGGGGCTGGACGACCGCATCGGCCCGAAGTTCCTGCAGGCGGGCGTCGGCTTCGGTGGCTCGTGCTTCCCGAAGGACGTCAGCGCGCTGAAGCAGCTGGCGGGGAACTCCGGCTACCACTTCCAGCTGCTCAACGCCGTCATCGAGGTCAACGAGCTGCAGAAGCGCCGCGTCATGGGCAAGCTCGAAAAGCACCTCGGTTCGCTCGTCGGAAAGCAGATCACGCTGCTCGGCCTGGCGTTCAAGCCCAACACGGACGACATGCGCGAGGCGACGTCGCTCGTCCTCTCGGCGCGCCTGCAGGCCGCCGGGGCGCAGATCACCGCCTTCGACCCGATCGCCGAGGAGGAGGCCCGGAAGCTCATCCAGGGCGTCCACTTCGCCGACACCGCACTGGGCGCCGTCGCCGGCGCCGATGCGATCGTCCTCGTGACCGAGTGGGATGAGTTCAAGACGCTCGACTGGTCCGCCGTAGCCGACGCGATGGCGGGGAAGGTCCTGATCGACGGACGCAACGCCCTGGACCCGAAGGTCATCGCGGCGGCGGGGCTCACGTACGAAGGCATCGGCCGGGGCGCCATCTGAGATGCAGGCCGTCATCCTCGTCGGCGGGGAGGGGACCCGTCTGCGGCCGCTGACGAGCGGGACGCCGAAGCCGATCGTGACGTTCGTGGACCGGCCGTTCATGGGCTTCATGCTCCAGTGGCTGGCGCGGCACGGGGTCACCGACGTCGTCATGTGCTGCGGCTTTCTCGCGACGAAGGTGAAGGACGTCCTCGGGGACGGGTCGGCCTTCGGCGTGAGCCTGCAGTTCGTCGAGGAGCCCGAGCCGCGCGGCACCGCCGGGGCGCTGAAGTTCGCCGAGCACGTCCTGCAGGATCGCTTCCTCATGCTCAACGGCGACACGCTGACGGACATCGATCTCAGCGCCCAGCTCGCGCAGCATGCCGACACGGGCGCCGTCGGCACCCTCGGGCTCGTACCCGTCGACGACCCGTCGGCGTTCGGCCTCGTGCTGCGCAACGCGGACACGAGCGTCTCCGGGTTCCTCGAAAAGCCGGGCCCGGAACAGCTCGTCGGCCTGGACGACTTTCTTGTCTCCGGCGGCATCTACGTCCTGGAGAAGTCCGTCGTGGACCTCATCCCGCCGGACGTGAACGTCTCGATCGAGACCGAGATCTGGCCACAGCTCGTCGGGGCCGGCCTCTACGGCTTCGCGGCGGACGCCTCGTCCTACTGGCTCGACATCGGGACCCCGGACCGTTATCTGCAAGGGACGGCCGACATCCTCACCGGGGCCGTGCACACGGCCGTGGCCGACCGCCTGGGCACCGACCACCAGCTGATCGAGGGCGACGTCCACGACGACGCGACGGTGACCGGCGCGGTCGTCATCGAGGCGGGCGCCAGCGTCGCCGCCGGCGCGACCGTCACCGGCCCGGCGGTCCTCGGCTCGGGGACGACGGTCGCCGCGGGCGCGACGGTCGCGGGCGCGGTCCTCCTGGACGGCTGCACCATCGGCGCCGGCGCAGTGATCCGAGGCGCCATCCTGTCCCCGAACGTCACCGTCGGAGAGCGGACCGTCGTCTGCGACCTGGCCATGCTGGGCGAAGGTGTGCGCGTGGGGGCCGACAACGTCCTCGGCGCCGCCGTGAAGCTCTTTCCCGGCACCCAACTCGGGGACGGAGCGATCAAGGTCTGATGAAGCACCAGAGCAGAGGGAGAGCAGCATGAGCACCACCGACGACACCGGGCAGGCGGGACTCACCCGCGAGGCGCTCGCGCTCACCGACCCCACCGACCAGATCACGGACGTCCTCGCGCTGCCGGAGCTCCTGCGGGACGCGCTCTGGAAGGTCGAGTCCGCGGACATCAAGCCAGGCGACTCGCCGGACGGGATGGTCTTCGCAGGCATGGGCGCGACCGCGACCGCGGGCCTGCTGGCCCGCGCCGCGCTCGGCGATCAGGCATCACGGCCGATCCTGCCGGCCCGCGCCTACGGCCTTCCGCCGTGGACCACGCCGGACACGACCGTCCTGTGCGCCTCCTACTCCGGTGACACCGAGGAGACGCTGGCGTGCTACGAGGCGGCCGGGGCCCTCGGTGCGCCGCGCGTCGTCGTCACGACCGGGGGTCAGCTCGCGGTCCTGGCGCGAGAGGACGGCGTCCCCGTCATCCCGATCGCCGGCGGGCTCTCACCCGCGAACGCGGTGGCGTACGTCATCGTCGCCGCACTGGAGGTCGCCGCGCAGTGTGGGGCCGGGACGCGGATGACCAGCGAGATCGACGTCGCCGCCGAGCACCTGGAAGACCTCGTCGTCGCCTGGGGCCCGGAGTCGGACGAGGATTCCGCCGCCAAGTCCCTTGCCCGCGCGCTGCACGGCAGCGTGCCGGTCATCGCGGGCGCCGGCCTGACCGTCCCGCTGGCGGTGCGCTTCAAGCAGCAGCTCAACCACGTGGCCCAGTTGCCGGCGTTCGCCGCCGAGCTGCCGGACGTCGACCACGCCGAGCTCGCGGGCTGGCTGGGGGCCGACACGCTGGGCCGCTTCAGCGCCGTGTTCCTCGACGACTGCGACACGCATCCGCGGGCGCAGGCACGCCTGGCGCTGAGCAAGGAGCTCATCGCGCCCCATGCGGTGGGGACGCACGTCGTCGCCACGCGCGGGCAGACGGCGGTCGAGCGGGTCCTCTCGCTCGTCCTCTTCGCGGACCTCGTCGCCCACTACGTCGCGGCGCTGCGCGGCGTGGACCCGGCGCAGGAGACGCCGGTCGAGACGCTCAAGGCGGATCTGCGCAGCTAGGGACGCGGACACACGGCGAGCGGAGGGCCAAGGGAAGCCGGCTGGTCGGACGGGGAAAGACGCAGTCTTTGCCCCAATTGGATCGGGCTGTGGCCAGAGCGACGAAGTCGCCACTGCCACAGCCCGATCCAACCTTGACACAACCGTGATAAGGTTTGTCTTGTCCAATGGACGGGCTGACCATCAACGAGGCAGCAGAGACCACCGGGTGGTCTCCTCGCATGCTGCGGTACATCGAGAGTGCGGGGCTCATCGAGCCGCAGCGCTCAGCCGCGGGCTACCGCCTCTACGGTCCTGAGGAGCTTCAGCGGCTGCGCACCCTGCGCGAGCTGCTCGAAGACCACGAGATCGGCCTCGGCGACGTCGGCTTCGCACTACGCCTGCGCCGCGACACGGAGCTCCGCGACGCGGTGGAGGCGTGGTTCGAGGCAGAGGCGACCAAGCCCGCGGACGTGCCCGACAGCGACTGGCTGCGCTGGGAGCAGGACAAGCACTCCGCGCCTCCTGGCCGCCGCTCACGTAAACGACCCAAAGGCTCACATGACCGACACCGCCATCAGCACCGACCAGGACTTCAAGGTCGCCGACCTCTCCCTCGCCGCCTTCGGCCGCAAGGAGATCGGACATCGCCGAGCACGAGATGCCCGGCCTGATGTCGATCCGCCGCGAGTTCGCCGACGCGCAGCCGCTCAAGGGCGCGCGCATCATCGGCTCGCTGCACATGACGATCCAGACCGCCGTCCTGATCGAGACGCTCACCGCGCTCGGCGCCGAGGTCCGCTGGTGCTCGTGCAACATCTTCTCGACGCAGGACCACGCCGCCGCCGCCGTCGCCGTCGGCCAGGAGGGCACGCCGGAGAACCCGCAGGGCGTCCCCGTCTTCGCCTGGAAGGGCGAGACGCTCGAGGAGTACTGGTGGTGCACGGAGCAGGTCGTCAACTGGCCTGACGGGCGAGCCGGCCAACATGATCCTCGACGACGGTGGCGACGCCACGATGCTCATCCACAAGGGCACCGAGTACGAGAAGGCCGGCGCCGTCCCGAACCCCGCCGACGCGGAGTCCGAGGAGTTCCAGGTCTTCCTCGACGCTGCTCGAGCGCAGCCTGCCGAGGATCCGCAGCGCTACACGAAGGTCGGCGAGGCCATCAAGGGCGTCACCGAGGAGACGACGACGGGCGTGCACCGCCTGTACGAGCTGGCCAAGAACGGCGAGCTGCTCTTCCCGGCGATCAACGTCAACGACTCCGTCACGAAGTCGAAGTTCGACAACCTCTACGGCTGCCGCCACTCGCTCGTGGACGGCATCTTCCGCGCGACCGACGTCATGCTCGCCGGCAAGCACGCCGTCGTCTGCGGCTACGGCGACGTCGGCAAGGGCTCGGCCGCCTCGCTGCGCGCCCAGGGCGCCCGCGTCACGGTCACCGAGATCGACCCGATCTGCGCGCTGCAGGCGTGCATGGAGGGCTACGACGTCAAGACGCTCGAGGACGTCCTCGCCACCGGCGACGTGTTCATCACGACGACCGGCAACAAGGACATCATCTCGCGCCGACCACATGGGCCGGATGAAGCACAACGCGATCGTCGGCAACATCGGCCACTTCGACAACGAGATCGACGTCGCCGGCCTGGAGAAGGTCGCCGAGCGCATCAACATCAAGCCGCAGGTCGACGAGTGGAAGTTCGCAGGACGGCCACTCGATCATCCTGCTGTCCGAGGGGCGCCTGCTGAACCTCGGCAACGCGACCGGCCACCCGTCGTTCGTGATGTCCAACTCGTTCGCCAACCAGACGATCGCCCAGATCGAGCTGTGGACGAAGAACGACGAGTACGAGAAGCAGGTCTACGTCCTGCCCAAGCACCTCGACGAGAAGGTCGCCCGCCTGCACCTCGACGCCCTCGGCGCCAAGCTCACCGAGCTGCGTCCCGACCAGGCCGCCTACATCGGCGTCACGGTCGAGGGCCCGTACAAGCCGGACCACTACCGCTACTAGTCGCCCAGGGGCGCCTCGTGGCGCCTGGACGGCACCCGGCGGCCTGCGGGCTGGGCTGACGCACGACTCCCCGGCAGCCGGGCACGCCCGGCCATCGACGATCTACGCCGCAGACGAGCACCTGGACCGGATCCCCTTTACCCGCTCCCGCCTCCTCATCCTCCGTCGCCGACCTCGGTCCTCGCCGACGCGGGCGAGGCCCGGATCGCGTGGGCCGACGCCCAGATGCCCGTCCTGCGCTCGATCCGCGAGCGCTTCGCGGCGACCCGGCCCCTGGACGGGCATCGCGGTCGCCGCGTGCCTGCACGTCACGGCCGAGACGGCGAACCTCGTGCGCGCGCTGCTGGCCGGCGGGGCGCGGGTCGCGCTCTGCGCGGCCAACCCGCTCTCCACGCAGGACGACGTCGCCGCGGCGCTGGCCGCCGAGGACGGCGCGACGGTCCGTGCCCGTCGCGGCGAGGACATGGACGCCTACGTCGAGCACGTCCGCACGCTCGTGCAGGGCGAGCCGCAGATCACGCTGGACGACGGCGCCGACCTGCTCACCGTGCTGCACGCGCGGCCGGCCGGGCTGCCCGACGGCTCCTCGGCGGCACCGAGGAGACGACGACGGGCCTCGTGCGCCTGCGGGCGCTGCAGCCGAGCGGCGGCCTCGCGCTGCCCGGTGCTCGCCGTCAACGAGGCGCGCACCGAGCGCCTCTTCAACGACCACTACGGCACCGGGCAGTCGACGCTCGACGGCATCCTGCGCGCGACGAACCTGCTGCTCGCCGGGCAGACCCTCGTGGTGTTCGGCTACGGCTTCACCGGCAACGGCGTGGCGCTGCGCGCCCGCGGCGCCGGGCGCTCAGGTCATCGTCTGCGAGGTCGACCCGATGCGCGCGCTGGAGGCGCGGATGGAGGGCTTCGAGGTCATGCCGGCGCTCGAGGCGGCCGAGCGCGGCGAGATCTTCATCACCGTGACCGGCTCGCCGGGCGTGCTCGCGACCGAGCACTTCGAGCGGATGAAGGACGGCGCCGTGCTGGCGAACGCCGGGCACTTCGACGTCGAGATCGACCTTGCCGCCCTGGCGCGACGCGGTGGGCGGCAGCCGCGCGGTGCTGCCGCTCGTCGACGCAGTACGAGCTGGCCCCGTCGGGCGGCAAGCCGCCTGAACCTGCTGGCCGAGGGGCGCGTCGTCAACCTCGCCGCCGGCCAGGGTCACCCGGCCGCGGTGATGGACATGTCGTTCGCGACCAGGCGCTGGCCGCCGAGCACCTCGTGCGCGCCGGGGCAGCGGGCGCCCTGACGACGGCGTGCATCCCGGTCCCCGAGGCAATCGACCGCGAGGTCGCGACCGCTCAAGCTGCAGTCGCTGGGCGTCGGGATCGACGCGTTGCGCGCCGACCAGCAGGACTACCTGCACCATTGGACGTGACGCCGACCGGGTAGGTCGCCCGTACGATGCCAGCCATGCCGACGACGGATCCCGTGACCGCCGCCGAGGAGAAGCTGCGGGCCGCCGGGGCTGCTGATGCCGCGGTCCGGACCTTCCTCGCGCAGCTGCGACGTGTGCGCGACGGGGAGCGCGGCACGCTGGCCGAGGCCGCCCTGGAGCCCGTCACCGAACTGACGGACGCCGCCGGCCTCCCTGCGGTGGACGTGGCGGACGTGCCGAGGTCCTGTCGCAGACGGTCATCATCAAGCTCAACGGGGGCTTGGGACGAGCATGGGGCTGGACGGCCCCAAGTCGCTGCTGCCGGTGAAGGAGGGGATGACGTTCCTCGACGTCATCGCCCGCCAGGTGCTGCACCTGCGTCAGCAGACCGGGATCACGCTGCCGCTCGTGCTGATGAACTCGTTCGCGACACGGGCCCCGTCGCTGGCTGCGCTGGACGCCTACCCGGACCTGGCTCAGCCGGTCGCCAGGGACTTTCTGCAGAACAAGGTGCCGAAGCTGCGCGCCGACGACCTGCTGCCGGTGTCGTGGCCGCAGAACCCCGAGCTCGAGTGGGCGCCGCCCGGTCACGGCGACCTCTACCCGGCGCTCGTCGCCTCGGGCATGCTCGACGAGCTGCTGGCTGCCGGTCTGCGCTACGCGTTCGTCTCGAACGCCGACAACCTCGGGGCCACGCTGTCGCTGCCGCTCCTGGCCTGGTTCGCGCAGTCCGGCGCGCCGTTCGCGATGGAGGTCGCCGACCGCACCGCCGCCGACCGCAAGGGCGGGCACCTCGCCCAGCGGGTCGGCGAGCCGGGGCCTCGTCCTGCGCGAGCTCGCCCAGACGCCCGCGGAGGACGAACCGATGCTTCCAGGACATCCGCGCCACCGCTTCTTCAACACGAACAACCTCTGGGTCGACCTCCAGGCGCTGGCGACGACGCTGCGCGGCTCCGGCGGCGTGCTGGAGCTGCCGCTGATCGTCAACGCGAAGACCGTGGACCCCAAGGACGCGGCCTCCACGCCGGTGGTGCAGCTCGAGACCGCGATGGGGGCGGCGATCGACGCGCTCGACGGCGCGCTGGCGATCCGGGTCCCGCGCACCCGCTTCGGTCCCGTCAAGACGACGAACGACCTGCTGGCCGTCCGCTCGGACGCCTACGTCCTGGACGAGGGCCGCGCCTGGCACTCGACGAGGCGCGCGGCGGCGTGCCGCCCGACGTCGACCTGGACAAGGCGCACTTCAAGCTCGTCGGCGGAGCTCGACGCGCACTTCCCGGCGGGCCCCCCGTCGCTCGTGGCGTGCGAGCGGCTCGTGGTGGAGCGGCGACGTCACCTTCGGCGCCGGCGTCGTCGTCCGCGGGCAGCGTCACCGTCCGGCAGGGGACGGATGCGCCCCTGCAGGTTCCTGCCGGCACCGTCCTCGGGCTGAGGTGCGACCGCGGCTTGGGCCCTCCGGTGCTCAGTCCGCGTCCGGGCCCGTACCTCTCGGCGCGCTCGTCCTCGCGCTCGCTCTCGGCCAGCGCCTGGACGAAGAGACAAGCCAGCGCGATGCCCATGACGACCGACTGCTCGATCGCCATGATCGCGCCGGCCAGCGCCTGGTCGTCGGTCGCCGACAGAGCCCCAGACCCGGGGCGCGTCCTCGTAGAAGTCGTACAGCGCGTCGGGCGCGAAGGTGATCGCGATGCCCAGCAAGCCGACGAGCAGCTTGGTGACGAGCATGTAGACGACCGGCCCGAACGGCCCGATGCTGATGCGCGCGCGGATGGGGGAGAGCAGGTGCCACCAGTACAACAGCCCCGCGCTCATCATGCAGACGTGCTCGAACACGTGGACGACGGGATGCTCCAGCGCCGCGTCGTACAGCGCCGGGACGTGCCAGATCCACATGACGGCGACGTAGAGGGCGACCGCGAAGGCCGGGTGGGCGAGCGGACCGGCGGCCTGCTCGACGCCGCTGCAGGCGGCGGGTGACCGGGCGCAGCAGCACCTTCGTCAGCGACAGCATGAGCAGGATCGGGACGAGGTCCAGCAGCAGCACGTGCTGGACCATGTGCATCGCGAAGACCTGCTCGGCCAGGCGGTCGACCGGGGAGAGGAGCGCGGTGACGATGAGCAGGACCGCGGCCGGCGAACGCGAGCCGCCTGGGCCGACCGGGGCGCCGCGCCTGGCCCCGGGCCGGCGGCCGCACGCGGCGCCAGCGGCGCCGTAGGCGACGAGCATCGCACGACGAGCGCCACGGCGCCGGGCTCGAAGGTCCATGAGGCGTCGGCGGCCATGCGGCGATCATGCCACGCCCCGTTGCGCGAAGTCCGGCGCAGCGAGTGTCCTGGACGCGCGCGCATGGCCGCGGGCCCGCACGCATCGAGGGCATGCTCCTCAGCGCCCTCCTCGACCTGCTCGCCCCGCCCGGCTGCCTGGCGTGCCGCGGCCCCGGCGCGCGCGCCGCTGTGCGGCGCCTGCCGTCGTGACGCTGCGGTACCTGGCGTCAGGCGCCCTGCCCGCGCTGCGCGCTGCCGCTCGCACCTGCGGGCGAGGCGCTGCCCGGCCGCCGGGGCGCGCCTGGGACCGCGCGTGGGCGCCCGTCGCGTACGACGGGCCCGCGACGGCGCTGGTCGCGGCGCTGAAGTTCCGTTCGGCGCTGCGGCTGCGCGAGCTCATGGCGGCGCAGATCGTCGCTGCCGCGCCCGTCGGCGCTCTCGGGGCCGGGGGCCGTCTCGTCCCGGTGCCCGACGCATCCCGGCGCGGGCCCGTCGGCGGGGCTATGACCAGGCTGTCGTCCTGGCGCGGGCGCTGTCGCGGTCGGACGGGTCTGCCCGTCGTCGGATCGCTGCGGCGAACGGGGTGCGGCACGCGCCAACTCGGCGCCGGCCGGATCGAACGCCTCCAGGCCGGGCGGGTGCAGTTCGCGACCGCGGCCGGCCTCCGAGCTGCGTCGTGCTCGTCGACGACGTCCACACCACCGGCGCCACGCTGCGTGCGGCGGCCGGCGCGCTCGCGGGCAGCGGGGCGGCCCGGATCGAGCTGCGCCACCTGGGCCCGCACGCTGTGACGCGATCGGTCGAGAATCCACTTAGCACATCCGTCCTGAACGGTTGACTCGGTGTCGAAGGCGGGCTACCGTCGGGGTCGACAATCGCATCCCGAACAGGAAGGGCCTTATGCAGATCGAGCTCAAGGGTCGCAACGTTCCGGTCACCGACGACTTGCGCGAGCACGTCGAGAAGCGGTTTCGAAAAATCTCGAAGCAGGTCCCGGACGTCGTGCGGATGGAGGTGGAGTTCGCGCACGAGAACAACCCTTCGATTGCCGAGCGCGAGTGCGCGGACGTCACCCTGTATCTCAAGGGGAAGACCCTCCGCGCCCACGATCACGCCCGTGATCTGCACCACGCGATCAACCTCTGCGAAGAGGAGCTCAGCCGACAGGTGAAGCAGTACCGCGAAAAGCGACGCCACCGCCGCGAGGCTCGGGTGGCCGCCGCAGCAGTCCGGATGCGTCCCGCCCTCTAGGGGGCGCCGGCACCGAAGACTCGAGCCGGCCTGCCCGGCCGGCGGGGACAAGATCCCCATCGATGCCTCCGCCGCGCGACCTGCTCGCGCGGCGGACGGCATGGCCAAAGGGATCTCTACACTCAGCCCATGGGCTTTCTCGACCGCGCGCTCAACATGGGCGAGGCCAAGCAGTTCCGCCAGTACGAGAAGCGCGTCGCCGCGATCGGCGCCTTCGAGCCTGAACTGGAGCTCGAATCCGACGACGAGCTGCGCGCGCGCTTCGATGCGCTGCGCGAGCGGGTGCAGCAGGACGGGCGAGTCCCTCGACGACGTGCTGCCGGAGTCCTTCGCGATCACCCGCGAGGCCGGCAAGCGGACGATGGGCATGCGGCACTTCGACGTCCAGCTCATCGGCGGCATGGTCCTGCACGGCGGCAACATCGCCGAGATGAAGACGGGCGAGGGCAAGACCCTCACCGGCACGCTGGCCATCGTCCTCAACACGCTCGCCGGCAAGGGCGTCCACGTCGTCACGGTCAACGACTACCTCGCCCAGCGCGACGCCGAGTGGATGACGCCGCTCTACGACTTCCTCGGGCTGAGCGTCGGGCGTGCTGCAGAACATGCAGGAGTACGAGGACAAGCAGCGCTGCTACGCCGGCGGACATCACCTACGGCACGAACTCCGAGTTCGGCTTCGACTACCTGCGCGACAACATGGCCACCGTCGCTGGAGGAGAAGGTCCAGCACGGCGGCCGGTACACCGAGGACGGGCGTCCGCTGGCGACCCACAACTTCGCGATCGTCGACGAGGTCGACAACATCCTCATCGACGAGGCGCGCACGCCGCTGATCATCTCCGGTGCCCCGGAGGCCGCGGCGGACTGGTACGGCAAGTTCGCCAAGCTCGCGAAGGTCATGGAGCCGGGCAAGGCGCCCGAGGGCATGGACCCGCGGACGAAGAAGGAGTTCGTCGCCGACTTCGACTTCGAGTTCGACGAAAAGCACAAGACCGTCGCGGTCACCGAGCGCGGGCGTGGAGAAGTGCGAGAAGTTCCTCGGCATCGACCACCTCTACCGCGCCGAGAACGGCCCGCTGGTCAACCACCTGATCCAGTCGCTCAAGGCGCAGTCGCTGTACAAGCGGGACGTCGACTACGCCGTCGTCGACGGCGAGGTGAAGATCATCGACGAGTTCACGGGCCGCATCCTCGACGGCCGGCGCTGGTCGGAAGGGCTGCACCAGGCGGTCGAGGCGAAGGAGGGGGTGCGCGTCCAGGAGGAGAACCAGACGCTGGCCACCGTCACGCTGCAGAACTACTTCCGCATGTACGACAAGCTCGCGGGAATGACCGGCACCGCCCTCACCGAGGCGACCGAGTTCATGAAGATCTACAAGCTCGGCGTCGTGCAGGTCCCGACGAACCGCAACATGGTCCGTCTGGACAAGAACGATCAGGTCTACAAGACCAAGGACGGCAAGTGGTCGGCCGTCGTCCGCGAGATCGCCGAGCGCCACGCAAAGGGCCAGCCGGTGCTCGTCGGCACGATCTCCGTCGAGGTCTCGGAGATGCTCGGCGCGCAACTGGCCGAGCGCGGCATCCCGCACCAGGTGCTGAACGCCAAGCCCGAGTACGCCGAGATGGAGGCGGAGATCGTCGCCGAGGCCGGTCAGCCCGGGGCCGTGACGATCGCGACGAACATGGCCGGTCGCGGCGTCGACATCAAGCTCGGCGGCAACGAGGAGCATCTCGCCGAGCGCGAGGTCCGCGGCAAGCTCGGCATCGATCCCAGCGACCCGGACTTCGCGGAGCACATGCAGAACGTGCTGCCGACGATCAAGGGACGCATCGAGGAGCAGCGGAAGCTCGTGATGGAGGCCGGCGGCCTCTTCATCGTCGGCACCGAGCGCCACGAGTCGCGTCGCATCGACAACCAGCTGCGTGGCCGTGCGGGCCGCCAGGGTGACCCGGGCGAGTCGCGCTTCTTCCTCTCGGCCGAGGACGACCTCGTCCGCCTGTTCGCCGGCGATCGCATCTACAAGATCCTCGATCGTCTGGGCACCGTCGACGAGGAGGGTCACGAGGAGCCCATCGAGGCGGGCATGCTCTCCAAGCAGATCGAGAAGGCGCAGAAGAAGGTCGAGGAGCAGAACTTCCTCATCCGCAAGCGCGTCCTCGAGTACGACGACGTGATGAACGAGCAGCGTCGCGTGGTCTACGAGTACCGCGACAACGTGCTCGAAGGGCAGGACATGCGCGATTCCGCGCGCGAGCAGGTGGCCGAGGCCGTCGACCGCATCATCGGCGAGTACACCGGAGGCGATTTTCTCGAGGACTGGGACCTGGACGGTCTCTGGCGGGCGCTGGAGGACATCTGGCCCGTCACCTTCGCGCCGGACGAGGTCGACCTCAACGCGGTCGACCGCGAGACGCTCTCAGAGGCGCTGACCGAGGATGCCATCAAGCTCTACGACCAGCGCGAGGTGGAGCTCGGCAGCGAGCTCATGCGCGCGCTGGAGCGGTACCTGCTGCTGCAGATCATCGATCAGCGCTGGCGCGAGCACCTGTACGACATGGACTATCTGCGCGAGGGGATACACCTGCGCGGCTTCGCCCAGATCGACCCGCTCATCGCCTACAAGAACGAGGCGTACGAGCTCTTCACCGATCTGATGAACACGATCTGGTCGGATTTCGCGCGGATGATCTTCCACGTCGAGGTCGACGTCGAGGGCGACGAGGAGCCGGCTCCGCCGACCTTCGCACCCAGCCCGGCGGCCGGGGCCCAGATGTCGTACACGGGCGGCGCGGGCACCGCGCAGCCGAGCGCGCTGGCGGCTGCGGCCGAGGGCGGGGAGACCGGCGCCGAGCCGTACTACGGCGAGGCCGAAGAGCCCGCCCCCGTGCAGCAGCGTGTCCTGGACGCCAGCGAGCAGGTCGGACGCAACGATCCGTGCTGGTGCGGGTCAGGGCGGAAGTTCAAGAAGTGCCACGGAGCCTGACGCCGCGAGCGGGAGCGATGCCGGACGTGGATGCGCGCCAGGGGGCTCGGCGTTCGTCCACGCCCGGCCTGCTGTAGGCGGTCGCTCACGACGCAGGTCGGGGCGCCGGCAGCGCGACGTCGTGCCGCGCGCGCCCACGGACGGCCTGCACCGTCTGGTGGTTGATCTGCACTCCGTCCTCGACGTCCGGGGGATACCCGCCGGCGAGCGTCACCGCGACCGGGGCGCCCAGGCTCGAGCAGTGGTCGAGGACGAGCTCGTCGCGGACGCGCAGGTCGTCCTTCGTCAGCGCCAGGCGGCCCAGGCCGTCCCCCTCCCAGGGGTCCGCGCCGGCGAGATACAGGACGAGGTCCGGTGTCCCGAAGGCCCGCTGGGCGACCGCAAGAGCGTCACGCAGCGCCCCGAGGTACGCCGCCCCACCGGTCCCGGCCGGCAGCTCGACGTCCAGGTCCGACGGGATCCGCGTGAACGGGTAGTTGCGCTCGCATTGCAGGCTGAGCGTGTAGGCGTCGCGGTCGCCGGCCTCAGGGCCGAGCAGCTCGGCGGTCCCGTCGCCCTGGTGCACGTCGCAGTCGATGACCAGAACACGCTCCGCGCGCCCCTCGGCACGTAGGAGCGTGGTGACGACGGCGAGGTCGTTGAAGAGGCAGTAGCCCCGGGCGGACGCACGGCCCGCGTGGTGGGTGCCGCCGCCGAGCATGAGCCCCACCCGCTGTCCGTCCAACGCGTCCCGCGCAGCGTGCAGCGTGCCCTGGGTGCCCCGCCGTGCACGCTCGACGAGCTCCGGGGACCAAGGCAGCCCGAGGACGCGTGTCTCACGACGCTCCAGGGTCCCGTCGCGCACCCGCAGCAGGAACGCGTCCTCGTGCACGGTCGACAGCGCCTGCCAGGAGACGGCTTCGGGCGTCAGGACATCTGCGGCACGGACGGTTCCGTCGTTCACGATCCGGTCCCGCAGGAGGCGGTACTTCGCCAAGGGATACCGGTGCCCGGCCGGGAGCGGGAACGGGTGATCCGCGTGGGACCAGACGCGCACGGCGGTCAGCCTCGCTCGGAGCGGTCAGCTGCCCCTTTGGGGGCTGCCGCTGCCCTCCGCGCTCTGGCGGCGGCCGCCAGGGAGCCGATCGACGATCCGTCCGGCGCGCTCGATCGCGCCCTCCAGCGGGACGCTGAGGTCCAGGGCCCGCTGCAGCAACGGGAGCGCGGCGGCGATCTCCGCGCCGCGCTGCGCGATCTCCGAGCCCACACGCTGGGTGGCACGGGCCTCGGTCAGCAGCGCGTCCCCGAGCTTGTCGAACTGGGAGCCCATCGCCGCGATGTCGGCCGCCCGGTTCTCCAGCGTGCGCCCCAGGGCGATGCCGTCGTCCAACTGGGCCTCGATGCGCGCGGCGCGTGCGTCCAGGCGTTCGAGCAGCGTGATGGCGCGCTCGGCGGTGGTCGCCAGGGTGTGAAGGTCGTCGAGCGTCCGCAGCGCGAGCTTCGGCGGGAGCAGGAGTCCGTCGACGAGCGGGTTCACCCCTGCGACGATAGCCTCAGGCAGCCATGGCCATGCCGTCCTCCTCCAGCGATCTGTCCGTCCCCCAGCGCATCGCCGCGATCCACGCTGCCCTGCGTACGCTGCGCGAGGGCATCGACCCCGACGCGCTGCTGGCGCGCTCGGCGGAGCTCGAGGCGCAGATGGGGGAGCCCGGCTTCTGGGACGACTCCGACGGTGCGGCGAAGGTCAGCGCCGAGCACGCGCGCGTCACCCGCAAGGCTGAGGCGTTCAACGCCGTCGTCGCCGACGCCGGGGACCTCGAAGCGCTGGCCGAGATGGCAGCGGAGGACAGCGACATGGCGAGCGAGCTGACCGACCAGCTCACCGACGTCGAGGGCCGCATCGCCGCGATGGAGGAGGAGCGTCTGTTCAGCGGCAAGTACGACGGGGGCGACGCGATCGTGACGATCAACTCCGGGGCCGGCGGCACCGATGCTCAGGACTGGGCCGAGATGCTCCTGCGCATGGAGATGAAGTGGGCCCAGTCCCGCGGCTTCAAGGTCGAGCTGCTGGAGGCCAGCCCCGGCGAGGAGGCCGGCATCAAGTCGGCTGCCTTCCGCGCCGAGGGCGAGAACGCCTACGGGCTCTTCGGTGCTGAGAAGGGCGTCCACCGGCTCGTGCGGATCAGCCCCTTCGACTCGCAGGCGCGCCGGCAGACCGCGTTCGCCGAGGTGCAGGTCGCGCCGGTCATCGACGACGTCGGGGACGTCGTCATCGACATGGACGACGTCGGAGTGGACACCTACCGCGCCTCCGGTGCCGGTGGGCAGCACGTCAACAAGACCGACTCGGCGGTCCGCCTGACGCACCGCCCGAGCGGGATCGTCGTCCAGTGCCAGAACGAGCGCTCGCAGACGGCGAACAAGGAGGCCGCGCTGAAGGTCCTGCGCGGCAAGCTCGTCGAGTTGCGCGAACGCGAGCGGATGGACGAGATCGCCAAGGAGAAGGGCGAGGTCCAGGATGTCGGATGGGGTTCGCAGATCCGCTCGTACGTCCTGGCGCCCTACACGATGGTCAAGGACCACCGCACGAACGTCGAGGTCGGCGACCCGACCCGGGTGCTCGACGGTGACCTGGACGGCTTCGTCCGGGCCGAACTGCTGCGGCGCACGGGTGCAGGCAGCGGCGCCGCCTCCGACGACGCGCTGTAGATGTCCGACGCGGTCCCCGACACGCCGGCGGTCCTGCGTCCCAGCAACGCACCGCAGCCCTCGGCCCCGTACCTCGACGCCGTCGTCGCCTACGGGCTGCGCGGGTCCGGGCGCTTTCACGTCCCCGGTCACAAGGGCGGCCCGGGCGCTGACCCGGCGCTCCGGCACGCGCTCGGCGAGCGGCGTCTTCGCTCTGGACATCCCGCAGGACATCCACGGCGTCGACCTCGGGCCGGCGCCCACGCCCTACATCGCAGGCCGAGGCCTTGGCGGCCGAGGCGTACGGTGCCCGCCGCACGTTCTTCCTGACGAACGGCGCCACGCAGGGCAACCACGCGCTGATGCTCGCACTGGCCCCGCTCGGGACCGCCGTCGTCTGCCAGCGCAACTCGCACGCGTCGATCGTCGACGGCCTCGTCCTCAGCGGCGGCATCCCGACCTTCGTCGCGCCCGAGGTCGACGACGCGCTCGGCATGGCCCACGGCGTGACGCCCGAAAGCCTGCGTGAGGTGCTCGCCGCCACCCCCGGCGCCCGGGCGGCGTTCGTCGTCTCGCCGACGTACTACGGCATGTGCGCAGACGTCGCAGCGCTCGCAGAGGTCGCTCACGCCGCGGGGGTGCCGCTCGTCGTGGACCAGTCGTGGGGTCCGCACTTCGGCTTCCACCCGGACGTCCCGGCGAGCGCGCTGTCGCTCGGGGCCGACGCCGTGCTCACGAGCACCCACAAGATCGCCGGGTCCCTGACGCAGTCGGCGATGCTGCACGTCGGCCACGGCGACCGCGTGGACGCGGAGGCGATCGCCCGTGCGATGCGCCTCGTGCGCTCGACGTCGCCGTCGTCGCTGCTCATGGCGTCGCTTGACGCCTCGCGCCGGCAACTGGCCGTCCACGGCGAGGCGCTGCTGCACGAGACGCTGGCCGCGGTGCAGCGGACGCGCGACAAGCTCGCGAGCACGCCGGGGCTGGCCGTCATCGGACCGGAGCTCGTCGGACGTCCCGGCGTGGCGGGCTGGGATCCGCTGCGGATCGTCCTCGACGTCCGCGCGCACCGGCCGCAGCGGCTACGAGGTCGCGGACGCCCTGCGCGAGGCGTACGACGGCAACGTGGAGCTCGCGACTGCGGCGACCGTCGTGCTCGTCGTGGGCCTCGCCGAATCGGCGGTGGCGCTGGAGCGTGTCGCGGGCGACCTGGACGAGACCGTCAAGCGGATCGCGCGCAGCGACGACGAGCTCGGGCCGATGGTCCGGCCGCCGGCCGCCCCGCCGACGCAGACCGTCGTGCCTCCGCGCGACGCGTTCCTCGGGGAGGCCGAGCGCGTGCCGATCGGCGACGCGATCGGCCGGGTGTCGTGCGAGTCGGTCGCGGGCTACCCGCCCGGCATCCCCGCGCTCATCCCGGGCGAGCGGGTCACGGACGCGGTCGTCGCCTACCTGCGCGCGATCCTCGACGGGGGCGCGCGACTGCACGGGGCCAGCGACCCCACGTTCGAGACGATCCACGTCCTGCGCCAGGACATCTGAGCAAGCGCCCTGAGCCGCCTCCGCGGGGCGGGTCTACGTCCGGCCGAACGTCCATTTTTCTCGCCGGGGTGCGGAGAACGGACGCTCGGCCGGCGGGTGGGTCTGCTTCCCCGGCCGAACGTCCACTTTTCTCGCCGGGGGCGCCGAGAACGGACGTTCGGCCGGCGGGGCGGGACTGCTCTCGGGGCGGGGCGCTTGACTCCGGGGCTACTGAACCTGCAGCACCGGCTTGCCGACCATCGTCCGGTCGGCGAACGCCTGCAGCACCGCGGGACCCTGTTCGAGCGGGACCGCGGGACCGGCGGGCAGCCTGAGGCGCCCGGAGGCGATCCAGCCGAACGTCTCGGCGGCGGACCGCGCCGGGAAGGACGGATCGACCGGGATGAACCCGCCGAGGTTGACGCCGATCACGTCGTGATGGCGCAGAAGGAGCCGGTTGACCTTCACCTCGGGGATCGTCCCCCCGGCGAAGCCGACGACGAGCAGCCGTCCCTCGGGCGCCATGCAGCGCAGCGACCCGGCGAACGCCTCGCCGCCGACCGGGTCCCAGACGACGTCCGCGCCCCGGCCCGCCGTCAGGTCTTTCACCGCCGCGATCCAGTCACCGCCGCTGTCCACGGCCTCGTCGGCGCCCGCCTCCAGCGCGGACGCGCGCTTGGCCTCCGTCGACGCGGCCGCGATCACGAGGCCCGCGCCGAGCGCCTTGGCGACCCCGATCGCCGCGACGCCCGTCCCGCCGGCTGCGCCGTGCACGAGGACGGTCTCCCCTTCGGCCAGGCGCCCGCGCCGCTGCAGGCCCAGGTGCGCCGTCCCGGCGTTGGCGACCATCCCGGCCGCGGTCACGTCGATCGACCTCGTCGGGCAGAGGGAAGACGAGGATCTCGGGGGTCGCCACGACCTCACCGAAGCCACCGGACAGCGTCATCGCCGCGACCCGCTGGCCGATCTGCAAGCGAGCTGCCGGCGGGGGCCGACCGCACGTGCCCGCCACCTCCGTGCCGGGGACGAACGGCAGCGGCAGCTTGACCTGGTACTCCCCCTTCGTGATGAGCATGTCGACGAACCCGACCCCTGCGGTGTGGACGTCGATGAGCACCAGGCCGTCCCCGGCCTCGGGGATCCGGGACGTCCTCGAGCGTCAGGCCCGAGGGGCCGGTGGTCTCACGGAGCAGGAGCGCGCGCATGGCCCGGACCCTATTCCGGTGACCCCGCCAGCCGCCCTATCCTTTCGCGTCCATGGCGATTCCCACCATCGATCCGGCCCTCATCACGGAGCTCGTGCGGCGCGCCCTCGCGGAGGACGTCGGGGCCGGGGACGTCACCACCGCCGCCGACCGTGCCGCCTGGCACCCGTGCGGTCGCCCGCGTCCGCCAGAAGGCGCCGGGCGTCATCTATGGCCTGGACGGCGCGCGCGAGGCGTTCCGGCAGACCGACCCGGGCGCGACCTTCACCGCGCTCACCGACGAGGGGGTCTGGCGTGAGGAAGGACCCGTCTTCGAGGTCCGCGGTGACGCCGCGGCGCTTCTGGCGGCCGAGCGCACAGCCCTGAACCTGCTGGGCCGCCTGAGCGGCATCGCCACCCTCAGCGCCGAGTACGTCCGCGCGGTCGAGGGCACCGGCGCCACGATCCTCGACACGCGCAAGACGACCCCGGGCCTGCGGCTGCTGGAGAAGGCCGCCGTGGCGGCCGGGGGCGCATCGAACCACCGCATCGGCCTGTTCGACGCCGTGCTGATCAAGGAGAACCACGCGGCGATGGCCGGGGGCGTCGGGGCCGCCGTGCAGCGCCGCGCTGGCCCACGCGCCCGGGCTCCTGGTCGAAGCAGAGGTCCGCGACCTGCACGAAGTCGACGAGGCGCTGGCCGCGGGCGTGCCGCGCGTCCTGCTGGACAACATGTCCCCCGCGCAGCTGCGCGCCGCGGTGGGCCACATCGCGGGCCGGGCCGAGACGGAGGCCAGCGGTGGCGTCGACCTCCAGACGGTGAGGGAGATCGCCCTGACGGGAGTACAATTCATCTCCGTGGGGGCCTTGACGCACTCGGCCCCGACGCTCGATCTGTCCCTCATCCTCACCCTCGAGAAGGGCGCCCCGTCATGACCGAGCTGCTGACCCTCGAAAGCATCCCCGCCCTGCAGGCGGAGGTCCGCGCCCTGGCCAAGGAGCGCGATGCCGTCATCCTGGCCCACAACTATCAGTTGCCGGAGATCCAGGACGTCGCGGACTACGTGGGCGACTCCCTCGGCCTGAGCCAGCAGGCCGCCAAGAGCGACGCGTCGGTCATCGCCTTCTGCGGGGTGCACTTCATGGCCGAGACCGCGTCGGTGCTCTGTCCGGACAAGCGCGTGCTCATCCCCGACCTGGACGCCGGCTGCTCGCTGGCGGACTCCATCACCGTCGGCGAGCTGGAGGCGTGGCAGGCGAAGTTCGGCGGACGGGATCACGTCAAGACCGTCATGTACGTCAACACGACCGCCGAGATCAAGGCCCTGACCGACTACTGCGTCACCTCGTCCAACGCCGTGAAGGTCGTCGAACACATCTTCCGTACCTACGGGGACGACACGGAGATCCTCTTCGGCCCGGACATGTTCCTCGGCGCCTACGTCGAGAAGGTCACCGGCCGCCCCATGCGCGTCTGGGACGGCGAATGCCACGTCCACGCCGGGATCCGCCCGACGGACATCGAGGCAGTCCGGGCCGCGAACCCGGGCTCGGACTTCCTCATCCATCCCGAGTGTGGCTGCTCCACCTCGGTCATGGAGTACGTCGCCGCCGGGGACGTCGACGCGTCCGGGGTCCACATGCTGTCCACGGGCGGGCATGCTCCAGTACGCCGAGGCGCACAAGGACGACGACAGCACGGTGATCATGGCGACCGAGGTCGGGATGCTGTACCCGTTGCAGCTCGCCGCCCCGGACGTGAACTTCATCGCGGCCAACGAGCAGGCCTCCTGCCGGTACATGAAGATGATCACGTTGCCGAAGCTCCGTGACTGCCTGCGGGACCTCACCGGCGAGGTCAAGGTCGCGCCAGAGATCGCCGAGAAGGCCAGCGATCCCGATCGAGCGCATGGTCTCGATCAACGCCTGACCCACAGGAGGCCGGCGCACCGTTCACACCTTGGTGCGACCGGGCGGCCGGTCGCGTGTGAGACTGGCCCGATGCACCAGCCCAGCCGCCGCGACTTCCTCACCGGGGGCGCCCTCACCGCGGGCGCCGTCCTGCTCGACGGCCCCGCCGCCCTGGCCAAGGGGTTCCGCGCCGCCCGGCCGGCCGTGCCTGTCGCCACGGGTGGCGGCTTCTCGCTCGGCGTGGCCAGCGGGATGCCGGGCACACGCGGCGCCGTCCTCTGGACACGGGTGGACGACCTGCCGCGCACGTCGTCCATCACGCTGGAGGTCGCCACGGACCGCGAGTTCCGCAAGGTCGTGCAGCGCCGGCAGGTCCGTGCCACCGTGGTCCGCGACTTCACCGCGCGCCACCGGGTGACGGGTCTGAAGCCCGGGACCGAGTACTTCTACCGCTTCCACACGAAGCGGACCGACTCGCCCGTCGGTCGCCTGCGGACCCTTCGACCGGCTGACTCGGTCGAGCCGGTCCGCATCGGCGTCATGTCGTGCCAGAGCTACGAGGCGGGCTACTACACCGCGCTGGCCGGCCTCGCCGCCGAGGACGACCTGGACCTCGTCGTCGGCCTGGGCGACTACATCTACGAAAAGCACTTCTACGACGGCCCGGCCGCCCGTAAGGACACGACCGGACCCAACAAGGACGGCGACGTCCAGACGCTTGCCGAGTACCGCCAGAAGTACCAGCTGTACAAGGCGGACAAGCAGCTGCAGGCCGTCCATGCGATGTTCCCCTACGTCTCGGTCTGGGACGACCACGAGGTGGAGGACAACTACAACGGCCAGGGCCCGGACTCCGCCAGCACGGATCCCGGAGCACTGGAGAACGACAACAAGACTCCGCGCCGCGTGCCTTACGCCGAGCGGCGCCGGGCGGGTTACCTCTCCTACTTCGAGTACACGCCGGTCGTGCGGTCCAAGCCCACCGACGACGTGATCTACCGCGCCGTGAAGCTCGGCCGCCACGCGGAGCTGTTCCTCACGGACGAGCGCCAGTACCGCAGCCCACAGCCGTGCAAGGACCAGATCGGCGTCCCCTGTCCCGGCGCGAAGGACGAGAGGCTCACGATGCTCGGCGCCACCCAGAAAAGATGGTTCAAGGGCGCGCTGGAGCGCAGCACCGCCACCTGGAAGCTGTGGGCCAGCGAGGTCATGGTCATGGGGTGGGACTCCGCGCCCGGGGTGCAGCTCAACCAGGACGGCTGGGACGGCTACCAGGCCGAGCGACGCGAGATCCTCGAGCACGTCGCCGCCAAAGGGATCAAGAACCTCGAGCGTCCTCACGGGCGACATCCACACGTTCGTCGCGGGCACGCTCTTCGCCGACGGCCGGGCGCCCGGCACGCCGGTGGGGACCGAGTTCGTCGGCGGGGCGGTCAGCTCGCTCGGGCTGGAGGACGTGTTCGGACCCGGGATCGCCGCGGGCGAGGCGCTGCGTGCGACGAACCCGCACCTGAGCTACATGAACTTCGAGCGCCGCGGCTACATGACCGTCACCGCTGACGCCGACGAGCTGAAGGTGGCCTTCCGCTCGCCCGCGTCGACGCAGGTGCCCACGAGCCCGGTGGGCACGATCGCGTCGTTCACCGTGGTGAACGGCTCGACGGTCGCCCAGCGGGACTGAGCGACCAGCCCGTCCCTACCGGAACTCGTCGGCCTGGTGGGGGCCGACGCAGGCGACCGCGAGCGTCGTGGGGTCCACGCGCCGGGCGATGTCGGCGACCTCGTCGAACGTCACGGCGTCCAGGCGCTCGATGACGCGGTCGGGGTCGATGTCCTCGTCGAAGACGACGGCCTGGTTGGCGGCGTACCGCGCGACGGCGTTCGTGTTCTCGAAAGCGAGGACGCGGCGCCCGGCGGCGTACGCCCTGGCCCGGGAGACCTCCTCCTCCGTGGGCCCGTCGGCGTGCAGCTCGCCGACGATCTCCTTCATGCGCGTGAACGCCTCCTCGGTCTTGCCCGACTCGAGCCCGGCGCCGAGCTGGAGGATCGGGACGTCCGCGTAGGCGTGATCCACGGCGTAGACCGAGTAGCAGAGCCCACGCTGCTCGCGGATCTCGTCGAAGAGGCGCGAACCCATCGAGCCGCCCAGCAACGTCGAGTAGATCGTCAGCGCCGCGCGCTGCTTGGGATCGGTCACGTCCACGTCGGGGCGGTAGATCATCCGCAGGTGCGACTGGTTCGAGTCGCGCTCGGTGACCATGACCTCCGGTGCGAAGTCGGGCGACCGGGACGTAGGGCTCGGGCGCGTCGAGGCTCGGAAAGCGCTCGAAGAGCTCGTGCGTCGCGGCGCCCTCCTCCAGGTGGGAGACGTTGCCGACGACGAACGCGCCGCCCCGCGACCCCGCCCATCGGCGCTCGCGGAAGGCGACGATGCCGTCCCGGGTGAACGAGCGCAGGTGCTCCTCGGGCCCGAGGACGGTTCGCCCGAGGGGGTGATCGCCGAAGGCTGCCCGGTCGATGAGCTCCTCGGCGACCGCGGACGGCTGATCCTTGTAGCGGGCGATCTCCTGGATCACGACACCGCGCTCCTTGTCGAGCTCCTCCGCGTCGAGCAGAGGACGGCCCGTGAAGTCGCTGAGGAGGTCGAGGGCGGCCATCGTCGCCTCGGCGCGCACCGTGATGTGGAAGGCGACGAGGTCGTGGCTCGTGTAGGCGTTGAGCGAGCCGCCCATGCGCTCGGCCGTCTCGTTGACCTTGCGGTAGTCGTCGTACTTCTCGCCGCCCTTGAAGACGAGGTGCTCGAGAAAATGCGCCATGCCGTTCTCCTCGGGCCGCTCGGTGCGAGCCCCGGCGTCGAACGCGACGAGGATCGTCGTCGCCTTGGTCCCCTCCAGGCCCATGCGGTGCAGAGGCAGGCCGTTGGCGAGCGTCTCGGTGCGGATGTTCGGCATGGGAGGAGTCTACGAAGGGGGGTGCAAGTGCCCTTGCACGGGCGTCGGGTTGCAGGAAAAGCCCCGTGACCTGGCTAATCTCGGCGGACGATGGCCATCTCAGAACGCCACGCCCAGCACCTTGATCGGACCGCTGCGCGCCCTGACCAGCAGGTCCCCAACGTCATCGAGTTCCGCGGCGTCAGCATGCAGTTCGACTCCGGGGACACGGGGCTCGAGGACGCGACGTTCTCCATCAAGCGCGGGGAGTTCGTCTTTCTCGTCGGCCACACGGGCTCGGGCAAGTCGACGATCATGCGCCTGCTCATCAAGGAGCACGAGCCGACCGCCGGCACGATCCGGGTCGCCGGCCACGACCTCGCGAAGCTCGACCGCAAGAAGGTCCCGTACTACCGCCGCAACCTCGGCATCGTCTTCCAGGACTTCAAGCTCCTCCCGGACCGCACCGTGCACGACAACGTCGCGTACGCGCTGCAGGTGACCGGCGGCGGCCGCAAGGAGATCCGGGCGAAGGTCCCGGACATCCTGCGCCTGACGGGCCTGTCGACCAAGCTGCACAACTTCCCCGATCAGCTCTCCGGCGGCGAGCAGCAGCGCGTCGCGGTGGCACGCGCGTTCGTCAACCACCCGCCGCTGCTCATCGCCGACGAGCCGACCGGCAACCTGGACCCCGAGACGTCCATCGGGATCATGCAGCTGCTCTACCGCATCAACCGCACGGGGACGACCGTCGTCGTGGCGACGCACGACCACGCGATGGTCGACCGGATGCGCCGCCGCGTCATCGAGCTCAGCGGCGGCAAGGTCATCCGGGACGAGCTGACCGCGGGCTACCGCCAGGACGAGGTGTCCACCGGCGAGTTCGGGGCGCTGCTCGCGCGAGCCCGCGCCCGCACCCCGCCGCCTGCCCTGACCCCGGCGACCTCTTCGACGACGCCTTCTAGGCCGGAGCACCCTTCCCCATGAAATTCACCTTCTTCTTCAAGGAGGCGATGCGGTCGGTCAACCGCAACGCCATCCCGAGCTTCGCCGCCGTCGCGTCCGTCGTCGTGACCGTCCTCGTGCTCGGCGTCTTCATCCCGGTCGTGCAGGCGACGACGGGTGCCGCGAACGAGGTCCGCGGCCGGGTGCTGGTCGACGTCTTCCTCAAGACGGACGCCAAGGCGGCGGACGTCGCCCGTGTCCGCGCGACGCTCAAGGACACCAAGCACGTCGGCAAGGTGCAGTACGTCTCCAAGGCGTCGGCCTACGCGCAGGAGAAGAAGCGCAACCCCGAGGCCTACCAGCTGCTCGGATCCAACCCGCTGCCGGACACCTTCCGGGTGACGCCCGACAAGGCCGACAACGCGCTGGCGCTGCGCAACGAGCTTGCGCCTGTCTCGGCTTCCGGCAGCCGCACCGTCGTGGACCCGGCCATCGACAAGGTCGAGAACCGCAAGGACCAGACGGGCAAGATCCTCACCGCCACCCGGGTCGTCAAGCTCGCGATGTTCGCGCTGGCGGCGCTGCTCGTGATCGCCTCGATCCTGCTCATCTCGAACACGATCCGGCTGTCGCTGTTCTCCCGTCGCCGGGAGGTCGAGGTCATGAAGCTCGTCGGGGCAACGGACTGGTTCATCCGCTGGCCGTTCGTCATCGAGGGTGTCGTGCTGGGTGCGCTGGGCGGGGTCGTCGCGATCGGGCTGTTGCTCGTCGGCAAGATCGCCCTCATCGACCCGCTCTCGAGCGACTTCGCGCTCATCGCCTCCCCTGAGACGATCTCGTTCACGCTGCTCGTGTCGCTGCTGCTCGCGGCGAGCGTCGGGGTGTCGGGCCTGGGCGCAGGACTGTCGCTGCGCCGCTTTCTGCGGGTGTAGCGCGCGTCCGCGAATCGACGCACTAGCCTGGAGGGGCGGCCCGTGCCGTCCCTTCTTCGATGAGCATCGTCCGCCGCAGCCTCCCCACCGTCGTCATCGTCCTGGCCGTCCTCGCGGGGGGCATGTGGCTCGGCGGCCATCCACAGTTCCTTCCGGCGTTCGCCCGGCATGCGCTCGTGGACGACAAGACGGATGCCGTGTCGGAGGCGTTCCAGCGCGTCGAGGACGTCTACTACCGCCCGATCAAGGGCCAGCAGCTGTCGGACACGGCGATCAAGGGCGTCGTCGCCGGCCTGGACGACCGCTTCTCGAACTACTTCACGCCGAAGGAGTACAAGGAGTTCCAGCAGAGCCAGAACAGCCAGTTCTCGGGGATCGGCATGACGGTCACCGAGGATCCGCTCGGCCTGCTCGTCAACCGGGTCTACGACGCCTCCCCCGCCGAACGCGTCGGCATCCGGCAGGGCGACCTCATCACCGCGGCCAAGGGCAGGTCGCTCAAAGGCCTGTCCTCGCAGCGCTCCACGCAGCTCATCAAGGGTCCGCCGGGGAGCGAGATCGAGCTGACCTACCGCCGCAAGGGCAAGGCGAAGACCGTGACCGCGACCCGGGCGACGATCAGCGTTCCCATGGTCGCCTCCAAGCTCGTGCGCAAGGGCGAGAAGAGGATCGGCTACGTCGCCCTGGCGCAGTTCGGCTCCGGCGCGCACGCCGAGGTCTACGAGGCGCTGAAGACGCTGAAGAAGAAGGGCGCCGACCGGTTCGTCTTCGACCTGCGTGGCAACGGCGGCGGCCTCGTCAGCGAGGCGCAGCTCATCGCGAGCGCCTTCATCCGGTCGGGCCCGATCGTCACGACGAAGGGGCGCGCGGTACCCGCGTCGACCCTGAAGGCCACGGGTGATCCGGTCGTCCCCGACGCGCCGGTCGTCGTCCTGGTGGACCGAGGGACCGCCAGCGCCTCGGAGATCGTCGCCGGCGCGCTGCAGGACACCGACCGCGCGAAGGTCGTGGGCACCCGGACCTTCGGCAAGGGCGTCTTCCAGCAGGTCATCGAGCTGTCCGACGGCGGCGCGCTGGACATCACCGCCGGTCAGTACTTCACCCCGAAGGGCCGCAACCTCGGTGGGCAGGGCGTCAAGACCGGCACGGGCATCAAGCCGGACGTCGCCGCCAAGGACGACCCCGACACCCGCAAGCGGGACGAGGGCCTGGACAAGGCCGTCAGCGTGATCGCCGCCGAGTAACCTCGTCGGCGTGTCAGGCGACGGCAAGGGCAAGCGCAAGGGGCCTGCAGGTGGCTCCCGGCCCAAGACGGCCAGCGAGAAGGCCAAGAAGGCGAAGCTCGAAGGCCAAGCGCAAGAGCGCGGGTCCGACGACGTCGTCCGGACAAGCCGGCGCGGACCGGGCCCAAGCCGAAGCCGCGCACCGCCGAGCAGAGCCGCGCGGCCGAGCCGGCCGCCGCCGGCGAGGTCGTCGTCTGCCGCCTGGAGCGCCGCGGCCGCCAGCTCAGCGCCGTCCCGTTCTTCGGCCGGGGCCCGCGGATCCCCGTCGAGCGCGTGCGCGACGGCAAGCCCGACGACCTCGTCCTGCTGCAGATGCCGCGCTCGCTGCGCGGGGCACCGAAGGTCCTCAAGGTCCTCGGCACCCCCGACAACGCGGGCACGGTCATCGAGGCGCTGATGCTCGACCGGGGGCTCGCGCGGCGCTTCCCGGCCGGGGGTCGAGAAGGCTGCCGAGGCCGCCCGGGACGCCGGGCGCGCCGGCGAGCTGGACGCTGTCGGCGGCGCGGTGCGCGAGGACCTGCGCGCGCTGACGACGTTCACGATCGACCCGGTCGACCGCCAAGGACTTCGACGACGCGATCAGCGCCGAGCGGCTGGGGGACGGGCACTGGCGCGTCTGGGTCCACATCGCCGACGTCAGCGCGTTCGTGCGGCCCGGCTCGGCGGTCGACCGCGAGGCCTACCGGCGCGGCCACGAGCGTCTACGTCCCCGGCCGGGTCGAGCCGATGCTGCCGGTCGCGCTGAGCAACGACGCGTGCTCGCTGCGGCCCGGGCGTCGACCGCCTGGCCGTCACGGCCGAGCTCGAGATCCGCGGCGACCGGGTCGACGCGCTCGCGCTTCGTCCGGTCGATCATCCGATCGGACGAGCGGCTGGACTACGACCGGGTCGACCGGCTCTTCGCCGGCGAGGAGCAGCCGCAGGAGCCATGGGCCACGCCGCTGGCCGCAGCCCGGGAGGCCGCCGCCGCGCTGGCGTCGCGCCGGGCGCGGCAGCGCGCTGTCGATCGAGTCCTCCGAGCCGGAGTTCTCCTTCGATCGCCCGCGGCCACGTCGACGCGCGCGAAGGTCGGGATCCAGACCGAGTCCCACGAGCTCATCGAGCACCTCATGGTCGCGACGAACGAGGCCGTCGCCCGCCTGCTGGACGGCCGCGGCGTCCCGACGCTCTACCGCGTGCACGAGCGTCCGGACGGCACCGTCGGTCGAGCGTCTGGTGCAGCAGCTGGCGTCGCTCGACGTCGCCACGCCGGCGGTCTCCGAGCACATGTAGCCCGGCTGCCGCATCGGCAGCGATCGTGGAGGCCTCCAAGCTCATCGACGAGCACGTCCGCCGCACCGGGCACGGACGCCGGGCGCTGACGTCGCTGCTGCTGCGCTCGCTCAAGCAGGCGCACTACTCGCCGCGCAACCTCGGCCACGCCGGGCTGGGCCTGGACGCACTACTGCCACTTCACCTCGCCGATCAGGCGCTACCCGGACCTCATCGCTCACAGGGCGCTGCTGAGCGCCATCGGCGCGGGGGAGGACGAGCCACGCGGGGGTGCGATGGAGGAGGCGGGCGTTCACCACCTCGGCGCGCGAGCGTGAGGCGATGAAGATCGAGCGCGCCGCCGACGACGTCGCGCGGTGCTTTCTCCTGGAGCGTGAGCTCTTCGAGGAGCCGGGTGGTACCGGCCGTCCGTTCACCGGTGAGGTCGTCGGGATCATCGAGGCGGGGGCGTTCGTCACGTTCGGCAACGAGGGCTCGCGGGCGCCCGGCGGCTACGAGGGCATGCTCCCGGTCCGGCGGATGCACGGCGACTGGTGGTCGCTGAACGAGGCCGGCACGGCGCTGACGGGGGCCAGCACGAAGGAGACGATCCGGCTGGGGGACCCGGTGACCGTGAGCGTCCACCGTATCGACGCGCCGCGCGGGCGCGTGGACCTCGACCTGGCCTGAGGGAGCCTGCGCCGGTCCGGGGAGGCAGGTGCGCCGGACGGACGTGGACGGGTGTCCCAGCGAAGGTGGCGCCGCGGATGCCGACCATCGGAGTACGCGAGGCATGTGCCACGGATGCGGGGGGACACCTACACCCGAGCACCGCCGAGCGCTGGTCATCCGCGCGCACGGGGCGCCTGAACAAGGCGTCCCGTTGCGGCGTGGGCCCGCTCCGCGGCGCGCCGCGCCCGTGGCTAGGCTGGTCACGTGGCCAAAGGCGGCAAGCGCAAGATCGCGGAGGGGGACGTGGCGAGCAATCGTCAGGCGGCCTTCCGCTTTGAGTTCATGGATCGGCTGGAGTGCGGCATCGTGCTGACCGGCACCGAGGTCAAAGCCGTCCGGACGGGCACGGTCCAGCTCAAGGACGGCTACGCGCTCATCCGCGAGGGCGAGCTGTTCCTGCACAACGTCCACATCCCGCCCTACGGTCCGGCTGCGCGCGACAACCACGAGCCCGAACGCGTCCGCAAGCTCCTGGCCAACCGCAAGGAGATCGACAAGCTCATCGCGGAGACGAAGGAGAAGGGCTACACGCTCGTCCCGCTGCGGATGTACTTCAAGGGGTCGCGTGCGAAGGTCGAGATCGCGCTGGGCAAGGGCAAGGACCGCTTCGACAAGCGCGAGACGATCAAGAAGAAGGACATGGAGCGCGACGTCCAGCGCCAGTTGCGCGACGCGCAGCGCTGAGCTGTCGGCTTCCAGTCCGACAGCGGGTCAGACGTCGCTGAGGTCCCGTGCGAGGTGGGTCGCGTCCATGCCCCAGACGAGCAGCGCGATGAGCCCGAGGTAGACGACGGCGACGAGCAGGCGGTTGCGCGGCGAGACCTTGTAGTAGGCCTTGACCGTGTCGTCCCCGGACCGCAGCGCCTTGTAGCGGCGGTAGGTCTCCAGCCCGGCGAAGAGGGCGATGAGGATGATGATCGGGTTCGGGTAGATGAAGACGGCCAGGACGATCCCGAAGAAGCCGACGAACCACAGCCACGGGGACATCGCGGCCATCGCGCGTCCGCCGTCCAGCGGCACGACGGGCAGCAGGTTGAAGAGGTTGAGGAAGAAGCCGGTGAACGCGAGCGCCCGGAACATCTCGTTGCCGGTGGCGTCGGCGATCGGGATGCAGGCGGCCGCCCCGAGGGAGCCGAGGATCGGGCCCGCAAGCCCGACGCGTGCCTCGGCCAGGGCGTTGCCGCCGAGCGACTTGGCCCACACGACGGCGCCCAGGAACGGGATGAAGAGCGGGGCACTGGCCTCGACGCCCTCCCGGCGCAGCTGGATGACGTGGCCCATCTCGTGGATGAAGAGCAGGACCACGAAGCCCAGGGCGAACTTCCAGCCCCAGATGAGCGAGTAGGCGGCGACGCTGACGAGCATCGAGCCGCTCGTGGTCAGGACCTTCAGCTTCGGCAGCGCCAGCAGCGCCACCTTGCCGAACTTCACGATGAGGAAGAGGAACCCCGCCAGGGCCCCGGCCAGCCGCCGGTACCACGGGCGCTCGGGCTCGCCGAACGGCGACGAGGCGGGTGTGGGGTCCTGTGTCGCCGGGGTCGGCGGCGGGACGTACGCGGCGGGGGGCGTGGGCGACTGGGGCGGCAGCCAGCTGGGGGGCGGGGTGGGGGACGGCTGGTCCATGGCTGCACAGTGTGGCAACAGGGCCGTTCGTCCTCCGTGCTCGGCGCGCCCGCTTGCCGACCGGGCGTCGCGGCGGGGCGTGCGCCCTCGTGCTCGCCATGCGGGCACGAGGGGACGCGGCCCCTGTGGTCGGGCGTCGCTGGCGGGGCGCGTGCGCCCTCGTGCTCGCCATGCGGGCACGAGGGGACCGCTGAGGCCGCCGAGGTCCAGCGCTGCTAGGCGGGTCGCGGCCCGCTCGGCGAGGATCGCCTCAGCGGCTGTTTCCGCCTCTTCGAGCTGTCGCTCGACGAGCGCCAGCCCGCTGCGCCAGAAGCCGGGGTCCGCGAGATCCAGGCCGGCGATCTGGGCGAGCTCCTCCGGGGACTTGGAGCCTCCGGCGCTCAGCATCGCGACGTAGTCGGCGACGAACGGCTCCCCCACCTCGAGGTAGCGGCCGTACACCGAGAGGGCCAGCAGCTGACCGTAGGCGTACGCGTACACGTAGCCGGGGGTCCCGATGAAGTGCGGGACGTAGGACCACCAGGACCGATAGTTCTCGGTGACCTCGACGGCGTCGCCGAGCATCTCCTCTTGCGTCTGCGTCCACAGCTCGCCGATGCGGGCGACGGACAGCTCGCCCTCGGTCCGGCGGGCGGTGTGCACCGCGTGCTCGAACTGGTTCATCGCGACCTGGCGGAAGACGGTGGCGATCGACCCCTCGATGTTCTCCGCCAGGAGCGCCAGGCGGCTGGCCGGATCGGTCGTCTGCTCGAGCAGCCGGCCGAAGACGAGCGTCTCCCCGAAGACGCTGGCGGTCTCCGCGAGGGTCAGGGGCGTGTGCTGCTCGAAGATGCCGCGTGGCCGGGCGAGCGAGGCGTGCAGGCCGTGGCCGAGTTCGTGCGCGAGCGTGAGGACGTCCCGCCGCTTGTGCGTCCAGTTCAGCAGGAGGTAGGGGTGGGCGCTCGGGACGGTGTAGGCGCAGAAGGCGCCACCGCGCTTGCCCGGGCGCACCGGGGCGTCGATGTAGTCCCCGTCGAAGAACGTCCTTGCCGCGTCACCGAGCACCGGCGAGAACCCGTTGAACGAGTCCAGGACCAGGTCGCGCGCGGCGTCCCAGCCGTAGTCCTCGTCGCTGCTGGCCACCGCGGCCATACGGTCGTAGTCGGCCAGCCGGTCGACGCCGAGGAGCCTGGCCTTCAGGCGATACCAGCGGCGAGGCAGCTCGTAGGCCCCCTTGACCGCGTCCACGAGCGCCTGCACCGACTCGTCGCTGGCCTCGTTCGACAGGTTGCGGCCCGAGAGCCAGCTGTCGAAGTGACGCAGCCGATCGTCGGTGGCCTTGTCGGCCAGCAGCGTGTTGAAGATGAAGGCGCGGGTGCGCAGACCGGGCGCCAGCGCGTCGGTGACCGCCTGCTGCGTGGCGGCGCGGACGCTGCGGTCCGGATCGTGGAGCCTGGAGAGCGCGACGTCCAGGGCGACCGGCTCGTCCTCGCCCTGCAGCTGCACCGTCGATCGCGCTCGTCAGCTCGCTGAAGAGGCGCGACCAGGCACCGGCGCCGGTGACCGACTTCTCGGTGAGGATGCGCTCCTCCGGCTCGGAGAGCAGGTGTGGCCGGTAGCGGCGGGCGTTCCGGAGGTGATGACGGCTGTTCTGAAGGCCGTCGGCGGCCAGCAGCTGGTCGGCCAGCGCGTCGTCCAGGGCAGCCCACTCCAGCTCGAAGAACTGCAGCGTCGTCTCGATGGCCGTCGCCTTCTCCTGGACACGCTGCATGAGAGCGCCGACCGCGGGGTCGGCGGTGTCGACGCTGAACTGCAATGAGGCGTAGGAGTACGCCAGGCCGATGAGCTCCGAGATCCCGGCGAGCTCGTCCATCGCGGCGACGAGGCCCGGCCCGTCGAGCGCCGCAACCTTCCCGGCGTGGGCGGTCGCGAACGTCTCGGCGCGTCGTGCGGCCTCGTCGAGTTGGCGATCGACCCCGGCCGGCCCCTCACCGCCGACCAGGGGCTCGAGGTTCCAGGCGACGCTCTCGACGGCGGTGGGGCTCATGGCGGACAGCCTAGTGCGGCGCCGGTCCATCCCTGGCGGCGGAAGGTCGGCGCTACACTCGTCGGGTTGGGATGTGCACCAAGGGGACGACAGGCTTCGACGTGGTCGACTCCGTGGTGTCAGTAGCGAGTCGAGGTTCCGGGTGGCCTCGTAAAACCCCGGAAAAAACACACATGCGGACTCTCACGAGTACGCCCTCGCTGCTTAGAGCAATCTAGGTGAGTGAGGACTCAGCCCTCGCCTGCCGACCGCGAGGGACCTGGGTTCAAATGTCGGCTTCACCTGGGGAGGAGCACTTCCGCCGAACCGGGGAAATCATCAGGGAAGTTGGTCTGACGCAACCCAGCCCGCAAGGCGAGCGTCGGACGAGATCAGAGCGCGGGCTACGCTCGTAGAAGCTGGCATCACGCGGCTGCGGACGTGGGTTCAATTCCCACCGTCTCCACCTCAGAAGCAGTTCGGGAGGCCCCCGTACCCGGGGGCCTCCCGCGTTCTGAACCAGCGTCGACGGTCCGCGGGGGCCTGGACCTTCTCAGGTGACGGTGGGGCGGGGGCGGGGAGGTCCGGCTGATCCAGATCGCGTGCCGCCGCGAGGCGGCCGGAGGGCGAACCCTCGTCAGGACGGAGCTGC
Organism: Paraconexibacteraceae bacterium; assembly: GCA_963750375.1. GTDB lineage: Bacteria > Actinomycetota > Thermoleophilia > Solirubrobacterales > Solirubrobacteraceae > Paraconexibacter. Next base: position 210,057 of record CAVVQN010000008.1, read on the forward strand.
CTTCCCTGAAACCCGACGCCCGGGACGACGGACTGCCCCGGGCGGGCTCATGCGTAAGCTTGCGGGCCATGGCGACCCTCACGCACCTGGCCGACGACGTCTGCGCGATCGGCCTGGCCCCTCGCAGCGGCGTCAACGCCTACCTGCTCGGCGACGTCCTCGTCGACGCCGGCATGACCTTCCAGGCCGGCGCCTTGATCAAGGCGCTGCAGGGTCGGCCCGTCGCGGCCTTGGCGCTCACCCACGCACACCTCGACCACGCCGGCGGCGCGCGCAAGGTCGCCACGACGCTCGGTGTCCCCTACTGGGCCGGGGCCAAGGATGCGGAGGCTGCCTCGACCGGTACCGCGGTCATCGCCGACGTCCCTGCCCCGCTGCGATCCGTCGTGCAGCGCATCGCGGACTTCCCCGGCCACCCCGTCGCTCGCGAGCTGCGAGAAGGCGACGAGGTCGGCCCCGGCTTCGTCGTCCTCGACACCCCGGGCCACTCGCCGGGACACGTCTCCTTCTGGCGCGAGCGCGACGGCATCCTCGTCTGCGGCGATGTCCTGAACGGCATGAACCTCGTCACGACCAAGGTCGGCCTCCACACGCCGCCGGACGCCTTCACGCCGAGCGTCAGCGACAACCGGGCGAGCGCCAAGCGCCTGGGGACCCTGCGTCCGCAGCAGGTGCTCTTCGGCCACGGACCCGTCTGGCGCGACGCGGACGCGCTGGAGCGCTTCACCGACGCGCTCTAGCGCCCCCGCCTGCGGTCGTCTACGCCGGACTGGGCTCGGGCACACGGGCCCGGTCCGAGGCGCCTGCGGTCACCGTTGTCACGGGCAGCCCCAGGCCGGCGACCTTGCGCGGCAGGTCAAGGTGCAGCCAGCGCGAGACACGGTGCGGCAAGGTGGAGAGGATGACCTCGTCGAAGCCGATGAGGTTGATGGCGTCCTGGATGGCCGACAGCGGTTCAGGGTCCCCGACCCGACCGGCGACCGGGCCGCCGGCTGCGGCTTCCAGCAGCGGGACCGCTTGCGCCAGCACCGCGACGGTGTCGGTGTCGGCGACACCCTCGGGGTTGAGGACGCGGTGCAGTCCGGGGACGTGGATCGGGACGAGCAGCGTGAAGCTGCAGGGTCCGCGCGCGGCACGCTCACGGACCGCGGCCTGCAGCGCCTCGGTGGCCGCTGTCTGGTTGGCGACGACGAGAACCCGGGTGGGGGAGGACTCCATACGGAACTCCTTCGGTCGGTGCGGACGTGACGTCTGCCTCGATCCTTCCACTGGGGCCGGACGGGCGCAAGGCCCGGCGCCCGGCACGTCCTCGTCAGCCCTGTTGCGCGCGCTCCAGCGCGTGGCGCGCAGCGGCCGCGTGGGCCGGAAAGCCCTCGTAGTCTGCGAGCGTCGCCGCCGCCGGTCCGAGCGTGCGGGCGCCCGCGGCCGTGACATAGGCGAATGAGGAGCGCTTGATGAAGTCGTCGACCCCGACGCATGAGTACCCACGCGCGAAGCCGCCCGTAGGCAGGATCGCGTTCAGCCCGATGACGTAGTTGCCGTAGGCGATCGACGCGTGCGGCCCGAGGAGGATCTCGCCGGCGTGCTCGAGGCGGTGCAGGACCCCGAGGCTGTCCTCGACGATCGCGTGCAGGTGCTCGGGCGCCCAGTCGTTGCAGAAGGCGATCGCATCCTCGAGCGTCGGCGCGACGACGATGCCGCCGAAGCCACCCAAGACCGTCTCGACGAACGTCCGTCGCTGAGGCGGCAGTGCCTCGACCAGCGCCGGCAGCCGCGCGGTGACCTCGTCGGCCAGCGCGTGCGACGTCGTGACGAGGACCGCGGCGCTGTCGGGGCCGTGTTCGGCTTCGACGAGCAGCTCGTGCGCGACGGTCACCGGGTCGGCGCTGTCGTCGGCGAGGATGATGGATTCGCTGGGGCCGGCGGGCGGGCCCGGGTTCACCTGCCCGTAGACCAGGCGCTTGGCGTGGGTGACGTAGCGGTTGCCGGGGCCGACGATCTTCTCGACCTTCGGCAGCGTCTCGGTGCCGTAGGCCAGGGCTGCGATGGCCTGGGCGCCGCCCACGCGATAGACCGTGTCGATCCCGCTCAGGCGTGCGGCGAAGAGCGACGCGGCGTCGACCTCCCCGCCGGGACCGGGGGGCGTGCACACGGCGATCGTCGGGACCCGGGCCAGCGACGCAGGCACGCTGAGCATCGCCATGACCGACGGAAAAGAGCCCTTTCCGCGGGGGACGTAGAGCCCGGCGGAGGCGATCGGCGTGTACCGCTCGCCGGAGATGACCCCGGGGCTCGTCTCCTGCATCCAGTCGGCGCTCGGGACCTGCGCGGCGTGATGGTGGCGGATGTTCGCGACGGCGGTCGTGATCGCGGCCTTCACGTCGTCGGGGACGGCGGCCTCCGCGGCGTCGAAGTCGGCCTCCGGGACGCGGAGCGCGTCGACGTCCAGGTCCACCCCGTCGAACTTCGACGTGAAGCGAACGAGGGCGGCGTCGCCTTCGGTGCGGACCGCCTCGACGACCTCGGCGACCACGTCACCGATGTCGCTCGTGTCGGCCTGCTGGACACGCGCGAGCAACGCGCTGCGGCCGTCGGCGTCGAGCTGCGCAAGATCGTGGCGCCTGATGTTCATGCTTGGGTGCTCCGTTCGGGGGCTGCGTCGGTCGTCATGCGCAAAGGGTCCGGTCTCAGGCCAGGGTCGCCTTGACGCCCGCGATGAGCGCGCGCTTGGCGTGGTTTGGCGCCAGAAGGCCGCCGAGGGCGGTCCCGAGGCCACGGAAGATGAGCGTCCAGGCCTCGTCGATGTCGTCGACACGCTCCCAGTGGACGACGACGCTCGCGCCCATGCCGCCCACGAAGCCGTCGAGGAAGTCGTCCAGGTCCTCGGTGAAGAGCCCGCTCGTCAGCGTCCCGCCGATGAGCTGGTCGCGCAAGGCCTCGCGCGTCCATCCCAATGGGACGAGCTGGAGGAACTTGCGGCCCTCGAAGGACACGCCGACACGGATCGGGGCCTGCTCGGCCTGGTCGGTGACGCTCGAGCCCGCGCCCTCGATGCCGAAGGCATCCATCCGCTGGGTCGCCAGCTCCTTGAGCGCGGCGCCGAGCGTCATGCCGACGTCCTCGGCGACCACGTGGCTCGAGGAGAGTTCCAGCGCGGAGAACTCGATCGTCCCTGCCAGCCCGGCGGCGGCGCCGAGCTCCTCCACGAGGCCGACGAGGCCGTCGCAGCGCACCGAGTCGGAGGTGCGGAGCGACAGCGCCAGCGATCCGGAGCCGGGGCGCACGTCGGCACGGCAGGCGGACTCGGCGGTCGTGCGCACGAGCCGCACGCCCTCGGCCCCGGCCAGCTCGACGACGAGACCCAGGCCGCGGGCCGCGCGACCGTCGTCCTGTCCGCTGCGATCAAGCGTGTGACCCGTGCCGTCGGCGTGGGCGGTGAGCGTCGCCGACAGTCCGCGCAGCGCGACGCCGACCGCCCGGAAGACGGCCTCCCACGTGTGGTGTGGGTCCTCGAGGCTGGCCAGCGCGACCTGCATCCGCAGCCCGGTGGCCTGCGCCAGACCCTCGAGGAGCCGGACGAGCGGCGCCCCCGACGCGAGCTGCTCCACGCGCATGGCGACGAAGCCCTCGGGGTCCACGCCGCCGATCTCGCCGCTCAGCGTCACCGATGCGGTCTCGCCAGGGCCCTGACGCTCGAGCGTCACCTCGCAGCTGCCGTCGTCGATCAGCCCGAGCGCGCGGCTGCGCAACGTCTCGCCGTCCAGCAGCGGCGCGAGCTCGGCGCCCACCGCCCGCCCCAGGCCGTCCCACCCGTCGGACGACCACACGACGTCGACCGTGCAGCCCGTCCGCCACGCGATGTGCTCGAGCATGTGGCTGACGAACTCGTTCGGGGTGTCCAGCCGCTTGCAGGTCACGTCGCCGGGTGCCAGCGTCACGCCGGTCGGCGCAAAGCTCGTATGGGCGACGTCGACGAAGGACGAGGCCTCCAGCTCGGCGAACGTCGCGGCCCCCGTGGCCACGCCGACGACGAAGCAGCCGGCGGAGCGTGCGGCCTGCGCTCCGAGCAGCGAGTCCTCGAGCGCGACGCATGCGGCGGCCGGCAGCCCGACGGCCCTTGCTCCCGCGAGGTACATGTCCGGCGCGGGCTTGGACGGCAGGCCCTGATCGTTGCCGACGACCGTCTTGACGCGGTCGCCCAGGCCCGCGCGCTCGAGCAGCTGCTGTACGTGGCGGACGGGGTTGTTCGAGACCACGGCGATCCGGAGGCCCGCCGCGACGGCTCCGTCCATGAGCTCGCGCACGCCGTCCAGGACAGCCGGGTCACCGCTCAGCCGGGCGTCCTCCAACGCACCGGGTGAGCGTCGCGACGAGCGCGTCGGTGACCGGTGCGCCGACGGCGCCGAGGATCGCACGCCAGAAATCCGGGATGGAGAGCGCAAAGCAGGAGCGCACGAGCTCGCGCGTGACTGCAGCGGCCTGTGGCGCGTGGTGCGCGACGAGCTCCTGCACGATGGCGTACTCCATCGTGAGCGTGTCCAGGACGACCCCGTCGAGGTCCCAGAGCAGGGCACCGGTGTCGTCCGGGACCTGGATGCGGGCGCTGATCACCACGCGCGGAGGGTATCGGCGCGATGCCCCTGAGCCGACCTCCGCGGCGCGTTACCGGTTGCCTTCGCGCCGGGCGCTCCGTTAGCGTCGCTGTCGGGGATCGCTGCTCGAGGAGGAGCGGACCGGGACGGTTTGGGGAGACTCGGCTTGTCGGACGTGGACGCATGCTGCGCGCTGTAGGGGACCGCGCATTTCTGCCGTTGAGGGAGTTCATCGAGACGATCGGCTCGATGGGCGTCCTGACGGGCAAGACGCTGCTGTCGGCCGTCCGCCCGCCGTACCCCTACGGCAAGGAGTTCGTCACCCAGTTCCTCTTCGCGGTCCGGCTGTGCTGGCTGCCGATGATCGTCGCGTCCGTGGCCTTCACCTATGGCCCGTCCGGCGTGCAGGCCGCGAACTTCCTCAACCTCTTCGGGGCCATCGACCGCCTCGGTGGTCTCTTCATCGTCGCCGTCGTCCGCGAGTTCGCCCCGCTCGTGTGCGCGATCGTCATGGCCGGGGTCGCGGGGACCGCGATCACGCGCGGACCTCGGCGCGCGCAAGATCCGCGAGGAGCTCGACGCGCTGCAGGTGCTCGGCGTGGACCCCATCAAGAACCTCGTCGTGCCGCGCTTTCTCGCGCTCATGCTCGTCACGGGCATGTTCAACGTGTACGCCGTCATCTTCGGGACGTTCGGCGGGATGCTCGTGACGGTCACGAACGGCGCGCCGCTGGGTCCGTTCTTCGCGACGTACTTCACGAACGCGACCCCGACCGAACTGTGGGGATCGCTGCTGAAGACGATCATGTTCGGGGCGATCATCGCGATCGTCTGTTGCTACAAGGGACTGACCGCCAAGGGCGGGGCCGAAGGCGTCGGGCGCGCGGTCAACCAGGCCGTCGTCATCTCGTTTCTCGGCATCGGGGCCTTCAACTACGTCTTCACCCAGACGCTGCTGGCCACGCACCCCGAACTGACGCTGGTGCGCTGATGGCCTCCCCGCTGCGCGGCATCGCCGACCGGACGACCGTCCCCTTCGGCACCTTCCTGAAGTTCGCCCTGCGGGTCATGGGCGACGTCTACCGCCTGCGCGTCATGCGGTTCTTCGGCGAGACGCTGCGCCAGGCGGGCATCCTCGTCACCGGGTCGGTGCTCATCGTCCTCGGCCTCGTCTTCATCCTCGGGCTGCAGTGTGGGATCGAGGGTGCCTACGGGGCCCGCGCGGTCGGCGCGCCCTCCGTGTCCGGAGCCTTCACCGCGCTCTGCGATCTCCGCGAGGTCACGCCGTACGCCTTCGGCTACATGATGGCCGCCAAGGTCGGGACGGGCATCGTCGCCGAGCTCGGCTCCATGCGGATCTCGGACGAGATCGACGCCCTGGAGGTCATGGGCTTCGACTCGATGCTCTACCTCTGCGCGACGCGGCTGCTGGGGATGTGGCTCGTCCTGCCGTTCGTCTACATCGCCGCGGTCGCCTTCGGTTTCGTCGGCTCGTACATCGCCGTCGTCCAGCAGATCGGTGAGGTGTCGGCCGGCGGCTACTTCCAGATCTTCTGGCAGTTCCAGAACCCCGTCGACCTGCTGTATTCGTCGATCAAGGGCATGATGATGGCGACGATGGTGGTGCTCGTCGGCTGCTACTACGGGTACAACGCCTCGGGCGGACCCGTCGGAGTGGGCACCGCGACGGCCAAGTCCATGGTCGTGAACATCTTCGGCATCCACGCCATCGGCATGGTGGGGACGCAGCTCTTCTGGGGCGGCAACGCCCGGGCGCCGATCGGCGGCTAGGTGGCATCCCTCCGGATCCGCGTCGCCGCGATCGCGGCGGTGGTGTTCGCTCTTGCGGCGGTCGTCCTCGTGCTGACGAACGGGTCGACACACACGCTGAACCTGCGGTTCATCGACGCCGGACAGCTCGTGAAGGGGGGCCTCGTCGAGGTCGCCGGCCGCTCCGTCGGCTCGGTCGACGAGATCACGCTGACGAACCACAACCAGGCCAACGTCCGTGTGAAGATCAAGGGCGACGACTTCTGGCCGCTGCACGAGGGGACGATCGTCGGCATCCGGGCCGTCGGTCTGTCCGGCGTCGCCAACCGGTACGTGGAGATCACCCCCGGCCCCGAGAAGGGCGCGGAGATCCCCGACGGCGGGACCATCGACACGACCGCCACCAGGCCGATCGTCGATCTGGACCAGGTGCTCACCGCCCTGGACGCACCGACGCGCAAGCAACTGCAGCGCCTCATCCACAACGGCGCGTCCATCTTCGACGGCAACGCGCAGGACGGCAACGACGCAGCCCGGTACCTCAACCCTGCCGTGGCGCAGGGTCACGCCCTGCTCGGTGAGCTGGACCGCGACACGGCTGCCGTCGGCCGGTTGGTCTCCACCTCCGCGGCGGTCGCGACGACGCTCGCCAACCGCCGGACGGACCTGCAGGGCGCCATCTCGAACTCCGCGCGCACGCTGGAGGCCGTCGCGTCCGAGCGGACCGCCCTGCAGGACGTCCTCTCACGTGCGCCCGCGCTCCTGAAGCAGGCCGGCGACACCCTGGACCACGCGGCCGCCACCGGACAGGTCCTCAAGCCGGTCCTCCGGGAGCTGCGCCCGGCGGCCGCTCCGCTGGCTGCCGTCCTGCGCCAGTTGCCTCCGCTCGGAGCGAACGCGGCCCCGGCCCTCGCCCAGCTCCGCGCACTGCTCCCTGCTGTGCGGACCCTCCTGGACGGGGTGCCGGCCCTCGACGCGGTCGCCAGGCCCGCGCTGTCCTCCACGACGAGCGCGCTGCAGTCCGCCCTCCCGATCGCCGTCGGACTGCGGCCTTACGCCCCTGACGTGGTCGCGGGCCTCTTCGACGGCTTCACGGGGACGACCGGCGGCTACTACGACGCCAACGGCCACTACGCGCGGATCCAGCTCGTGACCGGAACCGCCGCGCTGAGCGGCACGCTCGGGGCGCTGTCCAAGGGACAGCTGCAGAGTGGCCTGACCGCCCGCTGCCCGGGCGCCGCGGTCGAGCCGGCCGCCGACGGGTCCAACCCGTTCCACCAGGACAAGAGCCTTTGCAATCCGGAGCACGACAAGCGGTGAGAGGCCTCGTCGCCACCCCCCTCGTCCGCTGGGCGGCCGCCGTCGGCGTCGCCTGCGCGGTGCTCGTCGCGGTCCTGCTCGGCCCCGGTACCTCGGGCGACCGGTCACACGCGGTGGCGGACTCGACCTACCGCGTCGACGTCATCTTCGACACGGCGAAGGGGATCATCCCCGGCCAGCTCGTGAAGATCGCCGGCGCGCGTGTCGGCCGGATCAAGGACGTCGTCCTGACGCCCGACTTCAAAGCACGCATCCAGATGGAGGTCGATCGGCGCTTCGCCCCCTTCCGGAAGGACGCACGCTGTGAGATCCAGCCCGAAGGACTGATCAGCGAACGCTTCGTGCAGTGCGAGCCCGGGACGCCGGCCGCCGGGGCGCTGACACCGGCGGGCGGTCAAGCGGCCACCGTCCCGGTGACGAACACCTCGGTCCCGGTCGCCATCACCGACCTCTTCAACATCTTCCGCGTCCCGGTCCGCCAGCGGTTGTCGGTCGTCATCGCGTCGCTCGGCATCGGGCTGGCCGGTCGCGGCGAGGACCTCAACGACGTCCTGCGCCGGGCCAACCCGACGCTGGCGTTGACGCGCAGGGCGCTGGACATCCTCGGCGAGCAACGGCGCGCCCTGGCCGACACCGTCACCGCCGTCGACAAGGTCTCCGGTGACCTGGCCCGTCGCCCCCAGAGCGTCACGCGGTTCCTCGACGAGGCGGCGGCGGTCGCGACGACCACCGGTGCGCACCGCGAGGCCCTCGAGCAGGCCATCGACCGTCTGCCCGGGCTGCTGGACGAGGTGGATCCGACGCTCGCGGCGCTCAACGGCGTGGCTGCGGACGGCACGCCGGTCCTGCGCGACCTCCGGGCCGCGACACCGGCCCTCGCCCAGTTCGTCGATGCGATCCCGCCGTTCTCCAAGGCGGCGCGTCCCGCGCTCGTCCGCCTCGGGGCTGCCGCGGCGACCGGCCGCAGCACCGTCCGCTCCGCCGCTCCGGTGGTACGCCTGCTGCGGACGTTCGCGGATCGCGCGGGACCGACCGGCACCATGCTCAACGCGCTGCTCGTGGACCTGCAGAAGCGTGGTGGCGTCGAGAACCTCCTGAAGTTCGTCTACGGCGGAGCCGCCGCCTCGTCGCGGTACGACGCCGTCTCCCACATCCTTCCCGCGCAGATCTTCTCCGGGACGTGTGGCCTCTACGCCGAGACGCCGGTCGCCGGCTGCTCGGCGAACTTCGGGCCGCCGGCGGCGCCGGCCAAGCGCCGCGGGTCGAGCAAGGCCGCCCCCGGTACGGCCCGCCGCGGCGGGTCGGAGCGCACACCGCCACGAGCGGACGACGAGCAGCCCCGCGCGGGCGCACGGCCGCCCGCTCCGCTGAGCATCCCCGCCGTACCCGGCGTCCCGGAGGTCCCGACGATCCGGATCCCGGGGCTGCCGCCGATCCAGCTCACCGGAAAGGGTCTCCTGCGCTCCGGCGCGGCGGACCGCAACGCGACCGACCTCCTCAAGTTCCTCCTGGGCTCATGAGACCACGGCGCGGCGGCACCTCCGACCTCTTCAGCAACCCGGTCCTCGTCGGCTCGATGATCCTCGCGATCGGGCTGATCGGGATCATCCTGTCCTACCGCGCGAACCGCGGTCTGCCGTTCGTCCCGACCTACGAGATCAAGGTCCAGGTGCCGGACGCCGCCCAGCTCATCGTCGGCGGGTCGGAGGTCCGGGTCGGCGGCGCCCGTGTCGGCCTCGTGACGGGGGTCCAGGCCGAGCCCGGTCGCGGCGGCAAGCCCGCGTACGCGGAGCTCACGCTTGCGCTCGACAAGGATCAGGAGCCGATCTCGACCGACAGCCACGTCAAGGTCCGGCCGCGGTCGATCCTGGGGGCGAAGTACCTGGACCTGGAGCCGGGGACCTCGAACACGCCGCTGCGCGCCGGCGGGACCCTGCCGCTCGCCCAAGGACGACCGGTGGTCGAGCTCGACGAGGCCTTCAACGTCTTCGACGACGAGACCACGCGCGGCCTGCAGTCGACGATCACCGCGCTCGGCGACGCCTTTGCCGGACGCGGGCAGGACCTGAACGACACGATCGTCGCCACCAGGCACGCGTTGCCCCCGCTGCAGCGGGTGCTCCGCACGGTGACCGACGACGAGACGCAGCTGGGCCGCTTCGTCCAGGGGACGGCGTCCGCATCCACGGCCTTCGTCCCGGTCTCGGCGACGCTCGTACGGCTGCTCGACAACGCGAGCACGACGTTCCGCGCGCTGAACGATGCGGCGCCCGCCCTGGCGGACACGATCGAGGCGCTGCCCGGCACCGAGACCGAGGCGCGCGCCGGCCTCGTGCGCATCCGCCCGGTGCTCACGGACGCAGCGGTCATCGCCCGGGCGATCCGCCCCGGAACCGCTGCTTCTGCCGCTGGCCTCCGCCCGGCTGCGGGACGCCCTGCGCGCCGCCACCCCGGTGCTCGAGCGCACGCCTGCGTTCGCCGACAGCCTCGGCAGCACGCTGGCCCAGCTCGGCACGCTGGCGCGCGACCCCGACGCCGCGCGGTCGGTCGCGAAGCTCATCACGACCGTCACGACGCTGCGGCCGACGCTCGAGACCGTCCTGCCGTCCCAGACGCAGTGCAACCTCCTGCCGGTCGCCTTCCGCAACGCGTACTCCGCGGTGAGCGTCGGTGACACCGAGGGAGCGTGGTTCAGCCAGCAGCAGATCTTCAACTCCGGGCAGGACACGCAGGCCAAGGAGCCGGCCCCGAACCTCCACCTGACCCCGACGCCGCACCAGAACACCCAGGAGTGCGAGGCCGGCAACGAGTCGTACGTCCCGGGGCAGCACATCGGCAACCCGGCCGGCCTGCAGCGCAACGCGACCGAGGAGACGACGCCGCCCGCCGGCGTGCCGGCGCTCGCGGCGCGGGCCGGTCTCATGGGGACCGCACCATGACCGAGCTGCGTCGTCGCCCCCGCGGCCGTCTCGGCGTCGGAGTCGTCGGCCTGCTCGGGATGCTCGTCATCGCAGCGGTCGTCTACTTCTCGTTCGCCAAGCGCGTGCCGTTCGTGGAGGGCTACCGGCTGCAGGCCGTGTTCTCGAACACGAGCCAGGTCCGCAAGGGCTCCCCGGTGCGCATCGCCGGCGTCGACGTCGGCAAGGTCGTCGGCATCCAGAAGGGTCCGGGGACGACCGCCGAGATCGAGATGGAGTTCAAGGCGTCCGGGCGTCCGATCCATCAGGACGCGACGCTGCGGATCCGTCCGCGACTCTTCCTCGAAGGCGGCTTCTACATCGAGATGCAGGCCGGCAGCCCCTCGGCTCCGGAGCTGCCCGACCACGGGACGATCCCGCTCGGTCAGACCTCGGTCCCGGTCCAGTTCGACCAGGTGCTCACGTCGCTTGACCGGCCGACCCGCGAGTCCCTGCGTCGCACGATCGACAACCTCGCCGCCGGCACGGGCAACGGTGCATCCAAGGCGTTCGGCGACAGCGCCAAGCCGTTCGTCCCCGCGCTCCGGGACACCGCCCAGGTCGCCCAGGCCGCCCGCGGCATCGAGCAGCACGACCTGTCGCAGCTCGTCGCGTCGCTCGCGCAGATCACGGGCACGCTGGCCGCCAACGACCGCCAGCTCGGGGAGATGGTGACCGCCCTGAACACGACCTCGTCGGCGCTCGCGTCCCAGTCGGGCAACCTCTCGGCCTCGATCCGCGAGGCGGACACCCTCGCGCGCGCCGCGGCACCCCGGCTGCGCGCCATCGACGCGGCGCTGCCGGCGCTCGAGCGCGTCGCGCTCGCGCTGCGCCCCAGCCTTCCCCAGGCGCCCTCCACGCTGCGTCACGTCTCGCTGCTGCTGGACCAGGCGCTCCCGCTCGTCTCTGCGCCGCCGAGCTGCCCGCGCTGACCTCGTCGCTCACGCCGGCGATCAACCGTCTGCCGACCCTCAGCCGCCGCCTGCGCGTGCTCTTCCCTCTGGTCACGCCCGTCAGCGACTGTCTCCGCGACCGCGTGATCCCCACGCTCAAGACGAAGATCGACGACGGTCAGCTCTCCACGGACCGGCCGGTGTGGCAGGACCTCGTGCACGCCGCGGTCGGCCTGGCGAGCGCCTCACAGAACTTCGACGCCAACGGTCCGGCCGTCCGCTACCTCGCCGCGGCCGGGGAGTCGACGATCGCCACCGGCTCGTTGCCGGGGATCGGACAGCTTGTCGGCCTCGGCCCCGAGATCAAGGGCTCCACGCCGCAGTGGCTCGGCAACGGCCGCACCTCGCCGTTCCGCCCGGACGTCGCCTGCCGGGACGCCACGCCGGTCAACCTGCAGAGCCGCACGCCGTTCGGCAAGGGCGCCACGATCCGTCGAGCCACCCGCACGCCTGCGGCGCGGGACACGGTCCGGTTGCAGCGCGATCGGTGCCGGTGGCGGGCGACGTCGTCGACCCTGCGCGGAGCGCTCCGTGAAGTCGCAGGCGCTGCAGAGGCCATCGTCGCCGAGCGAGGCGGTCGCTGATGCGCCGCGGGCTGCGCGAGCACGGCAAGTGGCTTGGCGTCATCGCCTTCCTCATGGTCAGCGCGACGCTGGCCGGCGGCTACATCCTCTTCCAGCAGCGACTGACGAACCCGTTCGCCGACTTCTACACCGTCAACGCGGAGTTCAGCACCACGGCCGGCCTGAACGCCGGCCTCGGGCAGGCCGTCAACGTCGCGGGCGTCCGCGTCGGGACGATCAGCTCGTCGACGCTGAGGGACGGCAACGCGATCGTCGAGCTGCAGGTCGAAGCCCGGCAAGCTGCCGCACGTCTTCAAGGACGCCCACGCGGTGCTCGTTCCCAACTCGCCGCTGAAGGACATGCAGGTCGAGCTGTTCCCGGGCCACCCGACGGCCGGCACGGCCGGGGACGGCTACACGATCCCTGTGGCCCGGACGGCGCCGCCGATCGACTCGGACGAGCTGACCGCGGCGCTGGACACCGACACCCGTCGGTTCTTCCAGGTGCTCGTGGCCGGCGTCGACCGCGGTCTCGACGGACGGGCGCACGGACCTGCAGCGCATCCTCAAGACGCTCGAGCCGACCGCGCATGACCTGGAGCGCGTGACCGGCGCGTTGGCGGCCCGCCGCAAGGAGCTGCGCCGCCTCGTCCACAGCATGGCTGTCCTCACACGGGCGACCGCGACGAAGGACAAGCAGCTCGCCCAGGTGCTCCAGGGCGGCAACGCGACCCTCCAGGCGCTGGCCGCGCAGGAGGACGCCCTGCGCGCCTCGACCCGCAAGTTGCCCCGGACGCTGGCGACGACGTCGCGCACGCTCGGAAACCTGGAGCGCTTCACCGGCGAGCTGACCCCGACGCTCGACGGGTTGCTGCCGACCGTCCGCAAGCTCAAGCCGGTCCTGAAGGTCCGCAGATGACCTGGCGAGCACCGGTGAACCGGTGCTGCGCACGCAACTGCGCCCGCTCGTGCGGGAGCTGCAGCCCGTCGCCAAGGACCTTGACCCGACGACCCGGGATCTCAGCCGGGTGACACCTGCGCTGACGAGCGCATTCCGGGTCCTGAACTACACCGTCAACGAGCTGGCCCACAACCCGGAGGGGGACGACGAGGGGTTCCTGTTCTGGTTGTCCTGGTTCGCCCACAACGGCAACTCGTTCACGTCCATCGCAGGACGCGAACGGCTCGGCGTGGCGCGGCGTGGCGCTCGTCTCGTGCGACTCCGCCGTCGACACCGTCGGGACGCTCGGCACCGCGGGCGCGATCCTGGCGCCGATCATCAAGAACATCGTCGACTCCTCACCGGTCTGCCGGTAGGCGTCGCACACCACCATGGGATCCAAGCCACCGACATTCGCCTCCATCGCCACCGCGGTCGTCTTCGCGATCGCGTGCTTCTGCGCGACGCTGTTCGTCTGGAAAGCGTTCGGCGGGACGTCGCCCTTCCAGGCGGAGGGGTACCGCTTCACGGCGAGCTTCGGCGCCGACGCCACGAACCTCACGGGCGGGTCCTCCGTGAGGATCGCGGGTGTGCCGGTGGGCAAGGTCGTCGGCGTGAAGGCGGCCGCGGGCCGTTTCGAGGCGACGGTCGAGCTGAAGCGCCGGTATGCGCCGATCCATACGGACGCCCGTGCCATCACGCGCATCAAGACGTTGCTGGGGGAGACGTTCGTCGAGCTCACGCCGGGTTCACCGGACGCACCGGTGCTCCCCGAGGGCGGGGCGCTGGCGCTGGGGAACATCGGTGAGCCGCAGGCGATCGATCAGGTGCTGGGGGCGTTCGATGCGCAGACGCGCAAGGAGTTCAAGGACTTCCTGGCGGACTTCTCGGTCGCACTGAAGGGCCGCGGCCAGGATCTGAACGCGACGCTCGGCAATGCCGCGCCCACGACGCAGGAGCTCGACAGGCTCGTCACGACGCTCGACCGCCAGCGACCTGCGTTGCGGGCGCTCATCCGTGACGCCGGTTCGGCGCTCACGGCCGTCGGAGAGCGGTCGGCGGACGTGCAGGCCCTCGTGCGCTCCGGCGACGCCGTCCTCGGCTCGACCGCGGCCCGTGACCGCGAGCTCGAGGCCACCGTCCGGGCGCTGCCGCCGTTTCTCGCCAAGACCCGCACCGCGCTGACGGTCCTCGGTGGAGTGGCCGACGAAGCGGCTCCGACGCTCGCGACGCTCAGGCCCGTGGCGCCGCTGGTCCGCCCGCGCCCTGGCGGCCGCGACGCACCCTGGCCCCGCAGGTGACGGGGACCTTCCGAGAGCTGTCGCCCGATCCTCACCTCGGCGGGACCCGCGCTGCCGGCGCTCAGGCGGACGTTGCAGGCCGCCCAGCCCCTGCTGGAGCAGTTGCAGGACACCGGCCGCCAGCTCGTGCCGGTCGTCCAGTACGTCAACCTCTATCGCAGCAGCGCTGTCACGACCCTCGCCAACCTCAGCGCCGCCACGCAGGCCGTCGACGCGCAGGGCCGTCACTACCTGCGCACGGTGATCCCCGTCACGAGCGAGGCCATCGGCGGACAGGCCAAGCGCTACGGCACGAACCGTCACAACCCGTACCCGGCCCCCGGAGAGATCGCCGACGTCGCCGGCGGAAAGGGCCTGTCGTCGTCGGATTGCCGGAACGCCGACAACCTGACGCCCGTCACGATCGGCACGGGCGCCCCGCCGTGTCGCGGCCCGAAGCTCAAGACCCTGAACGGCAGGACCTCGTACTACCCGAACCTCGTGGCTACGGCGCCCTGACGCCGGTGCCGGGCCACGGGCGCGGTCCGGCACCGGCCATGGGAGGATGCGGGGCGTGCGCCGCCAGCGGTACCTCATCGCGTTCGGGATGGCCGAGGCGTCTCTCGCGCTGGTCGACGTCGTGTTCGGACGCGACGTCGTGCTGGCCTCGATGTACATCGTTCCGGTGCTGGCGTTCGCGCTCGTCGGCGCCCCCGTCGCCGTCGCCGTCGCTGCGTGCGTCGCCCTCTTGCTCAGCGTCCTCAACGGTGTCGGGCACGAGACCTTGGACACAAGCCGCCAGCTTGTCCGGATGCTCCTCGTCCTCGGGGGCGGCGCTGTCGCCGTGGCCTTCTCGGTGGCACGGGCGCGCATGGGGACGGAGTTGCGCCGCCAGCAGCGACTCGCAGAGGAGAATGAGCGCCTGCTCAGCGACCTGCACGCGCGCGAGCGTGAGCTGACCGCCATCGTCGACGGCATCGCCGACGGCGTCCTCGTCCACGACGCCGAGGGTCGTCCGAAGTACGCCAACCAACGCGCCGCCGAGATCCTCGGCCTGCGTGACACCGCCGCGGTGCTGGAGGCCGAACCGGGGGCGATCCCGGCGCAGTTCTCGTTCTTCGATGTCGAGGGCCGGCCGCTGAGTCCAGACGCCTTTCCCGGGCGCCGGATCTTCCGAGGCGACCTTCAACCCCCGGACGTCCTCGCCCGCAACATCAACCGGGAGACCAGCGAGGAACGCTGGACCGTCACGAAGGCGACCGCCGTACCGGGGACGGACGGCCGCCCGACGCTCGCGGTGAACGTCATCGAGGACGTGACCGAGGCGCAGCATCGTGCGGACGCCACCGGGCTGCTGGCGCGGGCGGGAGAGGTCCTCGGAGCCTCGCTGGACCTGCAGACCACCCTGGACAGGGTCGCGTCGCTCGTGGTGCCGCGCCTGTCGGATTGGTGCAGCGTCGAGCTGCCGGACGGTCCGCTCATCCGCCCGGCCGCCGTCGCCCACCCGGACGCGCAGCTGCTGGAGGCCGGCCGACGACTGCTGGCCCTCCACCCCTCGCGGATGGATGACAGCTACGGGGTCGCGGCGGTGCTGCGGGGCGAGGGCTCGGTCATCGTCGAGAACGTGACGCACGAGCAGCTCGAGCGCTACGCCCAGGACGCTGCGCACCTGACGGAGCTCGAGGCGTTGGACATCACGCACCTGGCGATCGTCGGGATGCCTGCCGGTGGCCAGACGATCGGCGCGCTGACCCTCATCCGGGGCGCAGGCCGACCGGCGTTCACCCCCGAGGAGGTGCAGCTCGCCGAAGAGCTCGCTCGGCGGGCGGGCACGGCGGTGCTCAACGCAAGCCTCTACGCCGAGCGCGTGCTCGTCGCCGACGCGCTGCAGCGCAGCCTCTTGCCCCCGGAGTTGCCGAGCCCCGACGGCCTGCAGATGGTCTCGCACTACCGTGCCGTGGGACTTGCCAGCGAGGTCGGCGGCGACTTCTACGACGCGTTCCCGCTCCCCGACGGATGGCTCGTGACGATCGGCGACGTCACCGGCAAGGGCGCGGAGGCGGCGGCGCTGACCGGCCTGGCCCGCGCGGCCCTCGAAGCGGTGGCGACCCTCACCGGCCGTCCCTCGCTGGCCCTCGAGCACCTGCACGGCCTGTTGGCGCGCCGCGGTGACATGGCCCTGGCCACGGTCGGCGCACTGCACTTCCACGCCGGCGAAGACCCGCCGCGCGCAACCGCTTACTGCGCCGGGCACCCTCCGACGTTGCTCATCCGGGACGGCGAGGTCACGCCGCTGACTGCGAGGGGACCGATGCTCGGCGCGTTCGTCGGGCAGCAGTGGCCGGCGACCGACGTGCGACTCCGCGTGGGGGACGTCCTCGTGTTACGCACGGATGGGGTGACGGACTCGGTCGGAGAGACGGGGCGCCTGGGCGAGGAGCGGCTCCATGCGGCGCTCTCCGGCACTCCGGCCGGGGATGCCCAGGGCGCGGTCGACCGCGTCCGGATGCTCGTCGAGGCCCACCAGGCCGGCGCCCCTCGCGACGATGTGGCGGTCATCGCGGTCGCCGTCACCGGGCCGGTCATCGCGCCACCACCACCGAACGACGGACTCGTCCTGCCGTCGTTCTCGTGCGGGGTGACCCTCGACGGCACCCCCAGCTCGGTGGCGGAGGCCCGGGCCTCCGTCGACAATGCCCTGTCCGGGCTCGTCCCTGAGACGGTCATGGATGATGTGCGGCTGCTCGTGTCGGAGCTCGCGTCGAACGCCGTCCGTCATGCGGGGGGCGGGCCCTACCAGCTCGAGATCGACCTCGACGCGCATCGTCTGCGCGTGGAGCTCGCCGACAACGGACCCGGCCCGGTCGCGGGTGCCTCGGCTCGCGTCCGCGAAGCGCTGCCGGAGGGCGGGTACGGCCTGGGGATCGTCGACCGACTCAGCAACCGCTGGGGTATCGAGCGCAAGTCCGGCCCGCGCCCGACACGGATCTGGTTCGAGCTGCCCCGCGACGAGCGACGCTGACCTGTCAGAGCCCGGGGTCCTGCAACTCGCCGGCCACACGTTCGCGGACGAGCGCCAGCGCGATGATGCCCGCCGCGACCCGCAGCAGAGGCAGCCCGGTCTCCGACAGGGTGGCGTCCCCGTCGAAGAGCAGGAGGAGCGCCCCGAGCGTCTCGTCGGCCGCCCGGAGCGGGACGACGAGCAACTCAAGCTCCCCGGGCGCCCCGAACGCGTGTGCCACGGCCGCCGGCATCCACGCCGGCTCGTCGTGACGCAGCGCCTCGGCCAGATCGTCGAAGCGGGCGACCGTGACGAGCTCCGGACCGAGGAGCCCCCGCGACGAGCGCCCGAGGACGAGCGCCCCGCCCATCGTCGGAGCCAGCCCTGCGTCGACCGCCCCGAGCCGTCTGACGAGGAGGGTCGTCGCGTCCGCGAGCGTCGCGGCGCCGGCTCGCCGGCGGAAGATCTGCGCCACGGCGTCGGCCGCCTCGGCGAAGCCGCGGTCCTGCGCGCGCTGCTCCTGCAGCTGTGCGACCTCGGCCTCCGCGCGCTGCAGCTGCTCGCGGGTGCGACGCTCACGCGCGGTGTCGATCCCGATGAGGGCGACGAGCGGCGCCCGGCCGACCTCATGGGGGAGGCGGTAGGCCAACGACTGCGCTCCCGGGCGCATGCCGGCCGTCCAGTCGGGGTGGGTACACGGCGCTGCCATCAGGTCGTCCGTGAAGAGCCGGCACAGCGTCGCGTACCCCGGGTCGTCCTGAAACCAGGGGGCGAGCTCGAGCAGGTCGTCGCCGGGCTTGGGCGCGTCGGGCCGGGCGGCGACGAGCGCGTTCACCGAGCGGACGAGGAGGGGCTGGGGCCCGGACAGCGACACGATGGCCAAGGGCGCGTGCCGAGCCAGGCCAGCCTCCGCTTGCGTGCCGATCGCCGCGTCAGGATCCCCATCGCGGGCTCGCAACGCGGTCGTGAGCGGGACGCCGGCCTCCACTGCGCGACGGACTCCCACGACGTGCGCGATGTCGGCCACCGCGTACCGGCGGGCGCCACCGTCGACTCGGACGGGTGTCGGGTATCCGTGCCGGCGCTCCCATGTGCGCAGGCGTTCGCGGGAGACGCCGGTGAGGGCGGCGAACTCCGTCGCGCTGACCGTCTGACCGCCGTTGTCCACCCCGCGAGCGTCGCAGATGTCCCGGGCGATCGCGAACTCGTGGCCCTGAGCGGTCTCGGACGTCCGAGTCGTCAGGGGGCCGCGGGGCCGTCGACCATCTCGACGTGCATGACGGCTTGCAGGCCGGTCCACGACACCAGCTGGGCGACGGGGCCACCGTCACGGCAGCGGATCGTCATCTGCGCGCTCGCCGCCTCCGTCATCCGGCGGCAGCGGTTGACCGCGGCCAGGCCGGCGGAGTCCATGAACTCCACGCCCACGAGGTCGAGGACGAGCGTCCCGCCCTCGGTGACGGCGCCCTCGACCGCTTCGAGAAGGGTGTCGACGGTGGCGAGGTCCACCTCGCCGCTGATGAGCAGCGTCGTCGTCGACGAGGTCGTGTCGCGGTCGATCTTGAGTTGGCCGAACGTCATGCGTGCTCAATGCTAGGGCTAAGCGCCGACGTACGCACCTCTGTGCCCAGCGACCCGGCGTCGACGACGACCAGCGCGACGTCATCCTCGAGCCCGCCCGGGCTCGCGTCGGCCAGCCGCTTGACCGCGTCCACAAGACGTTCGGGGTCAGTGTCCCCGGCCGGATCGAGGGCCCAAGCGGCCAGCCCGTCGACGCCGAGGCGCTCGGCACCGGCCGTCGGGCGAGCCTCGATCACCCCATCCGTGTAGATGGCCAGCGCCCAGCCGGCGGGAAGGTCGCGTTCGCCGATGGGTCGTGTCTCGCGCGCCCCCAACCCGAGCGCCGGGCCTCGCGGTCCTTCGAGCCGTTCGATCCCCGTGGGCGACATGAGCAGTGGCGGCGGGTGTCCGGCGATGGCGTAGCGCAGCGACCGCCCGTCGGCGCTGACCCAGGCGCACGCGACGGTCGCAAAGATGTCGACATCGCGGCGCTCCCCTTCCACGAGGAGGTCGAGCAGGTCCAGCCGCTCGATGCCGACCCCGGCGCTGGCCAGGGTCCGCCAGCCGGCGCGGAGGCTCGCGCCCAGGGCCGCGGCGCGTGGTCCGTGGCCGCAGACGTCGCCGACAAGGATCGCCAGCCCGCCGTCCGGGGTGCGCACGGCGTCGATGAAGTCCCCTCCGAGCAGCATCCGGCGTTCGCTGGCGCGATAGAAGGAGCGGACGCCGTCAGGCATGCGCGAGGGCATGAGGTCGCGCTGGAAGGCCTCCGAGATCCCGAGCGCGTCCCGCGCGCGGCTGAGCCGGGACGCCAGCAGAGGGACCAACCAGAGCAGCAGAATGGCGACGACGCCGCTGCCGACGAGCAGCGTCACCCGCAAGCGCGGCACATCCGCGAAGGCCTCGGAGGCGGGAACCTGCGCCAGCACCGTCCAGCCCGTGTCCGGGACGGGCGCATAGCCCGACACGGTCCGGCGACCGGCCACGCTCCCCAGCCGCACGCCGCTGCGGCCGTCGAGCGCGGCCGTGACGAGCGGATCCCGGGCGAGCGACACGAGGCGACCGGCGGCGTCGCCGGTGGCCCCGACGACGACCCCGGCCTGATCGGTCACCTTGAGCGTCGCGTGCAGCTGTGAGCCGTAGTCGTCGGTGAAACGCTGGGTGCGGCCGCTCTCGATAGCGCGGAGGATGCCCAGGGGCCTTCCCGCCCGGTCGCGGACGAGAACTGCTGCCGCCACGACCCGTCGTGGCCGGGGCCCGGCGGAGAGGTAGGCCCGCGACAGGTAGGGCGACCTGCGGAGCACCCCGCGGTACCAGTCGCGGCCGGACAGATCCGTCCCGACGGGGAGAGGGGACGGCGGGTCGGCGGCGACGAGGCGTCCCAGCGGGTCGGAGAACGCAACGGAGGTGATGCCGTCCACCTCCCGGCGCAACGCGGCGAGCGTCAGGATCAGGCGTCGACGCTCCGCGGGGGGCACTCGAGCGCGTGCGGGGGCCGGAAGGTCCGCCAAGCCGGCGGCGTACGAGGTCACGACCTCCCCGAATCGCAGGGACTGCTCACCGACGAGGCGGGCGCTGAGCTCGGCGGTGCTGCGCACCCGGGCTTCGACCTCCCGGCGGACGGCGTTCTCCGCGAGGCTCAAGACGAAGACGGTGAAGGCGATGAGCAGCGCGAGGCCGCTGAGCGCGGCCGCGATGATGACGCGCCGCCGTCCGGTCTCGTCCCGTCTCGCCACGTCCTCCACCCGTCCAGAGTAGGGATGCCGAACGCCTTCGCCGCGCGCTCGCTGCGCGCGGGCGCTAGTCCGTGACGGCAGCGACCGCCTCGTCGCGCGTGGCGACGATCGTGAAGATCCGGTCCAGGCCCGTGATCTGGAACGTCTTGGCGGTGGACGGCTCGGTGTTCACGATCGCCATGCGTCCGTCGAGCGGACGCAGCCGCTTGACCGCGCCGATCAGGACGCCCAGGGCGGTCGAGTCGAGAAATCTCGTCTGCGTGAGGTCGATGACGAGCCGGTCCGCGCCGTTCTCGATGGCGAGCGCGATCGTCCGCTTGAGGTCCGGGGCGGTGAAGATGTCGACCTCCCCCGACACCGCGACGACGTGGGCACCGTTCGACAAGCGCTCCTCGGAGAGGGCGAAGTCGAAGGTGATGGGATCGACGCTCTGATCAGACATGCCGGGCCATGGTACCCACGCGAGAGGTCTGAGAGCGCCGACAGTGCACCTACGCCACCAGCCGCAGGACGAGGGTCTCCCCGCCGGCAGCGCCGGAGCGCACGTGGACCTCGTCGGCAAGGCGCTCGACGATCCGGCCCGCCCCGGGCAGCGCAGCACCGTCCAGGAGGCTTCGGCTGCTGTCCGCGCGCAGCGGGCCGACGCGGATCTCCAGCCGGCCGCGATCGGCCTGGACGCTGACCGAGACACGCCCCGTGTCGGTCAACGACGGCGCGCGGGAGGCCAAGGCGTCGGCGATCAGGACGGCGTCGCCGACCCGGTCGACGGGAAGCGCCGCCCGCGCGGCGTGGACGCCGATGACCCGCGCGAGCACGGGCCCGACCAGCGGCCCCGCGGCGACGGTCACGCGCGTGCGGGTCAACGGCCCGCGCTCGGTGGAGAGACCGTCGATCGCCGTCACGGAACCGTCGATCGCCCTCACCGCGGATGCTCGGGGCGGTACGCGCGCGCTTCCACGTCCGACGCATCGCGGAGAGTCGGGGAGCCCGAGGAAGGGGACGGCGCGCCCGGGGCGGGAAGGGCGAAGCGCATGCGGACCTCGGTGCCTCCGCCGGGCGGCGACAGCAGCTCCATCGACCCCGCGAGGCTCGCCATGAGCGGGAGTCCGACGCCGAGCCCGGGCGAATCGGTTCGTGGTGCCATCCCTGTCCCGTGGTCCCGGATGACGACCTCGAGCTCGCTCGGAGCGGTGTGGAGGTCGACGTCGATGAACCCTGAGCCTTCACCCGCGTAGGCGTGGATGACGGCGTTGGCGCAGGCCTCGCTGACGGCCAGGCGGATGTCGTCGAGCAGCTCGGCGTCAAGCCGCAGAGCCTCGGCGACCCCGCCGAGCACATGCCTGACGACCCCCACGTTCTCGGCACAGGCGGGCAGGGTGAGCTCGAGGTCTGGGAGGCCGGTCGTCATCGGGACATCGCCGGGCCAGTGCCCTGGGCGGACCGATCGGAAACCTTCCCGCGGCCCGCGTCCCGGTCCGCAACGACCTGCCCGTCTACGGCAGCCCGGCCGTGACCACCCTTGTCCACCTCGTCACCGGGGAAAGTTTTCGATCGAGGCCGACCCGCCCACCCTTGACCGGCTTGTTCGTGCGCTTTCACCGGCGAGGATGCCGTCTACGACTGAACGACGGATGAGGAGAGCGCCCCCATGAGCACCACCGAGATCAACTTCACCCCCACGGCCGCGCTCGACGACGAGGCAGAACTGCTGCGTCGCTACCACGTGGAAGGCGACCGCGAGGCCCGCACCATGCTCATCGAGCGCATGATGCCGCTCGTACGCCACATGGCACGGCGGTATGCCGGTCGCGGCGAGCCGCTGGATGACCTCGTCCAGGTTGGGTCCGTCGGTCTCCTGAAGGCCGTGGACCGCTTCGACGTGGACCGTGGATTCAAGCTGTCGACCTTCGCCGCGCCGAACATCGCCGGCGAGATCAAGCGTCACTTCCGCGATCGCGGCTGGTCCATCCGCGTCCCTCGCGACATCCAGGAGCTGAACGCCAAGCTCACGCGCGCCGTCGACCGGCTGACCGTGACGCTCGGCCGTGCCCCCACGATCGAGGAGCTCGCGGCGGCGACCGACTCGACCGAGGAGCAGGTTCTCGACGCGATGCTGGGTGCGCAGAACTACTCGACGGTCTCGTTCGAGGAGCCGGTGGGCGACAACCGCACCGCGTTGGACCTCCTCGGGGAAGAGGACGACGGGTTCATCACGGCCGAGCGTCGGGTGCTCCTCGAAGGCGGCATGCGAGGGCTTGCCCCCCGCGAGCAGGAGATCGTCCGCCTGCGCTTCTTCGACGGCCTGACCCAGCGTGAGATCGCCGACCGCGTCGGGATCTCGCAGATGCACGTCTCGCGACTGTTGCGCCGCTCGCTCGATGAGCTGCGCGAGCAGATGACGCTCGGCGCGGAGGACCAGGAGCCGGCCCCGCGTCACCTGCGCGCCGCCTGACGTCGCCTCCTGCAGAGACATCGACCTCCGAGCACGCGCCTCGCCCTCCCGGGCGGGGCGCTCTCGTCTGCGGGGGCCGACGGCCGGGTCGTCGTTGACTAGGGTCGGCCCATGCAGATCCGCGCCGCCGTCCTCGAAGAATTCGCAAAGCCGCTCGTCGTCCAGGACGTCGAGTTGCGTGGCCCCGAGGCCGGGGAGGTGCTCGTGCGCCTCGTGGCCTGCGGCGTCTGTCACACGGACATGTACAGCGCGTCCGGGGTGGATCCGTCCGGCTACGCGCCGACGGTCCTCGGCCATGAGGGCGCGGGCGTCGTCGAGGCGATCGGTGAAGGCGTCACCTCGCTCGCCGTCGGGGATCACGTCGTCACGCTCTTCTCCCCCCAGTGCCGCGAATGTGTCCACTGCCTGTCGGACAGGACGAACCTCTGTCTGGCGATCCGCGAGCAGCAGGGCAACGGCTATCTCCCTGACGGGACGACGCGGCTGCAGCGGGTCGGCAGCGGCGAGCCCATCCGCCACTTCATGGGGACCTCGACCTTCGCCGAAGCGACGGTCATGCCGGAGATCGCCCTCGCGAAGGTCGATCCGGAGGCGCCGCTGGACCGGGCATGCCTGTTCGCCTGCGGGCTCTCGACCGGGCTCGGCGCGGCCATGAACACCGCGAAGGTCGAGGAGGGATCGTTCTGCGTCGTGTTCGGCGCCGGCATGGTCGGCCTGGGCGCGGTCGCCGGAGCCCGGCTGCAGGGCGCCGAACGGATCGTGTGCGTCGATCTCAGCGAGGACCGCCTACAGCTCGCCAAGGGCCAGGGTGCCACGGACACCCTCATCGGCGGCCCGGACGCCGTCGACCAGATCCTCGAGATGACCGGCGGGTTCGGTGCCGACTACACCTTCGAGGCGACGGGGAACGTCAAGGTCATGCGGCAGGCCGTCGAGGCCGCGCGGATGGGCTGGGGCCTGTGCACGGTCACCGGGGTGGCCGGCAAAGGGGAGACGCTGGATGTCATCCCGCGGTTTCTCATCACCGGGCGGCGCGTGGCCGGCTCGAGCTTCGGCGGGGTGAAGGGCCGCGATCAGGTTCCCCAGCTCGTGGACCGCTACCTCGCCGGGGACATCGACGTCGACGCCTTCATCTCCCACCGGATCACGCTCGACGAGGTCAACAAGGGCTTTGACCTGATGCATGCGGCCGACGGCATCCGCTCCGTCATCGAGTTCTGACGCATCATTGATTTAGACATGCCATAATCAGTGCGTGCGCGAACTGACCCGACGGGGCCTGCTGGCTGGATCTCTCCCCGCACTGGGCGCCGGGGCTGCACTGCTGCACACCGCGGGAGCGGGGGCCCAGAACCATCATCACCCCGGCGCCGCGGTGGACGGGGCACCGGGCAGCGGCACGGAGGCCCATGGCGCGTCCCACGAGGGCCACGCCGATTTCGCAGGCCACCGCACCGTCGATCACGCCAACAACGGGTTTGACCCGGCCGACGTCGTCCGCGACTTCGACTGGGGAATGACCCGCCGGACCGCCTCGGGCCGGATCGTCCGCGAGTGGGAGCTCGTCGCCGTCGACAAGGAGATCGAGATCGCTCCCGGGATCTCGTTCGCCGGGTGGACCTACAACGGCCGGATCCCGGGACCCACGCTGCGCGCCCGCGAAGGCGAGCGCCTGCGCATCACGTTCGTCAACGGCTCCGCGCATCCGCACACCATCCATTTCCACGGGATCCATCCGGCCGAGCAGGACGGCGTGCCCGGGATCGGCGACGGGACCATCGCCCCCCGTGGCAGGACCGTCTACGAGTTCGACGCGCTGCCGGCCGGCCTGCACCTCTACCACTGCCACGTGCGGCCGCTGGCCGAGCACATCGCCAAAGGCCTCTACGGGGCGTTCATCATCGACCCCGCCGAGGGACGGCCGGAGGCCGACGAGCTCGTCATGGTCATGAACGGCTTCGACACGAACTTCGACCGCGCGAACGAGCTGTACGCGGTCAACACGATCGGCTTCGCCTACATGAACGATCCGATCAAGGTCCGCAAGGGTGATCTCGTCCGGGCGTACGTCGTCAACGTCCTGGAGTACGACCTCATCAACTCCTTCCACCTGCACGGCAACCTCTTCGACTGGTACCCCACGGGGACCTCGAAGCGCCCGAGCGAGCTCACCGACACCGTGATGCTGTGTCAGGGCATGCGTGGCATTGCCGAGTGGCGTTTCGCCTACCCGGGCAAGTACATGTTCCACGCCCACCAGTCGGAGTTCACCGAGCTCGGCTGGCAGGGCTTCTTCGAGGTCTCGGGGACGTGACCCCCGAAGGCCGGCTGCCGGTCTGGCTGCTGGGCGTGCTGCCGCTGCTGCTCGTCGCGGTGGCCATCGGCGGTTTCGTCGCGCTGGGCGGTCCGGGTCTGGGCGAGCGCACCGGCCCGCCCGTGGAGGAGCTCGTCGTCGAGCAGACCGTCCTGAAGCCGGGATCGATCGAGTTGACCGTCCGCAACGACGGCGCAGACGCCGTCCGCATCGCGCAGGTGACGGTCAACGAAGCGTTCGCGGACTTCACCGGCGCAGTCGCTGCGATCGGGCGTCTGGCTACCGGGACGGTCCGCGTGGCCCATCCATGGGTCGAGGGCGAGGCCTACGAGGTCGTCCTGCTGACGTCCACGGGCGGCACGATCGCGCACGCCATCGACGTCGCGGTCGCGACCCCCGACGAGGACGGATCGTTCTTCGCGCTGATGGCGCTCCTCGGGGTCTACGTCGGCGTCATCCCGGTGGCGCTCGGCATGCTGTGGCTGCCATGGATCCGGCGCATCCCGACCGGGGTATTCCGGGTGATCATGGCCGTCACCGTCGGGCTGCTCGCGTTCTTGGCGATCGACGCGACCCTCGAGGGACTCGACCTGGCCGCCGGTGGCTCGCAGGCGTTCGGAGGAGCCGGACTCGTCCTCGTCGGAGCGCTGGTCGCGTACCTGCTGCTCAGCGGGGTCTCGTCGTGGCTGCAGGGCAGGCGGGCTGCCGCACAGGCCGCGGGGGCCGCGCAGACCCAGCTGGCGACGCTCGTGGCGGTCGGCATCGGCCTGCACAACATGGGGGAGGGCGTGGCCATCGGATCGGCCTACTCGTCGGGGGCGCTTGCGCTCGGTGCCTTTCTCGTCGTCGGGTTCGCGATCCACAACACGACCGAGGGCCTTGCGATCGTCGCGCCCCTGGCGCATTCCCGTCCCACGCCGTGGCGGCTGGGCGCTCTCGGGCTCGTGGCGGGGGCCCCGGCCATCCTGGGCGCCTGGATCGGGGCTGCGGCGTTCAACACGAGCGTCGCGGCGCTGCTCTTCGGGTTCGGTGCCGGAGCTATCGTCCAGGTCATCGTGCAGCTCGCCCCGACCCTCCGCGACGACGCAGGCCGGACCCTGCACCCGCCTGCCGTCGCGGGGCTCGTCGCCGGCATGGGGATCATGTTCGCCACGGGGCTGCTGGTGGCCGGCTGATGTCGGTCGGGCCCCACCGCGTCTCCCACACCGGATCCTCGGAGGCGGTCGAGGACTACGTGAAGACGATCTACTCGCTGTCTGGTGCAGGCCGGCCCGTCGCGACGAACGACCTGGCCGAGCGCCTGGGCGTCACCCCCGCATCCGTCTCGGCGATGCTCCGCAAGCTCGCCGAGCTGGGGCTCGCCGACCACGTCCCCTACAAGGGCGTACGCCTGACGGCCGACGGTGAGCGCCTCGCCCTGGAGGTCACGCGCCACCACCGCCTGCTCGAGCTCTACCTCGCCGAGCACCTCGGGGTGCCGTGGGACCGCGTGCACCAGGAGGCCGACGCGCTGGAGCACGTCATCTCCGCAGACCTCGAGGCCCGGATCGCCGCAAAGCTCGGACATCCGACCCACGACCCCCACGGGGCGCCGATCCCGACCGCCGAGCTCCGCGTCGACGAAGAGCGCACGGACGTCCTGTCGCAGCTGCAGGTCGGTGCGCGGGGGACGTTCGCGCGCATCTCCGACGGCGATCCCGAGATGCTGCGGTACCTCGACGCGCAGGGGATCCGGCTCGGGGACGACGTCCGCGTGACCTCCCGCCAGCCGTTCGGCGGCCCGACGACCGTGTCGATCGGCGGCGCCGAGCACACGATCGGAGGCGGTCTCGCCGACGCGATGCGCGTCAGCGTCCGCCGGCCGCCGGCCTAGACCGCGGGGCCGTCGTCCCGGGTCGTCTCCCACACGGCCCACATCATCCAGGCCTGCAGTGGAAAGCGGACGACGAGCGCCCAGCGCGGGATCTTCTTGAAGCGCTCCTCGTGCTTCTGGAGCATGAAGACGTGGACGGGGAGAAACGCGATCAGCGTCGCGATTCCGAGCCGGCCTGCATGTCTGCGCGTCGCCGGGAGCATGGCCCCGGCCCCGACCGCGATCTCCGCGATCCCGGAGGCGAGGATCAGCTCGTGGTGGGCCGGGAGGTAGTCCGGCATCAGCGGCCGGTAGACCTTCGGGTTGACGAGGTGGTTGATGCCGGCGACCAACATGCCGGGGCCCGTGAAGATCTTGGCGGCTTTTCTCATGAGGCCGGACGCTACCGCACCCCCTCGCGACCCCCGCTACTCACCCAGCGGGCGCGCTTCGGGCAGCTTCTCGGGCCAGCCCGCCTCCATCTCGTACTCCTCGTCCCCCAGGCTCACGACGATCGGATCGCCGAGGCGGGCCGTCAGCGACAGCGGTGCCTCCGGCTGGTCGGTGTTGAACGTGATGAGCGCAACGGCACCGGCCCCGAAGGTCTGCGCGAGGGAGCGCACGGCGTAGCCGTAGTGCTCGACGCCACCGAGCGGAGCGGCGATGCGACCGTCTTCGGGGTGCACCTCGAAGGGCGGAAGCAGCTTCACGTCGTAGGTCGCCAGCGGCTTCGCGTCGAGCTCGATGGCGTGGGGGAGGTGGACCGTGCGTCCCCCGGTCGTCACCTCGATGGGCGCCAGGCGCGAGCAGTCCACGAGGGTCGGCGGGTCCTCCTCGGAGGCCGGCGGCAGCAGCGCCGCCGCGCGGATCGCGCCGGAGTGGTGCAGGAATTCCCGCAGGGTGACGACGATCGGGTCCAGCGTCCCGACGGTCGTGACGACGTCGATGATCTGCACCTCCTGGTCATCACGCGACGGGTCTGGCGCGGGCACATCGGTGCCCGCGTGCCCCAGACCGAGGGGGTCGAGCTCGTCGAGGGCGGCGTCGTCGGCGTCCATGCGCAGCACGGTAGCGTCCGGAGTGACCCCGTCTGCTCCCGACGGGCTTGAGAACTGCCGTCCCGATGCCGATCACGTCCAGGCGTGCTTCGCAACCAGACCCACATGCCGATGCTCCGCGACCCCCACGCCCGTCTCGCCACGCTGCTGCAGGGGCTCCCTGAACCCGAACGCGGTGCCGGGCTCTGTGCGCTGCACGAACTGCGGGACGCAGCGGCGCGGACCGAGGAGGAGCTCAGGGAGATCGCCTACGTCGCCTCCCACGACCTCACCGAGCCGCTGCGGATGGTCACGAGCTACCTGCACCTGCTGGACCGCCGCTCCCGCGACGGCCTCGACGCGCGCTCACGTGAGTTCCTGTTCTACGCCGTGGATGGCGCGGACCGCATGAAGGCCCTCATCGAGGACCTGCTGCGCTACTCCCGGGCCGGGGCCGCCGACCTGCGCGCCGTCGCGGTGCCCCTGGATGAGCTGCTCGTCGAGGTGTTGCGTGACCTGGAGCCGGCGATCACCGAAGCGGACGCGACCGTGCGAGCGGGCGCGGATCTCCCGGTCGTCCGTGCCGACCGGGTGCAGCTCGGCCAACTGCTCACGAACCTCGTGGCGAACGCGGTGAAGTTCCATCCTCAGGACCGCGGAAACACCGTGACGATCAGCGCGGCACGCTCCGCGGACGATGGCGGTGTCGAGCTCGTCGTCACGGACGACGGCATCGGCGTGGACGTCGGGCAGGCCGACCGGGTGTGGCAGGTGTTCCAGCGCCTGCACCCCCGGGACGACTACCCGGGCAACGGCATCGGGCTGGCGATCTGCCGCCGGATCGCCGAGCGTCATCACGGGCGCATCTGGCTCACCCACCCCGAGGGCGGAGGCAGCGCCTTCCACGTCGCCCTCCCCGACGGGTCGGCCGACGGCGCCGATGGTGGACCGGGGTGAGCGCACTGACCGTCGGTCCGCGGGCCGCCGATGTCGCGGCGGCGACCTTGCGCGTGCTCACGATCGAGGACAACCCCGGCGATGCCCACCTCGTCCGCCTGATGCTCGCGGAAGCCGCCCCGGGCGACATCATCGTCGAGGTCGCGCCGCGCCTGGCGACCGGGATGCGCGAGCTGCTTCAGAGCGACTTCGACTGCGTCCTGCTCGACCTCTCGCTCCCGGACGCCTCCGGGCTGGACGGCCTGACGCAGCTGCGGTCGGTCGCCGCTGACGTCCCGGTCGTCGTCCTCTCCGGCAGGGCGGACGAAGGGCTGGCGATGAACGCGGTCCAGGAGGGGGCACAGGACTACCTCGTCAAAGGTGAGGTGGACGGGCGCCTGCTGTACCGCTCCATCACCTACGCCATCGAGCGCAAACGGGCCGAGGTCGAGCTCGCGCACCAGGCCCTGCACGATCAGCTGACGCAGCTGCCCAACCGTGCGCTCCTCCTCGACCGGCTCGGCCAGGCCCTCAGCCGGCTGGGGCGTCGCCGCTCCGGGGTCGCGGTCATCTTCTGCGACCTGGACCGCTTCAAGGTCGTCAACGACTCCCTCGGACACGGAGCCGGCGACCGGCTGCTCGTCGGCGTCGCCGCGCGCCTGACGAAGGTGCTGCGACCGGGCGACACCGCGGCGCGCTTCGGGGGCGACGAGTTCGTGATCCTCTGCGAGGACATCGCGGACGAGCAGCACGCGATCGGGGTCGCGGAGCGGCTCGCGCAGTCGCTGCGCGCGCCGTTCGCCCTCGAGGACGAGGAGGTGTTCGTCCAGACGTCGATGGGCATCGCCCTGGCGACGGACGCGAGCGCACGGCCAGAGGCGCTCGTCCGCGACGCCGACGCAGCCATGTACCGGGCCAAGGACCGGGGCGGTGGGACCTTCGAGGTCTTCGACGACGACATGCGCGAGCGTGCGCTGCGCCGGCTTCACGTCGAGCACACGCTGCACCGCGCCATCGACCGCAGCGAGCTTGTCGTCCACTACCAGCCGCAGGTCCGCATGGCGACCGGTGCGCTCTGCGGGGTCGAGGCGCTCGTCCGCTGGCAGCATCCCGAGCGGGGCCTCCTGGCCCCGGGCCACTTCATTCCCGCGGCGGAGGAGACGGGCATCATCCACGCCCTGGGGATGCATGTCCTGGAGGTCGCCTGCCGACAGGCCGCGACGTGGCAGGCAACGGGGCCCGGGGACGTGCAGATGTCGGTGAACCTGTCCCCGCGGCAGTGCCTGCATCCAGAGCTCGTGTCGATGGTCGCGGAGGTGCTGAGGACCACGGGAGCCGATCCGTCGCTCCTGTGCCTGGAGGTCACCGAGACCGCGGTGATGGAAGACCTCTCCGTGATGGAGGGTGTCCTGGGCTCGCTCAAGGCCCTCGGCCTCACGCTGGCGATCGACGACTTCGGGACGGGGTACTCGTCCCTGCGAGCCTTGCAGCGCCTGCCGTTCGACGTCGTGAAGATCGACAGGTCGTTCGTCTCAGAGCTCCACCGGTCCGATGAGGAGGCGCGCGATCGTCGCGGCGGTGATCTCGCTCTCGCACGCGCTCGGCAAGCGGACGGTCGCCGAGGGCGTCGAGGAGCACGCGCAGGTGCAGCGCCTGCGCGGTCTGGGCTGTGACGTCGGTCAGGGCTATCACTACGCCCGCCCCAGCCCGGCCGCGGAGCTCGGCTACGGACTGTGACGCTCGTCCCTCCTCAGCTCGGGCGAGCTTCGCGGAGCCATCGCGCCACGGTCTGCGCCCAAGCCTCACCTGAGCCATCCAGGGCCGCCGCCGCGAGCTCCGTGTCATACGCCACGCGGCGCAGCGTCACCGTCCCGTCGTCGTGCAGCTGGGCGTAGGCGGCCCTGCTGTCGCCGTCGAACGGGAGCCCGACGCTGCCAGGGTTGATGAGCTCGACGCCCTCGGGACCGGGCCGGCGGAACTGGACGTGGGTGTGGCCGAAGACGACCTGCAGCGCGCCGTGGACGGCGCCGAGGCGCTCGCGGTCCTCGGGCTCGACGGCAGGGGAGAACGACTGCATGTCCGAGTGCGGTGAGCCGTGGCAGAAGAGCGTGCTGCCGTCCCGCACGGTCGCCGGAAGGCCGAGGATGCGGGCTTTGGCCGCGTCACCGAGGTCGCGGTCCTGGGCGGCGATCGCCCCGCGTACGAGCGGGCCGGGTGGTACGTCGTGGGTGTCCCCGGAGAGCCAGCGCTCGTGGTTGCCCGCAAGCCACGTGGCGTCGTGCAGCCCGGAGAGCCGCATGACCGTCTGCCGGGGCCAAGCGCCGAACGCGGCGTAGTCGCCGCCGAGCAGGTACCGCGTGGCGCCGGCGGACTCCGCGTCCTCCAGGACGGCCTCGAGGGCCGGCAGGTTGCCGTGCAGGTCGTAGAGAACAGCGAGCATGGTGTAGGGATATCCGAGATGGCAGAGCCCGCGCACCTTCGGCTGGACGGCCCGACGCTCACGTTGCGCTACCCCGAGGCAGCCGACGCCCCCGGGTTGCTGCACCTGGCGAGCGATCCTGCGGTGACGCGCTGGTTCTCGTGGGGCCCCTACACGTCGCTGGCCGAGCCGCTGGGGTACATCGAGCGCCAGGAGCAGCGGCGGGAGGCCGGCGTGCAGCTGGACCTGCTCATCGAGCACCGCGACCGCGGGCCGGTCGGCGTCATCGGGCTCAGCGAGCTGAGCGTCCGTGACCGCCGCGCGATGGTCGGGACGTGGCTCGGGCGTGAGTGGTGGGGGACGGGGACCAACGCCGAGGCCAAGGCGCTCATCTTCCATCTCGGGTTCGGCCCGTGCGGGCTCGTCCGGATCGGCGCCTATTCAGACGTGGCGAACGCGCGCTCGCGGACGGCGCTCTCGAAGGTCGGTCTGCTGCATGAGGGGGTCCTGCGCGGTTGGCACCGGCACGGCGACGTCCAGAAGGACGTCAACGTCCACGGTCTGCTGCGAGAGGACTGGCGCAAGTCGCATCTGCACGAGATCCCCGTGCAGATGCGGGGCAGGGTCCCGCCGGCCTTCGTCGTCAGCTGAGCCCTCAGGCGTGCTCGGGGACCGGGACGCGCGACCAGATGTCGTTGCATTCCGCGCAGACCTCGGCCGGGATGACGCCAAGGCGCATGAGACCGGCGAAGAGCCTGCAACCGACGCAGACCGCGAAGGCCGACTCGAGCGTCGCGAACACGACCATCATCCCGAGCAGGACATCTGCCGCAGTCGTCCAGCCCAGGGCGAGGGCGAACACGGCACCGAGCGTCGTGCAGACCGCGCCGATCGCCTGGGCGAAGCGCTTGGGCGGGCCGGCGACGCGCTTGGGCTCACCGAGCCGCGGCGCCGCAACGTTCATCGCAAAACGCCCGAGCGGGCTCAGCGTCGGACCGGTGAGCGTGCGCGCGATGAAGCCGTAGGCGAGGGGGACGAGCAACCAGCGGGCGCCCGTGAGCAACGCCACCAGGGCGGTCACGGCCACGACGCCGGCGACGACGCGGGCGGCCTTCTCGTTGACGGGGTTCGGAAAGGAGAACAGCTGCGACACGGGCTTCACCTGATTCGTTGACGGGTTCAGGGTAGCTGCCGCTCGAGTTGCAGCGGGTGCGCACCGTCCGTCGCCCGTCGACGGCTCGTCACGCGCGGCCCGCCCATGACGGAACTTGCCGTGCACACCGGGTGTGGCGGCGTCAGGCGGTCTACCCTCGGAGCCCGTGGATCTCCGCCGTCCCCTTCGCCGGTCCCTGCGTTCGTGGGACCACCGCGCCGTGCAGATCGCGGTGTTCGCCGGCCTCCTGATCGCCCTGGGAGCTTCGACCTTCGTCCCGATGCCCGACCGCTACCAGGACGAGTCCGCATCGGCGACTGCGCCCGGGCCGATCCCGTCCAGGCGCCTCGTCGGCCCGAAGAAGCTCCCGGCCCCCACCCCTATGGACGTCGAGGCCCGCGCGGTCGTCGCAGCCGACAAGCGCGTGGGTCCGATCCGGCACGGCGGCGGCCGGCGGCACCTCGTCGCGCTGACCTTCGACGACGGTCCCGGTCCCTACACCGGGCCGCTCCTGGCGGTCCTGCGGCGGACGAGGACGGCCGCGACGTTCTTCCAGGTGGGCAAGAACCTGGAGCAGAACCCGCTGCCGGCCCGAGCCACGCGGCTCCTGGACCGCGTCGAGATCGGCGATCACACCTACACGCACCACAGCCTCCTGACGATGACGCACGACCAGCAGGAGGACGAGATCATCTCGACCGCGGCCGTCATGCAGGCACAGGGAGAGGAGTTGCCCCGCGTCTTCCGTCCGCCGTACGGGGCGTTCAACCAGGTCACCGAGCGCCTGATGACCGAGCGCGGCATGGCCTTGATCCTCTGGTCGGTCGACAGCGAGGATTACGCCATGCCAGGCGTGGACCGCATCGTCCGCAACGTCCTTTCGGCGGTCAAGCCCGGCGCGATCGTCCTCATGCACGACGGGGGTGGCGACCGCTCCCAGACCGTGAAGGCCCTCCCGCAGATCATCAGGCGCCTGCGCGCCCGCGGCTTCGGCCTGGTCACCGTGCCGGAGCTGCTGGAGCGAGACCCCCCGCGCAAGGCCGATCAGGATGTCGCCGCGGTGCCCCCGGGCGCCGGCCAGGGAGCGGGCTGACGTGACCGATGCCGAGCTCGTCGTCAGCCACCCGGACCGGGTGCTGTTCCCCGGCAGCGGCATCACGAAAGGCGACGTCGTGGGCTACTACGCCGCGGCCGCCGAGCGGATGGTCCCGCACCTGGCCGGGCGGCCTCTCGTCCTCGAGCGCTTCCGCAAGGACATCGACGCCGGCGGCTTCTACCAGCAGGGTCGCCCCGACCACTTCCCGCCGTTCGTCCCGCGTGTCGACGTCACCCGTGCCGACGGCAGCGCCGGGCACCACACGGGCGCCGACAGCGCCCGGGCGGTCGCCTATCTCGCCAACCAGGGCGTCCTCACCTTCCACGCGTGGACGTCCCGCCTGCCGGACCTCGAGCACCCGGACGTCCTGGTCATCGACCTGGACCCGCCGCCCGGCGAGCCCTTCGCTGTCGTCCGCGAGGCGTCCCGCCATGTCCGCGAGGTGCTCGACGGCCGCGGCCTCGTGCATCACCCGCTGCTCACCGGCTCGACCGGACTGCACGTGCACGTCCCACTGGACGGAACGCTGGACTGGACGACGACCTGGGCGCTCTCGAAGGAGATCGGAGCGCAGATCGTCGCGGCCGCGCCCGAGCAGCTGACCCGCGCCTTCTACAAGTCCCAGCGCCGAGGACGGCTCTTCGTCGACACCCATCGTGCCCGCCGGGGCCACGCCGCCGTCGTCCCATGGTCGATCCGCGCCCGGCCTGGCGCCCCTGTGGCCGCGCCCGTCACATGGGACGAGGTGGACGATCCCGCCACGCACGCCGCCGGCGTCACCATCGCCGACGCGCTCGGCCGTCCCCCGGATCCGTGGGCCGCCTGAACGACCGGGCGGATCAGGCCGTCTTCTTGTCCCAGCTGAAGCCGCGGACGGCGAAAAAGGTCCCCGCGACGGCCCACAACCCGACGACTGCCAGCCCACCGGCGTTGTCGGCGAGCGAGCTGCCGGTGACCATCGCCCCCGAGAGCCCGTCGATGATGTGCGTCAGCGGCAGGGCCCGGGCGATGTCGCGGAGGAACGCGGGCGCGTTGTCGGCGTCGTAGAACACGCCGGAGATGAAGATCACGGGGAGGAAGACGAAGTTCACGAACGCGGGGGCGGCGTCGAAGTTCGGGATGAGGTGTGAGTACGCCACGCCGAGGGAGGCCAGGCACGCCACCCCGGCGGCGACGTAGACCACGAGCTCCACCCAGTCCCTGGGCCAGTCCACGCCGAAGAAGAGCTTGCCCGCCACGACGACGATGCCGACCTGGACGGCGGCGTTCGTCACGGCGTTGGCGGCGATGGCGCCGAGGTAGCTGCCCGACGGCAGCGGCGTGCCACGCATGCGCTTCAGGACGCCTTGCTCACGGAGGAAGGTGAGGTTCATCGCCAGTGCGCTGAAGGTCGTGGCCATGATGCTCATGCCCGCGATCCCGGGGACGATGACGTCCAGGTCGTCCTGGTTGCCGGAGAGGATGGCGCCGAAGAGCCCGAGGAACAGCAACGGCAGGAAGAAGTTGAAGAACGCCGCGGTCGGGTTGCGCCAGAACATGCGCCGCTCGAGCCGGTACTGACGCCAGGTCAGGTGCAGCGCGTCAAGCACGGGTGGCCCTCGCCGTCCGCGCGCCTGCGGTGACCGCGTCCCCGCCGGCGCCCCCGCCGTCGGCCTCGCTCGTGAGCTCGAGGTAGACGTCCTCCAGCGACGGGCGCGTGATCTCCAGGTCGGTCACGGCGGTCCCGGCCGCGAGCGCCGCCCCCGTGAGCTCGTGGACAAGACGCGTGGGGTCCTCGACCTCGCGCTCCTGCAGGGTCCCCTCCGCGTCGCGCCAGCTCACGCGCACCCGGGTGGCGGAGCCGACACCGAGCTCACCCGGGGTGCCGATCGCCAGGATGCGTCCGGCTTTGATGATCGCCACCCGATCGGCCAGCGCCTGCGCCTCGTCGAGGTAGTGCGTCGTCAACAGGACGGTCTTGCCCAGGTCGCGGAGCGACTTCACGGTGTCCCAAGCCTGCCGGCGGGCGGCGGGGTCGAACCCCGTGGTCGGCTCGTCGAGGAAGATGAGCTCCGGGTCGCCGATGAGCGCCAGCGCGAAGTCCAGGCGGCGCGCCTGGCCCCCTGAGAGCGAACGCACGTAGGCGTCCTGCTTCTCCCGCAGCCCGGCCACCGCGATGACCTCGTCGACGTCCCGCGGCGCGGGGTACATGGACGCCCAGTGGGCGACGGCCTCGCGGACGGTGACGAAGCGGTACATGCCGCTGGACTGCAGGACGATGCCGACCCGCTCGCGCAGGGCGCGGGAGCGGGACCCGGGATCCATGCCCAGGACGCTGACGTTGCCGGAGGTGCGCTCGCGGTACCCCTCGAGGATCTCCACCGTCGTCGTCTTGCCCGCGCCGTTGGGCCCCAGCAAGCCGAAGATCTCACCGCGCGCGACCGTGAAGTCCACGCCCCGGACGGCCTCATGGCCTGCGTATGACTTGTGCAGGTCCGAGACCTCGATGGCGGGCTGGCCCGTGCTCACAGCGCGCAATGATGGCAGTCTTGCTCCCGATGACGCCGACGCGTAGCGCTTGCATCGACATCGGATCGAACACCACGCGCCTGCTCGTCGCCGACGTGGAGGACGGCCTGCTCACCGAGGTCGGGGGCCTGAAGGCCTTCACGACGCTCGGAGCCGGGCGTGCTCCGGGGGAGCCGCTGCGCCCTGAGCGCATCGAGGCGGTCGTCGCGGCGGTGGGGGGTCAGCTCGACCTGGCCCGGGACCTCGGCGCCGCCACGATCGACGTCGTGGCCACCTCAGCTGTCCGCAGCGCGCCGAACGGGGCCGAGGTCGTCGACGCGGTCTGTCGGGCGCACGGGATCACGCTCCGCGTCCTGACCGGCGAGCAGGAGGCCCGCTACGCGTTCGCCGGCGCCACCGCGACCGTCGAGGGGCTGACGCCGACCGCGACGGTCGCGGTCGTCGATGTGGGCGGCGGCTCGACCGAGCTCGTCGTGGGAACGCTGCGGGACGGACCGTCCTGGACGATCTCGGTGCCGATCGGCTCCGGGCGTCTGCCGCCGTGCGACGACCCTCCCTGCCCCGATGACCTGGAGCGGCTGCATGCGCTCGCGCAGGACGCGTTCACCGGGGTGCGGCCGCCGGGCGTTCCCGTTCTGGCGCTCGCCGTCGGCGGCAGCGCGACGTCGGTCGCCCGCCTCGTCGGCCCGTCGCTCTCACCCCGCACGCTGGACATCGCGCTCGAGGCGTTGTGCGCGGGCACCGTGACCGAGATCGCCGAAGAGCACCTGATGGACGAGCGCCGGGTCGCGCTCCTGCCGGCGGGTCTCGTGCTCCTGCGGGCGGCGACGGCCGCGCTCGGCGTACCGCTGCAGGTCGCCGGCGGGGGGCTGCGGGAGGGGCTGCTGCTCCTGGGCAGCTCCCCGGAATCAGGAGCCTCGCTCACCCCCGTGGACTGACCCGGCGCGTGCAGACGAGCCGGCGTGGTTCTGGGACACTGGACTGCTGATGGCCAAAGCACGACCGGTCGACGGTCTTCACCCCTCGCTCCCGTTCACCCAGGCCGCCGGCCTGACCGTCCGGGTGCGGGCGGACGAGCTCTTCGCTCATTCCGTGGGGGTCCTGGACATGGAGGACATCGGCCGTGTGCACGACATGCGCGTGGCGACGCGGCGCCTACGGGCTGTGCTGGAGATCTACGCCCCGTGCTTCCCGCCGGACGCCCTCAAGGCCGTGCTCAAGGACGTCAAAGCTCTCGCCGACGGCCTGGCCGCCCGTCGCGACCCCGACGTGCAGCTGGAGGACATCGCGAGGTTCGCGGCCGGTCTGCCGCCCGAGGACGCCGCGGGCATCGACCTGTTCGCCGAGCGCCTGCGCGCCGCTCAGGTCGACGGCAACGACACCCTCGCCGCCGCCTTGAGGCAGGCCGAGGAGCACGGTCTGCGGGCCCGGCTGGACGCGCTCGTCGCCGCCGCGAGCGAGGGGATGATCCCGTGAAGCCACGCAAGGTCAAGGGCCTGGATCCGGGCGCACCCCTCGCCGACAGCCTGCAGCGGATCATCCTCGTGCGCCTGCAGGAGCTGTGCGCGTACATGCCGGGGGTCGCGGACCCCGCCCGCGTCACCGAGCTGCACGACATGCGGATCGCCGCCAAGCGGCTGCGGTACATCCTGGAGATCTCCCACGGACTCTTCGGAGCGTATGTCGTGGAGGCCACCGCACGGACGAAGCTGCTGCAGTCCGTCCTCGGTGACCTGCATGACTGCGACGTGACGTTGCCGCAGGTGCTTCAGCTCATCGACGAGGCACGCGCGACCGATGTCGCGACCGTCGCCGCCGCTGCCACCGCGCTCCGGGAGCACGACCTGGACCCGGCCCTGCTGGCCGGCACGGCACCGCTCGTCGACGCCCACCGGGGCCTCACGACGATGGCCGTCTACCTGCAGGCGCGACGTGAGGTGCTGTTCGCGCGTTTTCTCGAGCTCTGGCGCGACCTGGAGCGCGAGGGGTTCTCCGCGCGACTGAGCTTCGCCATCACAGAGCGACCGTCCGATCCGCATGCCTGATCCCAAGACCACGGTCACCCCACCGGAGTTCGCCGGGCTCACCGACGCGGACGCGCCTGCGGTCCCGTACACGAACCGCGAGCTGAGCTGGCTGGACTTCAACGACCGGGTGCTGCAGCTCGCCGAGGACCCCGCCGTCCCGCTGCTGGAGCGGCTGAAGTTCACCGCGATCTTCACCTCCAACCTCGACGAGTACTTCATGATCCGTGTCGCCGGCCTGCACGATCAGGTCGACGCAGGGCTGAACGATCGCGGGTCAGACGGCCGCCGCCCGACCGAGACCATCGACGCGATCCGTGAACGGGTCGTCGGTCTGGTGCAGCGACAGACCGACTGCCTGGACCATCTGCGCCCCGCGCTGGAGGAGCACGGCATCAGGATCGTGTCGGTCGCCGACCTGGACGAGGCGCAGCGTGCGGACGTGCAGGCACGGTTCCGGCGCCAGATCTTTCCGGTCCTGACGCCGCTGGCCGTCGGGCTCGGCCGGCCGTTCCCCTACATCTCCAACCTGTCGCTGAGCCTGGCGGTGCTCGTCCGCGACCCCGTGACCCGGACAGAGCTGTTCGCACGCGTGAAGGTCCCCAAGGAGATGCTCCCGCGATTCGTCACGGTCGGTGACGCCCAGGGCGACGAGTCGACCTTCGTCCCGCTCGAGGAGGTCATCGCCGCGAACCTCGACGCGCTCTTCCCGGGCATGGAGATCGTCGACCACGGCTACTTCCGCGTCACGCGGGATGCCGACTTCGAGGTCAGCGACGAGGCGGACGACCTGCTGCGGGCGGTCGAGGCCGAGCTGCGCCGGCGCCGGTTCGGTGAGGTCGTCCGCGTCGAGGTCGACGCCGGCATGCCCGAGTCCCTGCGCGAGGGGCTGACGCTCGCCCTCGGCGTCGAGCAGCGCCAGGTCTACGCCGTGCCCGGGCTGCTGGACACAAACGATCTGTGGCAGATCGTCAAGGTCCCCGGGTTCCAGGACCTGCGCGACGCCCCGTGGCAGGCGGTGACCCAGCCCCGCCTACAGGGCGAGGACGGCGCGCACGGCGACATCTTCGCCGCGATGCGCCAGGGCGACGTCCTCGTGCACCACCCGTACGACAGCTTCGCGACCTCCGTCGAGCGCTTCGTCGAGCAGGCCGTCGCGGACCCCGACGTCCTGGCGATCAAGCAGACGGTGTACCGCACGAGCGACGACTCGCCGCTGGTCCCCGCGCTCGTCGCGGCGACCGAGCGCGGCAAGCAGGCCGTGGCGCTCGTGGAGCTGAAGGCGCGCTTCGACGAGCGGGCGAACATCACGTGGGCGCGCAAGCTGGAAGAGGCGGGGGTCCACGTCGTCTATGGGCATCCGGCGCTCAAGACGCACGCCAAGTGCGTTCTCGTCGTCCGTCGCGAAGGGGACGGCGTGCGCCATTACGTCCACGTCGGAACGGGCAACTACCACGCGACGACGGCGCGCCTGTACACCGACTTCGGCCTCTTCACCTGCGATCCGCAGATCGCGGCGGACGTCGCGGACATGTTCAACTTCCTGACGGGGTTCGCACGGCCGCGGCGATACCGCAAGGTCCTCGTCGCCCCCGCGCACATGCGTGACGGGATCCTGCGCGAGATCGAGGGGACGATCGCCGCGCATCGACGCGGGGAGCATGCGCGGATCGTCATGAAGATGAACGCACTCGTCGACAAGCGCTGCATCCGCGGGTTGTACGACGCCTCACAGGCCGGCGTCCCCGTCGATCTGAACATCCGTGGCGTCTGCTGCCTGGTGCCTGGCGTCCCTGGGGTGAGCGAGACGATCAAGGTGACGTCGGTCGTGGGACGTTTTCTCGAGCACTCGCGGATCTTCGCCTTCGAGCGGGGCGAGGAGACGACGGTCTACATCGGGTCGGCGGACCTCATGCCGCGCAACCTCGACACCCGGGTCGAGCTGCTGACCCCGGTGCAGGATCCCGCGCTGAAGGGGGAGATCATGGACGCCGTCGAGCGCTGCTTCGCCGACGACACGAACTCCTGGACGCTCGGCTCCGACGGCGCCTGGACCCGGATCGCCGCTGCCGCGGGCCGGCCAGATCCACGGTCGGTGCACCGCGAGCTGATGAGCCTGGCACGCGGCGCGGGCGGCGGAGACGCAGCCGACGTAGCGAAGCCCTGGCCACCGGCTGGTGGCGAGCGCGTGCATCGAGCGCTCGGACATTCGTCCGTCGCCGATCGTCGCACGCGGGATCGAGGGGGCCGCTGCCGACACCCATCGGACCCGGGCGGCGGAGAAACGCTCCGGGCAAACCCGCCTGGAGGCCCCATGTCGCCCCGTCGCAGCGCCCTCGCGGGTGCCGCCACCACCGTTGTCATCTTCGCCGCAGCAGTCGTCCCGGCGTCTGCGCAGAGCGCGACCCCCCGTGGCCTGCTCGACCCGCTGAGCGGTGTTCTCACCACGGTCTCCGGGGCGCTCAGCTCGCTGCTGAGCCCCGCGCAGGTCACGACCCTGCAGGGCGTGACCTCCGCGCTGAACGGCGGCTCGGCGCCGTCGGGCACGACCCTGGCGCCGCTCACGGGCCTGTTCGGCGCCGTGGCGAGCAACGCCACGCTGCCGGCCGATCTGCGCACCGGCGCCTCGCAGGCGTCGGCGCTCTTGACGAGCGCGGGCGGCTCAGGCACCCCGCTGCCGACGTCCTCGCTGACGAGCATCGTCTCGTCGCTGACCCAGATCTCGGGGACGAACGGACTGGCCGCGCTCAACCCGTCCGGGGTGTCCGCCGTCACCAGCCTCACGTCCGCTCTGACGGCGGCCGCGCAGGCCGTCGTCCAGGTCCCCACGTCGGTTGGAACCGTCGTCGCTCCCGTCGCTCCCGTCGCTCCCGTCGCTCCCCTTGCGCCTGTCGCCCTGGTGATCAGCAACCTGCTGCCGGGCGGGGGCACGTCCACCGGGAGCCTGCCGATCGGCGGCGACCTCCTCGGCCCGCTGCAGGGCGTGGTGACGACCCTCACCGGACTGGTCCCCAGCGGCACCGTGCCGACCGGCGGCCAGCTGACGCCCGTCACCGCACTGCTGCGGCAACTCGCGGCGCTGCCTGGCATCGACGCGACCGCCGGCGCGACGCTGACGCAGCTCGCAGGCCAGATCGACGCCCAAGGCGGCGCGTTGCCCACCGCCCTGCTCACCGAGCTCACGGGCACGCTCGGGTCGATCGCGGCGACGCCCGGCGTACCGGAGCCGGTGACGACCGTCGTCAAGACGATCACGCTTCTTTTGGGAGCCTCCACCGGCGCCCCCACTCCGGCCACGAGCGGGACGAAGGCCCCCGGTACGGCCACGACGCCGGTCGGCGGTGGCACCGGCGCCTCACCCGGCGGGACCACGTCGACGCCGGCGAGGACGAAGATCGGTCGCGTGCGACTCTCGGGCGCCCGCGTGGACCGCAAGCGCGGCACCGTCCGGATCACGGTCACCTGCCCGGTGACGGGTCCGGTCTGCAAGACGCTCCTCGGCGTGACGCGCGGCAGGACGCTGCAGTCGTCGACCGGGATCCTCACGCTCAAGCCCGGTCGCTCCACGTCGCGGACGCTCAAGCTGCGCGCCGCCTCCCGACGGCTGATCCGCACGAAGACGACGAAGTTCGTCGTCGGCGCGCTGCGTCCGGACGGGACGTTCGCAGCCAAGACCGTCACGGCCAAGGCACCGAAGGCACCGAAGGCGAAGAAGGCGAAGGCCAAGGGGTCCCGGGCCAAGGCGTCGCGTGCCACGCGCCGCTAGGGCGGCAAGGGCCAGGGGTCAGGCGCCGGAGCTCTCGATTGCCTTGGCGCATGCGTCCAGGCCATATCGGCGGGCGGCGGACGCGGTGCGAGCGGCCTGCGCGGCGATCCGCTGAGAGAGCGTCGAGATCGCGGTCTCGTCGCGCCGGGCGAACGCGCCGGCCAAGAGGTGCCTCAGGCTCTGACGGCGGCGCTCGTCGGCCAACCACGCCTTCAGCTCGTCCTCATCGCCCGCGGGCGGCGGGAGCGCCGCAAGTGCCTCGAGCGTCGGCCGTGCGGCGGTGACCGATTCGTCGGTGAGGCTCGCGAGCTCACGGAACACGACATCCGGGTCGCCCCCGCGCTGCGCCACGTCGATCCGCCGATCGACCTCGGCGCCCGCCGTTGCGCCGGCCCGACAGATCCGGTTGCCCTCGGCGAGGTAGCGAGCCTTCGCCCCGTCGTCTGAGGCGCCACACCCGGCTATCACGGCGAGGACGAGGAGCGCGCCCGCGGTCCGCCGACGCCGTGGACGGCGCTCAGACGCCGGCGCCGGCACCGCTGCGGCCTTCTCCGGCGGCAAAGCGAGCTGCCCCGGCG
This sequence comes from Paraconexibacteraceae bacterium, assembly GCA_963750375.1. Classification (GTDB taxonomy): domain Bacteria; phylum Actinomycetota; class Thermoleophilia; order Solirubrobacterales; family Solirubrobacteraceae; genus Paraconexibacter. Next base: position 252,861 of record CAVVQN010000008.1, read on the forward strand.
ACCGCCACCCCGACGGTCGCCAGACCGCCCTGAGCCTCCAAGGCCAGGCCCGCGTTCAGGGGCAGGCCGAACCCTTCGATCGCTGCCTGGCGGTCGGCGAGCATCGTCTCCTGCGGGAAGGCGGCCAGTGCGTCGGCGTAGGCGACCGCGCGGTCCAGAGCGGTCCCGGGGGCGACGAGCTCGCTCGACGAGACCGATCGCCAGCGCCTCGGTGTCGTGCACCATCCGCCCGGTGAGGATGAGGTCCAGCCCCCTGCCCAAGCCGACGACACGAGGAAGGCGCTGGGTCCCGCCGTCGACGAGGGGGACGCCCCAGCGCCGCTCGGGAAAGCCGAAGGTCGACCCCTTGTCGGCGATCCGCACGTCACACCACAGCGCGAGCTCGAGCCCCCCGGCCAGGCACCAACCGCCGATCGCCGCGATCGTCGGCTTCGGCGCGGTGAGCCGCGTGAAGCCCAGCGGTCCGGCGGGGTCGACCATGCGCGGCGTCAGGGACTCGATGTCCGTCAGGTCTGCGCCGGCGCAGAAGCTGATGCCGCCTGCCCCCGTGATCACGAGGGCCCTCGCGTCGTCATCCGCGACAAAGCGCTCGTAGCCCGCCTTCAGCGCCTCGGCAGTCTTGCCGTCGACCGCGTTGCGGCGCGCCGGCCGGTCGATCGTCAGCACGGCGGCGGCGCCGCGACGCTCGTAACGGACTTCGTCGGTCTGGGCGGTGGCCATGAGCGCGACCCTAGAGGAACGAGGGACGCCCGGTGGGGTGCCGGGCGCCTGTGCTGCAGGAGGTGCCGAGCGGTCGGCCTACCAGCCGCCCTGCCACACCTGGCTGCGCCGCGGGCCTTCACGGCGGCCTTGCGGGCGTCCTTGCGCTTCTCGAGGTGGTTCTGCAGCAGCGACATCAAGAGGATGAAGAGCGGGAAGAACGCGATGAGGATGAAGCCGGCGTTCGTGACCTTCTTGTCGCCGGCTTCGCCGATCGCGCCCTGGCCGGAGCTCTGGGCCAGGGCGACCGGCGCGGCGAGCGCGCAGAGCACGAGCGTGGCGGTGACGGACAGCAGAAGTCGACGCATCCCGTCAATCGTATAGAACGCAGGGGCGATGAGCCTCCTCGAGCACGAGCGCCTGGACGCCGGGATCCACGTGCTGCGCCTGAACCGTCCCGGCGTCCGGAACGCGATGGACCGAGCGATCCTGGCGGAGCTGGACGTGAGCCTGGCCGACCTGGCCGCCGACGAGGGTCTGCGGGTCCTCGTCATCTCGACGACGAGCGTCACAGCACTCTGCGCCGGTGCCGACGTGGGGGAGGTGCTGACGGCCGCGGAGGGCGTCGAGCGCATGGAGGCCTTCGCCCGCTTCTACGCGGCGATCGAGGCGTTCCCGGCGGTCACGGTCGCGGTGGCCGTCGGCAACTGCGTCGGTGCGGGAGCCGAGCTCGTCGCGGGCTGTGATCTGCGCGTCGGCGGCGACAACCTCAAGCTCGCGTGGGCCGGAGCACGTCTCGGCGTCCCGGTCGGCCCGGCGCGCCTCGCACCCCTCGTCGGCCTGAGCATCGCCAAGGAGCTCGTCTTCACGGGCCGCGTCGTCGGTGCCGACGAGGCCCACGCGCTGCACCTGCTGCACCGCGTCGCGCCCGCTGACGTGGCCGAGGCGTCCGCCGTCGAGCTCGCTCACGCCGTCGCGGCGAACAACGGGCCGGGGGTGAGGCAGCTCAAGCGCATGTTCCACGCCGACGCCGACCTCCCAGAGCACGTGGCGAGGGAGAACGCAGCGCTCGTCCGCTTCCAGCGCGAGGGCGGCGGGCTCCCGCAGGGCGGCGGGCGTTGAGGCGGCTCTGTCCGTCAGGGAACCCGCACGCCGGCTCCGGCATGCGACGATGGGTCGGTGTCACCAGACGCCCCTGATCCCGAGCCCGTCCGTGTGGACAAGTGGCTGTGGAGCGCTCGGTTCGTGAAGAACCGGGCACTGGCCGTCGAGCTCGTGAAGGGTGGCCACGTCGAGGTCAACGGCCACAAGGCCAAGCCGAGCAAGGAGATCCGCCCCGGCGACCGGCTGCAGCTGACCCTCGGGGAGTCGCTCTATCGCCTCGTCGTCCTGAGGACGGATGGACGCCGCGGGCCCGCCGCGCAGGCGCAGCTCATGTACCGCGAGAGCGCCGCGCACAAGGCCGAGCGCGAGCAGCTGGCAGAGGCCCGGCGCCTTGAGTGGGGTGCAGCCGGCGCGCGTCCGGTCGGCGACCGGGGTGAACGCCCGACGAAGCGGGACCGCCGGCGTCTGGAGGCCACGCAGGGGATCCGGCGGGGCCGCCGGTGAGCCGTCCGGCGACCCCCGCCGGTCCGCGCGGGTGACGCCGACCGGGAAGCAGCACTCGACGTCCTGCGTCAGGCGACCGTCGACGGTCGCCTGAGCGTCGACGAGCTCGCCGAGCGTGCCGGTCTGGCGCACATCGCGCGGACCCGGGCTGACCTGGCGCAGGTCACCGCCGATCTGCCGCCGTCCACCGTCGTCACGCTCACCTCGCCTCAAGGAGGCGGCCCGCAGCCGTCCCGGCACGGTGACGTGGAGGAGCACCGCAACCGCTTCTCGTTCGCCCGCTACACGGGCCGTCGTGCGATGGCCGCCCGCAGCCGGTTCCGGTGCGCGTTGGCGAACGTCCACCTCGACCTGCGCGACGTGGTCGTTCCCGGCCCGCGGGTCGACGTGGAGATCCGCGCCACCTGTGCCTGGGTGCAGGTCGTCGTGCCGGAGGGCATCGAGGTGCGGATGGACGGGGACGGCCTCCTCACGAACCGCGAAGTCCACCTGCGGTCGGCGCCGGTGCCTCCCGGTGCGCCCGTCGTCGTCCTCCACGTCGGAGGCTTTCTCGGATCGGTCTCGGTCCGCAGCCGGCCTCGCCGCCCGGTCCTGCGCGGGCGCTGAGGGGTCGTCGGGCCGCTCAGCCGTGAAAGGGCTCGACGCCGTCGCCGTCGTAGAGCGCCTCGATCTCCGGCGCGTACTTCTGGGTGATCGCCCGGCGCTTGAGCTTCAGCGTCGTGGTCAGCTCGTCGCCACCTGCCGGCCAGTCGGCGCCGAGGAGGAGAAAGCGCCGTACCTGCTCGTGCTCGGCGAGCCCGACGTTCGCCCGGGCCACGCCCGCGGCGACGGCCCCCAGCAGCTCCGGATGCTCGGCGAGCACGCCGAGGTCCGAGCCTTTGAGTCCGTGCCCACGGGCCCAGGCCCTTGCCCCTGCGCGGTCCAGCGTCACGAGCGCGACCGGGTACGGGCGCCCGTCACCCGCGATGTAGGCCGCGCCGATGAGCGGCGAGGTGCGCCGGAGCAGGGCCTCGATCCGGGCCGGGGAGACGGTGTGGCCATCCGCGGTGTGCAGCAGGGCGTCGAGACGATCGAGGACGTGGAGCGTCCCGTCCTCGTCCAGGACACCGACGTCCCCGGTCGCAAACCAGCCGTCGTCGTCCACGTTCGACGCCGTCTGCGCCGGCCCGCTCCGGCGGCGGGCCGCCACGAACGGTGCGCGCAGGAGGATCTCGTCGTGCTCGGAGATGCGGACCTCGCAGCCGGGAAGCGCGTGTCCGACCGTGCCGAAACGTCCGTCGCCGGCGCTGTTGACGGTTGCCACCCCCGTGGTCTCCGACAGGCCGTAGAGCTCCATGACGGGGATGCCTATCGCGTGGAAGAACGCCGTGAGGTCGAGGGGGCACGGCGCGGCTCCGATGAGCGGGTGAAGCACGCGATCCAGCCCCAGACGGGTGCGCAAAGGGGTGAAGAACGCTGCCTCTGCCGCCTGGCAGGCAGCCTCCAGTTCCGCGTGCACCGGTTCGCCCCGGCGGATCAGGTGGGCTCGGTGCAGGGCCGCGTCCAGCGCACGTAGACCCTCGGCGTTGTCGATCCGGGCCATGACGGTGGCCCGTAGCTCCTCCCACGAGCGCGGGGGCGCGAAGAAGAACGCGGGGCGCACCTCGCGCACGAACGCACTGAGCAGGCCGGGGTCGGGGCAGCACGTCACCTCCCAGGCCAGGCTCATCGGCAGGTACTGGGTGCAGATCCGTTCGGCGATCGCCGACATGGGTCCGGACGACACGGCGCTGAGGCCGCGCCCGAGAGCGAGCGCTTCGATGAGCGCGGAGACCTGGGCGCTCACGTTCGCGTGCGTGATGATGATGCCCTTGGGCGGACCGGCGGCGCCGGCGGTGTAGACGAGGCAGAGCGGATCCTCGGGCTGCACGGCGATGCAGGCGGCGTCCACGTCGAACCCCGGGTCCGCGGCGGCGAGCATCCCGTCCCACGTCAGGGCGCCAGGGCCCTCGCCGTTGATCAGGACGATGCACTCCAGCGCGGAATCCGGGGAGTTGCGAAGGGTCAGGGCGGACCCGAGGAACGCCGGCTCGGTGAGGAGCACCCGGCAACCCGAGTCCTCCAGGATGTAGGCGGCCTGCTCCTCCTGCGCGCCGGCGTGAACCGACACCGGGATCGCGCCGAGCAACATCGCCCCGGCGTCGAGCGCGTGGAACTCCGGCCGGTTGCGCATCCAGAGCCCGACGGTGTCCCCGCGACGCACGCCGATGCCGGCCAACCCGCCGGCCAGGGTCCGAGCGAGCGTCGCGTACTGGGCCCACGTCCAGCAGACGCTGGCGTCACGGGTCCGGATGGCCACGTCGGATGCGTGGGCGGCAGCGGTAGCCGCGAACTGCGCGCAGACGGTCGCGGCGGATGCCCGCGTGGCCATGCTTGGTTCCTCCGGTTGACGGGACGTGGCGGTAACCGTACGGTCGCGGCTGCCCGGATGCCTTGGTCTGCGCGACCAAGCGACCTGGGCTTCTCTGAGGGCAGAGGACAAGCTCCGGCAGGGGGTGCAGCCCCAGAATCGCTGCCGAGATGCGCGAGGGATCGATCATGGACGACGCGCTCGCTCAGGACTTCCCCGTCCTCGCGGTGCTGCATGTCTCCTGTGCGCTGGGGGGTTCCGCGTACGCGCGCGCGGCCAAGGAGCGGCTGGCGCTCCTCGGCGACCGGATCGGCGGCGACCTCGTCGCAGCAATGCGTCAGCAGGCGGTGCCCGGCGCCTACCGGGCGTTCGCTCGGCAGATCGGGCTGGATCCCGACGGGGACGCGACGCCGCTCGAGCAGACGCTCATGTCGCGCATCCGCGCGGGACGCTTCGTCCCGGCGTCCAGCACCCGGGATGCCTGCACCGTGGCGATGCTCGAGACGGGCGTCCCGGTCTGGGCGCTGGACGAGGCACAGGTCGAAGGCGGATTGCGGATCGGTGCGCTGTCGGCTGACGGGGCCGAGACGCTCGACGGCCCCCCGGCCCGCCGGGGTGATCTGGCGGTCTGGGACGCCGGCCGGCCGCTGGCCCTCCTGCTGGGGGACGTCGGCGACGCCGTCGGCCCCTCCCGCCGCACCCGTGACGTCAGGCTTTTCGCGCTGCGGGTCGAGGGCGTGCCGGACGCGAGCGTCCGCGAGGCCCTTTGGACCGCGGCGCAGCTCACCGGGCCGGACGCGCGATGACGTTCGTCTCCGTCCTCGGGCTGCTCGTCGTCGTGTTCGTCGTGGCGGTCTTCGTCGTGTCCGCCCGTCGCCCGGGCGACGGATCCGACCTGCTGGACTGGGATCCGACCGAGCGCGTGCGAGGCCGGCGCGACGCGGATCTGGAGGAGCTGGAGCTCGGACTCACCGAGCACAACCGGCGTCGCACGGCGGCGGGTCTGCGCCCCCAGACAGAAGATGAACTCCGTCGGGAGCTGGCGCGAGCGCGACGGCAGGCGTCCCCATGATCGCGGCTGACACCCTGTCAGAGGCCGTTGTCGGCTCCCCCCAAAGTTGGGAGGACGCCTTGGCACCCCGATACATCATCCGTCCACGGGACCCCGGTTAGGTTGACGATCATGGGAGAGGACGTGTCACGCGCCGACGGCGCGCCAGCGGCGATCTCGGACGCGCCGCCAGCGGCCGCGCCGGACGTCGAAGCGCAGTTCGATCAGGTCCTTGCTGACTTTCAGCTGGCGATCGTCGACGAGACCGCTGCGGCGCGGCTGGGCCGCATCGGCTTCAACGCGGTCATCCGGGTGCGTGAAGCACGGGACCTCGAGTTGTGGTGCCTGTTCCACGACCCGCCAGAGGTGCGCGACGTCGCCGACGGCGAGCGCGCCGACATCGAGGTCGAGATCCCGGCGGCTCTGCTGAAGGACTTCTGGAGCAGCCACCTGGCGCTCGAGATCCTCGAAGGCCGGGTCCACTACACCGGCAAGGTGCGCAAGCTGCTTCAGATGATGCCGGTCATCCGCGCCGCAGTGCTGCGCAACAACCCCACGGAGGATGAGGCGTCGTGAGCAACATCGACGAGACGAGCCTCGCGCTCGAGGACGAGGTGGACGGGGCCGGCTTCGACCCGCAGACCCGGGACGTGCTCGACCAGGCGGCCGAGTACTCCTACGACCTGCATTCAGGGCAGGACGGCTTCCGCGAGGAGCAGCCCGGCGACTTCTGGTCGATCAAGGTCGACAACGTGCACAAGACCTTCGGCACCAACGCGGTGCTCAACGGCCTCAACCTCGGCATTCCCGAGGGCATGATCACCGTGATCCTCGGCCCGTCGGGAACCGGCAAGAGCGTGCTCATCAAGCACCTCATCGGCCTCATGTTCCCGGACGAGGGCGAGATCATCGTCCACGGTGACTCCGTCTCGAAGATGCGCATGGGGAAGCTCCTGGAGATGCGCCGCAAGTTCGGCATCCTCTTCCAGGACGGCGCGCTGTTCGGATCGATGAACCTGTACGACAACGTCGCCTTCCCGCTGCGCCAGCACACGGACCTCTCCGAGGCGCAGATCCACGACATCGTCTTCGAGCGCCTCGCCGACGTCGGCCTGATCGGCGCGGAGACGCGCGGACCCGCCGAGATCTCCGGCGGGATGCGCAAGCGCGCGGGTTTCGCCCGCGCGCTCGTCCTCGAGCCCGAGATCGTCATGTTCGACGAGCCGGACTCGGGCCTTGACCCTGTCCGCACGGCGTTGCTGTGCGGGCTCATCAAGGAGATGCACACCCGTCACGGCGGGACGTACATCGTCATCACGCACGACATCGCTTCCGCACGCCAGATCGGCGAGTACATCGCGGTGCTGTGGAAGGGCAGGATCGTCGAGGCCGGCGGGGCCGAGACGATGTTCGATTCCAAAAATCCCTTTGTCAGGCAGTTCCTCGGCCGTCGTGTCGAGGGCCCGCTTGGAATGGAGTAACGATGGCCACCGTCTCCACACCCGCCCAGGGCGGGCGCGTCACCGCGCCGCGCCGCCCGGCGAAGAAGGCACCGTCACCGGCGAAGCGCGCGGCCGAGCCCGCGCTCGGTCTGCTCGAGCAGATCGCCGGGATGATGCTCCTCTTCGGCAAGGCCGCCGCGGCCTGCGTCACCCCACCGTTCTCCTGGACGGACGAGTTCATCGAGGAGGCGTGGCTCATCGTGCGCCGCTGCGCCATCCCGGTGATGATCTCGACGACGTTCTTCGGTCTGGGCGCGCCCGGGTTGCAGGGCGGCAACATCACATACCTCTTCGGCACCGTCGACCGCCTCGGCGCGTTCTTCGTCATGGCGTCGGTCCGCGAGTTCGCCCCATGGATCAACGGCATGGTCGTCGCCGGCGTCGGTGGCACCGCGATCGCGGCGGACCTCGGCGCCCGCAAGGTCCGCGAGGAGCTCGACGCCCTGGCGACGCTCGGTCTCGACCCCGTCCGTGAGATCGTCGCGCCGCGCTTTCTCGCGCTCGGGATCATCACCGCGCTCATGAACCTCGTGGCAATCGTGTTCGGCCTCGTCGGTGGCTACCTCGCCATCCTCGTCTTCCAGGACACGCTCGCCGGGTACCTCGCGACCTTCACCTCGAACTTCACCCTCCCGGACCTCATCGGCAGCGTCGTCAAGACGAGCCTCTTCGGCTTCATCATCGCGATCTGCGCCTGTTACAAGGGCATGAACGTCAAGGGCGGCCCGGAGGGCGTGGGACGCGCCGTCAACCAGGCGGTCGTCATGGCCTTCGCGGGCATCTGGGTGTTCAACTTCATGTTCACCACGACACTGCTGGCCGCGTTCCCCGAGACCGGCAACCTGCACTAGGGGGACTGACACCATGGAAGCCTCAGCTCAACGTCAGCCCCGGACCGGCGCCGGCACCAAGACCGTCGACAATCCGCTGACCCGCCTCGCCGCCGGGCTGACCGGTCCTGTGCGCGGACAGGTCAACGAAGCCGGCCAGATGGCCGCGTTCTTCGCGGCCGCCATCCGCGAGCTCCCCGGTGCCTTCCGGTACTCGTCGGAGATCCTGCGTCAGGCAGGCATCCTGATCGTCGGCTCCGCCGCGGTCATCTGGTTCATGGAGTTCGTCATGGGCGCGGAGTGCGCCACCGAGGCGAACTACGTCCTGCGCGGCTACGGCGCCACGATCTACTCGGGCGTCTTCACGTCCTGGTGCGCGAACCGGGAGATGGGTCCCTACATGTGGGGATACATCGTGTCGGCGAAGATCGGCTGCGGGCTCGTGGCCGAGATCGGATCGATGCGCATCAACGAGGAGCTCGACGCCATGGAGGCGCAGGGCCTGAACCCGATGCGATACGTCGTCGCGACCCGGCTCATCGCCGCCTGGCTGACGTTCCCGATGCTCTACTTCGTCGGGCTGACGCTGCACGAACTGGCGAACTACATCATCGTCGTGCAGCAGATCGGCGAGGTGTCCCAGGGCGGGTGGGAGCTCATCCACTGGTCCTTCCAGGATCCGATGGACCTCCTGTACGGCCAGGCCAAGATCATGGCCATGGGCACCGCGATCGTCATGGTCGCCATGTACTACGGCTACCACGCCCGTGGCGGCCCGGTCGGCGTGGGGACCGCGACGGCCCGCTCGATGATCCTCAACCTCATCCTCGTGCACGTCATCGGTGCGCTCGGGACGATGGTCTTCTGGGGCCTGAACCCGCGCGGACCCATCGGAGGCTGAGTTGCCCGGACCTGCTGCAACGAACCGCGCCGCAACCGCCGGCCAACCGGACGGATCCCGCCTGAGCCGTGGCACCGGGTTCTTCCTGGACAAGCCGTGGGTCGTCCTGACGGTGGTGGGTCTGATCGCCTTCACGATGTGGGCGATCGGTTCGCGCACCTCCGATCACAAGATCAGGGCGTCGTTCACCGGAGCGGTCTCCGTCTCGCCCGGTCTGGACGTCCAGATCGACGGGGTGGACGTCGGCAAGATCGGGAAGGTCCAGTACGACGACGGTCAGGCGCTCGTGGAGATCGGCATCGACGACGAGTCGTGGCCGCTCAAGCGCGGGACCACCGCCGCGCTGCGGTTCGGCACGACGCTGGGCAACGGCACACGCCGGATCGACCTCGTCCCGGGGCCCGACAACGCCCCGGACATCCCGGAGAACGGGATCATCCAGACGAAGGACACCGTGACCCCGGTCGAGTTCGACAAGGTCTTCGACACCTTCACGCCCGCCACGCGGGCCTCGTTCCGGAGCTTCTTCAAGGGTTCGGCGCTCAACCTGCGGTCGCGTGCCCCTGAGCTCAACAGCGGCATCCGCGGTACCGCCCCGGCGCTCGAGGCGACGGGCGACGTCTTCCAGGACCTTGCCGCCGACCAGGCGGCCCTGCGCCGGCTCGTCGTCGCCGGACACAAGACGACCCGCGTACTCGCGGCCAAGCGCCCGCAGATCTCCGACCTCATGACGGTCGCCGCCGCGACCTTCGACACCTTCGCGAAGAACTCCACGGGCGTGCGCGAGTCGCTTGACGAGTTTGCGCCGACCCTTGTGGACACGCGCAACACGCTGCGTCGCACGGATGGCTCGATCGCCGGGCTGGACGGCCTTGTCGCCGACCTGAAGCCCGCGCTCGTCTCGCTCAAGCCGTTCATCCGTGTCGCCCGCCCCGCCGCCGCCGACCTGCGCCAGTTGGCCCCCGCCACCACGAGCACGATCCGCACGCTGGGGACGAACGCGCCGGCGATCACGGCGTTCTTGGAGGAGAGCGTGCCGTTCTCCAAGCGCCTGACCCCGGTGCTGGGCCGCCTCAGCGAGCAGCTGAACTGCGTGCGCCCGTATGCGCCGGAGATCGCCGGATTCTTCTCGAACTGGTCCAGCTGGGCGCAGGGGTACGACAACAGCTCCCACTACGGGCGCATCAAGGCGGTCTTCAACGCCTCGTCGTTCACCTCGTTCCCGCCGATCAAGACGAGCGGCTTCCTCGACACCCTCGGGTCGGGCCTGAAGTACGCGATGCCCCGTCCGCCCGGCCTGAACGCCGGCAAGCCGTGGCTGCTGCCCGAATGTGGAGCCGGCGCCGACGCGCTGGACCCGACCAAGGATCCGGAGGACAAGTAGATGCCACCTCGTCTGCGTGCCCTGCTGGGCCCCGTCATGGTGGTCGCCATCACGGCGCTGGCCATCCTCGGCGGCAAGCGTGTCCTGTTCCCGCCCGGTGGCGGCTACATCGTGAAGGCCGAGTTCCGCGACGCGGCCGGCCTGACGAAGAACTCCGACGTGAAGATCGGCGGCGTACCCGGGGGTTACATCAAGGACCTGGAGCTCACCGACCGTGACACGGCTCTGGTGACGATGGAGCTCGACAAGGGCGCGTTCCCGATCGGCGCGGGCGCAACCGCTGCGTCCCGTCCGGTGAACCTCCTCGGCGAGAAGTACGTCGACATGGATCCGGGCGACCTGTCCAGGCCGCTGGCGGACGGATCCGTCATCCCGATGAAGCGGACCTCGCGACCCGTCGAACTCGACGACGTGCTCAACACCCTGCAGCCCGACGTCCGGGCTCGTCTGCGCATCCTCATCAACGAGGCCGGCGTCGCGATGACCGGCCGCGGCACCGACCTGAACCAGACGATCGACCAGCTGCCCTCGGCGCTGGACCAGACGGCGAAGCTCGTCGCGTCGTTCAGCGACGAGAACGTCCGCCTCGGCGACCTCATCGAGCGCAGCGACCGCGTGCTGGCGGCGTTCGCCGCCAAGGGGGGAGACCTCCAGGACTTCGTGGAGTCAGCAGCGGGCACGCTCAGCGTGACCGCGGCCAAGCGCGTCGAGCTGGCGAACACGGTCAGGGCGGCCCCCGGTGCCCTGCGCCAGTTGCGGGGGACGATGACGCAGTTGGCTTCCACGACCCAGCGGCTTGAGCCCTTCGCCGGCCAGCTGCGCAAGACGGCACCCGTGCTGGCCTCCACGCTCAAGGAGCTCCCGTCGTTCGCGCAGGACGCAAAGCCCGCGCTGGCCGCGGTCCGCGCCACCGCCCCGAGCCTGACGCGCCTCGGCGTGGAGGCACGGTCGCCCGTGCAGCGCCTGCGCCCGACGAGCATCAACCTCGCGACGTTCGCCCGCGACCTGAAGCCGCTGGTCGACTCGTTCGACAAACAGGCCCTGGACAACATGCTCGGCCTCATGAACGGCTGGGCGAGCACGATCTCCAAGTCCGACGGCCTCGGACACCTGTTCGGGCTGCGGATCGAGGTCGACAAGGTCACCGCCAAGACGGTCGTGGACCGCTACATCGAACCGTTCCTCACGCCGGCGAAAGCCAAGAGCGCCCCCAAGTCGCCCGCGGCACCCAAGCCCGCCGCCACCCCGAAGCTCCCGGTCGTCAAGCTGCCGCCGGTCAAGCTGCCGCACGTCCCGAAGACCGGCATCCCGGCGATCGACAAGGCCCTGCAGGACGCGGCGGCCCGCACGACCTCCGGCGTTGACGCCCTGCTGAACGAGGCCCGACGAGGTCTCGCCAAACCCGGAGGCTCGCGCGGTGGCACACCGACCGGTGGCAGCGACGCCGGCACGCTCCTCAACTACCTGGTGGGCCCATGAGTCGTCTGAGCATCCCCCGCCTGCGCTCCGCAGACGGAGAGCGTGGTCGCCCCGCGTCGTTCACCCACGGCCGGCCGTTCATGGTCACGCTCGGCCTGGCGGGAGTCCTCGCTGCGCTGACCTTGCTGTACGTCGGCTACAACTCGCCGAACTCGATTCCGGGCCGGTCGTACTACACGGTCAACGCGCAGTTCAAGAACGCGGACAACCTCACCTCGAGCTATCAGGTCCGGGTCGGTGGCGAGCTCGTGGGTCAGATCCTCCGCCCCCGCGTGGAGCACGGGCTCGGGGTCGTCGACCTGCAGCTCAAGCCCGAGATGAAGCCGCTGCTGTCGGACACGACGCTGAAGGTGCGACCTCGCAGCCCCGTCGGCGTCCGCTTCGTCGAGCTGCATCCCGGCACGAAGGGCACGCCCTTGGAGGAGGGCGACACGATCCCCGCGTCCAACACGTCGGTCACGGTGCAGATCGACGAGGCGCTGGCCACCCTCGACGCCGACCACCGCCAGAAGACCCAGCAGCTCCTGACGGAGCTCGGCAAGGGCTTCCTCTCACGCGGCGAGGACATCAACGCGGCGATCAAGGCCGCGCCGCCCACGCTCACGCACCTGCAGTCGGTGGCCCGGGCCGTCAACGACGTGCCCGACGGCGTCGAGCGCTTCATCAACGGGTCGGATGCGGCCGCAACCGCTGCGGACCCGGTGCGGGACGAGATCGCCACGGGCTTTGCCCCTGAGGCCAAGGCGCTGCGCCCGTTCGCCGCCGAGGACGACGCCCTGGCGCGCGCCCTCGACGTCGCGCCTGCAGCGCTGCGCTCCGTGCAGACCGACCTCACGCGCATCGATCCCGTGCTCACGTCGCTCGAGCGGGTCGGGCGCAACGCCGAGCCGACGCTGCGGGTGGCGCTCCCGACGCTGCGCAACACCCGCGGTCTGCTCGCCGAGGCGTCCCCCGGACTGTCGGCGCTGCAGAACACCCTCGGGAACGTGCGGACCGCCGTGCCCCCCACGCTGGCCGTGTTGAAGACGCTCAAGCCCGTGCTGCCGACGCTCGACAAGACGCTCCAGGCGAGCCTGCCGCTCCTGCGTGAACTCGGCCCGCGTGACTGCGACTTCCGACGCTTCTTCGGCAACTGGCGCGACACCCTCGCCTACCAGGCGAGCTACAGCGGCGTGCTGCGGTTCAGCGCGGAAGGCACACCCGAGACGCTGCAGGGCTACACGAAGAAGATCCCGGGGGTGACGCAGTCGCCGTACCCGGGTCCCTGCGCCCCCGACACCCAGAAACTCAGGGCAGGACGATGAGCCGCTTCAACCTCATGGCGCGTTTTGAGCCGACCCCCGGTCAGCACCGGGCGCGCCCGATCCGCAACGGGCTGATCCTGATCGGCGTCATCGCCCTCGTGCTCTACAGCGGTTTCACCCGGTCGATCCCATTCCTTCCCAAGGACGGCGACACGGTCTCCGCGCACTTCGACCGGGCGACGAACGTCATCACGGGGAACCTCGTGCGCGTCAACGGGGTCGACGTCGGTGAGGTCACCGACGTCAAGCGCGACCCGTCCGGTCACGGCGCCATCGTCAAGATGCGTGTGAGGCCGAAGGGCTTCAAGCTCCACAGCGACGCCACCGCCGGTCTGTACTGGCGCACGCTCCTGGCGCGCAACATGTACATCGAGCTCACGCCGGGCTCCTCGGACATGCCTGAGCTCGGCGACAAGACCATCCCGCTCTCGCGCACCGAGAGCCAGGTCGAGTTCGACGAGCTGCTCGACAGCTACCAGGAGGACAGCCGCCGCGGCGTCCGTCTCTTCTTCAAGGAGGGCGACAAGGCCGTCAGCGGCCCGCAGATCGGCCAGGCCGTGGACAAGCTCGACCCCGCCCTGACGCCGGTCGCCCCGGCGATGCAGGCCCTCCGCGGAACCCACCCCGGCAACGACCTACCGGAGCTCGCGCGGTCCGCCGGCAAGACCCTCGACGCCCTCTCGCAGGACGAGGTCGCGCTCGGCGGTCTCATCGACCATGCCGACATGGTGCTCGGCGTCACCGCCGCACGACGTGCCGACCTGTCGGCGATGTTGCAGCGCGCTCCGCAGACGATGCGCGAGACGCGCACGACGCTCGGTCGCGTGCGCACGACGCTCGACATCCTCGACCCTGTCGCCGCGCGTCTGCGCCCCGGCCTGCGGGACACGGCCCCGGCGATCTCGCGGACGACCGGCGCGCTGAGCGCGCTGAGCGCGCTGACGCCGAAGGCGCTGCCTGCGCTGCGCAACCTGGAGCCCGCGTTGACGGATCTGGCCGCTGCGTCGCGTGAGGGCAGGCCGACGTTCGTCGCCCTGCAGCCGACCCTCAAGCGCCTGCAGGAGCAGATCATCCCGTTCCTCGACAAGACCGACGCCGGCACCAAGCTGAAGAACTACCAGGCGATCGGGCCGTTCTTCGGGGGGCTGGCATCGATCTCGCAGCAGTTCGACGCCAACGGCCACGTGAACCGCTTCATGGCGGGGCAGGGCTTTGACTCGGTCGGCGCCCTTCCGTGCTCGTTGTCGATCGGCGACCCGAACGCCGCCCAGCTCGTCAAGTGCCGCAACGCCGCGACGAAGATGCTCCCGTCACTGCTCATGGGGCTCACGCCGCAGGCGAGCCGAACGATCGCCGCCGCCCGGAAGGGAGCACGCTGATGCCCATCAACACCGACCGCCTGAAGCTCGAGCTGTCGCGCTCCCGGCGCCCCTTCATGCAGTACCTGTTCCTCATCGGCGTCGCAGTGTTCTGCCTGGCCGTCGTGCTCAAGAACCAGTTCTACAACCGGTTCTGGGAGGAGAAGTACACGTTCAGCGCGCAGTTCGACAACGTCAAGGGCGTGACCCCGGGGGTGCAGCGCGTGAAGATCGCCGGCGTCACGGTCGGGGTCGTCACCGAGGCGACGAACAAGGACGGCCGTGCCGTCCTGAAGATGCAGCTGAAGAAGGAGTACGGCCCGATCTACAAGGATGCGAAGATCCGCCTGCGTCCGCTGACGCCGCTGCAGGACATGTACGTCAACATCGAGAGCCGCGGCCACAAGGCAGCGGGCAAGGTCGGAACGGACGACAAGGCGCTCGTCGCGGCGCGCACCGTGTCGCCTGTCGACATCTCCCGCGTCCTCAACGAGTTCCCGACCGCGACGCGGACGCGGCTGCGCATCCTGATGGATCAGTTCGGCCGTGGGCTGAAGGACAACGGCACGGACCTCAAATGGGCGTTCGGGCAGCTGAGCCCGTTTCTCACCGCGGCCGAGCGCACCACGACGATCGTCGCCCAACGCCGCCGGCAGATGGCTCACCTCGTCACGAACCTCAACGCGCTGACGAAGGCGCTGGCCCAGCGAGATCGGCAGGTGACGACGCTCGTCGGCGCCGGCAACGCGACGCTCGCCGAACTGTCGGGAGCCGATCGCCAGCTTGATGCGACCCTGCGCGAGATCCCGCCGACCCTCGACACCCTGAGAACGGCGTTTGCGTCGTTGCGCTCTGCCCAGGACCAGCTGGACCCGGCCCTTCAGTCGCTCGGCCCGGTCGCCGACAACCTCGAGGCGGGGATGCAGGCCCTGGAGCGTTTCAGCACCCAGGCCACGCCCGCGCTCACCGCGCTACAGCCGTCGGTCGTGGCGCTTTCCCCGCTGGCCCGAGACCTGCGGCCCACATCCGCGGCGCTCAGCCGGGCCTTCGGTGAACTGCGCACTCAGGCCCCGGCCTACGACCGCCTGACAAAGCAGCTGCCGCCATGCTTCGACGTCATCGGGCACTTCTTCAACGACACCCTCTCCGTCGTGAAGTTCTCCGATGCCTACGGCGCCTACCCGCGCGGCAACGACTCCCAGGACGCTGACACGTTCGGCGGCGTCGCCCCCCTCGGCGCGACCGGGCAGACCCGTACGCCCCAGTGCATGAGCAAGACCGGAGGTTCCCGATGAGGATCGAGCACCGTGGTGCCAAGATCGCCGGACTGCTCGCCTTCGCGGCCATCTGCATGGCGATCCTCGTCTACCTGTTCCTTGCGGCAGGCGGTCACATCCGGCTGAACCGGCCGATGTACGCCAGCGCGCGGGTCCCGACGGCCTTTCAGCTGACGAACAACGGTGACGTGCGGAGCGCCGGCGTCAAGGTCGGCGTCATCTCGAAGATCGAACGCGTCGGCGACCAGGCCAAGGTCGAGTTCGAGCTCACCGACAAGGACTTCGCGGTCTACAAGGACGCCGTCGTCGAAGTGCGCACGAAGACCCTCGTCGGCGAGAACTACCTGCAGATCCAGCCCGGGTCCCCGCAGGCGGGCAAGCTGCCGCGTGGCGGCCTGATCCCGCTGGACCAGGCTCGCGAGGCGGTCCAGCTCGACCAGATCCTGAACACGCTGACCCCGTCGACCCGTCGGCGGGTGCAGCAGAACCTCGACGGGCTCGGCCCCGGCCTCTCGGGCCGTGGCCAGGACATCAACCGCATCTGGGCCGCCATGCGCCCCACGAGCCGCGACGGTGGCACCGTCCTGCGGGTCCTCGACGGGCAGAAGCGCGAGCTCGCGGCCCTCATCTCGAACACCGGCGAGGTCATGCAGGCCTTCGGCGACCGTACGCAGGACGTGCGTACGCTCTCGGTCCAGGCCAAGCGTGCGGCGATCGCCGCTGCCAGTCGTGACGGGCAGTTGCGCGCCGCGATCCGCGAGCTCGGGCCCACGCTGACGCAGGCCCGCAGCAGCGTCCGCCGGCTCGGCGACTTCTCCACCCGCTCGGCACCGGTCTTCGACGACCTGGCGACCGTCAGCGGTGACCTGGAGCCGGTGCTGAAGGACCTGCAGCCGGCGGTGTCGCAGACCCGGACGCTCTTCGCCGTCCTGCCTGGCGCCCTGAAGCGGGCCGATCCTCTGCTGAAGCAGCTCACACCATTCGCCCGGGGCCTGACCCCAGCCATCGGGGCCCTTGACCGGTTCCTCCGTCAGGCCGGCCCGGCGGTGCAGTACCTCAGCCCGTACGCCCCGGAGATCGGCGGCATGTTCGCCAACAACGGCTCGGTGTTCGAGACGAAGGACGCCATCGGGCACAAGGGCCGCGTCCACGCGATCCTGTCGGCGAGCTCGATCGCCGCCTTCACGCCCGATCAGCGCAAGCTCATCCAAGGCCTCATCGCCGTCGGCTCTGCCGGAGTCCTGGCCGGCGAAGAGCAGAACCCCAACCCCAAGCCCGGCGACCTGAACTCGCCCAAGGCGGGTGACGGGAGCTACCCGCGGGTCCAAGCCGGTCCATGACCGCCATGAGCAGGCGGGCCATCGCCGTCGCGGTCCTGGTCATCGCGATGGGGTCCGCGCTGCTCGCGGCGGGTCTGCGGCCGTCGGCGTCGCCGTCGCTGCTGGCCGACCCGTCCTCGCCGGTCGGTCGCGAGACGCCCAAGCAGGAGCGGGCCTTCGGCGACGAGCCGATCGTCATGAGCATCTCGGGCGACCTGGCCACGCGCACGCTCGTCGGGGAAGACCTGCTGCGACTGCTCAACCTCGAGGGCAAGGCGGCGCGGCTGCCCGGCGTCCGTTCGGTCTACGGCCCGGGAACGTTCCTCAACGCATCGCTCGTGCAGATCGAGCAGTTGCTGCGCCGCGAGCTCGGCCCGGTGGCGAAGGCCGCCGGGGACGCGGCTCGCAGGGCGGCCGCGAAGGCCCGGGCGGACGGAGCACGTCCGGAGGAGGCTGCGGCGGCCGGCGAGCGGGCCCGCATCGACTCGCTGGGCCCGAGCAAGGATGCCTACCTGGACCTCCTCGTCCGGCTCGGCAGCACCGGCATCCCGTCGCTGAGCAATCGCAACTTCGTCCTCTCGGTCGTCTTCGGCGCGGGCGCGCAGCCGAAGGAACGCTTCTCCTGGCTCTTCCCCGACGCCGATCACGCGCTCGTGCTCGTCCGGCCCGAGCCCGGGTTGGAAGGCCGGCGCCTGCAGGCGCTCGGTCGCCGGTTGCAGACGCTCGCCGACACCTCGGGCCTGGACGACGTGGACATCACGGTCGCGGGCGTCCCCCTGCTCGTCGCCGGGATCGCGGATTCGTTCTCCAGCGACCTGCTGCGGTTGTCGCCGGTCGTCGCCCTCGGCCTGGTGCTTGCGCTGCTGCTCGGGTTCCGCCGTGGGCGCCGCAGGCTACGGCTGCTCGGCATCGCGGCCTCGGGTGTCCTGCTGACCGCGGCAGCCTCACGCGTGCTCGGTCTGGGGCTCACCCCGGCGACCGTCGCCGCGCTGCCGATCGTGCTCGGCATCGCCGTCGATTTCGGCGTCCAACTGCAGGCGCGTTACCGCTTTGAGCGAGGACGCGGTGCCGTGCCTGGCGACGCCGCCGCCCGGGCCCGCCGCGCGCTGGCGCCGGTGCTCGTGCTCGCCGCGGCCGCGATGAGCGTCGGCTTTCTCACGCTCACGGTCTCGCCGATTCCGTTGATCGATCGCCTGGGCGTGACGTTGGCGGTCGGTACCGGCCTGTCGCTCGTCGTCGTGCTCCTCCTGGGGCCGGCGCTCATGTCGTGGCGGGACGTCGGCGCAGCCGGGAGCCCGCCAGAGCTGCCGGTGTTCTCCCGGCGGACCGTGCTTCCCGGTGGGGTCCTGCTCGCGGTGCTGACCGGCCTCGCCGTCGGCGGGATCGCGGTCTCCGGGGGGACCCGCGTGCAGAGCGACCTGCAGGCGCTGGCCCCGAAGGATCTACCGGAGCTCGAACGCCTGCAGCACGTCGAGCGCGAGCTCAAGACGGGCGGGGTCCTGCGGCTGGCGGTCACGGGTGCGAACGTGCTGTCGCCCCGTGTGCTGACGTGGCAGCGGGCAGCCGTACGCCGCGCCGCGGCGACCGACCGGCGCCTGCGCCCGGGCCCGAACGTCGCCGAGCTGCTCACGACCGAGCAGGTGACGCCGACCGACGCCTCGGTGAAGCGTCTGCTGTCGCTCGTCCCGCGGTACTTTCTCGACGCGGTGGTGACGCGGGACGGCAAGCGCGCAGAGCTCTCCTTCGGCGTGCCCAGTGTCCCGGTGAAGGAGCAGGGACGGATGCTGGCGAAGATCGAGGCATCCATGCGCCCGCTCCCGCCCGGCGTCCAGCTCACGCCGACCGGCCTCGTCGCGCGCGGCGTCCAGAGCGTCGACGATCTGGAAGGCGCCCGCCCGGGGCTGCTGCTCATGGCGCTTGCCGCGGTCGCACTGCTGCTCGGCGCCGTCCGGCGCGACTGGCGTAGGGCCCTGATCCCGCTCGTCCCGACGGTGCTGGCCGCGGGCGTGTCGGCGCTCGCCCTGCGGGTGAGCGGCGTCGAGCTCTCTCCCTTGGGTGCAGGACTGGAGCCGCTGGTGCTCGCGGTCGGAGTCGAGTTCGGTCTCCTGCTCGAGGCCCGCTACGACGAGGCGCGTCGAGCCGGAGCCTCCGTGCTCGACGCGCGCGATGAGTCGGTTCGCCGGGTCGGCGGTGCGGTCGCGGTCTCGGCGGTCGCGGTCGCGGTCGGCTTCGCGGCGCTCGCGGCCAGTCGCCTGGAGCTCTTGCAGCAGTTCGGCCTGCTCGTCGCCTTCGAGGTGCTGCTCTGCGCCGCGCTGGCGATCTGGCTCGTTCCGGCGTTGAGCGCGGCGCTGGACCAGCGCCGAGGTGCCGGCCGTCACGCGGCGGCGCACGCTGACGGAGAACGGGTCAAGGTGGTGGCATGACGGACGCACCACAGAGCGCAGAGCACGACTTCGCGGTCGTGCCGCCGCAGACGCTTGCGCAGGAGGCGGGCCGCAACAGGATCGCCGGAGGGTTGGCGATCCTCTCGGTGCTCGCGAGCTTCGCCGCGCTGGCGCTCCTTGTCGGGTCCACGTCGCCCGGGACGCAGGCGACAGCCTCCATGCGCTCGCTGACGCAGGCCGACTCGGACGCCGGCCTGCTGTGGGGCGCGGTCTCGCTGCGCGTCCTGTCGCTGCTGACCTTCGTCGCCGTGAGCGCCCACCTCGTGTCGCTCATCGCCGTCCGCGAGCAGACCCCGCGGGCCATGCGGATCCTTGCGGTCGCCGCGCCGCTGGCGCTCGCCGTCGCCGTGGTGGCCAGCCAGTTCGCGCTCATCGACGCCGCGCATGACTTCGTCGGCGGCGGCCCGCGCACCGAGTCCCGCGCCAAGGACCTGCTCCAGGACGGCACCGCCCAGCGGGTGACGTCCGTGGCGACGATCCTCACCGCGATCGCGTTCTCCGTCTGGCTCGGCTGGACGTCGCTGGCCGCCGCGAGGGTCGGACTGCTCACGAAGTTCATGGGGTACTTCGGTGTCGGCGGCGCGCTGGCTTCCGTCCTGGTGCCGGTCGCCGGCCAGGGTCTCGTGATCGGCTGGATCGGGTCGGTCGGCATCCTTCTGCTCGGCTGGTGGCCGGGCGGCCGTGGGCCGGCGTGGACGACCGGCGCGGTCGGCGAATGGAACGCCGGTCGCGCGGACAAGGGCAGCGGGAACGTCGCGTGATCCGCACGAGGGACCGCCTGGGTGACAGCGCCCCACCGGCCACCCCGCCCGTCGAGCTGCCGGTCACCGACGAGGGCCCGATGCGCCGCGAGCTGCTGCGCCAGATCGCGTTGCTCGAGCAGGAGCTGACGACGGAGATCGTCCGTGAGCGTCTGTGGGCGACGCACCGGGCCAACCGGCGTCGCGGCCCGGCCCGGCAGGACACCGCGGCACTGGAGTCGATCCGCGACGAGCTCGTGGAGGCCATCAGCGCCATCCACCGGCGGGAGAGCTGAGATGGGCAGACGTTCACGCAAACGCGCCGCACCCGGCGAGCGGCGGGCGCCCGGCGCCACCGCCGCGCAGACGGCGGTCGCTGCGCGGTCCGCGGGCTCCGGGCGCACACCGCGGACCCGAACCGGCCAGCGCATCCAGACGCGACCGCGTCCGTTGTGGCATCCGTTGCCGCTCACCGAGATCGCGATGGGGCTCGGCGTGGCGATCACGGCTGTCGGCTTCATCCGCGGGCTGGATTCTGGCGCGGCGCTGATCGGCGCCGGCGTGCTCATGGCGACCGTCGGGGTGATCGAGCTCTGCGCCCGTGAGCACTTCAGCGGCTTCAAGTCGCACACCCTGCTGCTGGCGTTCCTGCCGGTCGTCGCCCTGCACACGGTCGTGGCGTTGTGGATCACGGACGCCTACGCGGGGCCCGTGTCGTTCCTCGTGGACTTCGCCGCCTTCGGCCTCCTGGCGATGGTGCTCCTGGACCGTTTCCGCAAGGCCCGTCCCGGGGGGGCATCGTCCCGATGACCCCCTTGCTGCCGTTCGTCGAGCTGGAGTTCGTCCATGCGATCGGCCCGGGTGCCGGGCGCTACGTCGTGGCGGTCGACGGGGAGGAGGGCGAGGCCGGCACGCAGGACGTCCTGCAGATCAAGATCGTGGACGGGACGACGACGACGAAGGGCCTGCGGCGCCGCACCCGCGACGAGTCCGCTGCCGCGGTGCCCACCGATGTCCCGGTGCTGCGCGTCATGTGGATCGGCGCCGGTCAGCCTGCGGCGACCCAGGGCGAGGCCTCAGGGCGCCTTGAGCGTCTGCGCCGTCAGGAGGACGAGCGCGAGGAGCTCGTGGAGGCCATCCTCGGCGTGCTCAACACCGCGATCCGCGCCCACCGTGCCGCGGCGCGCGATCCGTACGTCGCGGAGGTGACGCGCGCCGACCCGCGAGCCGTGCGCTTCGGTTTCGGCGAGGCGCGGCCGCTGACCCAAGGTCAGTGGACCGAGGCGTTTCTCGCGCCGGCGCCCCGCCCACCTTCCCTGGACCGGGCCGTCAAGCTCGGGCCGAGCGAGACGGTGGCGCTCGCGCTGCGGGGGACCCTGGACCTCCTGGAGAGCGAGGAGCTCGTCCTACGCGCGTCGCTGGACCTCGACCAGGAGCGGTGGCGTGCCGCCGGGGCGCAGCTTGTCGCCGCGGTCGACCTTCTGCGTGCGGAGTTCACAGCGGCTCGTCAGAACGGGGTGGCGGTCCTCGTGCAGGACGACGACCTCGCCCGCCGCGGGGAACGGGTCCGTTCGCTCTCCCAGCTCGCTCGGGGGGACGAGCTGGATGAGATCGGCCAGGCTGAATTGCGTTCCCATGCTGACGCTCTGGGCGATGCACTTGAAGGTTGGCGGGTACCGGGGTGATCTGACATGGTGTCAGCCACGCAAGGTCCTCAAGAGGACAGCTGCAGGGAGCAGCCCGTGTCATAGCACCGGTCGCAGTGGATGAGGGAGGGGTTCGTGCTCACGCTGAGTGCCGTCGTACCTGAGCCGTCAGAGGCATGCCGCGCGGCGCTCGGAGCGCTGTCGGAGGAGGTCGTTCCCCAACTGGGGCGGATCGCGCAGGACATGGCCCAGTCGATCCACACCGCGATGGACGTCCTGACCGACGACATCGTCGAGGACACCGAGGCGAGCTGCCGGGCGAACATCTCGCTCGTCGTCGCCATGCTGCGCGACGGGGTCGACCCCGCTGGGGTCCAGCCCCCGGCCGAGGCGCTGCACTACAGCCGGGAGTTCGTCCACCGCGGCCTGCCCGTCGAGGCGCTGCTCGGCGTCTACCGCGTCGGACACGGAGCCTTCTGGCAGATCTGGCTCGAGCTCATGCGCGACGCGATCGACGATCGCGAGGTTCTCGCCGAGGCCATCGCCTACTGCTCGGCTTGGACCTTCGGGTACGTCGACGCGGTGTCAGGGCCCTTGGCCACCGCGTTCGTCGCGGAGAAGGAACGGTGGGCGCGCTCCGCCGTCGCCCAGCGCTCGGAGGAGATCCGCCTCGTCCTGGAGGGACACCCGGTGGACGAGCAGCGGACAAGCCAGCGCCTGCGCTACGAGCTCGCCCGCCGCCATGTCGCCTTCATCCTCTGGGGTGAGGAGACCGCGGACGCCGAGGACACCGGCTCTGCGTTCTCCCAGGCTGCGGCCGCGATCGCGAGCGCGCTGGGAACAGGCGCCTCGCTCGTCGTGCCGTCCGGGCGCACCGTCGTCTGGGGGTGGGTCGCGGTCGCGGGGGAGGACGTGGACCCCATCACGCTGACCGCCGACCTGGCGCCGCTGCTCACCAAGGCCGGTGCCCGTATCTCGTTCGGGGAGCCCGGGCTGGGGGTGGACGGTTTCCGCCGTAGCCACGCCGAGGCGCTCACCGCCCGACGCGTCGCGTTGCTGGCCCAACGCTCGGTCGGGGCCAGGGTCCGCTTCGACGACGTCGCGCTCACCGCCCTGCTGACCACCGATCTGGCCGAGGCCCGCCGCTACGTCGAGCGCGAGCTCGGCCCGCTCGGGGACGAGACGGACGCGATGCGCCGGCTGGTCGCCACGCTGCGGGTCTTCCTCGAGGAGGGCGCGAGCTTCGTCCGCGCCGCCCGCCGCCTGTCGGTGCACGAGAACACCGTCGCCTACCGCGTCAAGCGGGCCGCCGACCTCCTCGGCCATCGCGTCGAAGAGGAAGCGCTGCGCCTCCACGTGGCGCTGTTGCTCTGCGAGGTCCTGCGCCGCTCGGACGAGGCGTCGTGAAGGCTCCGACCGCGGGGCGCAGGGGCAGGCCGGGCCCGGAGCCTCCTCGATGACAGGTTCGAGCGCCGTATGCGCTCAGGGGCTGTCAGCGGGTGCGAGGCAGCGGGCGCGCACCCGTGGGACACGGCGCCACTTCCCCCGCCCGCGGGCAGCGCTCAGTGCGCGTGGGCCCGCAGCTCGCGGTACTCGTCCGCGGTGAGCGGACGACCGCCGACCGTCGAGAGCGCCGGATCGCCCTCCAGGTACTTCGCCTCGTTCTTCCGCCACACCGCGACGTAGCGGTAGAACGGCACGATCGGATGCAGATGGTGCACGAGGTGGTAGTTCTGGAAGAGCAGCAGGGGGGACAGGAGCGACTCGTGTCCGATGCGATTGCGGGTCGTCTTGAGCTTGTCGCCCTTCGGCGTCTCGTGCAGCCCGGTGTGCGGCAGGTAGTCGAACGCCCATCCGAGGAAGGTGATGGCGATGCGCTGGGGGATGAGGTACACGACGAGGAAGTCGACGCCGTGGCCCGTCGCGATGCACGCCGCGATGATCGAGCCCGCGATGGCCCACTGGATCGCCAGGCCGCGCTTCTCCGCCGCCGGGCGCGAGCGCAGCTTCGGCACGTAGAAGACCATGTACCACAGGTCGATCGTGGCCCAGCGCAGCGGCAGCTGCCAGCGGGGCGCTTCGACGCAGTAGTGGTCAGGGTCAGAGCCGTCGTCGTGGTTCGTGTGACGGTGGTGCTGCATGTGGATGAAGCGCCAGACCCGGTAGGGCGCGTGCAGCGCGAACATCGGCGTGGCGAAACGCCCGAGCCACGTGTTGAGGTTCGTGTTGGACGAGAGGGAGTGGTGGGCTGAGTCGTGGGCCACCGTGAACAGGACGAACGACGCCACCGCCGCGAGCGGGATCGACACGATCCAGGACACCGTGCCGGTCAGGTAGAGCACCGCCGCCGTGATCCACAGGGCGTAGCCGCCGGTGAAGATGCTCAGCGTGGGCCAGGCCAGGACGGGGACCGCCTCGGCGGGGTCCGGGATCCGGGTGATTCGGTCGATCGGTGCGGTCGCCATATTTGACAGTGTGTCAAATCGGGGCGTGAGGGTCAACTTCGGCGTGAGAACCTACCCTGTGGGACATGGCGGTCGTCATCGCATCGGACCTGGGAAAGGACATGGCCGGCGAGCCCCTGCTCCGCGGGGTCTCGTTCAAGGTCGAGCGGCGTGAGCGGCTGACGATCGCCGGTCGCAACGGTGCGGGCAAGACGACGCTGCTGCGGATGCTGTCGGGGGAGACGGGGATCGACGTCGGCGAGCTGGTCCTGGCCAAGGGCACGCGGATGGCCTTGCACGACCAGCGCCCGCCGCGCGAACAGGCGCTGAGCCTGCGCGAGTACGTCCTCTCCGCCTGCAAGGAGCCGCTGCAACTGGAGGCCGAGCTGACCGCCCTGGAGCTGCGGATGGGCGAAGGCGACGAGCGGGTCTTCGACCGCTACGCGAAGGTCCAGGCGCAGTTCGAGACCGTCGGTGGCTACGGATGGCGCGACCGCGCCGGCACGATGATCCACGGTCTGGGCTTCGTCGACGCAGACCTCGAGCGTCCGCTGGGGACGTTCTCCGGCGGCCAGCTCACCCGTGCGTCCCTCGCCCGCGCGCTGGCCGCCGAGCCGGACCTCCTGCTGCTGGACGAGCCGACGAACCACCTGGACATCGAGTCGCTCGAATGGCTGGAGCAGACGCTCGTCAACCTCGACACCGCCGTCATCATGGTCGCCCACGACCGGTGGTTCCTGGAGGCCGTGGGCACCCACGTCCTGGACCTCGAGGCCGGCCGTGCCAAGTACTTCAAGGGGACGTGGCATCAGTGGCGCCGGGAGCAGGCCATGCGCGAGATGGCGCTCGGCAAGGCGATCGAGAAGCAGCAGGCGGAGATCGCGCGGCTGGAAGGCTTCGTCGAGCGCTTCCGCGCGAAGGCCACGAAGGCCAAGCAGGCCCAGTCGCGTGTGAAGAAGCTCGACAAGATCGAGAAGATCGAACGCGACCCGAAGGCCGGCGCCGCACTGGAGTTCGAGTTCAAGAAGGTGTCGCGCACCGGGCGCGTCATCTTCGAGCTCACGGACGGCCACCTCGCGGTCCCGGCGGACCCGCCCAAGACGCTCGTCGACAAGGCCGAGCTGTGGCTGGAGCGGGGCGAGCACGTGACGCTCGTCGGGCCCAACGGCGCGGGCAAGACGACGCTCATCGAGGCCCTGGCCGGCCGCCGGCCGTTCGATGAAGGCAAGCTCAGCCTCGGTCACAACGTCCAGCTCGCCTACCTCTCCCAGCACGGCGAGGAGCTGGGGTGGGGCGGTGCGCGCACGGTCGTGGAGGCCTGCGTGAAGCGCACGGGGCTGCCCCCGAACCAGGCCCGCGCGCTCCTCGGGCGCTTTCTGTTCAGCGGGGAGACCGCGGAGAAGCCGCTGGACGGCCTCTCCGGCGGCGAGCGCCAGCGTCTGTCCCTGGCGATCCTCGTGTCGTCCGGGGCGAACGTCCTGATCCTCGACGAGCCGACGAACCATCTCGACATCGAAAGCCGCGAGGCGCTGGAGGACGCGCTGAAGGGCTACGAGGGAGCGATCCTTCTCGTGAGTCACGATCGCGCGCTCCTGGAGGCGGTGGGCACCCGCACCGTCGCGATCCAGGATTACGGGCTGCACTCGTACGTCGGAGGGTGGCCGGAGTACCTGCGCATTCGCGACGAACGGCGAGCGCTGGGGCTCGAGGAGCCACCGATGCCGCCGCCACGCCTGAACCCGCTGGGCGCCGGGAGGGAGGAGCGCGACGCCGACGGTCGGGCGATCACCCGCAGCACGGGGGAGACGAGCGCGGACAGCGAGCGTGCGCCGGCCGGCAAGGTCAGGGCCGAGCAGGCGGCCGCCAAGGCGTCGGTGAACGGGGGGAACGGCTCATCGTCCGTCCCTGCGCCGATCAGGCCCGCGTCACCTTCCAAGAACGCGCTGAAGGAGCTCGCCAAGCTCGAGCGGACCGTCGAGAAGGCCGAGGAGGACCTCGCGGCACTCGAGGACGAGCTCGCCGGTCCCGAGGCATGGGCCTCGCAGTACGCCTCGGCGAAGTCCACCGCGCGCCACACGGCTGCCAAGCGCGCCGTGGAGGACGCCTACGCGGCTCTGGAGGTCCACATGGAGAAGACGGGGACGTAGGCGGGCCTTGCCGGGCGTCCTCCTCAGCGGCGGCCGGCGTTCACGATCCGGTCACGCGCCGGTTGCGGGAAAGACACAACCCTGCGCGAGACGGGCGCCAACCTCCACCTCACATCAAGACAGGAGGAGGCGCACCGATGACGCTCCACGACCAGGATCCGGCGACCAGTCGGGTCGACCTGCACTGCCACAGCACCGCCAGCGTGTTGTCCAAGCTCGGGGTCCAGACCTCGCTCGGCCTTCCGGAATGCGCGACACCGCCGGAGGACGTCCTGGAGCTGGCGCTCCGCCGGGGGATGGACTTCGTGACCATCACCGATCACGACACGATCGCCGGTGCCCAGCAGATCGCCGATGACCCGCGGGTCTTCCTCAGCGAAGAGCTGACGGTGGCATTCAAGGGTGAGCCGCAGGCGGTGCACGTCCTCTGCCTCGGGATCACGCCCGACGACCACGACTGGCTTCAGGCCCACAACGACGACGTCGAGGTCTGCGCCGAGTACCTGCACGACCGGGACATCACCGCGGCACTGGCGCACCCCTTCTACGCGGTCGCCGCCCCGCTGACGGCTCGCCATCGACGACGGCTCGCCCAGCTCTTCCCCGTCTGGGAGACGCGTAACGGCGCACGCGCCCCGGAGCTCAACCAGCCGGCGGCGGTCTACATCGAGACGCACGGCGGCATCGGGATCGGCGGCAGTGACGACCACGCCGGCGTGGACATCGGCCGCACCTTCACGCGGACGCCGCGGGCGCAGACCCCGGAGGCATTCCTCGCCCACATCCGCGCCGGGCAGGCGATGGCCGGCGGCCGGCAGGGCAGCGCCGAGGGGTGGGCGCACGCCGCGATGGGGCTCGCCACGCGCGCCCTCGGGCGCGGCGACGTCAGCGCCGCCGCCACCCGTCCGGACCCACAGTCCGTGCTGAAGATGGTGCAGCGGATCATGAGCGAGGGGGAGGCGCGTGGCGGCGGCACCGTCGCCGGCGACCTGGGGCCCGAGGATGCTCGCGCGCTGCTGCGATCGTGGCTGGCCGCCGTCGAACTGGACCTCACCGAGGCCGAGTTGCTTGCGTATCTGCAGGCCGACGACTTCGACCACCGGGATCTCTTCCGTCGAGCACGGCGCAAACACGAGCGCAAGCTCGCCGCCGTCGTCGAGGACCTCGTGGCGGCGGCCGAGCGGCCGGCCGGCGCCGACTACCTGCAGGCGGCCACAGGCCTGTTCGACGCCTGCATCGCCGCGATCCCCTACGCGCCGGCGGCTGCCTTCCTCGGCAGGGAGCGTGGCAAACTGGCCTCCGAGCTCAACGGAACCGGGCGTCCGCTGCGCGTCGCCCTGGTGGCCGACGGGGTGGGGAGCATGCACGGCGTCACGCATACGCTCGACGAGATCCGCGAGCGCGGCGTCCCCGGCTTCGAGATCGAGGTCGTCGGAACCGACCGCAACGTCGACCGCCGTCTGAGCTCGGTCGCCGATGTGGACATCCCGTTCTACGCCGGCCTGCAGATCGGGGTTCCGTCCCTGCCCGCCGTCGTCGAGACGCTCGCGGACGGCCGGTATGACCTCGTCCATCTCTGCTCGCCCGGCCCGGCCGGGGTCACGGCCGGCCTCGTCGCCCGCATGATGGACCTGCCGGTGCTCGGCAGCTACCACACCGAGCTGGCCGCGTACGCTGGTCTGCGCAGCGCCGATCCGGGGCTGGGGCTCCTGGCCCGGATGGCGGTCGCCGGGTTCTACGGGCACTGCGGCCACGTCCTCTCCCCGTCACCGCAGAGCGACGAGGTGCTGCGGGAGATGGGCATCGCCCCTGAGCGGATCGGCCGCTGGGACCGCGGCGTCGATCTCGCCCGCTTCCACCCGTCCAAACGGGACACGGACGTCTTCGCCGCGCTCGACGCCGAGGACCGCGTCAACGTCCTGTACGTCGGCCGTCAGACGAAGGAGAAGGGCGCCGACCTGCTGGCCGACGCGTTCCTCACCGCACGCATCCGGGACACGCGCCTGCATCTCGTGCTGGCCGGCGGCGGCCCCGAGGAGGACCGCCTGCGCGAGCGCCTGGGCCCGCACGCGACCTTCCTGGGCTGGCAGCACGGCGAGGATCTCGCGGTGACCTACGCGAGCGCCGACGCCTTCCTTTTCGCCAGCCAGACGGACACGTTCGGACAGGTGCTGCTCGAGGCGCAGGCGTCCGGGTTGCCGCTCGTGGCGGTGGACGAGGGGGGCCCGCGGTCGATCGTGGAGCACGGGGTCAGCGGGCTGCTGGCAACTGCGGACCGGCATGCGCTCGCCGATGCCCTGATCGACGTCGTCAGCTCGCCGCTTCTTCGCGAACGGCTCGCTGCAGCCGGCCTGGCCGCGGTGGCCGACCGGACCTGGGAGCGCGCGCTCGAGCGCCTCGGGGAGGGGTACCGCCAGACGCTTGCAAGGCCGGCCGCAGCGGCGCGGACGCCGCAGGCGGCCTGACGGTTCAGCGGCCGCGAGCAGACCTACGACCTCAGCGGGTTCGGCACAGCCGCGGACGGCCGGCTCGCGCACAGACGCACAGACGCACAGACACATGTTCACAGCCCTTTCACAGGCCCTTCACGATCCGGTAACGGGCCGCGGGAGCCGGCGCGCGAGGGTTGTGCTCATGGAGGCCCAGCCACAGTCGGACGAGCTGCTCTTCGCAGGGCAGCTCGAGATCCGCCCCGCGGACGGTCTCGTCCTCGCGGCCGGTCACGTGCTCACCCTCTCTGTCAGAGAGTTCCAGCTGCTGGTCGCCCTGGTGCGCCGTCAGGGTGGCATCGTCGCCCGGCATGACCTGTACCGAACGGTCTGGGGCGCGGACCTTCGAGACGGCGATCGCTCCATCGACGTCTACGTGCACAAGCTGCGATCCAAGCTCGACGGTGCGCTGCCCGGCTGGTCGCACATCCACACCCACGTCGGGTTCGGCTACCGGTTCACGCCGGAGTCTTCACACCCTTTTCACACCAAAGCGACATCGACGCAACAGGATCCAGGCACGTCACCTGCATCCTGAAGCCGACCATCAACTCACGAAGGAGACGTCTGTGAAGTCCACCAAGTTCATCGCCATGCTCGGCACCGGGGCGCTTGCCCTCGGCGTCGCCGCTTGCGGAAGCGACGACAACAGCACCGCCGGCACTGGCTCGAACTCGACGGCGACTTCATCTGGAAAGGTCACGGCGACCCTCAACGGCGCCGGCTCGACCTTTGCCGCACCGATCTACCAGCAGGTCAGCGGCAAGCTCAAGGAGAACGGGCTCACCGTGAACTACCAGGGCGTCGGCTCCGGCGACGGCGTCGCGCAGCTGCAGTCCGGGACGGCCGACTTCGCCGGCTCTGACCCCTCACTCAACGACGAGGACAAGGGCAAGATGAAGGTCGCGCCGGTACAGATCCCGATCGCTCTGGGCGCCATCACGGTCTCCTACAACCTCGACGGCCAGGACTCGGGGATCAAGCTCGACGGCGCGACCCTCGGCGACATCTACCTCGGCAAGCTCAAGAAGTGGAACGACCCCGCGATCGCCAAGCTCAACGACGGCGTCGACGTTGCCTGACGAGAACATCACGGTCGTCCATCGCTCCGACTCCTCGGGCACGACGAAGGGCTTCACGCAGTTCCTGGCCAACTACTCGCCCGAGTGGAAGAGCGGTCCCGGTGTGGACAAGGACATCAAGTGGCCGACCGGCACGGGTGCCAAGGGCAACGACGGCGTCGCCGCGGCGGTGAAGCAGACCGAAGGGCAGCATCGGGTACGTCGAGCAGGCCTACGCGCTGCAGAACAACTTCACGTTCGCCGACGTGCAGAACAAGGCCGGCACGTTCGTCGCCCCGACGCTGGAGTCCACGTCGGCCGCGGCGGAGGGCCTCGAGGTTCCGGCGGACCTGGGCATCAGCACGATCGATTCGCCCAACCCGAAGGCGTACCCCATCGCGTCCCAGACCTTCCTGGACTTCCCCACCGACCCGTGCAAGGCCGGCGGCGACGAGAACAAGGCCAAGGGCCTGGTCGCCTTCGCGACCTACCTGCTCGGCAGCGAGGGCCAGGACACGATCAAGCAGCTCGCCTACGCCCCGCTCCCCTCTGAGCTGGCGACGAAGGGCACCGAGGCCCTCAAGGCGGTCACCTGCAACGGCAAGGCGCTCGGCGGGGCTTGATGGGCTCGGCCGCCGCACCGCTGGACCCCGCCGACCGCTCGATCTTCGAGCGGTCGGCGGCGGCCCGGCGCGCCGATCCGTTGTTCCGCCGGGGGCTCATGCTCCTGGCGGGCCTCGTTCTGGTGCTCCTGGCCTTCTTCTTCGTCTTTCTCATCGTCAAAGCACGTCCGGCGCTGGCCCACCAGGGCATCTTCTCGTTCGTCACGTCCAACGACTGGAACCCGTCCAAGGACGTCTTCGGCGCCTGGCCCCTGCTGGCGGGCACGCTCATCACCTCCGCCACGGCCATGGTCATCGGCGTCCCCGTGGCGGTGGCGACCGCCTTGTACATCACCGAGCTCGCACCGGTGCGGGCACGCCAGCCCTTGACGATCCTCGTGGAGCTGCTCGCCGCCATCCCGTCCGTCGTCTACGGCTTGTGGGGTGTCTTCGTGCTCATCCCGAAGCTGCGCGGCACCGAGCAGAACTTCGCCGACAGCCTCTCCTTCCTGCCTTTCGTCGGCGGCAACGTCGCCGGTCCGAACTACTTCATCGCCGGGCTGCTGCTGGCGATCATGATCCTGCCGATCGTCAGTGCGATCTCGCGCGAAGTCATCGCCACCGTCCCAGCGGAGCACAAAGAGGCCGCCCTCGCGCTCGGGGCCACGCGGTGGGAGATGATCCGCATCGCCGTCCTGCCGTACTCGCGCAGCGGCATCACCGGCGCCGCCCTGCTCGGCCTCGGCCGTGCGGTCGGTGAGACGATCGCGGTCGTGCTCGTCATCGGGAACTCGCCCGTGGTGGGCAAGCAGCTCTTCGACCAGGGCTACTCGCTCGCCGCCGTCATCGCGAACGAGTTCGGCGAAGCCGCCAACGACCCGCTGCACGCCGGTGCGCTCATCGGCGCGGGCCTTCTGCTCTTCATCCTGACCCTGGGCATCAACGGCATCGCCCGCGGCCTCGTCATCCGCGCGGAGCGCCGCCAGGGCACGCGGCTGCCGTCGCCGTCCGCCACCGCGTCCGACCTCGCCGACCGCCCGGAGGCCAACGCGACATGAGCACGCCGGAAACCTCAGCACGCCTGCTGCTGGCGCCCGTCTCGGGCCGCCGTCGCACGACGGACAAGCTGATGCGGGTGATCCTCGCCCTGGGGACGCTCGTCGCGCTGATCCCGCTGGCCCTCGTCGTGTACTACCTCTTCTCCCGCGGGTTGAAGGGGATGTCGTGGTCGTTCTTCTCGACGGACCCGACGGGCAACTTCCTCGGGGATCCCGGCGGCATCAAGTCGGCGATCCTCGGGCACGCTGCAGATCGTCGCGCTCGCCGCGCTCATCGCGATCCCGATCGGCATCGGCGTGGCGCTGTACCTCGTCGAGTTCGGCAAGAAGACGCTCTTCGCCCAGGCGGTCCGCTACTTCATCGACGTCATGACCGGCGTCCCGTCGATCGTCTTCGGCCTCTTCATCTACATCACGCTCGTCACGACGAAGATCGGCGGTGAGTCGTTCACCGGCTGGAAGGGTGCGCTGGCGCTCTCCCTGCTGATGCTGCCGGTCGTGACGCGCTCGGCCGAGGTCGTCCTGAGTCTCGTCCCGGAGTCGCTGCGCGAAGCGGCGCTGGCGCTCGGCGTCCCCCGCTGGAAGGTGACGCTGAAGATCGTGCTGCCGACCGCGCTTCCGGGACTCATCACCGGCTCGCTGCTGGCGGTCGCCCGCGGGATGGGGGAGACGGCGCCGCTGCTGTTCACCTCGGCCTACGTCGCGGGAACGAGCTACAACCTCGGCCAGCGGATGAACTCGCTGCCCGTGCAGATCTTCTCCGACATCAGCCAGCCGAACGACGTGATCGTCGACCGTGCGTGGGCGGCGGCGCTCACCCTGGTGATCCTCATCCTCCTCATCACGCTCACCGCACGCCTTGCGGCCCGTAGGAGCCGTTTCACATGACCCCATTCCCAGCCGCAACCCGACGAGCACAAGCCCAGGAGTCCCCGATGTCCTCGATGCCGTCAGACCATCCCGGTGCCCCGCAGGCGCCGGCCGCCGCCGGTGCCGCGCCGCAGACCACGGCCGTCCCGGCGAGCGGTCATTCCATGTCCGTGCGTCGAGGTCGACGCCTACTACGGCGACACCCACGCGATCAAGAACGTCAGCATCGACTTCAGCGCCAATCAGGTGACGGCGATGATCGGTCCGTCCGGCTGTGGCAAGTCGACGCTGCTGCGGTGCCTGAACCGCATGCACGAGGAGATCCCCGGCGCGCGCACCGAGGGGACGATCCTGCTCGACGACACCGACATCTACGGTCCTGGCGTCGACGTCGTGTCGGTCCGCCGGGCCGTCGGCATGGTCTTCCAGAAGCCCAACCCCTTCCCGACGATGTCGATCTTCGACAATGTCGCCGCAGGCCTGAAGCTCAACGGCGTCAAGGGCGTGGATCTGCAAGAGCGTGTCGAGACGTCGCTGAGGGGCGCGGGTCTGTGGGACGAGGTCAAGGACCGGCTCTCGGCGCCCGGACTCGGGCTCTCGGGCGGCCAGCAGCAGCGACTGTGCATCGCTCGCACGATCGCGGTCGAGCCGCGGATCGTCCTGATGGACGAGCCGTGCTCGGCGTTGGATCCGATCGCGACGCTGAAGGTCGAGGACCTCATCCACGAGCTCAAACAGCGGTACACGATCGTCATCGTCACCCACAACATGCAGCAGGCGGCACGCGTCGCGGATACGACCGCGTTCTTTCTCCTGGGCGACATGGTCGAGCATGCGGACACCGACGCGATCTTCTCGACGCCGACGGACTCACGCACCGAGGAGTACGTCACAGGGAAGTTCGGCTGATGCCGGGCATGGGGAGGCCGCACTTCCAGGACCAGCTCCGCAGCCTGGAGGTGGCCGCGATGGGCGCGCTGGAGCTCGTCCTGGCTCAGGTGGACCGGACGCTCGAGGCGCTCGAGCACGTCGACGTCGAGCTGGCGAAGTTCGTCGTCGCCGGCGACGACCGCATCGACGAGCGCTACATGGAGGTCCACCACGGGGTGCTGTCGTTGCTGGCGCTCCAGGCGCCGGTCGCCGGTGACCTGCGTGTGGTCGCCGCGCTGCTGCAGGTCATCAAGAACATCGAGCGGATGGGGGACCAGTGCGTGAACATCGCCAAGCTCATCCCGCTCTGCGGACACGAGCCGCCGGTACAGCCCGAGATCCTCGAGCGCGTGCTGCGTATGGGACGGGCCGTCCGGGACGAGACGGCGCTGTCGCGGCGAGCCTTCACGGAACGCGACGTGGAGCTGGCGGGGGATCTCGTCCGGCAGGACCGTGAGGTCAACGCGCTGAACCGGGAGATCTTCGCGCTTGCCGTGCAGCTCGGATCGAGCGTCGACATCCGCGAGTGGACGATGACGATGGTGATGATGGCTCGCGCGCTTGAGCGGATCGGCGACAACGCGGTGGACATCGGCGAGCAGACGGTGTTCGTCGTGACGGGGCTCTTTCGCGAATTCTCGGACTCGTCGCACCCCTGACGGACGGTTCTTGCCGCACGTTGCGGACACATCCGTCGACATGTGCGGTCGCGCACCTGCACCCGAGTTGTGATTTTTCGGTGATTTCGCTCGTTCGCGAGCAACCATGACCGAGTACGGGCGTAACATCTCGGTACATGACGGAACGGGTATTCACCGGCGCGGACGTGGAACGTCCTGCCTCACACCCGGGCGCCGCACCGCTCAAGATCGCCGTGGTCGACACCGACTCGGGGTTCCTGCAGGTGCTCTCCAAGCGCCTGGAACGCCTCGGCTGGGAGCACCGCGTCCTCGCGAGTGCCGTCCCGACCGACGACATCGTGGCGATGCGCCTCGCTGCTCTGGTCATCGATCTGTCGGTTCTCGGGCCACAGGGCTATGAGTACCTGGAGAAGCTCGCCGGCGAACTCCCGGGCCTCCCGATCATCGTCTGTGCCGGACAGTCGACCGTGGCCCAGCGCGTCCGTGGCCTTCGCCTCGGGGCCGATGACTGGCTGCAGAAGCCGTGTCACCCCGAGGAGCTCATCGCCCGCATCGAGGCTGTCGTGCGTCGCCGACGGCACGCCGAGGCTCGCAGCGAGGTCGGTCCGATCGCTGCCGGCGAGATCGAGATCCGGGCGGACCGGTTCCAGGCGTTCGTCGACGGGCTCTCCGTCGACCTGACGCGCCGTGAGTTCGAGCTCATCGAGCTGCTGGCGTCGGCCGAAGGACGGGTGCTCGAGCGCGAGGAGATCTACCAGCGCGTATGGGGGTACGCGATGGCCCGCGGGGACCGCTCCGTTGACGTCTTCGTGCGCAAGCTGCGCCAGAAACTCGAGCGGGCCTCGCCCGGCTGGCGGTACATCCACACGCACTTCGGGGTGGGCTACCGGTTCGCGCCGGAGATCGTGGACGGTCCGGTCCCAGGGCTGGATGCCGCAGAGCCGGCCGCTCCCGTCAGCGACGAGCGCAGCGCGCCGGTCGAGGTCCCCGTCTGAGCTGCGCGCCGTAGACTGGGCGGCGTGAACACCGTCGCCCTGCGCAACGCCGGAATCGTCGTCCTGCTCGCGCTGGGCGTCTACGCCCTGCCGGGAGGACGGACCTCCGCGGCGTTCATCGGCGCGTTGTTCTCGACGCTCATCCTGACGTCCCTCGTCTTCGCCGCGTGGCGGATGTACCGGGAGCACCGCGTCACGCTGTACTCGCTCGGCGACCGGGACCGGGGCATGCTCTACGGGGGCGTCGCCGGAATCATCCTCGCGGCGGCCGGCAGCGGGAAGCTCCTGAGCGGCGGCGGGGTCGGCGTGCTGCTCTGGTTCGCGTTCGTCGGCGGGGCGATCTTCGCCTTCGTCCAGGTCTACCGGAACTTCAAGGCCTACAACTTCTAGGAGCGGGAGGCCCCCCGGGCCGATCCGAGAGCGCAACCGGGTCCCGGCGGGTGCTCGGCGGGTGCTCCGTGGGGGGACGAACGTCCATTTCCTCTAGAGGGGACAGGGTTTCTGGACGCTCGACGGCGCGGGGGCCGCCCGTGCGGGCCGAACGTCCATTTCTTCTGGCCGGGCCACAGCTTTTGGACGCTCGATCTCCCGAGGCGTCGACCGGGCTCGCGCTTGCGTCTTCTGGCGCACCTTCGCAACGCCTGCGTAGCACTCGTGTCGTAGCCCTGCAGCGGCCGTCGAAGCGAAGGTTCACGCATGGCGCGACGCGAGACCGACAAGGGCCAGGCCAGCGTCGAACTTGTCGCTGTCCTACCGGTCGTCGCCGTGCTCATGGCGATGCTGTGGCAGGCGACGGTGGCGGGGCAGGCCGTGTGGCTGATCGGGACGGCAGCGCGCGCGGCAGCACGCGGCAGCAGCCGTCGGCGGCGACCCACGCGAGGCAGCGCGCCATACGCTGCCGGGCTCCTTACGACGCGGCCTGCGGACGGTCGCGTCGGACGACGGGACCGTCCGCGTCTGGATACACATCCCCAGCGTCATCGACGGCGGCCCGGGGATAGCGACGATCAGCGCGCGTGCGCGCTTCAGATCCCAAGAGGGATGACGTGAGCGCACGACGCCGAGGACCGGATTCCGGACAGTCGTCAGTGGAGCTCGTGGCCCTCCTGCCGATGCTCGTGGTGATCGCATTCGGCGTCGCCCAGCTACTGGCCGCAGGGGTCGGTCGGGAACTTGCCTCACACGCAGCCGAGAACGGCGCGATCGCGCTGGCCGATGGGGAGGACGCGGAGGACGCGGTCCTCGAGGCACTTCCCGGATGGGCGCGTCAGCGGGTCCGCGTGACCGTGCGCGGGCGCGAAGTCCGGGTTCGTCTGACGCCGCCGGCGGTCTTTCCGGGGATCGGCGAGATGCTCCGCAGTGAAGTGCGGGCCGACGCCGGTCCCGCCCCCGGGAAGAGCGGAGCGCCGGCTCACGTCGCCCCCGGGGCACTGGACGCGACGCGGTTCGGGGCGGCAACCGAGCAGGGCCGCGACCTACCGCTGCCCTTCCCGACCAAGCGATGAGCCGCTGGCCACAGGATCTGCTGTCGCTCTTCGTGATGCCCCCGGCGGAGCAGACAGATCCCGCGATCGGAGCGGTCGACGCGCCGCGGCGCCCGGCGGGGCCGCCGATCGGTGGACGTGGACCGCGAGGGTCACGCGCATCCGGCTCCGGACGCCGTGCGGATGCACCGTCGCTGACCCCGGCGGTCGTAGTCGGCGGCGCGCGGTCCGCCGCCTTTGCGGTCGATCTGTCCGTGAACTACGCCGCTCGCTCCGCCCTGCGGTGCGCCGTCACTGCCGTCTGGGGCACCACGCCGCCGGCTCCGCCGCGGGGTCCGGCCACGCGGCTTGCTGAGCGGATCGGGACCGATCTTTCGAATGCCGACTGCGACAAGCCTGCTGCAGGGGGCCGCGGCGTCGTCCTCAGGCTCGACGACGACCCTGTGGCAGCGGTCCGAACCGTCCGCAGGCTGCAAGGGGTCGTCGCAGACCAGGCAGCGCTCGTGCTGGCGGTCTGCGGACCGCGTGCCGCGGCTTTTGACCCGCTGCTCGCTGACGCCCGATTGATCGTGCTCGCCCTTGGCGGCGACGCCCCCGCCGGCCTCGACGACATCGCCAAGAAGGGGCTGGCACAGACGTCACCGGAGGCGCGGATCGTGGCCGTGTCCCTCGACGAAGGCGTGGCGTTGCCGCGCCCCCTGCGACACCGCGCTGCGATCAGGCGATCCGTGGGCATGGCGACATGAGGCGCGCCGCTCGACCGACCGATCACGGACAGGCCACGGTGCTCCTTGTCGGCCTCCTGGCCGCCGTGCTGCTCGGGGCGCTCGTTCTCGGTGGCGTGGCCCGCGGTCTGGGTGAGCATGGCGATCAGCAGCGCACCGCCGACTTGGCGGCCCTTGCCGCTGCGCGCGCGATGCAGGAGGCATACCCGCACGTGTTCGAGCCGTCGGAAGTCTCCGGCTTGACGAACACGAACCACCTGGAACGCGCCCAGTACTTGGACCTTGGGCGCAGAGCTGCGGAGGCGACCGCCCAGCGCAACGGCACGACGGATGTCAGTGTCGAGTTTCCGGGCGGTGGACCCGCTCCGACGCAGGTGCGCGTGACGGTGCTCGACGACGTCGCGGTGGGCGATGCACGCGTTCGCGCAGGAGCGGTAGCCGAGGCAGAGCTCGTTCCCGCGGGCACGATGGGCTACGCGTCGGGCAGTGCTGCAGCGGGCGAGTACCCAGGCCCGTACGCCTACCGCAGCGGCAAGCCGATGCGGCCGGACGTTGCGGCGGGGTATGACCGAATGGCTGCGGCGGCGGCCGGCGCCGGACACCAGCTCGTCGTCGTCAGCGGCTACCGGAGCAACGCCGAGCAGGCGGTGCTCTTTGCGGCCCATCCGGACCCGAAGTGGGTCGCCCCACCCGGCACGTCGCTGCACCGGCTCGGGACCGAGTTGGACCTCGGGCCTGCCTCTGCCTACGGCTGGCTGCTGGCCAACAGCGAGCGCTTTCACTTCACTCGCCGGTATCCGTGGGAACCCTGGCATTTCGGCTACACGCTGAACGCGGCGTCGAGTGCCGGTGGTGCGACGAGCGTCGCGGTGGCCGACCGGCGCACCTCGACTCCCGTCGTTCGTCCCGGCCCGGTATGCGCCGACGTTGAGTGCCGCGGCGCAGCGCTGGAATGTCTCCGCGTCGCTGCTGGCCGCGCAGCTGTGGCAGGAATCTGGCTTCAACCCGTTTGCACGGTCCGGGGCCGGAGCCCTCGGGATCGCGCAGTTCACGCCTGACACCGCGCGCGCCTACGGCCTGACAAACCCGTTCGACGCTGACGCCGCGATCCAGGCTCAGGCGCACCTCATGAGGGATCTCCTGCGTCAGTTCGGGTCTGTCCCGTTGGCGCTCGCCGCCTACAACGCGGGCCCGGCGCCGGTCAGGCGGTGCGGGTGCATTCCGCCGTACCCCGAGACGCAGGCGTACGTCGCTGCAATCCTCGGGCTCCTGCACGGTGCCGGCGACCCGTCGGGAGCGGGTGCCGCGACGCTCGCGGTCAGGCTCGTGCGGTGAGTCGACAGGTCCGGCACGGGAGAACGTGCGCGAGCTGTCCGGACCCCGGCCGCCGGCATCGATCGGTGGCGCAGCGGGCGCTCGGGGAGAACCCACCGCCACCGCCAGCGCCGTCATCGCCACCGCGTCGCGCCCGTCAGGCCGGCGGCTCGTCGATCGGGACGACGGTTCTATGCTGCTCCGCCATCCCCTCCGAGTGAAGACCCACGTGATCCGACCGACCCGCCCCGCCCCTCGTCGCCTCGGCGCCCGACTCTCGGCCGCCGCCGCGCTGCTGGTCTTCACCCTCGTGTTCGCCGTTGCCTCGCACCCGGCAGGTGCGGCGGAGCCCCGCCTGCGCGTCGGAGTCGGAAGGGCCGACATCACCCCACCCGTGCGCGGCTACTTCGGCGGCTGGGCGAATGAGGATGCGGTGCCCCACGGCGTGCACACCCGCCTGTTCGCCCGCGCCGTCATCCTGCAGAGCGGGTCGCAGAAGGTTGCGCTCGTCTCCGCGGACCTCTCGTACTTCTCCGACGGGATCCTCGTCGAGGCGATCGGGCTGCTCCCAGGCCGCGGCCTAAGCGCTGAGCACACGCTCGTCTCGGCCTCGCACACGCACGGCGGGCCAAACGGGTACATGAACTTCAGCACCTACAACTCCGTCCTTCCCACGCAGCAGAGCGTCCGCGGCGAGTCAAGCCTCGAACCCGTGCCGCCCGGTTTCAAGGCGCAGCTCCACAGCTTCATGGTCCGCCGACTGGCTCTCGCGCTCCGGCGGGCCGACGAGGACCGCTCGCCCGGGGCCGCGGGCTGGGGTACCACCCGGTTACTCGGGGCCACCGCGCAACCGCTCGCTCGAGGCTCACCTCGCCGACCATGGGGTGCTCGTTCCGCGAGGGGCGGGCTCCTTGGCGCAGGATCCGCTCGGCGTCGCGCACACGATCGACCCGGAGGTGGACGTGCTGCGCGTGGACAAGGTCCGTCGGGGGAGGCGCACCCCGGTCGGCATCTGGTCGAGTTTCGCCAACCACGGCACCGCCAATCGCTTCTCCTGGGCCTATCTCGGAGCCGACCACTACGCCGCCGCCGAACGCCTCGCCGAGGCGGCGATCCGCCGGGAGGGGAAGGTCGGGCGACGGCAGGACGTGGTGAACGCCTACGCCGCCGGAGCGCTCGGTGACCAGTCCTCCGGGCTCACGCGCTTCGGGCCGGCGGTGGCCGAGGAGGTCGGCCGCGCAGAGGCGCGCGCGATGGTGAACGCCTGGAAGGCCGCAGGCGAGGAGATGCAGCTGCGGCCGAAGCTCGACGTGCGCTGGACACGCATCTGCTTCTGCGGTCAGCCGACCGCCCAGGGTCCGGTCGACGACCGCGCGGTCATCGGGATCGCCGCCGGCGCAGGCTCCGAGGAGGCGCGCACGATCTTCACGGACGCCTCGGGCGTCAACTACGAAGGGCAGACCCTCCCCGCTCCGGTCGGGCCGCAAGGTGTCAAGGTGCCGACCCTGGACACGACCTCCTCGAGCCCCGGCGCCGTACCGCTCACGGTGCTGCGGGTCGGTCCGGGTGCCATCGCCTCGGTCCCGGGCGAGCCGACCGCCGAAGCGGGCCGGCGGATTCGCGCGGCCGTCGAAGGCGCACTCGCGCCCGCCGGGGTCGACCGGGTCGCGCCTGGCCGGCCTCGGCAACGAGTACCTCTCCTACTTTGCGACCCCCGAGGAGTACGACAGGCAGCATTACGAAGGCGGCTTCACGCTCTACGGAAGAACCGCGTCGGTCCTCGTGACCGAGCGTCTCACGGGGCTGGCGCAGGCCCTGGCGACGGGCTCGCCTGCCCCGGCCGCCCAGCCCTTCGACTCCACGAACGGCCTACGGCCCGACGCGGAGCCGTTCCCGAAGGGAGCGGATCGCGGCACGATCACGATGCAGCCGAAGGACGTGGACCGGCTCGCGCGCGTGAAGCTCGCCTGGGACGGCGGGCCCGCCGGCGAGGACCGACCGCTCGACGCGTCGTTCGTCTCCATCCAGCGGCGCACCCGTGGCGGTCGATACCGGACGCAGGCGAACGACCTCGGGCTCCAGATCGCCTGGACGACCGACATCGACGGGCACTACGTCGCAGTCTGGGAGGTGCCGCTCGACGCACCGGTCGGCACCTACCGCATCGTCGTCAGCGCCAACGGATACCGCCTGACCTCGACGCCCTTCACGGTGGCCGTCTCCCGAGGGCTCGGCGTCGAGCAGGTTTCGGGGGATCGCGCGCTCCGGCTGACGTATCCCGACGCGGAGACGAACGTCGACTTCACCTACCGCCCGCACGTGGCGCGGGGCGGCACGGTGCGTTTCCGGCGAAGCGGCCGCTCGGAGACGGTCCGCGCGCGCGGCGGTCGGGAGCTGCCCATTCCGGGGGCCGGGCCAGTGGTGATCCCCGCGGGCGGCGCCCGCGACCGCCACGGAAACACGAACGCGGAGGAGATCCGCCTGCGGTGAGCGCTCCGGGGCGTCGGCCTGAGGCCCCACCCAGGGCAGGCCTCGGTCACGCGGCGCTGGTCAGAGCCGAGCCTGCATCGACCGGGGAGGGTGCATCGACCGGGGAGGGTGCATCGACCGGGGAGGGTGCATCGACCGGGGAGGGTGCATCGACCGGGCGGGCCGCCCCGGCCGGTTCCTCCCGGGTGTGAGCGCCGTTGACCCGCTCAGGCCTGAACGGCGACGCGGGCCGGCTCGAGGGTCACCGCGATCCCGTTGAGCACCGCGGTGCCCGACAGCGGTTCGATCTCCTGATCGTCGGCGAGGATGTTCGAGTTCACGCCCGCGTGCGCGGACGCCACGGCCATCCGCAACCCCGGGGCCCCGTGACCCCAGCCGTGCGGGATGGACACGACGCCGGGCATCACGTCCTCGGTCACCTGCACCGGGATCTCGATCGCGCCCGCCCGGGCGCTCACGCGGGCATCCTCGCCGTCGACGAGGCCAAGCCGCTCGGCGTCGTCGGGGTGCACCCACACGGTGCAGCGTGGCTTGCCCTTCACCAGCGGCTGCAGGTTGTGCATCCACGAGTTGTTCGACCGCAGGTCGCGCCGACCGACGAGGCGCAGCGGCAGTTCGTCGTCGCCCGCCGCCGTGGTCCAGGTGTCGAGCATCTCGTGCAGCCGTTCGACGTCGGCGACCAGCACCTCGGGTGCAAGTTCGATCTGCCCCGAAGGGGTCCGGAGCACCTCCGGCATCCGGGATTGCAGTGCCCCGAGGTCCACGCCGTGCGGCGCCGCCTCCAGCACGGCGAGCGACAGCCCGTCCGCTCCGTCGACGAAGCCGTCGCCGAAAGGACCAGCCCGCAGCAGCAGGTCGAGGATCCGCTCGGGGCCCACCCGCGGCGCCAGCGCCGCCATGATCTCCTCGACGGACCGGCCGGCCACCGCAGAGGCGGGCGTGTTGATCTCCCGTCGCACCGCCTCGGTCGCCACGAACGTGTCGACGGCCGCGACGTCGACGCCCGCGCCCTGGCCGGTGACGACGCCGACCAGACGCAGCAGCGTCTCCCACTCGTGCGGCATGTCGGCCGGCTTCTCGAACATCCCCGGGGAGAAGTTGGCGATGTTCCGCACGGCGAAGGCGTAGAGCGCGAGGTCGTAGTGCGGGCGCTCAAGCGGAGAGGGCACCGGCAGGATCACGTCGGCGTGCCGCGTCGTCTCGTTGAGGTAGATGTCGACGCTGACCATGAATTCGAGCCCGGCCAGCGCAGCCTCCAGCCGCTCGCTGTTCGGGGTCGAGACGGCCGGGTTGCCCGCCAGCGTGATCAACGCCCGGACCTGGCCCTCGCCGGGCGTGTCGATCTCCTCTGCCAGCGCGGCGACCGGCAGCTCGCCGAAGATCTCGTCGATCCCGCGGACGCGGGAGCTGAAGCGGCCCGTCCTGATGCCGCGGCCGTGGCCGGACTCGCCGCTCGTGTTCGGCGACCCGCTGCGCGGGCGTCGTGAACATCGCGCCGCCGGGGCGGTCGAGGTTGCCGGTGAGGACGTTCACGACGTCCACGAGCCAGGACGCGGTGGTGCCGAAGCTCGTGGTCGTCGTCCCGATC
Source organism: Paraconexibacteraceae bacterium (assembly GCA_963750375.1). Classification (GTDB taxonomy): domain Bacteria; phylum Actinomycetota; class Thermoleophilia; order Solirubrobacterales; family Solirubrobacteraceae; genus Paraconexibacter. Next base: position 295,630 of record CAVVQN010000008.1, read on the forward strand.
CGCCCGTAGACCGCGGCGGTCGGCGCGGCGGCCAGCTCGCGGGCCATCCTGCGGATGACGTCGGCGTCGATCCCGCAGGCGGACGCGACCGCGTCGGGCGCGAAGCCCGCCGCCAGCGCGCGCACCGTCTCCAGACCGCTGACGAGCCCGTCCAGGTGTGCGCCAGCGTCGGCGAGCTCCTCCTCGAAGAGCACGTGGGCGATCGCGAAGAGCAGCAGCGCGTCGGTACCCGGCCGGATGAAGACGTGCTCGTCGGCGACCTCGGCGGTCCGCGTGCGCCGAGGATCCACGACGACGACCTTGCCGCCTCGCTCGCTGGATCCCGCGCAGCCGGCCCGCGAACGTCCGGCGCGGTCATGAGCGAGCCGTTGGAGGCCAGCGGGTTGGCGCCGAGGATCAGCAGATGGTCCGTGCGGTCCAGGTCGGGCACCGGCACCGAGAGGTTCGTCCCGAACATCAGGCCGGAGGCCAGCTGCTTGGGGTACTGGTCGACCGTCGAGGCGGACGTGACGTTCTTCGTCCCCAGCGCCTTGAGCAGGACCCGCCCGAAGACGAGCTGCGACAGGTTGTGCGCGCCGGGGTTGCCGCGCGTACGCGGCGACGGAGTCGCGTCCGTGCTCGGCCATGATCGGCGGCAGCCGGCGCTCGATCTCGGCGAACGCCTCGTCCCACGACACCTCGGCGTGTGTCCCGTCCGCCTGCTTGACGAGCGGCACGCGCAGGCGGTCCGGATCCTCGTGCAATGCGGCCAGCGAGCCGCCCTTCGGGCAGATGAACCCCTTGGAGAAGACGTCCTCCGTGTCCCCGCGGACCTTGGTGACGCGTCCGTCGGTCACGGTCACCTCCAGTCCGCACGTGGCTTCGCAGAGCGGGCAGGTGGTGATGCTGACGGAGTCGGACATGCCGCCGACTCTATCCTCGATCGCGGTGAGTACCAACGGCAAACCCGACGGGCGCAGCACCCGCCTGGCAGCGCAGCGCAAGGACCTCCCCGACGGGCCGGGCGTCTACCTCTTCCGCGACGAGAAGGGCAAGGTCATCTACGTCGGCAAGGCGATCTCGATCCGCAAGCGGGTCTCGTCGCACTTCTCCAACCCGGTGACCCGAGGGGCCGTCGAGATGGTCGACGTCATCGACAGCGTCGAGTTCCTCCTCGTCTCCAGCGAGACGGAGGCGTTGCTGACCGAGCAGGGCTTCATCAAGCAGTACCGCCCGAAGTTCAACATCCGCCTGCGGGACGACAAGAGCTACCCGTTCATCGCGATCTCGATGGACGAGGACTACCCGCGCGTGTACTTCACCCGCGAGCGCCACCGCCGCAGCCGCCTGTACTTCGGCCCGTACTCCAACGCCAAGCGCGTGCGATCGACGCTCGACACGCTCGGCAAGGTCTTCATGATCCGCTCCTGCACCGGGCCCGAGCCTGGTCGCCGGACCGGCTCTCCCTGCCTCGACTACCACATCAAACGGTGTGGAGCACCATGCGTGGACTACGTCTCCAAGGAGGAGTACCGCGAGGGGATCGACGGTGTCGTGCGGTTTCTCAGCGGCCGCTACCGCGAGATCGAGCGGGATCTCGAAGAGCGGATGAGGGACGCGTCCGCAGTCCAGGAGTACGAGCAGGCGGCGATCGAGCACAACCGCCTGCGCGCGGTGCGCTCGCTGCTGGAGCGCCAGCGGGTGGCGAACACGAACGTCGGGACGGTCGACTGCGTCGCGGTCGCCGTCGAGGGGACGGACGCCAACGCCCAGGTGTTCCAGATCCGCGACGGGGTGCTCTCCGACCGCCAGTCCTTCTACCTGGAGAACCTCACGGAGTCCGGCCTGGGTGAGGTCGCGCGCGAGTTCGTCCTGCAGTACTACGCGGGGGCGATCGCGATCCCGCCGCAGATCGTCGTGCAGGGTGACTTCCTGGACCCCGTGGCCACGGCGGGCGCGCTGACGGAGCGGCGCGGCTCGAACGTCGAGATCCGCGTCGCCGAACGCGGGGACAAGCGCCGCCTGCTCGAGTTGGCCGAGCGCAACGCCGCCCTGGCGCTGGACCAGGAGAAGCTGAAGTCCGAACGTCGGCGTCAGCAGCGCTCAGAATCGCTGGACGGGCTGCAGGCCGCTCTGGGCATGGACATCCTGCCGCTGCGGATCGAGTGCTTCGACATCTCGACGCTCATGGGCACGCACACGGTGGCGTCCATGGTCGTCTTCGAGGGCGGTGCGCCGAAGAAGTCCGACTACCGCCGCTTCACGATCCGCGGCAACACCGAGGGGGTGCCGGACGACTTCGCCGCGATGGAGGAGGTCCTGTCCCGTCGCCTGAAGCAGTGGGAGGCCCAGCAGGACCTCAGCCCGCATGACCCCAACCGGAACGAGTCCTTCGCGACGCTGCCCAACGTCGTCGTCATCGACGGCGGTCCGGGCCAGCTGGCGGCGGGCCTGCGGGCGCTGGACGGCTGGAAGGAGCACGGGGTCACGGTCGTCTCGCTCGCCAAGCGCATCGAGGAGCTCTTCGTCCCTGGCATGCGTGACTCGATCAAGCTCGCGCACGACACACCGGAGTTGCAGTTGCTGCAGCGCGTGCGTGACGAGGCGCACCGCTTTGCGATCAGCCATCACCGGATCCGGCGCGACGGGGCGATGCTCACCTCGGCGCTCGACGGGCTCCCAGGCGTGGGGCCGGCCCGCAAACGCGTGCTGATGAAGCACTTCGGCTCTCCTGAAGCCGTTCTCGGGGCGTCGCGCGAGGAGCTCGAGGCGGTTCCGGGGCTGCCGGGCAAGACGGCGCGAGAGGTCTTCACCTTCTTGCACCGCACGTCGGGCTGACAGCGCCGCGGCCGTAACCACCACGAGATCCGAGCAAGTTTTCGCAGGCGACGACGTTCACGCTGTCCATGTCCCGGAAACTCCTCCTTGTCGTGACGGTCCTCGCTGCGGGCGTCATCGCTCCGTCGGCAGCAAGCGCCGAGAGCTCCCCGATCGACGCCGGTTGCGTCCAGCTCAGCCCGTCGCAGGCGCCGTGCACGCTCGCCGACAAGCAGGCCGAGGCGCTCGCCGCCTCGTGCCGGCGGCTCGGCTTCGGCGACGGGCAGTGCGCGCTGCCGCTCGGCAAGCAGGTGACGGACGCGGCGGTGCGCGCGTACGCCGACTCGTGGCTGCATCGCACGGTGCGTTTCCAGCGCAAGCTCGGCGACCCGCTGCCCATCAGGGATTCGCTGTTCCTCGGGACCCACAACTCGTTCAACTCCGTGAACGACAGCCCGACGATCTCGCACTCGGACTCAAACCAGCAGCTCTCGCTCACGCAGCAGCTCGACATCGACATGCGGAGCCTCGAGCTGGACCTGCACTACATCCCGCGCCCCGAAAAGGGCGGGGCGAGCGCCGTCACCGTCTGCCACGGCCGTGGCCCGGACGAGATGCACGTCGGCTGCACGAACGAGCCGCTGCTCACCGAGGTCCTGCCGCGCATCGCGACCTGGCTCAACGCACCGGACCATCGCGAGGACGTGCTCCTGCTCTACGTGGAGGACGCGCTGGGATCCGCCGCGGGCTACGCGGACGCCGTGACCCAGCTCGAGGCCGGCCTCAAGGACCCGGCCGGCAAGTCGCTCATCTTCCACCCGGCCGTCACCACCGGGGGCTCGTGCACGGACCTGCCGCTCGCCCTCACACGGGACGCTGTCCGCGCGGCCGGGGCCCAGGTCGTGCTCGTCGGCAACTGCCAGGCGGGGTGGAGGTCCGTGGTCCACGGGTGGGACTCAACGCACGTCGAGAGTGGCAGCACGCCGAAGTACCAGCCGCCATCAGGAAACCCGGGCTGCGACGGGACCTACACGCGCAACGTCTACGACACGAAGCTCGTCCGCTACTACGAGGACTCCACGTTCGTCGCACAGGCGATCGCGCCGACGACGTCGCCGAAGGACGCCCAGGCCGAGCGCCTGACGCCCGACAAGGTCAACGCCATGGTGCAGTGCGGCGTCAACCTCTTCGGCTTCGACCAGATCCTGCCGGACGACGGTCGTCTGGAGGCGACGGTCTGGAGCTGGGTCCGTGACGCCCCTGACGCCCAGGCCGGGACCTGCGCGACGCAGCGCGGTGACTCGCGCTGGGTCACGAAGCCGTGCGGCGAGACCCGTCCGGCGGCATGCCTCAACGGCAGGACGTGGTCGACGACGACCCCGGTCACGTGGGCGCAGGCGACGGCGGCCTGCGCAGCGAAGGGGCCCGGGACGGCGTTCGCGGTGCCGCGCACGGGTTACGAGAACCTGCTCCTCAGCCGTGCTGCCGGCGCGGGGGACACGTGGCTCGCCTATCGCCTGGACGAGGGCGGGACGGGCGGAACGCCTGGTCCCTCGGGACCGGTTGGTCCTGCGGGGCCGGCCGGGCCCGCAGGGTCGCCTGGTCCTGCCGGTCCCGCGGGATCGCCCGGGCCTGCCGGGTCGCCCGGTCCGTCGGGATCCACCGGTGCGGCTGGGGGCCAAGGGCCCGCCGGGCCCGCGGGAGCCAACGGCTCGGGCGGCGCCACCGGCCCTGCCGGTGCTGACGGCTCGGCCGGTGCCGACGGCAAGAACGGTGCCGACGGCAAGAACGGTGCCGACGGCAAGAACGGTGCCGACGGCAAGAACGCCGACGCCACGAGCACGGTGTCCGGCTCGGCCGCCCCGACGCCGGCCACCTCCGCACCGAACCCGCGCGTCAGCTGCAGCCAGGCTCGATCGCGCATCACCTGCCGCGTGACCGGTCTCGGCCGGCGCACCGGGCGCTACTCCGTCCAGCGGGGGGCGCGAACCCTCCGGGCCGGACGTCTGGCGCCGAGGGCCGGCACCGCCGGCTTCACGCTGCGCCTGGCCAAGCACGTCCGCGCCCGGTACGTCGTACGGATCGAGGTCGCCGGCAAGGTCGTGCGCCGGACCGTGTACGCCTGAGGGGGCCGACGCGGCGGCGCCGGGCCGCCGCGGGCCGTCGCGGGGGCGGGACCTTGCCCGTCCTGCGGCGCGATCTGCGCGCGACAGGTCACAATGACGTGATGGCATCCACCTCAGCGGACGAGGCGACCGGCCCCGGCGCACCGACCCGTTTGCAGGATCTCGTCGTCATCACCGGGTTCTCCGGCGCCGGCAAGTCCACGGCGATGAACGTCTTCGAGGACGCGGGGTACTTCTGCGTGGACAACCTGCCGCCGGAGATGATCCGCGGCCTGGTCGAGCTCTTCATGCACGAGGGCTCGAAGGTCGAACACGCTGCCGTCGTCTCGGACGTTCGCGGCGGTGAGTTCTTCGAGACGCTCAGCGCCGTCATCGAGGACATCACCACGCTCGACGTCTCCCACCGTGTGCTCTTTCTCGACGCGGAAGAGCAGTCGCTCATGAACCGGTACAAGGAGACGCGCCGTCGCCATCCGCTGGCACCGCACGGCGCCATCGCCGCCGGCATCGCCGCCGAGCGTGCCGTCCTGGAGCCGCTGAAGGACCGCGCGGACTTCGTCGTCGACACGACGGGGCTGAGCGCAGCGGAGCTGCGGCGGCGGATCGCCGCGGAGTTCCTGCCCCGCGGAAACGCCGGGCGCCTGTCGGTGACCTTCCAGAGCTTCGGCTTCAAACACGGGCCGCCGCGGGATGCGGACCTGTCGTTCGACGTGCGCTTTCTCCCGAATCCGCACTACGTCCCGGAGCTGCGCATGCTCACCGGCAAGGATCAGCGTGTCGTGGACTACGTCGCGCGGGACGGGCACCTCGCCGACTTCTACGAGCGCCTGATGCCGCTGCTGGACTTCCTGCTTCCGCAGTACCAGTCGGAGGGCAAGTCCCACCTCATGGTCGCGATCGGCTGCACGGGCGGACGTCACCGCTCGGTCGCGATCAGCGAGCACCTCGCCGCGCGCTACCGCGACCGGGAGGACCTCTTCGTCGAGGTCTCGCACCGCGACGCTGATCGCGCCAAGCCGTGATCGCGTCCGCCCCGGGCGCGAGGATCCCGCTCCCATGTTCGATCACGTCGGCCTCGAGGTCGCTGACCTCGCCCGTTCCGCCGTCTTCTATGACGCCGTCATGCATCGTCTCGGCGGACGCCGCATGCATGAATCGACGTCGGCCATCGCGTACGGGCGCACCCGTGCCGCGCTGTGGATCGTCGAACGGGGGATGGCGGGCGCCCCGGGGCACGGGCACATCGCGCTGACCGCGGCAGGCAAGGCCGCCGTGGACGCCGCCTACGAGGCCGGGCTGGCCACGGGGGGGACGGACGACGGCCCGCCCGGTCCCCGCCCGCAGTACGGCGCGAGCTACTACGCCGCGTACATGCGTGACCCTGACGGGCTGCGCGTGGAGGTCGTTTCCGGGGCCCATTGAGTAGGCTCCGGGGCACTGCCGGGGACCCTGAACGCTCGCTTCGTGGGTTCCCTCAACACCAGCGTCATCCCCTCAGGAAGGTCAGATCCACATGTCCGTACGAGTCGGCATCAACGGCTTCGGCCGCATCGGCCGCAACGTCTTTCGCGCCGCCAAAGCTGCCGGCGCCGACATCGAGTTCGTCGCGTTCAACGACCTGACCGACAACGCCACGCTGGCGCACCTGGTCAAGTACGACTCGATCCTGGGGCCGTACAAGGGCACCGTCGAAGCTTCCGACGCGGGCATCGTCGTCGACGGCACGGAGATCAAGGTCTTCGCCGAGCGCGACCCGGCGAACATCGACTGGGACTCCGTCGGCGCGGACATCGTCATCGAGTCCACCGGGTTCTTCACGAAGCGCGACGACGCGGCCAAGCACCTCGGCGGATCGGTGAAGAAGGTCGTCATCTCCGCGCCCGCCAGCGGGGAGGACATCACGCTCGTCCTCGGCGTCAACTTCGACAAGTACGACAAGGACAGCCACCACATCATCTCCAACGCGTCGTGCACGACGAACTGCCTTGCGCCGTTCGCCAAGGCGGTCAACGACGCGGTCGGCATCGAGCACGGCCTCATGACGACGATCCACGCGTACACGGGTGACCAGCGCCTGCTCGACGCGCCGCACTCGGACCTGCGCCGCGCCCGTTCGGCCGCGACGAACCTCATCCCGACCTCCACGGGTGCCGCCAAGGCCGTCGGTCTCGTCCTGCCCGAGCTCAAGGGCAAGCTCAACGGCTTCGCGGTCCGCGCTCCTGTCCCGACGGGCTCGGTCGTGGACCTGACGATCGTCACCTCCAAGGCAACGAGCGTCGAGGAGATCAACGGCGCGGTGAAGGCCGCCGCAGAGGGCCCGATGAAGGGCATCCTGGCCTACACCGAGGACCCGATCGTCTCGGGCGACATCGTCACGGATCCGCACTCGTCGATCTTCGACGCGCAGCTCACCGCGGTGATGGAGGGGACGATGGTCAAGGTCGTCTCGTGGTACGACAACGAGTGGGGCTACTCCAACCGCGTCGTCGATCTCGTCCAGAAGGTGCTCTAGGACCCGAACCTGATGCGGACGCTCGACGACCTTCAGCTCGACGGTGCCCGCGTCGTCGTCCGGGTGGACTTCAACGTCCCCCTGGATGGCGGCCGCATCACCGACGACACGCGCATCCGCGCTGCCCTGCCGACGCTGCAGGCGTTGCGGGAGCGCGGGGCGTCGCAGGTCGTCCTGCTCGCGCACCTCGGGCGTCCCAAGGCGCGCGAGCCGGAGTTCTCCCTTGCCCCCGTCGCTGCGCGGCTGGGCGAGCTGCTGGGTCAGGAGGTGCCGCTGGCCGCTGAACCCGAGCGCGACGAGCTGGGCGACGCCCCGGTCGTCATGGTGCAGAACGTCCGGTACTTCCCCGGCGAGACGAAGGACGACGCCGACCTCGCCGCGCGCTACGCCGCGCTCGGCGACGCCTACGTCGACGACGCCTTCGGTGCCGCGCACCGCGCTCACGCCTCCAACCACGGCGTCGCCAAGCTGTTGCCGTCGGCTGCCGGACTTCTGCTGCAGCGCGAGGTCCAGACCCTGACCGGGATCCTCGCGGACCCCGGTCGCCCGCTGGTGGCGATCGTCGGCGGGTCGAAGGTGACGGACAAGATCGGCGTGCTGCAGGCCTTCCTGGAGCGAGCGGACACCGTGCTCATCGGCGGAGCGATGTGCTTTCCCTTCTTCGCCGCGCAGGGCATCGACGTCGGCTCCTCGCTCTGCGAGGAGGCCGGGATCGAGCCCGCCCGCAAGGTCCTGGCCGGCGCGAAGGACGGCCAGCTCCTCCTGCCGACCGACCTGACCCTCGGCCGCGCGTTCAGCGCCGACACCGAGGTCCAGCACGTCGACGGCACCCAGACGCCGGACGGCTGGATGGGGCTGGACATCGGCCCCAAGACCGCCGCGCGCTACGCACAGGTCATCGAGCAGGCAGGATCCGTCTTCTGGAACGGTCCCATGGGGGCCTTCGAGCTCGCGCCGTTCGAACCCGGGACCCGAGCCGTCGCCGAGGCGATGGCGTCGACGACGGCCACCACGGTGGTCGGTGGCGGCGACAGCGCGGCGGCCCTGACGCAGTTCGGTCTGGCCGAGCAGGTCACACATCTCTCCACGGGCGGCGGCGCCTCCCTGGAGCTCATCGAGGGCAAGCGCCTTCCCGGAGTCGAGGTCCTTTCGTCATGAGCCGCACCCCCTTCATCGCCGGCAACTGGAAGATGCACAAGACGGTCGAAGAGGCCGAGGAGTTCATCGCCGCATTCCTGCCGCGGGTGTACGCCGCCGAGCACGTCGACATGGCGCTGTGCGTCCCCTACACCGCGCTGACCGCGATGGTCGACTCCACTCGCGGGTCTCGTGTCGGGGTGTATGCGCAGAACATGCACTGGGCCGCCGACGGGGCCTACACGGGCGAGGTCAGCGCCCCGATGCTCAACGAGCTCGACGTGCACGGCGTCGTCCTGGGTCATTCCGAGCGGCGTCAGTTCTTCGGGGAGACGGACGAGGACCTCCAGAAGAAGGTTCCGGCCGCGCTCGAGGCCGGCCTCGCACCGATCCTCTGTGTCGGGGAGACCGAGGACGAGCGCGAGCGCGGCGACACCGAGCGCAAGCTCCGCCACCAGATCCTCGAAGGTCTCGAGAAGGTCCCGCAGGATCGCCTGGGCGATGTCGTCGTCGCGTACGAGCCGATCTGGGCGATCGGCACCGGGCTGACCGCCACGCCTCAGCAGGCGCAGGACGCCTGCGCCTTCTGCCGCGCGCTGGTCGCGCATTTCTCCAAGGACGCAGCGACGAAGGTCCGCGTGCTCTACGGCGGATCGGTCAAGGCCGCGAACGCGAAGGAGCTCATGGCGCTGGAGGACGTCGACGGCGCCCTCGTCGGCGGTGCCTCGCTGGACGCCGAGTCGTTTGCCGCCATCATCGATGCGGCCGGTTGACGCGCGTCCCTTCAACTGACCGGAGTGTCGTTCCCATGAGCCATCCGAGCGTCTGCCTCGTCATCCTCGACGGCTGGGGGCTGGCGCCGGAAGCTCCCGGAAACGCGATATCGCTGGCGCACACGCCGATCTTCGACGAGTTGTGGGACCGCTACCCGCACACGCAGCTCACCGCCAGCGGCCGCGCCGTGGGCCTGCCCGAAGGGCAGATGGGCAACTCGGAGGTGGGACACCTGAACCTCGGCGCCGGTTCCGTCGTCCGTCAGGATCTGACGCGCATCGACGATGCCGTCGCCGACGGATCGCTTGACGCCAACCCGACGCTCCGCGAGGCCTTCGAGGGCTTTGACCGTGTCCACCTGCTGGGCCTGGTCTCCGACGGAGGCGTGCATTCGTCCGATCAGCACCTGAAGGCGTTGCTCGAGCTCGGCGCGCGGCTCGGGGTCAAGGAGGTCGTCATCCACGCCTTCACGGACGGCCGCGACACCCTCCCCAAGGGCGGCGCCGGCTTTCTGCAGGAGGTCGAGGGGTGGTGCGCGGCCGCGGGCAACGCGCGCGTGGGTACGGTCATCGGTCGCTTCTACGGCATGGACCGCGACGGGCGCGAAGAGCGGACCGGGGCGGCCGTTCGCCTCATCGTCGACGGCACCGGCGAGTTCACCGCCCAGAGCGCGACGCAGGCCGCAGAAGCCGCCTACGCGCGTGGTGAGACCGACGAGTTCATCAAGGCCACGACCGTCGGCGGCGAGGCCCGCATCCGCCCGCAGGACAGCGTCCTGGCCTTCAACTTCCGCCCGGATCGGATGCGGCAGATCACGGCCGCGCTCGCCCCGCAGGTCGCCCGGTTCACGTCGCTGACCCAGTACGACGAGACGTGGAGCTGGCCCGTCGCCTTCGCGCCCGAGCGCCCGCAGGTCACGCTCGCCCAGGTGATCGCCGCGAACGACCGGCACCAGGTGCACGCGGCAGAGACCGAGAAGTACCCGCACGTGACGTACTTCTTCAACGGTGGAGAAGAGGTCCCGTACGCGGGCGAGCGGCGCGAGGTCGTTCCCTCTCCGCGGGACGTCCCCACCTACGACCTCAAGCCCGAGATGAGCGCGCGGGCGGCAGCCGACGCGTTCTTGGCGGCCTGGGGGCAGGAGAATCCGCAGTTCGGGGTCATCAACTTCGCCAACGCCGACATGGTCGGGCACACCGGCGTCATCCCCGCGGCGGTCGCGGCGGTCGAGACGGTCGACCGGTGCCTCGGGGACGTCGTCCTCGCGGTGCAGCGCTCGGGCGGGGTGCTCATCATCACCGCCGACCACGGCAACGCCGACCACATGCTCGAGCCCGACGGCTCGCCGAACACGGCTCACTCGCTGAACCCGGTCCCCCTGATCGTGACGGAGGAGGACGTGGCGCCGCTGCGCTCAGGTGGCGTGCTGGCGGACGTGGCGCCGACCGTGCTGGAGCTGCTCGGGATCCAGCAGCCGGCCGGGATGACCGGCCGGTCGCTCATCGCCTGAGCCGGCCGTACGGGCCGGCCGCCGGCGTGGTCGAAGCCTCGTCCCTCACGCTCGGCGGTTATGGTGGCGGCCATGTCCGGTGACGCCAAGCAGTTGATCGAGGAGCACGTCCTGTGGCTCCTGGACGAGGTTCCCGCGCTGAAGCCGCTGAAGATCGTGGCGGGTGTCGATCTCATCGGACGTGGCGACCTGCAGCAGTTCCGCCTGGAGCTGTCGGGGCTGACCGAGGCGGGCGACGGGGTGACGCTGCCGAAGATCGACGTGAAGAAGGACATCGGCGTGGACGCCAAGGTCCGCGTCGAAATGCGGCGCGACTTCTTCAACCTCATGGTCGAGCACGGAGCGAAGGTCGCGGACTGGCGCGAGGCGTTCTACGACGGCAAGGCCAAGGCCACCGGGGTGCAGCAGTACCTGCGGCTCATCGCGCAGGTCATCTCCAAGCAGGAGGAGCGTGACCGCCTGCGGCGGCAGACACGGCGGCCGGCCTCGTCGTGACCGGGGCGGGCACCCCCGCTGCCGCGGGGTTCGCGATGCCCGCCGAGTGGGAGCGCCACGAGCTGACGCTCATGGCCTGGCCGTGCCGCACGGAGATGTGGCGGACGCAGCTCGCGGCGGCCAAGATGCAGTACGCGCAGGTCGCGAACGCGATCGCCGCCTTCGAGCCGGTCACGATGGTCTGCGGCTCGCCCGCGGACGCCGCGGAGGCCCGCTCGGCCCTGGCCGGCGCCGTGGAGATCGTCGAGCTGCCGATCGACGACTCGTGGCTGCGCGACAGCGGCCCCGCCTTCGTCCTCGACGGACGGGGTCGCCGGGCCGGGGTGCATTTCGGCTTCAACGCCTGGGGCGAGAAGTTCCTGCCCTACGAGAAGGATGCCGCGGTCGGGGCGCGGCTCGTGCAGCACCTCGGGGACCCACTCTTCCGCGCTCCGTTCGTGCTGGAGGGTGGGTCGTTCACCGTCGACGGTGCGGGCACCCTCGTCACCACGGAGCAGTGCCTGCTGGACCCGTCGCGGAACCCGGCGTTGAGCCGGGAGGCGATCGCCGCGCACCTGCACGACTGGCTCGGCGCGCGGGACGTGGTCTGGCTCGGCATGGGGCTCGTGGAAGACCGGGACACCGACGGTCACGTGGACCTCATCGCGGCGTTCTCGGCGCCCACGACGCTGCTGCTGCAGTCCTGCCCTCCGGGGGATCCGAACCACGAGGCGATGCTCGAGAACGCCGAACGCGCCCGGGCCGGGGGGTTGCAGCTCGTCGAATTCCCCTTGCTCGCGCGCCCGACCGTCGCCGGCGAGCAGATCGGCGCGTCCTACTTGAACTTCACGATCGTCAACGGCGCGGTCATCGTTCCGACCGCCGGAGCCGCGACCGACGCAGAGGCCCTGGAGCGCATCGCTGCGGCCTATCCGGCGCACGAGGTCGTCGGCGTCCGCGCGGAGGTGATCGCCTGGGGCGGCGGCGGGCCGCACTGCATCACGCAGCAGGTTCCCGCGGCGTCCTAGGGCGAGCCGTGCGTGGACACGGCGGTACAGGTCGCACGCCTCGGCGTTCGCCCGGCCTGTCGGACCGACCGGGCGCGGCTAGGGTTGCGCCCATGACCGGGTTCGAGGTCCTCACCGCCATCGACGGGACGCCGGAGTCCTACGCCAGGACTCAGGCTCCGCGGCGCAGGCCGTTACGGGTGGGCGCCGTCCAGCAGGAGTGGCACGCCGACCCTGCGGAGCATCGTGCAGCGCTGGCCGAGGGCGTCCGGCTCGCCGCCGCGCAGGGGGCTGAGCTCGTGTGCCTGCAGGAGCTCACGCTCTCGCCCTACTTCGCGATCACCCCCGACGGGCCCGGGGGCGTCCGCGGCGCCGCGCCCGAGGAGCTCGACGGCGGTCCCACCCGTGCGCTGGCAGCGGAGCTGGCCGCTGCCCACGGCCTCCATGTGCATGCCTCCCTCTATGAGCGCGCCGACGCCGAGGACGGTCTCGGGTTCAACACCGCGATCGTCGTGGCGCCCGGGGGTGAGCTCGTCGCCCGGACGCGCAAGCTCCACATCCCGGTCACCGAGGGCTACTTCGAGGACAAGTACTTCCGGCCCGGCCCGGCAGGGGAGGACGCCTTTCCCGTCGTCGGGCTCAACGGCACGAGGTTCGGCTTCCCGACGTGCTGGGACCAGTGGTTTCCCGAGCTCGCCCGGGCGTACTCGCTGGCGGGCGCCGAGGTCCTCGTCTACCCGACGGCCATCGGGTCGGAGCCCGACCACCCCGACTTCGACACCCAGCCGCTGTGGCAGCACGTGATCGTCGGCAACGGGATCGCCTCGGGCACGTTCATGGTCGCCGTCAACCGCATCGGGACGGAGTCCGTCGACGGGGGCGACGCGATCACGTTCTACGGCTCGTCGTTCATCTCGGACCCGTACGGGCGCGTCCTCGTGCAGGCGCCCCGGGATCGGCCGGCGGTCATCGTCGCCGACCTGGACCTCGATCAGCGCGAAGACTGGCTCACGCTCTTCCCGTTCCTGACGACGCGCCGGCCGGACGCCTACGCGACGCTCGCCGACGCGGCGCTCACACCGGCCCGGCCGGTGCCGTAGACGCAACGTCGCCGCTCCGGGAACCGGCGGGTCTGCAGGCGTGACACAGGTACGATCGCGCCCGATGTCACCGACGCGCAGGTTCCTCACGTTCGCGGCCGTCGCCGCCCTGTCCGGAGCGTGCGGCGCGACGGGGGCCCAGGCCGCCGGGGTCGACGCCGGGACGCTGAAGGCCAGCGACGCCGACTCGGGGCCGCTCGAGCTCTCCCAGCCAGGCCGGCCGGCCGCGACGCTGCGCCTGGTCGGGGTCAGCCCGGCGTCGGCGAGGACGACGGTCGAACGCGTGGGTGAGGGGCTCATCCGCGTGCGCATCACCGCACCGGCCGGCACACCGCAGACCAGCGCGAGCTTCCAGCGGGCTCCCGGCGAGCGCTTTCTCGGCTTCGGGGAACGTTCGGACGCCGTCGTGCGTGACGGTGGGACGGTCGAGAACCGCGTGACGGAGGGGCCGTACCAGCCCTCGGAGGAGGCCGCCATCTCGGCGTTCGTCCCGCTCGCCGGGTACAGCAACCGCCGCGACGCGACGTACTTCCCCATCCCGTGGCTGCTGTCGACGCGTGGGTTCGGCGTCCTCGTCGAGGACGACCCGACGAGCATGCACACGCTCGGATCGCCGTGGAAGGTCCAGATCGAGGGCGACCGCCTCACGCTGCTCGTCGTCGCGGGTCCGACGCCGCGCGACGTCCTCAGGCGCTTCAGCGCCGTCGTCGGCCGGCAGCCACCGGTTCGCGCGCAGGCGCTGGGACCGTGGTGGCAGATCCGCAACGGCGGCTCGCTGAGCGACGAGCAGGTGCTCGGCCGTCTTCGTGACGCCGGAGCCCTGGGGTCGGTCGTGCAGACCTCGACCCACTACCTGCCGTGCGCCGACCATCTGCGCGGCGACGCCCGCGAGCGGGAGAAGGCCCGGGTGGCGAAGTTCACGGCGGCCGGGCTGACGAACGTCACGTACTTCAACCCGATGATCTGCACGACGCATCCGCGCTTTCAGGAAGCATCGGACAAGGGCCTGCTGACCAAGACGGCGGTCGGCACGCCGTACGTCTACCGGTACACGGGCGCGTCGATCTTCTTCGTGGGCCAGTTCGACTTCCGGGCCCCTGGCACGCGCTCGTTCTTCGCGCAGTTGCTCGGGGAAGCGATCGCCGACGGGCACCTGGGGTGGATGGAGGACTTCGGCGAGTACACCCCCGATGATGCCAAGGCCGCCGACGGCGCGACCGGGTCTGCGGCGCACAATGCGTATCCGCGTGACTACCACCGGGCGATCCAGGCGGCCGTCGGCGACCGGCGGCTGCTGCGCTACGTCCGCTCGGGCTGGACGGGATCGGCAGCCGGGTCCCCGATCGTGTGGGGCGGCGACCCGACGACCTCCTGGGGCTTTGACGGACTGCAGTCCGCCGTTCGCACCGGGTTGTCGATGGGCCTGTCGGGCGTCTCGCGTTGGGGGAGCGACATCGGCGGATTCTTCGCCCTCAGCGCCAAGCAGACCTCCCCTGAGCTCATGAACCGCTGGATCCAGATGGGCTTTGCCTCCGGCGTCATGCGCATGCAGGGCAACGGCTTCACGCTGTCCAAGGACTTCAGCGGCCGCCGGGCGGAGATCACCGACCCGGAGGTGCTCCCGACCTGGGCGCGGTACGCACGGTTGCGCACCCGGCTGCTGCCCGAACTGCAGCGCGCCGAGCGTCAGTACGACCGCGAGGGCCTGCCGGTCATGCGGCAGCTGGCGCTCGCCTATCCCGACGACGACCGCTCGGTCGTCCGTGACGACGAGTGGCTGCTCGGGGACGACATGCTCGTCGCCCCGGTCATGGCCCCCGGTGCCGACAAGCGGACGGTGTACCTGCCGCCGGGACGCTGGGTCGACCTGTGGCGTTCGGCGGACGGAGCGCTGCGGCGCCTGCGCAGGCCCGTGGTCCTGACGGGCGGCCGCGAGGTCACCCTGCCTGCGCCCGCCGACGAGCTTCCGATGCTCGTGCGTCATGGCGCGAGGCTCGAACTGCTCCCACAGGGCGGTCCGACGTGGGGTGAGGCGGTGCGGGCCGCACGGGCGCGACGGTCGGTGATGGCCTTCGGGGGGCGCACCGTCAAGCTGCGCCGCACCTCGACCCGGACGCGCTTTGACGTGCAGTGGACGGTGCCCCGCAGGCCGGCCGCGCTGATCGTCGGCGGGCGCCGCGCGCGCTTCACGTACGTGCGCGGGGTTCTGCGGGCGACGGTCCGGACGTCTGCGGGAGCGACGCTCCGCATCATGGCCCGCGAGCGCTGAACGGCCCGCGGGGGTGGCGCGCCTCAGGAGGCGGGCCAGGCCTGTTCAGCGGAGCACCACCAGGTGGTCCGTCCGCCGACGGCCGCCTTCACCATCGGCGCGCCGCAGCGCGGGCAGGAGCCGTCGCGTCGCCGGTGCTCGATGACCTTGCCGGTGTGCACGCCGCCTTGCTTCATCGCGTCGCGGGTCGCGGCCCGTAGCGCCTTCCAGAGAGCGTCGAGCTCGTCGTCGTCCAGGTCGCCGGCCGGCCGCAGCGGCGCGAGCCTGGCCTGCCACAAGGTCTCGTCGGCAAGGAGGTTGCCGACGCCGGCGATCACGGACTGGTCCATGATCCGAGCCTTCAGCGGGGCCGCGCCGGCGCCCACGCGGGTACGGAAGTCACGTCGGGAGATCTTCAGGGCGTCCGGGCCCAGATGGGTGAGATCAGGGTCCAGGACCGCACGGCCCAGGCGGCGCTTGTCGAAGAGCAGCAGCGCCCCGCCGTCGTCGAACTCGAGCGTGAAGCGCGACCACGCCGGGTTGCCCGACAGACGGGGATCGGGGTGCACGCCGCCCTCGCCGACAGCGGCCAGGGTCTCGGCCGCCGACATCGGATCTCCACCGTAGGCCGTGCTCTGCGCGCCGCCCGAGGGACCGATGATGACGATCCGGCCGGCCATCCCGAGGTGCAGGCCGAGCGACGGACCGTCGCCGCCGTCGGTGTCAAGCCACATCGACTTGCCGATGCGTCCGGCGGCCGTGAGCGTGCGCCCCTCCAACGCGCTGGCGATGTCCCCGGGGGCGTGGGGGCGGCAGACGTAGGAGTCGGCGTCGTCGACGCGGACGATCCTGCGGCCGAGGGCGCGCGCCTCGATGAGGGCGCGCGCCGTCTCGACCTCGGGCAGCTCAGGCATGTCGTGAGCCGCCGATGGCGCCTAGCGCAGCGGCTCGCCGTCCGCGTAGAGCTTCAGCACCGCGACGGCACCCGACGGGGCCGCGTCGTAGCAGAGGCCGCACAACACGCACTCGTCGATGTTCGGTTGCACGATGTCCACGCCGTCGGACGTGCCCTTGAAGATGTTGACCGGGCACACCTCCTCGAGCTTGGCGCCGAGCGCGGGGTCGGACGCGAACTCGTCCTTGACCTCGATGCCGATGAAGACGTCGTCCTTCCTCATGCTGCGCTCCTCTCGGCGATCTTCTGCTTGACCAGCGCGGGGATCTCGTCGATCCGTTCCACCACGGGGATGCCCGCCTCTTCGAGGCGCGCGATCTTCTCCGTGGCGCTGTCCTCCTTGCCCTCGACGATCGTGCCGGCGTGCCCGAAGGACATGCCCTGCATCTCGTCGTCGTCCATGAACTTGCCGGCCATGAAGGCGATGATCGGCAGGCGCGAGTTGTTGTCCTTCACCCACTGGGAGAGCTGGGCCTCCATGCGACCGCCCGGCTCGGTGTAGATGACGATGGCCTGCGTCTGCTCGTCGGCCTCGAAGTACGGCATGAGCTCGGCGTACGTCGAGCCGATGATCGCGTCACCGCCGATCGAGACCGCGGTGGAGACACCGAGGCCCGCGGCAGTCAGCGTCGAGGAGATCTCGGTCGTCATGCCGCCCGACCGGGACATGACGCCCACGTTGCCGGGCTGGTAGGCCTGCGCCGCGTTCTTCGCCGGGCCGCCGATGCCGCCCATCTTCGCGACGCCGGGCACGATGAGACCCAGGCAGTTCGGGCCGATGATGCGCGCGCCGTTGAGATCGGCGAGTTCGACCATGGCGGCCACGTCGCGGCGCGGGATCCGCTCCGTGACGATGACGATCGTCTTGATCCCCGCGTAGAGCGCCTCGAAGACCGCGTCCTTCGTGCCGGCCGGCGGCACCGTCACGACCGAGCCGTCGGGGACGACCCCGTCGTTGTGCTCGACGAGCTGGGCGATCGTGTCGAAGACGGGGACCCCGTGGACCTCGCGGCCCTTACGGCCGGGGGTCACACCGCCGACGATCTTGGACCCGTAGTCCAGGCACTCACGCGTGAGGTTGATGGCCTCGCGTCCCGTGATGCCCTGGATGATGAACGTCGTGTCCTTGTCGATCAGGATGCTCATGCTGCTTCCCCTCCCTGGATCTTGGCGACGGCGCGACCGGCGGCCTCCCACAGGGAGACGGAGCGGTCGCAGTACTCGATGCCGTACTTGTCGAGGATCTTGAAGCCCTCGTCCTCCCAGGCACCGGGGATGCGGAAGATGGCGATCGTCTCGGCGGGATCCTTGCCGAGCTCGAGGCAGGCCTTGATGACGCCGCGGGCGACGATGTCCACGCGGGTGTTGGAGACGATCGACATCATCACGGCGATCTTCTCGACGCCGTCCTTCTGCAGGACCGCCTTGGCCAGGCCGCAGGCCTTGGCGACCGACGGGTTGCCGCCGATCTCGGAGTAGTTGGCCGGCTTGCCGCCCTGCTGACGGACGGCGTCGGTGAGGGTCAACGACCCGCCGCCGGCACCGATGATGAGCCCGATGTTGCCGTCGAAGCCGTTGTCCTTGCCCTGGATCACACCGCGGTGGTCGGCCGAGTCGACCGCGTGGACGGCCTCTTCGAAGACGGACGGGGTGTACGTCTCGCGGGTGCCTTCCTCGGTGCCGATGCCGAGTGCCTTGATGAGCGCCTTCTGGCGGCCCATGCCCTCGTTCTCCATCTCCATGTGCGCGTCCAGGGCGACGAACGTGCCGTCCTTCAGCTCGGCGATCGGGTTGATCTCCGCAAGCAGCATGTCGTTGTCGAGGAACAGCTGAGCCAGGCGGGCGAGGATCGGGGTGCACCGCTGCAGGGCCTTGCCGGTGACACCAGCGTCGGCGATGACCTGCTTGGCCATGAAGTCACTGAACGGATGCAGGGTCGAGAAGTGGCCGCGGCCGACGTGGTCGGGGTGCTCCTCGGCGACCTGCTCGATGTCGATGCCACCCATGTCGCTGAAGAGCATCAGCGGCTTCTTTGCGGCGCCGTCCCAGACGACGCCCATGTAGTACTCCTGCTTGACGTCGGCCTTCGGGTCCACGAGGACACCGCGGGGCTCCAGACCGTTGATCTCGAGCTTGAGGATGTCGGTCGCGTGGGCCTCGGCCTCCTCGGGGGTGTCGGCGAACTTCACCCCTCCGGCCTTCATCCGCCCGCCCGTGAGGACCTGGGACTTGATGACCGTGGGACCGCCGATCCGCGTGGCGATCTCTTTGGCCTCCGCGGCGTCGGTCGTGAAGCCGTAGTCCGTGACGGGGATCCCGGCGCGTTTGACGATCTCGCGCGCCTCGTACTCATAGAATCGCATCGCCGCAACCCTATTGCGCCGAGGCCCGAGGCGGCTCCCCGGCGCGCCCCTAGGGCTTGCTGTAGTCGTCCGGCAGGATCTTCGGGAAGGCGTCGGTGCGTCCGCGGTACGTCAGCGGCTTCTGGACCAGGCAGGCGGGCGCGGAGGGGGTCCCGCCCGGCTTGCGCTCCCCGCCGGCGTTGATGCAGTCCCAGGCGCCGATGGTGAAGAGCGTCTGCCCGAGCTTGTCGTTGAGCGCCGCGGGGTTGATGTAGGCGTTGCCGCGGTTGCTCGAGCTTCGCGTCCGCTGGAACGCGAGGGTCTCCAGGCCGGTCGGGCCGACCTGCCGCAGGTAGTGCCCGACGGCCTGCGGGTCGCCCGACTTCGTCTTGGGGGCCGTCGCGACGCCGAGGTTCGCGAAGACGTCCGTCAGCGTGTGTTGCTGCTGGCCGAGCCAGTCGACGATCGGGTTGACCTCTGCGAGCCACGGGCCGAGCGCGCCGAGGAACGGCCGCAGGCCGTCGAAGATCTCGGTGGTGGCAGGGAGCGAGCGCTGGGAGGCGGTGATGAGCGGATCCAGGCGCTCGAAGAAGCGCCGCAGGTCCGGGGCGAAATCGCCCACCGACCTAAGCGTGGGGCCGAGGTCGCGGATCGCGGGCTCCAGGTCGACGAGCAGCGGCTCCGTGTTCCTGGCAAAGCGCTCCAGCCGGTCGAACGTCGCCCGCGACTCGTCCAGGAAGGTCGGCATGATGTTCCACGTCTGGGCCCAAGCCTCGCGCTGGCGCTGGATCGACGTGAAGACCGTGTCGGAGTTGCGGATCAGGCTTTCGAGCTGACCCTCCCGGCGCGACAGCGCTGCGAAGACGACGCCGGTGTTGCGGACGAGCCCGCGGAGCGACGCCCGCTGGTCCTCGAGGACCTCCAGCAGGTCGGTCCCCTCCGAGACGAAGTTCGGCAGCGTCCCGAGCGCGTCGTTGAGGTCCTGTCCGCGCTTGACGACACCGGCTCCGAGCTCGCGTTGCCACGTCCGGAACGCCGCACGCGTCATCGGGTCGAACGTCCCGAGCAGCTCGTCCAGCTGGGTGGTGCGGGCGATCTGTCTCGGGTTCAGACGTGCGCCCTCGGCCAGGCGAGGGGCGGTTCGCGTCCCGAGCTGCAGCTCCACGTAGGTTTCACCGAGCAGCGTCTTCTGGCGCAGGACCGCGCGTGCATCCTCGGCGATCGGCGCGTACCGGGGTTCGAGCTCGATGACGGCGACGGTGAGGTTCGGCTGGTCCTTGTCCTGGAACTTGCTGCGGACCTTGCCGACTTCGACGCCGGCGACCTGCACGTCCGCTTCGGCGGCGAGCTGGGTGGCCTCGGGGAAGACCGCCTCGAAGCGGTAGCCCTTGGCCTTCAGCGGCGTGCTCCCGCCGAAGCTGATCCAGAGGAAGAGGAGCAGGCCGAAGCACGAGAGGGCGAACAGCACCATCGTGGCGATCCGGGCGAACGTCGGCGCCTGCTTGACCATCAGCGGCCACCGCCCACGGCTGTCGTGATCCTGCCGCCGCGGGTTCCTGCGGGCAGCTTCGTCCCGCCGCAGATCCGCGGATCCGTCAGCGGCCCTTCCAGCCCCAGCGCCTGCTCGATGCCCGGCTCGGCCTGCACGAGCCCGCGGATCGTCGAGCAGTTGGCCACGAGGGTCAGGGCACGGAGCGGTCCGTTGGCGTCGGCGTTGGAGAAGAGGTTGGCCGTCTGGTGCCCGAGCCAGGAGAGGTAGAACAGGTACCCCTCGTTGCGGTCCGCCTTGTCGGGGCCCTCGGCGCCCTTCTCGTTGTACCCGAGCAGGTTGAAGAGCGCGTTCAGTCCCTTGAACGAGCGGGTCAGCGCCGGCTCGGCCTCGGCGAGGTCGCGGGCGGCGGGACGCAGGGTCCTGACCGTCGGGCGGGCGGCACGCACGAACGGCCGCACCTGGTCACGGAGGATCGGCGCCGCCTCCTTCGCGAACGGGGTGGTGCGCTCGTTCGCCGAGCGCAGGGACCGTGCGACCGGGACGAGCTCGTCGACGGCGGGGGGGAGGACGCGGGCGAGGCTCCGCACCTCGCCGAGGGCGTCCTTTGTCGCCGACAGCGCGCCGGGGAGCTCACGTACGAGGCCCTCGACGTTGTCCCGCTCGGCGGCGAACGACCGGAACTGCCGCGAGGCGACGGAGATGAGCTGGGAGAGGTCGGTGTCCTTGGACGCCACCTCCGTGTTCAGGACGTCGAGGGACCGCACGAGGCGTCGCAGCTCGACGCGCCGCTTGCGGACCTCGCCGCTCACGATCGCAAGATCCCGGTAGGTCGGCTCAAAGCGCTTGAGCACGGCGCGAAGGTCGTCGCCGCGCCCCTTCAGCCCGTCGCCCGCCCCGTTGATGAGCAGCTTGAGGTAGTCCCGCGTGTCCGTGTCGAGGCCCGCGAGGATCTCGTCGGGGTTCACGTCGGGCATCGTCGTCGCGATGGGGAGCGTGTGTCCCTCCTTCACGAGCGGCGCCGTGGGCGTTCCGGGGTTCAGCTCGACGAACATGTCCTTGAGGCCGGTCCGCGGTCGCAGCAGCGCGGTCGCGTCCGTGTGGACGAGGTCGTCAAAGCGTCGGTCGACGTCGAACTCGATGATCGCACGACCCTCGACGAGCTTTGTCGAGCGGATGTCGCCGATCCGCACGCCGGCGACCCGGACCGTCTGGCCCTGGCCGGGGACCACGGCCTGTGCGGTGCTGAACTCGGCCTTCAGCACGAACGGGGTCTCCTCCAGGAGCGGAAAGCGGAGGCGCTGGTTCTGCAGGATGACGTAGCCGATGCTGCACGCGATCGCGACGAGGCCCGCGATGGCCAGCAGTTGCCGCGCGTTGCTGCGGAGCGTGCGTCTCATCGGCGGCCCTTCGTGATCTGCGCGAGCTGAGCGGCGGTGAGCGGCTTGTCCGAGACCCCAAGCCTGTCGTCCATGCCCGTCGCCTTGAGGATCGTCCGCAGGGCCCGCACGGCACGCTTCGTCGATGCCACGCGGCGCTCGACGGCCGCCGGCGTGTTGTGATCCACGCGGATCGCCGGGGGCGCGGCCGCCGGCTTGGAGCGCAGATCCGGCGGCTCCTGCGTCTCGCAGGGCACGTCGTTGTGCAGCGCCGGCATCTTGGCCGGCGGCGGCGGATTGACACCCTGCAGCGGTTTCGTCGTCGCGAAGAAGCGGCCACCGGGCAGGAGGTAGGCGAAGTTCGCGGTCTGCCCGAGCGTCTTGGTGTATTGGCCGTGAGCATCGAAGGACCGGCTCTCGCCCGCCAGGCCGGGGAGTCCCTTCGGTGCCTCCTCGGAGACCGTGCCCTTCGCGGGCAGCGCCTCGTCGACGATCTTGTTGTTCATCGTCGGCAGCACGACGTTCGTCTGGCAGGACGACAGCAGCCGTGCCTGCTCCTGCAGGGCGGGGCCGTTCTCGGTGAGGCGCACAAGGGAGGGGACGGTCGGGCGCAGGTCGCGGACGAGACCGCGCAGTTCGTCGTCGGAGACGAGCGCGCGCAGCTGACGGACGAGCGGCAGCGTCGCGTCCAGCGCCGGGCGTGCGGCCCGGGCGGCGGGGCGCAGCTCGGTGGCCAGGCGGCGCAGGGAGGGGAGGGCGCCGTCGAGATCCGCCAGCGAGCTGCGCGCGACGAGCAGCGTGTCGTCGAGCAGGCCGATGCCGCGCTCCAGACGCTGCTCCTGGTCGGCCAGCGCGTCGGCCGTGGTGGCGAAGTCCGTGATGAGGCCCTTCAGCGCCGCCGGATCCTTGTCCAGCGCTGCGGCGACGGCGCCGGCGGACGCGATGTATCCGGAGAGGTCATGGCCGGTGGTCCCGAGCGTCGCCTCGTTCACGACGGCCGAGTCGCGGAAGGCCGGCTCCCAGTTGCGGATGGAGCGGTTGAGCGCTTCGGCGCCGCCACCCTCGAAGGCGCGACCGAGCTCGTCGAAGACCTCACGGAGGCTCTGTCGCGTGTCGGACTGGAGTGTCGAGAGAACCTGGCCCAGCGCGACCGGCGCGGCCGTCTGGCTCACCGGGATCGTCGCGCCGTCCTCCATCGCGGGCGCCGACGGCGAGCCGGGCTCGATGTCGATGAAGTAGTTGCCCTCGAGGAAGATCCGTGGCCGCACCTTGATCTTCGCGTCGGAGTGGATCGGCAGCCCCTCGTCCTTGATCCGCATCGTGACGATGGCGCCGGGACCGTCGCCCAGCGGCTTGACGGACTCGACCGAACCGATCTCGACACCGGCCACGCGCACACGGGCGTTCTTGTTCAGCGAGCCGGCGTCCTTGAAGGCGGCCTTCAGGACGAACGGGTCCGCGAACGGGTTGGACTTCGTGAAGCCGAAGAAGACCGCCACGAGGATCAGCACGATCGCGATCGCGCCGGCGCGGAGGTTGGACATGCCGCGTCTGCGCCTCATGGGTCGAGCACCGTGCCCAGGGACGGTGGCGGGTTCGGGCCGCCCTGCGGCTTGGCGACGAAGGTCTGGCCCGGCGGAACACGTTCCAGACCGGTGAACGTCGGCCCCTGCAGCCCGGGCGTCCTCGGGTCCATCACGATCTTCTGGTCAGGCGCGGCGAACGTCGCGACGCGCTCGAGGTATCCGCGCTGGCCGCTTTCGCAGTCGGCGTTGCCCTGGGCGTCGACGTACCGTCCGTACACGTTGGAGTGGAAGTTCACGGGGTTGCCGCTGAGGACCCGCTCGCCGTTGGCCGGACGGCTCGCCCCGAGGCTGCCCAGTTGCGGGTCGGTCGGGTTGACGGTCCGCGGCGGCTGCATGAGCAGGAGCCGCTGCGAGAAGCCGGTCGGGTCGGGCTCGGTGAGGATCTCCCCGAGGTGGGTCCACGCGTAGTTGAAGTAGTTGCACACCGTGATCGACGGACCGACGAACCGCAGGATCGGGTTGAGCGTCGTCCCGGTCACCCCGAGGCCGCGGAACGCCGTGCCGGTCCCGGGGTCCTCCACGAGGCGCTCGAGGGACGCGAAGGTCTTCTTCAACGGTCGGTTCAGAAGCGGGGCGCGGCGCTGGACACGGGTGCCGGTGACGAGCGCCGGGATGATTCGCGGCAGGGACCGCGGCAGGGTCGAAGCAGCATCGTCCAGCGCGCCGCTGAAGCCGGCCAGCCGCCGCAGGAACGGCCGCTGCACGCGCTGAGAACGGACGGCCGTCTCGAGGGTGGGGCCGGCCTTCTCGATCGCCAGCGCGAGCCGGTCGGGGTACCGCGACCAGGCCTCGAAGACGTCGGCGCCTGCCGAGAACGAGTGGGCGTACCGGTCCGCGACCGGCCGGACGACCCGGACGGTGTCGCCGAGTTCGCGAAAGAAGCGGCCCAGCTGCGTGTCCGGATCCGCGAGATCGCTCGCCACCGGCTGCAGCGCGCGGAGAAACGGCGGGAGGTCCTGGATCGTCTGGTTCAGCGCCGCTCCGCGCCCGGTGAGCGCTCCGCCGAAGCCGACGAGTCCGCGGCGCACGCCGGTGCGCGTCGGACGGTCGTAGATGCTCTGCAGGTCGTTGAGCTCGACCGGGTAGCGGGTCTGCGTCGCCGGCATCGTGCCGCCGTTGCGGAAGGTTCGCGACGACTTGCCGCGCGTGATCTCCACGTACTTCAGGCCGAGCACCGACCGCGGGCGCAGGTTGACCGTCGAGTCGACCGGGAGCGCTCCCGCGCCTTCGTCGAGCTTCAGCGTGATCTGTGCTCCGGTCCGGCCATCCGGCAGCCGTATCGGCCGCATGGAGTCGACCAACCCGATGCGGAAGCCACCCTCCCGCACGTCGTTGCCGGGCAGGAGGTTCGCGCCGTTGTCCGCGAGGACCTTCAGCGTCGTCGTCGGGACGAACGGCAGGCCCTTGTTCGCGTTGTAGGACAGAAAGACGGCCACGACGACGACGAGCACGGTGACCGCCCCGACGAGGACAGGGTTGGCGAGGATGCTGTTGGATCCGCGGCGTCTCATGGGCGCATGAGGAAGTCGAGGAACGGCTTGACGGCGTCCGGGATGGCCGCCGGGGCCGGCGCGGCCGACGGCTGTCCGGCGCCGTCGGTCGCGCCTCCGGATGACGGGATGACCCCGGCCGCGGGAGCCGAGGGTGCGCGGCCGGGGCCTTGGGACGAGGGCCGCCGCGCGGCCACGCGGCGGCGGGCCGCCGCGGTGGTCGTCTTCGTCGGGTCGGGCTCGTCGATCCCGGGGCGTCCCGGCCCGAGGATCGCCGCGCAGCGCTGCTGCTTCGGGGACCGGGCGGTCACGGCGTTCTGGTAGAAGCCGCAGTCCGCGTCGAGGAACCCCGAGACCTTCAGGATGTAGTTCGACGAGTCGAAGAGGTTGACCGACTGGGTCTGCGCGTAGACGTACCGCAGGAGCGCCTCGAAGCCGGTGAACCCTTGTCCGCCAGGGCTCCGGGGGTCCTTCTCCACGGCCTTCTTGCGATTGTCCAGGTGCTCGAGGACGAGGGCCAGGTTGCCGCCGAGCTCCGGGAGCTCCTTCGCCGCCGACGCGAGCTCGGCGAGCCGGGGGCGGGCGGCGATGACCGCGGGACGGCCGGCCTTGGCCGCGTCGCCGAGCGTCCGCACGGCCGGCCGGGACGCCTCCGCGAACGGCCCGAGGCGGTCCAGAAAACGTCGCAGGAGCGGGGCCTGGGTGCTCAGCGTCCGCAAAGCCCCGGTCTGCCGCCGTGCGGCCTCGCCGAGCAGGGGCATCGTCTGCTGCAGCTCGGTGAAGAACGGCGGCAGCGCACGCAGCTGACGGCGGACCGCCGCGGGCCGGGCTGCGCCGACGGCCGCGGTGTCGCGCGCCTGCGCGACGAAGCGGGTCACGTCCTTGCGGTTGTCGGCCAGCGAGCCGACGACGGCGTCCGCGTCCGCGTACAGATCGCGGATCGTCCTGCGCTCGGTCCGCAGGATCGCCAGCACCCGGTTGACCTCGCGCAGGGCGGGTGAGGCGCGGCGGATCGTCTCGTTGAGGTCCGGGCCGCGAGCAGCCAAGGCCCCGCCGAGCTCGGCGAAGATGATCGAAAAGCGCTCGCGGTACGGGCGACGCAGGATGTTGTTGACGAGATCCACCGGGACCGTCGTCGTCGTCCGCTCGACCGGTACGAGGGCGCCGTCGGCGAGCTTGCGCGCGGAGGTCCCGGGATCGCAGTCGACGAAGTACTCGCCGATGAGCGACTGGGGCTTGGTCTCACAGGTGCTGTCGGCCCGCAGGTCGCCGAACCCCTCACGGTCGATGGAGACCTTGATGAGCGCGCGCATGTCGGTGCGGTCCAGGTCCATGTCCTCGATGCGCCCGGCACGGACCCCGGCGATCTTCACGTCGGCGCCCTCGATCAGCCCGAAGGCGTTGTCGAGCTCGATGACGTAGCGCACACGCGCGTTCGCGTCGTCACCCGACGAGGCTCCTGAGAGCGCGATGACGAGGCCGATCGCCAGGGCCGCGGCGACGGTCGTGCCCAGGCGCCTCATGGGCCCACCGGACCCTGGGTCGCGTCGCAGTTGAAGTCCGGCGAGGGCTTCCACAGCGACCCGCGCTCGATGGCGCCGGGGCAGCGGTTGTTCTGGCCGCTGGTGAGGGTGGCGTCAAGGGCGGCCTCGCGAAGCGGCGGCGGGATCGGCGTGAGCAGGCCGTTGACGGTCGCGAACGCGTTGACGGTGACCGCGGACCGGTTGAACGACCCGTTGGCGTCGTAGGCGCCCGTGTGGCTGAAATCGTCGAGCCAGCCGGTGAAGTCGACCGCATACGGACGGAAGAACGCGAACTCCGGCGTCTGACGCCGTAGGGACTCGGCGCCGACGACCAACGAGCCGGGCCGGGCCTTGCCGTTGCGGACCGCCGTCTTCACCGAGATGTCCCGCAGCGCCGGGACGGCCCGCGCGAGCTCCAGCAGGTCGTTCTGCGCGCCGGGCCGGCCGGCGAGGGCGGCGAGGTCGCGCACCGTCGGCGTGGCGTCGCGGGCGAAGGGCCGCAACTGGGCGAGAACCGCGCGCAGACGCGGCGCGACGGGCTTTGAGTCCTTCACGAGCCCGTCCACGACGTCAAGCGTGCCGCGCAGGCCCACGAACGTCGTGTTCGCCTGACGCAGAAACGGCGGCAGGGCACCGACGGCGCGGGTCAGCGACCGCTCCTCGCGGGAGATCGCCCCGGTGGCGGTGGCAAGCCGATCGACGAGGCCAGAGAGGTCGGTGTCGCGCTCGGCGAGGTCCGTGACGAGCCGCGAGGACTCGATGAGGAAGCGCTGGAGCATCCCGGTGTCGCGGTTGACCTCGTCGAAGAGGCGGGCGGACGCGACCAGGGAAGGGTTGAGGTACTTGTAGCCGAGGTCGATCTCGGCCGCACGCTGATCGTAGGCGGTGCCCTGACCTTGGATGAAGCGCCGCAGGCCCTGACGGGTCTTCCGGTCGAAGAGGTTGAAGAACTGGTCGAAGTCGACGGCTGACCCGGTGCGGGAGGACGGGATGGTACCGCCGTCCTGGATCGTCGCCCGCGGCGCGCCCGGCTTCACCGCGGGCAGACGCAGGTCCACGAAGCGGTTGGCCTGCCCCGACAGCGAGGCGATCCGCAGCTCGGCCTGCGTGCCGGCCGGGAGCGGCGCGAGCGCGTCGTCGATCTCGAGCTCGAGCTCGGCCTCGCCGTCCTCGGTCAGCTCGATCGACGTCACCTTCCCGACGGCGCGCCCGCCTGACTGCACGAGGTTGCCCTTGACGATGGCCGTGGCGACCTGGAAGCGCGCCTTGACCCTGTACGGGGTGCCCTGCGTCAGGACGGCATACGACAGGACGGCGGCCCCCACGAGCAGCAGCACGATCACGGCCCGGGCCATGCTGCTGCGCTCCTGCCCCCGCGTTTCTAAGTGCCCGCTCATCTTGCGGCCGCGACGCTACCGCATACGGCCGACCGACACTCCCGCTTCCGGTGGGACGGGGCCGTGCGCCCCGTCGCCGGATGTCCTGCGGCCGCCTAGAAGCCGTAGGCCTCCTTGAGCTCGGGGTCCTTCTCGGCGAGCATCTTGGCCAGCGTCACCATGACCTGGCACTGCTTCCACGTGGCGTCGTCCTGCATCTTGCCGTCGATCATGTGGACGCCCGCGCCGTCCGGGATCGCCTCCAGGACCTTCTTGGCGAACAGGACCTCGTCGACCGGCGGGGAGAAGACCTTCTTGGCGATGCCGATCTGGACCGGGTGCAAGGACCAGGCGCCGACGCAGCCCAGCAGAAAGGCGGCGCGGAACTGCGCCTCGCAGGCGACGGTGTCCTTGATGTCGCCGAACGGGCCGTAGAACGGCAGCAGGCCGTTCATCGTGCAGGCGTCGACCATGCGCGCGATCGAGTAGTGCCAAGGGTCCTGCTGGGCGGTGACGCGGGTCTGGCCCTCGACGATCGAGCCGTCCTCGTTCAGCTGCGGGTCGGACATGGAGATGTAGCCCGGGTGACCGCCGCCGACCCGGGTCGTCTTCATGCGCCGTGAGGCGGCCAGGTCGGCCGGGCCGAACGACATGCCCTGCATCCGCGGGGAGGCCGCGGCGATCTCCTCGACGTGCGCGACCCCCTGGGCGGTCTCCAGGAGCGCGTGGATGAGGATGGGCTTCTTGACCCCGGCCTTCGCCTCGAGCTGGGCGAGCAGGCGGTCGACATAGTGGATGTCCCAGGGACCCTCGACCTTCGGGACCATGATGACGTCGAGCTTGTCGCCGATCTCGGTGACGAGCGTCGTCAGATCGTCCAGCACCCACGGGCTGTCGAGCGCGTTGACGCGCGTCCACAGCTGGGTCGAACCGAGATCGATGGTCTTGCCGACCTTCACGAGGCCTTCGCGCGCGGGGACCTTGCGGTCCAGCGGCACGGCGTCCTCGAGGTTGCCCAGGACGATGTCGGCCTTCGCCGCGGTGTCCGGGAGCTTGGCCACCATCTTCTCGTTCGACGCGTCGAAGAAGTGGATCATCCGCGACGGCGGAAACGGGATCTCGCGGACGGGATCCGGCGCTCCGACGCAGAGCGGCTTGAAGAAGTCCTTAGGGCTGCGCATGTCGCGAAACCATAGTTCGTGCCCTCGTCCGGCGACGGGTGGCGCCTGGTCCAGCCGGCGCCCGGCGCGCCGGGCGGCTGTCTGATCGGACGTCACCTAGAATCCGCCGCCGTTCTTCGACACGACCCCTGACGAGCAGGAGATTCACATGTCCGACGGCTTCACCACCGACCAGCGTGAACGCGAGGCCTCCGGCGGCCACGCCTACGGCCGCTACTTCGAGGAGTTCGAGGAGGGCGCGGTCTACAAGCACTGGCCCGCCAAGACGGTCACCGAGTCCGATGACCACCTCTTCTGCCTCATCACGATGAACCACCACCCGCTGCACCTGAACGACGTGTACGCCAAGCAGTCCCAGCAGGGGCGCAACGTCGTCGTGGGCCCGCTCGTCTACTCCCTCGCCCTCGGGATGTCCGTATCGGACATCTCGGGCAAGGCCATCGCGAACCTCGCGACGGAGGAGCTGTCACACCCCAACCCGGTCTTCCACGGCGACACGCTGTTCGTCGAGACCGAGGTCGTCTCGAAGAAGGCGTCGTCGTCCAAACCCGACCGCGGCGTCGTGAAGGTCCACACGAAGGTGCTCAACCAGGACGGCGTCCTCGTTGCCGAGTTCAAGCGCCTGGTCCTCGTACCCAAAAAGAATCCAGGCGCTGAGGCCTGATCCACGGGCGGCTCCGCGACGCGGCGACCCCGACGGTCGTCCACGGGTGGGGCCGCTCCGCCGGCCGTGCGCCCCTCTTTAGGAGGTGATCCGGACGGGGGTCCCGAGCGGCAGCATCTTCGAGAGCTCGCGGATCGTCCCGTTGTCGATGCGGATGCATCCATGGCTGACGTCTGAGCCGATCCCCGACGGGGCGTTGGTCCCGTGGATGCCGACTTGGCCGTTGCCCCCGCCGAACGACGTGTACACCGTCGAGAACGCAGACAGGCCGAAGGCGTACGGCCCGTAGAAGGGGTCGGTGGACTTCACGAGGTCGGTGATGAAGTAGGTACCGCGCGGGGTGGGGGAGAGCGCTTTGCCGACCCCGATCGGTTTGCTGGCCACCAGCACGCGGCCGTGGTGGACCAGGATGCGGTGGCGCTTCAGTTGCACCGTCACCCGCCAGTTCGTCGCGGACGTCCTCACGGCACTGCGTTTCACCCACGCCGTAGCGCCGTTCGGACGGACCGGGAGACGCACCTTGAGCCACCCGTCGTGGCTGTGGTCCGCGATCGTCGTCACGAGCGGCAGCGTCTTGCCGCCGAACCGACGCCGCTTAAGGACTCCGAGTAGCTTGCCGGCCTTGCCGCGGGCGCTGTAGAGCCGCAACCGCTCACCCCGCGAGGTGGCGATGAGCGTCGTGTACTTCGTCTTGGTGGGCCGCTTGGCCGCGCTCACGTCGAAGGATCGCAGTCCATCGACGGCTGGTGCCTCGGCCAAGGTCGGTGCGCCGCTGCTCGGTCCGCCAAAGACGGCCGGGGCGACGAACAACCCCGCGACGGCCGCGGCAAGCACGGTCGCCACTCCGCGAGCGAGCGAGCCGGGGGTGAGGTTGGTACGGACTGAGGCCATCGGGAGGATCGGGCGGCCCGTGGGCAGCGCGGCGACGCCGCGCTGCCCGTGGTCGGTCTAGCCCGTGACGCTCGGGGCGCCGCTGGCGCCGGAGGTCGGGGACGCGCTGGCCAGGGCCGGGATGAAGCCCGTGCCCTTCACTGCAGCCAGGATTTCATCCATGGTCGCCGAGCTCTGGAACGACTCCGGAGCAGGCGCGACCTTGAGGATGTTCGCGACCCACGCGGCGTGCCGCGCTTCGACGGACAGGATGGAGGCAGCAGCCGCCAGCAGGTCCTTGTTCTTGATTGCGCCGGCCTGGCCGAGATACGCCTTCACGCCCGCGTCCTCGAGGGTCATCGCGGTCTTGAGGAACGTCGTCTCGTCACCGGTCGAACCCTTGAAGTCGAAGGACGGGGACTTCACCGCAGACGATCCAAGCGCCTTCTTCAGCGCGGTCACGTGCTGCGCTTCGTGCTCGCCCGTGATCTTCGCAAACCGCTTGGCCTGGCCCGAGAGCGCGCCCTTGGCGTTGGCATCCTTATAGAACGCGGCCTCGAGGTACTCCAGCGTCAGCGCGTAGTTCAGGATCGCGGTGTCGCCTTTTGCAGCGCCCAGCGAGACGGACGGTGCCATCATGCCGACGGCGGCGGTGCCGCCGACGAGCGCACCGATCTTGCCCAGGAATGCGGCACGGGTGTGGCCGTCGACGCGGGATGCCGCCTCGGCGATCGCGCCGTCGCAGTCCAGTTCGGCGAGGGTGGGAAACATTGGGTTGGTCATGGTGCTCAGGTCCTTTCCGGGGCCTAGGACTTGATGAACCCGGTCGCCTTCACGGCGGCCAGGATCTCGGACATGGGCTTGCCGGCGTCAAAGCCGTTCGGTGCGGGGACCGGGGATTGACCGCGGCCCTGGATGTCGCGGATCCAGGCGGCGTGGCGCGCCTCGATCGGAAGGATGGACCCCGCGGCTGCGAGGATCGCCGGGGTCTTGATCTTCGTGACCTGGCCCAGGTAGGCGGCGACGCCCGTGTCCTCCAGGACCTGCGCGGTGGCCGCGAACTTGCCCTGGTCGGAGGTCGTGCCCTTGAAGTCGAAGCTCGGCTTCTTGACGGCCTCGCCGCCAAGCGCCTTCTGCAACGCCACGACATGCTGATTCTCGTGGTCGGCGACGACGCGCGCGAACTCGGCCAGGCTGCCGGTCAGGACCCCGCTGGCCACGGCCTCGTTGTAGAACGCGGCCTCGAGGTACTCAAGGGTCAGCGCATAGTTGAGGATCTTGATGTCGCTCTTGGGGACGCCGCCCTGTCCGATGGACAGAGCGATGGGGAGAGCGCCGATGGCGAGTCCGCCGCCGATGAGCACTCCGGTACGACCGATGGCACGACGACGGGTCACGGCGTTCTCGGCGAGCTCGGAGGCTTCCCGCAGGGCGCCGTCCTTGTCGAGCTCGTCGAGGCTGAGTCCTGCTTCGTCACGGTTTGGCATGACGACTCCTCCCGGTGGGTTGCGTGGGACCGTCCCGTCGGCCTTCGGCATCCGGGGCGGTGAACTTCTAGACACTTGCCCTTCGGGGAGGGGGCGCGGATCGGATCACTCACATCCGGCATCGGCGCTGTGCCGAGCGTGCCGTGCGGCCCGATGGGCGAGGCCTGAGGTCTCGTCCTGAGGCCTTGGGGCGCACGGCGCTCTGGAGTCCTCAGACCAGGGTGGGCAGGTAGTCTGCTCGGATGCCTCGGCTTCGGTGTAGGGCCGAGATTGCCGTTGCTGTTCCACATCAAACGTCATACAGGAGTCCCTGACCCGTGAGCGAGACCGCCGCCGCCCCCACGAAGAACGCCAAGTTGCTGGCTTGGGTAGAGGAGATCGCCGCGCTGACGCGTCCGGACGCCATCCACTGGTGTGACGGCTCGGCCGAGGAGTACGACCGCCTCTGCCAGGAGCCTCGTGGACGCGGCACGTTCAAGCGCTCTCGGACGCCAAGCGCCCGAACAGCTACCTCGCGTGGTCTGATCCGTCCGACGTCGCCCGCGTCGAGGACCGCACCTACATCTGCGCCGACGAGGCCGAGGCGCGGCCCGAAGAACAACTGGCGCGAGCCCGCCGAGATGCGCGAGGTCATGAACGGGCTCTTCGACGGCGCCATGCAGGGCCGCACGATGTACGTCGTGCCGTTCTCGATGGGCCCGCTCGGGTCCGACAAGTCCTAGATCGGCGTCCAGGTCACCGACTCGCCGTACGTCGTGGTCTCCATGCGGATCATGACCCGCATGGGCAAGCGCGCGCTCGACGTGCTCGGCGAGGACGGCGAGTTCGTCCCGTGCGTCCACTCGATCGGCGCGCCGCTGGCCGCAGGCGAGGCCGACACCACGTGGCCGACGAACGCCGAGACGAAGTACATCGTCCACTACCCCGAGACCCGCGAGATCTGGTCCTACGGCTCGGGGTACGGCGGCAACGCGCTGCTCGGCAAGAAGTGCCTGGCGCTGCGCATCGCCTCCGATCCTCGCCCGCGACGAGGGCTGGATGGCCGAGCACATGCTCATCCTCAAGCTCACCTCGCCCGAGGGCAAGGTCAAGTTCGTCACGGGCGCCTTCCCGCCGCGCCTGCGGCAAGACGAACCTCGCGATGCTCGTCCCGACGCTTCCGGGCTGGACCGTCGAGACCGTGGGCGACGACATCGCCTGGATGAAGTTCGGCGACGACGGCCGGCTCTACGCGATCAACCCCGAGGCCGGCTTCTTCGGCGTCGCCCCGGGCACGAGCGTGGAGACGAACCCGAACGCGATCGCCGTCCATCACGCACAACACGATCTTCACGAACACGGCGCTGACCGACGACGGCGACATCTGGTGGGAGGGCATGACGAAGGAGCCGCCCGCGCACCTGATCGACTGGCACGGCAACGACTGGACGCCGGACTCCGACATGCCGGCCGCGCACCCGAACTCCCGCTTCACGGTAGCCGGCGGCGCAGGCCCGTCGATCGCCGCCGGAGTGGGAGGACCCGGCCGGCGTGCCGATCGACGCGTTCCTCTTCGGCGGCCGCCGCGCCACCGTCCTCCCGCTCGTCCGCGAGGCCTTCGACTGGGAGCACGGCGATGTTCCTCGGCGCGACGATGAGCTCGGAGATGACCGCGGCCGCCTTCGGCACCGTCGGCCAGCTGCGCTTCGACCCGTTCGCGCAGCTGCCGTTCGCCGGCTACAACCTCGGCGACTACATGGGCCACTGGCTGAAGATCGGCCGACGCACCGACGTCGACGAAGCTCCCGAAGATCTTCTACGTCAACTGGTTCCGCAAGGACGAGGACGGCAAGTTCCTGTGGCCCGGGTTCGGCGAGAACTCGCGCGTGCTGGAGTGGATCTTCCGCCGCTGCGACGGCAAGGTCGAGGCCGTCGAGACCCCGATCGGCCTCGTCCCGGCCGCCGGCGACGCTCAACATCGAGGGCCTGGACCTCACGGAGGAGCAGCTCGCAGAGCTGCTGACGCGTCGACGAGGACGCCGTGAAGGCCGAGCTCCCGCAGGTCGAGGAGTACCTGGCGAAGTTCGGCGACCACCTGCCGGCCGAGATCACCGCGCAGCTCGACGCGCTCAAGGCCGCGCTGGACGCCTAGCGCGCCCCGGCGGCGCGGGCCGGCGACGGCCCGCGCCCCGAATGCCGGAGCTGCCGCCGCGCGCGCGGCGCGGCGCGCACGACACGCCGGCCCATCGGTCCCCGGATAGGCTCGGGCCCATGGCCGTGGACGAGAAGGACGAGGAGCTCGAGGGTGCCGTGCACGAGGGCGCCGAGTGGTCAGGCGAGCTGTACCGGATCGCCTCCACGCAGTTCAACCACACCGCGAGCGTCCTGCACCTGCATCCCGAGGCGCGAACCCGGCTGCTGGAGCCGCGGCGGGCGCTCACCGTCAACTTTCCCGTGCGGATGGACGACGGGTCGGTCCGCGAGTTCACGGGCTACCGGGTACAGCACACGCTGACGATGGGCCCGACGAAGGGCGGCTTCCGCTACGCCCCGGGGTGTCGCTGAGCGAGTGCGCCGCCCTCGCGATGTGGATGACGTGGAAGTGCGCGCTGCTGGACCTGCCGTTCGGCGGGGCCAAGGGCGGGGTGCGGTGTGACCCGCGGCAGCTCTCCGACGGCGAACTGGAGCGCATCACCCGGCGCTACACCGCCGAGCTCATCCCCGTCATCGGCCCTGACCGCGACATCCCGGCACCCGACATGGGGACCGGCGAGCGGGAGATGGCCTGGCTCTATGACACCTACTCGCACTCGGTGGGCTACGCGGTCCCGGCGGTCGTCACCGGCAAGCCGGTCGTGCTGGGCGGGGTGGAGGCGCGCCAGCCCGCCACCGGGCTCGGTGTCGTCTACGTCATCGAGGCGCTCATGGAGCGCCTCGGCCTCCCGATCCGCGATCAGCGGTTCGTCGTGCAGGGGTTCGGCAACGTCGGCCGCGTCGCTGCGGCTGAGCTGTGGGCGATCGGTGCGCCTGTCGTCGGCGTGAGCGACGTCAGCGGCGGGATCGTCGATCCGTCAGGGCTGGACATCAAGGACGTCGCCGCCTGGGTCGACGAGCACGGAACGCTGGAGGGTTACCCCCGGGCGGCGGCGGTGGGCAGGTCCGAGATCCTGCTGACCGAGTGCGAGGTGCTCGTGCCCGCCGCGCTGGAGCGGCAGCTCACGCACCGCAACGCCGGCGAGGTCCGGTGCCGCTACGTCGTGGAGGCCGCCAACGGCCCGACGACCCCGGAGGCCGAGGCCATCCTCGCCGAGCGCGGCATCCCGGTCGTCCCCGACGTCCTGGCGAACGCCGGCGGCGTGACGGTCTCCTACTTCGAGTGGGTGCAGGACCACCAGCGCTACTCCTGGGACGGCATCGAGATGCAGGAGCGACTGCGCCGGATGATGCGCGCGGCCGCGAGCCGGGTCTGGGACGGCGCCGAGGAGCACGGTGTCGACTACCGGACGGCGGCGCTGACGGTCGCGGTACAGCGGGTCGCCGAGGCCGGCGCCCGGCGCGGGATCTACCCCTGAGAGGGCGGGGGCCGGCGCGGGACCGGCCGCGGGTCAGTGCCCGCCGCCGCCTCCTGCCGCAGCGGCCGGGGGCCGGGACTCCTCCGCAAGCGACGTGATCGCCAGCGCGCCACGGGCCGCCTCCGTGAGGACCTCGCCGGCCTCCTCGGCCGAGCGGGCGTAGAGCTCGACGAGCAGGTGCACGACGATCGTGTCCTCGTCGTGCTTGTGGAAGCGCACGTGGGTGAAGAACTCGCGGGTGCCGTGTTCGCCGAAGGCGGCGTAGCTCAGCGCGTCGCCCGCCTCAGGGCCCGAGCAGGTCTCGACGTCCTCGGCGTCGACGGTGACGGTGCAGGACGCGACCCAGGGCGTCCCGGCGACCATGCGCTCCCAGCGGTCCTCGATGCGGTCGACCCGCCCGTTGACGAACGCCAGGTGCGGCTGGTCGTGCATGCAGTCCAGGCACTGGACGACGGCCTCCTGCAGCTCGTCGACGACCTCCGCCCGTTCGCCCGTCTCCGGGTCGATGCGGTGGATGCCCTCGTAGTGCACCTGCACTTCGAGCTCTTGCGACCAGCACCGGTAACAGCGCAGCCAGGGGCGGGGTTCCTCGTCGCTCATGCGCATCCGATCATAGAGTTGCCCGATGCCGCCGGTCCGACAGCCCCAGCCGGTCAGCGCCACCGGCGTCCTGCTGGCCGGCGGTGGCCGGCCGCCGCATCGGCGGGGACAAGGCCCTCGTGCCGGTCGCCGGCCGACCCTGGCGACGTGGCCGCTGGACGCGCTGCGGACCGTCTGCCGCCCGGTGGTCGTCGTCGCGCGCGCCGGGACCCGGCTGCCGGCCTGGGACCCGGCCCGCCGGTCCCGGCGGTGTGGACCGAGCCCGAAGGGCCGCAGCATCCCGTCGCGGGGATCGTCCACGCGCTGGAGCGGGCCGCCGGGGCGGCGGTGCTCGTCTGCGCGGTCGACATGCCGCTGCGTCGACGCAGACACGCTCCAGATCGTCCTGACGGCAGCCTCGATGGCGCCACAGGCACCGGTCGTCGTCCCGCAGGCCGCAGGCCACCTGCAGGTGCTGTGCGCGCTCTACCGGCCGCAGGCGCTGGCCGGCCTGCGTGGCTTCGACGAGCACACGCGGGCTGCCGACCTCGTCACCGCACTCGGTCCGGCGATCGTGCCCTTCGACGGACGACACTGCGTTCTTCAACGTGAACACCGCGCAGGACGTCCAGGGCGCCGAAGCGCTGTTGGCCGCGCGGGCGTCGGGCGGGCGTCGCGTCAGCCGAAGGTGAAGGCGAACGCGCTCACGCCCGGCGGCAGGTCCAGGTGCAGGGTGTGCCGGCCCGTGGCCGGAAGGTCCACGAGCGTGTAGAGCTTCTGCCGCGTCACGGAGACCGTCCTCGTGCGGCGCCCGTCGACCGAGACCTGGACCGGACGGGCGCGGTCGCCTGCCGACGCGAGGACGAGGTAGACCCGCGCCGCCTTGACGTCTGCGTCGATCGTCGATCCGGAGACTGCGGTCGCCGACTCGGCGTCAGCCCGCCACGTCCCGCCGAGCGAGAACGCGTTGAGGTCGAGATCCTCGCTGCGGGCTGCGGTGTAGGAATGGGTACCGTTCCGAGGCCCGCTGGGGACGAAGCCCTGTGCGCGTGCGGTGCCGAGGTAGGTCTCCGGCGTGAGCTGGGTCCGGCTGACGGGGATCGGGTCCTTCGCCTTGGCGCCCGTCCCCAGAGCGGTCGCGCCGCGTTCGGCCAGCAGGGCGCGGATCGCTGCCTCGGACTCCTCGTAGTCGCCCTCGCCGAAGTGGACGTAGCGGACCTGGCCCTCGGCGTCGACGAGGTACTTCGCCGGCCAGTACTGGTTGCCCCACGCGTTCCACGTCGCCATGTCGTTGTCCTGGGCGACCGGATAGGTCAGACCGTTCTGACGGATGGCATCGGCGACGTTGGAGGCCTTCTTCTCGAACGCGAACTCCGGGGCATGGACGCCGACGATCGTGAGCCCCTTGTCGGCGTACTTCTGATTCCAGGCCTTCAGGTACGGCAGCGTCCGGATGCAGTTGATGCACGTGTAGGTCCAGAAGTCGATGAGGACGACCCTGCCCTTGAGGCCGGCGAGCGTCAGCGGCCGGTTGCCCGGGGTGTTCCACCAGCGCTGCGTCCCGCGGAACTCGGGCGCCGGTCCGAGCTTGGCGAGCTCGGGCGTCGTGACGCCGGGGAGGCCGGGGTCGTCGGCGGGCTCGGCGGCCGTGGCGGCGGGCGACGGCCAGTGGCCGCGGGCGCGCGCGTGCGGCGTCCTGGCGTTCCTGGAAGGGGGACCGGCCCCGCAGATCGGCCAGGCGGGCCTTGACCGACCCCGAGTCCTCGAGCGCCTTCGTCGGGTTGACGACCGCATCGGGGAGATGGCTGGCGATCGCGGTCTGGAAGCGGACGTCGAGGTCGGCCACCATCGCGATCGCGGTGGCGACCATGACGACGCCGATGGCGCGCTGGACGAGCGGGCCGCGGCCGCCGGCGCGCACGCGCTCGATGACCCGGCGGCCGCCGAGGGCCAGCGCGAGCAGGACGAGCGACGAGCCGGTCGCGTACCCGAGGCCGATGAGGAGCGTCTGCCCGCTGGCGGCGCTGACCGTGATGACGGCCGCGAGGATCGGGCCTGCGCACGGCGCGTAGACGAAGCCGAGGGCGCCGCCGATCGCCACCCCGGACCAGAACCCGTCGCCCGCCGGTGTCCTTGGGTCCGAAGCGGGCCAGGCGCGAGAGCGGGGCCTCGAGCCGGTCGCCGATCGCGGGGATGAGCGACGGCCAGGCCGAAGGCGAGCAGGGCGAAGATCGCGATGGAGCGCGTGATCCCGTCCCCGAGGCCGACGCCGTCGACGAGCTCGCTGAGCCCGACGATCGTGATCGTGAACGTCAGCGCGTGGCCGAGGACGATGCCGAAGGGCCGGCGGCGGCCCCCGGTGGCCCCCGCGGACAGGAGGGCGGGGAGGACGGGGAGCACGCAGGGGCTGATGGCGGTGCCGGCGCCCGCGACGAAGGCGAAGAGGGTCAGAGAGGAGCAAGACACCAGTCTCTTCGTAGCGAGCTTGCGTTCGGATGACACCGAGCGAGTCCGCTCGACGCCGTCCCGGCGAACTCGGCGGTCGGTCAGCCGCCGATGGCGGACATCGTCCGCAGCGGGCTGCACGAAGCCCGGCTCGTTCACGCGGTGCTTGAGCTCCTTCCTCCAGACGGCGGCGCGGATGATCGCCTCGAGCTCGTCGTCGGAGCAGCCGTCGCGCAGCGGGGTGCGCAGGTCGGTCTCGTTGAGGCAGAAGAGGCAGGTCCGCAGCTTGCCGTCGGCGGTCAGCCGGATGCGGTTGCAGTCCCCGCAGAACGGGTCGCTGACCGGGTCGATGAACCCGATCTGCCCCTGGCCGTCGGCGAAGCGGTAGACGCGGGCGGTGGCCGAGGGCTCGCGCTCGACGGGCTCCAGCGGGTACACGGCGCCGATCGCCGCCCGGATCTCCGCGCCGCTGAGCACGCTTTCGGGCGTCCAGTTGCGGTCGGCGTCCAGCGGCATGAACTCGATGAAGCGCACCTCGTACGGATGCTCGCGGGCGAAGCGCGCGAACGGCAGCGCCTCCTCCTCGGTGAACCCGCGGATGCGCGACCGCGTTGATCTTGATCGGGTGGGCCTCGGGGTGCCGCGCGAGCTCTCGATGCCCGCCAGGACCCGCGGCAGCGCGTCGCGGCGCGTCGAGCTCGAAGAACCGGTCGCGCTGCAGCGAGTCGATCGAGATGTTGAACCGGTGCGACGCCGGCCGCGACGAGCGCGTCGGCGTCCCGCTCGAGCAGGAAGCCGTTCGTCGTGACGCTGAGGTCCTGCAGCCCCGGGAGCGCGGCCAGCCGGGCGGCGAGCTGCGGGAAGTCGCGGCGGACGAGGGGCTCGCCGCCGGTGAGGCGGACGTCATGGACGCCCATCGTCGACGAGCAGGCCGACGATCCGCTCGATCTCCTCGAAGCTCAGCACGCCGGAGCGCTCGAGCCACGGCAGGCCTTCGGCCGGCATGCAGTACTGGCAGCGGAAATTGCAGCGGTCGGTCACCGAGACGCGGACATCCTGAATGCGGCGTCCGTGCCCGTCGACGAGTGCAGTGCGACGTGCGTCCACATCAAGAGGCTACCCTGCGTCGCCATGCGAGAACGACACACCGTGTCCCCAGCCACCCTGCTGGGTGCGATCACGGCGGTGGGGGTCTGCATGCTCATCGCCGGGTGCGGGGGGGACGGCAAGCCGAAGGCCGGATCCGACGAGGCCCGGGTCCGGAGCGTCGTCCGGCAGTTCGCGACCGCGTCGGCCCGCAAGGACTACCAGGCGATCTGCGACCGGCTCATCGCGCGGTCCCTGGCCCAGAGCGTCGAGCGGTACGGGCTGCCGTGCGAGCTGGCCTTCAAACAGGGGCTGCAGGACGTCAAGGGCGCACGGCTGCGGATCGACGGCGTCCGCGTCTCCGGTACGACGGCGTTCGTCGACGTGCACTCCACGGCAGCCGCCCAGGCACCGTCCGACGACACGCTGAAGCTCGCGCGTGGCGCCAAGGGCTGGCAGATCGTGGCGCTCAGCGCAGGCGCCGGACCCCAGTCCAGACGCCCGTCCAGACCCTGACCACCCGCGGCGCCGTCAGGCGTCCGCCGGGTCAGCGCTTGACGAGCACGAACGTCATCGCCGCGCCGAACGCCAACTGCCCGAACGTCATGGCGGTACCGAGGTTCGGGGCGCCCACGATCTGCGCCAGGAGCGTCACGAGGACGAACGTCGCCAGGACGAGGGCCAGGTCGAACGCGACAGGACGGCTCATGGAGCGGAGTCTGGCGCATCGGTGGAAGCCGCGTGCTGCTCCAGCGCACGGACGATCGAAGGTATGTCCTCTCCGGGCGGGAGGGACGCCAGGAACCGTCGGGCCTCCCGGCGGCCTCCCAGCGCCGCAGGCCGCGCTCGCCGTGCTCGGCGACGAAGTCCGCCAGGGCGCTCGCACGGCGCGCGGCCAGCCGACGGGCGCTCGAGGTCAAGCGTCGCGCGGTGGGCGTCGAGCGCGTCGACGAGGTCGTCCACGCCGATCGGCGGGCGCGACCGAGCTGACGGCCACGACCTTCGTGTCCCGCGAGCCCGCTGAGCGCAGCGCGGCGTTCAGGTCGCGGCGCGCGCGCAGCGCGATGTCGCCGAGGTCGGCCTTCGTGACGACGAGGACGTCGGGGATCTCCATGATCCCCGACTTCAGGAACTGCAGGGCGTCGCCCGAGCCGGGCTGGACGATGACCGCGACGGTGTCGGCGACCTCGGCGACCTCGGTCTCGGACTGCCCGACGCCGACCGTCTCGATGACGACGACGTCGAACGCGGCCGCCAGGGCGTGCGCCGCGGCGCGGGTGGCGGGGGCCAGGCCGCCGAGCCGGTCGCCGGCGGCGGTGGAGCGGATGAACGACGCGCGGTCGTGGGGGTCGAACGCGATCCGCGCGCGGTCGCCGAGCAGCGAGCCGCCGCTGCGCGCGCGAGGACGGGTCGACGGCCAGGACGGCGACGCTGCGGTCCCGCGACGCGCCAGGCGCGCACGAGCTCGCGACAGCAGCGTCGACTTGCCGGCCCCGGGCGGGCCGGTGACGCCGACGACGTGCCCGCGCGCCTCGCCGCCGAGCGCGGCCGGGGGAGACGCCGCGCAGCAGCGCCGCGGTCGCGCTCGCGGGCCGCGGGCGTGCGGTCTCGACGAGGTTCAGGACCGCCGGGGCCGCCGTGAGGTCGCCCTCGCGCAGGCGTCGCGCGAGCGTCACCGTCCGCTGGCCCGACGGGCGAGTCGGACACGACGGGCGCGTGCCTCAGGCCGCGCCGGCCGCGCGACGCCGTTGCGCTCGGCCACGAGCGCGACGATGTCGCGCATGATCGCCGTGATGTCGAAGTCCTTGGGCGTGTAGACCGCGGCCACGCCGGCGTCCTTCAGCGGCTCGATCGTCCTGCTCGGGGATGATCCCGCCGACGACGACCGGCGCGTCGACGCCGCGTCGCGCAGCGCCTCGACGACGTCCGGGATCAGCTCGCGGTGCGAGCCGGAGAGGATCGACAGGCCGACGACGTGGACGCCCTCCTGCACGGCGCTCGACGGCGATCTGCGCCGGGGTCAGGCGGATGCCCTCGTAGACGACGTCCATGCCGGCGTCGCGGGCGCGCACGGCGATCTGCTCGGCGCCGTTGGAGTGGCCGTCCAGGCCGGGCTTGCCGACGAGGATCTTCAGGCGGCGGCCGAGGGCCTCGCTCACGCGGTCGACCTCCTCGCGCAGCGCCTCGAGGTCCGGGTCGTCCGCGCCGGCCGCGGCCTCGCCGACGCCGGTCGGCGCCGCGGTACTCGCCGAAGGCGTCGCGCAGCGCCTGGGACCACTCGCCGGTCGTCGACGCCGGCGCGGGCGGCGGCGATCGTCGCCTCCATGATGTTCTCGTCGGTGGCCGCGACGCGCGCGAGCTCGGCGAGCGCCGCGTCGACGGCCGCCTGGTCGCGCGTGCGAGCGCCACGCGCTCGAGCGGCCTCGTGCTGCTCGGCCTCGACGGCCGGGTCGACGGTCAGGATGCCGCCGTCGGCGCCGTCGATCAGCGGCGACGGCTCGGTCTCGGTGTACTTGTTGAGGCCGACGACGATCTGCTCGCCGGCCTCGATGCGGCGGATGCGCTCGCGGTGGGAGTCGACCAGCGCGGCCTTCATGTAGTCGACGCCCTCGACGGCGCCGCCGTGCTCGGCGACGACCGCCATCTCGGCGCGCGCGCCCTCGAGCAGCTCGGCGACGAGGCCCTCCATCACGACCGAGCCCTCGAAGATGTCGGGGTACTCGAGCAGGTCGGTCTCGTAGGCGAGCACCTGCTGGATGCGCAGCGCCCACTGCTGGTCCCACGGGCGGGGGAGGCCGAGGGCCTCGTTCCACGCCGGCAGCTGGACGGCGCGGGCGCGGGCGTTGCGGCCGAGCGTCACGGCGAGCGCCTCGAGCACGATGCGCTGGACGTTGTTCTCGGGCTGGGACTCGGTGAGGCCGAGCGAGTTGACCTGCACGCCGTAGCGGAAGCGCAGCTGCTTCTCGTCGGTGCACGCCGTAGCGCTCGCGGCCGAGCTCCTCCCAGAGGATCGCCCATCGCGCGCAGCTTGGCGTGCTCCTCGATGAAGCGCACGCCGGCGTTGACGAAGAAGGAGATGCGCCCGAAGACCGTGCCCATGCGCTCCTCGGGGACGCGGTCGCGGACCGCGTCGAGCACGGCGATCGCGTTGGCCATCGCGTAGGCGATCTCCTGGACCGGCGTCGCCCCGGCCTCCTGCAGGTGGTAGCTGCAGATGTTGATCGGGTTCCACTTCGGGACCTCTCGACCGTGTAGGCGACCATGTCGGCGATCAGCCGCATCGAGGGGCCGGGCGGGAACGCGTAGGTCCCGCGGGCCAGGAACTCCTTGATGATGTCGTTCTGGGTCGTGCCCTGGAGCAGGGCCTGGTCGACGCCGTTGTCCTCGGCGGTGACGATGTACAGCGCCAGCAGCCAGGCCGCCGTCGCGTTGATCGTCATCGACGTGTTCATCTTGTCCAGCGGGATGCCGTCGAGCAGCTGTGCGCATGTCGCCCTTGTGGGCGACGGGCACGCCGACCTTGCCGACCTCGCCGCGCGCGAGCTCGTGGTCGGCGTCGTAGCCGGTCTGCGTCGGCAGGTCGAAGGCGATCGACAGGCCGGTCTGGCCCTTGGCCAGGTTCGAGCGGTACAGCTCGTTGGACTTCTTCGCGGTCGAGTGACCGGCGTAGGTCCGC
Organism: Paraconexibacteraceae bacterium; assembly: GCA_963750375.1. Lineage (GTDB taxonomy): Bacteria > Actinomycetota > Thermoleophilia > Solirubrobacterales > Solirubrobacteraceae > Paraconexibacter. The sequence goes on from CAVVQN010000008.1 coordinate 338,993, forward strand.
ATCATCCACGGACGGTCGCGCTCGGGCAGGCGGGGGCTCTCGGACGTGTGATCGGACATGTCCGCGATTCTAAAGGAGGGTGGGTCCAGGGCCGGAACTCGCCGGGCGCCGGTAGCCTGCGCGCCAATGAGCATCCAAGAGATCGACCTCGTCCACTGCGGCGTCCAGCGGGCCATCTGCTGCTTTGCCGATGTCGAGGAGGGCTGGCTCGTCGACCCCGGTCCCGAGGTCTCCCACGGGACGCTGCTCGAGGCGCTACCGGACGACTGCGTCGCCCGGACGATCCTGCTGACCCACATCCACTTCGACCACGCCGGCGCGACCGGGCGCGCTGCTGAGAAGCTGGCCGGACGCCGAGGTCTGGGTCCACGAGCGCGGGCGCCAGCACCTGATCGACCCTCGAGCGTCTCGTCGCCAGCGCCACCCGGATCTACGGCGACGACTTCGCGCGGCTGTGGGGGCGAGGTCGTCCCGATCCCCGAGAGGCGAACGTCCGCGCCCTCACCGGCGACGAGTCGCTCGCCCGGCTGGCAGGTGCAGTACACGCCGGGCCACGCGTCCCACCACGTGAGCTACCTGCACGACGCCACCGGGACCGCCTTCACCGGGGACGTCGCCGGCGATGCGCGTCGGCGACGGCCCGATCTTCCCGCCGACCCCGCCGCCGGACATCGACCTCGACCTGTGGCAGGAGTCGATCGACCTCATCCAGTCCTGGGCGCCACGCGAGTTGGCCGTCACGCACTTCGGTCGCTACGCCGATGTCGACGAGCACCTGGACACGCTGCGCGAGCGCCTGGTGCAGTGGGGCGAGGTCGCCCGCACCAGCACCGAGGCCGAGTACGGCGAGCACGTGCGGGCGTTCGTCCAGGCGGAGGTCGCAGACCCGGTGACCCGGGACGCCTATGAGCAGGCCAACCCACCCGCCACGCTGTGGGCCGGCATGCACCGATTCTGGACGAAGAACGCCGGGGGCGAGGCCGCCGCGGGCTGAACAGAACGGCTCAGCGCGGCACCTCCCGAGCCAGCAGGTCCATGAGGAGCCCGTCGTGCCAGCGTCCGTCCACCGCGCGCTCGTACTCGCGCAGGATGCCGACCGGGCGAAAGCCGACGGCTGTGTAGCAGCGGATGGCGCGCTCGTTGCGTGCCGCGGGGTCGATCGTGAACCGGTGGTGGCCGTGCGCAATCGCATGCCGGATGACAAGCGTCAGCGCCTCGCGGCCGTACCCTTGGCCGTGCAGCGCACTCGTCAACGCGATGTCAAGGCTGACGCTGCGGTACATCGGACCCGGATCCTCCGTGACGAGGAGCCACCCCGCCACCACCCCGCCGACGCGAACCGTGAGGCCGATGCCCAGGTCCTCCCGGATCAGCTCAGCGGTGCCCGTGCCACCCCACCAGCGCGCGACCTCTGGCTCCGCGAGGAGCAGTTCGATGGCCTCCACGTCCGCCTCGGTGGCTCGCCGCAGCTCTAGGCGGCTTCCGCTCAACACCAGATCTGCCGCAAGGAGGGTCACGTGAGCGCCGCAGCGAGCTCCGGGCCAGCCGAGGTGGGGCGGACCGTTCCCAGTGCAACCGAGTCGCAGCCGACCCACTCCGCGGCTTCGCGCAGGGCGCCCGCCATCGCCGCGATCGACGAGGGTTCCACGGTGACGGTGCGGGCATGCAGCGTCCTGCCCTCGCGCTTGGGGTCCACGCGGCCCACGAGCTGCCCGCCTGCGAGCAGCGGCATCGCGAAGTAGCCGTGGACGCGTTTGCGCGCCGGGGTGTAGGCCTCCAGCCGGTGGACGAAGCCGAAGATGCGTTCCGTCCGCCGCCGGTCCCACACGACGCTGTCGAAGGGGGAGAGGAGCGTCGTGCGGTGACGGCCGCGGGGAAGTCCCGCCGCGGTGCTGTCCGGGTGCACCCAGGCGCGGCCGCCACCGCCACCGCCACCGCCACCCCATCCGCGCACGGCCACCGGCTCAAGCACCGTCTCGTCGATGACGGCCGCGACCTGCGCCTGCGTCAGGCGGAAGAAGTCCGCCAGGTCACCGAGGGTCGCAACACCGAGCGCCCGCCCGGCGGTCTCCACGAGCTGCCGACGGCACGCTTCGTCGTCCAAGACGTCCGTGCGCGCAAGGACATCGGCCGGCAACACGCGCTCGGGGAGGTCGTAGACGCGCTTCCAGGAACGTCGCTCGGTGCACACGACGTCCCCGACGTCCAGCAGGTACTCAACCGCGATCTTCACGTCCGACCAGTCCCACCACACCCCGCCGCGCTTGGCCCCGCCGAGCTCCGTCGACGTCATGGGCCCTTCGTCGCGTAAGCGCGCGAGCACCCGGTCGCAGACGGCCGGGTCGACCTGGTGCCACCGCCAGCCCCGCCGACGAAAGTGCCGACGTCGGAATGCGAACATCGGCCATTGCTCGGCGGGCAGGATGCAGGCCGCGTGGGCCCAGTACTCGAAGGCGTCACCGCCCCAGTAGGCGCGCTCCACCGCATCGCGCCGGACGGCGCCCAGACGTGCGTACGCGACCAGCTCGTGCGAGCGGGCCAGGACGCTGATGGTGTCCAGTTGCACGGCAGCGAGGCGGTGCAGCAGGGCGGGCACACCGGCGCGTCGATCCTGCGCACCGATCATTCCCTGCGCCGCCAGGGCCATGCGGCGGGCCTCGTCGGCGGACAGCTCCAGCATCGGCGCAAGGCTAACGCCGCATGCGGCTGCACCGTTTGTCGCGTCCTTCTCGCCGGGGCCTGCGCCCGGTAGGATCAGCCGCTGTATGTCTCAGACCATCGAGCTTCCCCGGACGTCTGGTCCGGACGGCGCGCTCGGCGGCGCATGGCGTGTCATCGTCCGCAACGACGATCACAACACGTTCGACCATGTGGCGCTGACCCTCGCCCGTCACATTCCAGGCATCGACATCCCCCGCGGGTATCAGATCGCCGAACGGATCCACCAGAGCGGCCTTGCGGTCGTGTGGTCCGGACACCAGGAGCTCGCCGAGCACTACTGGCAGCAGCTGCAGGACGCGGGCCTCACGATGGCCCCCCTCGAAAAGGGCTGATCTGTCAGGTCGGGAAGGCCGCCGGAACGGGCCGCGCCCGGCAGGTGGCCGGGCGCCGGAACTGCGATGCACGCGGGACGGACCGGGCGCCGGTCCGTCCGCGCTTCAGGCCGGGACGCTCGACGTGCCGGCTGCGAGGTCGTCGTCGACCTGCGGCGCGAGCTCGCCCTTGACGACGAGATCCTGCCAGCCGTAGACGACCGGCACCTGGTAATAGCCGCTGTTGACGGTGCGGAAGCGGACCATCTCGGGCCCGTTCCAGAACCCCTCCCAGTCGTCCTTGCGCTCGAACTCGACGATCTGCAGGACCTTGTACCGGTCGTCGCGCGCACGGTAGACGGAGTAGCCGGTCGCGCCGTACCGCAGCGCCATCGGCGTCACCTCGGCGAGGGCCGCCTCCAGGGCGTCACCGCGGAAGCCCGTGGCGTACCAGGGGATGTGCACCGAACCGGCCATGTCAGCCCACCTCCGCGTAGATCGCGCCGGGGCCGTCCGCCGTCTTGCCCTGGCCCGGGCCGTCGGCTCCGACCAGCACGGCGATCTTGCCGGCATGCTTGTTGTCGCGCATGAGCTGATGCGCCTCGGCGACCCCGTCGAACCCGAGGGTCTTCCACAGGACCGGCCTGATCGCACCGGACTCGATGAGCTCGTTCGCCTTCGTGCACTCGTAGGCGTTGGCGAAGTGCGAGCCGATGATCTCCTTCTGCTTCATCCACAGGTACCGGACGTCGAAGTCCAGCGTGAAGCCCGTGGTGCCGGCGCAGATCACGACCTTGCCGAACGGCTTGACCGTGAAGACCGACGTCGGGAACGTCGCCGCGCCGACGTGCTCGAAGACGATGTCGGGCTTGCCACCGAGGATCTGCTTCACGCGCTTGTCGAACGTGCGCATGACCGCGAAGCGCTCGGCCTCCTCCTCGTCGGTCTCGCCGCCCTTGCGCATCATCCCGGCGAACTCGCTGCGGTCGATGTAGTCCACGGCGCCGAGCTGCTTGACGAGCTCGCCCTTCTCGGCGGAGTTGACCACGCCGACGCACTCGGCGCCCGCGGCCTTGCAGATCTGGACGGCGAACACACCCAGGCCGCCGGCGGCGCCCCAGATGAGCACCTTCTGCCCGGCCTGGATGTTGCAGCGCGTGATGAGCATGCGCCACGCGGTGAAGTAGACGAGGCCGTAGGACGCCGCCTCCTCCCACGTCAGGTTCTCGGGCTTGGGCAGCAGCTGCTGCGCCTGGACCTTCGTGAACTGCGCAAAGGATCCCCAGGTCGTCTCGTAGCCCCAGATGCGCTGCGACGGGGCGGCCATCGGGTCGAGGCCGTGGACCTCGACGTCCTCGTAGGACGCCTGGTTGCAGTGGACGACGACCTCGTCGCCGACCTTCCAGCGCGTGACGCCTTCGCCGACCTTCCAGACGACGCCCGAGGCGTCGGAGCCGCCGATGTGGTGGCCGAACTCGGGGTGGTCGCCGGAGCGCCACACGCCGATCGGCTCGCCGAGGGCGGCCCAGACGTTGTTGTAGTTCACGCCGGCGGCCATCACGCGGACGATGACCTCGAAGGCCCCGGGCTCGGGGACCTCGACCTCTTCGAGCTGGAAGGCGTCCTTCGGCTCGCCTTCGCGCTCCTTGCGGATGACCCAGGCGGCCATCGTCGCCGGCAGCTCGCCGGGCTCGGTGGTCACATCGGAGATCTGGCTGAGATCGACTGCCATGTCGGTGGTGAACCCTCTGCTTCGTGTGGACGAAAGACGGCGCCGCTCTAGGCGCAGACACCCGCGAACATTACCCTTCGCGCACCGGGTGAGCGTCTTCGTGGCACCCGGATCCCATACATAGGAGCTCCTGCCATGCCTGCCGTCGATCCTCGTTCGCCGCTCACCATCCTCGGTGCGAGTGGGCTGCTGCTGTTCATCTTCATGCTGTTCCCCTGGTACGGCATCGACTTCGGAGGTGAGCTGGGCGCTGCAGCCAAGCTCGCGAACGTCGACACCACCGCCAGCGCCTGGACGGCGTTCAGCTACACCGACATCCTGCTCTTCCTGACGTCCGTGGCGGCGGTGGCCGCGTTCGTCCTGAGCGGACAGCGGCACGAGCATGCTGCGACCGCCATCAAGGCAGCAGCCGGGCTCGGCGCGTTCTGCACGCTCCTCGTGCTCTACCGGATCATCAACCAGCCGGGTCCGAACGATCTGGTCAACGTCAAGCTCGGCGCGTTTCTCGGCCTCATCGCCGTCGCCGGCGTCGCGTACGGGGCCTTCCGCGCGATGAACGAGACCACGCCTGTCGCCGCCACGACCCCGGTCGTCTGACGCGGACCGTCACCGGAGCCGGAGGGTCTCCAGGGACGTTGCCGTCCCTCGGAGACCCGCGCCGCCCGGTGTCATTGAAGGCGGATCGTCTCCAGCGATGTCCGCACGAACGTGCGGCTCTTCCTGGAGAAGCGGTACCGGCGCCGCGTGATGCGGCCCGGGCAGCAGACGTCGTCCCCGGCCTGGTAGCGGGGCTGGTCGATCTGAAGGCGCCTGTCGTCCGTCGGCGCCGTGATCGCGCGGTACAGGGACTGGGTGCGGAAAAGGACGCGCAGCGCCCCCTTGGGTTCGCCGTCGCTTGAGAAGACGTAGACGGCGACGACGCCGGCGGCCCCGGCGCTGTGCACCCGGACGATCGCATCGGACTTCTTGTCGCCCGTGAGGTCGGCGTACTGGGTGGCCGGGTCGACGACCACTGCGCCTGACTCGAGCGCCTTGCGGATCGCCGACGTCGTCTTCGCGTCCTTGATCAGCTCGTCATGGAAGAACGACTGCCCGGGATCCCCGGACGGACCGGCCTTGGTCGGCGCGCCGACGGCGCCGGTGGCGCCCACGGCAACCGCGGCGATCGCCCCGGCGGCACCGATGCTGAGGAGGAAGGCCCGCATGAGGGCGAGTGTCGCACGGTCGCGCGCCGTGGTGCCAGTCTGCAACGGCGCTCGCGACGGCAGTCGCGGCGCCTCACGTCGCGGTCAGGGCTGCAGCAGGTCGTTCTGGGCGCTCGCGCGCTCGGATCCCACGGTGATCTTGGCGGGCTTGATCGCCGAGCCGTCCACCTTCACCACGGCAGCGCCCTCCGGGATGTTGGCCTTGAGCGTTGCGGTGTCCCGGGGGTTGATGGGACCGGTCTGCTGCGTGAAGCCGACGTCGGACCCGGCAGACTCGAAGGTGATCTGCTGCGCGGCGGCCGACTGGTTCGTGATGACGAGGTTCACCGGTCCGGCGCCGAACTTGCTCGGGGAGACCGAGACGCCTTCGTCGGAGATGTAGGCCGTCACGAGGATCGGCGCGGGGGGCCGCGGCTTGTTCTTGTAGTCGTCCGAGCTGCCGCAACCGGCGGCCGCCAGCGTCGCGGAGATGCCCAGGGCAGCCACGATCAGACGCATCTTGGTGTGCAGAATGCTCTCCATCTCCTCGACCCTGCTGTCCGTCGGGACGGCTGACGCGAACCCTAACCGAACGGGCGGCGTCCCGGGCAGCGGGCGTGTGCCAGGGGTCGGGCGTCAGCCGTCGGACAACGCCGCAAGAGCATCCGTGCGTGCGAGCGCGATCTCGGCGAGCTCCTCCTGCAGGTTGTCCCACGCCGGGGGCTCGGCGGCGGCGTAGGCCACGTCCCCGAGCGTCCGGAGGGTGTCGGCGTACTGGGCCCAGGCCGCACGCTCACGGTCGTCGAGGGCCTGACCAGCGGTCGTGTCGGTGGCAAAGGTCGTCACGTGGTGCCTCCCATCGGTGGTCGGAAGCCCAATCTAGCGGCGGCCGCGGTCGGCATCGCGCCGGGTTCGGCGCGGGCGTGCAAGCGGCGGTGCATCGCGTCCTGCGTGATCCGTAGAACCCTGGCGATGCCACCTGCCGTGATCCGCGCCGAGCCCTCCGTCCCCGGTCCAGAGGGGGTCCTGCTCGGGGATCGGCCGCTGCGCAGCGCAGAGTTCCTCGTCGTCGACACGGAGACGAACGGCCTGAGCGGTGACCGCTGCGAGATGACGGAGGTCGGTGCCGTGCTCGTCGGCGGCGGGGAGCTGCACGACCGCTGGGAGGCACTCGTCCCGGTCCGCGCGCCGCTGTCGCGGTCGATCCAGCGCTTCACCGGCATCACGCAGGAGATGGTCGACGAGGCACCGGCGGCGGAGGTGTCGCTCGCGGAGCTCGCCGGGCTGCTCACCGGTCGCGTCCTCGTGGCCCACAACGCGAGCTTCGATCGCCGCGTCCTGCAGCAGGCTTTCGGCCGGGCCGGGTTGACCTGGCCGGCCCCGCCCGTCCTGTGCACCGTGGCGATGGCTCGCAGGCTGGCGCCGCTCGTGCGCCAGCGCAAGCTCGCGCTGCTGGCGGACGCCCTCGGGATCCCGGTGCACGTCACCCACCGGGCGCTGGCGGACGCGGAGACCTGCGCACGCGTCCTCTGTGCGCTGCTGCCGCGGCTGTGCGCGACGGCCGGCACGATCGACGAGGCCGTCAGGGCCCTCGGACCCGCGCGGCCGAACCGCAGACCTGCCGCACGCGGACGCACCGACGGCGGCATGTCCATGCGCGGCGTGCGCCGGCGCTCGCCCGACCTCAGCGCTCTGCCGGACGCGCCCGGCGTCTACCTCTTCCGCAACGCGGCCGGCCAGCCGCTGTACGTCGGCAAGTCCGTGCGCCTGCGTTCCCGCGCCCGCGCGCACTTCGCGCCGTCCTCACCCGACACGGGGTGGGTGGCGCAGGTCGAGATCGCCGACCACGTACAGACCCCGTCCGAGCTCGGCGCGCTGCTCGAGGAGCACCGGCTCATCCGGGAGCTGCGCCCGCCGGGCAACGCGCGCGGCAAGCACAATCCGGACCGCTGGGTCTACCTGCGCTGCCGACTGGACATCGCCTATCCCGTCCTGGAGGTCGCGCCCGAACCGGCCGACGGCCTGGCCGTCAACGTCGGTCCCCTGCAAGGGCGACATACGGCGGTCGAGCTGATGGAGCAGCTGAACTCACTCTTCGCCCTGCGTCACTGCGGCCGGACCCTGCCCCGGCGTGCGTGGCCCTCGGCCTACGGGCAGATGGGGCGCTGTCTTTCGCCGTGCCTGGGGGACCTGGATCCGAATGCCTACCGCGGCCGGCTGGATGCGGCGCTCTCGCTCTTCGCCGACCGAGCAGGCGGTACCTCTGCGGTGCTCGGGCACGTCGATGCGCTCGTCGCCGCCGCCGCCGAGGCCCACGCCTTCGAGCGCGCGGCGTGGCTCCGGCGGCGCCGCGAGCGGCTCGCGGTGCTGCTCGAGCGGCTCGGGCGTGCGGTGCAGGCAACGCACGCACGGCCGGAGCTCATCCTCGCCCCGAGCCTGCCGGCAGGTCAGGCGGATGCGGTCTGGATGGTCGCAGGGCGCGTCGTACGACGCCAGGCGGTGAGCTCGCTGGCCGAGCTGCAGGAGGCCACGCAAGCGGTGGTCGCGCGCGGGGTGCGTACCCGGGGTCCTCAGCACCTCACGGCCGACGACGTGGCCGTCGCGCGGATCGTGTCGACATGGTGCGTCGCGCAGGAGCCGCCGACGGTGCCGCTGGACCCGCCTCCGACGCCTGCGGTGCTGCGGCGCCTGGCCGCGGCAGCGGGGCTGCCGGACCTTGCCGGGCAGGCGCCCTACGCGCCGGGACGGGGCGGGGACGCGATCGATCGGCGGCCACGTCGCGTCGATGTGCGAGCATCCCCAACCGTCCGGCGCGCCCTCGTCGAAGGGGGCGGAACGATGAGGCTGCCCCTTGACCTGCCCGTGGCGTCGGCGTCGCCCAACCATGACCGAACCGACCCCTCAAAAGCCTGAGGCCGCCCCGGCGGACCCGCTCGCCCGTCGCGCCGACGAGACCGACGCCGACTACGTCGTGCGCCTGCGACAACTCGAGGCGGAGCTCGCTGCCCGCGCGCAGACCGCTGCGCCGCGCGAGGAGGCTGAGCCGCGCCCCCTGCGCTCCAGCGTCCGCCCAGAGGGCCGGCGCGCCGTGACGGCCCCGCGTGCCACCGCCGTCGGGCGCACCGTCCGCAAGGCGAGGGACCGGCGTGCGGTGGGCGAGCGCCGGGGAGGGACCGAGCGCCGTGGAACCGGCCGGACCCGCGGCCCGGGGACGGACGCCCCGAGCGCCGTGATGGGGGCGATCGTCGCGACGGCACCCGCGACCGACGCTGGACGCACGACCGTCGCCGGGCCCGCGGGTCCGGCGAGGGCGACGGCCCCAGGCTCGGTCGGCCCGACATGGCCTCGATCGTGCAGCTGGTCCTCTGGATCGCGCTGATCGTGCTGGTGATCGTGTTCCTGCTGTAGCGCTCCGGGCCGCCGCCCGGCAGCCCCCTTGCGGTCAGAACGGCAGCTCGGTCACCGTCGCCGTCGCGTCTGCGGCGACGAGCGTGTCGCCCACCGCGGCCTCTCGCCGCACGAGCGCCAGTCCGATCGGGCCGTGGACGGGGGAGACGGCGACGCTCGTGATGGTCCCGAGCGACCGCGTCGGGGCGTCGGGGGTGGTTGCGGCGGCGTGCAACTCCGTGCCGGCCGCGACCGGCTCCGAGAGGCGCAGGCCGCACAGGTCGGCGGTTGGGCTTGCCGCGGTAGAAGAGGCGGGCGACGGTCTCCTGTCCGACGTAGCACCCCTTCGTGAAGCTCACGGCCCGGTCGTTCAGGGCGGCCTCCTGCGGGATGACGGTCGTGTCGAGGTCGACCCCGTAGCGCGGGCGGCCGGACTCCACGCGCCGCAGCTCGGCGGTCGCCTCGTCGATGCGGTGGGCGCCACGCTCGACGAGCGTCTGCGCCACCGCCTCGGCCGAGTCGGCGGCGCAGACGAGGTCGACTCCCGTGTCGGTCGTGACCAGCAGGACGTCATGACCGGCCAGCGTGGCCTGCTCGGAGGCGTGCTCGACCATCGCCAGCTCCCGTGCGCCGGCCACCTCGCGGGCGGTCGGGCCGATGAGCGACAGGAGCGACTGCTGCACGGTGCGCTTGTGCAGTTCCGCGCGCCAGCCGATGATCGAGCGCCGCAGCGCGTCGAAGAGCGCCTGGAGTGCGACGCGCTCACACAAGAGCAACAGCTCGCCGCCGTCCGGCGTGAAGATGATGCGCAGGTCGCCCTGCATCTTGCCCTTGTTGTCGAGGAGTGCGGCGTAGCAGCCCGCGCCGGGCACCAGTGCCTCGGTGTCGTTGCTCACCTGACCGGCCAGGAACTCGCGCGCCTGGTCGCCGGTGAGGGCGAGCTTGCCGCACGGGGACCGGTCGAGCAGCCCGCACGCGGTGCGCAGGACGGCGTAGTCGTCGGTCGGCGTGGAGGAGGAGCTGACCATGCAGGCACGGTAGCGACCCCCCGGGCCCAGGTCTCGTGATCCAGGATGCGCCAGGACCCGCATCGTGATTTAGGCATGTCACACTCTTTGGCGATGGATTCGAGTCCAACCGCGACGCAGCCTCCGGTCGCCGACACCACGGCCCCCGTGGGGCAGGGCCCGAGCGAGCTTCAGCGCATCCGGGCCCGCGGCCGCGTCCGCGGCCTGCTGCCGATGCTCGGCCCGGCCTTCATCGCGTCCATCGCCTACGTGGACCCGGGGAACTTCGCGACGAACATCGCCGGCGGCGCGGACTACGGATACCTGCTCGTGTGGGTGATCGTCGCCGCGAACCTCATGGCGATGCTCATCCAGAACCTCACGGCGAAGATCGGCATCGCGACGGGGAAGAACCTTCCCGAGCTGTGCCGCGAGCACTTCCCCAAGCAGACGACGTACATGCTCTGGATCCAGGCCGAGCTCATCGCGATGGCCACCGACCTCGCCGAGTTCATCGGCGCCGCCATCGCGCTGAACCTCCTCTTCGGCGTCCCGCTCTTCGTCTCGGGCCTCATCACGACCGTCGTCGCCTTCGCGATCCTCGCCGCCGCAGTCCCGGGGCTATCGTCGCTTCGAGGCGGTCATCTTCGGGTTCCTGGCCATCATCCTGGCGGGCTTCCTCTACGACACCCTGCGGATCGGTTTTGACGCCCGCGGCGCCGCGGCCGGCTTTCTCCCCGGCTTCGCGGGGACCGACAGCGTCCTGCTGGCCGCCGGAATCCTCGGGGCGACGGTGATGCCGCACGTCATCTACCTGCACTCGTCGCTGACGCAGCAGCGGATCCCGTTGCGCGACGACGCCGACCGCCGGCTGATGCTGCGCTACAACCGGATCGACGTGACGATCGCGATGACGCTCGCCGGTCTCGTGAACCTGTCGATGCTCCTCATCGCCGCCTCGCTCTTCCACGACGCGGGGACGGACGTGGACACGATCGAGAAGGCGCATCAGGGGTTCTCGGATCTCGTCGGACCGGGCGCGGCGCTCGCCTTCGCGCTGGCACTCCTGGCGTCCGGCCTGGCGTCCTCGAGCGTCGGCACGCAGGCGGGTCAGGTGGTGATGCAAGGGTTCATCAAGCGGACGATCCCCCTGTTCGTGCGCCGCTCGGTCACGATGGCACCCGCCCTGATCGTCCTGGCGATCGGGCTGGATCCGACGCGTTCGCTCGTCATCAGCCAGGTCATCCTGAGCTTCGGCATCCCGTTCGCGCTCGTCCCGGTCGTCGTGCTCACGCGGCGCCGGGACATCATGGGGCCCTTGACCAACCGTCGCCTCACGACCGTCGTCGCGTCGGTCGTCGCCGTCGTGATCATCGCGCTGAACCTGTTTCTCCTGTTCCAGACCTTCTTCGGCTGAACGGTCCGTGGGCGAGGTGCCGCGGCCCTCTCGTACACTTGCGTGCATGCCGCTCGCCGACACCTTCAAGGCCGTCACCGACTCCCTCCCGGACGACTGGACCGACCTCGAGCTCGACCTGCGGATCGCCGACGAGGACCGCTACATCGACGCGGCGGTCTACCTCGTCACGTGCGGCGCGCAGCCCTACTCCAGGCACGACTGGCACTGGCGCATCCTCGTGGCCCATCGCTTCGGGCACGCCGCGGCGCCGAGCGCTGTGTCGACCGCGCTGACGCTGCTGGACGAGGCCGGCATCCAGGGCGAGCTCGCGGTGCGCCAGGTCCGTACAGGACGCGTGGAGGTCACGCAGATGTGGGGCCGCCCCGAATCCGTACGCCAGGAGCAGCGCCGCCTGCACGCGCAGTAGAGGTCCCACCCGACGGCGGCACGGCCCGCCGGTTCGGCCCGGCGTTCGGGGCACAGCTTGTGTCACACGGTGTCACCGCCTATGCTCGCGCCGTGCCCACCCGCCGCGGAGAGGTCCGCCAGACCAGGATGGAGAGCCGCGAGCGCATCGTCGCCGCGGCCGCCGAGCTCGTCCGTCGCACGCCCTACACGGCCCTGACGGTCGACGACGTCATGCGCGAGGCGGGTTTCGGGCGGACGATCTTCTACCGCCACTTCGATGACCTGGCCGACCTCCTGCTGCGCGCTGCGCAGGAGGCGATCGGTGGTCTCTTCGAGGCTCAGCAGGCATTCAGCCGGGCCCGGATCCATACGGGTCCCGACGTCGTACGCGACGCCCTGAAGCCCGCTGTCGCGATCTACGTCGAGCACGGGCCGCTCCTGCGTGCCCTCGCGGAGGCGGCCGCCGGTGGCGATGCGCAGATCGCCGCGGCGCTCGACACGATGCGCCGGCAGTTCGACGACCTGCTGGCGGACGCGATGCAGGCCAGCCCGCATCTCGGTCGTCACCCCGTCGCTGACCGCGCCGAGACCGCACGGGCGCTGAACCTCCTCAACGAGTCCTATCTCATGGACGCCTTCGGCGGCGAGCCGCGCGTCACCCCGCCGGTCGCGCTGCAGACGCTGACCGAGATCTGGGTGGCCCTGCTCCACGGGAAGCCGGCGTCCGGCCTGCACACGGACGTGGGCGCATGACCCGCTCCCCAGCAGCTCCGCGCAAACCGCCGCGTGCCGTGGATCGTCTGGTGCGACGCGTGGCGCCGCGGCTGATCGTCGCGCTCTCGCAGGTGACGTGGCCCGCCCGGCTGGCGGCAGCGGTGCGTCGCGGCCTGCGACGGGACGGGCGCGTCGAGCTCTTCTTCGCCTTCGACGACCCCTGCAGCGCTGTCGCGGTGCTCGACCTCGCCGACCGTGTCACGGGGCGTGACGTGCGCCTCACCCTGCGCCCGGTCGTCACGCGCGGGATCCCGGATGACCCCGCCGTGGACCAGAAGCGCCGCTACGCCGTCATCGACGCCCGGCGCCTGGCCCGCCGGCTGGGTCGCCGGCTGCGCCGCGACGCGCCGCTCGAGCCGGCGACGGTCGCCTTTCTCGCGGGGTGGGTCGCCGCCGGCCCGGAGGGACCGGCGCTGAACCGGTTCACCGTCCGCGCGCTGGAGGAGCTGTGGTTCGGCGCCGAGGACGCGGTGCACGAAGCGCCGTACGCCGCGCTGTGGCGCAAGGAGCTGGGGACGCAGCCGCCCGGGACCGGGGAGGCGGTGGCGAGCGCGGTCCGCGAAAGCGAGCGGCAGATGCGCCGCCGCGGACCGTACGACACGCCGGCCGCATGGGTCCACGGGCAGTGGTTCTTCGCGCACGACCGGAGCGCGCAGATCGCCGACCGCCTCGACGACCTGGGCTGGGTGGCACGGCCGTGAGCGACGAGCGCCTGGACTTCTTCTTCTCCTTCCGGAGCCCGTACTCCTACCTCGCCGCGCCGCGTGCCTTCGCGCTGGTCGACCGGTATGCCGTCGACGTCGTCTTCCGCGGTGTCATCCCGATGGCGATGCGCGGGCAGGCCGTGCCGCGGTCCAAACGGCTGCACACCCTGCGCGACACGAAGCGTGAGGCCGACCGCCTCGGCATGCCTTTCGGGCGGATCCATGACCCGATCGGCGACGGGGCCACCCGCTGCCTCCTCGTCGCCGCGCACGCTGCGGACGCCGGACGCGTCCGCGAGTTCGTCCTGGCTGCCAGCCGCGGGATCTGGGCCGAAGCGGTCGACGTCGCAGACGACGCCGGCCTGCGCACCGTCTGCGAGGCCGCCGGCCTGGACTGGCCGTCCTGCGCTGCCGCGCTCACGGATCCCGCGATGCGCGCCCGCGTCGACGCAGACACCGCGGCCGTCGGTCAGCTCGGACACTGGGGCGTTCCCATCCTGCTCTTCCGCGGCGAGCCCTTCTGGGGCCAGGACCGCATCGAGGACCTCGAGATCGCACTGCAGGACGCGGGCCTCGCACGAGCGCGCCCGGCCCCGACCGCGGCCCCCTGATCGTCAGTCCACCCCGACCCGAAGGACACATGGACCCCATCAACCCGAGCGCGGAGCAGCTGCAGGCTGTCACGGAGCTCGCCGCCGGCGACGCCGACGGCCCCATCGTCATGTTGAACCTCAACCGTTATCGCGAGCGCGCGGCCTACACCGACGTGCCTCCGGGCGGCGAGTCGCCGGACGTCAGCGGCCGTGAGGCCTACGGCCGCTACGGCCTGGTTGCCGTGCAGACGCTGCTACGGCTCGGCGGGCAGGTCCTGTGGCACGCCCAGGCGACGCTCACCGTCATCGGCGACGGCAGCGACGAGTGGGACGAGGTCATCGCGGTGCAGTACCCGAACACCCAGGCGTTCGTCGATCTCGCGACCGATCAGACGCTCGGCGTCGCGCTCGCGCACCGGGAGGCCGGCCTGGAGCGCGCGTCGATCGTGCGCTGCGTCACCGACCACCTTGCGGTGCCCGCCCCGGCCGCGGCGTGATGTCCGGCCCCGGCGCCTACTGGCCGCAGCCGTGGACCGCGGAGGACGGCGGTCCGCGGCGGCTGGGGAGCGCCGAGGGCCTGACCGGGCTGGATGTCCAGCCGCACGAGACCCTCGCGGTCACGGCGAGCCTCGACGCGTTCGCCACCGTCATGCTCGTGCGGCGCGACCCGGGGGAGTTGTACGCGCTGCGTCACGACGTCGCCGCACGCCGGCCGCTCGTGACCCCGGTGCACGGGTGGGTGGACCGGCTCGATCCCGAGACGCTCGCGATCACCGCGACGACAGGCCGTCTGCCCGCTGGGCGCTTCTGGCCCGGAGGGCTGGCCGCGCACGCCAACGGCGACCTGCACATGGTGTTCGGCCGATGGGCCCACCGGCTCAGCCCCGACCTGGAGGTGCTGGCGTCCCATCGGCTGCCCGTGGAGGGGCCGCACAATTCCTTCGTCGTCCTGGACGGCGGCGAGCTCGTCATGAAGGACTGCGACGCGCCCGCCGGGCGGGTGCCGTCGACGGTGTCGGTCCTGGACCCGTTCACGCTGCTCCCTGTTGCTCCGCCGCTCGTGCTGCCCGAGCCGTCGGTCGCCCGTCTGTCCAGCGACGGCGAGCACGTCATCGCCGTCGGTACGACGAAGCTCTTCCGCCTGCGCCTGGATCGAGACGCGGGACGCCTGGTCCTCGACGACACCTGGCGGCCGTCCTACGGTCCGGCGCCCGGACGGGCGTACGGCTGGGATCCGGTCATCTCCGACGAGCACGTCTGGTGGATGGACAACGGCCGCAACCACACCGACCGCACGATGCTGGGATCAGGGGAGTCCCCGGACCCCGTCCGCCTGTGGTGGGCCCGCCGCGACGACGACCGCGCCGTGCGCTCCGTCCAGATCAGCGGCCTTCCCTACGGCACGCAGTCCAACCCGCCCGCGTGGGATCCGGTCGGTGGCGTGATCGTCGCCTACGACGCCGGCAACGCGGTGCTCCGGGCGTGGCGGCTGGTCGGGGACGACCTGGAGCCGCTGTGGCGGCGCGACGGGGTCGCTCACGCCGGGCACCTCATCGTCTTTCCGGACACCCGCGAGCTCGTCGCGCAGGACTGGACCGACATGGCGGTGATCCGGCGGCCCGTCGTGCGCCGCACGCTGGCACCGGTGTTGCAGCTGCTGGCGCCCTCGGCGCGCGCCCGCCGCGCGTCGCTGGCGACGGGCAGCGACCAGCTCGCCGTCCTGGACCTCGACACGGGCGCCGACAAGGCGCGCGTGGGCGTCCCGTCGCCGAGCCAGGCGTTTCTCTTTCCCGCGCCGGGCTTCGAGCGCGACGTGTACTACCAGTCCCTCACGACGATCGCCCGCGTGCAGGTCGTGCCGCGCTGAGCTGACGCGCGGGCCCGAGGGCCCGCGGGTCAGCCGCTGTTCTGGGTGGCCTTCTTCGCCCCGGCCAGCGCGAAGCGCGGCAGAAAGGCCTGCGGGACGTCGGGACGCATCCCGACGATGCCGAAGCGCTGCGCCCAGGTCGCCCAGTCGTCAAGGCCTGCCATGTCGAACGTGCCGATGCGCCCGTCGCGCCCTTGAAAGGCGGGCTGGACCGCGTCGAGCTGCCTGGCCGTCGCGGCGCGGTCGACCCCCGGCACCGTGTCCACGAGCGCCGCCACCGCGCTCTCGGGGTCGGAGATGGCGTCGCGATATCCGCGTTGCAGCGCGGTGATCGTCGCGCGCACGAGCGCGGGCTGGTCCTGCGTCAGCTCCCGCGTCGTCGCGAGCACGAGCTCCGGATAGGCCGGGGCGCCGAAGTCGTCGACCTTGAAGATGCGCACGCCGGGCCGCGCGGCCTGCAGCGCGACGCCCTCGGCGTTCCAGAAGGCGGTGGCGCCGGCGACCTTGCCGCCGAGGATCGCCGGGACGGCGTCGAAGCCGATCGTCGTGCGGCGGACCTTCGCGGGATCCCCGCCGTCGCCGCGCACCAGCGAATCGAGCACCGCGTCGTCGCTCGGGAGCCCGGTGACGCCGACCCGGCGGCCTTCGAGATCCCGGGGACGCCGGACGTCGGGCTGCGCGATGACCGACGCCAGCGGCTGCTGGACGATCGCCATGACGCCCACGAGGTCGCGGCCCTTGGCCCGCGCGATGGCCAGGTCGTGGATGTCCATGATCGCGAACTCCGTGCGGCCTCCGAGCAGGAGCCGCGTCGCGTCGGTCCCGGTGCCGGGGACCTGGATCGAGAGCCTCACACCCTCCGCGCCCGTGAAGTCCCGCGACACGGCCTCGTAGATGCCGACGTGCACGGCGTTGGGCTGAAAGTCCAGCAGCAGCCTGGCGTCCCGTTCGGGACGTCCTCCACCGTCCGTCCCGGACCCGCACCCGGCGCCGACGGAGGCGATCGCGCACATCAGCGTGCAGAGGAGGACGCCGGCACGCCGACGCTCACGGTGGGGGGTGCGCAGCACGCGCGGGATGGTACGCGGAGGTCGACCAGCGCGGGTCGCGCACGCGCCGTCGGGCCGACGGGCCGGGCGAGGGCGACGCATAGACTGGCGTCATGCGTCGCCGTGTCACCTTTTCGCGCAACGTGACCCTGTCGCTGTCGCGCACGTGCCAGTGCTACTGCAAGTACTGCGCGTTCAAGACGCACCAGGCGCACCTGCATTCGCCGGACGAGGTCATCGCCCTGATCGACGGGGCGGCCCGGCGCGGGGTCAAGGAGCTGCTCGTCCTGACCGGGGAGCGCCCGGAGGTCAACGCGGGGGTGCGGGATCGCCTGGCGCAGTACGGACACGCGGACTTCACCGCGTACGTCGCCTGGGCGTGCGAGCGCGCGCTGGAGCGGGGGCTGTTGCCGCACACGAACCTCGGGGTGCTCTCGAAGGAGGACCTGGCGCGGCTGCGACGCGGTGACCGCGTCCCAAGGGCTGATGCTCGAGTCCACCCGGACCGACCTGGTCGCGCACCAGGGATCGCCGACAAAGGACCCGGCACGGCGTCTTGAGACGATCCGGTGGGCCGGAGAGCTGCGGATCCCGTTCACGAGCGGGATCCTCGTCGGGATCGGCGAGACGCCGGACGACCGCCGGGAGGCGCTCGAGGCGCTCGCAGAGGTCCATGCGGAGTTCGGGCACCTCCAGGAGGTCATCCTTCAGAACTTCGTCCCGCACGACTCCTATTACGGGCAGGAGCCGGCGGAGATCGCCGACGCGGCGGCAAAGCGGTACTGGGCGACAGGGATCGGCGAGCAGCCGTCAGCAGGACCTGCCCGGACTGGGCGCAGGCGGGAGGCCGATCTCGATCCGCGAGATGGAGGACCTCATCGCGCACGCACAGGAGCTGCTGCCCGGGGTGGGGATCCAGATCCCGCCGAACCTGGCGGACTGGTGGCCGCAGCTCGTGGGTGCCGGGGCGACCGACCTGGGCGGTCTCAGCGCCAACGGCGACCACATCTCGCCGGAGCATCCGTTCCCCGGGCCGCATCAGGTCCGCAAGGTGCTGGCGCCGCTCGGGTACGCGCTGACCGAGCGCCTCTGCGTCTACCCGCAGTTCATCGACCCCGAATGGCTCGACCAGGCGGTCCTGAACACGATCACCGCGAAGTTCTGGTCGTTCATCCCGCGGTCGGGGTCCGGGCGCACCGAGCCGCCGCGCCCGCTGCGTCCGGACCTGGCCGCCGGCGCGATCGTCAAGGGCCGCGACGGCGTGGCGCTGTCGGCCGGACGAGCTGACGGCGCTGTTCGCCGAGACGCGACCGGAGGTCATCGAGGACCTGCGCGGTCGCGGCGGACGAGCTGCGCGCCGAGGTGGCGGGGGAGACGGTGACGTTCGTCGTCAACCGCAACATCAACGTCTCGAACGTCTGCATCGTGGGGTGCGCGTTCTGCGGGTTCGGGCAGGGCAAGCGGTCCCCGGACGCGTACGAGCACCCTCGCGCGGACTTCGAGGCGCGCGTGCTGGACGCGATCGACTTCGGCGCGACGGAGATCTGCATGCAGTCGGGCATCCATCCGGACTGGGGCCTGGACGACTACCTGCACTGGCTGCGGGTCATCAAGGCGACCGCGGCGGACGCCGGCGCGCAACTGCACGTCCACGCGTACTCGCCGATGGAGATCGCGCACATGCAGGACATCTCCGGGCTCCCGCTGGACGAGCTCTTCGCCGCGCTGCGCGAGGCAGGCCTGGACTCGACCCCCGGGACCGCGGCCGAGGTGCTGCACGACGGGGTCCGCGAGCGGATCTCCCCGAACAAGCTGCCCGTCGACCGCTGGGTGCAGATCATCGAGGCATCCCATCGCGCGGGGCTGCGGTCCACCTCGACCGTGATGTTCGGGCACATCGAGGAGCCCTGGGAGCTTGCCGAGCACATGCGCGTGATCCGCGAACTGCAGGAGCGGACCGGCGGGCATCACGGAGTTCGTCCCGCTGTCGTTCATCCCGTTCCACACGCTGCTCGGTCGCACCCACGGGGTGGAGGAGATCTCGATGGCCGAGAACCTCAAGCACACCGCGGTCTTCCGCCTGGCCCTCGGCCGCGCGATCACGAACCTGCAGGCGTCCTGGGTGAAGATGGGACTGGACGGCGCCACCGAGGCACTGCGGTGGGGCGTCAACGACCTCGGCGGCACGCTCATGGAGGAATCGATCAGCCGGATGGCGGGCTCGGTCCACGGCGTGCGTCTGGACCCGCCGCAGCTCATCGCAGCCGCCCACGCCGCGGGGCGCCCGGCCGCCGAGCGCACGACGCTGTACGGCGATCCGCGAGCGCCATCCGCTTAGGGTGTCGGCATGAGCGCGGGACGCGAAGCCGACGAGGCCGGCGTTCTGTCCGCCCGGTCAACGATCTGGAAGGGCTGTCTGTGAGCAACCAAGAGCACGGCGAGGCGATCACCGCCGCAGGACTCGACGCGCTGAAGGCCGAACTCGCCGAGCTGGAGGGCCCGGCCCGTCAGGTCATCGCGGCGCGGATCTCCGTCGCCCGCGAGATGGGTGACCTGAAGGAGAACGCCGAGTACCACATCGCCAAAGAGGACCAGGGTCACCTGGAGACGAAGATCCTGCGTCTGCAGGCCCGGCTGCGCGCGGCGGTCATCGTCGACGTCGACACCTCGAGCGACACGGTCGCCTTCGGCGACACCGTGACGGTCACCGACAAGGCGTCCGGCAAGACCAACACGTGGACGATCGTCGGCCCGACCGAGGCCGACGCCAAGACGGGCAAGCTCTCCGCCGAGTCCCCGGTGGCGGTCGCCCTGATGGGCGCCAAGGCCGGTGACACGGTGAAGGTGCAGACCCCGCGCGGCGAGCGCGAGATGACGGTCGACAGCGTCGGCGGCTGACGGACCCCGCCGGGCGCCCTAGAGGAAGAGGTCCTCGGCCTGCGGACGCAGCAGCGCCTGGACCCCGGGGCCGTCGTGCGCGGTGATGTGCCGCTCCAGGCCGGAGACGACGACGGCGGGCTGCCCTGCGTCCTTGTCGCGCGCGAGGTCCGCCGCGGCGGCGGCCTCGTCGGCGATCGCGATCCATGTCGCCCGCATGCGGGCGGCCCGCGGCGTCCGGTCGCCCGCGCCAGTCCACGAGGGGTGACAGGCCGGCGACCCCGATCGCTACATCGACCTGACCGTTCCGCCACGCACGTCCGAACGAGTCGGTGATGACGACGGCCGGGTGCCCGGGCAGGGCCGCCCGTAAGGCGCGGGCGGACGCGTCCGGGTCGCGGGGAAGGAGGATCAGCTCGTCCGGGCGCGAGGCGTTGGAGGCGTCGACCCCGGCGTTCGCGCAGACGAAGCCGTGGTGCGTGCGGCAGATGAGGACCCCGTCGACCGCCCGCAGGACCGCCGCGCTCTGGTCCAGGACCACCTGCACCGCCCGCGGATCCTTGTCGTGCGACGCGGCCAGATCGGTCGCCCGCGGCGAGGGGACGACGTCGGCGAGGCGCACGGTCGCGGCCCTCGGCCTTGCTGACGGCCTTGTGGGCGACGACGAGGACGTCGCTCGCGACGGAGGGCGTGCCGCTCGGCGATGAGGGCCGCGAGGTCGTCGCCGGGCCGGATCTCCGGCAACCCTGCGACGGCCTCGGCGGTGATGCGCACCGGACGCTGCCGTTCAGCGCCGCGCGAGGCGGTTCAGCATGCCGCGGGTGTGGGCCGCGTTTCCGTGGCCTTCGCCGAGCGCGTCGCGGAGCGCCTCGAGGTCGTCGACGGTGTCGACGTCGAGGACGAGGGACGGCAGCTCCTCCACGCGTACGACGGCCCCCGCCTGCGCGGGCGGCCGCGACATGGCGCTCGAACGAGCCGGCGCCGAAGCTCGGCGTGATGATGCCGGGCGGCGTGAGGACGAGGCCGTTCGTCCCCGTGCCGTGGCGGTCGGGGATGATCACGACCTCCGGCGTGGGCGCCGGCGCCCGGGTGAGCAGCGCGTCGAGCTCCTTCGGGTTCAGCGCCGGGCAGTCGCCCGGGATGAGCAGGACGCGACGCGCGCCGCGCGCGATGCGCCTCCTCGATCCCGATGACCGCCGCGTCGCTGTGCCCCGTGTCCTCGCGGTCGGTGACGGTCGCGCGCGTCGTAGCCGTGCGCGATCGCCTCCATCGCCGCCTCGCCGGTGACCACGAGCGTCCCGTCGATGCGCTTGGCACGGCGCAGCGCGATGAGCACGTCGGTCACCATGGCCTCCACGAGCGCTCGGCGGGTCCCCTTGCCCAGGCCGGAAGCCAGGCGCTGCTTGCCGTCGGCGAAGCGCTTGACGGGGAGGATCGGCGAGCGTGCTCATGACGGCCCGCGCCAGGCCGCGGGCGAAGCCGAGCGTCGTGCGTGCCACGCGGGCTCGTGCGTCGGGGTCGGCCATCATCGTGTCGGTCACGCATGACAGGCAGCCCGGCGTCCGGGGCCTCCTCGTCGGCGACGAGCCCGTCCAGCAGCCCGTCGTAGGCCGCGGCGATGCCGTCGGCGCAGAGCGGCAGGCCCGCCCAGTCCATGAACGGCTCGGTCGGGCCTTTCACGACGGCGCCGCCGACGATCGGCGAGACGGCGACGACGGGCGCCGGCGTGGCCAGCAGTGCTTCGCGCGATGCCGTGGACGGCGAGGATCGGGCCGATCGAGATGATCGGGTTGGACGGGCCGACGATGACGACCTCGGCCTCCGCGATCGCGCTCGAGGACCTCCGGGGTCGCGGTCGCGGCGTCGACGCCGTCGAACGCGACCCCCTGGATCGGGCCCTGGCGCGCCGTGGCGGATCATGAACTCCTGGAAGGGCCACCAGCGGTCCTCTGCGCTGTACGCGCGTGCGGACGATCTCGTCGCACATCGGCAGGACGGTGGCGGGAACGCCGTGCGGCCGCCGTGAGCCACGCCATGACGTCGGTGAGGCGCTCGTCCCCATCCAGGCGCCGCCGGCGCTCCAGGCAGATCGCCAGGTCCGCGTCCCCGAGGTTGAACCACACGTCGATGCCCAGCGCGCGCAGGGCGTCCATCACCGCGAAGGAGTCACCGTCGATGCCCCAGCCGCGGCTGTCGATGCGGTCGGCCAGCCAGAAGAGTGGTGAGGTCGGGGTCCGGCGAGACGTGGCCGCCGTAGATGTCGATGTCGTCGCCCGTGTTCGCGACGACGGTCAGCTGCCCCGGTCCGACGACGTCGAGGAGGCCGCGGGCGAGCTTGGCACCGCCGGTCCCCCCGGCCAGCACGACGACGCTCAAGAGGGCGTCAGGGAGGGCTGCGGGACGGTGCTCACGGCGGCGATCCTATAGTTCTGGCCCTATGAACCCTGCGCTGCCGGACTCCGTGCTCATCCGAGAGGTCGGTCCCCGCGACGGCTTCCAGAACGAGTCGGAGGTCATCGCCACCGAGGACAAGATCGCGCTCATCGACCGGCTGGCGCGCACCGGGATCACGCGGTTGGAGGTGACGTCCTTCGTGCGTGCCGACGTCATCCCGCAGCTCGCGGACGGGCCGAAGGTGCTGGCGGGGATCGACGTGCCTGACGGCGTCAGCCTCAGCGTCCTGGTCCCGAACGAGCGCGGGCTGGACAACGCGCTGGAGCAGCGCGACTTCTTCCACGAGGTCGGGGTCTTCCTCAGCGCCTCCGAGACGCACAACCGCAAGAACGTCAACCGCTCGATCGACGAGTCGCTGGACGGTCTGGACCGCGTCATCCCGCGAGCCCGGGAGGCGGGGCTCGGGGTCGAGGCGGTCATCGCGACGTCCTTCGGCTGCCCGTTCGAGGGCCGGGTCGATCCTGCGCGGGTCTTCGCGATCGTCCGGCGGCTCATCGACGCGGGGGCTCAGGAGATCGGGTTCGGCGACACCACCGGGATGGCCAACCCCGTGCAGGCCGGTGCGCTCTTCGCCGAGGCGCTGGAGCGGTTCGGCGACGAAGTCCTCATCACCGCGCACTTCCACAACACCCGCGGTCAGGGTCTGGCAAACGCCCTGGCGGCGCTGCAGGCGGGGTGCACGTCATTCGAATCGAGCTTCGGCGAACTCGGCGGGTGCCCGGTCCCGGCCGGCGCGACCGGGAACATCGCCACCGAGGACCTCGTCTCGCTGCTGCACGAGATGGGCGTCCACACCGGGGTGGACCTGGACGCGCTGCTCGACGCCGCGCGGGCCGCACGCGATGTCCTCGGCCGTCCGCTCGGGTCACACACGCTCGTCGCCGGGCCGATCGACTGGCACGGGTGACCACGACGGCGCAGTCGGTGCGCCGCTCCATCGGCTAGCGTCGCGCACCATGCGGGAACTGCTGGCACCCAAACCGTTCCGGGGCGACCAGGTGGCGGCGGGGACGGTCGTCCTGTCCGTCCTGGTCCTCCTGCTGAACGTCCGGATGGACGCGTGGTCCTCTGGGGTCCACCTGAGCTACACCGCGGCGGCGGCGGCGCTCGTGCTCGGCATGTCGGTTGCGGCGCCGAACGATCCCGCCGGGCCTCCGGCCTGGCACGCCACGCTCTACGTCGCCGGCTACCTCCTGGCCCTCGCGACCCTGGCGAGGACGGCCGACGTGCTCGGCTCCGAGGGCGGGGCGGGCACGGTCGTCTGGGTGGGGGTGCTGCTCACGGCGCTGACCGCGTGGATGTCCCGGGCACGTGGCTCGGCAAGCGGAACGCTGTTGATGGCGCTGACGGCGGTCGTCACGTCGTTGGCGGCGCTGCAGTGGATCGTCACCCCTGATGGCCTCTCGGCCTTCCGCCATCTGCTGCTCTTCGACGTCGTCGTGTTGACGCTCAGCGCGCTGTGGCAGCGGATCCGCGGTCCGGCGCACGGGGTGCAGCTGCTCAACGCGACCGGCCTGACGCTTCTGGCGATCGCGGCAAGCTTTGCCGTCGCGGCCTTCGGGCCGCTCATCGCCGGCCCGTTCGCCGACGACGCCAGGGTGGACATCGCGCTGGGGCTGGTCGGCGCTGCTGCTCGGCGGCGGGATCGGCATCCTCGCCGCCGGAGCCGCAGACGACGAGCGCGGCAACGTCCTGGTCGGCATCCTCGTGCTGCTTGCCTTTGTCGGCATCTCCGCCGACGGGGACCTGCTCGGGTGGCCCATCCCGCTGCTGGGCTCCGCGGTCGCCCTGCTCGTCATCGGCCTTCGCCCCAGCACGCCGCTGCCCACCGAACCGCCCCCGGGCGCGGGCGGGACCCCGCCGTCCGATCCGCTCCCGGTCCAGCCGCTGCGCTGAGCGTCGCAGGTCAGGTCAGGGCGGCCGTTCGGGCGTACTCGACGAACCAGTCCAGCGCCGCCGGGTCGGCGAGGCTGTCTCGGGAGGCGGCCTGCTCGGGCGGGTGCCCCATGAGGATCCGCTTGACCGGGACCTCGAGGACCTTGCCGCTGAGCGTCCGCGGGACCTGCGCCACCACCTCGACGACGTCCGGCACGTGTCGCGGGGAGCAGTCCTGGCGGATCCGCGTGGCGATGCGCCTGACCAGGTCGTCGGTCAGCGTCACGCCGTCGCGCAGCACGACGAAGAGCGGCATGAACCCGTCCGTGCCCGGCTTGGGCACGTCGACGACGAGGGCGTCGACGATCTCGTCGATCGCCAGCACGGCGCTGTAGATCTCCGCCGTCCCCATCCGGATGCCGCCGCGGTTGATCGTCGAGTCGCTGCGGCCGTAGATGATCGCCGTGCCGCGGTCGGTGAGCTCGATCCAGTCGCCGTGGCGCCAGACGCCGGGGTACATCTCGAAGTAGCTGTCGCGGTAGCGGCTGCCGTCCGCGTCGCCCCAGAAACCGATCGGCATCGACGGCATCGGCTGGGTGATGACGAGCTCGCCGACCTCGCCGAGGTGAGGCTGCGGCCCTCGTCGTCCCAGGCCTGCACGTCGCAGCCGAGCGAGCGGCCCTGCAGCTCGCCGAGGTACACCGGCTCGGTCGGGCACGCCGCCGACGAACGCGGTGCAGACGTCGGTCCCGCCGGACGTCGAGAAGAGCCAGGTGTCGGCGCCCGACGTGGTCGTAGACCCAGTGGAAGCCCTCGGGGGACAGCGGTGACCCGGTCGACCCCGACCGCGGTCAGGCGCTGCCAGCGTCCGCCCGTCGCCCTTGGGCTCGACGCCGGCCTTCATGCACGACGCGATGAACGCCGCGCTCGTCCCGAACGTCGTCACGCCGGCATCCTCGGCCAGCTGCCAGAGCCGGTCGAGCGTCGGCGTTCCCGGGTTGCCGTCGAAGAGGACGATCGTGGCCGGCGTCAGCAGGACGCCGACGAGGAAGTTCCACATCATCCAGCCGGTCGTGGTGAACCACAGGATGCGGTCGCCCGCCTGGGCGTCGAGGTGCAGGTGCAGCTTCTTCAGCTGCTCGAGCAGGATCCCGCCCTGGGATTGGACGATCGGCTTGGGCAGGCCGGTGGTGCCGGAGCTGAAGAGGACCCAGAGCGCAGCGTCGAAGGCACGCGGGTGAAGTGAGCTCCTCGCCCGGGACCATGAAGTCGTCCCACAGGACCGCGTCACGCAGGCCGGAGAGGTCAGGCGCGGGGCTCAGGTACGGCAGCACGACGGTCTTCGTGACGGTCGGCAGGTGCTCCAGCAGCCCCGCCAGGACGTCGGTGCGGTCGAAGTCCTTGCCGCCGTAGCGGTAGCCGTCGACGCAGAGCAGGACGCTCGGCTCGATCTGCGAGAAGCGGTCCACGACGGTCCGGGCGCCGAAGTCCGGGGAGCAGGAGGACCAGATCGCGCCGATCGACGCGCAGGCCAGGAAGGCGGCGATCGCCTCGGGGATGTTCGGCAGGTAGGCGACGACCCGGTCGCCTTCGCCGACGCCCGCACCCTCAGCCCGGCCGCCATCGCCGCGGTCTGCTCGCGCAGCTGACCCCAGGTGAGCGGCTGCAGGTCGCGCAGCTCCGACGCGTGCTGCAGCGCGATGTCGGCGTCGTCGTGGCCGCGGAAGGTGTGCTCCGCGTAGTTCAGGCGCGAGCCCGTGAACCACTGCGCGCCCGGCATGGAACGCTCGCCCAGCACCGCGTCGTAGCCCGCGTCGGACTGCACGTCGTAGAACTCCCAGATCGAGGCCCAGAACGCGTCGAGCTCGTCGACCGACCAGCTGCCACAGCGACGCGTAGTCCGTCGTCTGCAGCCCTTTGGTGTCCCGCAGCCAGGTGGCGTAGGCGGTGAGGTTGGACTGCGCGACGCGCTCGGGCGAGGGGGCCCAGAACACGGCCGGATCGTTCGTCTGGCTCATGGCGGGGACTCTCGCATGTCCGCGCGTCCGGGACGTCTGTGCGTCAGTCGTACGACGGACCGAACGGGCCCCGTGCGCCCTCGCCGTCGCCGTCGGATGCCGGGGGAGGCGGGGGTGGAGGTGCGGGCGGGCGAAATCCGCCGAAGTCGGGTTCGCCCGGGTCCGTCGGTCCGCGGCTGGTGGCGGCGGTGCCGCGGGCGGGTCGGCCGGGTCCGCAGGCGCAGGGCGGGGCGGCTCGACAGGGGGCACGGGCGGCGCCTGCGGTGGAAGGCCTGCCGCGGCGCGCGGCGCCGGCGGCAGCGGCGGGCTGAAGCCGTCGCGGCCGGCCTCGTCGTCCCGGTAGGTCACGACGGGAACCTGGTGGGCGTCGACGACGTAGGTCGAGCCGACCTTGTCGTGGATGCGCCTGGTTGTCCCCATCCGGGAGCGGCCAGAGGACGTCGATGAACGTGTAGAGCGGGATGAGGCCGAGCAGCGCCTTGCCGACTCCGTCGCGGACGAGCCCTCGACCGACGGTCATCGGGTGACCGTCCTCGTGGACCACCCGGATGCCGATCACGCCCTTACCGATCGTCTGCCCGTTCGCGTCGCCCTCGCGGGCCATCAGCAGCGGGCTGTAGACGACCGACGCGAGGAAGACCATGACGTAGATGCCGATCGTCGCGTCGCCTGAGTCCGCGCCGCCGGCGGCGAGGGCAAGGCCGACGACGAGCGCGACGGCCGACAGGATCAACCCGTCGATCAGCGTCGCGCCGACGCGCTGCCCCCAGCTTGCCTTCGGCGCGGTCTTCACGCCGGGGTCCTGTGCTGACTACTCGCCGAACGGGCGATGCGGCGGGCGGCCGGCGGTGGGGGAGGCGCGGATGGCCGGCGCGACGGACGTCCGGCTGATGCCGCGCCCTGCGTCACGGCGCGGCCAGTCCTCGGTCAGGAGGCGAAGTATGCGCGCCGCGCGGGAGTAGTAGGAGAGGCCGATGTTCAGTGGGCCGTGAGCCCGTCGGAGGCTTGCCCGGTGATCACGGCCGACGAACCAGATGATGACGGCCATGACGCTCATGATGAGCATCATGGCGTACGCGATGACCATGACCGGGATCGCCGAGGATGAGCCGGAAGAACGCCTTGACCCGGCTGTAGGACTCCTGCGCCGGACCGATGCGCAGCTGGATGGGGTAGTCGGGGTGGTCCCCGAGGCCGAAGGGCGGGTACGCGTCGACCTGGAGGTACATGTAGCGAGTTCAGGCGGGCCTGGTACTGCAGGACCTTCGCGTTGAAGGCGTACAGCCCTGCCGGGTACTTCCCGGTGAAGATCATGGCGAACCAGGCGCGACGACGCGAAGGCTGAAGCCGAGCGCCGTAGATCATCAGCGTGACGAAGAGTGGGATCACCATGAAGTAGCCGGAAGAAGACGGTCAGGCGGTTGCGCTCTGCCGGGGTCGGGTCGAAGACGACGGTGGTGGCCAACCGGTGCCTCTCGGAGGGGACGGGCCGCCTGTTCTATTCGAGAGCTCGGATTCATTCAAGCAGCTGGAACTGGACCGAACGCGGGCACGCGACCGGCGGGTCCGGCAGCGACGCGCAAGCTCGGCGTCGAGCGCGGCGACGATGCCCAGGCCAGCGCCAGCACGGCGCGCATCGCCGCCGGGTCGGCGCAGCTCCGGCGTGTCTCGTCGCGACCGGCGCGGGGGACGCGCCGCGGGCCGATGCAGCCGACCGCGATCGCCGGCCAGCCCGCCGCCCGGGCTGCACGGGCGCCGCTCGTGCGCGCGGGACTCGTGCGCGCGGGCTCCGCAGGTGCGTCTCGGCGCCGCGACGCGCGCTGCGGCGCCGGACAGCTGCGGGTGGTAACGCGGGGCCAGGAAGCGGCCTGTCGCGCGTCCACCACACGGGGGTGCCGTGAGCGCACGCCCCCACATGGAGCACCGCGACGTCCTGCGGACGCCACTCCGCTGCGGCGTCGGTCGGCAACCCACCGGCGGATGCCCGCGGCGCCCGCCTCCCCGGCACCGGCGAGGACGAGGTCGACGGCCAGCGCGCGAGGGGGGCGACGGTCCAGCGCGGCGACGAGCGCAAGTGCGACGGTCGCCGCACGACGGCGTTGGCGCCCGCGCCCGGGCCGGCCCGGCACGCGCAGTGCCCGCATCGGTAGGAGGCCCGCGAGCGCGAGCAGCGATGAGCGCGGACAGCAGCTGGACGGCCCCAGCCGGCGTGGCGTCGGTACCGGCGACCGCGCGCCCGCGCAGGCGGCGACGGCGAAGAGCGCCGCGAGGAGCGCGCCGTAACGGCCCGGGAGGTGGCCGCGAAGCCGCCGCCGCAGGCGCGCCGAGCTCGCGGCAGGCGCCGTCCCCGTCCAGGAGGCCGTCGCGCGGGGTGTCGAGCGCGGCGGTGACGACGAGTCGGACGGGAACGTCGGGCCGTCCGCCCGTCGAGACGACGTTCTGCGTCGCGCGTGCGAAGGTCAGCCGGCGAGCGAGAGTGCCCGGCCGGACAGGTCGCCCACAGGAGCAGCACGGCGCGCCCCGGACGCAGGCCGAGCGCGAGCTGCGGGGTGGTCGACGGCGAGCGACGCTCGCGGCGACACCGAGGACGGCGAGCGCGGCAGCCACGAGGGCCCGCGGGCCGGACCCAGAAGGTCTGGGTGCGTGCGCCGCGGCCGCCCGAGCCCGCGCAGCTCCCGCACGGCCTGCTGCGCGGCCAGGCGCTCACCGTTCGAACAAGCCGGGGCGGTGGTCCACTGCGGCGAGGCGGTTGAGCACGGCGGACAGGTCGATCGGCGGCGGCCAAGGTCCGGCCACGCTACCCGCCGCACCGACCGTGTCGCAGAGGGTCGCGCGTGGCCGCGGGTAGGCTGACCGCCATGGACCCCACCGAGATCGCCTTCGCCGGCGCGGCCGAGCAGGCGCGGATGCTCGCCGCCGGCGAGGTCTCCGCGCGGGAGCTGGTCGAGCTCTACCTCGACGCGCATCGAGCGCCTGCGAACCGCGGCTCAACGCCTTCCGCGTCGTGCTGGCCGACAGGCGCCCTCGCCGAGGCCGACGCGGCCCAGGCCCGCCTCGACGCCGGCGAGCGCCTCCCGCTGCTCGGCGTGCCGGTCGCGATCAAGGACGACGTCGACGTCGCCGGTGAGGTCACCGCGTGGGGCACGAGCGCCCACGGGCCCGCCAGGACGCAGGACGCCGAGGTGGTCGCGGCGGCTGCGTGAGGCCGGCGCGGTCGTCATCGGCAAGACGAACGTCCCGGAGATGACGATCTGGCCGTTCACCGAGACGCTGACCTTCGGCGCGACCCGCAACCCGTGGGACACCGACCGCACGCCCGGTGGCTCCAGCGGCGGCACCGGCGCGGCTGTCGCGTCCGGGCCTGGTCGGCGCTCGGCGCTCGGGTCCGACGGCGGCGGGTCGATCCGCATCCCGGCGACGTGGTGCGGGCTCTTCGGCATCAAGCCCCAGCGCGACCGGGTGCCGATGGCGCCCGCACGACGACGCCTGGCAGGGGCTGAGCGTCAACGGCCCGCTGGCGCGGCACCGTCGACGACGCTGCGCTGTTCCTCGACGCGACCGACCGACGACGCCCGGCCCCGCCCGAGGGCGGCTTCGTCGCCGCCGCCGCGCGTGACCCGGCCGGCTGCGCGTCGCGGTCAGCCTGAAGGTCCCGCCCGGGGCCGCTGGCGCCGCGTCGGCAGGCGCCCAGCGCCGGGCGGTCGAGGAGACGGCGCGCGCTGCTGACGTCGCTCGGGCACGAGGTCGTCGAGCGCGACCCGGACTATCCGGCACCGGCGGGGCTCGACGTTCAACGCTGCGCTACCTGCGCGGCATCCGCGACGACGTGCGGCGATGCCTCACCCGGAGCGGCTCGAGGAGCGGACCCGCGGCATGGCCCGGCTCGGCTGCGCTGGTCTCGGACAAGCGGATCGCGCGCGATCCGCGCGGCCGAGGCCGTGCGGCCGCCGCGCATCAACGTCGATCTTCGACGACGTCGACGTCGTCCTCACGCCGGGCGCCTGCGAGCGGCCCGTCGCGGATCGGCGCAGTACGTCGGCGCCGCGGAGCGTGGCGGACGCTCAACTCCGTCGTCGGGCGCGTCCCGTTCCAGGCCGTCTTCAACGCCACCGGCCAGCCCGCTGCCGTGGTCCCGTGGGGCCTCGACGAGCGACGGCCTGCCGATGGGCGTGCAGCTGGTCGGCCGGCCGGCGACGAGGCGACGCTGATGTCGCTGTCGGCGCAGATCGAGGCGCACGCCCGTGGGCCGACGGCGCCCGCCCGCTCGTGAGCTGCCCGAGCCGACGCGCGAGCTGCTCAGCATCGCCGAGGAGGCGGCCCGCGCGGCCGGGCAGCCTGCTCGCTGGAGCGCTTCGCCGGCGGACGCTGAAGCGCCTCGGGCGAGATCACGCGAAGTCGACGCCGACCGACCTGGTCTCCGAGTCGGACCTCGCGGCCGAGGCGGCGATCCGCGCGGTCCTCGCGCACCGCCGTGCCCGACGACGCGATCATGGGGGAGGAGGGCGACGACACGCCGGGCACGCAGCGGGCGCTGCGCTGGATCGTCGATCCGCTCGACGGCACGATCAACTTCCTCTTCGGGCTCCCGCCTGGTGCGTGAGCGTCGCCTGCGAGGGCGAGGCCGGTGTGGTCTTCGACCCGCTGCGCGACGAGCTGTTCGCCGTGCCCGCCGGTGCCGGCAGCCGACCACTCAACGGGCGGGAGCTGCGTGCCCGGCGCCTGCACCGGCGCTGTCCCAGGCGCTGGTCGGAACCGGGCTTCGGCTACGACGCGCGAGGTGCGCGCGCGGCAGGCCCCGATCGTCGGCGCGCTGCTGCCGCAGGTCCGCGACATCCGGCGCGCCGGCAGCGCCGCGCTGGACCTCGCCTGGTCTGCGGCCGGCCGGCTGGACGCGTACTACGAGTACGGCGTCAAGCCGTGGGACATCGCCGCCGGGACGCTGCTGTGCGCGGCATCGGGCCTCGAGGTCCATGAGCTGCCGGGGGACGACGTGTTGCCCGGCGGCATCCTCGTCGCCGGCCCTGCGATCGCTGCGGCGTTGCTGGACCGCGTCACCCCGTAGGGGCCGTGCCCTCGGTCACGAGGGGGGCCGACTGCGATAGGAGAGTTCTACGAAGTCCCGTTTCGCCTGGTCAGAAGCGATTCGGGGAGACGATTCGGCGGCTCCCACACACACGCTCAGCGGGATTCAACACACCGTGGCCTGTAGGTCCAGCTTCGGCGGGAAGTAGACAATCCATCCCGACGACGGAAGAACTCGGCAGGCGCTGAAGGCCCGCAAATTGCGGCCAAAGTCCCGGACGCGGTGGTCCACGCGGGGCGGTGCGTCGGCGGCGAGCGCGTCGCGCGGACGAACCCATGTTGAACATGAAGATCAAGGTGGCCGGCCGCGCAGCGGCGAGCCAGTTACTACGGGGCTAGGTGCCCGATGTGCTCTGACCGATCCACTCGATGAAGACAACAGGGTGAGAGTCGCCCTGCTTGCCGTCCGTGTAGGTGGGATGGAAGCGATAGTCGATCCGCATGTCGCGGCTGATGCGGTAGTGGATGACTGCCGACCGGCCGTCGGCAGTAGCCCCGAGCTTGCGGCCGCGGAGCTTGGTGGTCGAGTTGATCTCGGCAACACGGTTCGCCGTCAAGGCGAGGTGGTCCCAGCACTGCTGCAAACTTTCCTCGCTCACGCGAGATGTGAGGTTCGCCCAGGCCTTGCCGTACTTCCGATGGACGAGCACCCGGAAGACGGGCTCGAAGTCCGGAGAACCTCCCGGGCGGCGTAGAGGCTGAAACAGGCTCATACGCGCCCGGCTGGGGCTCGCTCATTCTGCGATGACGAGCGGCTGCGATTCGGCTGCGGTTCCCGTGTCGTCGGGCGTGATTTCGACGAACTGGCCGGGGTCAAATGGGGCGGTTAGGGCGGCCATCCTCTCCTGGTCGGCCAGCGCCCTGGCAGTCTCCCGCCACGCATCGAGCGCGTCCTTCACCGGCCTCAGTGACCGCTCGCTTCGTGCCTCGTCGCCGGCCTCCCACATCTCGGCGAGGAAGTCCTCCCAGTCCTCCGCGTCCAACGGGGCCAGCCAGCGCCAGTCGCCCAACTGCGACTTGCTGATCGCGCGGGACTTCAGTTGGCCGTCGATCTGGTGTAGCCGCGAAAACAGCTGCGCGACGAAGGTGCTGACCTCTTCGGCCTGGGCCAGTTGCTGAACTCGCCGCTCTTCGATGATGAGCAGCGACTCGCCGTCTGTATCGCGGACCCGCGAG
Source organism: Paraconexibacteraceae bacterium (assembly GCA_963750375.1). GTDB lineage: Bacteria > Actinomycetota > Thermoleophilia > Solirubrobacterales > Solirubrobacteraceae > Paraconexibacter. Next base: position 371,611 of record CAVVQN010000008.1, read on the forward strand.
GCGCCCTGCTTGCGGGCCTCGTCCAGGGCCCGGCGTGACTGGCGCAGGTCGGTGGGGTTGAAGACTGTGGTGGCGTATCTAAGGGTTTCCATTGATATCTAGCAGGATCATACACATGATTCTGTACTCAACGTCGAAAATCGGCTAATCCGGACGAGATCTTTAGCCGCCGGGTCAGAACGGCAGGTCGTCGAGGGGCACTTCGGCGGCGGTGCCGGGAAGCTGCTCGTCCGCGACTGCGGTTGGGGTCAGCGCTTCCAGTTCGTCGGACAAGGTCCAGCCGGGCGTGAGGTCATCGGCGGGTTCGGAGGGGTCTTCTTCGGTGGCGGCCGCGGGGATGCCGACGGGCTTCATGGCGCCGAGCTTCAGGGCGATCGCGCGGGTGCCAAACGGCCGGTCCAGGCCCAGGTCGGTGCGCAGGCCGCGGAGGCTGTCGGCGTAGTCCTCGCCGTGGTCTTCGATGATCCGTTCGGGGTCGGGCTGGCCGAACACTCTGATTTCAGCGGCCTGGACGAGGAAACCGCGGTGCGCCTCTTCGCCGGGGAGATCGGGGGTGTCCCTGTCAGCACCGTCCAGCTTCGAGATTGGGCGGCGCAGATCCGCAAGCTCTCCATCGTTCGTCCCACCAGCCAGGGCATGTCCGCAGCGATCGCTGCCCTTCAGGCTGAGCAGGCCGCAGCTGGGCTTCCACCGCTGGCGGTCGTCGGCCGCCAAGCGCACCGGACCGCGGCGCCGGCCTCGCCGTCACCCGGGCGACCAACACGGCGGCGCGAATGGACCCGGGCGGAAATCATCGCCGGCTTGGTCTGTGCGATCGGCGTGATCGACGGCCAGCAACTCACGCAAGCCCGCCTGAAAGCTGCCGCCAAAGACCACCCCGGTCAGGGCATCCCGTCCTGGAGCGCGGTAACCGGCTGCATCCGACGCAAGCATCCCGGCGAGACCTGGGAACAGTGGCGCCGCGAAGCCGAAGAACAAGCCGCCAAGAACCGCTGACCGTCCGACCGCCCCCATATCTTTCGCCTAACAAAACCGGCTGCCGCCCCAACGCCCGATTTTGCAGGGCTTTTGTCGGCTGGTGTGTGGGGGCTGGTCAACCAGGCCGGTTCTCAGCGGCCCCGGAAAGACAAAAACCCCGCCTGAGCAGGGTCTTTGGGACTTCGTAGAACACTTCGTAGATCTCTCCCGATACCCGGAGTGGGACTCGAACCCACACGCCCGTGAAGGCAAAGGCTTTTGAGGCCTCCGTGTCTACCATTCCACCATCCGGGCCGGTGACCGCCGCGGAGGCGGTCAGACGGTGTGCGTCAGTTTGACGGCATCACGCGCGTCGTGCCGTCCGACAGACGCTCGACCTCGACGTTCCAGGCCTGCTGGAAGCCGCGCATCGCGAAGGCGATGAGGAGGATCTGCACCGGGACGATGACCGCGGTGATCATGCCCAACAGGTCCGCGCTGAGCGCCGGATCGGTGTAGCCCGCGGCATCACGGTCAAACCAGCCGGGGACGGAGACCGCGGCGAAGATCCCGAGGATCATCGCGAGCGCCGCCGACACCGGGAGGACCCCACGGTTCCACTTGGCGACATAGAACGCCATCAGCAGGTAGATCGCAGCAAAGGCGATCGAGACCGACTGGGCTCCGGCCGTGGCGTCCCAGCCTCCGATCGTCACGATGAGGACGAGGCCCGCGGAGGCGAGGAGCAGCAGGATGACGACCGCCTTGGTCGCCTTGCTCGTCGCCTTGTCCCGGTTGGGATGCTCGATGATGACGTCTGTGTTTTCGGCGGCCATGGCCGCACGACCATACAATCCGTGACGGCGCCGTGCAGCACATGGCGCCGGTCGGCGTCCAGGCGGGCGTGGCGGAATCGGTAGACGCGCGAGGTTTAGGTCCTCGTGGGCATCAGCCCGTGGGGGTTCAAGTCCCTCCGCCCGTACTGCGGCACCGACCTTCGGAGGGTCGCCGGTCCTTGCGCTGACGGGGCGTGGGAGCGCCGGCCGGCGAGCGGGTAGAGCCGCCCCATGGACGACGTGACGACCTGCCCGCGCTGCCGGGGCGGCATCTTCGTGACCGGGCCGGCGCAGTGGTCGGTCGTCGCGGACGCCGAGCGGTTGCGTCAGCAGGGGTGGGTGGGATTCAGCAGCGCGGATGGCGTCCGCTCGGCCGTGCACCTGGGGTGCTTGTCGTGGGCGGAGAAGGAGGCGCTTCTCGGCTCTGCGCGCGCGGAGGTGCCGCGCGTGCACCCGGAACGCTCGCCGCGGGCGAGCCCGCGCTTCGTGCGCCGCGCGGCCCAGGCACCGGCGACGACCCAGGTGGCGGAGGGCGCCCACGCGGCGTGACGGGGTCTACCCGACCTTGATCTGACCTCGCCGGGCCCGCACGCGGACCGTGGTCGCGGTGCGTGCGCCCCTGAGCGTGTAGTGCGTCCGGCAGGTGAAGGTCGCAGCGTCCAGTCGGCGACAAGCCAGCGTGACCCGCCGGCCGCCCCTGGCCTTGATGAAGTTCCGTGCGCTCGAGATGGCCGTCGCCCGGCTGAGCGTGTCGCTCGGGGCTGCGGGGGTCGGCCCGGGTGAAGGCGAAGGCCCGCGTGATGGCGCCGGCGCGGATGATGGCTCGGGGGGCGGCGTGGGTGAGGGCTGAGGGGCGGGCGTCGGCGCGGGCGGTGGCGGCGGCCCGCTTGCGGCGGCGGGACACGCCTGGACGTCCGGGCCGGCGATGGCCTGACAGAGGTTGACGGCGCCGTAGCGCGAGGTCGTCCCCGCCCCGGAGTTCGGATCGGTGGTGCCGAACAGCCGGCGTGAGACGTCGTCGTTGGTGAAGCCGTCGCCGTTGACGTCGTTGACGAGCGGCCAGATGACTCCGGCGACACCCGAGACCACGGGGGCCGCGAACGACGTCCCGCTTGCGGAGTGATAGCCCGGGCCGGGATCGGGAAAGTCGTCGGTCGGGTACGTCGGGGTCGTCGTCGCGATGCGTGATCCCGGCGCGGTGATGTCGACCGCGGCGCCGTACTGCGAGAACACCGACCGCCTGCCGGAGTTGTCGGTGGCCCCGACGCTGACCGCGTAAGGGTCTGAGGCCGGATAGTTCGCCGCGGTGGTCCCGTCGTTGCCGGCCGCTGCGATGACGAGCGCGTTGCGGTTCCAGGCGTACAACACGGCGTTGTGCAGCGTCTGCGAGTACGTGGGTCCTCCGGCGCTGACGTTGATGACCTGTGCACCGGCATCGGTTGCCGCGACGATGCCGCCCGCCAGCGCGGCGCTGCTGATGTGGTGTCCGCTGTCGCCGATCGCGTCGTTCGTGATCTTGAAGCTCTGGATCCGGCCGTTCGGATCGACCCCCGCAACCCCGATGCCGTTGTTCCAGCCGGCTGCCACGACGCCCGCGACGGCCGTGCCGTGTCCGACGTGGTCAGAGGTGTCACCGTTGTTGACGAGCAACGTGGACCGCAGGACGATGTTGTCGACGAGGTCGGGGTGTCGTCCGTCGACGCCGGTGTCGACGACGGCGATGCGGATCGCCGGCGACCCGAGTGCCTTCGACCAGCCAAGCGGGCCGTCGACGTCCGCGCCGAAGATCGCCGGGTTCGTCCCCGTCGGCTGGATCGTCTGCGCGTCGTTCTGCAGGTACCACTGCTGGGGGAACAACGGGTCGTTCGGCGTCGTGCAGGACGCGTTGTTCGAGCAGTCGGCGTGGTTCAGCGTCCGTCGCCCGTCCGGTTCGGCATAGCTGACGGCTGGATCGGCCCTCAGGACCGCCAGGGCCGCGCGCCGGCGCTGCACGGGCACGCTGACCGCCGCCGCGTCGAGGCCCGGCAGCCACCGGGTCACCCTGAGTCCGGGGACGACGGACTGCAGATGCGTCCGCCCTCCCGCGACCGCCCCGGCCTGCAGTCCGACGATGAGCTGGCCGGGGATGCCGTCGTCCGACGTCGGCAGCACCCTGGGCACTTCGCGGCCCGGGTACGGCGGGGCGTGGATCGCGGCTAATGCCGTTCCGGGCGCGGCCACGAGGACCGTCATGGCGGCCGAGGCGCACAGCGCCACCCCGAGTCTGGACGGAGTCGATGTCCCTGTCCTGGTCGGCAAGGCTCCACTTTATCGTCGATCGGGATCCGGCCGTCCTCGGACATGATCAGACGGGGATGGCGAGCACCGACCCCGCGCGCGCCGCCTGGATTCGTGGCGTCGCCGCGCGGGATCCGATCCCGGTGGGTCCGCGGCAGGTGCTAGGCGGTCGCCGAGGCCAGCAGCACGACGTTCGACAGGCTCAGCGGTCCTGAGCCACCTCCCGCATCCGCTGCCGCCTGCGTGATGGCGGCCCACGCTTCCTCCTGGGCCTCGCCCGCGTGCTGCTGGATCATCGCCCGAATCGGCGCGGCGATCGCTCTGACGTAGGCGGTGAAATGCTCGGGGGAGTCGAACGTGAAGGTGACCGCGGTCTGCTCCACGGTGACGCTCGAGAACCCACCTCCCTCGAGCAACCCGCCGAGGGCCGCCGGGGTGGGACGGGACAGGGGCCCGGGCGTTCCGGCCGGAGGCGGTGGAAGATGCAGGCGCTCCATCGTGGTCCTCATCGGAATGGCCAGAAAAGGAACCTGATCGGGTTCTCCCCAGGAGCTGATCGCCATCCGCGCTCCCGGCTTGAGAAAGCCGCGGACACGGGCAGCAGCGGCTTCGGCGTCTGGCTCGAAGATGATCCCCCAGCGCGAGACAGCGGCGTCGAAGCTCGCCCTCGGGAAGTCGAGGCTGGAGGCGTCCGACTCCAGGAACTCGACGTTGTCCAGGCCGGCTGTCGCGGCGCGCTCCCGCCCGAACGCCAGCATCTCGGAGGAGATGTCGGTGGCCACGACGTGTCCCTCGGGTCCGGCCTGGCGTGCGGCCGTGAGCGATGGTTCGCCGTATCCGGCGGCGACGTCCAGGACCCGGCCTCCGGACCGCACGCCTGCGAGCTGCACCAGTCGCTCGCTGATGTGGCTGAAGGCACGATCGTTGAACGTGCTCCACGTCTTCCAGCCCGCCGCGGCCGAGTCCCAGCTCCTGTGCTGCGCGTCGCGGAACCGGACCGCGTCGTCTGAGTTGGATCCCATGCTCGCTGCTCCCGATCGCCCTACCGCAGGACCCCGACGGTACAGACCGGGACGGCGACGTTGGGGAAACTCCGGCCGGGTCGCACGTTGCGCGAGAGATGCGTCTGCGCGATCAGGACGGCGAGGCGATCGCCGCGCCGCCTGAGCTCTACGCGCCGTCCAACGCGTCCGCGATGCAAGCCGCCGTCGGGAAGGCGGCTGTGGCGTGCGCGTGATGCAGCGTCGATGCTGCCACCGACGTGTCCGGCACGACGAGCTGCAGCGCCTGACCACGCTCGTCCATGTACCGCCCGAGGCGGAACAGCAGATGCACACCGGCGCTGTCGAGGTACTCGACGTCGGTGAGATCGACGATCGCGCGCCGGTGCTGCGGGAGCAGCGCCGTCTCGATCGCGGCCAGCAGCGCCGGCGAGCTCGTGAGGTCGACGTCGCCGCGGATCGTGGCGATCAAGGCCGTCGGCCGGTCGTCGAGTTCGAGGGCCGACTCGTCCATCAGGAGCGCCCCCGCAGGACGCGGGTCATCGTCAGCCGGGTCCCGGGGTCCTCGTGCGAGAGGACCATCTCGTCCATCGTCGAGCGCACGATCGGGAGCCCGCGGCCACGGGTCGTGTCGGCCTTCGGTGGCCGCCAGGCGCCGTCGTCGGCGACGACGATGGTGACGACGCCGTCCTCGCAGGAGGCGTGGAGTTCGTAGCGGCCGGCCTCACCGGGGTCGAAGGCGTGCTCGACGGCGTTCGCGAGCGCCTCACCGGCCGCGAGGATGATGTCGATCAGGTCCTCGCCGCCGACCCCTTGATCGCGCAGCCATGAGCGCAGGCGACGTCGTGTGCCGACGAGCGACTCGCGCTTGGCGGGCATGTGCAGCGCCAGGCGCGGGGAGGACAACGGCTGCCGGAAGGCGACGAGGGCCACGTCGTCCTCGCTGGCGAACGCGCCGACCAACTGCTCGAGGACGCGCGCGCACAGGACATGAGGGTCTGTGTCCCCGGCGACGGCGGCCTGGAGCCGGTCCAGGCCGACCGCGAGGCTCTCCCCACGCCGTTCGATGAGCCCGTCCGTGTAGAAGACCACGCCCTCGCCGCGGGCAAGCGGGAACGTCGCCTCGGTGAAGCGCGGGTACCGCATGGCGCCGATCGGCGGTGCGGTTGCGCCCCCCAGCAGCCGGGCGCCCCCAGGTCCGCCGACGACTGGCGGCGGATGACCGGCGTTGCTGGTGGTCAGCGTGCCCTGATCGGGATCGAGCACCGCGTACAGGACGGTGGCCAGTCCGGCCGGATGCGCGTCCTGCACGTAGCGGTCCAGCTGCGTGAGCACCATGGCGGGCGACGAGGAGCCCAGCGCGGCGGACCGGAGCACCGCGCGCATCTGCGCCATGAGCGCCGCGGCCCGCACCCCGTGCCCGACCACGTCGCCGATCGCGATCCCCACCCGGCCGCCTGGAAGCAGCATGACCTCGTACCAGTCGCCGCCGATCTCATCCTTTGCGGGGATGTAGCGGACCGCGACCTCCACGCCGCGCAGGTCGGGGATGATCTCCGGAAGCAGACCGCGCTGCAGCGCCTCGGCGATGACGCGCTGGCGGCTGAGCTCGTCGAACAGCCGTGCCCGTTCGATACCAGGCGCCACGCGCGACGCGGCGAGCGACAGCAGCGCCGCGTCGGTGTCCGTGAAGGTCCGCGGCGTCAGACTGCCCACGTGCAGCACGCCCAGCAGCTGCCCTTCGACGATCAGCGGCACGCCGAGCAGCGAGCGGATGCCGATCTCCCGGAGGATCGGGTTGATGATGTCCGCGTCGTTGACCTCCGGCACGAAGATCGCCTGCCGTTCGGCGGCGATCCGCCCGGCGAAGCCCCGTCCGATCGGGATGCGGACCTGCTGCTCGACCTCGGCTTCGAGTCCTTTCGCGGCGCGGGCGAGCAGCACGTCCTCGTCCACCACCTTGAGCAGCACCGCGACGGTGTCCACCCGGAGGATCTGCCGGATGCGGGTCAGCAGCGCGTCCAGAAGCTCCTCGAGCCCCAGCTCCGACAGCCGCGGGTCGCTCAGCCGATACAGGTCCTCGCGGTGGTCGGCGACCGCGATGGGCGCGGTGGCGGGGAGCGGGACCTGACCGGCGCCGATGTCGCCCGGCGACGCGCCGGGTACGGAGCCGCCGGGAGGCGTCGGGTTTGCGGGGGTCTGACCGTGCACAGGAAAGAGGGAGCGCGCGACGGCGAGGCCCCTGGCGCCGGCATCAGGATAACGGCGATGCGCCACGCCGTCCCGACTTCCGCCGGTCCGTGGCCGCGTCGCCAGCGTTCCCAAGCGTTCCCGAGCGGGGCACCGGATCGCACGGGCGGCGCGCACGACAACACCGAACGCCCGCGTCGGCGGGCGTCTCGCAGGCTGACTCCGGCAGCGGGGGAACCGGGATTCGAACCCGGATTCACGGTTTTGGAGACCGCGCGCATAGCCATTAACTCATTCCCCCTCGGCGCCGATCGAGGATATCCATCTTTGGTCCGGGGAGCCCGGCCGGCGGGCGGGGTGGTCCGGCTTCGCGGGCCCGGACCATCTGCTGCTCGTGCCGCGCCCAGCAGGAGCGGTCCCGCTGCGTAGCGGACGGCCTCTAGGCTCCGCATCGTGATCGGACCGATCGTCGACATGGGGTGGTGGCAGGCGCACCGCGCGTCGGTGGTGACCGCGGATGTGCGGTTCTACCTCGATGGCCGCGACGCCCGAGCGGCCTACGAGGCGGGGCACCTGCCGGGAGCGGTCTTCGTCGACCTGGAGCGGTGGCTGGCCGGCTCCGGCTCGCCCGCAGCAGGCCGGCATCCGCTCCCGGATCCGACGACCTTCGCCGCCGGGATGGCGTCCGCCGGGATCGGGGACACGACGACGGTCGTGGCCTACGACGACGCCGGCGGCGTCGTCGCGGCCCGGCTCGTGTGGATGCTGCGTGTGACCGGCCACGAAGCGGCGCTCCTGGACGGAGGACCGACCGCCTTCGACGGAGCGTTGGAACACGACCACCCGCCGGTACGGCCCGCGGCGTTCACCTCGCGGCCGTGGCCCACCGACCGCCTGGCGACGATCGACGAGGCCACGGACCGGTCCTCTGTCGTGCTGGACGCCCGCGAGGCCGAGCGCTACCGGGGCGAGGCCGAGCCGATCGACCCGCGGCCCGGGCACATCCCGGGGGCGCGCTCGCTGCCGGTCCGGGAGCACGTCACGCCTGACGGACGGCTGCTGGACGCCGACGTCCTACGCCGCCGCTTCGCTGCGGCGGGCGTCCACGAGGGCACGGACGTCATCTCGTCCTGCGGTTCGGGCGTGACCGCGTGTCACACCCTGCTCGTGCTCGAGCATCTCGGTCTGGGCCCCGGTCGCCTGTTCCCTGGGTCCTGGTCGCAGTACAGCCACGATGTCGCGCGGCCCGCCGCCACGGGGGCGGCACCGGGCTGAGCTGCCCCGGGCCAGGCGTCAGTCGGCGTCGACCGTGATCTCACGCAGCGCGTGGGTGTCGACGTCGTAGACGAACCCGCGCACGTGTTCGCGATGCGGGATGAAGTCCGAGCGCCGCACGCGCAGGACGGATTGCCGGACGTCCGCTTCGACATCGGTGAAGGACTCGATGGCAAAGGCCGGCGCCACGCCGGTGGCCTCCTGCAGTTCGGCCCGGAAGCCGTCGTCGGTGAGGGTCTGAAGCCCGCAGTCGGTGTGATGGATCAGCATGATCGCGCGCGTTCCGAGGCGGCGCTGGGAGACCGCGAGCGAGCGGATCACATCGTCGGTGATGACGCCGCCGGCGTTGCGCAGCACGTGGGCCTCACCGCCCTCCAGGCCAAGGGCAGCGAACACGTCCAGGCGGGAGTCCATGCAGGTCACGATCGCCAGCTCTCGGGCCGGGCGCAGCTCCAGGTGCTGCTCGGGCAGCGACGAGGCGAAAGCCTTGTTGTTGGCGACCAGTTCATCGATGACGTCCATGGCCGGAACGGTACCCGGCGGGCCGCCGATGTGAATCGCGCGCGGCTTCGGCGGCGGGCGCGCGCCGGGCACGGGTTGACGTCCGCGGGGTCCGGGCATCTATCGGCGCATGCCGGAACGCACGCCGGACGGGCGGTACATCGTCGTGGACGGGCGTCGCTGGCGGGCCAGCGACCCGGGCCTGCCGGAGGAGCGCCGGGCCGAACTCGTCTCCCAGCTCATGGCGGCGCGCCGCGACGTGGGCAGCGCCTTGCGGGCCGGTGACGACCAGGCCGAGCGCGCTGCACGGGCACGCGTCCATGAGGCAAAGGTCGCCCTGGGGGAGCGCGGAACCCCGTGGTGGGAGGAGCCTCGCTCCTGAGACGAGGTGCAGCGTGCGGCCGCCCCCCGGCATGGGGCTGCGGGCCCCCGGCCGACCGTCCATTCTCCCGGCCGCCACTCGGGATGCCGGACGTTCGGCCCGCGGGGCGGCGGGCGCCCCCGGCCGACCCGTTCCATTCTCCCGGCCGCCACTCGCGATACCGGACGTTCGGCCCGCGGGGCTGCGGGCGCCCCCGGCCGACCGTGCTTCTGCGACGCTTGAACCATGGCCCAGGACCGCGACGACCTCACGCTCGGCGACATGCTCGTCGGCCTCATCGCCGAACTGCAGGAGCGCGTCGAACTCACCGGCGAAGCCCGGCGCGTCGTCCTGCTCGCCGTCGCGCTGGCTGCCAACAACGGGCGCGGGATCGGCCTGAACGAGGCGTACGCGCAGCTCGCCGAGCACGGCATCGACCCTGACACCGTGCGGCCGGCTGGATCCGTGGAGGCCCCGGCGACGCTCGCCCAAGCGCTCGGCGACGCCTGAGCCGGCAGCGCTCCGCCCGGCCTCAGCTCGCAGGAGCCGAAGCCACTGTCCCAGCGTTGCGTACGCCCGCGGCGTGCCGGACCCTCGAGGTGGCCCCGGCCACCACCGTGGCCGGGACCGCGATCGCCAGGATGGCGCCCTCGACGAACAGGTTGGCCAACCCGATCGGCTCGGTCCAGTTGCCGACGTCGCCGGTGGCGTTCGGGAGGCCGGTGGTGCGGCTCAGGATGAATCCGACGAGGGCGGAGGCCGTGAGCGCCAGTGCGGCGGTCATCGCGTGCTGGGAACGCGTGAAGAGCAGGGCGCCGGCGACGACGGTGCTCCCCAGGACGAGCGCGATGAACATCCAGAACAGGTAGCGCGTCTCACCCCACTTGCCGATGGAGTCCAGCAGGTGGATGAGGCCGACGCCGAGCAGTCCGACCGCGACCGTCGCTCGTGCGGCGACGTCGCGCATGAGCTGCGCCACATCGGTGGTGTCATGGGTCTCGTGGGGCATTCAAGCTCCTTCGGTGCGGCGTGGGCGGGACACCACCGTGACGGTCGCCATGTCATGAGCAGGTCAAATCCGCGGCAAGACACCGGCAAGCCCACGGAACGGGTGAAGATACCCCCCGGGGGTGTTGTATCGTAAGGCCATGGGCACCGAGATCCGTGGCTACACCCCATCGAAGGAGCAGCTGCTCAAGCGGTTGCGCCGCGTCGAAGGCCAGGTTCGCGGGATCGAGGGCATGGTCCAGGACGACCGGTACTGCATCGACGTCCTGACGCAGATCTCAGCGGTGCAGGCCGCGCTCGACAAGGTCGCGTTGGGGCTCCTGGACGAACACGCCGCGCACTGCGTGATGGGGGCGCCCGAGGACGAGCGCGCCGCCAAGACCGAGGAGCTCATGTCCGCGGTGGCCCGGCTCATGCGCCGGTGAGCGCACGCGACGGGCGTGAGGCGCTGGCCGTCTTCGCCGGGGGTGGGCTGGGAGCCCTCGCGCGCACCGGCCTGGCCGACGGGCACCCGCACAGCCCGGGGGCGTGGCCGTGGGTCACGTTGTCGATCAACATCGTCGGCGCCTTCATGCTCGGCTTCGTCCTGACGCGGATCCTGCCCGGACCGGACGGGCAGCCCAGCGGCGGTCACCTGCTGCTGGGAACCGGGTTCTGCGGGGCCTTGACGACCTTCTCGGCGATGCAGCTGGAGCTCCTGCAGATGCTGGACGACGGCGCGCTCGTCCGCGCCGGCACCTACATCGCGGCCGCCGTCACCGCGGGGTACCTGGCGGTGGGGGCCGGCTCCACGCTCGGGCGTCGGCGTCGGCATCGGCGCCGGCGCCGCGTGGACGCATGAGCCCGCTCGGGTGGGTGGGGGTGTTCCTTCTCGGCGGTGCCGGCGCGCTCGCGCGCCTGACGGTGGCCCGCGCCGTCAGCGCGCGGGCCGGAGCCCGGCTGCCGTTCGGCACGCTCACCGTGAACCTGTCCGGCGCGCTCCTCCTCGGCGTCCTGGCCGCCCTGACGCTCCCAGACCGCACGACGCTGCTGGTCGGGACGGCGGCGATCGGGTCGTTCACGACGTTCTCGACCTGGCTCTTCGAGACCCACCAGCTGGCCCACGATGGTCGCCGTAGGGCAGCGGCACTCAACGTCGTGGGCAGCCTCGTCCTCGGCATCGCTGCCGTGACGCTCGGTCGCCACGTGGGCGCCGCGCTCTGACGACGGGCTCGCGGACGTTCCTCAGGACCCGCGCAGCTCCACGCGGCCGCCGGGCTCGAGCACGCGCACGTCGGTGGCCGGCGCAAGGTCCGCCACCCGGGCCGCGAAGGTCCGCGGCGGCTCGCGCAGCAGGCGGTGGCCCGCTGAGGCCGAGCGGCAGCGGGAAGTACGTGCCCCAGTGGATCGGGACCGCGAGCCGCGGGCGCAGCAGCGGCGAGCGCCTCCGCCGCGCGCTCGGGGTCCAGGTGCCCGGGGCCGAGCGTCGGCCCGTACCCCCACACGGGCAGCAGCGCGAGCTCGAGCGGGGCGAGCGCGGCCATCGCGCGAAGCGGTCGGTGTCGCCGGCGAAGTAGAGGTCCTCGTCGACGACGTAGCCGAGCGCCGGGATCCGCGCGCCCGCCGCGCGGCGGACCGCGTGGACCGCGCGGCGTGGCGCGTGACCGGCACGTCGCCGACGTCGCGTGCTCTCGCCGGCGTCGAGCTCGTGCACGTCCCCGAGGCCGCGCAGTGACGCCCGCGCCCCGCGCGGCGCGATGATCGGGACTCGCGCCAGCGGCCGCAGGGTCGGACGGTCGAGGTGGTCGCGGTGGACGTGGGAGATCAGGACCGCGTCGATCCGGCCAGCGACGTCGGGTCGACGGCCGGCGACCCGGCGCGTGAGGTGCGCCAGGCGGCCGCGCAGCAGCGGGTCGGTCAGGAGCCGCACGCCGCCGAACTCCGAGCAGCACCGTCGCGTGGCCGAGCCAGGTCACCGCGCGCGTCACGCGGGCCGCTCACGCCGGCGCCTCCGGACTCCCGTGCCGGTCGAAGCGCCGGCGCTGCGCACGCGGCGCCCCGTGCGGGGGCTGCGTCGGAGACAGGTTGCCGATGACCCGGTAGCGGTCGTACATCGTGATGATCAGCGTCAGCAGCAGCAGGAAGAAGAGCGCGTCCTCGAACGGCAGGTACGCGTCGTACCCGGCGGTCCGCCGGAGCAGCGAGCCCGCCGCGATGATGCCGGCGTTGACCGCGGCCATCGCGACGAACTGGACGACGGTCGAGCCGTACCGGGAGCCGCGTCTGCACCCGCCAGAGGCTGATCGCCGAGTTCAGGACGACGACGCCGCTGACGCCGAGCGACCAGCTGGGCGTCGTCGCCCGGACGCCCGGTCAGCACCTGGCTGAAGATGACCGCGACCATCGCGAGGAGCAGCGACCTTCTCCAGCACGGCCATGCTGAGGACGGCCGCCAGGTCGCGCCGCGGGCGCACCGCGGCGTCGCCCGGGCGGTCGATGTGCGCGTCGACGTCGAGCGTCGGCGTCCGGTCCCAGGCCGGGCAGCCGCGACGCGCAGCGGCCGCGGCGAGCAGCGCGAGCGCCGCGCCGGCGCCGAAGACCGCCGGCAGCAGCCACGGGTGTCGGCGCCTGCTGGTCGGTGACGTCGAGCTCGGCGATGTGGATCCAGTACTCCTGCGGCAGCTTGACGACGATCCAGATCGCCGCGGCCGCCCCGACGACGAACCGGCGGCTCATCCGGCGCGGGTTCCAGAACAGCCGGACCGCCTCGTAGAAGATGAAGAAGTACTCGAAGGTGTTGGGGAAGACGAGCAGCAGCGTCCGCACGCCGGTCAGCTCGAAGGCGAGCGTCCCGACGAGGCGGTAGTAGAAGAGGAACCGCGCGACGCCCAGCGCGAACGGATCCAGCCAGTTGCGCAGCGTCGAGGCGTAGGCGATCGTCAGGTAGTAGACGTCCAGCGCCTTGTCGTAGCTCTGGTAGTTGTCCAGGACGCTCGTGGCGTCGACCGCCTGGAAGATCGTCTGGTCCACGCCGTCGAGCACGAGCGCGGCCAGGATGAACGGCAGCGGGAACCTGCGGGATCCCGAGCGGGATCAGCAGCCGCAGGGCGACCACCAGCACGAAGACGACGTCGGTCAAGCTCGCCAATCTACGGGCAGATCCGGCGGCTGCCCGTCCCGCGGACGGTCGTCGATCCGTCTGGTTCCGACCTTCCGTCCCGGCCCGGTCGATAGCCTCGGCCCGGTGAGCACCGCAAGCCGAGTCCGTCGTGAGCGCATGACCCAACGCCAGAGCGGGACGCGACCGGTCAAGGCCGCAGGCAACGCAGCTGGTCCGGGAGCCAGGCTCCGGTACGCCTTCGACACCTCGATGGCCCGCGGACCGTCGGCGTTGCTCGGCTACCTCGGGCTGGCGACGCTGCTGATGATCCTGCTCTTCGCGGCGATCAGCCTCATCTTCGGGCTGACGGACTCCGGCAACCCGGTGACCGCCGTGTACCAGGCCCTGCTGCACTCGATCGACTCGGGCACGGTGGCGGGCGACTCGGGCAACGGCAACATCGCCGTCAACGTCCTGCTGACCTTCGGCGGGATCATCGTCTTCAGCGCGTTCATCGGCGTCCTCGCCACGACCCTCGACGACCGCCTGGCGGATCTGCGCAAGGGCCGGTCCGCGGTCCTGGAGACAAACCACACGCTCATCCTGGGTTGGTCTGAGCGGGTCTTCACGATCGTGCGCGAGTTGTGCGTCGCGAACGAGAGCGAGACGAAGCCGAGCATCGTCATCCTCGCCGAGCGCGACAAGGTCGAGATGGACGACGCCATCCGCGAGCGCGTCGGCGACACCCGTAACACGCGCGTCGTGTGCCGGACGGGCAAGCCGATCAGCGTCGGCGACCTGCAGCTGGTCAACCACCACGAGGCGCGCTCGGTCGTCGTCCTGGGCCAGGACGACGTGGGGGACCCGGACGCCAACGTCATCAAGGCCATCCTCGCGCTCACGACGAGCGACGAGCACGCTGCCGGGCGTCACATCGTCGCCGAGCTGCAGCGGGCGCGGAACCTCGACGTCGCGCGTCTGGCCGGCGGGGACCAGGTCGTGCTGATCGACAAGCCCGAGACCGTCAGCCGCCTCATCGTCCAGACCTCACGGCAGTCGGGCGCCGCCGCGGTCTACCGCGAGCTGCTTGCCTTCGACGGCGACGAGATCTACATGCGCGCGGACGCCGGCCTTGTCGGCCGGACCTATCGCGATGCACTGCATGCCTACGAGGACTGCTCGGTCATCGGCCTGCAGTACCCGGACGGGACGCTGAAGCTCAACGTGCCGGCGGACACCGTGCTGAGCGACGGTGACCAGGTCATCGCGGTCGCCGAGGACGATTCGGTCCTCGAGGTCGCTCCGGCGTCCGTGGGCCGCGTCGACGCAACCCGCATCCGCTTGACGCCCGACGAGCCCCCGACCCCCGACGTGACGCTCATCCTCGGGTACAACCATCGGGCGCCGCTCGTCGTCAGCGAGCTGGCGGACTACGCGCCGGAGGGCTCGCGCGTGGACGTCGTGGCCGACGTGCCGATCGACGACGCGGTGCTGACACGGGTCGGTGGCCCGATGAGCGTGACGGTGCAGGCCGGCGACACCACCGATCGCAACGTCCTGGACGGCCTGCAGATCCCGCAGTACGACCGGGTCATCGTCCTGGGCTACAGCGACGATCTGGAGCACGCACACGCCGACGCCCGGTCGCTCATGACGCTGCTGCATCTGCGGGACATCGCCGAGCGCAGCGGCGGCTCCTTCACGATCGTCAGCGAGATCCTCGACGAGGAGGACACGGAGCTCGCCAAGGTCGCCAACGTCGACGACATCGTCGTGTCCGACCAGATCCTCAGCCTGATGCTCGCGCAGCTGTCGGAGAACCGGCACCTGGCCGACGTCTTCGCCGAGCTCTTCCAGGCCGACGGCGCGGAGATCTACCTGCGACCGGTGCAGCGATACGTCACCCCGGGCCCCGTGTCGTTCGCGACGCTCGTCGAGGCAGCCGCACAGCGTGGCGAGACCGCCCTGGGTTACCGCGCGGGCGCCTATGCCCGCGACAGCGACAGCGGCTACGGGATCGTCGTCAACCCGACGAAGTCCGACGTCTTCGACGCGGCCGAGGGCGACCGGCTCATCGTGCTGGCCGAGGACTGAGCCCGCGCCCACCACGGGGTAGGCTCGAGCGATGAGCCTCACGGACGATGCGTGGCCCGCCCTCCCGTACGAGGACTGGCTGGGGACCAAGCAGACGCTCCACCGCTACACCCAGATCATCGGCAAGATCCGCATGGCCCTCGTGCCGTTCCGAAATCACTGGTGGCACGTGACGTTGCTCCCGCACACCCGCGGGCTGACGACGGGCCCGATGCCGGACGGCGCCCGCGACGTGGAGATCCTCTTCGACCTGTTCTCGCACGAGCTCGTCCTCACCACGAGCGACGGCGGCGAACGCCGGATCGCCCTCGGTCACCGGCCCGCCTGCGCGGACTTCTTCCACGACACCTTCGCCGCCCTGGGGGAGCTGGGGGTGCAGGTGGACATCCATGGGCAGCCGTTCGACCTGGGCGACAGCCTGCCCTTCGCGGAGGACCGCGACCATGACCAGTACGACGCGGACGCCGTCAGCCGGTTCTGGCGGGTGCTCGCGTCCTCAGAGCACGTGTTGGCGCAGTTCGCCTCGCGCTTCAACGGCAAAGCCAGCCCGGTCCATCTCTTCTGGCACAGCTTCGACCTCGCGTACGGCCGGTACTCCGGCCGCGCCGCCCCTCCGGCCCCCGGCGCGGACCCGGTGAGCGCGGAGGCCTATTCGCACGAGGTCATCGCGTTCGGCTTCTGGCCCGGGGACGACCGCCGCACGCCGTACCCGGCCTTCTACTCGTACACGGCGCCCGAGCCCGACGGCCTCCGGGACGAACCCCTCCAGCCGGCCGAGGCGCAGTGGCAGGACACCGGCGCCGGCTCGCTGGCGATCCTGGGCTACGACGCCGTGCGGGCCGCGGACGACCCGGCGGCGACGCTGCTGGCGTTCTTCCAGAGCAGCTACCGGGCGGGTGCCACGCGAGCCGGGTGGGACCTGTCGGCCTTCGCGACATCGCAGTCCCTGGGAGCTGAGGGCGCCGGATGAGCACGCAGGAGGAGAAGGTCCGCATCGGGCCTGGGCCGTTCGCCAAGCACCTGGGGTTCCGGATCGTCCGGGCCGACGCGGACGGAGCGGTCATCGAGGCCGATCCCGCCCCGGAGCACCTCAACGGCGGCGGCATCGTCCACGGCGGCTATCTCAGCGCGCTGCTGGACAGCACGACCGGCTGGGCCGTCCACGCCCGGGTCCCGGTGGGCGTGGCGGCGCCGCATGTGCAGATCAGCGTCCAGTTCGTCCGTGCCGCGGTGGCAGGGTCGACGCTCGTGTGCCGCGGCACCTGCACGAGCGCCGGGCGGCGGATCTGCTCGGCCGAGGCGGTCATCACGCAGGGCGAGCGGGTCATCGCCAGGGCGGTCACGAGCCACGCGGTGCTTGGCAGCGGCGGGCCTGTCGCGACCTGAGGTCCAGCGTCAGCGCCTCAAGTCCCGCGACCGGTGTGCCGATACAACGAGGATCAACCCATCGCTCCCCGAAACCCAGGGACTGACCCCGACCCCGGCGGCGTTTCCCGTACCGGGTTCGGAACCCGATCGCCTCGCGGCGGTGCTGCGGTCCGGGCTCACGGGGGCGCAGCCCGATGCGGCGCTTGACGGGCTCGTCCGTCTGGCGAAGAAGCTGTGCGGAACCGACTCCGCGGAGATCAACCTCGTCGGAGCCGACGAGCTGCGGTTCGTCGCGGCGTGCGGGCTCGGAACTCCCGGCCAGCCCGTCCCCCGCGAGCTGACGTTCTGCACCTGGACGATCCTGGACCCCGACCGGCCGATGATCGTCCCTGACGCAAGGGCCGACGCTCGCTTTGCGCAGAACCCGTTCGTCCTGGACGGTACGATCGGCACGTACGCCGGCGTCCCGCTCATCTTCGACGGTCAGGCGATCGGGACGATGTGTGTGCACGACCCGACCCCGAACCGGATGGACGCCGACAAGCTCGACACGCTCCGCGTCCTGGCGACCGCGGCCCAGAGCCAGATCGCCCTGCGGCGTCACGTCGACGAGCTGAGCGCGCTGGCGCGCACCGATGCGCTGACCGGCGCGGCGAACCGGAGGGCGATGGACGAGGCGCTCGAGCGCGAGCTGCACCGCGTCGGCCGGTCCGGCGGGGCCCTGGCGATCGCGATGCTCGACATGGACCGCTTCAAGGTCTTCAACGACACCTTCGGCCATCCCAGCGGGGACCTGTTGCTCCAGCGCACCGCCACTGCGTGGCGCGGGCAGTTGCGCGCCTGCGACGTGCTCGCCCGCTGGGGTGGGGAGGAGTTCTGCGTCCTCCTGGCCGACTGCCGCGCCGATGGCGCCGTCTCGTCCGCTGACCGGCTGCGGTCCGTCGTGCCGGGCGATCAGACGTGCTCGGTCGGGGTGGCGACCTGGGACGGTGAGGAGGACGTGGACGGCCTGGTCGGCCGCGCCGACGTCGCGCTCTACGAGGCCAAGGCGGCCGGCCGCGACCGCACGGTGCTGGCGGACGGACGCACCGCGCCGCGCGCGCGCTGACGCCGGCGGCCCGGCCGGCGACACACCACGGGCCGGAGCCGCCCGGGGCGGTATTGGCTACTGTCCGCTCGCGGACAACCGGCCTAGGGGCCGACAAGCGCTGGGGGCGCAACATGGGACGTCGGATGCAACGAGGCCGCAGGGGAATGGCCGCCACCGCCGCGGCGCTCGCGGTGCTGGCCGCGGGGACGGCCGGTGCGTCGGCGGCGGGCCCGGTGAACGCGGCCGGGGCCTGTCTGACCCCGGTGGCACCCGACGGCCACGAGCCACCGTGCAACCCGCAGCTTGCGGGGTCGGTCTGGTCCGGATCCCACCGGTCCTCCTACGCACAGGCCTCATCGCCCTTCGCCGGCCCGGCGCCCGGGGACCCGATCCGTTACGAGCACACGCCGGCGGTGCTCGGCGCACCGATCGTCACCGACTTCACCGAGCCCTACGCTGACGGCGGGCGCGCGGTCTGGTTCAGCACGGTGGCCGCCCCGGACGGGCGCTACGTCTACAAGGCCGACTTCACCACGGGCCGGATCATCGATCAGCGGGGCGCGATCGACGAGGGTGCGCTCCCCGGCCTGGCGGGAGGCGTCTCCGGCGCGTACAACATCCTCGACGCCGACAACCACCTGATCGTGGGCCGCGGAACCGGGTTCGACGTCTACGGCGACAGCGTGAAGGGCAACCGCTTCTCCAAGATCGCGCTGTTGCGACGCTTCATCCTGCCGGCCTCCGCCTCTGTGGCCCCGACGACAAGCTCGTCGGCGCGGCGATGATGTAGGACGGGTGTGGCGTTCGCCACCCAGCTCGGCATCGTGGGCACGGTCCCGCGGCAGCCCGCAGGATGAACGCCCAGGAGGTCCGGACGGTCTCGATCAACGGCGCGCGGTGTGAGAGCGCCAAGGGGACGGACGCCGCGCTGGACCAGGTCTCCAATTCGATCGCCGCCGACGAGGACGGCGGGATCTACGTCGTCACCTCCAAGGCGCAGTACAAGTTCGCGGCGACGGGGGATGGCCTGCGCCTGGCCTGGCGCGCCGCCTACCAGACCGGTGTCGGTGGCGGGGTGCGGCTCGGCGACGGATCGGGCTCGACCCCGACGCTCATGGGCACCGACGCCGATGACGACCGCTTTGTCGTCATCACCGACGGCCAGGACCTCATGCACCTCGTGCTCCTGTGGCGCGACGCGATCCCGGCCGACTGGAAGGGGCTGACGGGCCGGGACAGACGGATCGCCTGCGAGACCCCCGTGACGTTCGGCGACCCGGCCGCGACGAGCTCGAGCTCCGAGCAGTCCGTGCTCGTCCGGGGCAACGCCGCGGTCGTCGTCAACAACAAGCTCAAGAACGAGGCGCAGCTGAACGCGCTGCCACCGCAGGTCCGGATCATCGCGGCCCCGCTCGCCGGTCAGGACCCCGCCAACGCGCCGTACGGCCTGGAGCGTTTTGACTGGGATCCGGCCAGTCGCACCTGTTCGACGCGCTGGGCCAACCGCGAGATCTCGATCCCGAACGGGATCCCCTCCATGTCGACCGCGACCAACCTCATCTACGGCATCGCGCAGGAGAACGGCATGTTCGGCCTGGCGGGGCTGGACTTCACGACGGGCACCAGGCGGCTGTTCGCCTCCTCATCGGCCCGCCCGGACGACAACTCGTTCTACTCGGCGACGACGGTCGCTCCGGACGGGGCGATCTGGACCGGGACGTTCACGGGGTACACGATCTTCCGGCCGCCGCCCAAACCCGGTCCGCGGTACGCCTGCAAGGACCTGACGGCGCCCGCGGCACGCGTGCGGACCGCCGGCAGCCGTCAGGTGACGGCGACCCGCATCACGAGGCGGGGAGCGCTCGTGAGCGGGCCGGCCCGTGACCGCGCCTGCGGGGAGCTCTCGCGCGCGACGCTGGCCCGCGTGGAGGTGGCCGTCGCCCGACGCTCCGGTGGCGGCTGCCGGCCGCTGGACGCCTCCGGTCGGCTCGCCCGCAGGACGGTCCCGTGCGCGGCGCCCCGATGGCTGACGGCCCGGTTGAGCGCCGACCGCCGGCGCTACGTCCTGCGGACCGGCCGTCCGCTGCCGGCCGGCCGCTACCGCGTCCAGGCGCGCGCCACCGACCAGGCCGGGAACGTCGAGCCGCCTGCCAAGCAGCGCGTCGTGACCGTGAGCGTCCGATGATGCGGCCGCTCGCGGTCGCGGCCGCGCTCGCGGCTGCCCTGCTGGGTCCCACCGCCGCCGCCTCGGCGCAGGGCGCCGGGGCCGATGCGCTGACCTGCACCCTGGCGCTGACCCGGACGGACCCGGCGAGCGTGAACGTCGCCTTTCCCGACGAGGGCGCCGTCTACTGGGGCTCGGGCTTCGCCGCGACGCCCGGAACCCGGCTGCGGATCACCGGGCGCTTTCCGCACGCCCGCTACATGTCGTTCAACCTCTACAACGAGCAGGGCGCGCCGTTCGACGCGCTGGCCGACGTGGAGCTGGTCCCCGAGCCCGGCTCGGCGAACCCGTTTCTCGCCGGTGCGGACCGCACAAAGCCGGAGCGCAGCTACACGGCGTTCGTCGAATTCGGCCCGCCGCCGGCCCATCGGGCGCCGAACACGCTCTACACGGGAAGCCAGGCGGCGGGCATGTTCCTCTACCGGATCTACGTCCCCGACGGGGAGCGCGACGAGACCGGTGGGGTCGGGCTGCCGACGGTCAGCGTCGAGCCGCAGGGCGCGACCGGTAGCGGAGCACCATCGGCGTGCGCGAACGTCGACAAGCCGACGGTCGGCTCGCTCAACGACGCGGTCTCGGGCTCCAACGGCCTCCCGGTGCCCGAGGCCGGTGAGTTCCCGGGACAGGATCCGCCCCAGTGGCAGAAGTTCAAGGACCTGCCCACGTCCCTTGTCGCGTTCTTCTTCAACAACCCGTACGGCGACCCGTTCCGCACGCCGTTCTCCGCGCTCACGGAGGGACGCCCCGGAAACGGCGGCTTCCTCTCGAACATCCACAACGCGTACCTGACGACTGCGATCAACCGCGCCCGGGGACGCGTGGTCGTCACGACGATGCACGCGCCCGTGGCGCCGCGGACACGTGCGAGCGAGCCGGTGATGGGGGAGGGCCAGACCCGGTACTTCTCCTTCTGCGAGAACGAGTTCTTCAGCCAGCGCTACATCGCCTGCACCACCGACGACCGGACCGCGGTGCGGGCGGACCGATCGATGACGTTCGTCGTCTCCACGCCACGGGACCGCCCTGCCAACGCACGCCCGGAGTGCGGGGTCAGCTGGATCCCCTGGGGTCCGGTGCAGGAGGGGGTGCTCATCTACCGGCACATGCTGTCGGACCCGGCCTTCGCCCAATCGATCCAGAAGGCCGCGCGCGGGAACGAGGCGCAGACCATGGGCGCCTATACGCCCGTCTCGCGCTATTTCGCCGATCGCGCGGCCTACGAAGCGACCGGCTGCGCGCCCGTGCAGCCGAGCGGCGCGGGCGGGGCTGCGACGGCACTGCGCTGCACGGTCACCGCCGGGTTCCGGGCGGTACGCGCCCGCGCAGTCCGCGGTGGCGGAGCACGGGTCAAGGTCACCCGACGCCTGCGACGGAGCTTCGTCGTCGATGTGTTCCGCGTGGCCGACGGGCGCCGGGTCGGTGGCGTCCGGCGCGTCAGGACGGCGCGCCGCAGCGGCTCGTTCTCCCTGCCGCGTTCGCGACCGGGCGCGGTGGACGTCGTGCGGCTGACGATGAGCCTGCCCGGTGGACGGCACGACGTACGCCGGATCGTCCTGAGCACCGGCGCCGACGGCCGTCGCCGGGTCCTGGCGCCGTTCTACCGCCGCGACGACTGCGCGCTCGTGCGCTCGGCCAAGCTCTCGAGCCCGGTATTCGGCGGGGTGCCCGTCCGTGGGGTCGGCGTCGCGCTGAAGCTCAACCGCTCCGCCGACCTCGACGTCACCGTCATGCGCGGAGGACGGGTCGTGCGTCGCCTCATGGCGCGGTCGCGTCGGCCGGGAGGGCCCACGCTCCGGATGCGCCTCTCCGGCGGTCTGCCGCGCGGCTCCTACACGATGGTGGTCCGTGCCGCCGACGGCATCACGACGGACCGCGTGGTGCTGCACGCCGTCCGCCGCTGAGGCGGTCCGGCGCGCAGCAGGGGCCGGTTCGCTAAGAATCCGCCTATGAAGATCTGCCGCACGATCGTTGTGACGCTGTCGACCGCCTTCCTGCTCGTGCCCGCCGGGGCGTTCGCGGCCGGTGAGAACGACCGGTACGCCCTCGTCCACGGGTGCTATGACCTCGTGGGGGCCGGCGCCCCACAGGGCGCGGTCCGGATGCAGGCGACGCGGCTGGGGAGCTACCTCCTCTACACGAAGGACCGCCGCTTCGTGACGGCCGACGGCGTGGCCGCCAAGCCCAGCGACGCCGCCGACTTCGCGGTGGAGGGCACCGAGGCAGAGGGCTTCACGCTCACCGCCCGCGACGGGTCCAAGCTCGCCGACGGGGCACGCCTGGCGTTCCGCAAGGCCGACGACTGCCCCGAGTACCCCGAGATCCAGGACACGGCGACCGGCACCCCCGCCAAAGGCGCCACGCCGTACTCGGAGGTCAAGGGGTACATCGACGCGCACATGCACCTCATGGCGTACGAGTTCTTCGGGGGCAAGGCGCACTGTGGGCGCCCGTGGCACGCCTACGGCGTGCAGTACGCGCTGCCGGACTGCAACAGCGACCCCGTCGCGGGGGCATACAACACGGCGCTGGAAGGCATCGCGGGCAACGGGCCGCCGACCGATCAGGTGGGCTACCCGACGTTCAACCAGTGGCCGGCATACAACTCGCTGACGCACGAAGCGTCCTACTGGAAGTGGCTCGAGCGCGCCTGGAAGGCCGGTCTGCGCTCCTACACCAACCTCTTCGTCGACAACGAGCGCCTGTGCAACGAGGTCGTCTACCGCACCAACCCGTGTGACGACATGAACTCCGTGCGCCTGCAGCGCAAGCGGATCTTCGAGCTGCAGGACTACATCGACGCGCAGTACGGCGGCCCGGGCAAGGGTTTCTTCCGGATCGTCACCGACCCCTTCCAGGCGCGGCGGGTCGCCAACGACGGCAAGCTCGCCGTCACGCTCGGCATCGAGGTCTCGCGGCTCTTCGGCTGCGGCATCAACGGCTCGGTGCCGCAGTGCGACAAGGCGCAGATCGACGCGCAGCTCAACGAGGTCTACGGGCTGGGCGTCCGGCAGATGGAGCTCGTCAACAAGTTCGACAACGCGTTCGGCGGGGTGGCCGGCGACGGGGGCACGACGGGGCTCGTCGTCAACAGCGGCAACCGGCAGGAGACCGGTCACTACTGGGACATGCGCACGTGTGACAGCGAGGCCAAGGACGTCCACGACAAGGAGCAGATGACGAGCGGATCACCCGCCCAGGACCAGCTGTTCGGGGCCGTCCTGAAGCTCGGCGTCCCCGGCGGCGCCGCACCGATCTATCCGTCCGGTCCCCACTGCAACCAGATCGGGCTCACCGACCTGGGCGAGTACGTCGTCCGCCGGATGCTCGCCAAGGGCATGCTGGTCGACCCGGACCACCTGAGCGTCTACGCCCGGCGCCAGCTGCTGAACGTCACCGAGAGCAAGGACTACTCCGGCGTCATCTCGTCCCACTCGTGGTCGACGACCGACGCCGAGCAGCGGATCCTCGACGACGGCGGGCTCGTCACCCCGTACGCCGGTGGCTCATCCGGCTTCGTCGGCAAGTGGCGTGCCTGGCGGACGAAGCGTAACCCGCGCTGGCGCACCGGCTGGGGCTACGGCGCGGACGCCAACGGCCTCGGGTCCCAGGGCGGGCCGCGGGGCGATGCGGCGAAGAACCCGGTCGTCTACCCGTTCAAGTCCTTCGACGGTTCGGTGACGTTCGCCAAGCAGCGGTCAGGCTCGAGGACGTACGACATCAACAAGGACGGCGTCGCGCACTACGGGCTGTACGCCGACTGGTACGAGGATCTGCGCAAGCTCGCCGGTGACGCGATCCTCAAGGACATGTCCACGGGTGCGGATTCGTTCTTCCGCTCGTGGGAGCGTGCGGTCGGGATCGCGCCCGAGACCTGCCGTAGCGGACGCCTGCGGTTCACGAAGGCGGGGCAGGGTCTGATCAAGCTCGGGGTCAGCGCCGAGGAGCTCCTGCGTGGCGCCGGACAGCCGTCCTCACGCAAGGGCCGCACGTGGCGCTGGTGCGTGGACGGTCGCGGCAACGGTTCCGCGCGCGTCCGTGTCGCCTTCACCCCCGCCGGCACGGTCGCGCTCATCGGATCGACCGTCGCCCGCCACCGGATCGACGGGGTCGGGCGCGGAGCGAGCGCCTCCGCGATCCAGGGGGCCAAGCCCTTCGGCTCGTCGCGACTGCTCGTGCGTGCCGCTGGGTCAGGTCAGCGTTTCGTCTACGGCGTCAGCTCCCGCGGCACGGTCCGCTGGACCGCGGTGGCGACCGGCGCGGCAGCCAGGACGCCGGCGTCGTTGCGGGACTACCTGCGGCTCGCGGACCTGAGCTGAGCGGGCGCGGAGCGGGGCCGGAAACAGGGAGGGCCCGGCCGGCGCGTCAGCGTTAGCGCCGCGTCGGCTTGCGCGGCTTGGCCCGGCGGGCCGAGATCGCGTGCACCGGCGTCGCGGACACGATCGTGCGGTCAAACCACACCGTCAGCTTGCGCTTCTGCCGCTCGGCGTCGACTGCGACGATCCCGAAGCGCACCCGGTCGACGGCGGTCCCGTACATGTTCGGGGTCGTGGACGAGGAGACGAGGCGGTTGTCGAGGAAGACCTCGTTCACGGCCGTCCCGTCGCGATCGCCGAGCTGCTGGTGGACCTCCAGCCAGAACCAACGCCCCTTGGGCAGGCGGAAGGACGGCCCGATGTTGACGTTCTCCACCCCGAACATCATCCGCATGAGGTTCGCCCTGCCGTTGCGATGGATCACGACGCCGGAGCGGTGGTTCCACGTGCCCAGCGCACCGTAGTTGTCCCACCGCAGCAGGTCCACCTGACCTTGCTGCGCGTGGTTGAAGTTCCGGGGGAGGTAGTACGCGGCCCCGAACCAGACGTCGTCACCCAACGGCCAACGGACGTTGAAGATGCCGCGGGCAAACCCGTTCCCGCCACCGGTGTAGGTCGCTCTGGCCGATGCCCTGCCCTCGTAGGCTCCCGTCCGGTCGTGGGCGAGCGACCCGCTGTTCGTGTTCACCTGGTCGTACTCGCGCCACGAGGCGCCGTCCAACCGCGCAGAACGCCGGACCACCGCCCCGGCCGGATCGGTCACCACACCGCACAGGACGGTGAGCGCGACAATGAGCAGGAGCGGGCGGGCAGCGGGCATGGGCGATCTCGATTCGGGTGGGTCCGGAACGTCCGGACCGTCCGCCTCGGGGGAGGCGGACGGAGTGCCGGCATCGACGCCGTACAGTCAGGGCGTTGCCGGGCGCCGCGAGCCGCGCCAGGGCTGACAAGGGTCAGCGCAAGGGCAGAGCGGCCGCGGCCAGAACCGGCAGGGTAACAGCGTGCGCGAAGCCCGTCGGGTGAACTTCTGCCTTCAGACGGGGCAAGGACCTGCCCCCTTGTCAGCGCGCCTCGGTGCCGGGGACGGCGGCCACGGGGCCGACGTACGACGCGTAGACGACATACCGCTGCGCGGCGCTGTAAACGGGGTGACAGGCGGTCAGGATGAGTTGGTCGTGTCCGACGGCATTCGTGACCGAGACCTCGCTCGGCGAAACGATCCGGTGGCGGTCCACACGGTAGGTGAACCGGCCGTACGGCATCTCGACCGTGATCCGGTCACCGGCCCGCAGGCGGTCGATGTGCCTGAACGGCGCGCCGTACGTCGTCCGGTGACCGGCGATCGCGACGGTGCCGTGCTCGCCGGGGAACGGGCTGCCGTCGTAGGTCCCTGGCCCACGTCGCAGGTCGGGCGGATCGTCGCCGGCCACCACCACCACGTCGATGTCCGCCTTGGGGATGACCAGGCGTCCGACGGCGCGGCCGTGCGCTGCCGCAAGCCGCAGCCGGCGGGCGAGAAATCCTGTGCGGGCGGTCGTGTCGGGCAGTTGGGCGAGCGACTGGCGCACCGCGGCCGGAAGCTCACGCTGACGGTCCGTGAGGACGTCGAGCTCGCCACGAAGCTCCTGCTGCCGCCACGACGTCCACAACGACGTCAACGGCTCGCGCCACACGTACGTCACCGCGGCCTCGGCCAGCATCAGGCCACCTGACGCGACGCAGACGACGGCCAGCCATCGCCGCAGCCGTCGCCGTCGCCTCCGCGGCGGGGGCGGCGGCGATGGGGCTTCTCCGAGCAGCATGCGACGATCGTCACCGGTCCCCCGCGCCTCCGTGGGGCGGGTTTCCGTCGCGTCAGGGTGACCGGCGTCGTCCGTCAGTTGCCCGCGCTCCGGTGGACGGCCTCGACTGCGGGCACCGGGTGCCCGACCGCGTAGCCCTGCGCATGATCGACGCCGAGGGCGCGGACGAGCTGCAGCGTCTCGGTGGTCTCCACGAGCTCGGCGATCGTCTCCTTGCCGAGCCCGCGCGCGAGCGTGACGCAGGCTTGGATGACGAGCTGGTCGACGCGGCTTTCCGTGCAGTGCCTGACGAACTCACCATCGATCTTCAGGTAGTCGAACGGCAGATATTTCAAGTAGTAGAACGATCCGAAGCCCGAACCGAAGTCGTCGAGCGCGAAGCGGCTGCCGAGCGCGGCGACCTGCTGAGCGAACTCGCGCGCCCGGTGGATGTTCTCGATCGCCGCGGACTCCGGGATCTCGAAGACCAGACGGCTGGCGTCGGCGTGCTGGTCTGCGAGGACGTCGCCGATCCAGCTGGGCCAGCTGCGGGTCGCCGAGCGAGCGGCCCGAGAGGTTGATCTCCAGCGCCTGGTCGGGGCCGAGCGTCGGCAGCAGGGCAACGGCGTGCTCGACCACCCAGCGGTCGATCGCGTGGATCTGCTCAAAGCGCTCGGCCACGTAGAGGAACGTCGCCGGGGAAAGGAGGACGCCATCCTGTCCGACCATCCGCAGCAGCACCTCGTGACTGTTGACGACCCCCGTGCGCAGGTCCACCGACGGCTGCAGATGCAGTTCGAAGCGATCAGCGATCAGCGCGGCATCGATCTGGCGCGACAGCGTCAGACGCGCCGCACGCCGGTGTTTCGTGCCGTCCGCCGTGACGTACGCCGCGACCTGGTCGCGTCCATTTTCCTTGGCGGTGTACATCGCAGCGTCGGCCTCCGCGAAGAGGTCGTCGGCCCGCAGGTCGTCACGGTCATCCAGGGCGGCGATGCCCACGCTCACGGTGATCCCGCCGGGCACCCCGCCTTCGAGCACCCCTGCGCGTAGGCGGACGAGCTCGGACAGGTCCGCGGCGAGCACCTGCGCGTCCGCCTCGCCGCCTTCGGTCACGAGCACGGCGAACTCGTCGCCCCCGATGCGGGCCAGGACGTCGGTGTCGCGCACACGGTCCTGGAGCGTCCTGGCGACGCTGAGCAGCAGCTTGTCGCCGGCGTTGTGGCCGAGCCGGTCGTTGACGAGCTTGAAATGGTCGATGTCGACCATGAGGAGCGCGCCTCGTGGCCCGTGGCGGCGGACGTGGGCCAGGTGCCGCTTCACGGCGGCGTTCAGGCAGGTGCGGTTGAGCAACCCGGTGAGCGGGTCGTGGCTGGCCATGTGCTGCAGCTGCTGTTCGTAGTGCTTCCGCGCGCTGACGTCCTCGACGCGGCTGAGGAACTGCAGCGGCCGACCGCGTTCGTCCCGCACGAGGCTCACGCCGACGGACAGCTCGACGGCATCACCACCGGCCCGCAGGTATCGCGTCTCGTTGTGGATCCGCTGGACCTCTCCGCTGATCAGCCGGCGCAGGCTGTCGGCGCCGCGCGCGACGTCAGCCGGGTGCGTGAGTTCCTGCGACGTCATCCCGAGCAGCTGCTCGCGGGCATACCCCGTGAGCGTGCAGAGCGCGCGGTTGACCTCGAGATACCGACCGAAATCGTCGGGGGTGGCGGCCGAGATCGCCAGGCCGATGGGCGAAACCTCGAACGCGCGATGAAAGCGGTCGTCGATCCCGCCGGCGTCCGTCTCGGACCGCTGCGTCGAGCGCAGCTCCCTGGCGACGCTCACGAAGCCGGTGGGCTGGTCGTCGGCGCCGAGCAGCGCGGTCACCGTGAGCTCGACGGCCAGCCGCGAGCCGTCCTTGCGGACGTAGGTCCACCGTCGGGTCTCGGGCTCCGCGTGCCGTGCGGACGAGGCGAGCACCTCGAATCCCGGTGCGATCCCGAGCTCCGCTCCACGCGCCGCGAGCTCGGTCGCGTCGTGGAGGACCACGGGCGTCGCTTGGCCGACGAGGTCGGTGGCGCGATAGCCGAGCATCCGCTGGGCACCACCGTCGAAGATCGTGATCGTGCCGTGCAGGTCCGTTCCGACGACCGCGTGGCCGGCGGCCTCCGACGGGCCGATCGGGACCCGGTCGCCACGATCAGGACTTGCCCCGGGGTTCTGGGGTGCGGTAGGTGCGGCGACCATGATGCATCAGCATCGGCAAGGGGGCCGGGCAGCTCTGGGGGAAGTCCACAGCGGGTATCGGGTGATGGCCGCCCCCAGCCCGCGAGCGAGGCGAGCGAACGGACGCGAGCGTGGGGGAGAGGATTGCCCCTCGGTGCGGCGCAACCGTCCCCTCACACCGAACGGGAACCGGCGTAGCGTCCTGCGTGTGTCCCCCTCGCAGCGCCCATCCGCTCTGACCCCAGCGACCATCCGGCGGCGCAGGCCGGAGCGTCCACACCGCCTGCGGGTCGACGCGACGGCGATCCTGGGACCCGGCGGGCTGCCGTCCGGGCACGCGCGCACCAAACGCGCGCTCGATGTGGGCCTGGCGCTGGTCCTCCTGCTGATGGTGACGCCGGTGCTGCTCATCGCCGCGCTCGTGATCCGCTGCCTGGACCCGCGGTCCCCTGTCCTCTTTCGTCAGACGCGGGTCGGCCGTGGGGGCAAGTCCTTCCAGCTGCTCAAGTTGCGGACGATGGTGCCGGACGCCGACGGGCAGAAGGAGGCGCTCCGCTCCCGCAGCGAGGTGGCCTGGCCGGACTTTCGCGTACGCGATGACCCAAGGGTGACGCGGGTGGGCCGGACCCTCCGGCGGTCGTCGATCGACGAGCTCCCACAGCTCGTCAACGTGCTGCGCGGGGACATGTCACTTGTGGGTCCACGGCCGACGTCGTTCGCTGCCTCGACCTACGAGACCTGGCAGCTGGAGCGCCTCGAGGTCCGCCCGGGTCTCACCGGTCCGTGGCAGCTGGACGGGCGCGGCACCCTCGACTTCACCGAGCGCTGCCGGCTCGAGATCAGCTTCCTGCGCGAGCCGTCGCTGCGTCGCGACCTCGTGCTGCTGGCCCGCACCCCGCTCGTCGTCCTGCGCCGCACCGGCATCGCGTGAGGCGGATCGCCACCGCCGGCCTCGGTCTGCCGGCGGTCGTGGCGGCGCTGCTGCTGTGCGTGTGGAGTCCCGGTCTCGGCATCGACCAGTGGTGGCCGGCGTTGGCGCTGCTCGCGGCGGCCGCCGCGATCGGTGCGATCACCCGCACGCCGGCGCCGTTGAGGCCCGCGGCGGCGATCGGGCTCGCGGCGTCGGTGAGCTGGGCGGCGTGGAGCACGGCGTCGGTGACCTGGGCGCTTGACCGCGGCTGGGCCGTCGAGGCCGCAGGTCGGGCGTGGACGATCAGCGCCGCGCTCGGGCTCGTGCTGTGGTGGCCGGCGCGTCCGCAACACGGACCGCGGCTCGCGGTCGTCGCGCTCGCGACTGCCGGTACGCTGGCTGCCGCAGTCGGCTGGGCGCAGGTCCTCTCCGGTACGTCGCTCGAAGACGGCCGGTTGCGCGGCGCACTGCCGTACGCCAACGCATTCGCGCTGCTGATGATCGCGGCGGCTCTCGCCGCGCTCGGCCTGGCGCTCGAGACGCGCAGGCTTTGGCTGCGCGCCACCTTGTCCGGCCTGACCGTCGCGCTGCTCGCCAGCGGTCTGGCGGCGCAGAGCCGCTCGTCCCCGGCCGCGCTGGGGGTGGGGCTGCTCGTCTTCGCGACGCTCCGCCGCCCGGATCGTGCTGCGCTGCTCATCGGGACGGGCGCACTGCTCGGGGTCGGGTTGGCGACTCCGGCCCTCCTGGGCTTCCGACGGGCGCTGCTGGCCGGAGACGACCCGGCCACGGCGGCCCGCGGCGCGCTGTCTGTGATCGTCCTGGGTGCGGTGCTCGCCGCGCTCATCGCCGCCTTCGCCCATCCTGGTGATCGCCCACGGGCGCCCATCCGCGTGGGGCTGCGCCGTGCCGGCCTCACCGCCGCCGTCCTGCTCGCGCTGGCCCCGGTGGTCGTCGCGGTCAACTCGCGCGCGGACTACGACCGGGTGGAAGGGTCGTCGACCCGGTTTCTCGCCGGCGGCGGCTCCAACCGGCCCGACATGTGGCGCGTCGCGTGGCGGTCCGCGACCGCACGGCCGCTGCTCGGGGTCGGCGCCGGCAGCTTCGAGCGTCCTTACCTGCGCCTGCGACGGACCGAGGTCGCGCCGCGGTTTGCGCACAGCGCGCTGGCCGAGCCCGCAGCCACCCTCGGGTTCCCCGGGCTGTTGCTGCTGGCGGTGCTGGTCGGCGCGCTGATGAGGATCGCGCTCGGCGGGCGTCGCGGACGGACACCGGCGGAGGCCGCTGCCGCTGCCGCGGCCGCCGCAGTGGTCGCGCACGCCCTCGTCGACTGGACGCTGGAACTGCCCGTGATCGCGCTTGCGGTCGTGCTGGCCGTCGGCGCGCTGCACGTCGCGCCCGAGCGGCCCGCGGGCGCCGGCAAGCGGCGGCGCACCGCGCGCGCGGCCGCGGGGGTCTTCGGTCTGGCGGCCGCTGCACTGGTACCCGCAGCGGTGGCTGCGCACGTCGTCACGGCGGCGCCCGAGCGTCTGCCCGGCGAGCACGAGCGACAGCTGCGGACCGCCGCGGATCTCGCCTTCCTGGACCCCCGGCCCCTCGAGTCGCTTGCTGTCGTGCTGCTCGAGAACGGCCGGCCCGATGCGGCGCTCCGCGCAGCCCGCAGGGCGGTCGCCCGTGCCCCGGACGACTGGTTTGCGCTGTGGCTCGCCGGGCACCTGGAGCACGAGACGGGCGCGCCCGGCGCGGGCGCGCAGCTGCTTGCACGGGCGCGTGCGGCCAATCCGCGGGAGCCTGCTGTCCTGCTGCGGACCGTCCGTGTCGGGGGTGGCCCGTCCGGGGTCCTGGCGGCGGTCCGCGACGTCACCGGCTCGGTGGTGCCGCCGCGATAGCCTCGCCGGCCGCCGCCTCGCGCAGGAGCGTCGCCATGCGGTCGGCCGAACGGGCCCGGTCGAAGCTGTGCTCGACCGTTTCGCGGGCCCGTGAGCCACGCCGGCCGGCGGAGAGCGGATCGGCGGCGATGGCCACGAGGCAGGCCGCGAGCGCCGCCGGGTCCCCTGGCTCGACGAGGTACCCGTCGACGCCGGAGGTGACGAGCTCCTCGACCGCACCGACGCGGGTGGCGACGACAGGGAGCGCGCAGGCCATCGCCTCCATGAGCGCCACCGGGATCCCCTCGCACTTTCCGCTGCGCGTGACGATGCTCGGCAGCGCGAATGCGTCGCACCGGCCGAGCAGCGCGCGCACCTGCGCGCGCTCCAGCGGGCCGAGGAAGGTGACGTGATCCTCGATGCGCAGAGAGCGGGCATGGGCCTCGAGCTGCTCGCGGAGCACTCCGTCGCCGGCCAGCTCGAGCCGGATGTCGATGTCGGCGGACCTGGCGATCGCGACCGCGTCGAGGAGATGCTCGTGCCCTTTGTACTCCTCCAGCGATGCGACGCACGCAACGGTCAGCGGTGACGCGACCGCGCGTGGGAGACGGGCGGCCGGGCGCAGCAGGGCCAGGTCGATCCCGCAGTGGATGACCTCGATCTTCGCGCGGCCCCCGGCGGTCGCGGCGACGACCTGCTTTCCCAGCTCGGAGATGGCGACCACGCGGGTGGCGTCGCCCGCCTTCGTGGCGAGCATCGTCCGGTCGACCCAGATGTCGTGGGCGTGGACCGTCATCGTCCACGACACGCCGGTGAGCCGCCGTGCGACCCAACACGCAAGGGCGGGATGGGTCGCATAATGCGCGTGGAGATGGTCGATGCCGTGGCGCTCGATGTCACGGGCGATCCGCGCCCCGAGCGGGACCACGAGAAACGCCCGGGCGAAGAACCCCGGCGAGCGCCAGGTGCCGCGCAGCGCACCGGACCAGGCACGCAGGTAGCGGCGCGGGTGCCGGCGCAGCCAGTGCAACTGGGCTCGCACGGTCCTCCACGACCATGGGTCGCCCGCCAGCGCGGCCGACGAGAGTGCAGCGGCCCCCGCATGGACGCCGCCGCTGCGCTGAAGGTGCAGCGGCATCGCGACGACGTCGATGCCACGCTCGCGCAGGGCGAGCATCTCGTCGAGGATGAACGTCTCCGAGAGCTTCGGGAACCGCGAGCACACGACACCCACCCGCGGCGACCCGGTCATGCGGCGACGAGTTGCCTCGGCGTTGCGTCCCGCACCGACTGCACCCACGCGATCTGTCGCGTGAGCCCGGTCTCCAGGCTCGTCCGGGGGACGACGCCCAGGTCGCGGGCGCAGGCGGACACGTCCGCGGTGGTCAGCCGCGCGTCGCCGCGGGCCGCCCCTCGGTGCTCGAGGTTCAGCGGCAGGTCCAGCAGCCGGGCCAGCATCCGGATCGCTCCGATGAGGCTGATCGGCTGGCCACCGCCCACGTTGTAGGCGTGGCCGGGGCGACCTCGGTCGCCGGCAGCGACGGTGGCGTCGACGATGTCGTCCACGAACGTGAAGTCGCGGACCTGCTCGCCGGTGCCGTTCACCGTCACGGGCCGCCCGGCGATGACCGCGTCGATGAACGCCGAGAAGGCCATGTCCGGCCGCTGCCGGGGGCCGTAGACGGTGAAGTAGCGCAGCCCCACGACCGGGACGCCGCCCACGTCGTGGTACGTCCGTGCGAGCGTCTCGGTCGCGACCTTCGTCATGCCGTAGGGCGACAGCGGTCGCAAGGCGCAGTCCTCGCGTGTCGGCAGCGTGACGGCGTCGCCGTAGACCGATGACGAGGACGCGTACACGAAGCGGCGCAGCGGGCGCCCGACGGCCGCCTCGAGCAGGCGCTGGGTGGCAACGACGTTCGCGTTGACGTACTCGTTGAAGCCACCGCCGAACGAGAGGCGTACACCCGGCTGCCCGGCGAGGTGCCAGACCGTGTCGACGTCGTCGAGGAGGTCGACAGGATCAGGACCGGTCGCCAGGTCCCGACGCTCGAACGTGAACCTTGGGCGATCGGTGAGCGCCCGCAGGTTGGCCCGCTTGAGCGCCGGGTCGTAGTAGTCGTTCAGCGAGTCGACGCCGTGGACCTGCCAGCCGTCGGCCAGCAGGCGTTCGCAGAGATGGGATCCGACGAACCCTGCGCAGCCCGTGACCAACGCGCGGCTCATCGGTTCGTGCCGTGGTCGCGACGGACGAGCGCGGCGCCGAGGGCGACGAGCACGAGGCCCGCGATGATCAAGGGCGTCACGGCGAGGCCGGTGAACGGGAGCTGACTGCTCTGGTCGGCGGAATCGCCCCCGGAGACGCCTTGTGCGGATCCGTATCCGGTGCTGGCTGCCACGGCCGTACCACAGCCGTAGGCCATCACCAGGAGGGTCAGGGCAGTGGCACCAAGCCACGTGATGGGATGGGTCATGGTCATCCTTGGGTCGGGTTGAGCGAAGAGCTGTTGAACATGGGCTGCGGACTCGCCGGCGTCGGCGGCCCAGGGATCGCGGCGAGCGCGAGCGCGTCGAGCGTCGCCCCGTCGTCGGGGAAGTGGGCCCAGCCGAAGGACCAGCGACCGCCGAGCGCGTGCAGGCGGGCCTGGACGCGAGTCCGGTCGCAAACCTGGTCGCCGAGAAGGACGAGCAGTTCGGTGCCGCCCATCGGGTGAGGCGCAGCGACCGCGACGTCCGAGATCCGCAGCGCGGCGACGGCATCGGCCGGCTGCACGTCGTGGACGTGGGCGCGCAGCACGTCGGCGGTCTGGCCGCGGCGGCGGACGATGGCCAGTTGCCGCCGGAGGGCGGCCGCGTCGTCCGCGGGGACGACCGCGTGGTGGCGGGTTGGAGTGGTCCACAGCGTCACGAGGCCGACGAGGACCCCCGTGAGGAGCCACCACACCGGGACGCCGAGCGGGAGCCCGGTTCCGAGCCAGGCGAGGGGCAGGAGCAGTGGGGTCGGCTGGAAGCGAGGCACGACCCTCACCTTTCAGCGTGGCGGACCGTGCCGAGGGTGGTCCTGACCCACAGGTCTGGGTGGCTCGCACCCCCCGCCACCCGGGCGAACGGCGAAGGCGTGGGGGAGGGTGCTCACCAGGGGGTCGACGTGCTCCACCCCGGCAAGGTCAAGGCCGCGGACAACACTCAGTCGATGTCGAAAACCGTTCGTCTGTCTGCCGCGCTGCTCAGCGCCTTCGCCGTCCTCGCGTTCGGCGCGGTCTATCTCGTCGAGCGCCCTGCGCGCTGGACCTCGACGGCATCGATGGTGCTCGTGCCCGTGCAGGGCGACGAGCAGTCATCGATCATCCAGTCCTTCGGCCAGTCCGGTACCGCAGGCACCGTCGTCGAATATCTCAGCGGTCCCGCGGTCCGTCAGCGGGCCGGTGCACCGCGTCCGCCAGGGGTCAGCCCGGAGGCGGGCGGGCCCGCCGGCGACCTGCAGGTCCGCCTCGTGCCCGACACCCGCGTCATCAACCTGACGCTCACCGCAGGCCAGAAGGGCCGCGTCCGTCGCGACCTGGATGCGATCGCCCGCGCCGGAGTCCTCGGCCAGGACGAGCTCGGTGATCCGTGGCGCATCAGGGTCCTCGCGCCCGCGGGCGCGCCGGTGCAGGCTGGTCCGGCGGCGCTGCTCGTCGTGGTCGCGACGCTCCTGGTGGCCCTGCTCGCCGGGCTCGCGGTCTTCGTCATCCCGACCCGTCGCAGGACGCCGGCGGAGCCGTCGACGCTCGGAGCTGTCGGCGAGTCCGAGCGCCGGCATGCTGCGTGACGCGTTGTCCACCGAAGCGATGGGTCCGGATGGCGCCGCAAGGATCCCGCGTGCCTGGACAGACCTGGCCTCGGTCATGCTGCTCGCCTCCGGGGCGACGCTCCTCGGCTGCCTGCTGCTCGTGGTCGCGATCCCCGCGGCGGCCTCCCCCCAGGCTGCCGTGCCGGTCCTGGGCGCCACCGTCGGCGGGGGCCTGGTCCTGCTGCTGCGGCGCGACTGGTTGCTTCCGGCGTGGGCGGCGCTCACCTGGTCGGCGATCGGCGCCCGCTGGTTCGGCGGTCTGCCCTCACCCGTCGAGTTCGGCGGAGCGGCGCTGCTGGCGGTCGGGCTCTGGCTGCGCCGCGACGACCTGGAGCACCTGCGCCGTGTCGCGATCCTCACGGCCCTCATCGGCCTGCCCTGGATCGCGACGGCGCTCGTGAGCGCGGACGGGCCCGTGATCCCGCGCGCGCTGGTGCACGACCTGCCGCTGATCGCGGTGGCGGCGTGCGTCTGCCGGGACCGCTCGGACACCCGGCGTGTCCTGACCGCGCTCGTGGCGCTCGGCGTCGTGCTCGGTGTCGGCGCGATCTGGTCCGTCCGGGTCGGCCCGACCGAGCTCTTTCCCCTGAACCCTTCGAGCGCGGTCTTCGCGTACGAGGCGCCGCGTGCGGCCGGACCGTTCGGTGAGGCGAACTTCTTCGCCCTGTCGCTCGTCGTGCTGCTGCCCGCCGCCCTGATGCTGATCGCCGGCCGGCCGTGGGAGCGGGCGCTCGGCGCCGTGGGCGCGCTGGCGCTCGTGGGCGGCATCCTCGCGACCGGCTCGCGCGCGGCGCTGGTCGCAGCCGCAGTGGCGCTCGTGGGTACCGCGGTGCTGCAGCGCAGCCCCAGGATGCTCATGGCGGCGGCCGTCGCCGCGGTGGTCTGCCTTCCGTTCTTCGGCGCGCAGCTGGGCGGGGTCAGCTCGCGCACGACCACCGGGCGCCAGTCCGAGGCGCAGGTGGCGCTCGCGATGGCGGCCGACCACCCGCTGGTCGGCGTCGGGCCCGGGCAGTATCCGTCGCGCTACCGCGAGTACGCCCGCCGCGTCGGCAGCGACCCCCGGAGCGACCGTGAGCCGCACTCCCTCCCGCTGGAGATCGCGGCCGAGCAGGGCCTCGTCGGGCTCTTCGGATGGCTCGTCGCCGCGGTGGTGCTGACCGGGATCATCGCCCGCGGGAGGATGCTCGAGCACGCCGAGGGACGCACCCTCGTGCTGAGCCTCGTGACGTTCGCCGCAGGGGTGCTGTTCCTCCACGGGTCGCAGCTGCGGCTGCTGTGGATCCTCGTCGGTCTGACGCTGGCCACCGCCCGGCCACTGCGGCGGGGAGGGACCCCGTGCTGAACACGGTCCTTGCCCGCTCCGGCCTGCTCGCGGCCGCGGGGGTCGGATGGGTCATCGTCGGCTACCCGGCGACGCTCCTCGTCGGACGCCGGCAGCCGGTCCGACAGGACAGCGACCCGTTGCCGAGCATCAGCGTCATCGTGTGCGCGGCGGGGGCTGCGGGACCGCTGGAACGAAAGCTCACCGAGCTCCAGGAGGATGGCTATCCGCGACATCTGGTCACCGTCGTCGTCGCCGCCGACGGCGACGAGGAGCTGCGCCGCGCCGCCGAGCGTGGCTGGCCCGGGGCGACCGTGGTGCATCACCCCGAGCGACGCGGAAAAGCGGCCGCGATGAGCGACGCGTTCGCCCATGCCAGCGGTGAGGTGATCGTGCTGACCGATGCCGACAACGTGCTGGACCGCGGGTCGCTGGGCGCCGCGGCCCGGTGGTTTGCCGACTCCGGGATCTGGGCGGTCGCCGGGCGCCGCGGCGAGTCCGGATCCGCGTACGACGCGTACGAGGACCTGCTGCGGCGCCTGGAATCACGCAGCGGCAGCGTCGCCGCCGCGTCCGGGGAGTTTCTCGCCGTCCGGCGCCGGCACCTGCGCTCGGTTCCCGCGGGCATCGTCAACGACGACCTCTGGATCCTGCTGGACCTGCTGGCCCGCGGGGGCCGCGTCGTCTACGAGCCCGCTGCAGGGGGGACGGAGCCCGCGCTGGCAGTTGCCGACGAGATCGAGCGCCGCGCGCGCATCGGGGCAGGCCGCGTGCTCCTCGCCACCGAGCTGCACCGCCTCCCGCCGCGGGCCGCCTGGCGGATCACGAACCACAAGTTCGGACGCCTGGCGGTGCCTCCGCTCGGTCTGGTGGCGTTGGTCGGACTGCCGTTCGCCCGCCACCGGCTCGCCCGGGTCCTGTTCGCCGCGGAGGTCCTCGTCCTCGCGCTCGGGGCCGCCGAGCTGCGCGGTCACCGACCCCCGGGCCGCGCCGCAGGTCGCGTGGCAGCGGCCTGCGGCCAGGGGCTGACGGGCGCCATCGCCGGGCTGGCCGGCCTTGGTCGTGGTGTCCTGCGCCGTCAGAGCTCGACGTGGAAGCAGGTGCGCTGATGTGCGGCATCGCCGGCAAGGTGAGCGCGGGGGCACCGATCGACCCGCAACTGCTGGGCGTCCAGCTGAACACGCTCGTGCATCGCGGGCCCGACGGTGCCGGCGTGCACCAGGACGAGCGCGTCGCGCTCGGCATGCGCCGCCTGGCGATCATCGACGTCGCCGGCGGCCGGCAGCCGCTGTTCTCCGAGGACGGAACGGTCGTCGTGGTCGGAAACGGCGAGCTCTACGACCATCACGAGCGGCGAGCAGAACTCGAGGCGCGCGGCCATGTCTTCACGACCGGCAGCGACATCGAGATCGCCGTCCACCTCTACGAAGAGCACGGCGACGACCTCGTCCACCACCTCCACGGCATGTTCGCGCTCGCCCTCTGGGACGCGGCCAGGGGACGGCTGCTGCTGGCCCGCGACCGGATGGGCAAGAAGCCGCTGCTGTGGGCGCAGGCCGGCCCCGGGACGCCTGGTCTTCGGATCCGAGCCCCGCGCGCTGCTGGCCGACCCGGACGTCCCCAGGACCCTCGACCTGGATGCGCTCGACGCCACGCTCGCCACCCAGTACGTGCCGCCCGACCGCACGCCATGGGGGCACTGCGGCCGTGCCGCCGGCGGGCCGCCTGGTCTGGGAGGTCGTCGACGCCGTGCCGCGCGTCGACGTCTGGTGGCCGCCCGACTTCCGGCCCAAGCGCCACGTGACGCTGGCGGCTGCCGCGGCCGAGCTGCGACCGCTGCTGCGCGCAGCGGTCGCCCGACGGCTGGAGGCCGAGGTGCCCGGTGGGTGCGTTCCTGTCGGGCGGGCTTGACTCGTCGGCGGTCGTCGCGGCGATGGCGCAGGCCGATGCCGGCCGCGTGCGGACGTTCTCGGCGCGCTTCGCGGAGGCCGGCTACGACGAAGGGCCGTTCGCCAGCGCCGTGGCCGCGCACTGCGGCACGCTCCACACCGAGCTCCACGTCGGGCCGGTCGACGCGGACGACGCTGCTCGATCTCGTGCGGCGGGTCGGGCATCCCGCTGGCCGATCCGGCGGTCGTCCCGGCGTTCCAGCTCGCGGCCCAGGCCGCGGAGCACGTGACCGTCGCGCTGACCGGCGACGGGGGCGACGAGCTCCTCGCCGGATACCGGCGCCATCACCAGCTGGCGTGGACGCGGCCGGCGCAGCTGCTGCCCGCGGCGGTGCGTCGCGGGCTCCTTCGCTGCCCGGGCTCGTGCCGAAGGCCCAGCGCGTGGCCGACCTGGCCGCGCTTGACCCCGACCACCGCTACGCCGCGCTCTTTCGCCACTTCAGCGACGCCGACCGCCGTCGGCTCTACGGCGAGCGGCTGCGCCCGCTGCTGGAGGACGGCCGTCCGCTGCGCGCGGTCGAAGAGGCGTGGGCCGCTGGGTGCGGGGCTGACGTGGACGGATCGGCTGCTGGCCTGGACCAGGGGGCCTATCTTGCCGGTGACCTGCTGCGCGAAGGCCGACCTCACGTCGATGGCCCACGGCCTCGAGCTGCGGTC
The DNA here is from genome assembly GCA_963750375.1 of Paraconexibacteraceae bacterium. Taxonomy (GTDB): domain Bacteria; phylum Actinomycetota; class Thermoleophilia; order Solirubrobacterales; family Solirubrobacteraceae; genus Paraconexibacter. The sequence continues at coordinate 410,708 of CAVVQN010000008.1, forward strand.
GCCGCTGCTGGACCAGGAGATCGTGCGAGTGGGCGGCGCGGCTCCCCGCCCGGCTCAAGCGGCGCGGCGGCGCCGGCAAGCTCGTGCTCAAGGCCGCGGCGCCCGTGGCTGCCCGAGACGATCCCGGGCGGCCCGAAGCAGGGGTTCGCGGTGCCGGTCGGAGCGTGGCTGCGCGGCCCGCTCTGCGAGCTCGCGCACGACGTCCTGCTCGACCGGCGTACCGCCGACCGCGGGCTCATCGACCGCGGGGAGACGGTCTAGACGCTCGCGGCGCACGCCCGGGGAGAGGACCACGCAGCAGTGCTCTGGTCGATGCTCGTGCTCGAGCTCTGGTGCCGGACCTGTCACGACGCGCCCGCACCTGACCCGCTGCGGCTGGTGCACGCATGACCGCGACCGTCACGGATACCCGGGCGCAGCGGGTGCTCCTGACCGTCGCCGGTGCGCCGCGGGACCCACGCACCTGGTCGGGCTCGTCGCGCGCGCTCCTGGACGCGGCGCATGCGTGCAAGGGGCAGATGACCGGCGTCGACGCCTCCGTGCGGGCGATCTCGCGGACCGAGGCGCTGCTGGCGTTGTCGCGCGACCGTGACCGCTGGCGTCAGCGGTACCACGCCAACACCGCCGCGCTGGGCCCGGTCGTCCGTGACGCGCACACCGCGGTCGTCCGGTGGCGGCTCGCGGCAGCCCTGGACGACACGGACGCGATCGTGCAGGTCGGTCACTGGTATGACCTCTCCGGCTGCGCTCCGACCGTCGCCAGCTACAGCGACGGGAGCGTCGCGTTGCAGCTGCGCCGCGGCGACCTGTGCTTCGACCCGGCGGGCCGGGCCGCACGCCGCGCGTTCGACTGGGAGGCGGCGGTCGCCCGGCGCATGGACCTCGTCTTCGCGATGAGCCAGTGGCAGGCTGCGTCGTTCACCGACGACTATGGCGTGGATCCCGCACGGATCCGCGTGATCGGGCAGGGGCCCAACGTCCCGCTCCCGGTGCAGCCTTGTCTGCGTCCGGACCCACAACCGACGGCGGTGTTCGTCGGCAAGTCCTTCTCGCGCAAGGGCGGTCCAGAGCTGCTCGCCGCCTGGCCGCTGGTCCGCGCGCAGGTTCCGGAGGCCCGCCTGGTCCTGGTCGGCCCGCGGTCACATCCTCCGCTGCCTGAGGGCGTCACGTGCGTCGGGCGCATCGACCGCACGGCACCGGGCGGGGAGGCGAGCCTTGCCGCGCAGTTCGCAGCAGCCACCGTGCTCGTCCTGCCGTCCCGCTTCGAGCCGTTCGGCACGGCGATGCTCGAGGGGATGGGCTGGGGCCTGGCCTGCGTGGGATCGCGGGCGTGTGCGATGCCCGAGGTCATCGTCGACGGGGTGACGGGTCGGCTTGTCACCCCCGGCGACCGTCGCGGGCTTGCGGACGCCCTGATCGGCCTGCTACGCGACCCACGTCGCGCAGTGGCGATGGGTGAGGCCGGTCGCCGACGTCTGCATGCAGCGCTTCTCGTGGGACAGCGTGGCCGGCCGGATGCTCGATGCGCTTGCGGGGCACGCGCACGCGGCATGATCCCGGTCCCCGCTCATCCTCCACGCGATCGACACGTTGCGTACCGGGGGCGCACAGTGGGTGCTCGGGGCGCTCGTGGCCGGGCTGGCCGAGGCTGGGCTCACCCGCAACGTCGTCGTGGCCGGCACCGCCGACGGTGCCGACCCCACCCTCCTGGCCCTGCTCGCCGCCCACGCCGAGCGGGTCGAGATCCTCGACAGCCGCCGGCTCGCCGATCCCGCGCTCGTCGGCGGGATCATCCGGGCCCTGCGTCCCGCCCGACCCCGGCTTCTGCACACCCATCTCATGGGAGCCAACGTCAACGGCCGCATCGCCGCCCGTCTGGCCGGGATCCCCCATGTGGCGACCGTCCACACGCCACCCCGGGGGAGCGGAGGACACCCGCGGACGCCGCTGGGCCGACGGCGTGACGGCGCACCTCTCCGCGCGGATCGTCGCACCCTCCGCCGCCGTGGGGGAGGCATACGCAGACCGCTGGCGCCTGTCGCCGGACCGCGTCGTGGTCCTGGCCAACCCCGTCCCCCCGCGTCATCCTGCGCCCGGTGCCCGCGAGAGGGTCCGGTCCGAGCTGCAGATGGGGGACGGCGAGACGCTCGTGCTCTGCCTCGCACGTCTGGAACGTCAGAAGGGCGTCGACGTCCTGATCGAGGCCGCGCGCAGCCTTCCTGCGACGGTCCGCATCGTGGTGGCCGGCGACGGACCGGAACACGATGCGCTGCTGGACCCCGCGACGGCCGCCGGCGTCCAGCTCTTGGGACACCGCAGGGACGTCGCTGATCTGCTTGCCGCCGCCGACCTTCTCTGCCTCCCCTCACGCCACGAGGCGCTGCCGCTGGCGCTGCTGGAGGCGATGCAGGCAGGCGTGCCGGTGGTCGCCTCCGCGGTCGGGGGGATCCCGGAGCTGCTGGCGCGTGGCGCCGGGGTGCTGGTGGCACCCGGTGCCGCCACCGCCCTGGGCACGGCGATCGGCGAGCTCGTCGCCGACCCCGCGCGCCGTCGACGGCTTGCCGCCGACGGTGCGGTGCGCGTTGCTGCGCGCCACGCCCCGGCGGTCGTGGCGCAGGCCCACTTCGCGGTCTACAGGAGCCTGCTGCGGGACGGCCGGCCCGGCGTGATCAGCGGCCCGGGGACCTCAGGTTCGCGGACCGTCCACGCCTGATCGTGACGCGGTCAAACCACAACGTCAGCGGCTTGCGCTGGCGCGCTGCGTCGGTGGCGACGATCCCGGCCCGCAGGCGCTGGATCGGGCGGCCGTACGTGTTGGCCGACCGGCTGCGGGCGACGAGGCGCCCGTCGAGAAAGACCTCGTTGAGCGCCCCCCGGTCGGAGCTGAGCCGTTGGTGGACCTCGAGGACGACCCATCGTCCTTCGGGGATCGCGAACGTCGGCGCGATCGTGACCTCTTCGACCCCGAGCCGCTGACGGACGAGATGCGCGCGTCCGTCAGAGCGCCACAGCACCACGCCGGACCGGTCGGTGGTGTCGGGGTCGAGCACCCAGTTGTCCCAGCGCAGCAGGTCGACCTGCCCCTGCTGGGCGGCACGGAAGCCTGGCGGCAGGTAGAACGCGGCCCCGTACCACACGTCCTCCCCGTCGGCCCAGTCGACGTTGAAGATCCCGCGCGAGTAGCCGTTGCCGCCCCCGGTGATGCGGGCGCGCGCCGAGCGTTCCCCGCGAAACGCATGGGTCGCGCTCGGCTGCAGGGTTCCCAGCGCGGTGTTGAGCTGGTCGAAGTCGGCCAAGCCGCGAGCGCTGATCGCTGCGGAGCGATCGACGACCGCAGCGTGCGCGGGGGAGCCGCCGAGCGCGCAGAGGGCAAGGAGGATGCCGACGAGCAGCATCCGCGGCAGGGGTGGGCGACGCGGGGCGGGGGGCATCTGTGAGCTCCAGGAGGGGTACACGGCTGCCCCACCGGTCGGCAGTCTACGTGCCGTGTCTGAGGTCGAGGGGCAAAGAAGCCCCCCACGGCTCAGCCCGCGATGCCCGCGGCGTCAGGGAGCCCGCGTCGTACGGTCAGCGCTGTGTTCCGCGTCCCGCTCCGCATGGTCCCGCTGGTGGAACGGGCGCGCCTGCTCCCGCTGGTCGCCGCGTTGGGCTCCGGATGCGGTGTCGTGGTCCTCGCGCATCACCGCATCGGGACGGCCACCGGCACGCCGGGGGATCCGGCGCTCTTCTCAGCGACGCAGGAGGAGCTCGACGAGCAGCTGCGGCTGATCGGCTCGTTCGCCCAGCTGATCGCCCCCGACGATCTCGAGGACGCGATGTTCACCCGGGGTCGCCACGTCCTGCTGACGTTCGACGACGGCTATGCCGATGCCCGCCGTGCGGCGCTCCCCGTGCTCGAGGCGCGTGGTCTGCGGGCCGCGTTCTTCATCGCCACCGGGTTCATCGACCGCCCCCGTCTGCCGTGGTGGGACGAGCTCACCTGGATCGCCACCCTCAGCGCGCACCCGGAGCGCGCACCCGGCTGGATCGCCCACTACAAGCAGCTGGGCGCCGACGCGGCCGAAGTCTTCGTCGACGAGCTCGCCCGGCGTGTCGGGGTCGACCGGGCCGACCACGCCGAGGCCGCCGGCGAATGGTGCACCTGGGATGACGTGCGTGCGCTGCAGGCGGCGGGGATGGAGCTCGGGGGGCACACCCACGATCACCCGGTCCTCGGGCAGGCCACGCCCGCTCAGCAACGGGAACAGATCGGTGCGTCGCTGGACCGGCTCGAGGCCGAGACGGCTCGGCGCCCTCGCTGGTTCGCGTATCCGGTCGGCGGTCGCAACTGCTTCGGGCAGGACACGCGTTCGGTGCTCCGTGACCAGTCGATCAGGTTCGCGTTCTCGGCCTACGGGGGTTGGAACCCGGGCCCGTCCACAGACCGTTACGACATCCGGCGGATCACGGCTTCAGCTGACCCTTCACGGTTGCGCGCCCAGCTGTGTGCGCCGCAGGCGTTCGTCGGCGGCAGGAGGGCGCGCCCGGCGAGGTCGCGATAGAGCGCGGCAAGGGCGTCGGCCGTCCGCGCGAGGTCGTGGTGGGCGACGACGTGCCGGCGTGCCGCGCGGCCCGCAGCCCCCCGCACCTCTGCGTCCGAGAGCGCGGTGATCCCCGCTGCCAGGTCACCGGCATCGGGCCCGGGGCAGACCAGCCCACCGCCGGTGGACAGCAGTGGCCGGACCCCCGAAGCCGGAACGCTGAGGACGGGAACACCGCAGGCCAGGGCCTCGAGCATCGCGTTCGAGAGCCCCTCGGTCTGCGACGCGGACGCGTAGACGTCGGCCGCATGGAGGTACGGGGTGATGTCGGTGACCGCGGCCCGGACGATCGTCGCGGGCCGCGTCTCGAGCTCGGGGGCCAGCGGGCCTTCACCGACGACGACGAGCCGCGCCCCGGATGCGGTGCAGGCTTCGGCGAGGACGTCCAGACGCTTGACGGGCTGCAGCCGGCCGCAGAAGAGCACCAGGAGGCCGTCGGGCGGCAGGTCGAGCGCCGCACGCGCGGCGGCGCGTGCGGACGGACCCCCCACGGGCCTGAGGCGTCCGATGTCGACGCCGTTCGGCAGCAGGACGCAGCGATCGGCAGGGACGCCGGCGGCCTGGAGGCTCTCGACGACCTCGGTGGAGACGCAGGCGAACGCAGCGATCCGCGGGAGCAGGAGGCGTAGCCGCGCGGCTCCACCGGGGCGGCGACGGACGACGTCGAGGTCGCCTCCGGGCCCGGTCGACGCGACCTTCGCCACGAGCGGGACCCGGAGGACCGAGGAGGCCCCTGCCCCACAGAGCGTGGCTGAGAGCAGGTCGTGGGCGTGGACGACGGCCGGCCGTGCCGCGATGATCGCGGCCGCCCCACGGCCGATGAAGCGCGCGGACGCCAGCGGAGAGGCCCAGCCGTTGCCGACCCGGCGCACGGTGCCCTTCGGTCCGGCGTCGCGTCGCGGCAGCCCTGGGGCCCAGCGGGTCACCACGGTCACCCGCATCGAGCGATCGTCCAGGAGCGGCACAAGCTGTTCGAGTTGCCGCTGGGCACCTCCGACCACGGGTGTCCAGCCTTGGATCGCCATGGCGACACGTAGCGGTCGGGCAGCAAGGGTCATGGGTCTGAAGGCTCCCACCCACTTGCCCCATGGTCAGGTGAAGGGCGCGCGGGGACGGGGCACCGTGGTGCCGCACCTGGATGGTCCAGGTCCCGCAGCGCCCGTGGCCGTCCCGCGTACGGTCGAGAGATGGCCGAGGAAACGCGACCACTTGACGTGATGGTGGTCGACGGCGACCCGCTGGCTCTCCGTGCGCTCACCCGTGCCCTCCGCGTGGACGCGGGGCTGCGCGTCGTTGCCACGGCACTCGACCTCGAGCAGGCCCTGCAGGGCGCCGCGCGGGAGCCGGACGTCGCGGTCGTGGACGCTTGGCTGCGCGGAACCGGCAGTCCGGAGGTGATCGGCCAGATCCACAGGATCGCGCCGCACACCGCGATCCTCGTGCTCTCGTCCATCGACGACGACGAGGTGGCGTTCAAGGTCCTTCGCAGGGGAGCGTGCGGTTTTCTGCCGAAGGAGATCGGTGCGGACGTCCTGCCACGGGTGGTCCATGCGATCGCGCGCGGGGAGGCCGTGCTCACCCGCACGTTGACCGCAAAGCTCGTCCAGCGGCTGCGCGACACGCCCGAGACCGGTCCCGGGTTTCGCCCTGTCCGCAGCTCGCTGAGCTCGCGCGAGTGGGAGGTGCTCGATCTCCTGATGGCCGATTGCAGCACCCGCGAGATCGCCTCCGAGCTCGACCTGGCCGCCGAGACGGTCCGCTCGCACGTCAAGCGCATCCTGCGCAAGCTCGGCGCCCACACCCGGGCTGAAGCCGTCACGAGCGCCCGGGCGCTCATGAGCAACTCAAGCGGGGACGACGAGCGTCACTCGGCGTGACCGAGCCGTTCCCCTGCGCCCACGTACCCGCCGAGCGCGGTAAGCTCAGGTGACTCCTGCTCTCGCAGGCGCGCCGCGAGGGAGATCGCCTCGGCGCGGGTGCTGACGTGCAGCTTCCGCAGGATGCTCTTCACGTGCGAGCGGACCGTCTCGATCGAGAGGACCAGGCCGTCGGCGATCGCTTCGGTGCCCTCGCCGCTGCACAGGAGGTCGAGCACCTCCCACTCGCGGCTGGACAGCACGGACCGTACCGGGCGTAGGCCGAGGGTGCCCTCACGGGTGCTGCGGAGTCGCTCGATGACGCGCATCGCCAGATGGCGGGAGATCGCCGCCTCGCCCTTGAGCGTCCCGATGAGCGTCTGGGGCAGCGAACCGAGATCGACGTCCTTGCGCATGAAGCCGATCGCGCCACAGCGCAGGCCGGCGATCGCCAGCTCGTCGTCTTCGCCGGCCGTCAGCAGGACGATCTTCTGTGTCGCGTTACCGGCGAGGATGCGCTGGGTGGCCTCGATGCCGTCGATGCCTGGCATCACGACGTCCATCACGACGACGTCCGGTCGGTAGTGCAGCGCCAGTTCGATTGCCTCACGGCCGTCCTTGGCCTCGGCGATCACCGTGAAGCGCGCTTCGCGCAGGATCTCGGTGACGCTGCGCCGGGCCAGAGGGTCGTCGTCGACCACGAGGATCCGGAGGCGGGGTTGAGCGGCGTCTTCCATAGGGCAGCGTTTCCAGTCGGTGTGGGGGAGTGGCGTACGACCTCGGGTGGACGACAAGCACTTTCGCCCGCTGACCGCCGGCTGCCAAGGGGGGATTCCCCACCGGATGAGGGGACGAACGTCACCCGGACCGTGCGACGCGGGGGAGCGTCGGGTATCGTCTTGCGATGAGCGACGGGCCGAGCGGCGTCCGGGGGCGCGTGATCGTGGTCGATGACGACCCGTTCGTTCGCGACATGGTCAGCGGCCTCGCTCGAGATGGCGGCCTGATCGTCGTCGGGGCGGCAGTCGACGGGCGCGAGGCCATCGAGCTCGCGCTGCACTACACACCCGACGTCGTCGTGATGGACGTCGTGATGCCGGGGATGGACGGGGTGGCCGCGACCGCACGCCTCACGGCGGTCCTCCCGGCGATCCGCATCCTGCTGCTCTCCGGGGCAGACGACGGGGAGCTCGCGGTCGCCGGCCTACGTGCTGGTGCGACCGGATTCATCCGCAAGAACGCAGGACCTGCGGCGATCCAGGCCGCGATCCGCAGCACGATGGCCGGCGAGACGGTGGTCGACGCGGACGTCGTCGGCGCGCTGATAGCGCGACTGCGGGCCGTTCCAGAAGGCGGCGTCGGCATGCGGCCGGTCGTCAGCCAGTTGACCGACCGCGAGTGGGAGGTCCTCGACGGCCTGTGCGCAGACCTGACGGTGGAGGAGCTCGCCGCGGTCTTCGTGCTCTCGGTCGAGACGGTCCGAACCCACGTGAAGAGCATCTTCCGCAAGCTCGGCGTCCATTCGCGGGCGCAGGCCGTCGAGGCTGCCGCCGCGCTGCGGCGCTCGTGACAGCGACCGAGGGTGGGCTCGGGTTCTTCCTGCAAACCGAGGTGGTGATTCTCACCTCCGGGGCACTCAGGGGGAACACGCGAGGCAAAGGTCGACCCAACGGCATGTTCGGATGCAACCAATCGGAACCCTCGCGGGGGACGGCCGACGGATCAGCGGGTCAAGCGACCACGGTGGCGACGCGCCGCCGTCCGTGCAGGCGGCGCACCAACGTCACGATCTGTCCCCAGACCGCCGGCGCGGCCAGACGCACGCCCGCCAGGGCCCCGAGGACCCCGGCGAGGACGCCGCCGGCGAGCGCGGGCGCGGTGAGGGCCGGCCACGCCAGCCGCACCGAGCCGGCGGCGGCGACGACGCCGGCGGCCGCCGCCAGCCCGGGACCGATCGCACGCAGGACGGCGGCCGGCGGGATACCGAGCCGCGCGCGCGCCAGGAAGAGCGCCCCGACCGTGAACGGGATGAGATCTGCAACGCGCGTCCACGCCACCGCCGCGACGCCGTAGGGAGCCGCGAGCACGACGAGGCCGACGAGCGGCGGCAGGACGACGAGCTGCAGGACGATCCAGCCGCGCTGGTGGCCGGCGGCGCGCAGCGCGTCACCCAGCGGGAAGATCGTGATGGCGAGGGCCTCTGCGACCGCGATCGCTGTCAGCACGCCGCTCGCGGGACCCCAGGTCGGTCCGAACAGGACGACCACCATCGGGGTCGCCATCACGGCGCAGCCCGCCGACGCCGGGAGGGCGTAGAGCGCCTGCCAGCGCAGCAACCCGAGTGCGGTGTCGCGGATGCCGTCACCGCCCTTGGCGGCTCGATCGTGTGACAGGGCCGGAAACGCGACGGCCGAGACGTTCCACGCCACGGACTCGATCAGCAACTCCGGGATCCGGAACGCGAGCGCGTAGAGGCCGAGGGCCTGTTGCCCGAGGACCCGTCCGATCGCGACGATGTCCACGCGCGAGCCGAGCATCGCCACGAGCTGGAGCGTCGCCGCGCCTGCGCCGTAGCGGACCATGCTCCGTGCGATCGCGCGATCCATGTGCAGCCGCGGGTGTTCTGCAGCCTGGACCCAGAGCCCGACCGTCCAGGCCACGCTGCCGGCCAGCATTCCGGCCACCAGGGCCGCGGCACCCAGCCCCGCAAGCGCCAGGACGATCGTCACCGCACCGCGCACGGCGCCACGAGCCAGGAGCGGCACCGCCCGGCGCCGGAACGCCAGCTCGCGCACGAGGAGGCCGTCGTGCACGTTGCCCAGCCCGCCGAGCAGCAGGTTCGCTGCCGCCAGCCGGAAGAGCCAGGTGTCGCCGCTGACGCCGAAGAACCCCGCGACGAGCGGGGCGGCCGCGATACCCAGACCGGTCAGGACGAAGGCCACCAGCAGGTTCAGCGTGAACGCCACGTCGACGCGGGGGGTGATTCCCTGCTCCTGCTCGAAGATGACGGTCGCGCGCATCCCGACGTCGCTGACGAGCTCGAGGACTGCGAGGTAGGCCAGGATCGCGGCGACGACGCCGAACTGCGCGGGGCTGACCACGCGCGTGACGACGAGCAGCGAAGCGAAGGTGATGGCCCGGCCGCCGACGAAGGCGATCGTGGTCCAAGCGACCCCGCGCCCGATGCTCGAGCGACTCGTGACGTCCACAGAGCGAATGTATGCGCGAGGGCGGTGACCGCCGGGGTGGCCGGGGTGCCTGCGTGGGGTGGTGGCGTGCCCTGCTGCGGACCCGGGGGGCGGGTTCTCCGCGTGACGTGGGGCAAAGACATGCCCCAGCCGCTCGATGGCTGTCGCGCTCGGGCCGATGTCGCCGGGGCAAGCGACCCCGACCCAGCGAGTGCCCATGCCACGTCTTCGCCACATCCTTTCTGCCGCCATCCTGGCCACCGCCGTGTGTGCCCCCGCCGCAAGTGCAGCCGTCGTCCCCCGACAGGCGCTGCTCGAAGGCAGCACCTGGAACGAGTTCGACCAGGTCAACGCTTCGACGGGGACCCTCACGCTGGACGGGACGCGTGCCTACCAGGGTCTCCAGGCGGCCAAGGCGACGTTCTCCGGCGGTTCCAACGGGTATTCCCGCGGGATCTACAACGTCGACTGGGCTGACGGGGACGACGTCTGGTACGGCTCGGCCTTCTTCCTCCCAGCCGGCTTCAAGGACAGCATGCAGGGTCAGGTGGACCTCCTGCGGTGGGACAACTGGACCGTCGACCCGACGAAGACCGACCGCTCCGGCATCGTCATCTTCGGCGGGGACAAGCAGGCGCGGATCGTCCGCCAGCAGCTCGGCGTCGAGGAGGTGGCGCTTGCGGCACCGTTCACGCTGCCCGAGGGCCGCTGGTTCTGGCTCGAGGTCCATCAGCGGCTGAGCAAGGGCGCCGGTGCGTTCACCGAGGTGTTCGTCGACGGTGCATCGGTCGCGATGTCGACCTTGCCCAACACCTACGGCCGGGGGGTGACCCGTGTGCGCGCGGGCATCGTCGCGATCGACGCAGCCCGCCAGACCAACCCGCTCGCGCTGTGGTTTGACCGCGTGACGCTCTCGACGCAGGCGGTCGGCCCGCTCGGGACCCCGGCCCCGGCGCCCGCACCCGCACCGGCACCCGCACCGGCACCCGCTCCGGCACCGGTCGACACGAGGGCTCCCGAGACGACGATCACGACCGCGCCGTCGACGTCGACGGCGACGACCGCCAGCGCCACGTTCAGCGCCGACGAGCAGAACGTGACGTTCAGCTGCAAGCTCGACGCGAAGAACTGGGCCTCCTGCTCCTCACCGGTGACGTTCAGCGCGCTGGCCGTCGGCGAGCACACGCTCCAGGTCCGGGCCACCGACGCCGCCGGAAACACCGACGCGACGCCTGCCACCGCCTCGTGGCAGGTGGTGGCCCAGCAGGTCGAAAAAGGGCGTGGTGCCAACACGAGCGCATCCAGCACCTCCAAAGACACCCTTGCGGCCCGCTTCGCCGTCGACGGCTCCGCGACGACCCGGTGGAGCTCCAAGGCCATCGACGGCCAGTGGTGGCGGGCGGACCTCGGTCGCGAACGTGCCGTCGACACGGTCGAGATCGACTGGGAGGCGGCGTACGCGGCCCGCTACGCGATCGAGACCTCGTACGACGGCACGGCATGGGAGGTCGCCGCAGAGGTCAGGACGAACGCGAAGGGCACGGTGCGCACGAGCTTCTCCTCGCGCACGGCGCGCTACGTGCGGGTCCGCGCGATCACACGCGGGACGAAGTACGGGATCTCGTTCTTCGAGACGCGCATCTGGGGCCCGGCGGACTAGCCGGGGTTGGCGAACGGGCGGGCGAACCACAGGGTGAGCCCGTCCCGTTGGCGGCTCGCGTCGATGGCCACCAGCCCGAACCGCACCCGCTGGACGGCGTTGCCGTAGGTGTTCGGCGCGGGGGACGTGGCCACGACGCGGTCATCGATCAGCACCTCGCTGCTGGCCCCGTCGCCGGGGTCGAGCCGCTGCCGGACCTCGAGGCGGAACCAGCGTCCTTCGGGGAGGTCGAAGGCCCGGGCGATGGGGGTCTCTTCGATGCCGAGCCGCTGACGGATGAGGTGGGCACGCCCGTCTCCGGCGAACAGGACGACGCCCGAGCGGTGCGTGCCGACCGGCGTGCTCGGATAGTCGTCCCAGCGGAGCAGGTCGACCTGCCCCGCGAGCCCGGCGGCGAATCCGCGCGGCAGGAGAAACGCCGCACCGAAGCTGACGACGTCGCCCTCGTGCCAGGCGACGTCGAGCCGTCCTCGCGCGTAGGCGTTGGCGCCGCCGTCCACCATGGCCTTGAGCGCCCCGGCGCGTGGCTGGGGCGGACTTGCGTCCTCCCGCAGCACACCGCGCAGCGTGTCCACCTCGTCGAGCCCTGCCGGGGCGGTGACGGAGATCGCGCGCGACGGCGGCGCCGCCGTGTCCTGCCGGCCGACCTGCACCACGGCGACGGCCGCGGCCACCGTGGCGATCAGCACCGCCACAGCCACCCACCGTCGTCGTGGACGCAGACGGGCTCGCCTGCGTCGTGCCGTGGTCATCGGGACGTCTGCGTCAACTGCCGCCGGAGCAGATCGTGCGCCGCCGCCTGGGCCTCCGGGCTCCGGAGCGTGTGATCGGTGCCCGGGAGGGCGCTCACCACGAGCCCCGGGACCGCCTCCAGGCGGGCGAGGGTCCCGTCCCGCTCGATCTCCGCAAGCAGCGGCTCGTCCCCGGAGAACGCGACGGCGATGTCGGCGTGACCGTCGGTGAGCGGCCGCAGGAGGCGGGTCAGGCGGTCGGCGCTCTCGCCACGGCGGGCGATGCGTGGGCGATGGGCCAGTGCGCGCATCACGGCTGCGACGCGGGCGCCGTCCAGGTCGCCGCGGACGGCGCGCGCCCACAGCGCGGGGCTGCGCATGCGCCGCACCTCCGCCCGCGCGCGCCGGGCGTGCACGGCGTCGTCGTAGACGATCGCGCCCGGGTTGATCGCCACGACGCCGACGACCCGCGGATCGGCAGCGGCCACGATCGCTGCGGACGCGCCGGCGCACAGGCCCACGAGCAGAAAACGGTCCCCGACCTCCGCCGTCTGGAGGCCGTCGAGGATCCTGAGCACTTGACGGACGATCGACGGGGCGTAGAAGTCGGCGGTCGCCCATGCCTCTGCACCCCCGGCCCCGGCGTCCCCGATGCCGTCCAGGTCCACGCGGATCGACGTCGTCCCGCGTGTCGCGAACCGCCGCGCGGCCTCCACCCAGAGCCGGTTCGGGCCCGTCTGTCGGACGGCTCCTGCGTTGAGGAAGACGACGATCGGGCCGCATCGCAGGTCCCCTGAGACCGGTGTCGCGAGGGTCCCCGGCGTCCCGTGGTGATCATCCGCGAGCAGGACGGCCCGCTCGCGGACGGCGGGGTCCGGCTCCAGCACCCGCGCGGGACCCGGGTGCTGCGCGACCCGTGGCGCCGGCGTGACGGTCCCGGCGGCAAGCCAACGCTCGACGCTGTCGACGGTCTGCGGCGGCAGCGTCGGGCGCTCGGGATGGTCGGTGAACGACGCATACCCAGGCCCTGGGCCCCGGGTGACCTCGATGTCGGCCGTCCGGAGCGTCTGGGCAAGCGCCACCCCGGTGCTCGTCGAGCCATCGCCGGCGTCGTCGGGGTTTGCGTCAAGCAGCAGGACACGTCGCAGCAGGGCGGCGGTGCCGGCGTCGTCCAGACGGAGCCGTGACAGCGCGCGAAGGGTGTCGGCGGTCAGCAGAAAGCCGCTGGCGTAGAGGTCGCCGGTCCTCGTGGCGGGCCCGTCGCTCTGGAGGCCGGACAGCAGCGCGAGCGCGCGCATCTCCCGGGTGAAGCGCCGGCCGTCGGCGGGGGCGTTCCAGAGCGCGAGCTCATGGATCGGGGCGCCGTCTGCGGCTGCCGTCGCCGCCAGCAGGCCACCGAGACCGAGACCGATCGCGGCCACGCCGTCCGTCCCGGCGGTGTCGCAGAGCCAGGCCGATGCGGCCGTGACGCCGTGCACCCAGGCCTCCACCGTGCCGTGTCCACGTGGGTTCCCGGAGCTGTTGCCGGTGGTCGGCAGATCGACCCGCAGACATGGGTGACCGCGCTCTGCGAGCTGTCGCGACCACGCCCAGCGGGCACGGTAGGAGGCCACGTCGGCCCACCCCCACGGTGGGCAGATGAGCACCGGCTGCAAGGAGCTGACGCCGGGTCGGGGGAGCTCCAAGCGCCCGGCCAGTGCATGGGCGCCGCTGTCGATGACCACGGCGTGGGGGTCGCTGGGGAGCGTCTCGGGACCACCTGCGCTCATCGACCGGCCGTCTCCCGCGTCATCGCCAGCGGTCCGCGCAGGTTCAGGGCGGTGACGTGGCCGCCCCCGTCGGCGAGCGTGCCGTTCAGCGGGACGCTGCGGGTCTCGCCGGGCGCGAGATCGAAGGCGTCGTCGCTGGGCCGCAGCCCGGGGACGTGCAGGCGCAGCCCGCGGATGTGGCGTCGGGAGCGCACGATCGCGACGCTCCCGCCGTCCGGTGACCGTCCCAGGTGGGCGTGCAGGCCGTGCGCGGCGGCGGAGTCGGGCTCCGGGGTGGATGGACCGATGGTCCGGCAGACCTGGCTGAGCAGCTCACCGTCAGCTCGCTGCAGGCGCGCCACGACGAGATCGTGGCCGAGCGGCCCGAACCGGTACGCGTGGCCGATGTCGAGAAAACCCCCGAGCACCTCTTCGAGATCGAGTTCGATGGCGCCGGCGCCCGGCACCTCGAGCGTCCGTGTGGCGACGCGGACGGGCTGCTCACCGTCACGGAAGACCGACACCACGAGCCCCGCGGTCAGCGGCTTCGCCGGGTCGTTCGCGACGTGCAGCCGCAGCCCGCCGAGCCCTTCGTCGACGATCCACAGCGCAACGGGGGCGAGCGCCCGCCGCAGGTGATGGTAGGCGGCCTTCGGTACGCCGCGGTGGTCCAGCAGACCCCATCCTGAGCCGGGGACGACATCCCGCCACCAGAGCACGATCCCCCCGTGGCAGGGCGACGCGGCCCGCCGCCACTCGCCGAACACAGCGGCCATGAGTTCGCCGGTGAGCGCGCGGGAGAGGTCGAGGTAGCGGGTCGGGTCCGCGGCGCGCAGCCCCTCGACGTCCACCCCGTAGTGATCGCCGAGGTACGCGTCACGCACCGAGGCGAAGTCCCAGTCGGCCCCGGGGTCGCGGGGCACACCACCCTGCATGCCGGTGACCGCGACGACGTCCTCGCCGGGGACGTTGGCCAGGGCGAGGCATTCGGACGCAAAGCGCACGCCGGCCCGCCGCGTGTCGCAGACCGGCCGGCCGTACCCGCCGACGCCGAACCAGTTCGCGACGCCGCGGTCGGGCACGAACGGCCGTGCGCCACCGCACGGCGCCGATGGTACGTAGAGCGCGTCGCTCGTGGCGGCAGCCAGGAGCGACGGGACCGTCTCGCCGAAGAACGTGCCGCGTCCGAGGGTGGCGTCGAGCCCCATCATCGCGACCTGCTGCTCGACCTCGGAGTTGCCGCAGAGGACCGCAAAGCTCGGGTGGCTGCTGAGCGTCCGGACCACCGCGTTGGCCTCCTCGGTCGCAGCCGCCGCGAACTGCGGGTCCGTGAACGGGTAGTCGAGGTTCGCGAACATCAGGTCCTGCCAGACGAGGATGCCGAGCTCGTCACAGGCGGCGTGGAAGACGTCGGTCTCGTAGTGCATCGTCCCGGCGATCCGCAGCAGGTTCAGGCCTGCGTCACGAGCGGCCGTCAGCGTCGCTCGCAGCGCTTGGTGCGTCGGGTTTAGCGAGAGGGGGTCGGGCGGCGTCCAGACCGCTCCACGGACGAACACCGGGACGCCGTTGACGTGCATCTCCAGGCCGTCCGC
This sequence comes from Paraconexibacteraceae bacterium, assembly GCA_963750375.1. Taxonomy (GTDB): domain Bacteria; phylum Actinomycetota; class Thermoleophilia; order Solirubrobacterales; family Solirubrobacteraceae; genus Paraconexibacter. The sequence goes on from CAVVQN010000008.1 coordinate 426,063, forward strand.
CTCGACGTCATGGAGGGCGTCTGCGCCCGCCGCCAAAGTGCGGAAGCCGACCTTCCCGGCCGCGATCACCGTCGTCTCGGTCCCGGTCACCAGCGTGACGGTCGCCGCGTACAGGTGCGGCTGGCCGTGGGTGTGGGGCCACCAGGTCGCGACGTCCGGGACGCGGACGACGCCCGCGACCGTGCGGGCTCCGGGAGCGCCGCTGACACGCAGCCGCTTCAGGTACGCGCCCCCGGGTCCGTCGAGGCGGACGGCCACACGCTTGAGGCGTTGCCCGGGTGGCACGATCACGCAGGCGCGGACGCTCAGGACCCCGTCGTCGCCGTCGAGCGCACTGCGCAGCTCCAGGTCCGTCAGCGACGGGCCGCAGCGGCGGACCAGCCGCACGGGTCGCCACGGTCCGACCGGTGCCGGGACGGGTCCCAGGCCGGTCGCCCGGCCCAGGAGGGCGGTGCGAAACCAGCGCAGCGATCCGTCAGGGACCAGCTGCGTGCGCCAGCGCTGACGAGGGCGGCGCGTGCGGGCCAGCAGGGGCGTGAGCGCGTCAAAGCGGATCTCGAGGCGGTTCTCCCGTTCGAGGAGGTCGGTGACCTCGACCTCGTGAGCGCGCCACATCGAGTCGCTGCGAAGGAGCGGACGGCCGTTGAGAAAGACCTCCGCGACCGTCGCGAGGCCGTCGAAGCAGAGCAGGATGGCGTCCCCGGCCCGTGCGTCGGGTCCGGGAAAGACGATCCGGTACCACCAGGTCTCGCTGTCCAGATCACGCCCGGCCTCGAGCGTGCCCGCGTGGTCAAGGGCGGCGGCCACCGTGCCCGGGACCGTCGCCGGAAGCCATCCTCCGTCGTCCTTCGGAGGCCCGTCCCTTGTCCCCGGGGCCAGCTGCCAGGCGTCCGGAAGCGTGAGATCGCCGGCGTGCAGCCGGAGGTCCGTGGGGGTGGTGACCAGATCAGACGCGGTCGTGCAGGTCATCGAGCGCCACCTCCCACGCGGCGGCGACCGGGGCGAGGCAGGCCGCGGCATCGAACGGCCGTCCGCGGGCGATCCGAAAGGCCAGCACCTTGCAGCCTTCGGCGACCGTGGTCAGCCTGCGCGGCCGCCGGACCGCCCTCGTCGGCGAGCAGCCAGATGACGTGGGCGGCGGCGAGTTCCGCGGCAGCACCGGCCATCCGGGCGGTGGCGAAGATGCGCAGGTGCGCCGGCGACCCGCCACCGGCCGTCTCGGGCGGCGGCGTCGCATCCAGCCAACGGCGAGCCGTGTGAACGGGTTGGTCTGCGGGCGACGGCGCAGGTGCCCGGCAAGGCGCTCGCGGGCGGCGAGGCGCAGCGCAGCTCCGCGCAGGCGCGGGCCGGCATCGAAGCGGACGAGCTCCGTGTAGAGCGGCAGGGCCTCGGCGAAGGCGTCGTCCGTCCGCAGGGTTGCGCGGTAGTCGTCGCCGGCGAGGGTGTGGCAGCCACCGTTGTGGAAGTACTCAAGGCGCTCACCGGCTTCGTCGAGGGCCGCGACGGCGATCGTCGACTTCACGTGCTCGATCCGGTGGGAGACCCCCGCGGTGTCCGGGAGGTGCCAGGCGTCGGCTTCGAGGAGTTGCGTGCGGCCCGCGCGGAGCTGCTCGGCGATCTGGGTGGGCCAGTGCCGGAGGGCATCTGCTCGTGGACGCCCACCCCGAAGAGGTCGCGCAGGTCGGCAGGGTCGGGCTTGAAGAACGTCCACTGATCACCCTGGAAGTCGCCGGCGAGGGTGGAGCCCAGGACGGCCAGCGGCTCGTCCCCGCGCGCGTGCAGCAGCTCGATCAGCACATCCGTGTAGCAGTTGGTCTCGGGATACAGCCGGCCTGACCCGTGCAGCCAATGGGGGACGTGCGGACCGGGGTCGATGCCGGGCAGCCGCAGGGCGGGGGCTGCCGTGAGGGTCATGTGAGCCTCAGGGTCTGGCGCAGCTCGGGGTCCCATTCCGTCGTGTGCAGCCCGTGTCGGTAGAGCAGCGCGAGCGTGATGCGCTCCAGCCCGAACCCAAGGCAGGCCGTGTGGACGTCGCCGTCGTCGGCACGGCGGATCCCGAACCGCTGCGAGAAGTGGTCGCGGTGGTAGTTGAACGAGGCGACCGCGGTCGGCTCGTCACCGCCGATCGGGACGACGACCTCGAACTTCAGGGCCTGCTGGCGCTGACCCGAGGCCAGGATCCGCCCCTGACGGCCGAAGAACGGGTCGGTTGCCAGGTCGGCGGTCGCCTCCAGGTCGAGGTTGCCGAGCAGGGTCAACGCCCGGTCCAGCCAGGCCGCCCGCCAGTCGGTCACCGCCTCCGGACGGCCGATCCTGACCAGCTCGCGCTGGTGGAACATCTGCATCCGCGACGGGTCGTGGGAGGGCTCGTGACGGAAGACGTAGGTCCCGCCGGCGTCGACGACGATGCCCTCCGGTTCCAGGGGGGCGCGGGCTGCGACCGCCGGGTAGACGGGGTAGCACCCCGCCGGCGTCAGGGCGAGGTCGCTCATCTTCTGGTGCGCAGACCAGTTCTCGCCACGGGCCAGGTGCTCGCTCTGGTCGTGCGCGTCGGCCTCGTCGCCCTCGAAGGCGAAGATCGTGGCCGTCAGGTGCGGGAAGGTCGTCGGGTAGCCGCTGGTCTCGAGGTGGCGCCGGGGCATGACCGGGGGAAAGCGCAGGCGCTCGGCGTGGTCTGCTGCGGCCGCGTCGTCGACCAGCCGGTCCACCGCGAGGCGGATCCGTTCGAACCGGTCGCTGCGGCCGTAGATGCCGGGGACGCCCCCGTCGATGAGAAGACCCTCGGCGAGGAGCTCTTCGAGGAACTCCTGCTGGGCGGTGGAGGCCGAACGGACACCGGGCATCGATCAGATGTCCTTCGCCACGAGCAGCAGGCCGGCGTCGGTCGCGTGGATGTGATCGTTGGAGATCATCAGGCACGCCGACATCGCGTCGCGCAGGTGGCGTCCGACGCTGTACGGCGTGTCGTTGCGGTACCCGGCGATGCCGCAGACCTCCATCGCCCCGCGGCAGATCGCCGGCGCCTGGGTCGACGTGACGAGCTTGAGGGTGTTGAAGCTCAACGCGGCGGCGACGGTGCGCAGCGCACCACGGTCGTCCGGGGGCACCGCTGTGAGAGCCGCGAGCCCACCGGCCACTTCGGTGCGCATAGGGGACAGCTGGCAGGCGAGCTCCGACAGCCGCAGCGACCCCGATCACCGGACTCCGGCTGGCGCCGGGCGTTGACCCGGACGGCCTCGCGGGCGCGGTCGAAGGCGTCGGTCGCGATGCCGAGCCAGACGTGTGACCACAGGACGTGGGAAAGCGGGGTCATGGATTCCGCAGCGATCTGCGCGAACGGTGCGGGGAGGACCTGTTGGTCGTGGCAGGTCGCCCGGATCACGAACCCGGGGGAGCAGGTCCCGCGCATCCCGAACGGGTCCCACACACCCGTGGGCTCCAGATCGATCTGGTCGCCCCTGACGAGGACGGCGACCTGGTCCCCGGGCTCTGCCTCGTCCGAGCGGCGCAAGGTCACGAGGAGGTCGTCGGCCTGCGCGCCGTAGCTGACGGTCGGGGCGTGCTTCTCGAAGCTCCGCCCCTCCGGGCCTTCGAGCAGCGCGGCGACCGACCGGCCCAGGTCGCCTCCGGTCCCGACCTCGGAGGTCGCCGAGGCGACGAGCCGCTGCTCGGTCGCGATGCGCTGCAGGTGATCGGCGATCCACGTGTCGCGCTCGGCGTGCCGGACCAGCGTGAGCACCTGCGTCTGGTGCATCGCGAAGATCATCGCGGTCGCGGCGCAGGAGCGCCCGAGCTCGAAGCACGCCAGGGCGACCGCCTCGATGTTCGCGCCCGGTCCGCCGAAGGCCTGCGGGACGCCTGCCCCCAGAGCGCCGACCGCACGCAGTGCCTCGATGGCCTCGTGGGGGAACCGCGCTTCGCGGTCGACGTCGAGGGCGTGGGCGGCGGCGACCTCGACGCCGATCTCGCGCGCCACCGTCGGGAGCTGCTCGGCGCGATCGGCGACGAGCGCGGTCATGATGCCGCGACCGCCCGCAGTCCGTTGGCGGCTGCCACGATCGAGGCGATGCTCGAAAAGACCTCCCGGGTGAGCAGGCGGTCGGGGAACTCGAGGTCCAGCTCGTCCTCGAGGGCGAGCATCAAGGTGACGCTCGCGTGGGAGGTGAGCCCACTGGCGTAGAGGTCGGTGTCGTCGCCGAGTTCGCCGGCGGTCGTCGCGAGACGGCTGTTCTCCAAGACGATCCGTCTGACCTGGTCGTTCATCGACATGGACCTGCCTCCTGCCGCTCGGTGGTCGCAAAGACGACCGCCGCGGCGGTCTGGTCGTCGTGGGAAAGGCTGACGGCGAGGGCGCTCACGCCCTCCCGTGCGGCGAGCGCCGCCGCGTGGCGGTGCAGCGCGATCACGGGGGCGCCGCTCTTGCAGCGCTCGACCTCGATGCTGGTCCAGGGGACGGCGTCGCCTGTCCCCGGGCGTAGTGCCTTGATGGTCGACTCCTTGGCCGCGAAGCGGGCGGCGAGCCGTTCAGGGGCCAGGCGGCCCCCGGCCATGCAGTCAGCCTGTTCGGCGGCCGTGTAGACCCGGTCCAGGTAACGGGCTCCCCAGGCACGGACTGCCCCGTCGACCTCGCCCACCGACACGAGGTCGATGCCGACGCGGTGGGTGCCGGCCGCTGCGGCCGGGATCGGGTGGGCGGTGGACATGCGTCAAGCGTGCCCGCGGCCGGTGTCCCCGCCGGGTGACCTCCTGCGCCGGCCTGGGGTGACCCGATGCCCAACGGGACGCGCGATGGTCACCTACGGGGACGTCGGACCGCCGCGTGGCGGGTCAGCGCTGACGGTCGGTGCTCTGCTGCTCGATGAGCGCTGCCTCGGCACGGGCGATGAGATCCTCGGCTGATTCGCCGGGCCGCAGTTGGGCGAAGCCCGCGGTGATCGATGGGCCGCGCGCGTCCCCGGTGACGGCTGCGGTGATCGCGGCGAAGCGTCCGGCGGCATCGTAGGCCGTGACGTTCGACATCGCGCACAGGAGCTCGTCGCTGCCGATCCGGATGAGGAGATCGTACGGCCGCAGGTGATCGGTGATCTGCATGATGACGCGCTCGAACGGCTCGTCGCGGTCCACGGGCTCCACGGGTGTGTCGGGGGCGCCGATGACGATCGCCACCAGGGTGAAGGGACCGTTGGTGCGATGGGTGCGCTCGATCTCGCGCTCGAGCTGGCCGAGCCCTGCGCCGCGGGTCCGGATCTTGGTGGACGCGTTCGCGTCGGCGAGCATCAACCGGCGCGCGAGCGTCGTACGGTCGGCGGCGGCGTGGAGTCGATCCAGCGCCAGCTGGCGGCGGACCTCGGCTGCCTGCTCGCGATCGATCCGGCTTGCCTCCCGGTCAGCCGCAGCCCGGGCGCGCGTCTGCGCTGCGCGAGCGACGACACCGGCATCGACATCGCCGGCGGCTGCGGCTGCGGCCGCGTCGGCGGCGGCTGCGGCTGCGGCCTCGGCGGCGGCACGGCGGTCGCGCGCGGCGGCGGCTTCGTCGGCATCCTGCGCGGAGACGACCTTGTGGGCCACGATGCCGTCTCGCTCCTCGGCTGCCTCGAGGATCTCGCTGGCGGTCAGGGCCGCCGGGTCGTGTTTGAGGGCATCGATGCGCTGCGCGCGGCTCTGCAGCGCCGCCTGCGGGACCCGCAGCGTCGCGACCGTGCCCTTGGGGGCGTGGGGCCGCAGGGTGAGGGTCCCGCCGCGGGAGATGGCGATGCGTTCGATGTGCTGAAGGCCCCGGTGGCCCTCCGCCCGCGACACGGCGATCCTCTCCTGATCGACGCTCGTCCCGTCGTCGCTGACCTGCAACTCGAGGTCGGTGGCGACCACGTCGACGGTGACCGCGATCCTGGTCGCCGCCCCATGTCGGATGGCGTTTGCGATGAACTCGCGAGCGGCTTCTCGTATCAGGGGGTCGTAGAAGGCGTCGGCCTCCGGGGCGACGTCCACGTCGATCCTGCTCCTGGTGAGAGCGCGCTGCGCCTCCGCGATGCGGTTGAGGGCCGCGTTCAGCGGAAGGTGATCGAGCGCCTCGTCGTCCAGCGAGTTGGTGACATCCCGCAGCAGCTGCGAGATCGCGGTCAGACGCCGCAGGTGACTCTCCAGCGCTCCAGGACGTCCGTTGCGGATCGCCGCGACATCGTTGCGGGCAAGAACCAGCTGCGACAGGGCACCGTCGTGGAGGGTGTTCGCCAGACGGCAGCGCTCCTTGGCGATCGCGCGCAGGATGCGTTGGTCCTCGGAGACCATGGTCACCCCCGCCTCGACATCATGAGCTCGCGCGTTGTCTGCGTCTGCCCGGTGGTTCCCGTCCCGGGTCGTTGCCACTGCCGCGTGTCAACGTGCTCGGACATCAATCCTCAGGCGGCCCGAGATCACCGTTCTCACGAGCCGGTGGGTCGTCCAGGACGATGGGCAACGTCGCGAGCTCTGCTGCGAGCATCTCCCGGTCGATCCGGGACTGCTCCCGGTCGCGGGCGGCCTGCGCCCGGTCTGCCGCGGCGGCCGCGCGGTCTGCGGCGGCGCGGCGACGGTTTTCGGCGGCCTGTCGGCGGACATCGGCTGCGCGCCGGCCCTGGGCTGCGGCACGGTCGGTCCGGTCTGTGGCGGTCGCGCCGTCGTGCCCGTCGCTGTCGTCGAGGCCGGCTGCGGTGCGGTCACGCTCGTCTGCGGCTCGATCGCGCTCGTCGGCGGCTTTGTCGCGCGAACTGGCGGTGTCGTCGCGGGCCTCTGCGGTCAGCAGGCGTTCCACGGCCGTGCGTTGGCGCTGTTCGGTGGCGCGGCGGCGGATCTCTCGGCTCTTCAAGTAGGTCGCCTCGTCGCCGCCACGTCGACGATCCTCGTCACTGGCGACCTGGTCGGCGTCGGACGCGCGCTGGTCGCTTTCGGCGCCACTCTGGTCGTCGTCGCTCGATGTCTGATCGGCGTCGGCGAGCGTCTGCTCGCCCTCGGCGAGCGTCTGGTCGCCTTCGGCGAGCGTCCGGTCGATGTCGGACAGCGACCGATCGCCGACTTCGCGCGCCTCGTCCAGGCTCGACCCACCGCGAGACGGAGGGCCGCCAGAACTCGCGTCATCGGCAACGGTCGGTGGATCGGTACTCATGGGCCCCGCCTTCCTGGCCCTATCACGAGTTTCGTCGATTCCCGCGCAGGTCCGTTGGTCAATCGACCATACCACCGGCTGTCAAACGGCCGGCGTTCCCGGGGACCGACGTGGCGCTCCCTTGCGCCACGTCCGTCCCATCGCCTCGGTGAGGGCGTCCACCGCGCGGGCCATCGCCGCCTCCGGGAGCGCGCCGTAGCCGAGGACGAGCGCGGGCGGGAGCGGCGGGCCGTGCAGGACGTGTCCCGACAGCCCGACGAGCCGCACCCGCTGGCGTGCCGCGGCGGCGACGACCGAGGATTCGTCGGCCACGCCTGGCGGCAGGCCCATCACGAGGTGGAAGCCGCAGGTCGGCACGTCCAGACGCCCGCCGTCGACCGTCTCCTCGAGCCGGCTCGCGAACGCGCGCGCCCGCGCCCTGTACGTCGAACGCAGACGGCGCAGGTGCCGGTCCAGGTCGCCGGCCGCCAGAAGACGCGCAAGCGCCAGTTGCTCGAGCACGGGCTGGCCTGGCTCTGTTGCCCGGCGCGCCGCGGTGATCGCCGCGACGAGGTCTGGCGGGGCCACGATCCAGCCCACGCGCAGGCCGGGCGCCAGCGCACGGCTCGTGGAGCCGATGAGCACCGTCCGGTCCGGATTGCTTCCCTGCAGGGCCGGGAGCCCGACGCCGTCGTGGTCGAGCTCGGCGTTCACGTCGGACTCCACGAGAGTCGCCTGGTTCCGGTGAGCCCACTCGCCCAGCGCCGCAGCCCTCGCGGAGGACAGCCTTGCCCCGAGCGGGTAGCTGGCGGCGGGCTCGACGAGGACCGCCTGGCGTGAGCGTCGCGGCAGTGCGTCGACCATCAGTCCGCCGTCGTCCACATCCAGCCATCCGGTGCCCGGCGCGCCCGTCGCGCCTCCGGGGAGCTCTGCGAGGGCCCGGTGCGACACACGTGCGCGATGCAGACAGCGGACACCGGTGGCCGCGAGCGCGCGGCGGACGATGGCCAGGCCGCTGAGCAGCCCGGTGCAGATGACGATCTGGTCGGGGTCACAGCGCACACCGCGGGCGCGCGCGAGGTAGACGCCGAGCTCCTGGCGCAGCTCGTGCAGTCCCCGGGGTTCCTCGTAGCCGAGCGCCCGGTCGGGAAGCCCCTGGACCGCGTCCCCGTACGCGCGCAGCCAGGCCCGCCGCGGGAAGGCGGCCAGGTCGGTGACCTCCGGGTGCAGGTCAAGGTGCCAGCGCCGGTCGTGGGTGGGGGCCGGCCGGTCGGTCAGGTGGCGCGGGAGGTGTGCGATCCGGCTGCCGTCACCCACCCGGCCTTCCAGCAGCCCCTCGTGCCGGAGCTGGGCGTAGGCCCGGACGACGGTCCCTCGGGACACGCCGAGGTCGGCGGCCAGCCTGCGCGTGGGCGGCAGCGCGGTCCCGGGGGCGAGCTCCCGGAGCCGCGCTTCGACCTGGCGGGTCAGGGGGGCGCCGCCCTGACGCTGGAGGGGGACGAGCAGTCGCGGATTGGTCCTCTTGGGCAAGCGGCGATTGGACCACACGCGGTCACGTACGGTCAACGGACCTTGGGTACACCGGAGCGAAGATGAGCACAGACACGTCCCCTCTCACGACGATCACCGAGACCTTTCGTGCGACGGTGGCCGCCCACCGCGACGAACGCGCGGTCCAGACGCTCGAGCCCCCGCTTGCCTGGAGCTGGGGGGAGCTCGAGCGGCGCGCCGACGCGATCGCCGGTGCGCTGCGCGCCGTCGGCGTCCGCCCCGGTGACAGCGTCGCCCTGCTGTTGACCAACCGCCCTGAGTTCCACGCCGCCGACACCGGGGTCCTGCTGGCGGGCGCGGTCCCCTTTTCGCTCTACAACACCGCGCCGCCGGAGGATCTGGCGTTCGTGCTCGGCGACGCGGAGGCTCGCGTCGTCATCACCGAGCGAGCCCTGCACGACACGGTCCGTCAGGCGATCGACGGTCACGACACGGCCGTCGAGCACGTGCTGCTCGTCGAGGACGAGGAGCTGTGGACGCACCCGCGCGGTGAGGACCACGCCGCCCGCGCTGACGACGTGGCCACGATCATCTACACGTCGGGCACGACCGGCCGCCCGAAGGGCGTGCAGCTCACCCACGCGAACGTCCTGTGGATGGTCTCTGCGCTCGGTGCCCGCGCGGGCCTGGCCCCGGGCATGGAGGTCATCGACTACCTGCCGATGGCCCACATCGCCGAGCGCCTGAACTCGCAGTACGTGCCGCTCGTCCTCGGCCTCACCACGACGTGCTGCCCGGACGCGACGCAGGTCGCCGCGCACCTGGCACAGGTCCGCCCGCACTTCTTCTTCGCTCCTCCCCGGCTGTGGGAGAAGCTGCGTGCCGCGGTGTCCGCCAAGCTCGGGCCCGGACGCCGACCTCGACGCCGCGGGGCCCGGGGTGCTCGCCTCCCTCGGCTTTGACCGCCTCATCACCGCCTACGTCGGCGCCGCCCCTGTGCCCGCCGAGATGGTCTCGTTCTGGCGGACCCTCGGGCTGCCGCTCAGCGAGGAGTACGGCCTGTCGGAGTGCACCGGCGTGGCGACCGCGTCGCCACCCGAGGTCCGCGTGGGGACGGTGGGCACCGCCCTGGACGATGTCGAGCTGCGGATCGCGGACGACGGCGAGATCCTCATCCGCTCGCCCGGGGTGATGGCCGGCTACCGCAACGCACCGCAGCAGACAGCCGAGGCGATCGACGCCGAGGGCTGGCTGCATTCCGGGGACATCGGTGCGCTCGACGAGGACGGGTACCTGACGATCGTCGATCGCAAGAAGGAGCTCATCATCAACGCCGCCGGCAAGAACATGTCCCCGGCGAACATCGAGGCGCGGCTGAAGGCTGGAAGCCCCCTCATCGGGCAGGTGTGCGTCATCGGTGACGGGCGGCCGTACAACGTCGCGCTGATCGTGGTGGACCCGGACTCCGGCGGTGCCTTCGCCGAGCGGGAGGGCCTCGCGGCCCGCAGCCACGGCGACCTCAGCGCAGACGCGCGCGTGCACGAGGAGATCGCGCGAGGCGTGGAGGCGCGCGAACGCCCGTCTGGCGCGCGTGGAGCAGATCAAGCGCTTTGCGATCGTGCCCGACGACTGGCAACCCGGGGGCGAGCAGCTCACCCCGACGATGAAGCTCAAGCGCAAGCCGATCGCCGCGACCTACGCGGACCGGATCGACGCGCTCTACGCAGAGGAGAATCCGCATGCCGCACGCTGACGTCAACGGTCAGAAGCTGTTCTACGAGGACACCGGGACGGGGGACGACGTCATCGTCTTCTCCCACGGCCTGTTCATGGACCACACGATGTTCGACGCGCAGGTGGCGCTTCCTGCAGGACCGCTGGCGCTGCGTCGCGCTGGGACGAACGGGGCCACGGGCGGACGGAGGCGACCGCCGCACCGTTCACCTACTGGGACTCGGGCGCCGACCTCATCGCGCCTGCTGGACCATCTCGGCGTGCAGCGCGCGGTCCTGGCCGGGATGTCGCAGGGCGGGTACCTGTCGCTGCGCGCCGCGCTGACGGCCCCGGATCGCGTACGTGCCCTCGTCCTGATGGACACCCAACCCGGGCCCGAGGACGCGGAGAAGGCGGTGGGCTACCACGGGCTCATCGACGCCTGGACCGCGCCGGGCGGGCCCCCGCAGGAGGTCCTGGACACGGTCGCGCAGATCATCCTCGGCCCCGGATGGTCAGGGACGCCGGCGTGGCAGGAGCGCTGGCGTGAGCTTCCGATGGACCGTGTGCGTCAGGTCTTCCAGACGCTCGTCGGTCGCGAGGACGACGTCGCCGGGCGCATCGCCGAGCTGACCATGCCGGCGCTCGTGGTCCACGGGTCCGACGACCTTGCGATCGACGTGGAGATCGCCCGTGCGTTCGCACAGGCGCTCCCGGACGCCGAGCTCGTGGTCGTCGACGGGGCCGGACACGCCGCGAACCTCACCGACCCGGACCCGGTGAACGCAGCGCTCGGGCCGTTCCTGGAGCGCGTCTGATGGATTTCGGGCAATCCGATCGCGTGCTGGGGCTCCGCGAGGACCTGCGCGCGTTCATGGCAGAGCACGTCCTGCCGCGCGAGGTCGAGCTGGCACACGCCATCGACGAGGAGGTGGCGCCCGGCGTCGCCTACCCGGCCGCGATCCGTGAGCTGCGAGCCAAGGCCCGCGAGGCCGGGCTGTGGAACCTGTGGCTGGCCAACCATCACGACGGCCCGGGGTTGACGAACGTCGAGTACGGGGTGCTGTGCGAGGAGATGGGCCGAGCGCTGTACGTCGCGCCCGCGATCTTCAACTGCTCGTTCCCGGACACCGGCAACGCCGAGGCGATGCTCGACTACGGCACGCCCGAGCAGGTGCAGCAGTACGCGCGTCCGCTCCTGGAGGACGACGTGCGTTCGTGCTTTGCGCTCACCGAGCCCGAGGCCGCCAGTTCGGACCCGACGAACATCTTCACGACCGCCACGCTCGACGGGGACGAGTGGGTCCTGGAGGGTCACAAGTGGTGGATCTCCGGGGCGATCGGCGCCTCGTGGGCCATCGTGATGGCGGTCACCGACCCGGATGCCGCCCCGCACAAGCGTGCGAGCATGGTCATCGTGTCGACCGACGCCGAGGGCTTTGAGATCGTGCGCCCGCTGCCGCTGCATGGGGCACGCCGCCGGGTACGGGCACTGCGAGCTGCGCTTCCACGGGGCGCGGACCCCGAAGGCCAACCTCCTCGGCGGTCGCGGCGAGGGCTTCGCAGTGGCCCAGGCGCGCCTGGGCCCAGGTCGCATCCATCACTGCATGCGCGCGATCGGCGCGGCCGAGCGGGCCTTCGAGCTCATGTGCCGCCGCGCCCAGACGCGCGAGACCCGTGGGGAGCCACTCGCGGCCAAGCAGATGATCCAGGATTGGGTGGCGAAGTCCCGGATCGAGATCGACACCGCGCGGCTCTCCGTGCTGCACGCGGCCTGGATGATCGACACCGTCGGCAAGAAGGGCGCGCTGCAGCCGATCGCGCAGGCGAAGGTGCAGGTCGCGTCGATGCTCCAGGAGGTCGTGGACCGCTCGATCCAGGTGCACGGCGCGCTCGGCCTGTCGGAGGACACGCCGCTTGCGTCGCTTCTGGCGCACGGCGCGGCGCTGCGCTTCGGCGATGGCCCGGACGAGGTGCACAAGGTCGCGATCGCGCGCCGGGAGCTCGCGCGGTTTGCCTGAGGCGCACCCGACCCTGCGGCGCTGCGCGAGGCGCTGGTCGACGCGGGCGAAGGTGACCCGGGCGAGGGCTTGTCGGCCGCACCGCTGGCCGGCGGCGCCTCACGTGAGCTGTGGGCGCTCACCCCCGCCGGCGCCACGGATCCCGCCTGGGTCCTGCGACGGGACCCGGCCGGCGAGTCGCCGCAGACCTCGCGCGCGAGCGAGTTCGCCGTGCAGCGGGCCGCCTTCGATGCGGGTGTGCCGGTCCCGCGGCCTGTGACGGTCGAGGAGGCCGGCGGTCGGTTCGGGACAGCCGGCATGCTCATGGCCTGGGTCGACGGGGAGGCCATCCCGCGTCGCGTCCTGCGCGGCCGGCGTTGCAGGACGCGCGCACGGCGCTCGCGAGACGCGCTCGGGGCGGCGCTCGCGCGCCTTGCGCACGTTGGACATGACGGCGTTGCGGCCCATGCGCCGTCGCCGAGGACGCGGCCGCCACCGCGCTCGGACGCGGTGCGCGACGAACTGATCGGACGGGGCAGGCGCTGCCGGCGCTCGAGCTGGCCTGCGCTGGCTGCGCCTGAACCTTCCGGCGCCGATGCGCCCGAGCGTCGTCCACGGCGACTTTCGCCTGGGCAACTTCATCGTCGGACCGGACGGGCTGCGGGCGATCGTCGACTGGGAGTTCTGGCACCTCGGCGACCCCGTCGAGGACCTCGCGTGGGTCTGCGCGCGGCCGTGGCGCTTCGGGTGACAACCAGCCCGCGGCCGGGGTGGGCCGCTCGAGGAGCTGCTCGACGGGTTCGGCGGCGACGGTCGACCCCGACCGCCTGCGGTGGTGGGACGTGTCGGTCAGGCGAAGTGGGGGGCGTACTGCGCGCGCCAGGCGGCGCTGCGCCGGGCAGGGGAGCACGCGTCGTTGGAGCGCACGGTGCTCGCCCGGCGCGTCGCCGAAGCGGAGTGGGACATGCTGGCGATGATCGGGAGGAGCGATGAGCGGTGACCGTCCGGACGCGGCCGAGCTCGTGGACGCCGTCGCACGGTGGCTCGCCGAACGACCACGCCCCGAGCCTCAAGGGCGGGCCGCGCTTTCAGGCGCTCGTCGCCGCGCAGGCGCTGGCGATCGTGTCCCGCGAGCTCAGCCTCGGGCCCGCGCATGACGCCGCGGACGCTGCGGCGCTGGGGGCTCTGACGTCCGCGGGTCCGACGGCGGAGGGTGCGCAGGCCCGCGATGCCCTGGCGGCCGCGCTGCGCGCCGGCGAGCACGACGAGGACCTGGCGGCGGTCGCGGCGGTGCTGCGCGATCACGTCCGGCGCAAGCTCGACCTCGCCCGCCCCGGCTACGACGACGAGGTCGGCTGAGGCGCTCGGGAACCGTCCGCCCTCAGTCTCGCGGGGCCTTGGCGCCGGTGGGGATGTTGGGTACGGTCGTCGCCATGTCCGCCCGCCGCCCCGTCGCCCTGGCGCTTCTCGCCGCCGTCGCGCCGTGCGCCGCTGCCACGGCGTCGGCCTCCGTCCCGGTCGTGACGAAGGACACGGAGCCTTCCGGCGGTATGACCCCGTGAGGCGTCGGTACGTGAGGTAAGGGCGCAGCCGGTCCCCGCCGCCGGTCAGGCCGCTGCCGCCGGCTGCGTCAGCTGGCCTTCACGCTCAGCGTGCGGCGGAGGGTCGTGGTCTTGCCGGTCGCCAGCGATCGCGCGCTCACGGTCACCGTCACCGGAACGCGCCTGCCTGCCGTCACCAGCCGACGGGCGGCCTGGGTCAGCGTCGCGCCGACGGTCAGACGGCCCCCTCCGGCGATGGTCTTCGTGACCGCCGGGACCGCGACCCTGCGGCCACCCACGGTCACCGCGATGCTCACCCGGACCCGCGAGCGGGTGCCCACGCGCAGCGTCCCGACGTCCAGGCGCCCCGTCCGCCTGCTCAGACGCGGTGTTGTCACCGTCAGCACGGGCCGTCTCGTCGCCGACCCGTCGCCGCCCGGGGGGACGACCGGTTGCGGAGGGACGGCGCCGGGGCCGACGCGCCAGCTCGTGGCTGCCGGCGTCCGGTCGACGTTGCCGCTGTCGTCGATGGCTGTGACGACCATCGTGTGGACCCCCGGGCTGAGCCCCTCACGCACGACGGGTGACGCGCAGGGTCGCACGGTCCCCGTGTCGAGGCGACAGGTGAAGCGCCCGCGCCCCTCGGTGCTCGAAAAGGCGATGTGCGCGGTGCTGGGCTCGCCGGCCCCGGTCGGAGCGAGGTCCAGCCTCGTGTCCGGTCGCGCGCTGTCGGTCGGCGGCACCTGGAAGGACCCTGCGGTGGCCACGCCGGTCGGGGTGCGGACCGTGACGATGCCGGACTTGGCGCCCGCCGGCACGGTGACGCGCAGCCCCCCGGCATCGGCGTCCCAGGCGTTGGCCGGGGTGTCGGCGAAGCGCACGTCGATCGCGGACTCAAGCGCGGAGCCGTCGATGCGGACGATCGCCCCAGGGGAGCCCGTCGCCGGGGAGGGTGCCTTCGGAAGTGGGGGAGCCTCACACGGATCGGGGGTGGTGCGGGTGATCGTGACCGGGCCTGCGGTCACGCCCGACGCCGATTTGACGTACGTCCGTGAGACGCTCGTGGGGCTCCAGCAGGTGGAGCCCAGGCGGACGAGCTCGTTGCGCAGGGTGTACGTCATCTTGCCGTCGTAGTCGTCCGACAGCGCCTCCGGGTCGCGACCGCCCGGCCAGTAATCCGAGAGGTCGTACTGGTATTTGCCGTACTGGTTGTCGAAGTCCTTGGTGATCGTGCCCTTGCCGGTTCGCAGCAGCTCGTCGACGAAGGTGTCCGCGTACCACCGACCGTCCTTCAGGTACGGGTCACCGAGCTTCATGAGCTCGGTGATCGCCGGCCGCGTACGGGTGGTGAAGCTCGATGACGACGTGCGCTGCAGGGTGCCGCAGGCCGCGGTGGGCGAGTACGTCGCCACGGTGCGGTACCGGCCACCGGGAAGGAGCGGATCCTTCGGGACGAGCATCTGGCCCGTCAGAAGCGGCGCGTTCACCGGGCGTCCGCCCGGACCGATCAGCACGCCGCGGCAGGCGGCACCCATGTCGCTCTCGGGGAGGTCGTCGTGGTAGAGGAAGACGTGGAGCCCGGCTGCGTAGAGGCTGTTCGGCTGCGGCGCGAACCCGACGTCGAACGCCGGGACCGAGGGGATCTCCGAGGCCCGCTCGAAGAACCACTGGTCTGTGGCGCCGTCTGCCGGCACCGTGTAGGCGCGCGGCTGCGCAGGCTTGCGTCGGGCCGGCTTGAGGTCGGCGTCCTCGTAGAGCGAGTACCACTGGCAGGCGTAGGACTTGTCCCCGATCTTCCGCTCGGCGAGGCCGGCCTTCAGCGGGACCGGATGCAAGAACCCGTAGCGGTGCTTCGGGGCGCTGAAGATCGGGCGCTCGCGCGTGCGCAAGGTGAACCCGCCGTTCGCCCGCTGCGCCGCGCGCTGCCCGAGTTCGGTGTAGCCCGGCCGCCCCGGGGTCTCGTCGTGGAACTCGGAACGCGAAGCCGTCGTTCTGCAGCAGGTAGTCGACCCACTCGCGGCAACCCTGGGTCATCTTCGGGTCAAGCTCGACCGGTGGGACGCCCGCTTCGGCGCGTGTCGCGTTGACGGCCTGGAGCAGCTCCGTCGACGGCACGTGGTCGTCGGCCACCGCGGGCGGCGCCGTGAGACCCAGCAGCGCAGCCACGATCCCTACCCGATCCGCCCCGACGGTCGCATGACACCGGTTTCTAGCAGCGCAGCGGGGAGAACGAAAGCACTGGGGGTCTTGCGCGGACGTCCGGTTGACGGTCCATCGGGTTGGTTTTAGCCTCTTCCGGTCTAGGCGCCCTGGGACTGCGCCGTTCATGAACTTTCGAGCAAGGCGGGGCGGGATGAGACGGATGGCTGGAAGGCGGATGCCGACCACGGGGGCCTTCGCCACGACGATGATCCTCGGCGTCCTGGCGCTGAATCCGTCTCCTGCTGTCGCCGCCCCCGAGGTGACCGGGCCACAGTTCGTGCGGTACATCAATGCCTTGCGGGCCGAGCACGGGTTTCCGACCGGCCTCGTGGAGGATGAAGAGCTCTCAGCCGGCTGTCGCGCCCACAACCACTACGGCGCGCTGAACAACGACCTCACCCATGAGGAGGAGCGGGGCCGGCCGGGTTATACGCCGGCAGGGGCGGCCGCGGGCGCCGAGTCCGGGCTCTACCAACAGGCGCCCGACGCCAGCGAGCCGGAATGGACAGCGGATGTCAACGCCGTGGGACCTGGCGCCGCTGCACTTCAGCACCTTGATCGGTCTGCAGGCCACGAAGGTCGGAGGGGCGGAATCCGAGGGGTTCGGCTGCGTAGGGCTCCGCGGTGACCGGCGGTTTGCCTCCAACTTCCTGGCGACGTATCCGTCCGACGGGTCCACGGGGTGGAGCACGTACGAGGAGGCATTCGAAGATCCGAAGACTCCGGCGCAGGCCGCCGGTCTTCCCGAACGGACCGGCCCGACGCTCTTCGTCATGGCCGGCGGCCCGCGGATCTCGCCGTCCTCGCAATCGACGTTCGTGTCCGGCTCCCTCAAGGGAAGCGACGGGCGCTTCGTGCAGTTCCACTATTTCGACAACGTCAGCGAGCTCGGGGGCTACTTTCCGCCCGGAGCGCTGCTGTTGCCCGACCGCGAGCTCCAACCGAACATGCGCTACACGGTCTCGGTCCGACTGGCCTTGACCGACGGCTCGAACGTCAGCGCGCCCAAGCAGCAGATCAGCCGCAGCTGGTCATTCACCACCGGCAGCCGCGGCCAGCACTACGGCAAGGGTGGCGGGCCGGGGTCCGACCCCACCGGTGCCGCCGGCACCGGCTCGCTGGAGCCGTCGCCGTCGCCGTCGCCGCCCTCGCCCGGTGGTGCCCCCACGTGCAAGCGCACGGCGATCACGTCGATCAAGCGCCTCGGCCGCCGCTTCACGATCTCCGGTCGTGCTTGCGTGGCCACCACGCTGCGGGTCACGGCCGTCCGGAAGGGCCGCTCGCTGGGGACGGCCTCCGTACGGGTGCCGGCCGGGACCGTCCGCCGGACCTACGTCCTCGCCAACCGCGTCCGCGGCCGGTACACGCTCACGTTCCGTCTCGGCTCGGCCACGCTCCGCCGCACGGTCACGATCACCCGCTGACGAGGCCTGAGCCGGCCGGCGCAAGGTTCCGTGATCGAGGGAGGTCCCGTGCTCAGGGGCACGGGTACTGCGGGTTGTTGCACGCGCTGATCGTCGTGTTCCCCGTCGTCGGGTCGGTCTGGGTGCCGCAGCAGACACCGCCGACCGACATGCAGTTCGCGCAGTCGTCGTGGGCCCCCGGGGGCGGTGGTGGGGGTGGCGTCGGCGGGGTCAGCCGTGGTGGCTTGGGCGACGCGTAGCAGGCCGGTGCTGCCGCCGCCGCGGCGTGCTCGCGGCGGTGGGCCCCGCAGTTGGGTATCGGCTTGGTCGGCTTGTCCTTCTGGGTGCACTGGGCAGCGCATCGGTCGAGCTCGCCCTGCGTGAGGGCCACCGCGGACGCGTCGCAGAAGATCTTCAGCCACGACAACGCAAGCGGTGACTTGAACAGCAGGTCGACCGACGCGCCCGGGTCGTAATCCGTCCGTTGCCTACACAGGTCCGTGCGCTTGGCAAGGGCGACGGAGAAGTCGTGTCTGCACGTGTCGAAGCAGGGGGTCGAGGCGGTTGCCGGCGGGGCGTCGACGAGGCTGCCGGCCGTGAGCATCAGCGCACCGCCGCCGATGACCTTGATCGCATCTGCGCGTGAGATGCCTTCGAGCGGCCCCTGGTTGGTGCCGCCGACAAGGAGGTCCGATGGCGTCGGGACGGCGTCTGGTGCGCCGACGCGCAGCGCGATCCGGTCAAGCCACTGGTCCAGGCGCGTCATGGGGCCTTCAGCGCTGCCTTGGCGTCGACGCCCCGTTGTAGGGCCTGGTCGAAGAGGGCCCGGCTCTGCTTGAAGTACGTCCCTGAGACCTTGCCCGAGCGGACTCGCAATCCGGAGGCGAGCCTGGCCAGCGACCTGTCGTGCAACGCGAGCGATTCCAACACGAGTCGCTGGGCCTGGGTCGCGGCGACGGTGGTGACGCTCACGCCGGTCACGGCCGAGCGGACCGAGGTGTACTCCCTGCGCGACCGCGCGACCTGCGCAAGGGTCGCCCGGCGCCGGGCCGACCGGGGCGGCACCGTGCTCGAGTAAAGGTGCATCGAGCGTTGGAGATCGTGAGCTCGTGCCAGGAGCTTGTTCTCTGCCGAAGCGAGGACAGCAAGGATCGCGTCCCGCTGCGGATCGCGAGCCTGCGCGGTGGCGGAGGACGATGCCAGCGCCAAGCCGGCCACGCTCACGGTTGCCGTCGCTGCCACCGCGCGGGAGACAGGGGACGCAGAGACCCTCGAGGGGGCGTCGTGGGCGACCAAGGCCTCGATGGCGTCGGCACCGAGTGCGACGTCGCTGCTGAGGACCCCTTGCTCGTCGATGAGCACCGCAGCCGGGGTCGCGGTCACGCCGAAGAGGCGCGCGGACTCGCCGTCCGGTGCCATGAGTACGGTGCCCAGGCGATGTTCGGCAGCCTGCGCACGGTGCCGGGCTACGTCACCTTCGGCGATCACCGCGACCGTGAGGGCCGGCGGGTTCGTGCGTTGCCAGTCGGCCACGCGTGGCATCAGTGCGCCGCATGCCCCACAGCCGGAGTGGGCGAACACCAGCAACACGGGCCGGCCGCGCCCCAACAGCTCTCGGAGCGTGACGAGCGTGCCGTCGATGCCGGTCAGGACGAAATCGGCGGCGCGCGCGCCTGGCTGCGTGGGACCCGGCACCGGGGCCGACAGCTGCTCGAGCTCGGCGATGCGCGCCAGGGTCCGACCGTTCTGGCGCAGCAGCTGCAAGGAGAACCAGCCCTGGGCGCCGATCACGACTGCGGCTCCCAGCGCGACGAGCTCCACGGTCCCGAGCGAGATCGCGGGCGCCCAGATCACGAGCCCGGCGGCGCACGCGAGGCCGGCGTTGCGGGCAAGCGTCACCGGCCCGACCGGGTCGGTGGCAAGCTGCCCGAAGCAGTTGCACGGCGGTCGCCGACCCAGCGCAAGGGTGCGCACCATGACCCCGGAAAAGAGCGTGAGCAACGCGAGGGCTGCCCCGGCCGCCCACGCGGCAGCGCCGACGGGGACCACCAGCGCGATCGCGATCCCGACCTCGGTGAGCGCAAGAGCGAGGGCGAGCACCGGCCGCAAGCGGGGCGCGATGCCGAACGCGCGCAGCGCGTCGGCGAACGCCGGCAGATTTCTCAGCTTCGCCGCGCCCGCCACCGCGAACACGGCCGCGAGCAGGATCTGGGCGCCGAGGACCACCACCGTCAGCCTTTCGGCACCAGCTTGACCTTGATCGTGGCGCTTTTGCCGTCACAGAACACCCCGCTGTGCAACAGGACGGTTGCGCTGGTGCGGGTTGTGAAGCGCCCCTTGAGGGAAAAGATGAGGATCGTGCCCTGGTGCCTGGCCGCGGTGAACCGCCCGTGGGTGATCTTGAACCTGGGGACGCCGGTCGGGCCGCGGCCCGTTCCGCAATAGAGCTGGGCGGTGGCGGTCGCGCCGTTCGGAGCGACCTTGACGACGAGGCGTTTGGTGACCTGAGCGGTGCCCGAGGTCACCCCGTCGTAGCGCCCGCCCCGCGTCGGTGACGCGGCGAGCGCCGCGGCCGGCAGCGCCAACACAGTCACAAGAGCGAGCACTGGGGGTCGGGGGCCCATGGCGACACCGTACGCCGCACGGGGCGCGAAAGCTAGGCGTGTTTCATGACCCGGAGACGACCCCCGGACGCGCAGGTGCGCGCCCGGGAGGCCGACCGCGGTCAGCTCTGCAGCTTGGCGACGAGCGCCTCGGCCGCGGGACCCGACGAGGCCGGGTTCTGGCCGGTGATGAGCGTGCCGTCCGTGACGACGTTGACTCCCCAGTCCTCGCCGCTCTCATAGAGCCCGCCGAGGCGCTGGAACTCGTCCTCGATGAGGAACGGCACGACGTCGGTCAGCTCCACCCCGGCCTCCTCGCCGTTGCTGAAGCCTGTGACCTTCCGTCCCTTGATCAACGGGTCGCCGTCGGCACCCTTGACCTGCCGGAGGGCAGCGGGCGCGTGGCAGACCAGGGCAAGCGGCTTGCCGGCGCGATCGAAGGACTCGAGCAGCGCGATCGAGTCGGCGTCCTGCGCCAGATCCCACAGCGGACCGTGCCCACCCGGGTAGAACACGGCGTCGAAGTCGTCCTGGCTGACGCTGCCCAGCTTGACGGTGGACGCGAGACGCTCCTGGGCGTCGGAGTCGGCGTCGAAGCGGCGGGTGGCATCGGTCTGGGCGTCCGGCTCGGCGCTGACGGGGTCCAGGGGCGGCTGCCCGCCGGCGGGGGAGGCGAGGGTCAGGTCGGCACCGGCGTCCTTGAAGACGTAGTACGGCGCGGCGAACTCTTCGAGCCAGAACCCGGTCTTGCGGCCGGTGTCGCCAAGGCGGTCGTGGGACGTCAGGACCATCAGGATCTTCATGCAGGTACTCCTTTGTCGGTGGGACGATCGACGGCACGTCCACCGTAGCCCTCGCCGCATCGGACGAGCACCCACGACGACCGCGACGGTGCTGCGGTGGGCCCAAGCCGGTGAGCTGATCACGATCATCGTGTCAGGGCGACTGGTGGCGCAGCTCGGCCCGGCTCGCGAGCGCCAGTGGGTCCCGTCCAGTCAGCTGGCCGACCTGTGGCAGCTTCCGGTCGATGACGAACTGCCAAAGGACCTGAAGGGACTCCACGCAGGGCTTCGCGAACCCTGGGCTGAGCTGTGCAGCGAGCGCTCCTCGACACCTCGGTCCTCATCGGCTCCGACGCGCTGCCGCCGGACCTCGTCACCGCGATCAGCACCGTGTCGATCGCCGAACTGCACTACGGATTGCTCGTTGCGCGCGACGACGACACGCGGGCACTGCGGGCGACCCGCCTGGGCCTGGTCGAAGCGCGATACCCCGACCCTTTGGTCATCGACGACCGCGTCGCCCGCGAATGGGGCCGCCTGCAGGCCGCTGTCGTCAGCCGCGGCGCAAAGGCCCGGCGGCGCAGCGCTGACCTGGCGATCGCCGCCACGGCCAACGTGCACCAGGCCGTCCTGCTCACCACCAACATCAAGGACTTCGACATCATCGACGACCTCGTCGACGTCCGTACCCCAGCCGCGCTGTAGCGCCGGGCGGACTCCGCGGCCGCGGCGAAGAAGGCGAGCCGGCGAAGACTCGCCCTACCTTCGCCGAGCGCCCGCTACCGACGGCGGCCGTAGCGCAGGTAGACGACCGCTGGGCCGTCGAACGTCCGGGTCTCCAGCAGCTCAAGGTCGAGGCGGTTGTCGTGGGGAAAGTACGGCGTGCCGCCCCCGATCGCGACGGGGTGCAGGAACACGCGGTGCTCGTCGACCAGCCCGAGCCGGACCGCCTCGGCCGCGAGCGTCGGGCCGCCGATCGCGACGTCCCCGTCGACGTCGGCCTTCAGCGCCTCGAGTTCCGTGGGGAGGTCTCGGGTCGCCAGCCTCGTGTTCGTTCCCTCGACGGTCGTCAGCGTCCGCGAGAACACGAGCTTGGGCAGCGCTTTCCAGATCGCCGCGAAGTCCTGCGAGACCGGGTCGGGATCGTCTGCGGTCTCCCAGTAGCTCATCGTCTCGTACAGCCGCCGGCCGAGCACGTGGGCGCCCAGCGGACGCACCTGGTCGTTGTGGAACCGGTGCAGCTCCTCGTCCGGCACGCCCCAGCTGAAATCGCCGTCAGGCCCGGCGATGTAGCCGTCGACGGATATGGACATCTCGGTGATCACCCTCGTCATGTCCCTGAGACCCTCTCAGCCCCTCGTCCTCATCGGTGAGCACCTCAGGGTTTGGTCGCAGCGACCGTCGGTCCGCCCTCCACGCGACTTCGCTGCCAAGCGGTGCCCCGCTCGATGTCGAACGTACTGCGAGTACAACGCGGACGCCCCGCCCGCGAAGCTTCAACCGAGTGCAGTGACCGGCTCCACGCTCAGCAACTGTTGACGCCCGGGGACGCCTTTCAGCTCGCGCATCCCTCGATCGCGGAACTCGATGTCGGGGTCGGTCACAAGCCGCGCGACGCTTTCGGATACCCAGAGCTCCCCGGCATCGGCGCATGAGAGCACCCGAGCGGCGGCGTGTACGGCCAGGCCGCCGATGTCGCCGTCCTGTCGCATCAGGAGCGGGCCGGCGTGCAGGCCCGCGCGGACGTCGATGCCGATCGGCTGGACGCGTGCGCGAATGGCCTGGGCGCAGCGGATCGCGCGGCTGGGAGCGTCGAACGTCGCCAGCGCGCCGTCTCCCGTGGACTTGATGTACCGACCGCCGTGGGCCAGCACGGCCTCGCGGGTTGCGGAGTCGTGGCCTTCGAGGACTCCGTGCCACGCCTGGTCGCCTAGCTCCGCAGCCAGGCTGGTCGAGGAGACGATGTCAGTGAAGAGCACCGTCGCAAAAAGGCGGTCGTCGGCCGGCGGACGAGGCTCGGCTCCCACCAGATTGCCGATCGCTTTCACCATCTCCTCCGTGCCCTGGGTATAGATCGGGGCGTCCGCACCAGGTACCTCCAGGTACCTCCCGTTCGGAACCTGCGCGGCCATGTAGCGAGCCTGTGGAGCCGGGATCGTTCCGTAATCGGCGCGGTGGATGACGAGCGTCGGGCATTGGATTTCAGGGAGCACGTGGCGCGCATCCATCTGCAGAACGCGAGCTACGTTCTCCGCCATCACCGCTGGCGAGCCGGCCGCCCGCTGAAACCGGGTGTACCACCGGCGAAACGGCTCATCGGCCGCGAGACTCGGCGCCAAGAGGCCCACCGAGTCATCGGTGCCCCACGTCGAGCGGAACGCGCCGGTCACCATCTCAGCGACCGCCGCAGGATGGCCCTGCGGGTAATCCTCGGCCTTGGTGAAGCGCGCGGTCGTGTTGAAGAGGACCAGCGCGCGCACAAGCTCAGGATGTGAGGCCGCGAACAGCATGGCCGCACCGCCGGCGTCGTTGGTGGCGATGATCGCGGCACTCTTGGAGCCGACGTCGTCGAGGATCGCGCCAAGGTCTTCGGCCCATTGTTCCCAGGACTCGGCCGCGTCGGCCGGCGCTGGGTCCGAGATCCCGGTACCCCGCCGGTCAAAGCGGATGACCCTGCTGTAGCGGCACAGCATTTCGATGTAGCGCCGATATCGCGGCTGCTCGTAGGTCATGTCCAGATGGCTCGCCAGGCCAGGGGAATACACGATGTCCGGACCCTCGCCGCCAGGATGCACTTCGTAAGCCACCCGCGCACCACCCACCGAAACGAAGCTCGGACCCGTTCCCATGCTGCGAGCCTAACCCGGTAGGCGCATCCTGCGGTGGCGGGGCGACCGTGGTGTCCGTCCAGGTTTCAGGGGCCGCGAAGTTGATGGACAACGCCTCGCGCAGGCCTGGGGACATGTGATGCACGACCCCACCCGGTACTTCGCGCGCCCGTCACAGAAGACGAAAGGCCCTGCAAATGAGGGCCCTTCGCGGAAGCGGGCGACCGGGTTCGAACCGGCGACATTCAGCTTGGAAGGCTGACGCTCTACCAACTGAGCTACACCCGCGGACCCGACGGATGGTAGCTCGTCCTGCGGTCGCCGGGGGCGTCCTGCCAGCATGCCGGCCATGAACGCCGAGTTCGACTGCGACGTCGTCATCGTCGGGAGCGGCTTCGGCGGCGCCGTCAGCGCGCTGCGCCTGGCCGAGAAGGGCTACGACGTCGTCGTCCTCGAGCAGGGCCGGCGGCTGGCGCCCGAGGACCTGCTGCGCGCACGGCGCGACATGCGCGCCCACATGTGGGAGCCGGATGCCGGGTTGCACGGCTTCTTCTGGCAGCGCGTCTTCCGCGACGTGGGGATCATCGGCGCCAGCGGGGTGGGCGGGGGGTCGATCGTCTGGGGCGCGGTGCTCCTGGAGCCGGCCGAGGATGTCTTCGCCGACCCCGCGTGGGGCCCGGCCGAAGCAGACTGGCAGGCCGCGCTGGCACCGCACTACGCCGAGGCAGCGCGGATGCTCGGACGCACGACGAACCCGTTCACGGGGACGATGGACGAGCACCTGCGCGCAACCGCCGCAGTTGTCGGCGGTGAGGGGAACTTCGGTCCGGTGCCGGTGGCGATCTACTTCGGCGAGGAGGGTGTCCGCGCCGAGGACCCGTTCTTCGACGGTGAGGGTCCAGCCCGGACCGGGTGTCGTCTCTGCGGTGGCTGCCTGACGGGGTGCCCGTACGGATCCAAGAACACGCTGGACCAGAACTACCTCCACCTCGCCGAGCGGCTGGGGGTCTCCATCCGCCCCGAGCATCAGGTCACCTCGCTGGCGCCGCTGGTCGGTGGGGGCTACGAGCTGCACGCCATCCACCCCTGGAGGCGCGGGGTGAAGTACGCGCCGCTGCGTGCGCGCCGGGTGGTCCTGGCCGCCGGGGTGCTCGGGACCCTGGAGCTGCTCTTCCGTTGTCGCGACGAGCTCGGGACGCTGCCCCGCGTGTCGTCGCGCCTGGGGGAGCGCGTGCGGACGAATTCCGAGGCCGTCACCGTCGTCCTGGCCGACGACCCGACCGCCGACCTGACCCGCGGGCCGGCGATCTCCACCGACTTTCATCCGGACGCGCGGACGCACATCACCCAGAACCGCTATGTCGGTGGCGGCAAGCTCATGCGCTGGCAGGTCGGCCCGCTCGTGGACGGCGAGGTGCCCGGCCCGCGGTCGATCGCGACGTTGCGAGCCATCGTCCGAGCGCCGTTGACGCAGCTGCGGACGATGACGGCGCGTAACTTCGAGCGACGGCTGACGGCGATCACGGTGATGCAGGACCTCGACAACGAGCTGCGCTTCGTCTTCGGACGCTCGCCCGTGCGGCCCTGGCGGCGTGTCCTGCGGTCGCGTGCGGTGCCGGGGAAGGAGGCGCCGTCGTATCTGCCCGTCGCCAACGATGCGGCGCGCGCCTTCGCGCAGTCGTCTGGTGGCACGCCGCTGAACCTCCTCGTCGAAAGCGCCGGCGGCCGGTCGGTCACGGCCCACATCCTCGGCGGGGCGGTGATGGGGGAGACCCCGCAGGATGGCGTCGTCGACGGTCGCGGCGAGGTGCACGGCCATCCGGGGCTCTTCGTCGCCGACGCCGCAGCGATCCCGGTGAACCTCGGGGTCAACCCGTCGCTGACGATCACGGCCTTGGCCGAGCGCTTCGCGGCGCAGTGGCCGGCGAACGACGGGACGACCCAGGACGATTCCGCGGAATCGTCCGGAGCCGCGGAGCTCGAGCTGTCGGCGTCCCTCCCCGGACTCGTGGCCCAGTGGCACGCGCTGCCGGCACCGCCCTTGTCGGCGCTGGTCGGGACACGCGAGGCGGCGTTCGTCGGGCCGGCGGTGCTTCGTGCGCTCGCGCCGCGAGGGCTCGGCATGCTCGGGCTTCGCCGGTGGTTCGGCAAGCGCTTCTCGGGGACCGGCCACGAACTGCACGGCGTCAACCTGCTTCGGGACGGCACAGCCGGCGAGCTGCGCGAGCACCTGCGGATGCGCGCCGTCATCGGGGCCTCACGCGTCGACGGGCTGCCGGCCGTCGTCGTCACGTACGGGCGTGACGCGCCCCTGCCATGGCGGTACGTCCGGGACGAGTTTCGCAACGTCGGGGACGGGAGGCTGCTCGGGCTCACCGTCCTGGACGTCGCGGGCATACGCCGCCTCGGGACGCCGTTCGTGCTGCAGCCGGTCGTCGATCAGTTCCCACCTCCGCGCTGAGGCGCGGGGCGTCCGAGGCTGATCGGCGGGTATCATCCCGCGGGCGTTGTTCCAACGGGGAGTGGCGCAGTCTGGTAGCGCACCCGGCTGGGGGCCGGGCGGTCGCAGGTTCAAATCCTGTCTCCCCGATCCGAGAGAAGGTCTGCTTTTACAGGCCTTTCTGCTGTCTATGGACGCCGACGCAGGCACTGCGTCCGGCTTCACCCAGCTGCGCAGGGCCGAAGGACGAGAGACCTGCTCGTACCCGCGACCGCGCAGAAGACGAAGCGGCGCGGCCCGCAGTTTCGGTTTTCCGGAGGACAAGGGCGGGTAGCGAGCACGGCGTGTTCCTCTTCTTCTCAAACCGCATGGGCTGCTTGCCGTCCTTGATGCTGTCCCTCGTCCTGACGTTCGTGCTCATCGCTGTCGTGAACATCCTCCGCTGAGGGATCGACGGATCCCGAACCAGACCGTCGCCCGACCTCAGGCGCCGACCACCGTCCCGAGCCCGCGGATGCGCAACGCCTCAGGCGCCCCGATGACGCGTATGACGGCGTCGGCCGCGCCGCACGCGCCCGACACCATCTCCCGCGCGAGCGCCGCCACCACGACCGGAGCGGAGAACGACGTCCCGCTCCAAGACGCCCAGCCCTCGAAGCGGTCGGGGTCGGTCGTGTTCACGCGCGGCTGCGCCCCGTCGAAGTCCGCGAAGAACGCGGACACGAGGTTGGCCCCGGGTGCGCAGGCACTGACCCAAGAGCCGTAGTTCGTCCACGGCGCCGGTCCCGCTGGCGTGAGCGCCCCGACCGCGATGACGCCCTCGTAGGCAGCGGGGTACTGGGGCTCGCATGATCCGCTGTTGCCGGCGGACGCGACGACGACGATCCCGGCGACCTGGGCGGCGTTGATCGCGGACTTCAGGGCGGGGGCGTCCCCGAGCACGGTCGCGCCGAAGGACAGCGACAGGATGTCCGGACGGGCTCCGTCGGGCAGGGCGGCCTCCTTGAGGATGGCGTTGTGGACGTCGCTCTCGACGGCGTCGCCGAGGCCGGACAAGACGTGTTCGACGCGGACGGAGCACCCTGGGGCCAGCTGCTCGAGCAGGCCGGCGATGAAGGTGCCGTGCCCGGCGACGGGATCCAGCCAGCCGTCGGCCTTGTACGTCGTCGTCTTGCCGGTCGCCCCCGTTGCGGTCAGCGAGCCGTCAGGGACCTCCGCCGTCCCCGTGATGCGCTTGGCCACCTGCGGGTCGCTGAGCAGCTGCGGTCGTTGCGTGCCGTCGGCGAGGCCCGTGTCCAGCACCGTGATCCGCGCCGCCGCGCCCTGGCCGCTGACCGTGCGGATCGGGAAGCTGCGGACGGCAGCGGGCTTGGCGGTGGAGAACGAGGAGTTGCCGTGGAACGGGTCGGGGTCGAACGGGTTGCCGTGAAAGGGGTTGCCGTGAAAGGGATTCCCATGGAACGGGTTGCCGTGAAAAGGATTCCCGTGGAACGGGTTGCCGTGGAACGGGTCGCCGGCCAGTCCGTCGAACGTCAGCGCAGGGTGGGGGCCACAGCAGCAATCGCCGCTGCAGTGGGCGAAGAGGACGTGGTCGGGCTGAGCCTCGAAGCCGTCAGCTCGCATCAGCGACAGGGTCGCCAGGGGGTCGGCGACCCCGTCCACGCGAAACCACGCGACGCTGGGGGCTTCTTCGCGCGTCCTCAGCGGTGTGCGCTCGTGCTCGCGTCTGGTCACTGCGTCCAGATGCCGCGCGGCGTCTTCGCCGCGGACGAGTAGCCGTCCGGCGACGTAGGCGAATCGCGCGGACCCGGTGGACCACGCGATCCGCCGGCCATCGGGCCGGCGACGGGAGAAGGGGTGGCGTCCGTCCTCGTCCAGGCTCATCGGATCTGCTCCTCGGTGTTCGGGGTGGTTTCGGCGTGGGTCAAGACTGTCTCCGCCAGATCCGCGGCGGCATCGGTGCTGAGCGCGTGGCCGTCGGCGACGGCGGCGGCGTATGCGTCACCGCCGAGGACCGCTTCGGCGCGGGCCATCAGAGCCGCGCGCGTCTGGCGGTCGTGCTCGTAGAGCACGTAGCCGGCCGCGGCCAGGAGATCGTCGGCCTTGGCCTGCAGCCGGACGGCGTCCCGCGCCCGGCCCAGAGGGACCACGAGGCGCGCGGCGACCATGAGCGAGAAGGCCACCAGCGTGGGCTGCTGTTCGCGAGCGAGCGTCAGCGAGAGGCGCTGATGGTGAGCGGCTTTGCGTTCGTCCCCGCTGAGGAGCAACGCCTCGGCGAGGTTGCCGTGCGTGGCGACCAGATGGGAGTCGACGCCGGCCGCCGTCTCGGCGAGCAACTCGTCCTCGAACGCCCGGACCGCACCATCCAGATCGCCGAGCGCCGCACGGGCGCAGCCGAGCAGCGACAACAGGCGGCCTCTGGCCCGGTGCGGCGGCGACTGCCCCAGCCCTTGAAGTGCCAATGCCACCGCGGCACCGGCATCGCCGCTGCGCAGCGCCACCTCACCGGCGGTCCGGGTGACGACCGTCGGGTCCCAGTCGGGACCCCCGACCTCGTCGGCGAGCTGCCGCGCCTGGTCAAGCGTGCTCCGCGCGGCCGTCGGTTCGCCTACGAGCAGCTGCAGATCGGCGAGCAGCGCCAGGGCGGCAACGCGCTCGCTGACGGGCTCGGGCCGGCTGTCCAGGTGCCGCGACAGCTCGTCGATGGTGTCGCGCAGGCGATCCTGCCGTCCATGCCAACTGCCGATGCACCAGGACAGAGCGTGAGCGACACCCGGGTCATCGACGCGCGCCGCCGCCGCCCGGGCGTTGTCGAGTTCCAGAGCCATCGCGCCCGTCCAACCGAGCTCCGTGGCACGGGGCGGTCCGACGCGGTGCAGCAGCATGAGCGCCATCCGGTGAGCGGCTTGCGCCAGATCGTCAGGGTCACCGCGGGCGCTCGCGTAGACCCGGACCGTCGACAGCAGCCGATACCGCGTGGCGCCCGTCGTCTCTTCGAGCCGGACGAGGGACGCGTCGATGAGCGACCACAGCGCCTCGGCGACATCGTCGACCTCGACGTCGCCGCCGGCGCCGACGATCTCTGCTGCATCCACATCGAACCCGGCGGCAAAGACGCTGAGGCGACTGAGGACGACCTGTGCGTCGGGCGCGAGCAGGTCCCAGCTCCAGTCCAGCAGCCGTGTGAGGCTTCGCTGGCGTCCGGGCAGCAACGGGTCCCTGGACCGGATGACGCCCGGGGAGCGCTGCATCTGCCGCAGGATCTCGGCCGGGGCGATCGCGGTGGTCCGGGCGGCGGCCAGCTCGATCGCCAGCGGGAGCCCGTCGAGTTGGGCGCACAGCCGTGCGATCGTCGCGCGGTCGGCCCCGTGACCCGCGACCGATTCGCCGGCGCCAGGGTAGGCGCGGTCCAGGAACAGCTCGACCGCCGGGGCGTCGTGTCCGTCCGTCGCCAGCGCCGCAAGGCGGTGGACCTGCTCGCCGCGAAGGCCGAGCGGCCCACGGCTCGTGGCGAGTACCGCGATGTTCGGACAGCATGCGACGAGCTCGGCCGCCGCGCGGGCTCCGGCATCGGCCACGTGCTCGCAGTTGTCCAGGACGATGAGCGCGTCGCGCTCGCCGAGATGATCGAGGACCTCGGGCCAGCGCTCGCCGCCCAGGGCGGTCGGTGCTCCGACGGCGTCACCGACCGCGTCGCCGACAAGCTTCCCGTCCGTGAGCGGGGCGAGGTCGACGAACCACGCGCCGTCGGCCCAGTCGTCAGCCACCGCGAGCGCGGTCTCGGTCGCCAGCCGGGTCTTTCCGACGCCGCCCGGTCCGACGACGGTGGTGACCATCCCCGGGCCCAGCAGCTGTCCGACCCTCGTGACCTCCGCACCCCGGCCGACGAGCGACGTGACCGGCCGCACGAGGTTGTGCCCGTCCGCCGGGCGGACCCGAGGGGGAGCTCCACCGGCCGCACCCCGGGGCCCGCTGCGGTGTGCAGTGCCGTCGGGCCGTCGAAGTCACGCACGCGAAAGCGTCCGAGCGCGACGAGGCGCACGCCGTCACGACCGCCGCCCTCCCGGAAGGCGGCTGCGGTGGCGTCCGTGAGCAGGACCTGCCCTCCGCGCGCGGCCCCGACGACACGCGCCGCCTGGTTGACGACCATCGCGGTGTAGTCGCCATGGGTCGGCCGCGCGTAGCCCGTGTGCATGCCCAGCCGTACCCGGATGGGCAGCGGCGTCGGCCAGTCGACTGCGCCGATCGCCCGCTGGGCGGCAACGGCGGCGGCGACCGCGTCACGCGCGTCCTCGAACACCACGAAGAACGAGTCGCCGAGCGTCTTGACCTCCCGCCCGTCATGCGCGAGCCAGACCGCTCGCAGCGCCGCATCGTGCAGCGCGAGCACCTCGTCGAAGCCGGCCCCGAGCTCTCGCAGCAGCCGCGTGGAACCCTCGATGTCGGTGAAGACGCAGGTGAGGATCCCAGCAGGGAGGCCGGACCGCGAGGCCATGGGGCGAGGTTCGCATACCGACTCACGTCGCGCACCTGTTTTCGGCAGATCGAGCTGGTGTCGCGCGGCGCACGCCGCGCTCATCACGGACCGCGCTGCGTCAGGGCTGTTGCTGCTGCTGGGTGGACTGCAGGTCCTTCACCTGCTGTGAGAGCTCGTCGACGCGTTGACCCAGCGCGTCGATGGCTGCCTGGGAGTCCGTGGAATCCGACTTCCCTGAAGAGACGTCGGACACGCGCGCGTCCAGCGCCTTGACGGAGGCACGCAGGCTCTCGACGTCGCTCGCGCTCGCGCTGTCGGTCGCAGCCCCGTCCTTCGTCGAGCCCGCACCGTCCTTCAGCGCGCTGACGTCCGACCGCGTGTCCTTGACGAGCGACGAGAGGCGGCTGACGCGGTCCTCGAGCTTCGCGACCCGGGCCTGGCTGGCGTCACGGCCGTTGCTGTCGTCGGCGTTTGCCTGGTTCAGCGCGTACAACGCCAGCAGCAGGGCCGCCACCGTCAGCACGGCCAGGGCGGCCAGCGCGTTGCGCAGCGTCCGGACGGTGTCCGCCAGTGCGGCCGCAGCCGGTGAGATGCCGTAGGCCGGGTCGTCGACGACGGCACCGGTCGGCGCCACGGGCTCCCGCGCGGCGCGGGGGCGCGCGAGGCGCTCGGTCGGTTGATCTTCTGGTGGGAGCGGCGGTGTGGACAAGGCGAGGTCTCCGGTGGGGGCGCTGGCGAGCGTACCCCCGGTCCCCCGCGGTGGAACGTCGGGTTCGACACCTGACGATGACTTTGGGCGCCCGGCGCGGTCTTCGCCACGACAGCAGTGCCGAGAAACGAGGCCGGACCCGTGATCTGCGGCAACTTCGACATCCCGGCGACCGTGAGGACGGTCGCCGCCGACGGGACGGAACTGGCCCGGAGAGCGCCGGTGGCTTCGCCCGCGTGCATGGGCCACGTCGCGGCGCTGGCCCGCCTCGCGCTCGACGCCCGGCGCGCCGGCGCCCGACTAGAGGTCGCCGGCGCCGGCGACGACCTGCGGCGCCTGGTCCTGCTCGCCGGCCTGGACGAAGTCCTCGGCCTGCAGCCTCAGGGGCAGGCTGAACTCGGCGAACACCTGGGGTCCGATGAAGTGATGCAGCCCGTCGATCCGTCCGTCTGACATCTCGAGCAGCACGATGGCCCACGGCTCGTAGAAGCCGCCCTCCTTGGGGTGGTAGATGGCGGCCGTCGGATGGCCGTTCGCCCGGGTCGTGAGCAGGCGCGAGCCGCGACAGCCCGCGCCCTGCCCGAGCATGAATCGCCCGGCCTCCTCGCGCCCGCGCAGCCACAGCGGGAACGGGGGCATCGAGAACGTCGCGTCCTCGTGCAGCAGGGCCACGAGCTCGTCGATGTCGTACCGCTCGAAGGCGTCGACGTACCGGGCGAGCAGCTCTTGTTCGTCGCCGGCCAGCGCTGCCGGCGCCCCGGCGGCGCCGTCGACGCTCAGGTCCAGCGACGCGAGCGTCGCCCGGGCCCGCTGCAGCGCGCTGTTCACCGACGCAACCGTCGTGTCCAGCAGTTCGGCGACCTCCGCCGCCCGCCAGTGCAGGACCTCGCAGAGGATGAGCACGGCCCGCTGGCGCGGCGGAAGATGCTGCAGGGCCGCGACGAACGCGAGCCGGAGCGTCTCGCGGCCCTCGGCGACCTGCGCGGGGTCACCGGCGTCCTCCAGGACGCGGCCGTCGGCGATCGGCTGCACCCAGGCGTGCTCGGGGAGCGTCGTCCCCAACGGTGAGTCCGCTCCTGCGGACGGGCCCAGATCCATCGGCAGCGCCCGGCGCTGGGGACCCTGCAGCATGTCGAGGCACACGTTCGTCGCGATGCGATGCAGCCAGGACTTCAGGGCGCCGTGAGCCTGCAGGCGGTCGGCGTTGCGCCAGGCGCGCACCATCGTCTCCTGAACGGCGTCCTCGGCCTCGGACCCTGACCCCAGCATGCGGTAGCAGAACCCGGTGAGCGCCCGGCGGTGCTCCTCGAACTGCGACATCTGCAGGGTGCCAGCGGTGACATCGGTCGGCATGCCGTGGATGCTAGATGCGTCGGGGGCAGCGCGGTGGGAAACTCCGTCACGCAGCGGCCAGTGGCCGCCCGGCGTCGGCCTTCTCGGCCGTGCACACCCGGTTGCGTCCTTGCGCCTTGGCTTCGTAGAGCACGCGGTCCGCGGCGTCGAAGACCTCCTCGAAGTCGAAGGTCCCGGGGGTCGAGGCGGCCACGCCGAACGACATGGAGATCGTCAGGCCTGCGATCGGTGAGGCGTCGATCGCCGCTCGGAGGGTCTCGGCGACGTCGGCCGCCTGGGTCACGGAGGCGCCGGGCACGAGAACGACGAACTCCTCGCCGCCCAGCCGGTAGGCCAGGTCAAAGGCCCGAAGATGCTTGCGCAGGCGGTAGGCCACCTCCTGCAGGACGGCGTCGCCGGTCGCATGGCCGTGGACGTCGTTGACGGCCTTGAACCGGTCCAGGTCGCCGACGATGACGCCGACGGGCAACCCGACGACCTGCGCCTGCTGGGCCAGTTCGCCGGCCCGTGTGGCAAGCGCCGCCCGGTTCAGCATGCCGGTCAGCGGATCGATGACGGCCGCGGATCGGTGGTGCAGGTCCGATCGCATGAGCGCCATCAGCAGGGCCGCGACGCCGAACAGGAGCGCCAGCGGCGTCAGCAGCAGGTCGGGCTGGGCTGAGACCTCCGACGGGTGCACCCCGACGGTGACCGCGGCGATCAGGACCGCGGCGAACGACGAGCCGACGACGAGGCCGCGGGTGCCGAAGCGCGCGGGGAGGGTGACGACCGGCAGCACGAGCCACGAGACGGTGGGTGCGCCCGGGCCGCCTGACGCCGCGACGGACGCCGCGATCGCGACCATCGAGATGACCCAGGCGACCGCGATCCGCAGTTCTGGGCGGGCCGCCCGGTCCAGTCCGCGGTCGACGAGGAGGAAACCCACGGTCGCGACCGCGAGCGGCGCAAGGGTCCAGAAGCCGAGCCAGGGGCCGCAGGCCAGGAGCGTCACGGCGAGAGCGAGCATCGTGAGCTTGCGTACCGGCTGCAGGCGGTGCTCCATGTCGACCGCCCGCTCGCGAGCGGAGAGCGTCGGACACAGCCAGCTGACGGGGGTCGGGTCGGGGTTCATCCGTGATCACGGAATCGGCCACGACGCACCGCTCCTGAAGTTGGACTGGTCGAGTCCGAACGCCGGCACCGCGGCGTCGGAGGGTGGAGCCGCGGGGTAGGGTGCCGCCACATGAATCCGGTTCACCGCTTCGCCGAGCCTGTCCGCCGCGCCTCCATCGAGGCGCGGTCCGTTGCCGCGCTGGCCCGTGCGGGCGTCGTCGCCCTCGAGTCCCCGGACAAGCTGCTGGCCGGCGCGAACGCCCTGCGCCGGTTCGGGCCGTTCGGCGCGGCCCCGAAGATCGCGGCGCTGCGGCACGGGTCCCACCCGGCGATCGCCGACGAATTCGGCGAGATCACCTTCGACCAGCTCGAGGAGCAGGTCAACCGCCTGACGAACGCCTGGCGTGCACAGGGCCTGGGGGAGGGCGCGACGATCGGCATCCTCTGCCGCAACCACCGCGCGCCGCTCATCGCGTCCTTTGCGGCCTCGCGCCTGGGGGCGAGCGCCGTCTGGTTGAACACCGCCTTCTCGTCGCGCCAGGTGAAGGAGGTCGCCGAACGCGAGGGCGTGGACCTGCTGGTCTACGACGAGGCCTTCGAGGAGGAGGTCGCCGACATCACGCCGAGCCGGGGCAAGATCGCCTGCGCGGCGCAGGATGCGTCGCAGGACCCGTTCGGCAAACTCGTCGCCGGCGGGGACCCGACCCCGACCGCCCCGCCAAGCCGACCAGGACGCATCGTCCTGCTGACGAGCGGTACGACCGGGACCCCTAAGGGCGCCCCGCGGGCGGAGCCCAAGTCGCTCGCCCTGCCCGGTGCGCTCCTGCAGCGCATGCCGATGAAGTCCCGCGAGGCGACGGTCATCGGGCCGCCGCTCTTCCACGGCACAGGGCTGATCATCGCGCTGCTGACGATCAGCCTCGGCTCCAAGCTCGTGCTGCGCCGGCGCTTTGATGCGAAGGAGTTCCTCCGGGACGTCGACGAGCACCAGGCCACCGGCGTCTGCGTCGTCCCGGTGATGCTCCAGCGTGTTCTGGCGCTCGGGGAGGAGGAGGTCGCCGGCCACGACCTCAGCTCGTTGCGGGTCGTCTTCTGCGCGGGCTCGCAGCTGCCGGCAGAGGTCGCGACGAGGGCGACCGCGATGCTCGGCGACGTCATCTACAACCTCTACGGATCCACGGAGGTCGCCGTGGCGACGCTCGCGACGCCCGTCGACGTGCGTGAGGCGCCGAACTCCGTCGGCAAGCCGGCGCTGGGAGCGAGGGTCGTCATCCTCGACGACGACGGCTCCCCGCTGCCCCAGGGCAAGACCGGCCGGATCTTCGTCGGCACGACGTCGCCGTTCGAGGGGTACACGGGCGGTGGTCACAAGGACGTCATCGACGGGATGATGTCCACCGGCGACGTCGGACACTTCGACCCCGACGGTCGCCTGTACATCGACGGCCGCGACGACGAGATGATCGTCTCCGGCGGCGAGAACGTCTTCCCGCGAGAGATCGAGGAGCTCCTCGTCACGCACCCTGCCGTCGAGGACGCGGCCGCCATCGGCGTCGACGATCCGGACTTCGGGCAGCGGCTGCGCGCCTTCGTCGTCCAGCGCACCGGGCAGACGACGACGGAGGCCGAGCTGCAGTCGTTCGTCAAGGACAACACCGCACGCTACAAGTCGCCGCGTGAGGTCATCTTCGTCGACGAGCTGCCGCGCAACCCGACCGGCAAGATCCTCAAGCGCGAGCTCGCCGAGATCGAGCACCCGGGCGGGTAGGTGACCGGCACCGGCACCGGCACCGGCGGCGCGGTCCGCCGTCGCGTGCTGCTCGTCGTCGGATGGTCCTTCGTGCTTGCGAGCCTGCCGAAGTTCCTGGCCTTCGGGTGGGAGCGCGACAACTTCGAGCGTTTCGGGCTGCCCGCTGCCGGGTGGTGGGTGGTCGCCGCAGGTGTCCTGGAGCTCGTCGGGGGCGTCCTGCTCCTGCGCGAGCGTCTGGTCCTCCCGGTCTGCGTGGTCCTGAGCGGCGTGATGGTCGTCGCCATCGCGGTCTCCGGCGTCAGGGAGGGGGACGTCGTCCCCAGCCTCACGGTCGCGCCGGCGCTGCTGTTCGCCCTCTCCTGGCTCGGTCTCTCAAGCCTGCGTGGTGCCCGTCGATGACCCCGGACAAGGTCCATGCGCACACCCGTTCTCGATCCTGCCAACGCACCGGCCCCTCTCCGCGGGCACCCGGTCGACCTCGTCGTGGCCGGAGGCTGGCGCCTGCCGGTGCGCGTGCAGGACACCGGCGCGCAGAGCGTGACCGTCGAGTCGATGACCGGCGAGGTCGTCATGCCGGGCGGCGTGTCGAGCTGCGAGGCCGCCCTTGAGTGGCGTAGCGCCCGCGGGCTGGTCCGACGGGGCGGGCGGCTGAGCGTCGACGGTGAGCGCCTGCTGCTCCGTGGGGCGGAGGAGGCGGTCATCATGCAGCGTCGCAACTTCGCCCGCGTGCACTGCGCGGTCCGGGTCAGCGTCGCCGGCGTGCTCGGCGGCGACGACCTGCTGACGCGGACCGTCGACCTGTCGGTCGGGGGCATGCTCATCGAGCAGGCGTCCGTCCTCACGCTGGACTCCCGCGTCCGCTTCGGCATCCTGCTTCCCGACCATGGTGAGCTGCGGGGTGAGGGCTCGATCGTCCGTGCCACCCAGTTCGGTCACCGCGCGATCCAGTTCGACGAGCTGCCGGCCCCGGACGAGCGGCTGCTGGCACGCTTCGTCATGGCCCAGGAGCGCGAAGGCCGCTCGGCCGCAGCGTACGCCGCCGTCCGCTGATCCGGTCTGCAGTCTTCCGGCGGGCCGTGCTCAGCCTTCGCGGCCGGCCCGCCCGACCTGCTCCAGCGCCTCGAGCGCCGAGCGGACATCCGGCAGCGCGGTGACACGGCCGTCGTGGTCCAGCAGGAGAAAACGATCGAGCCGTCGGAGGAAGGCCCGGTCGTGGGAGACCGCGACGACCGTCCCGGTGAAACCGTCCAGCGCGGACTCCAGCGCCTCGCAGGACTCGACGTCGAGGTTGTCCGTCGGTTCGTCCAGCAGCAGCAGGTTGTGTCCTTCGAGCTCCAGGCAGAGGATCTCCAGCCGGGCGCGCTGCCCGCCGCTGAGCGTTTCGACCGATCGGTTTGACGCGTGCTGCAGGTCGTACCGTGCCAGCCCGCGCATCGCGGTCTCGTACGCCCCGGTGCGCTCCTCGACGATGTCCGACAGCGTGCGCCCGGCGAAGTCGTCGCGGCGGTTCAGCTGGGTGAAGAGGCCGGGGGAGACGCGGGGACCGAGGACGACGCGTCCGGCGGCAGGCTGCGTGCTGCCGTTCAGCAGCGCCATGACGTGGGTCTTGCCCGAGCCGTTCGGTCCGATGAGGCCCACGCGCTCCCCGAAGTGCACCTCGTCGCTGAACGGCTTGACGAGGCCGTCGATCGCCACGTCGTGCAGCGCGACGACCTTCCGGGCGGAGTCTGCACCCTGCAGGCGGACGCTGATCGTCTTGTCGCTGATCGGCGCCGGTGGCGGCCCGGCGTCGACGAACCGCTTGTGGCGGGTCTCGAAGGCGTTGGCGCGCTTGGCCAGGTCGGGTGAGTAGCGGGCGCGCTCCTTGAAGACGCGGACGAGATCGCGCAGGCGCTTCTCCTCCTCGTTCCACTGCGCCAGGCGGTCGCCGAGCTTCTTCTGACGGTCGGCGCGGGCCTGCGCGTAGGTGGCGTAGGAGCCGTCGTGGACCCAGGCGCCGTTGCCCTCGAGCGTGACGATCGCGTCGGTGCACGCGGCGAGCAGTTCGCGATCGTGGCTGATGAGCAACACGGTCTTGCGGCTGGAGCGGATCTGCTCTTCCAGCCAGCGCTTGGCGGGGATGTCGAGGAAGTTGTCAGGCTCGTCCAGCAGGAGGATCGGTGCGTCGGACCCGAAGAGCAACTCGAGCACGAGACGCTTGCGCTCGCCACCGGAGAGCGTCACGGACGGACGATCGCCGACCTCGGTCAGCCCGGCGCCGGCGATGCGGCGGCAGACGGCGTCCCACTGCCCTTCCAGCTCATACCCACCCAGGTCAGACCATTCGCCGATGGCGGTCCCCAGCCGGACCCCGGCCGAGTCGTCGCCGGCAGCCAGTTCGCGCTCGGCCTGCAGCAGCGCGGTGCCCGCGGCGTGCAGCCGGGGCGGCGCGCCCATGAGCAGCAGCTCGCGGACCGTGCCGTCGCCCGTGCCGACGTCCTGGCGCATCCACAATGCCCGGCCCCCGAGCGACGCGTCCCCTTCTTCGGCGTCGAGATCGTCGGCGAGGATCCGCAGCAGCGTCGACTTGCCGACGCCGTTGACGCCGATGAGCCCGGCGTGGCGGCCGGCGGGCAGCTTGAACGTGACGTTCGAGAAGAGCGTGTCGCCGCCCGGGTGGGCGTACGCGAGCTCGGTGGTGTGGACGTGCGCCATCGACGGGCGAGTATGACGGCGGGCGCGCGTCGGTCACGACCGGGATCTTCGCGGCCCCGGCTGCGGGCTGCGTGCCATGCGGATGAGAGGACTCGAACCTCCACGGGGTTGCCCCCACAGCGACCTGAACGCTGCGTGTCTACCAATTCCACCACATCCGCGGGGGCCGGAAATGTACCGGTTCCGGTCCGCCGGGCGCATCCTGCCTGCCCGGGGATCTTCGATCCGTCAGTCCGGGAGCGCGACGGCCCGCGTCCGCATGGCTTCCACGACCCGCGGATGGAGCGACAGGAGCGCGCCGAGGTCCTCGACGGAGTCAAAGCACCCGAGCTCGTCCCGCAGCGTGACGATCTCGGCGGCCAGGTCGTCGCTCACGCCCGGCAGGCGCGCGATCGTCCCTGCCGGGGCGTGGTTGATGTCGACGAGGTGTCCATGGCGGGCGCCGCCGAGATCCGGGCGGCCGACGCCGAGCGACACGGCCTGCGCCGGATGCTCCGTCGCGAGGGCGAGCATCGCGCGCCGCTCCTGATCGGTGTGCTCGGCCATCACGATGCGATCGTCGTAGGTCGACTGCACCGCCATGCGCCGCCGGTAGGGCCGCCGCAGGGCGAACGAGGTGGCGCCGTGCAAGGTCCAGGAGATCATGAGGAGCATGCCGCCGTAGTGGTTGTCCTCTTCGATCGTCGCGAAGACGAACGCGAAGAGCGCGAAGGCGACGAGGGCCAGACCACCGGCGATCCAGCGGCCGTCGCGCACGCGGTATCCGGCGACAAGCGGGACCCAGGAGCCGAATCCGATGGGGATGGCGACGCCGAGCCACATCCAGCGCGTCGAGACGTCGTCGGCGTGGGGGGCGAGGACAAGCGACGCATCGCGCTCACGGTCGGGCACCGGCATCGCGTTGAATCTACCGGTCACCCGGCGCCGGGAGGGTGGGCCGCCCGGTCCTTCGCCGGACGGCACGTCAGAAATGTCCTTGCTACTCTGCCTTGCCCCGCGCCGCTATCGTCTAGGGGACTAGGACGCCGCCCTCTCACGGCGGAAACCGGAGTTCGAATCTCCGTAGCGGTACCTCAGAAAGCCCCGCACCAGCGGGGTTTTCTCGTTCTCGGTCCACTCGCGCGAGCCAAGAACGTTGCCGCGTTCCTGCTTCGCTCTGCGAAGCTACTCGACATGTCAGAGATGTGGGAGAGCGTCGCTCACAGTTGGGAGCGCAACGCCGACTTCGTGGACGCCCATCTTGCAAGGGCGACGGAGGCGATGCTCGACGCGGCGCAGATCGGTGTGGGAGACGCGGTGCTTGATCTCGCCGCCGGGCCCGGAGGGACTGGCATCGCGGCCGCCGCGCGCGTCGGCGAGACTGGCCGGGTCGTCATAACTGACGCCGCGCCGACCATGGTGGAAGCTGCTGCCCGCCGCACCACGGCGCTGCCGCACGTCAGGACACGGGTCGCCGACCTCATCGCGACCCAGGCGAAGGATGCCGAGTTCGACGTGGTGATCTGCCGGCACGGGCTCATGTTCGTCGAGCCGCCCGCTGATGCGATCAAGGAGGCGGTTCGTGTCCTTCGGCCGGGCGGGCGTTACGCCACGATGACCTGGGACGCACGCGAATCCAATCCGTGGCTGGGTCTGATTCTCGACGCCGTCGGCGAACAGTTTGGGGTGCCGTTTCCGCCGCCCAACGTGCCTGGCCCCTTCGCGCTGGACGACCCGGACCGACTCGCAGCGGCGCTCGCGGAGGGCGGCCTGCGAGACGTCCGTGTGGAGCGTGTCGCCTCGGCGATGTTCGTGGAGTCGCTCGATGCCTGGTGGGGACGGGTCCCAGAGCTCGCGGGACCCCTCGCGCTCGCCTTGGCGGGGATGGGCCCCGAAGCCCGCGAGCAGATCCGCGACCGAGCGCTCGCGAGCGGGGCGGCCGCCGCGCGCTCGGTCCCAGGCGGCCTCGAGTTCGACGGCGGAGTTCTTGTCGGCTCAGGGGAAGCGGCCCCACCTCCACTTTGAGGCAGAAGCCGCGTCGGCCCGTGCTGCTGCTCGGTCCTCAAGCGGGTGCCAAGCTCGGCCCGGCCCCCGAGCGGGTGCCAAGCCCGGCCCGGCCCCGGGACTAGGCCGTCTGCAGCGCGGGGTAGTCCGTGTACCCCTCGGCCCCGCCGCCGTAGTACGTCGAGTCGTCGCCCTCGTTCAGCTCGGCGCCGGTACGGATGCGCTCGTCGAGGTCCGGGTTGGCGAGGTAGCGACGGCCGATGGCGACAAGGTCCACCTTGCCGTCGTCGACGAGCGAGGCCATCTCCGCGAACGACCACTGCTGCACGAAGCCGTTGGACGCGATGAGGGTCCCGGTGAAGACCTCGCGGGCGTCGGCGATGGCGGACCAGCCGTCGTCCGGTGCGGTCTCGCAGACGTGCAGGTAGGCCAGGCCGGCGTCCTGGGCGATCTTCACCGCGGCGGCGAAGCCGTCGCGCGGCTCGTCGTCGTGCAGGTCGTTGAACGGGTTGCCGGGGGAGAGGCGAAGGCCGACGCGGTCGGCGCCGATCGCGTCGACGGTGGCGGCGACGACCTCCTTGAGGAACGTCGCGCGGCCCTTGGCGTCGCCGCCGAAGCGGTCGGTGCGCTGGTTGGTCCCGGTCGCGCCGAATTGCGCGATGAGGTAGCCGTTGGCGCCGTGGAGCTCCACGCCGTCAAGGCCGGCGGCGATCGCGTTGCGTGCGGCGTCCGCGTAGCCCTGGACAAGCACTTCGACCTCGGAGGTCGTCAGCTCACGCGGGGTGTGGAACGGCTCGGTGCCGGCGCCGGTGAAACCTCGCCCGCGGGCTTGACCGGGCTCGGAGCCACGGGCGTCTGGCCGATGATGCTCGGATGCGAGATGCGACCGGAGTGCATGAGCTGGCCGACGATGAGGCCGTCGGCGGCGTGCACGGCGTCGGCGACCGCGCGCCAGCCCTCGATCTGGTCTGCGGAGTGCAGGCCGGGGGTGTGGGGGTAGCCCTGGCCATCGGCGGTGGGCTGGGTGCCCTCGGTGACGATGAGCCCCGCCCCGGCGCGCTGGGCGTAGTACTCGGCGTTCAGCTCGCCAGGAGCCTCGCCGTCTCCGGCGCGGTTGCGGGTCATCGGTGCCATGACAAGACGGTTCTTCGTCGTCAGGGCGCCGGCGGTGGCGGGGGAGAAAAGTGACTCGTGCATGCTCACCACCGTACCCAAGTGGTTGCTTGTGCAACCACACGGCTCGCGACGTGGCGCGTCGGCGGTGACGCGGTAGGGTCCGCCATGCAGCGAAGGGGCCTCTACCCGGACGCTGACATGACCCGGGGCGCTTCGGCGCTGCCGGGTCGCTTTGCGGCCGGTTGCCGGCGGGTCAGCCGGCCATGCGGACCCGGTCGTCCACGAGCCCGAGCGACGGCTCGACGAGCCCCGTCCACGGCCCGCAGGACGCAGGAACCCCGTAGTGGGCGGCGAGCCGCCGTGCGTGAGCCGGTCCGAGCTCGTTCGGCGGACCAGGGGAGAGCGGCGCGTCCCGGACGAGGGACCGCGGTAGCGGGAGGTCCAGTCCGCTGGGGTGATGCCTGACGCCACGCGCAGGAGCCAGGACGAACCGATCGGTCACGCGAAGCAGGACGAGCAGCAGCCACTCCGGGCGCTGCGAGCGCTCGTCGAAGAGGACGTCGGCGACGTGTCCGAGGCGCGCGCCCGTCTCGTCGTATGCGCGGGCACCCAGCAGCGGGGGCAGCAGACCGAGAGGCTCCATGCAGCACCCTTCGCCTCCGCAGCGCCCGTTCCTGCCCCGTGTTCGACCTCGGGCGCCGGTTACCCTGGACACGACGTGACCAGCCTGCGACAGCCCCGTATCGCCCTCCTTGCGGCACTGGTCTGCGCGATGGGTCTGGCACTCACCGGGGTCCTGGCCTACCTCGTGCCGGTGGCGAAGGTCCGCGACAACGCGACGCTCCAGGGTTTCGTGGCGCTGAACCAGCCGCGGGTGACCGAGTTCATCGCCGGCGTCGCCCATCTCGCCGACCCCAAGCCGTACGCGATCATCGGCCTGTTC
Organism: Paraconexibacteraceae bacterium; assembly: GCA_963750375.1. Lineage (GTDB taxonomy): Bacteria > Actinomycetota > Thermoleophilia > Solirubrobacterales > Solirubrobacteraceae > Paraconexibacter. Next base: position 468,303 of record CAVVQN010000008.1, read on the forward strand.
CTGGCGGGCGTCGCCTTTGTGCGCCGTCGCCGCCCGGTCGGGCGTCGCGATCCTCTTCCTGCTCTTTCTGACCGGCGCGACCACCGCGTCGTTGAAGCAGATGCTCGCTCACCCGCGGACGTCGGACTGGCTTGGCGAAGGCCAGATCGCCGCCGCCTCGTGGCCCAGCGGTCACGCGACCGCATCGATGACGCTCGGCCTCTGCGCGGTCCTCGCCGCGCCCCCGCGTCGCCCGACCGACGGTGGCAGCGATCGGTGCCCTCTTCGCGATCAGCGTCTCGTATTCGATCCTCGCGCTGGGCTGGCACTTCCCCAGCGACGTCATCGGCGGCTTCTTCGTCGCTTCGATGTGGACGCTGGTCGCCGTCGCCATCGTGGAGGCACTGCCCGACCGGGGCACGGCGGCCGAGAGCGGTGGCCTGCAGGTCAGGCCCGAAGGGCTGAGCGCCTTCGGCCCGATGGTCGTCGGTGCGGCTGCCGTCAGCGCCCTGGTCGCGGCGTGGGTCGCCCGTCCCCAGGCAGCAGCGTCCTTTGCGGAGGAACGCCCGTGGTTCGTCCTCGGAGCGCTCGCCATCGCCGGCCTGGCCACCGCGCTGGCAGCCGGCCTGGCTCGCGGGGTCCGGGCCTGACCGCCGTCGGCGGCCGAGCGCTCAGCGCGAGGCGCCCGGCTTCCAGAGCGGCTCCGGGGTCCCGGCCGTCCCGTTGGCCCCGCGGGCGAGGATGAACAGCAGGTCAGACAGCCGGTTGAGGTAGCGGACCACCTCCGGGTTGGCGTCCTGGACGAGCAGCGCGCGCCGCTCTGCGCGGCGGCAGACCGTCCGGCAGACGTGCAGGTACGCAGCAGCCCGCGTTCCGCCGGGCAGCACGAACGACTTCAGCGGCTCGAGCGTCGCGTTGACCTCGTCGCACCGCTCTTCGAGCCACGTCGTCTGCTCGGGCGTGACCCGCAGGCGCTCGCGCTCGGCGGGCTCCGGTGGCTCGGGCACCGACAGGTCGGCACCGAGGTCGAAGAGATCGTTCTGCACGCGGACCAGCCAGTCGACGTAGGGGCGCGGCAAGCTCTCCTCGCCGAGGAGCACGCCGATGTGGCTGTTGAGCTCGTCGATCTCGCCGTACGCCTCGATGCGGGCGTGTGTCTTGGGCACGCGCGACATGTCGCCCAGGTGCGTTTCGCCGCCGTCGCCGAGCTTCGTGTAGATCCGGGTGAGGTTCACGGTCATCGCCGGCCGAGTCTCGCAGATGCGGGTGGATCCCTGGTCGCGGCGCCGACCCGGCGGGACCGCGGAGTCGACGTCGTACATACACGCTTGCCGAACGGGGTATTCTCCGCCTTCGTTTGGTCGGTGGTGCAGGGAAGTCGGTGTGAATCCGGCGCGGTCCCGCCACTGTGACCGGGGATGTCCCCCACAGAGCACCCGTCGCGGTGCGAGCCACTGGGCCCGACAAAGGGCTCGGGAAGGCGTGAGGGGATCGGCCCGGGAGCCAGGAGACCTGTCTCCGACCTCATGCCCACAAACCCTCGTGGAAAGGGGTGGCTCATGTCCTACCCGTCCTCTCGGCGACGCCTCGCATCGCTTGCCGTCTGTCTCTTCACCCTCACCGGCGTCGCTCAAGCGTCGGCCGCGACCCCAGGCGCGGTCAGCGTCCGCGTGGAGGGCGCTGCAGCGACCCTCGTCCCGCGGGTGACCGTCACGACGACCACCGCGCCGATCGACAAGGGCACCGGCACCGCGTGCTCGGGCACGAGCGCCGGCGGCGCCCTGCAGCAGGCGACGGCCGGGAACTGGTCGGGCCCGTACACCTTCGCCCAGATCGTCGAGACCATCAAGGGCGAGTCCCACCCGTTCTCAGGCGGCTCCTACTGGGCGCTGTGGGTCAACGGCAAGGCCTCGGAGTCCGGCCTCTGCGACACGGAGCTGCAGCCGGGCGACCAGGTGCTCTTCTACGCCGCCTGCGCCGGCGCGTCCAACGGCTGCTTCTCCGGTGAGCCGCTCGTCGCGACCGCTCCGGCAACCGCGGCCCCCGGCGCGCCGTTCACCGTCGCGGTGACCGAATCGACGACGACGTTCGGCGGCGCGCCGGACTACAAGTCCACGACGACCAAGGGTCCGTCCGCCGGTGCGACGGTCGCCGGCGGTGGCCTCTCGGCCCAGACCGGCGCGGACGGCAAGGCCACGCTGACGGCCACCGCCCGCGGGCCGCTGAACCTGCTCGTCACAAAGCCCGGCCAGGTGCGCGTGGCCGTCTCGGTCTGCGTGACCGACGGCGCCGACGGCTTCTGTGGGTCCGCGGCGCCGTGCCAGACCAACGGCAACGATGGCGCGTGCGGGACGACCGACAGGACGGCGCCCCTGCCCGCGATCAGGGGAGGCCTCAAGGAGCAGGCCGTCTTCAGCCGCACCAGGGCTCCGTACGACCTGGCCGGCACCGTCGCGAGCGACCCGAGCGGGCTGCAGGACGTCCGCCTGCGCCTGACGCGTCGCAAGGGCCCGCACTGCTCGTTCCTGGACGGCGACGTCGAGCATCTCGTCAAGTCCAAGGTCTGCGGGGCCTCCGGCGGCACGTTCTTCTCGATCGGCGACAAGCGCGAGTGGTCCTACCTGCTTCCGGTGCGACTGCCGGCCGGGCGCTACGTCCTGGACGTGCAGGCCGTCGACAAGGCCGGCAACGTCTCGAAGATCAGCGCCCGCGGACGCGACCGCATCGTCTTCACGGTGAGGTGAGCCGATGATGTCCCGCCGCGTCCTGCCCCTGGCCCTTCTCTTCGTCACCGCGCTGGCGACGACGGGCTGTGGGCTGGGCGCGGGGGACAGCCCGACCGGTGCGCAGCTCGTCATCACGCGGGACTTCGGGAGCAAGCCACTGGCCGACCTCCCCGAGCCCGAGCTCGGTGGGGAGGACACCGTGATGCGCATGCTCTCGCGCAACGTCAAGGTCACGACGCGGTACGGCGGTGGGTTCGTCCAGTCGATCGACGGAGTCGGTGGCGGCAGGCGCGCGGGCCGACCGGTCGACTGGTTCTTCTACGTCAACGGCGTGGAAGCCGACAGGGGCGCAGCTGCGACGAAGCTCCGCAGGACCGACTCGATCTGGTGGGACCACCATGACTGGGGCGTGACGTCGCACGTGCCCGCCGTCGTCGGGGTCCTTCCCCGCACCCTTCCGCTTCGGCCCGGACGGCAAGAAGATGCCGGTGCGCGTCGAGTGCACCCCGGCCGACATCCCGGCCTGTCAGAAGGTCCAGGATGCGATGACCGCCGCGGGCGTGTTCGCCGCCCAGGGCGGCTTGCAGCAGTCCATCACGAAGGAGACGCTGCGCGTCGTCGTCGGGCCGTGGCTGCGTGTCCGCGACGACGACACCGTCCGCCTGATCGGCGACGGCCCGAAGGCCAGCGGCGTGTACGCGCGCCCGGCCAAGGACGGCAAGTCGATCGCCATCCTCGACCCGCGGGGCCGGACGACGCGCACGCTCGGGCCCGGGGACGGGCTCATCGCCGCGACGCGCCTGGACGGCGGACGGCCGGTCTGGGTCATCACCGCCGTCGACGACGCGGGCGTCCTGGCCGCCGCCCGGGCGCTGGACCAGGGCAACCTGAAGGACCACTTCGCGTTCGCGGTCGACGACGGGCGGGCGGTCGGAGTCCCTGAGATCGCCGGGGGTGCGTCGGGACGATGATCCATCGGCGGCTGGCCAGCCCGCTGCACGCGGCCCGTGCGGGGGCGGCGTCGGCCTACTGTCTTGCGCTGGGCGCCATGGCGATGCTCGTCGAGCACCCCGTCGTCCTCGCCGCCGTGCTGGTCGCCGTCCTCGGGGCCGCTCGCGGCGCCGGGGTGGGGGCGGACCTGCGCCGCACAGCCCGCTTCGCGGTGCCGCTGGCGCTGCTCTTCGCGCTCATCAACCCGTTCGTCGTCCGTGACGGGCTGACCGTCTTCCTGCGTCTGGGCGAGGTGCCGCCGTTCGGGCAGATCGACCTCACGGTGGAAGCGCTCGTCTACGGGCTCGTCCTCGGCGCGCGGGTCCTCGTCGTGATGCTGGCCTTCGTCCTCTTCAGCGCGACCGTCGACCCCGACGAACTGCTGCGGCTGTTGCGCCGCGTCTCGGTGCACTCGGCGATGACCGCGGTCCTCGCGACGCGGCTCATGCCGGTTCTCACGCGCGACGCCCAGCGCTTGGAGGAGGCCCGTCGCTGCCGCGCGGACTTCGGTGGCTCCGGGCCGAGGGCGCGGCTGGCCGTGTTCCGCGCGGTGTCGACGGGGGCGCTGGACCGCGCCATGGACGTCGCGGCGACCCTCGAGGTCCGTGGATACGGGCTGCCGACCGCCGGACGCGGGGGCCGTGGCGACCGGCCGTGGTCGCGCCATGACCGCGCCTTCGCTGCCGCGGGCGGCGTCCTCACCGCCCTGCTCGTGTGGGCGCTCGTCACACCGGTGGCCGACTTCGCCGCGTACCCGGAGCTCAGCCTGGCTCTCGGAACGCGGGAGCTCGTCCTCGTCGTCCTGCTGCTCGCGGTCGCGCTCACGCCCTTCGCCGATCGCAGGGGGATCGCGTGAGCCTCGTTCCGGCGCTCAAGGTCGACGGGCTGACCTACCGCTACCCCGATGCGGCGCAACCGTCGCTGCGCGACGTCTCGCTGACCGTTCACCGCGGGGAGTTCGTCGTCCTGGCCGGACTGTCGGCCTGCGGCAAGTCGACGCTCCTGCGCGCCGCCTGCGGCCTGGTCCCGCACTTTCACGGCGGGACGTTCGCCGGGACGGTGCAGACCGTGGGCATGGACACGCGGGAGCATCCACCCGGTGCGCTGGCGGCGGTCTGCGGCTCGCTCTTTCAGGACCCTGAGACGCAGGCCGTCCTCGGCTCGGTCCGCGCCGAGCTCGCGTTTCCCCTGGAGAACCACGGCCACACCGGATCGGCCGTCGCACGCGGGGTGGAAGAGGTCGCGCTTGCGCTCGGGATCGAGGCGTTGCTGGACCGGCCGACCCATGAGCTGTCCGGCGGCGAGCTGCAGCGCGTCGCGCTCGGCGCAGCGCTCGCCGGCCGCCCGCCGCTCGTCCTCCTGGACGAGCCGACGTCGCAGCTTGACCCGGTCGCCGGGGACGAGCTCATCTGGCTGCTGCGTCGGCTGAACGAGGAGTGGGGGACGACGGTCGTGCTCGCCGAGCACCGGCTGGAACGATGCCTGGGCGCAGCCGACCGCGTCATCGTGCTCGACGAGGGCCGCGTGGTCTGCGACGCGGCGCCCGCGGCGTTTCTGGGATGGGCCGGATCCCACGCCCCGTCGCTCCAGACCCCGGGGGCCCGGCTGCTGGACGCCGTCGGTGTGGGGCCGCTGCCCTCCGGCGTCAAGCAGGCCCGTGCGAGCCTGCGCGCCCACGGGCTGCTCCGCGAGGGGCCCACGGGGGTCGTCGCCGGCGACGCGCGCGACGGTGGGAGGACGCGGGGTCTGCGTGCCCGTCGGGCGTCGCGCCGTGACGCGGCCGTGGCCGCCCTCGAGCTCAAGGACGTCTGGCACGAGCTGCCCGGCGGGCACACCATCCTGCGGGCGGTCGACCTCCGGCTGGCTCCCGGCGAGCGCGTGGCGCTCATGGGTCGCAACGGCGCCGGCAAGTCGACGCTGCTGCGCCATGCGGCGGGGTTGCTCAGCCCGACCCGCGGAAAGGTCCGTCTGCCGGAGGGTGCCCGCGTCGCCCTGCTGCTGCAGCATCCTGGGGATTACCTGCTGCACGAGACCGTGGGGGAGGAGGCCCCGGCGTCCGCCCGTGAGCGGGCCGGGCTGCCCGTCGACGCCGGCCGACACCCGCGCGACCTCTCCGGCGGCCAGCGCCAGCGCCTCGCGCTTGCGGTTGTCCTGGGCGACATGGAGGACGGGCCGCCGCCTGCCGTCGTCGCACTCGACGAGCCCACGCGTGGCATGGATCGCGGTGCCAAGGCCCTCCTCGCCGAGCGCGTCGCGCTCCTGGCCGACGCCGGCAGCGCGGTCCTGATCGCCACGCACGACGCCGAGTTCGCTGCCGCCTTCGCCGACCGCGTCGTGCTGATGGCCGACGGCCGCCCCATCGCCGACGGCTCGCCGGCCGAGGTCCTGGCCGGCGGCTGGTACTTCGCGACGGAGACCGCGCGGATCCTCGGCGGCGACGGTGGGGCCCTGACCCCGGAGGCGGGTGCCGCGCTCCTGCGCGAGCGCGCGGCCCGCAAGGACGTCGTCGAACCGCACCCCACGGACCCCACCCCACCACTGGAGATCGGTCGATGACCTGGACCCTCGCCTCGTTCACCATCCTCTTCCTCGCGCTCACCGCCGGGTTCGGCTGGTATGAGCGCGCCGCACCGTCGACGAAGGTGCTGGCGCTCGTCGCCACCCTCGCCGCTCTGGCAGCCATCGGACGGATCGCCTTCGCCCCCCTGCCCAACGTCAAGCCGACGACCGACATCGTGCTCCTCAGCGGCTACGTCCTGGGCGGGGCACCCGGGTTCGCCGTGGGGGCGGTCGCCGCCCTGGCGTCCAACCTCTTCTTCGGTCAGGGTCCCTGGACGCCCTTCCAGATGGGTGCATGGGGCCTGTGCGGGATGTTCGGCGCGGGGCTCGCCCTGATGACCGGCCGCCGGATGGGCCGCTGGCCCCTGGCGCTGTGCTGCGGTCTGGCCGGACTCGGCTTCGGCGTGATCATGGACCTGCAGACCTGGATCTCGCTCAGCGGGTCCCACACGCTCGCGCAGTTCGTCGTCATCAGCGGGGTCTCCTTGTCCTACAACCTCGCGCACGCCTTCGGGAACATCGCTTTCTGCCTGGCCTTCGGCCCGGCGTTCGTCCGCGCGCTCGAGCGCTTCCGGACCCGGATGCAGATCCGATGGGTCCCGCTCTCGCCGGGCCCGCTCGCCGGGGTCGCCCGAGGCGTCCCGACGGGTGGACCTCTCGCGCTGGTGGTCGCAGGCATCGCCACGCTGGCCCTCGCCGCGGGCGCGGGCCCCGGCCCCCTGGGCACGGACACCGCGCAGGCGGCGAGCGCCAAGAGCCGGACCCTGGGGTACCTGCAGCGCTCGCGCAACGCCGACGGAGGCTGGGGTGCCGCACGCGGCCGCCCGTCCTCCTCGCTCTTCACCGCCTGGTCGGCGATCGGGACCGGGGCGGCCGGCAAGCGTTGCCCGTCCCGGACCGTGACGCTGCTGCGGCGCCAGGCGGTCGGACAGAACAACGCCGCGGACCTCGAGCGTTCGATCCTCGCCCTGCGCGCCTGCGGTCAGCGAGCGCGTGACAGCCGAGGTCGCGTCCTGCTGCGCGTCCTGCGCGAGCGCCAGCGCTCCGACGGCTCTGTCACCGGGCTCACGAACCAGACGGCCTTCTTCCTCCTGGCGCTGCGAGCCGGCGGGGCCGGCAAGCGGGACGGGGCGGTCCGGCGCGCCGGGAGCTTCATCGCGCGCCAGCAGAACAACGACGGGGGCTGGAGCTTCCAGCGCAAGGGCAACGGCAGCGGCGTGGACGACACGGCCGCCGCCCTGCAGGCGATGGTCGCCGCCGGCCGTGGCGGACGGCCGGTCTCCAGGGCCGTGACGTACCTGCGCGCCCACCAGAACCGGGACGGCGGTTTCGCGGTGTCGCGCGGCGCGAGCAACGCCCAGTCCACGGCCTTCGCCGTCCAGGGCCTGGTCGCTGCGCGGGTGAACGTGGAACGTGTCCGCAAGCGCGGCTCGCGGTCGCCGCTGGGGTATCTGGGATCGCTCATCCAGCGCGACGGCAGCGTCCGCTACAGCCGGACCGTCGTCCAGACGCCCACGTGGGTGACCGCCCAGGCCCTGACCGCGTTCAGCCGTCGTGCGTTCCCGATCGTCCGCTGATGCGTCGCCAAAGCCGCGCATCGGCGTCAGGTCATGACGGGTCGGGCGATCGCTCCGGTCCGTGGAACCAATATGGTCCCGCTCTGCCTATGAGACTCGAAGTCGCGAAGGAGACCGTCGGGGGTGAGCGCCACGCTGCGCTCGTCCCGGAGGTCGTCAAGCCGCTCACGGCCCGGGAGCCCGACAGATGCTGATCGGCGTGCTGAAGGAGGCGCAGGCCGCAGAGACGCGGGTCGCCGCGACGCCGGCGACCGTCCAGCAGCTGCAGAAGCTCGGCTACGAGGTCGTGGTCCAGTCCGGGGCCGGCGACGCGTCGAGCTTCGCCGACGACGCATACCAGGACGCCGGTGCCACGATCGGCGATCCCCTGGGCGCCGACATCGTCTTCGGGGTCAACGCGCCCTCGACGGACCAGCTCGACGGGTTGAAGCAGGGCGCGACGCTCGTCAGCCTGCTTTCGCCGCGGCTGGATCAAGCCATGGTCGACGACCTGGCCAAGCGGCCGATCACCGCGATGTCGATGGACGCCGTGCCGCGCATCTCGCGCGCGCAGTCCCTCGACGTGCTGTCGTCGATGGCGAACATCGCCGGGTACCGGGCGGTCGTCGAGGCCGCCCACAGCTACGGCCGCTTCTTCACCGGGCAGGTCACCGCCGCCGGCAAGGTCAACCCGGCGAAGGTCCTCGTCGCCGGCGTAGGCGTCGCGGGCCTTGCGGCCATCGGCGCGGCCGGCAGCCTCGGGGCGATCGTCCTGGCCACCGACCCGCGACCAGAGGTAGCCGACCAGGTCAAGTCGCTCGGCGGCGAATACCTGTCGGTCGAGTCGGCCGAGGTCGAGGTCAGCGCCACGGGCTACGCCAAGGAGATGTCCGACGACTACAACACGCGGGCCGCGGCGTTGTACGCCGAACTGGCACCGGACGTCGACATCATCATCACCACCGCGCTCATCCCCGGGCGCCCCGCACCGACGCTCATCACCGCGGACATGGTCGCGAGCATGAAGCCCGGCAGCGTCATCGTCGACATGGCGGCCGTCAACGGCGGCAACGTCGAAGGAACGGTCAAGGGTGAGGCGATCGTCACCGACAACGGTGTGACGATCATCGGCTACACGGACCTCGCCGGTCGTCTGCCCGCCCAGGCATCACAGCTGTACGGGCAGAACCTCGTCAACCTGATGAAGCTCATGACCCCGGAGAAGGACGGCACCCTGGTGCTCGACTTCGACGATGTCGTGCAGCGCAGCATCACGGTCGTGCGGGACGGCGAGCTGACGTGGCCACCGCCGGAGGTGCAGGTCTCGGCCGCGCCGCCGGCTGCACCCGCGGAAGCCGCCGAGCCCCCCGCGCCGAAGGAGCCGATGTCGGACTCCACGCGTCTGGGGCTCGTGCTGACGGCCGCCGCCGCGTTCTTCGCCCTCGTCGCCGTCTCCCCGGACCCGCTCGTGCCACACCTCACGGTCTTCGCGCTGGCGATCGTCATCGGGTACTACGTGATCGGCAGCGTGCACCACGCGCTGCACACGCCGCTCATGTCGGTGACCAACGCGATCTCCGGCATCATCATCGTGGGTGGGCTGCTGCAGATCGGGCACGACAACACGACGATCACCGCGGTGTCGACCGCGGCGATCCTGCTCGCGAGCATCAACGTCTTCGGTGGCTTCGCGGTGACGCGCCGCATGCTCGCCATGTTCTCCAGGAGCTAGAGGCCATGTCCGTTTCCGTCACTGTGCCGGCCCAGGCCGCCTATCTCGTCGCGGCGCTGCTGTTCATCGGCGCGCTCGCCGGCCTGTCCAAGCACGAGACCGCGAAGGTCGGCCTGCGCTACGGCATGGCCGGGATGGCCGTCGCGCTCGTCGCCACCGTCTGGCTGGCCGTCGACGGAGACATCGAGGGCTCGGGCTTCGCGCTGCTGATCATCGCCATGGGTGTCGGCGCCGCGATCGGCCTGTGGCGCGCACGCATCGTCGAGATGACCGGGATGCCCGAGCTCATCGCGCTGCTGCACAGCTTCGTCGGCCTCGCCGCCGTCCTGGTCGGCTGGAACGGCTTTCTCCTCGTCGAGAACGACATGGACGGCGAGGAGTCGCGTCACCTGGACGCCATCGGCACGCTCGGCATCCACCACGCCGAGGTGGCCATCGGCATCTTCATCGGCGCCGTGACGTTCACCGGCTCGGTCGTCGCGTACATGAAGCTCGCCGGGAAGATGGAGTCCAAGCCGCTCGTCCTCCCAGGCAAGAACGCGATCAACCTGGGTTCGCTCGTGGCGTTCGCCGGGCTGACCGTCTGGTTCTGCAGCAGCCCCGGAGTCGTCCCGCTCATCCTCGCGACGATCCTCGCGCTCGCGCTCGGCCTGCACCTGGTCGCCTCGATCGGCGGCGGCGACATGCCGGTCGTCGTGTCGATGCTCAACAGCTATTCGGGCTGGGCAGCGGCTGCTTCGGGCTTCCTGCTCGACAACGACGCGCTGATCATCACGGGCGCGCTCGTGGGCTCCTCGGGTGCCTACCTGAGCTACATCATGTGCCAGGCGATGAACCGGTCGTTCGTCTCGGTGATCGCGGGCGGCTTCGGCATCGAGGCGCCCAGCGGTGACGACACGGACTACGGCGAGCACCGCGAGATCAACGCCGAGGGCGCCGCGGAGCTGCTCAAGGACGCAAAGAGCGTGATCATCACGCCGGGCTACGGCATGGCCGTTGCCCAGGCGCAGCACGGCGTGGCCGATCTGACGCGCAAGCTGCGCGATGCCGGCGTCGACGTCCGCTTCGGCATCCATCCGGTGGCCGGCCGCCTGCCGGGTCACATGAACGTGCTGCTGGCCGAGGCGAAGGTGCCGTACGACATCGTCCTGGAGATGGACGAGATCAACGACGACTTCGCCGAGACCTCGGTGGTCCTCGTCATCGGCGCCAACGACACGGTCAACCCGGCGGCGTCCGAGGACCCCTCCAGCCCGATCGCCGGCATGCCCGTCCTCCATGTGTGGGAGGCCGAGCACGTCATCGTCTTCAAGCGGTCCATGGCCTCGGGCTACGCGGGCGTCCAGAACCCGCTCTTCTTCCGCGACAACACGCAGATGCTCTTCGGGGACGCCAAGGACCGCGTCGAGGACATCCTCAAGGCGTTCTGACCTGACGGGCGGGCAGGTCTGCGTGAGACGCTAGAGCTCCCATACGGAGCTCCCCGTCTCACGCAGAGAGGAATCGCCGGAGTCGGTCGGCTGTCCTTGCTGCTTCCGACGTGTCCAGGTCGTCCCAGACGAGCCGCAGGATCCGCAGGCCGGCCAGCTGGAAGTCGCCGTCGCGACGACGGTCGGCGCGCATCTGCGCCCGACGCTCGTGGTAGCGGCGGCCGTCCAGTTCCACCACCAGGCGCTCGGCGGCGTAGACAGCGTCCGCCTTGTGGCCGGCGATCACGTGGTTGAGATGGTCGGGGCGGCGGATCCCGTGGGCGCGCAGAAAGCGGAGGAAGCGTCGCTCGAACTCGGATTTCGTGTGCGCGTCGTCGGCCGCGATGAGGCGGTTGACGGACCCACGGCCCACCCGTTTCGGCGCACGGTCCTGCGCTGCGCGGATCGCGCGCACGTCCAGGCGGGGAAGGCTGTCGGCGAGGGCACGGAAGTCGTGCCAGGCGAGGACGTCCGCGAGGTCGACGAGCGTCCGCGGGATCGTGGTCACCGGAAAGCGCCTCCCATGGTGGATGTCGGCGCGGTCAAGGCGTGACACCCGGTGGACGCACAGGTCCTGACGGCTACGGACGGCCCGCGCCGTGGTGAGGTGGATCTGATCAGCGGGATCGTGGACGTCCCACCCGTAGAAGTCCGCGGCGGTCCAATGCGACAGGACCACCTGCGCGCCGCAGGTCCAGAGAGCTGCCTGCCAGCGCCCCTCGCTGCGGAGAGCCGTGTGGCCGAAGGCGTACACCCCGTCGTGGACGCGGTTCAGTTGCGAGCGTTGACGGCGAACGCGGATCTGGTTCCGGCTCAGGCCCGCAGCGACGAGGTCGGCGTACCGCAGCAGCCCGTACTGCTCGTTGGCGCGTGCGAAAAGCCGACGGTCCGGCTCCGTGAGACGTGAAGCTCCCATGCGGAGCTCCAGGTCTCATGCAGGCGATGTGTCTCAGCCCGGCAGCTCCGTGACGAGCACCGTCGCCGTCCCGTGGACGGGGATGACCGGCAGCTCGCTGCCCGCGTGCGCGGGCACGAGGAAGAACGAGCCCGGCGGGAAGCGCGCATCGCCGCAGCGCACCTCGCCGTCCACCACCGCGACCACCGCGCACTCTCCCGGTGCGGTGACGACGGCGGACGACGTGAGCGTCCGCTCGCACACCCGGAAGTACGGGGTGTCGGCGATCGGTCCGTCCCCCTGGTGCAGCGGCGGCTCGACGTCGTCCCAGTCGATCGACGCCATCGATTCATCGATGTGCAGTGCGCGGGGGCTCCCGTCCGGGCCCGTCCGGTTGAAGTCGAAGACACGGTAGGTCGTGTCCGAGTTCTGCTGGATCTCGACGATGAGACACCCGGAGCCGATCGCGTGCACGCGCCCGGACGGGATGAAGATCGCGTCACCCGGCATGACGTCGATGCGGTGCAGCATCGACGAGACGTCCTCGCCGGCGTCCAGGCCGGCGCTGAAGCGCTCGCGCGTGACGCCGGCTCGCAGCCCGACGAAGAGGTGGGCCCCGGGCTCGGTGGCGGTGAGGTACCAGAGCTCGTTCTTGGGGTCGCCGCCCAGCTCGTCGGCCCGGTGAGCCGGCGGGTGGACCTGAACCGACAGGGTGTCGCGCGCGTCGAGCAGTTTGATGAGGATCGGGAACCGCTCGCCTAGGGCGGCCGCCCGCCCGCCGAAGACCCGCGCGCGATCGTCCGTCCAGAGGGCGTGCAGCGTCCGCCCCTCCAGCTGCCCGCCGCGCACGACGCTCTGTGCCTCGTCGCGGTCGACGAGCTCCCACGACTCGCCGATCGCCTTGTCCGGTGGCAGCGCTTTGCCGTAGCGCTCCTGGAGGCGCCGCCCGCCCCATATCCGCTCCATGAACACGGGAGTGAAAGCGATCGGCTCGGGGCTCATCAGAGGCGAGCATACCCTCGGCAAGAGTTCCGAACTCTGTTACGGTGATTGGACGACATGGACCTGACCGACGCCGCCGCGCCCGCCCCACTCGTCTCCGAGCAGGTCTTCGCCACGCTGCTGGAGGCGGTGCTCGCCGGCCGGTACGCGGCGGGGGAGAAGCTGCCGCGCCAGCGGGAACTCGCAGCCGATCTGGACGTCACCCTCGGGTCGCTGCGCGAGGCGCTCAAGCGCCTGGAGCAGATGGGGCTCGTCGAGGTCCGTCACGGCGACGCCACGCGCGTGCGCGACTGGCGCACGAGCGGCGGCCTCGACGTCCTGGCCCACCTCCTCCTGCGCGGCGGGGCGGTGGACCTCGGCGTCCTGGACGACATCCTGGAGGCGCGAGCCGCTCATGCTGCGGGAGCTCGCGGGGCTGGCCGCCGCGCGCCGTGACGACGACGGGGCCCAGCTCATCCATGCCCTTGCCGTCGAGTTCGCGGCCCACGCGGGGGACGCCGCGGCAGCGGCCCATGTCGACTTCGCGTTCTTCACCGCCGTCACCCAAGCGGCCGGCAACCTCGTCTTCGTCCTGATCCTCAACGCGATCCGCGACCTCTACCTCGAACCAGAGCGCGCTCATCCCCGTGACCGCGGACCCACGCGCCCTCGCGCCGCTGTACGCGCAGGTGGCCCGTGCGATCGCCGAGGCCGAGCCCGAGGACGCCCGTCGTGCCGCCTTCGATCTGGCGTGTCGTCAGCGCGATCTCGTGCGTGAGACGCTGCGCAACGCGGCGGGGGCCAGGACACCGTGATGCTCACCGTCCTCAAGCCCCGCGAAGCGTCGATCTTCGCCGCGCTCGTCGACACCTTCGTGGCCCCGGTCCCGCCGCTGCCCCCGGTCCACCACACGGACGCCGCCTTTGCGCTGGACGCAAACCTCGCCGCGGCCCCGGCCCCCAACCGCATCGCCCTGCGCGCAGCGTTGCTGACGCTCGAGATCGCGCCGCTGGCGCTGGGAAGAGGCCGCCGCCTGCGCCGGCTGGACGCCGCGGCGCGCACCGAGCTCCTCGCGACGCTCGAACGCGGCCCGTTGACCGGCGCCGTCAAAGGGCTGCGTGCGCTGGCGCACCTGAGCTACTACGGGGATCCGGAGGTCATGCTGCTGCTCGGCTACGACGCGGACGCCGTCGTCGCCCGGGCCGCCGCGCTGCGCGAGCAGGAGCTCCGCTGGTGAGCCCGGCCCCGACCTCGACCCCGACCCCTGCAGCGGGCATGCGGGACACCGGCACCGCCTCCTACACCGACGGGACCGGCACCTTCCACCCCGACGAGCGCCGTGTCGTCGACGGCCGGACGCTCGCGGGGGAGACCGTCATCGACGGTGGACGCCTGCGTCATCGGGTCCGGGGCCGGGGGCGCGCCCGTCGCCAAGGAGCTCGCGGAGGGCGGCATGCGCGTCGCGATCCTCGAGGAGGGCGAGTGGCACGAGGCGTCGACCTTCACGCGCGCGTCCGCGCGAGATGACACGCCGCCTCTACCGGGACGCGGGCCAGCTCGTCACCGTCGGCGTGCCCCCGATCCCGCTGCCCCTCGGCCGCGCGGTCGGCGGCACCACGCTCGTCAACTCCGGCACGTGCTTCCGCACCCCCGCGAGGGTCCTCGAGCACTGGCGGCGGGAGTTCGGGCTGCTCGAGCTCACCGAGTCGGCGATGGACCCGTTCTTCCGTCGGGTCGAACGAGAGATCAACGTCGCCCGCGTCCCGGCGGAGCTCGCGGGGTCCAGCGCGCGTCTTGTCCTGGAGGGCGCGGCGAAGCTCGGCCTCTCCGGCGGCTACCTGTTCCGTAACGCCAAGGGCTGCGTCGGCAGCGGTGTGTGCGCGTTCGGCTGCCCGGCCGGCGCCAAGCAGCACACCGGGGTGACGTACATCCCGCGCGCGTGGGCCGCCGGCGCCACGACCTACACCGGGGTGCGCGCGCAACGGGTCAGACACGAGAACGGGCGTGTCACCGAGGTCGTCGGACGGACCGCCGCGCGGCGGCACGCTGCGCGTGCGCTGCAACCACGCGATCGTCGCCTGCGGGACGCTGCTGACCCCGGCGTTGCTCGGCGCCAGCGGCATCGGCATCGCCGCAGCTGGGCCGCAACCTCTCGATCCACCCCGCCAGCGCGGCACGCGCGGTCTTCGACGAGGACCTGGACCCGTGGACCGGCGTGCCGCAGTCCGCCTACATCGACGCCCTGCAGGACGACGGGATCATGTTCGAGGGCATCTCCGGACCGCCCGACCACGCCGCGATGTCCACCCCGCGCACCGGCGCCGACGCACCGCGAGCTCATGCTCAGGGCGCGGCAGACGGCCTCCTTCGGCGTCATGGTCCACGACACCGGCCGCGGATCGGTGCACCACAAGTTCGGCCAGACCGTCGTCCGCTATGACCTGCACCCCGACGACGCCGCGCGCTTCCAGCGCGGCCTCGTCGTCCTGGCGCAGGTGTTCTTCGCGGCCGGCGCACGCGAGGTCGTCGTCCCGCTGGCCGGTGTGCCGACCCTCGTCGGCGGCGACACGACACCGCTGGAACGGGCCCGGATCCGGCCCCGTCACGTCAGCGCGATGGCGTTCCATCCGTTGGGGACCGCGCGGGCGGGGGCCGATCCGCGGACGAGCGTCGTGGACCCTGACCTGCAGGTCCACGGCCTGCGCGGACTCCACGTGAGCGACGGCTCCGTCGTCCCGTCGTCCCTCGGCGTGAACCCGCAGATCACGATCATGGCGCTTGCCACCCGCCTGGCCTACGGGCTCCTCGGGCGGCCGGCCCCCGACCATGAGCCCTTCCCCACGGCCATCGCCTGACGGGCGCACCATGGCGCCGGCATGCCGTCAGCACCCGCTCGCCGGCCGCCGGGCCTGCCAGACTGAAAGGGTGATCAGCCGCCCGGACGCCATCGCCGCCCTTGCCGCCGAGACATTCGACGTCGTCGTCGTCGGCGGCGGGATCACCGGCGCCGGGGTCGCGCTGGACGCCGCCACCCGCGGGTACTCCGTCGCACTCGTCGAGAAGGCCGACTTCGCCAGCGGGACGTCGAGCCGTTCGTCCAAGCTCGTCCACGGCGGGCTGCGCTACCTGCAGAACTTCGATCTGGGGCTCGTGCGCGAGGCGCTGCTGGAGCGTCAGCTCAACGTGAAGCTCGCCCCGCACCTCGTCAAGCCGCTGCCGCTCGTCGTCGCGGCCTTCGACGGTGCCCGGCCGGATCGGATGGTCGGCGTCGGGCTGAACCTCTACGACGTCATGAGCGTCGACAAGATCCGCACCCGGGTGGGCCGTCGCGACCGCGATCGCATCCCTGCCGGCGTCGGCGGCGCCGAGACCGCGTCGGACCTGGACGGGGACGGCTTGGCCGACTGGGCGCCGGACCGTCATCGCATCATCTCCGGCGACGAGGTCGTCGAGCGCCTGCCCGCACTCGCCGGCCGTGAGCCGACGTCCGGCTACCTTTTCTACGACTGCCAGACCGACGATGCCCGCCTCGTCCTCACCGTCCTGGGCGAGGCAGAGCGCTTCGGCGCCGTCTGCGCCAACGGGCTGCTCGTCACCGACCTGCACGAGGAGGCCGGCAAGACGCGTGGGGTCAACGTGACGGACGTCGCCACCGGCGACCGCTTCACCGTCCGGGCCACGAACGTCATCAACGCCACGGGCGTCTGGGCGGACCGCCTGCGCCCGGACGAGCTGCACGACGAGGCGGAGGTGCCGCGCATCGCGCCCTCCCGGGGAACGCACATCACGCTGCGTCATGACCAGCTCCCGCTCGTCAGCGGGGCGATCGTCCCGGCCGGCGGGGGCCGCACGATCTTCGCGCTGCCGTGGCTGGGCGGCACGCTCATCGGCACGACGGACAACGACTACGACGAGCAGGCCACGGAGGGCGGCCTGGACCACATCGCTCCCGCTGCCGGCGACATCGAGTACCTGCTGGAGGCGACGAACTCGTACTTCGGCACGAGCCTGGAGGCGGGCGACCTGACGGGCGCGTTCGCGGGCGTGCGCCCGCTCATCTCGACCGGCGACCCGAAGAAGTCCGTCGACATCTCCCGGAAGGCCGAGCTGTACGAGACCTCCAGCGGCATGATCACGATCACCGGTGGCAAGCTGACGACCTGGCGGCGCATGGCGAAGATGGCCGTCGACCGTCTTGTGGAGCGCGACGCCCGCGATGCGCCCTGCCGGACCCACGAGATCCCGCTCGGTCAGGGTGTCGCGGTGGACGACCTTCCGCGGGTCGAAGGCGTCCCCGAGGGCGCCTACGAGCAGCTCGCCGGCCGCTACGGCCATGCGGCGCACGAGGTCCTGGCGATCGCCGCCGAGCGCGGCGAGCTCGCCCAGCCCGTCGTCTCGGCCGTCGGCGGACAGGTCACGCCGGTCGACATCCTGGCCGAGGTCGTCCACGCCGCGCGCCACGAGCAGGCGCGCTCCGTCGGGGATGCGCTGCTGCGACGCACGCGCCTGGGCCTCACCGCGGCCCGCGTCGTGGCCGATCCGTCCGGGGAGCCCGCCCGCCGGGTCGCCCAGGCGATGGCCGCCGACCTGGGCTGGGACGACGCCCGCGTCGATGACGAAGCACAGGCCTTCCTCGACGAAGCCCGCGTCGAGGGCATCGTCACGGGATGAGCTGCGGTCGTGGACCGGCGGCCCCCGGACAAGCCACCCGCTCCGCATCGCCGCGCAGGTTCCGGGGTTGCACCCGGAAGTACCCACGTCAGCCCCTAGGAGTTCCCGTCCTGATGCGCCCCCGCACCGCAATCGCCCTCATCCCGCTCACGATCGCCGCCCTGGCCGCCGTCACGTCGCCGGCGCAGGCCGTCTATGTGCCGGCTGAGCAGATCGACGCGGGGGCGATCAGGTCGGTCGGCGACGTGGACGTCGCGCGGGATGGCAGCGGCGCGGTCGCCTACGTCAAGGGCGACGGCGGTACCGACCACGTCTTCGTCTCGCGCCTGGTCAACGGCGTCTTCCGGGCTCCCGAGCGCGTCGACACCGGCCTTGACGGTGGCGCGGGCTCCCAGCCGGCGATCGCGGCCTCCGATGGCGGCCGTCTCGCGGTCACCTTCGTCAACGGCGGCGGGCTGTACGCCGCGGTGCTCGGATCCGGGGCCCCGTCGTTCTCCGCGCCGCAGCTCATCGCCGCCGCCGGCAGTGCACCGTCCGTCGACATGTCGATCAACGGTGTCGCCTACACGTCGTTCACCGCTCCGGGCGGGTCGGCGGCCGACGTCCGCGTCGCACGCCTGGACCGCGGAGCGACGAATTTCGCGCTGCTCCCCGACCCGGTCGACATCGATCCCACCCGCGACGCCGGGGGCGGGGCGGGCCGTTCTGAGATCGCAGTCTCGGCCGACGGGACCGCTGTCGTCGTCTGGGGTGAGGCCGGGCGCGTCTTCGGTCGCCGCATCTACGACCAGCGCATCTCCGTCGCGCCGCAGGACCTGACCGTCGAGACCCTGAACGGGCACGCGGGCGACATGGGCAGCGCCACGGAGCCGCACATCGACATCGAGGACGACTCGTCCTTCGCGTGGGTCACCTTCCGCCAGACCTTCGACGACGGGCGCTCGCACACGGTGGCGCGACGGCTCGTGGGGTCGCAGTTCGAGGCACCCGAACAGGTCGACGGCATCGGTTTCGGGGGCGACTCCGCCGTGAGCTCCAACGTCGAGATGAACGGACGCGGGGAGGGCATCGCGACCACCGGGACCGGCGCCCGCGGCGTGACCGTGTCGCTCTTGCACGACGACAGGTTCTTCGCACCGGCGTTCGTGAACCAGGCCAACAACGTCGCTCCGCTGCCGACGGGCGATCTTGCCGAGAACAACGATGGTCAGGTCGCCTGGTTTCAGGGCACCACGCCGCTGACGGCCACCGTGCACGCTGTCGGGTACGACATCGACCTGGCGAAGCGGACGGTGCCCGGCCCGCTGCCGGACACCGAGATCTCCAACCCCGACTTCGGGCCCGTCGACGTGGCGGCGGGGCTCGATGTGGCCGTCAACCGCGTCAGCGACGCGGTCATGGTCTTCGTCCAAGGTCTCGGTGACGGCCGTCGTCTCGTCGCCGCGGCCTTCGACCGCAAGCCGGGCATCCTCAGCGTCTCCACGACATCGCGCTATCGGAAGCTCCGCCGGCCACCGCTGGCGTGGTCGACCTCCTTCGATCTGTGGGGCCCGCTGACCTACCGGCCGGTCGTCGACGGTGTCCCGGCGGGGGAGACGCAGGGAACGCGGCTGCCGATGCCGACCGACCTGGCCGACGGGGTGCACACCTGGACGGTCTCCGCGACGGACCGGCGGGGCCAGACCACGGTCAGCAAGCCCGGCATCCTGCGTGTGGACACCACCCCGCCGACGCTGCGCTACAAGCTGAACGGGGTCAAGAGCGTCGGGCGCACGCTGTCGTTGGCGACGCGGGCCGGCGACCCGAGCCCCGGCTCTGGGCTGCTGCGGACCGTCATCTCCTTCGGTGAGGGCGAGCGCATCTTCGCCAAGAACGGCAGGCACGTCTTCGGGAGGGGCGGCAAGTACACGCTGAGGATCTCCGCGACCGACCGGGCCGGCAACAGCACCGTGATCAAGCGGGTCATCACGATCGCGAAGTCGAAGTCGACGAAGAAGCCGAAGAAGAAGGGGTGATCCCCGGGTGCGCGTGGGCGTGCCCGACCGCCGTAGGCTGACGCGACCGTGACCTGCGCACAGCCCGTCCCGTCCGTCCACCGTCTCCGCGTCCCCGGCTGGCACGCTGCAGCTCTCGCCCGGACGGCCGGCGCTCATGGGGATCGTCAACGCCGGCCCGGATTCGTTCTCCGACAGCGTCCGGCTGACCGGGCTCGAGCAGCAGGTCGAGCACGCGCTCGCCCTCGTCGCCGACGGCGCGAGCATCATCGATGTGGGCGGTGAGTCGGGGGTCACCTACTCGGACGTCACGACCGAGCAGGTGGAGATCGGGCGCGTCGTCCCGCTCGTGGAGCGGCTCGTGGCCGAGGGCGTGGTCGTCTCCGTCGACACGTGGAAGCCCGGCGTCGCCGAGGCGGCCATCGCCGCGGGGGCGGCGATCCTCAACGACGTCAGCGGGCTGCGCGACGTACGGCTGGCCGAGCTCTGCGCGCGTTCCGGTGCCGCGCTGGTCCTGATGCACACCCGCGCAGCGCCCAAGCAGCGCCACTTCCACGACTACGCGGGCGCCGTGGCAGAGGATGTCGTCGCGCTCCTGCGCGACCGTTGGGACGTGGCCCGCGCCGCCGGGGTGCAGCGACGACCAGCTCATCCTCGATCCGGGCCCCGATTTCGCCAAGACGCCGGCGGAGACGGTGCAGGCGTTGCGTGCGATCGAGTCCGTCAACGCGCTCGGACGTCCCGTGCTGCACGCCGTGTCGCGCAAGTACTTCGTGGGTGCGATCACCTCGTCCGCCCCGGCCGAGCGTGGTCCCGGGACGTTGGCGGCCGTGGGGTGGAGCGCCGACCACGGTGCGAGCATCCTGCGCGTTCACGACGTGAAGGCGGCCGCCCATTTTCTCGCGGTCAAGCGTGTGCTCGACGGCGACGACGAGATGCCGGTCTTCGACGCGGACGACGATCGTCTGAAGTGGATCCGGGCGATCCCCGGTCTGCCGTCTTGACCTGCGTCGGCTAAGGTTCGTCCTACCCGTCGCCGGCCGCTGACATCAACGCGGCCGGGGGCTCACCGACGACGCACCAGGAGAACCACCACAGATGTCCGTTTTCACCCGCGCCGCCCTCGAGGGCAGCCCACTCGCCGACCTCCACACGATCGCCGGGGAGATCGGCCTCGACGGCTACCGCCGTCTACGCAAGGCAGATCTCGTCGACAAGATCCTCGAGGCCACGGGCGGGGACTCGTCGCCCGCCCCCGAGGCCGACGCACCCGAAGCCGAGGCCAAGCCGGCTCGCGCCCGCCGTTCGCGCGGCGGCCGTGGCCGCACGACCGACCGTGACCCCGGAGACGACGCCGAAGCCGGCGCCGGGGACGCCGTCGCCGAGCCGGCCGACGAGAGCGCGCTCTCCGAGGACGACGCCGCCGAGCGTCCCGCCCGTCGCTCCCGTGGAGGCCGCGGCCGCGGTCGCGGCGCCGCCGCTGAATCCGAGGACCGTCCCGAGCGCAGCGAGCGCCCGAACCGTCCGGAGCGCGCAGAGCGCGCGCCGCGCAGCGAGCGCGCCGACCGCAGCGAGTCCGGCGAGGAGCGCACCGCCGAAGGCGTCGTCGAGGTCCTGGGCAACGGCTCGGGCTTCCTCCGCGTCAGCCCGCCGGAGCCGTCGGACGACGACGTCTACATCTCGGCCGCACAGGTGCGACGCTGCGAGCTCGTCAGCGGCGACCGGATCACGGGTCCCGTCCGTCCGCCGCGCCGCTCCGAGCGGTACCCGTCCCTCGTGCGGATCGACCAGATCAACGACCGTCCTGCCGACGAGGTCGCCGAGAGCACGCCCTTCGACGAACTGCCCGCCGGCTACCCGACGCAGCGTTTTGCGCTCGACAGCGATGACCCGACGCTCAAGGCCGTCGAGTGGCTGACCCCGATCGGCCGCGGATCCCGCGTCACGATCTGCGGCTCCGCACGTGCGGGCAAGACCGAGACGCTGCAGCGCCTCGCCGGTGCGCTGGTCCAGCAGGAGGGCGTCGAGGTGTCGCTCGTCCTCGTCGGTGTCCGCCCGGAAGAGACGCGCCTGGCCCCCGAGGGCCTGACCCCCGTCGCGGGTCTCAGCTTCGCTGCCAGCGCCGACGCGCAGAGCCAGGCCGTGGAGCGGGCGATCGACGCCGCGCGCCGTGTCGCCGCCCGAGGTGGCCATGCCGTCGTCCTGATCGATTCGCTCGACGGCCTGCATCCGACGGCCGCGCGCAAGGCGCTGGCGGCCGCGCGTGCGATCGTCGACGGTGGCACGCTCACCGTCATCGCGACGGCCTCCACGACGCTCGGCGGCGAGACGACGGTCATCTCGCTCGACGAGACGCTGACCTCCACCGGCCGCGTGCCCGCACTGGATCTCGTCGCCAGCGGCACGGTCAAGCCGGAGCTCCTGGTCGGCGAGGCGGGCGCGCAGGCCATCGCCTCCGCGCGCGCGTCCGCACTGGACGCCTAGTCCCGTCGCCAACCGGGTCGTGTGCGGCCGGCGCCGCGCACGACCCGTTGCAGGCCCGCTGAACGGGGGGCGGCGCATCTACCCTGAAAGCTTCCTCATGCGTCTTCGTCTTCTGCTTGTGTCCATCCTTGCGCCGCTGCTCCTCTGGGCGGCGCTGCCCGTCCTCTCCCAGGGGGAGACGACGGCGTCCACCGCACAGATCCAGAAGAAGATCGATGTCACGCGCGGGAAGATCAGCACGCGCAAGTCCAAGGAGAAGGTCCTCGTCCAGGACATCACCCGCTACAACCGCCGGATCGAGACGCTGCAGGAGCGGATCGACCGGATCGGCAACCGGCAGGCCGCCGTCCAGGAGGACCTCGACGTGCAGGCCGGTGAGCTCGCGAAGCTGCAGCGCGATCTGCGCTCCGAGCGTCAGCGGCTCATCCGTCTGCGCCTGCGCCTGAAGGAGGCACGGACGGTCCTCGCGCACCGTCTGCGCGAGCTCTACCAGGCCGACAGACCGGACATCGTCACCGTCGTGCTGAACGCGCACGGCTTCGCCGACCTCATCGAGCGCGGCCAGTTCCTCTCCCGCATCCAGAGTCAGGACCAGGTCGTCGTCACGCGCGTGCGCACGGCGCAGACCGAGGCGACGGCGACGGAGGCGCGCCTGCAGCAACTCGAGGGGCGCCAGGCCAAGGTCACCGCTCGTATCAAGGCCCGCCGCGACGAGCTGGACCGGCTGCGGCGCGGTGTCGTCACGACACGGCTCGTCTACGACGAGGCCAAGAGCGAGAAGTCCGGTGCGTTGCGGTTCGTCCGCAGCGAGCGCAAGGACCTGGAGGGCGACCTTCATTCCCTCGAGAAGGAGCAGGCGGCGATCAAGGCCAAGCTCGCGCGTGCAGCCGGCGCGCCGCCCGTCGGTGGCTTCACCGGTTCCGGCGGGCCGCTGTCGATGCCCGTTCGCGGCGTCTTCACGAGCCCGTTCGGCTACCGCTGGGGTCGTCTGCACGCCGGCGTGGACATCGGCGCGCCGAACGGCACGCCGATCCACGCAGCCGACGGCGGTCGCGTCGTCCTCGCCGGGTGGACCGGCGGCTACGGCAACTACACCTGCATCCAGCACACCTCGTCGATGTCGACGTGTTACGCGCACCAGTCGCGCTACGCGACCTCGACGGGTGCGACCGTCAAGCGGGGGCAGCTCATCGGCTACGTCGGGAACACCGGCCACTCGTTCGGCGACCACCTGCACTTCGAGGTCCGCCTCAACGGAAACCCGGTCAACCCGGTGCCCTACCTGTAGCCCGGCCGGCGGCCGAGCGATGGATCCGCCCGCCGGGCGCGGGCAGAACCATCAGTCAGGCAGACGCCTTGGCCGAGTGATGGATCCACCCGCCCGAGGCGGGCCGATCGATCGCTCGCCGCTGACGGCGTTGTGGAGCCGCCGCTACGAGTTCGCCGGTGAGTACGCCACGCGCCGCCACGACGGCTCGGGCGCGAGCTCGACCGGCTCGCCGCCGCGGTCTGGCTGCACGTAGGCGAAGGCGTTGAGGTCGCTGTCGAAGCGGACGTCGAGCTCACCCTCCTTCACGCGCTGGTCCAGCCAGGCGGACCGGAAGACGAGGCGGCGCAGCCAGTGCACGAGCGAGCGGTCGCTCGGGCCGACGAGGTCCGGCCAGCAGTCGTTGACGTGCTCGCCGAGCAACGAGGCCGGGTCCTGGATCTCGCCGTTGACGGCAAGGTTGACGAGATCCTCGAGCTCACCCTCGTCCAGACGGCCGGCGACGAACCCGAGCTTGACGCCCGCCTGCTCGCAGCGCTCGGCGAAGTCCCGCTCGTTGAACGTGAACCGAAGCTCGCCGTACTCGAGAACGAAGTCTTCGCCGGAGTCGTAGTTTCCGCGTCTGGTGTCTTCCATCAAGGCGTGAGAGGATGGCCGTCGCGACGGGCGGGATGCCCTGGGCACGGCGGCCATGCGTCGGCATCCTATGCCGGAACCCTCCCTGGCCGGACGTGATGCAACCGGACTTGCACGCCGGCACCGCGTCGGTCCTCGGATAGGGTCAGGGCCATGAGCATCGATCTCTCCGGCAAGGTCGTCGCGATCACCGGAGCCTCGTCGGGCATCGGCGAGGCGACGGCGCTGGCCTGCGTCGCCGCCGGTGCTTCGGTGGCCCTGGCGGCCCGTCGCGCCGACCGCATCGACGCCCTCGCCCAGCGCATCACCGACGACGGCGGCACCGCGATCGCCGTGCCGACCGACGTCGCCGACGAGCGCCAGGCCCGCGTCTTCGTCGAGCAGACCTACGAGCGCCTCGGCCGCCTCGACGCGCTCGTCAACAACGCCGGGGTCATGCTGCTGGGCGCAGTCACGGGTGCCGACACCGAGCAGTGGCGGCGCATGGTCGACGTCAACCTCTTCGGCGTCCTGTACTGCACCCACGCGGCGCTGCCGGTCATGCAGCAGCAGGGCGGGGGCCACATCGTCAACGTCTCGTCGGTCGCAGGCCGCATCGCCTCGGCCGGATCAGCCGTCTACAACCTGACGAAGTGGGGGCTCAACGGCTTCAGCGAGGGGCTGCGCCAAGAGGCCCTGCACGCCAACGTCCGCGTCACGATCGTCGAGCCGGGCGCGGTGCAGACCGAGCTCATCGGTCACAACGACGACGCGATCCAGGCGATGGCGGCGAAGATGTTCGAAGGCGTGAAGTCGCTGGAGGCCACCGACATCGCCGACGCGATCGTCTACGCGCTCGGGCAACCCGAGCATGTCGCGATCAACGAGATCCTCATCCGGCCCGCTCGCCAGTCGCGGTAGCTGTCCGCGGACACGCCGCTCCGGGGCCGCGTCTGCGCAGTTCGCGGTGCAGTCGTTGCCGTAAGGGGGGCGGAAACTCCGGCCCGGGCCCTATACGGGGCATGATCGACGACCCGAGAAGCACCATCCTGCTCATCGAGGACGACCCCGCCACGCGGACCTTCCTCGCAGACAACCTCACGGCGGACGGCTACACGATCCGGATCGCCCGCGGGGTCCGGGAGGGCGCGCACGAACTGCGCACCCAGTTCCCGGACCTCGTCGTCGTGGACGTCGGCCTGCCCGACGGCTCCGGGCTCGATCTCGTCCGAGCCGTCCGACGCGCCGACGGCATCACCGAGCGCATCGACCCCAAGACGCCCCTCCTGGTCCTCTCTGGCCGCTCGGAGGAGCTCGATCGCATCCGCGGGCTCGAGCAGGGTGCCGACGACTACCTGTGCAAGCCGTTCGGGTACGGCGAGCTGCGCTGCCGGATCAAGGCGCTGCTTCGACGGACGCAGGAGCGCCCGAACCACGGGGCCGTGCGTATCGGCGCGCTCGTGGTCGACCCGGTCTCGCGCGAGGTGCGGGTGAACGATGCGCGCGTCGATGTCTCGCAGAAGGAGTTCGCGCTGCTGCGGGTCCTCGTCTCGGACCCGACGCGGGTGTGGACGAAGGAGCGAGCTCGTGCTGGCCGTATGGGGGACGCGGAGCCTGGGTTCCTCGCGGACGCTCGACTGCGCACGCCTGCCGTCTGCGTCAGAAGCTCGCGGGCGAGCGAGCACCAGTACGTCCTCAACGTCTGGGGTGTCGGGTACCGACTCCTGGACGGGAACACCGGGGTCGCGGAATGACGACGGCTCCGGCAGCGATGGCCGTGCTGGGGTGCCTGAGCCCCGCCGGGCTCGGTGTCGTCGTCGCCCACGGGCGTCGACGGACGCGAGCCCAGGCCGCCCACGTCGCGCGCGTCGCGCACGAGCTGCGCGGCCCCCTGCACGCTGCAGGCCTCGTGCTGCACAGCGTGCGGCGCCACATCGACGACGAGAGGGCGATCAGGGCGCTCACGGCGCTCGAGGTCGAACTCGGCCGCATCGCCCTGGCCACCGGTGACCTCCAGGTCCGTGCGGGCACCGCACCGACGCTCCCGTCGGCGCCGAAGCCCGCACCGACGTGCGACGTGGCCGCCCTGGTGCACGACCTTGCCCCTGGGTGGGCGGCCATCGCGCAGGCGCAGGGCCGCGAGGTGCGCGTCACCGTGCCTTCGGCGGGCGTGCCGATGTTCGTCGGCGGCGAGCGTCTGCGCTTGGCACAGGCGCTCGGCAACCTCGTCGCCAACGCGTTGGAGCACGGCGCCGGCGACGTCCGCATCGTCCTCAGGCACGGCGACGCCGGCGCCGACGTCCGGCTCGAGGTCAGCGACGACGGCCCAGGGCTCCGCGTGCCCGTCGACGCGCTCGTCGCCCGTCCCCGTCGCACCGCACCGCGGGCACGGCTTGGCCGTTGCCGCGACGGTCGCGGCGGAAGCGGGCGGACGCCTGGCCACGGCCCCCACGGTCTCAGGCGCCCGGCTCGTCCTCAGCCTGCCGCGGATCGCGCCGGCGCCCGTCGCAAGCGCGTCGAGCGACGGGACCCCGACCCTTCCGACGCGTCCGCTGGCCTCGTGAGCCGGCGGCGCCGGGCGGTCGCGCTGGCGGCCCTGTCCCTGCTGCTCGGTGCGCTTGCCGCGTCGGACGTGGCCGGTCGAGAGGCGGCCCTCAGCCGTCGGCTGGGACCGCTCGTGCCGGTCGTCGTCGCTCGGGTGGACCTGCCGATGGGCGCTGCCTTGACCCCGCGGGCGCTCGCGATCCGCACGGTCCCCCGCCGCTTCGCGCCAGGCTCGGCCCCCCGGCGTCTCAGCGAGCTACGGGGGTTTCGAGCGGCCACCGCCATACCGGCCGGGACGGACCTCTCCGCTCCCCTGCTCCGGGATCCGGCTGCGGCCGCGGCGCAGGCCGCCGAGGAGGACCCGGCCGCCCAGGGTTCTCTGGCGCCCGGCGAGCGCGTGGCGGAGATCGTCGCCCGGGGTGATGCCCGGCTGCTCGCCAGCGGCTCGCGTATCGATCTGCTCGTCACCCACGAGCGCTCCGACGGGACGGGGGAGACGCGGCTGGCGCTTCAGGATGCCGAGGTCCTCAGCGCCGAGCCCGCCCCCGGCACCGACGGAACCGGCGCCGAGCGTGCCCCCGGCGGCCCACGGGTCGCGCTCTCGCTGCGCGTCAGCCTGCGGGAGGCTGTCGCCCTCGCTGCCGCGCAGAACTTCGCCAAGGAGCTACGGATCCTCGTGCGCACCGACGGCGACCACGGCCGCTCGGGCAGGCTGCGCGTCCCGGGCGGCACGGGCTGAGCGCCGGCCCGGTGGGATGGCTACGGTGAGCGGCCGTGCCCCGCCGTCTCGTCACGCTCGTCAGCGCCATCGTCCTCGTCGACACGATGTTCTACGCCGTCGTGGCGCCGCTGCTGCCGACCCTGACCGACGAGCTCACGCTGACGAAGGCGGCCGCCGGGCTGCTGACGGCCGCCTACCCGGCCGGGACGCTCCTCGGCTCGCTGCCGGGAGGTCTGCTGGCCGCCCGCTGGGGACCGAAGCAGACCGTGCTCGTCGGCTTGGGCCTCATGGCCGTCTCCACCCTCGTCTTCGGCTTCGCGCAGAACATCGTCCTCCTTGACACCGCTCGCTTCGTCCAGGGCTTCGCCGGCGCGTGTTCCTGGGCCGGCGCTCTGGCATGGCTCATCGCCGAGGCACCCGCCGACCGCCGCGGCGCGCTCATCGGGACGGCTCTGGGCTGGGCGATCGCGGGCGCGCTGCTGGGTCCGGTCCTCGGTGCTGCTGCCGAGGCGACCGAGCCCGAGATCGTCTTCTCCTCCGTCGTCGTCTTCGCCGGGGGCCTCGCGCTCTGGGCAGCCCGGATGCCGTCGTCCCACCTGTCGGTCGCCCAGGGCATCCGCGAAGTCGTCGCGGCGCTGCGCCTGCCGCAGATGCGCACCGCGATGTGGCTCATGTCGCTGCCGGCAGTCGGTTTCGGGGTGCTGAGCGTCCTGGGTCCGTTGCGGCTGGACGGCTACGGATTCTCGAGCGCGGCGGTCGGGGCGACCTACCTCGTCGCTGCCGGCGCCGAGGCGCTGGTCAGTCCGATCGTCGGACGCATGTCGGACCGTCGCGGACGTCTCTTTCCGATCCGTCGGGGGCTCGTCGCCGCGGGGATCATCACGCTGACGGTCACGGTGCCGCACACGGCTCTGCCCCTCGCGGTCCTCATCGTCGTCGCGACGATCGCCTTCGGCCTCTTCTGGGCTCCCGCGATCGCGATGGTCTCCGACACGGCCGAGGCGGCCGGGCTGGCCCTCGGGTTCGCCTTCGCGCTCGTGAACCTCGCCTGGGCCCTCGGGCAGGTTGCGGGCTCGGGGTTCGGCGGGGTGATCGCGAAGGCGACGAGCGACGGCGTCCCGCTGGGCGCCGTCTCGGTGCTCTGCCTCTTGACGTATCTGGCGCTGAGGGGGCGGGAATCGGTCACCGTGCCCTATACGGAGCATGGAGCTCCGACCTCCCAGGCCGTCGCCGGCATCCGCGGCTGACCTGGACGCCCTCGCCACGCAACTGCGCGACCGCCTGCTGACCGCGGCGACGTCGGCCACACCGGGGGATGCCGACGGGCCGGTGGCCGAGCGCGTGCGAGCGCTCGTCGATCGCGACGCCGCACCGCTGGGCCCCGAGGAGCGGCGGGAGCTCGTCCGGCTCGTCAGCGAGCGGTCGTTCGGCCTCGGGCCACTGGAGGTGCTGCTCGCGGATCCGACCGTCGACGAGATCATGGTCAACGGCTCCGGGGCAGCCTCCCGCGTCTGGGTCGAGCGTGCCGGTCGGCTGGAGCCCACGGACGTCGCGTTTGCGGACGAGGGTCAGCTCCGCCACGCCATCGAGCGGATTCTCGCTCCCCTCGGGCGCCGCGTCGACGAAGCGCAGCCCATGTGCGACGCCCGCCTCCCGGATGGTTCCCGCGTCAACGTCGTCATCCCGCCGCTGGCACTCGACGGTCCGGTCTTGACGATCCGCCGGTTCCGTCGCCGCGCCTTCGAGCCGCGGGAGCTCGTCGGGATCGGGACGTGGTCGGAGCCGTTGTCGACCTTCCTCTCGGCGGCCGTGCGTGCGCGGTTGAACATCCTCGTGAGCGGCGGGACCGGCTCGGGCAAGACGACGACCCTCAACGCGCTGTCGTCGTTCGTCGCCCCTGGTGAGCGGATCGTCACGATCGAGGACACCGCGGAGCTCGTGCTCCAGCAGCCGCACGTCGTTCGGTTGGAAGGGCGACCCGCCACCGTCGAGGGACGCAACGAGGTGACGATCCGCACCCTCGTGCGCAACGCGCTGCGCATGCGGCCCGATCGCATCGTCGTGGGGGAGGTCCGCGGTGCCGAGGCACTGGACATGCTGGCCGCCATGGCCAGCGGGCACGACGGCTCGCTCTGCACCGTGCACGCGGGCAGCCCGGAGGAGGCGCTGCGACGCATCGAGACGCTGGCCCTCATGGCGGGCGTCGGCCTCCCGCACGCCGCCGTCCGCGAGCAGGTGGCGCAGGCCATCGACCTCGTCGTGCACCAGTCCCGGCAGGGAGACGGCTCGCGCCGGGTCGTCGCCGTCAGCGAGGTCGTGCGCACCGCGGACGGACCGGGGACCCGCGAGGTCTATGTGGTGCGGCGCGGGCATCCTGCGTGGCACGCGCCGCTGGGTCACGAGCTCGCCGACCGGCTCTGGGGCCCGTCGTGCCCGCTCCCTGGCCCTTGGGGTCCGACGGGTCAGGGATGACCGCGGCGACGGCCGTGGCCGGGCTCGCGGGCGCCGGCACCGTCCTGGCGGCATGGGAGGCCATCGGTCTGGCCCAGGAAGCCCGAGTGGCTGCGCGGGTTGCGGTGATCCTGGCGCCACTACGCGGGACCGGGGCGGCAGGGGGACGGGACGTCCCTGAAGACGATCGCCGGCGGCTCGTCGCGCTGCTGGCCACGACGCTCCTTCTCTCCGCCTGGCTTGCCGCCGGCCCGATGGCCGCCTTGCCTGCCTGCGCCGGAGGCCCTTGGCTCGTGAACCGGGCGCTCGCGCTGCACCGCGCGCGCTGGCGCCGCGCGATGGCCGTCGGCGCGCCGGTGGCCGCGCGCGCGATCGCCGATGCGCTCGCCGGCGGCCACTCCGTCCGTGGCGCGATCACCGAAGCCGCGCTGGCCGGCGGCGCCGGCAAGGTCGTGGACGCCGAACTGCGCCGTGCGCGGGCGGCCTTGGCCCTGGGCGCCGACACCGCGGGCGTGCTGGCGGACCTGAGGGACACGGCGCAGGCCCCGGCCTGGGACACGTTGGTCGCCGCGATCCTGTTGCAGCGCGAAGCGGGAGGAGACCTTGCCGCCCTGCTCCGCGAGCTCGCCGCGGACATGGAAGAGGCTCGTCGTGCCGAAGCCGACGCACGGGCCGCGACCGCTCAAGCCCGCTTCACCGCCGGGACCGTGGCTGCGCTGCCCCTGCTTGCTGCGGCGCTGGCGGAGCTTGCCGCGCCCGGCACGCTCGCGTCGATCGCGGGCGAGCCCGTGTCGCTCGTCCTGGCCGGCGGCGCCGTCGTCCTGCAGGGCGCCGGAATGCTGCTCGTGCGGCGCTTCGCGCGCGGGCTGGAGGGCTGACGTGCGCAGCCGGCAGCAGGCGGCGGCGCCATGACCCCGGCCGTCCCCCTGGCCTTCGCGGCCGCGGTTGCCGCCGCATGGGCGCTGGTCGAATGGGTCTGTGCCCGCGCCGATGCGGCGGCCCGCCACACCGATCACCCGCGCGACCTCCCCTCGGTGACGGGCCTGGCCCGGCTCGTCCGTCTGCTGGCGGCCCTGGGACGCCGGGCGGGCCTGCCGCTGGCCACGCCGGGCGATCTGGATCGTCGGCGGGCGGCGGCCGGTCTTCCGGAAGCCGTCGGCTCGGCCGACATCATGGCGGTCAAGGCCGGTGCCGGACTGGCCGGGGGTCTCATCGGGCTCGGCTTCGTGCTCGGCGCGGCACCTGGGCGGCTCGGGCCGGTGCTCGCCGTCGCCGTCGCGGCAGCGGGTTTTCTCGTCCCGGACGCGTGGCTGCGCCGCAGAACCCGCCGCCGGTCGGCGCTGCTGGCAGCCGACCTCCCCGACGTCCTTGACCTCCTGCGCGTGGCGGTGGCGTCCGGTCTTCCCGTCACGCGTGCGCTGCAGGCGGTCGGGCGCCTTCGTGGCGGACTGCTCGCCCACGAGCTGGGGGTCTGCGCGCAGCTCGTCGAGCTCGGCCTCCCGCGGTCCCAGGCACTGGGCCGTCTGGCCGCCCGCTGCCCACTGCCCGGCGTGCTCGCGCTCGTCGCCGCCGTGCAGCGTGCCGAACGCCACGGCACGCCGCTGGCGACGGCCCTCGCCGCATTGGCTGCCGACGCGCGCGCCGACCGTGCCCGTCGGATTCAGGACCGGGCCGCGCGCGCGGCCCCGAAGATCCAGCTGGCCGTCGCGCTGCTGCTCGTGCCGGCGGCGATGCTCCTGATGGCCGCCGGTCTCGTCGCCGGGATGACCTGAGGGCGAGCCGTCGTCGTCAGCCGGCGCGTCTGGCCGTGAACTTCAGGTTCCGGGTGTCGCAGACCGAGCCGGCGACGATCGTCTCCTGGCGGAGGATGCCCTTGGCGACCGTCGCCGACGTGAAGGAGCCCTTCAGGGTCGTGTACACCGTGACGCCGCCATGGCGCTCCTTCTTGCGACCGGAGAACCTGCCGCCCGCGACGGTCCAGGTGAGCTTCGGGCCCACGGTCGTCGTCGACGACGTCGACGATCCGTCGCACGACTCGAGGACGTGCGCGACGAGCTTCGAGATGCGCTTTCCGCCTCTGTCGACGGTGAATCTGAAGTCGTATCCGAGCTGGATCTGACCCTTCGCACTCTTGAACGTCCCACTCTTCGCGGTCGCTGCGTGCGCGATCGCGGCACAGCTCAGCAGCGCGACGACGCCCAGCAGCAGGTAGCGCAGTGAGCACGCGACGGGGGAACGGTCGAGTGGTGTCATTCCGCGAGTATCGACGACAGCCCGCGGCGCCTTGACCGCGGGCTGTTCGCCGTCGACCGCCTCCCGAGGGCCTACTTCACGCCGACGACGAGGCTCGACTTCGTCGTGTCACCGGAGCGCTTGGCTCCGGCGGCCAGCGCGGTGAAGGCCTGCAGGTAGCGGCGGGCTTCGGCGTACCGCTTGTCACCGCGGGCCGCCAGGTCGGCGAAGCCGAGGATCGACTGGATGTCGACGTAGACCGACGGCTTCGCTCCGAGCTTCGCCGCCGTCGCCTTGAACTGTGCGTCCTCCCCGAGCGTGCCCGTCGGCTTGAGTGCCTCGCGCACGGCGCCCTGTCCGACCGCGATGACGAACTTGCCCGAGCCCGTCGCGATGATGAGCGGGAAGGGGAGCTGCGAGATGGCCAGCTGGATGCCGCGCGCGCCGTTTGCGTCGAACGACCTGACCTGGACGCCGCTGTTGCCGCCGAACTGCGTGATGAGGCGCCGGATGGAGGCGATGAAGGCCGCGGACTTCGCCTCGGCGCTCGTCTGGACCACGAGGGCCCCGCCGATGTCGGCCAGGCCGTTGGCCCGGACGAACAGCCCACCGCTGCCCATCCAGGAGAGGACGTCCTGCTGCAGGTCCAGCCCGGTGATCGTGCGGAACTGGCTGATGACAGAGCCGTAGACGCCGCCGAGCTGCTGCAACTGGGCCACGCCCTTCTGCGCCTGGGACCCGATCTGCCCGAGGCCGATCGCGGCGACGGAGCCGGTCGGCAGGCCGGCCAGCGCCTGCGCGGCGGCGTCGTTCGATGCACCCGAGCCGGGCTGGCCATCGACCGCCGGCTTCGACACGGATGGCGTCCGCGGCAGCGATGAAGGCTGCGCCGATGGCCGATGCATCCTTGCCCCCGAGCAGCGACTTGAGCTGTCCGGCCTGGGAACCGAGGGTCGGGTTCGACGCGGCGGCGAGATCGATGAGCGCTGCCGGGTCTGCGTACACGAACCCGAGGCGGTCGGACGTGACGCTCTTGCGCGCCTTCTTCAACTTGTCGCTGTCAGCGAGCGCGTCGCCGCCCTTGTCCACGTCGATGACGGACTTCAGCGCAGGTTCGGTCGCGATGACGAGCGTGTCCCCGACCGCCGCAGCGGCCTGCTGCTGCTTCGGGTTCCACGTGTAGGTCGTGTCCTTGTACTTGCGCTGCACCAGGCCCTTGTCGCCCTTCTTCAGGGAGGCGAGCGCCTTGCCCGTGTCCTTTGCCGCCACGACGATGGCGTAGTCAGGGCTCCGCGGGTTGCGCAGCCCCGTGATGGTGACCGCGACCTTGTCCCCGAGCCACGGCTCGATGTCCTGCTTGAAGGACGAGCCGTTCTTCTTGAGGCTCTTGTCCAGTTGCTCGACGATCACAGCGCCGAGGTCCTCGGTGCCGGCGATCTTCTTCGCGAGCGTGTCGACAGCGGCCGCCTGGCTGCCCTCGGGCCGGACGTCGGCCTCGGCGTACAACGCTGCGCGCGCGGGGACGACGGACGCGGGGTCAGCGCCGCCGTCACCGCCGCCGTCGCCGCCGCCACACCCGGCTACGGGAAGGGCGAGCGCCAGGACGGCGGCCGCGGCCAAACGGCGTCGAAGGACAGAGCGCGGGCTGGGGGCGGGGTGGCGGGACACTGCACAGCTCCTTGGGAAGGACGACGGGGTGAGGCGCTCCGACCCGCCGACGGGCATGGGTGGAGCAGGGCTCGCATCGTACGGCGGTGCGCGCCGCGGTGCGACACGGCGGGCTCGTCGTCGTGCCTTCACGCTCTCCTCCACGATCCCCCACCGGGACGCATACGGAGCGGACGGATCGCGCGCAAACGCGCAATCTCTGCTGCAGCGGCTGGATCTGCAGGCACCCGTGCGCATTCGAGGGGCCTCTGCGGGGTGCCGCGAGCCCGCAATCTTTCCCTGCAAACACACCGGTTTTCCGACCCGCTCGGCGACCTGCCGGATGGGTTGTGGGAATTCGTGTGCAAATGGGGTTGCTTAGTGGGGGAGAGTGGGCTAGGTTGCCGCCAGCAGACCGGGGTGGAGGGGCTCCTCCCACTCCTCCATCCCGGCCCGCGACCTCTTCTCTGGCTCGACGACAGACGCCACGACCTCCGCCCCATGGCCACCTTCCGAGGCACCTTCGACTACACGCTCGACGCGAAGAACCGCCTGACGGTTCCCGCGAAGTGGCGGACGTCGCTCTCGGACGGCGTGGTGCTGGCGAAAGGCACCGCGACCTGCGTGTCCGTGTGGACCCCCGAGCGTTTTGAGTCCTACACCGACTCCGCCATCGCCGACCTGCACGAGCTCGACCCACGCCGGGACGAGCTCGAACGGTTCTTTCAGTCCAACTCCTTCGACGTCGACCTGGACGCCGCCGGCCGCGTGATGCTGCCCGCACCGCTCATGCGCTACGCCGGGCTCACGAAGGATGTCGTGATCACCGGTGTCGCGCACGCGCATGGAGATCTGGGACCGCGAGACCTGGGCGCAGTACAACGCCGGCCTGGACATCGTCGACGCTGACCGCGCCCTTCGCCGAAGCCCGCGGACCCTTCGACGGCATGAGGCTGCAGACGATGCCCACCGCCCACGTCCCTGTCCTCGCCGGGGAGCTCATCGAGCTCCTGGATCCGCAGACGGGCCACCTCGTCGTGGACTGCACCTTCGGCGGGGGCGGCCACGCCCGCCTGGTGGCCGATCGCATCGGTCGCGACGGGACGCTCATCGCGATCGACCGCGACCCCGTCGGCCGAGGAGCGCTTTGAGGCCTTCGCCGCCGAGGTCGACTGCAACACCCGCTTCATCGGCGCGTCCTTCGCCGACGGCCTGGCCCAGCTGGCGCGAGGAGCGGCATACGCGCCGACCTCGTCTACCTGGATCTCGGGATGTCGTCCATGCAGGTCGACACGCGCGAGCGCGGCTTCTCCTACGCCTACGACGCGCCGCTGGACATGCGGATGGACCCCGACGGAGGAGTTCACCGCCGCCGAGCGTCGTCGCGACCTGGGACGAGCGTCGCCTGGCCGGGATCCTGCGCGAGTACGGCGAGGAGCGCTACGCCCGGCAGATCGCCCGGGCGATCGTCCGCACGCCGGGACGCCAGCTCCGATCACGACCACGACACAGCTGGTCGACGTCATCACCGCACGCGATCCCGACGCCGGCGCGCTTCGCCGGGGGGCCACCCGGCCAAGCGCTCCTTCCAGGCGATCCGCATCGCCGTCAACGACGAGCTGCGCGAGGTCGACGACGCGCTCCCGCTCGCCTGGGACTGCCTGGCGGTCGGCGGGCGCCTGGCGGCGATCTCGTTCCACTCGCTCGAGGACCGGCGCGTCAAGCGCTTTCTCGCCGATCGGGCCCAGGGTTGCGTCTGCCCGCCCGACTTCCCCGTCTGCATCTGCGGTCAGACCCCGCAGGCCGAGCTGCTGACCCGCCGCTCAGTCGTCCCCACGCCCGGCGAGATCGCCGCCAACCCCCGTTCCAGGTCAGCGCGGCTGCGCGTGGCCCGAAAGCTCCACGAAGAGGACCGAGGCGCATGACCCCTCCCGCAGCGACCGCCAGCCCGCACGCCGCCCCGGGCTCGACCGGGTCCGCGGCGACGGCCGCCCCGCCGGCCGCCGGTCGCCGGCGTCTCCATGCCCGCCGGGGCCGCCGCGTCTCCGGCCCGAGCGCCGGCCTCGGCGCGATGCGCGTCGCCGGTGCTCCTGCGGTCGCCGGCGGCGGGGTGCTCCACGCGCCGCTGGGTCTGCGGATCGCCCGCCGCGCCGCGACGTCCCGGACGCGCGCCTCCTGGATCGCCTCATCCGCGGGCGGGTGTGGATCGTGCTGGTCGGCGCCATGCTCATCGGCCTCGTCTTCCTGCAGCTGTCGCTGCTCAGCCTGAACGCCGGGATCGGCTCGTCGATGGAGGCCGCCCAGGTGCTCGAGCGTCAGAACGCCGCCCTGCGCACGCAGGTGTCGACGATGGACGCCGAGCAGCGGGTGCAGGACACCGCCGCGCGGGACGGACTGGTCATGCCCTCCGCCGGCGGCCCGTCACTACCTGAAGGCCGGGACGGTGAGCGCGGCCGTCGCCGCGCGCCGGATCACGCCGCCCGAGAGGCGCCGCGAGACAGTGGCGGGGTCCGGACCGAAGGGCCTCCCGGTCGCCAGCGCCGCTGCAGGCCCCGGCCGTCGCCGCAGCGCCGACCACGGCACCGGCCGCGCCGGCCGCAGCCTGCCGCGCCGACCGCGACCGCGCCGGCTGCCACAGCCGCGACCGCTACGGCCGCGACCCCGCCGGTGGCCCCAGCCACCGGCGCGGCCGCCGCGAACCACGACGCCGCAGCCTTAGCCGTGCCGCTGCTGGACCGCCGCATCGGTCTGCTCTTCGCCGTCTTCCTCGTCCTCTTGGGCGCCGCCTTCGCGCGAGCGCTGTACTTCGGCACGATCAGGGGCAGCGCGCTCGCGCAGGTCGCCGACGACCCAGCAGGTCGTCACGGACGTCGTGCCCGCCCGCCGCGGCACGATCACCGACCGCAACGGCGACGAGCTCGCCGTGAGCGAGCAGTCCGCGACGATCATCGCCAACCCGCACCTCATCGAGGACGCAGCCGTCGGCCGCGAAGCTTGGCGCCGCTGCTCGGACATGGGGGAGGACGCCGTCCTGCGGGCGATCACCAAGCCCGACAGCGGGCTACGTCGTACGTCCGCCGACAGGTGCCGGGCGTCGCGCCGACAGGATCGCCCGGCTGAAGATCGAGGGCATCACGCAGGAGGCAAGCGAGCGACGCATCTACCCGCGTGGTCTGCTCGCCGGCCAGGTCCTCGGCATCGTCGGGCGCGACGACAACGGGGTGACCGTCGGTCGTGAGGGCTTGGAGTACGCAAAGGACAGAGCGCTCTCCGGGACCCCCGGCAAGCGACGGACCGTCCGTGACGCGCTGGGACAGCCGCTGCAGGTCCAGGACCTCAAGGACGCGCAGGCCGGCTCACACCTCGAGCTCACGCTCGACGCCGCGATCCAGGACCGCACGGAGGCCGTGCTGGCCCAGGTCGGTGCCAAGTACCGGCCCAAGTCGGCCACCGCGGTCGTCCTGGACCCGCGGACGAACGAGGTCCTCGCGATGGCCAACTGGCCGCGCGTGGATCCCAACCATCCCGCGGACGCCCCCGCCGAAGCGCGCCAGAACCGGGCTGTCGGCTTCACCTACGAGCCTGGGTCGACGTTCAAGGCGTTCACGGTCGCCGGCGCGCTGCAGGATCGCAAGGTCACGCCGGAGACCGTCTTCGACCTCCCGCCGACGATCCAGGTCGCCGACCGGACCATCGGCGAGTCACACGTCCGGGGCCCCGAGGCGCTCACGACCTCCCAGATCCTCGCGCAGTCCTCGAACGTCGGCGCCATCAAGATCGGCCTGCTGCTCAAAGAGAAGCGCTTTGACCACTGGGTTCGCGAGTTCGGCTTCGGCAAGCCGACCGGTGTGGACCTCCCCGGCGAGGAGCGCGGCATCATCCTGCCCGTCTCCGAGTACTCGGGGTCGTCCATGGGCAACCTCCCGATCGGTCAGGGCGAGTCGGTGACGTCGTTGCAGCTGGCCTCCGCGCTACGCGGCGATCGCGAACGGCGGTGTGCTGCGCCGACCGCGCGTCATTCGCAGGATCGACGGCCGGGCGGTCCCGCGCCCACGGGGAAAGCGTGTCATCTCCGAGCAGGTGTCCTCCCAGGTCCGTCAGATGCTCCGGGGGGTCTTCGCGCCCGGTGGCACCGCGGCCGAGGTGAACATCCCTGGCTACGAGCTCGCCGGCAAGACCGGCACCGCGAACAAGGTCGACCCGAGGACGGGGGAGTACTCCAAGGCGAGCTACGTGGCGTCGTTCGTCGGCTTCGCTCCCGCCGCTGATCCGAAGCTCCTCGTGTCCGTCATGGTCGACGAGCCGCAGGGCGCGATCTACGGCGGGGTCGTCGCAGCCCCCGCGTTCGGCGACATCGCGAGCTTCGCGCTGACCGCGCTCCGCATCCCGCCGAAGTGATCGTGCGCTGACACACTACGATCGCCCTCGTGCGCATCCTGGTCGTGGAAGACGAGCCCGCCATCGCCGACTTCGTGCAGCGTGGGCTGCAGGCGGAGGGTCATCAGGTCGAGATCGCCGTCGACGGCCCGGCCGGCCAAGAGCGCGCGATGGCCGCGGAGGTCGATCTCGTCGTGCTCGACCGGATGCTCCCGGGTCGCGACGGCCTGCAGGTCCTGAAGGCCGTCCGTGCCGAGCGCCCCGGACTGCCTGTCATCCTCCTCACGGCCCGCGCCGACATCGCCGACCGCGTGGAGGGGCTGGACGCCGGCGCCACGGACTACGTCTCCAAGCCGTTCGCATTCGAGGAGCTCGCCGCCCGTGTCCGTGCGCACCTACGGGCCCCCGCGCAGGTCAAGGCGACGGAGCTGTCGGCCGGCGGGATCCACGCCGACCTGCTCACCCGCGAGGTGACGCGGGACGGGACCGCGATCCATCTGTCTGCGAAGGAGTTCGAGCTTCTGGCGCACTTTCTCCGCCACCCGAACCAGGTGCTCAGCCGCGAGCAGCTGCTCAGCGCCGTGTGGGGGTATGACTTCGACCCCCAGACGAACATCGTCGAGGTCTACGTCGGCTATCTGCGCAAGAAGCTCGCGCTGCCCGACAGCCCGACGCCCATCCAGACCCTGCGATCGGTCGGCTACCGCCTGCGCGACAGATGACGCTGCGCCGGCGGTTGACGCTCGGGGTCACCGTCATCGTCGTCGGCTGCCTCGCCGTGGCGTTCGCCGCGGTCTACGCCGGAACCGGCGAGGAGGTACGCACCCAACTCGACGGCGACCTGCGCGGCGACATGGATGCCTTCACGCGGGTCCTGCAAGGGGTGGGCGGCGGGCAGGTCGGCGTCCGCGCCTCCGCATCTGCCTTTGTGGCGGGACAGCCCTACGCCCCGAACTCCCGCCTCCTCTACGCGCGGCTCCCGGACGGGACGGTCGTGACGAACGACACCGACCTGACGGGCTCCGGGACACCGGCTGCGACGGCGATCCTGAACCGATCGCCCGGCGCCCAGCGGGTCTTGCTCCCGGACGGCGCCCAGGTCCGTCTGCTCGTCCGGCGCGTCCGGACCGCCGGGGGGCTCGTCGTCGTCGGCGTCGGCGAGAGCACGCGGCTGATCGACCGCGCGCAGGACGGCGTACTGCGGTCGTTCGCGGCGGCGGCCGTCCTTGCGGTGCTGCTGGCCCTCGGCGCCGCCACGGTCCTCAGCCACCGGATCGCGCGGCCACTGCGGCGGATGGCCGGGGTCGCGGCACGGATCGAAGAGGGGGAGCTCGACCCGCGCATGACCCCCAGCGTCGCGGGCGACGGTGCCGAGGTCACCGTCCTGGCCGAGGCCTTCGACTCGATGCTCGATCGTCTGCAGACGGCGTTCGACCGGCAGAACGCGTTCGTGGCGGACGCATCTCACGAGCTGCGCACCCCCCTGACCGTCATCCGTGGGCAGCTCGAAGTCCTTGCGCTGGACCCCGCACCGTCGGCCGAGGCGGTCCGGCGTGTCGACGCCCTCGTCCGTACCGAGGTGGACCGGATGGGCCGCATGGTCGAGGACCTGTTGCTCTTGGCGCGCGCGCAGGACGAAGGCTTTGTGCGCCTGGAGGACGTAGCGGTGCCGGAGCTCACCGAGGACCTCCTGGAGGCCCAGCGGGCGACAGCCGACCGCGACTTCCGTCACGGCGCCCGCGCCTATGGCGTGCTGCACGCCGACCCGGACCGGATGGCTCAGGCCGTTCGCAACCTCCTGCGCAACGCCGTGGAACACACGCAGACCGGCGGCACGATCGTCCTGTGGACCGAGCACGCGGCCGGTCGGTTGACCGTGGGGGTCGACGACGACGGCCCGGGCATCCCTGCCGGAGAGCGCCAGCGCATCTTCAGCCGCTTCCACCGTGCCGACGCGCGCGGACCGCGCGGCACCGGCACCGGGACCGGACTGGGCCTGTCGATCGTCCAGGCCATCGTCGTGGCGCACGGGGGTGAGGTGCAGGCCACGGTCTCGCCGACCGGCGGCGCCCGCGTGACGATGACGCTGCCGCGCTTTGAGCCCGACACGCCCGCCCGGCAGACCTCGCCACGGCGATAAGGGCTCTCTCACCCCCGGCTCACCCGCACCTCACGTGGCGGGGCGACAGTCTCGCCCTCATGCGCCGTCCCCGACCCCTCCTGCTGCCACTGGCGCTGGCCGCGACGCTCGTCGTCGCCGGGTGCGGCAGCAAGGACTCGCCCACGGGGGACACCGCCACCGCCACCGCGGCCGCCACCACGGCGAGCACCGCGACCCCCGCTGCGAGCGCCGGCCCCGTCGATGTCGCGCTGACCGAATACGCGATCAAGCCGAGCGCGGTCACCGTCCCTGCCGGGAAGGTGACCTTCGCCGTCAGCAACGACGGCGCGATCCCGCACGAGTTCGTCGTCCTGAGGACCGACAAGCAGGCCGCGGACCTCCTCAAGGGCTCAGGGGCCGACGAGACCGGGAACGTCGGCGAGCTGGACGAGAAGGCGCTGGGGGTCAAGGCGAAGAGGTCGCTGACGCTCGACCTCAAGGCCGGCCATTACGCGTTGATCTGCAACCTCCCCGGTCACTATCAGGGCGGGATGTACGCCGACTTCACCGTCAAGTAGGGCTTTGACGGAACCCAACGTCCACCGGTGCCCCGCACACCGGTTGGCGCGCGACGGCGGCCCTCGGGCCGCCGTCCGTCGTTAAGCGGACGCCGCCGGTGCGGGGGCCGCCGACTGCGCCACCGCGCGGCGGTCACGGGGTAGGGTCGCCGCCATGGACCGTGACCTGTCAGTGATCATCATCGGCGCCGGGTTCGGCGGCATCGCGGCCGCGGTCGCGGCCCGCTCGCAGGGC
Source organism: Paraconexibacteraceae bacterium (assembly GCA_963750375.1). Classification (GTDB taxonomy): domain Bacteria; phylum Actinomycetota; class Thermoleophilia; order Solirubrobacterales; family Solirubrobacteraceae; genus Paraconexibacter. The sequence goes on from CAVVQN010000008.1 coordinate 509,107, forward strand.
ATCGAGGACATCACGCTGCTGGAGCGCGCCGAGCGCGTCGGCGGCGTCTGGCACCACAACACCTACCCGGGTATCGCCTGCGACGTGCCCTCACATCTGTATGAGTTCTCCTTCTCGCCCAACCCCGACTGGTCGCGCCGGTACTCGCCGGGCGGGGAGATCCGCGACTACGCCGAGCGTCTCGCCCGCGAACACGGCGTCCTGGATCGCGTGCGCTTCGGCGCCGAGGTCGCCCGCGCCGACTTCGACGCCGACCGGCCCGGGTGGATCGTCACGCTGACCGACGGCACGACCCTCGGCGCCGATGTCCTCATCACGGCCGTCGGGCAGCTGCACGAGCCGTCGGTGCCCGACCTCCCGGGGATCGACTCGTTCGCCGGGCACGCGTTCCACTCGGCGCAGTGGGACCACGATCATGACCTCGCCGGCCGTCACGTGGCCGTGGTGGGCACGGGCGCAAGCGCGATCCAGTTCGTGCCGCGCGTCGCCGAGCAGGCCGCCCACACGACGGTCTTCCAGCGGTCTGCCCCCTGGGTCATCCCGAAGATGGACGCCGCCTTCGGCGAGCGCACGAAGGCGCTGTACCGCCGGGTGCCGTTGCCCCGCCTGTACCGGCGCATCTACTGGACGACTTCGAATCGATCGTCCCGGCGTTCACCCGCGACCCCGAGCGCCGGGGACGCATCGACCGCGCGCATCGTCTGCCGCCAAGCGACGATCCAGCGCTTCGTGCAGTTGCGTGGGGACCGGCGGCTGCTGGCCAAGACCCGCCCGACCATCGGAGTCGGGTGCAAGCGCATGTGCCTGACCTCGGAGTGGTATCCGACGCTGCGTCGGGACAACGTCGAGCTCGTCACGACGGCATCCGTCGCGGTCGTCCCGCAGGGATCACCATGACCGACGGGGACACCCACCTGGCGGACACGATCATCTACGGGACGGGCTTCGCGGCCACGGAGTTGCTGGCCCCGATCACGATGACCGGACGCGAGGGCGTCACGCTCGCCGAGGCCTGGGCCGACGGCGCCGAGGCCTACCTGGGGATGACGATCCCGGCGTTCCCGAACTTCTTTATCCTCTACGGGCCGAACACCAACCACGGGGCGGGCTCGGTCATCGCCACCCACGAGGCGCAGATGCCCTACATCGACGATGCGCTGCGCCTTCTAGCCGCGGTGCCGCCGGCGGTGCTCGAGGTCCGGCGCGAGGCGCACGTGCGGTTCTGGCCGAGATGGCCAGCGGACCCTGAAGACGGTCTGGGCCAGCGGCTGCTCGAACTGGTACGTCAACGAGGGCGGCCGCGTGACGAACAACTGGCCCGGCTACATCGGCGAGTACCGCGACCGCGTCGCGCGGCTGAACGTGCCGACTTCCACGAGCAGCTGCCGGCGCCGGTCTGAGCCACCGAGGTCAGCGGCGGGGGATCTGCACGACCTGACTGCTGACCAGGGAGCCTGACGTCAGACGGGCGACGAGCTGCAGGAGCGAGCTCCCCGGCCGGATGGGGACCACGACCCTCCGCGGTGTGCGGCCGACGCCGGTCCGCGTGCGGCCGATCGTGAGCTTCGAGGTGTACGTCGCGGCGACCGTCAGCGTCACCTTGCGAACCTTGGCCGAGAGTCGCGGCGGAGCTCTCAGCGTGAGGAAGAGGGGCGGACGGGGCCTCACGTGCACCCGCGTGGATGCGGTCGCGCGGCGCCGCCGGGCGTCGCGCGCCTCCAGGACGACCGTCGGGCGCCCAGGGGCCAGTCCGGCGATCGTGGCCAGGGCACCGCGGGCGACGACCTTCCCGCCGACCCGCCAGGTCAGCGCGGACAACGACCGGCCCGTGTCGTCGTACGCCTCGCCGCGGACCGACAGGGCGCTGCCCGCCTCGATCGTCGCGGTCGTCCCCCTGGCCGGGGTGATGATGCGGACGGATGGTGGCGCGCCGAGCGATGCAAAGCGACCCGACGTCGCCACCGTCTCGCGGAAGCCGTCGGACACGCGGACCCGGACGCGGGCGTTGCGCGAAGCCGGAAGGAGGGAGGCGGGCACGGTCGTCGCCCCCTTGCCGGCACCGATGAAGGCGGTCCTGAAGCTGCGGCCGCCGTCGGTCGAGACCTCGACGGTCGCGGTCAGGCGGTCGGCTGGGTCCGCGTCCGTGGCGGTCCAGCGGACCGCCACCTTGCCGCCCGATCCCACCGTCGTGTTCGGCCGCGGCGCGATGACCCGGACGGCCGGCGCGTGGGCAGAGGCAAGGCGCTGTGCGATCGGGGCGCCGTCCTGGACGACGTCGACGGCCGTCGCCCCGGCAGCCGCGACCAGGCCGGTGACGATGGTGATCGGCGCTTCGTTCTCGACGTGCTGCAGCTCGCCGATGGCCCCGGCGGTCGCCAGCGCCTTGCCGGCGGCATCGCGCGCCACGAGCGTGTAGCGCCCGGCCGGGTCGACCGGCGTCCCGGCGCCGGCGTCAGGGGTGACACCGAGGATCGACGGCTCGCCGGAAGCCGGGACGAGCGCGCGAACGCGAAGGGTCCGGGGCGTCGCTGCCGCAGCGACGGCCGTCCGGCGGACGGTCGAGGACCTCGTGGCCGCTGCCGCGTCGGCGCGCACCTTGGGCGCGTTGAGCGTGAGGTAGCGCTCCCAGTTACGGATCGACACCCAGGCATCCGGGAGGTTTCTGCCCGTCGCATGCTCGTTCGTGTTCGCGCAGTACGACATGAGGTCGAAGTAGGTGGCCGGGCCGGCAGGCTGGCCGCCCTCGAGCACGCGGTAGGGCGGCGCCTGCGTGGTGTCCAGCCCGATGCCGTCCAGCGCGCCGTCGTCGGCCGGGGGCCACGCCTCGCCGATCTGGCCGTTGGAGTTCGAGCCGCACGTCAGGCCGGCGTGCGCTCGCCCGAGCCCGTGCCCGACCTCGTGCGCAAGCGACGTCAGGGGCCGTGAGTCACGCACGATCGACAGCGGCTGGTTGCCGCCGAAGAGTTGCCCGCCGGCGTTCGTGGCGCCGCCCAGGGTCGACCCGTCGTGGAAGACGCCGATCGGAAAGACGCTGGAGGACTTGTCCGGCGCCCAGTCGCCCAGCCGGGCCAGGGCGAAGCCGATGCGCTCGCTCTGGGTGATCGCCCGCTGCGAGGAGGAGCAGGGGAAGATGCCAAGAAAGCACTTCTCCACCGTGACCGTGGTGGCGTTGGCCAGGTCGGACATGTCGATCGTGCCGCGGTAGTCGGGCAGGTCGAACGGCAGCGGCGACGTCGCTCGGGCGCCAGCGAAGAGCGGCGCGGGATCTGGAGCGCCATCGGGCCCGACGCCGTTGACCGTGATCGCCGCGGGCACGAACCGGACGCGCGTCGTCGTGCGGAAGGGGATGTTCGTGACGCTGAACGTGTTGTCGGCTCGGCACAGACGACACTCCGCGACCGCGGGCAGCAGCCCTGGCGGGTTGATCTCCGCCCGCAGGACGACGTTGCCCTGCGCCCACTGCCACGGCAGGGTGAACGTGTAGACCGACGTCGTGGAGAGGCGGTCGGCGTCGGCGATCGCATCCGGGGCGGCCACCGGGAGCGCCGTGGGCCGCGCGTCCGGCAGCAGCGCACCACCGCCGAGCTGTCGCCCGTCCTTGAAGCCCACGAGCGTCATCGGGGGCACCGCACCCCCGGCCAGCGGACGCCGGCTCGTGGCGTAGACCCGCACGACCGTCGTATGGAGCGCCGCCAGGGTGACGCCGGCGTAGGGGACGGACGCCGCGGTGGTGGCGCTCGAGCGCTGGGCGAACGTCCGCTGCTGGATCCCCTGCGTGACGTCGAGGCCGGCGATGCTCACGTCCACCAGCGTGCGCTTGGCCGTCGTCCCGAAGGGCGCCAGTCGGATCCGTCCGTCGCCCGAGAACGTCGTGGAGTAGACCGCAAAGCCTCCGCCGTCGTCCGCCGCGCCGAGCTCCACGTTGTAGATCGAGTTGCGCGCGCCGCGGGCGATCGTCGCCGCCGCCGAGAAGGACTGTCCGTCGGTCGAGAACCGGTACTGCAGCTCGTCGAACGCGCTGGTCACCTCCTCACGGCTCACCCATGCGGCGTGCAGGCGCCCGCTGTCGTCCTGGAAGAGGTCACGCCACTGGTCTGCGCCGACGTCGCTGACGCGGACCGCCGGGCCGACAAGACGCTGCCCGTCGAAGCGCCGGACGGTGTAGGGCCCCGCGCGCAGGCCGAGTCGCGGCTTGTAGATGAGGTAGACCCCGGCCGGGCCGCCGGCCAGGCGCGGCTCGTCCCCTGGCAGGCTGACCGACGGCGTCCACGCCCCGATGTCCGTGAGCGAGCGGGCCGGGTCCGGGTGGCTGCGGACGAAGACCGTCGATCTGAGGTCGGCGAAGGCGACGACGGGGACGGTGTCACCGAGCGCAGCGATCGACCCGTAGAAGGCCCGGTCCTGCCCTTCGTCACCGAGGTTGACGCGGTCACGTGCGTATCCGTCGATCGGGGCCGCGGTGAAGAACGTCCCACCCGTGGTCGTCTCGGTCGCCGAAGCCACGACGGGCGAGAGCCGCGTGGCGCCGGGGTCGCCGGCAACGGGTGCCGGAGACTGAAGGACGGCGGCGTCCCCGCCCGGCGGGTTGTGGTCGAAGATCCGGGGCGGCGCGAACGTTGCGCCGTTGTCGGTGGAGCGGTACATCCACGTCTTCGTCGACGTCGCGTAGCACTGGATCGGCGGCGGTGGTGAGTCGCTGCGGCAGGCCGGCGTGTTGTCGTGGCCGAGCGTGTCGACGGTGGCGGTGTTGGGGTAGCGGCTCGTGAGGAGCATGACCTGGTCGGGCCCGGGAAGGACGACGCGGACGTGCGCGAACTCGTGGTTGAACTGCGGGTCGCCGTCGGGCGGGACGAAGGTCTGCTCACCGGTGCAGCGCCGCGCTCCGCGCGGCACCCGGCAGAAGTGCAACACGTCCGGCGCCGCGCCCTGGTTGACCTCGTTCCAGGCGACGTGGGCGGTCCCCTCGCCGTCCACGGCGATCGAGGGCTTCTCGCCACGGGTGGCGATCGTGAAGGCGTTGGGCCGGTAGACCGGCAGGCCCTGCAGTCCGGTCTGCGCAGGCGCCGGACCGGCAGGGAGCGCGACGAGGACCGCCGTCGCCAGGACGGCGGTCAGGACGGCAGGGATGCGGGCACAGGCGGTCATTGCGGGATGCCGTTGCGCCGACCGTATCTGCTCGTGGCAGATGGCACAACCCGTTCTGGGATCATCCGGGTCAGGCGACCGTGCGCGCCGGTATCGTGCGCGCGGATGACGCCAGGCAGCACGCCGCTCAGCAGGCGCCCGTCGTGATGCTCCGCGACATCCTGCCGGGGACCCCCGCCGGCCTCGCCGACGTCCCGATCTCCGGCCTGGCCTACGACAACCGCGTCGTCACCCAGGGGAGCCTCTTCTTCTGCGTTCCTGGCTTCACGCGCGACGGTCACGACTTCGCCGCGGACGCCGTCAGCCGGGGAGCGAGCGCGCTCGTGGTGGGACGCCGGCTCGACGATGACCCGACCGTCGCCGCCGTCCCACAGGTCGTGGTCGACGACGTGCGGGCCACCATGGCGACCGCGGCAGCGGCGTTCCACGGGGACCCCACGGCGACGCTGCAGACGGTCGGCATCACCGGGACGAACGGCAAGACGACGAGCGCCTACCTCGTCCGCGCACTGCTGGAGGCCGGCGGGCACCGGACCGGGCTGCTGGGCACGGTCTCGTCCGTCATCGGCGGGGTGCAGAGCCCGACCGTCCGCACGACCCCGGAGGCGATCGACCTGCAGGCGACGCTCGCCGCCATGCTCGCCGCCCGGGACACGCACTGCGTCATGGAGGTCAGCTCACACGCCTTGGCGCTGCACCGGGCGGACGCCATCACCTGGGCCGCAGCGATATTCACGAACCTGACGCAGGATCACCTGGACTTCCATCCGGACATGGACGACTACTTCGCAGCCAAGCGGCTGCTGCTGGAGGCCGCCGACGCCCAGGGCGCTGCGCTCGTCGTGAACGTCGACGACGAGTGGGGTGCACGCCTGGCCGCCGAGTTCCCGCGCGCCGTGACGATCGGTGTCGACAGCCCCGACGCCGCGCTGCGAGCGACCGAGCTCTCCTTCGGCCTGACGTCCAGCACGTTCAAGCTCGACGGCCGATCGCTGCAGGTGCCACTGCCGGGCCGCTTCAACGTGCTCAACGCGCTCGGTGCGATCGCCGTCGCGCGGGCACTGGGCGTCGACGCGGCGAGCATCGCCGACGCGCTGCCGACCGCCGGACGCGTCCCCGGGCGCATGCAGCCCGTCGAGGAGGGCCAGGACTTCGCGGTGCTCGTGGACTACGCCCATACACCCGACTCGCTCGAGAACGTCCTGCGCGCATGCCGCACGCTCGTGGCCCGCACCGGTGGCCGGGTGCTCGCCGTCTTCGGCGCGGGCGGCGATCGCGACCGTGGCAAGCGGCCGCAGATGGGGGCGATCGCAGCAGCCGAGGCGGACCTGCTGTTCATCACGAGCGACAACCCGCGCTCAGAGGACCCGGCGGCGATCCTCGGCCAGATCGTCGAGGGCGTCCCGGTGGGCCGCGACGGCGTGCGCGTCGTCGTCGACCGCCACGAGGCGATCGGCGAGGCGATCGCGGCCGCGCGTACCGGGGACGTGGTGATCGTCGCCGGCAAGGGCCACGAGCAGGGGCAGGAGTTCGCCGACGGCGTGAAGCTGCCGTTCGACGACGTCACCGAGGCCAGGGAGCGGCTCCGTGCACGCCTGGACGCCTGAGCTCGTCGCCGAGGGCGCCGGCGCTCGGATCGTCGCTCCTGTCACGACCACGGCGCGGCGGGCGACGGGCCCTCGGCGCGCGTCGATCGACTCACGCTCGGTCGGGCCCGACGACCTCTTCGTGGGTCTTCGAGGTGACCGCGTGGACGGGGGGCGCTTCGCCGCCGCGGCCCTGGAGGCCGGAGCCTGGGGGGTCCTCGTCGCCGAGGAGCACGCGCGCGCGCTCGCGGGGTGGGCCGGGCCGGGTGTCGTCCTGGGCGCACCGGACCCTCTCGTGGCCTTCCAAGCGCTGGCCACGGCCTGGCGGGTGCAGCTCGGTTGTCCGGTCATCGGCGTCACGGGCTCGGTCGGCAAGACGACCACGAAGGACCTGCTGGCGGCGATGCTCGCCTCCGCCGGCGTCGCCGTCGTCGCGAACGAGCGCAACCTCAACACGGAGATCGGCCTCCCGCTGACCGTGCTGCGCGCCCCCGGCGACACGGAGGCCCTCGTCCTCGAGATGGGCATGCGGGGGTCAGGGCAGATCCTCGAGCTCGCGCAGATCGCGATCCCGGACGTCGCGGTCATCACCGCGCTCGGCCCCGTCCACCTCGAGCAGCTGGGATCCATGGAGGCCATCGCCGCCGAGAAGGCCTCGCTCGTCGCCGCGCTGGAGCCCGGCGTCGGCACGGCCGTCCTGCCGGCCGGCGAACCCCTGCTGGTGCCGCATCTGCGGGAGGACATCACGACGGTGACGTTCGGCCCGGAGGGCACCGGCGCCGACGTCACGCCCGACGACCTGGGATCCCTCGGGCTCGACGACGAGTCCGCTCACGTCCGCCTCGACGCCTGCGCCGCTCTGGCCGCGTCACGGGCGATCGGTGTCGAGCCCCGGGGGCCGGTGGCGCTCAGCTTGAGCGAGATGCGCGGGCAGCGGCACGTGCTGGAGGGCGGGATCACCGTGGTGGACGACTGCTACAACGCCAACCCGCTGTCCATGCGGGCCGCTCTGGATGATCTGTCGGCTCGCGCCGGTTCGGCGCCCACCGGTGGACGCCGGGTCGCGGTGCTGGGCGACATGCGCGAACTGGGCCCCGACGAGGTCGTCCACCACGAACAGGTCGGCCTCCACGCACGCCGCGCCGGGGTGGACCTGCTCGTGGCGGTCGGCCCGCTCAGCGTGTCCTACGCCGGCGACCACCACGTCCCGGACGCCGACGCGGCCGCCGCCCTCGTCCCGGAGCTCGTCCGCCCGGGGGACACGATCCTGGTCAAAGCGTCGCGCGGGGTCGGGCTCGAAGCGGTGACCGCGGCGCTCCGCGCCGCCGAGACTGACAAGCTGCGAGGTCGATGATGGGCGAGATCCTGATCGGGGGCACAGCCTCGCTGCTGCTCTGCATCTTCCTGAGCCCGAAGTTCATCGCCGCCTTGCGCGCGCGGGAGTTCGGCCAGCACATCCGGGACGAGGGTCCGGCAGGCCACCATGCCAAGGCCGGGACGCCCACGATGGGCGGCATCATCATGTTCGTCGCCATCTCGGTGCCGTTCCTCATCCTGTCCGACTACGACTGGCGGGCGATCGGCGTGTTCGGGGCGGGCATCATGTCGGCGCTGCTGGGCTTCGCCGACGACGCGCAGAAGGTCTTCCGGCGGCGCAACCTCGGGCTCCAGGGACGCTGGAAGCTGCTGTGGATGGTCGTCATCACGCTCTTCCTCTGGTGGGTGGCGGTCGACAAGGCAGGCCTGCAGGAGACGGTGCGCCTGCGCTCGCTGGACGTCACCATCGACCTCGGGATCCTGTACCCGTTCTTCATCTACGTCGTCATCGCCGGGACGACGAACGCGGTGAACCTGACCGACGGCCTGGACGGCCTGGCCGCCGGCTGTGCGGCGATCGTCCTGCTCGCGTACATCGGGATCACGTTCATCACCGACGGTCAGCAGGACCTGGCGCTCCTGGCCGGCTGCGCGGTCGGTGCGTGCATCGGATTCCTCTGGTACAACGCCTTCCCGGCCACGATCTTCATGGGCGACACGGGATCGCTCGGGCTCGGCGGCATCATCGGCGGCCTGGCGATCATGACGAAGACCGAGGAGCTGCTGGTCCTGCTCGGCGGCATCTTCGTCGTCGAGGCACTCAGCGTGATGATCCAGGTCTTCTCCTTCCAGACCTTCCGCAAACGGGTCTTCAAGATGGCCCCGATCCACCATCACTTCGAGATCGAGGGCTGGTCGGAGACGAAGATCATCCTGCGCTTCTGGATCGTGGCCGCCGTCTGCAGCGCGATCGGCTTCACGATCTACCAGCAGTCCGTCGCTTGACCCCGTCAGGCGCCGCCGACCGCCCACCGCTGCCCGAGGGGCCCTGGCTCGTCGTCGGGCTCGCACGTTCCGGCCTCGCCGCGGGCCGAGCCCTCGTCGCCCAGGGGCAAGAGGTCGTCGGCGTCGACAGCGGGACGCCCGACCTGCCGCCCGATGTGGGTTTTCCGGTCCACACCGGCGTCGACGGCCTTGCGCTGCTCGGCGCCGCACGTGCGGTCGTCAAGTCCCCGGGCGTCCCCCCACGCGCGCCCGTCATCGCGGCGGCGCGGGCCGCCGGCACGCCGGTCCTGGGCGAGGTCGAGCTGGCCTGGCGCCTCGTCGACGCGCCGGTGGTCGCCGTCACCGGGACGAACGGAAAGACGACGGTCACCGAATGGCTCGGCCACGCGTTCCGGGAAGCGGGCGCTCCCGTCGCGGTGGTCGGCAACGTCGGGACCGCCTACACGTCCCTCATCTCCACACCGCCCGCTGCAGGGACGACGGTCATCCTGGAGTGCTCGAGCTACCAGCTGTTCGACACGTCGGCCTTCCGGCCGGAGGTCGGCGTGTTGCTGAACCTCGACACCGACCATCTGGACTGGCACGGCAGCGTCGAGGCCTATCGCGCGGCGAAGCTCGACGGGATGTTCCTGCGGCAGGTCTCCAGCGACGTGGCCGTCCTGTCGCGGACCCTGGCCGCTGCGGCCGGGGGCGCCGCGACGCGGGTCGTCCTGGAGGACGTCGCGCTGCCGGCCCTTCCCACGCTGCCCGGCGCCCACAACGTCCAGAACGCGCAGGCCGTCGTCGCCGTCGGCAACGCCTGTGGCCTGCCGCCGGACGCCCTCACCCGGGCGTTGTCGACGTTCTCCGGGGTCGAGCACCGGCTGCGTGAAGTCGCGGTCGTGGACGGGGTGCGCTACATCGACGACTCGAAGGCGACGAACGTCGCTTCGGCGCTCACGGCGCTCGCCGCGATCGACGCTCCGATCCATCTCATCCTCGGCGGCGACGACGCCAAGCAGGAGGACTTCGCGCCGCTGCGCGGGCCCGTCGCCGCGCATGCCGCCGGCGTCCACCTCATCGGCGCTGCCGCCGGGCGACTGCGCGCGGCGCTCGGGGTCGGAAAGGACCGCGGCGACCTGGCGACAGCTGTCGCTGCCGCCCACGCCGATGCCCGGGCCGGCGACGTCGTCCTGCTGTCCCCGGCCTGCGCGTCGTTCGGGCAGTACGCGAACTTCGAGGAGCGCGGCCGGCACTTTCAGGCGCTCGTGGGCAAGTTGACAGAACTTTCGTGAGGATTCCGTACGGCGGCGTCGAAAGGACGCCTGATGCCGCCGTCGCGAGAGCGCTCGCAACCCCTCGAAGCCAACATCCTGCTGACCGCGACCTTCTGCCTGCTGGCGGCGGGGGCGGTCATGGTCTACAGCGCCTCCAGCGCTCGTACGCTCTTGCAGGGTCAGGGCGACGGCACGGCCTTTCTCGTGAAGTACGTCGCGTTCGGCGCGGTCGGCCTCGTCGCGATGCACGTCCTGTCGCGCCGCGGTCTGGACTACGTCGTGCGCTTCACCACGCCGTTCCTGCTCGTGTGCTTCGGCCTGCTCGTCGCGGTGAAGATCCCGGGCATCGGCGTGGACATCAACGGGGCCCGCCGCTGGATCGGCGCCGGGCCCCTGCAGTTCCAGCCGTCGGAGCTCATGAAGCTCGCGCTCGTCCTCTACGCGGTGAAGATCCTCGCGACGAAGCCGAAGATCGTCCGTTCGCCGAAACTGCTCGTCCCGTTCGGCCTGGTGGTGCTGTCCGCCTGCGCGCTCATCGCCTCACAGCCGGACCTCGGCACTGCCCTGGTGATCGCGTTCACGATGTGCGCGCTGCTCGTGGCCGCCGGGCTCTCGGGCAGCACCTGGCCATCACCGTCGGCAGCGCAGCGGTGCTCGTGATGCTGTTCGCGGTGCTCGAGCCCTACCGGCGCGCGCGGCTGACATCGTTCCTGAACCCGTGGGCGGACGCGGGCGGGGACGGGCTTCCAGTCGGTCCAGGGTCAGATCGCGCTCGGGCTCGGGCGGCTTCTTCGGCCGCGGGCTCGGGGAGTCGGTGCAGAAGGTCTTCTATCTCCCCGAGGCGCACACCGACTTCATCCTGGCGATCATCGGCGAGGAGCTCGGGGTGGTCGGGGTCGGCGCCGTGCTCTTCCTCTACGGCCTCATCGCGTACGCCGGCCTGCGGGTGGCCAAGGGCGCCAAGGGCGCGTACGGCAAGCTGCTGGCCGTCGGCCTGACGTCGATGATCCTCTGCCAGGGGACGCTGAACGTCTTCACCGTGCTGGGCCTGGCGCCGCTGACCGGCGTCCCGTTGCCGTTTCTGAGCTACGGCTCGACGAACCTCATGGTCCTGCTGGCGAGCATGGGGCTGCTGCTGAACGTCGCCGCAGGGGGGCGTCGCGCATGTCCGCGCCGTGCCAGGATCACGGTCCGATGACACGAGTCTTGATCGCAGCCGGCGGGACGGCCGGACACGTGGTGCCCGCCCTGGCGGTCGCCGACGCGCTACGGGCTGACGGCCACCACGTCGCCTTCGCCGGCGGGGAGCGGGCCGAGGCGCGCCTCGTGCCCGCCGCCGGCTATGCGTTGCACCCGCTGAAGGTCGAAGGGCTCTCGCGCTCGAACCCGCTGAAGGCCGCCCGCGGGGCGATGCGCGCCGTCGGGGCGTTGGCGACAGCGCGCAAGATCATCAAGGACGGAGCGACCGGACGTCGTCCTCGGCGGTGGCGGCTACGTCGCCGGGCCCGGTCGGGGCGGCAGCCATCCTGGCGCGGGATCCCGATCGTCCTGACCGAGGCCGACAGCCATCTGGGCCTGACGAACCGCCTGCTGGCCTCCCGGGCTGCACGGGTCTGCCTTGCCTTTCCGCTCGACGGACGTGACGGCGAGCGCTACCGCGTCACGGGCCGCCCGATCCCTCCGGCGACGACCGATCGGCGCGCCGCCCGGGCCCGCTTCTCGCTGGGTGAGCACGACACCTGCGTCCTCGTCTTCGGGGGATCGCTCGGCGCGCACACGCTGAACGAAGCGGCGATCACGGCGTTCGCGCAGGGGCTCCCGGGGCTGCGGGTCCTGCACGCCGCCGGCGAGCGGGAGTTCGCTGCGCTCCTGGAGCGCTCCCCGGCCTCCGAGCGCCCGCATTACGACCTACGGTCCTACATCGACCGCTTCGGGGAGGCGCTGGCGGCGTCCGACCTCGTCGTGGCGCGCTCTGGCGGCTCGGTCTTCGAGATCGCCGCGTACGGGCTTCCCGCGATCCTCGTGCCCTACCCGTACGCGGCCGCCGATCATCAGACGGGCAACGCCCGCTGGATGGTGGATGCGGGCGCCGCGATCCTCGTCCCGGACGCCGAGCTCACGGCTGAGCGCCTGCTGACCGAGGTCCGGGCACTGCTGGCGGACCCGGGCCGCCTGGCGCGGATGGCAGCGGCCTCGGCGGCCCTCGCCCGCCCGGATGCCGCCGCCGACATCGCGTCCGAGGTGCTGGCCGCTGCGGCCTCAGGAAGAGGCTGACCGTCAAGCGACGGCCCGGACCGTTACGTCGCACACGCCGAGGACGCTCGGCCTTGCCCCACATGGCAGGCTTTGCGGCATGCCCCTCATGGACCGACTCTTCGCTGCGTTGTACGACCCAGTCCTCTCGATCTCGGAGAAGGCCGGCTTGCGGGACCTGCGGGCAGATCTGCTTGCCGGCGCGTCCGGCCGCGTGCTGGAGATCGGTGCGGGGACGGGGCTGAACGCCGACCATTACCCGGAGGGCCTGAGGAGGATCGTCCTCACCGAGCCCACGTCGGCCATGGTCAAGCGGCTGCGGGAGAAGATCGCGACCTCGGGCCGGCCCGAGATCGAGGTGCTCGAGGCCCCTGCGGACGCGCTCCCGTTCCCGGATGACAGCTTCGACACCGTCGTCTGCACGCTCGTGCTGTGCACGGTGCCGGTGGTCGACTCCGCCCTGGCGGAGCTGAAGCGCGTGCTGGCCCCCGGCGGCCGGCTGCTCTTCCTCGAGCATGTCCGTCATCCGGACGCCGGGCGCGCCCGCAAACAGGATCGCTTCAACCCCATCCAACGCCGGATCGCCGCGGGCTGCAACTGCAACCGCCCGACACCCGATCTCCTGCGCCAGGCAGGTTTCCAGGTAAACGTGCGTACCGAGCCGTTCCGCAAGGCCTGGAAGGTCCTTCAGCCGCTGGCCGTCGGGACCGCGGAGGCGCCCGCGTGAACGCCGACCGCCCGTGGTGCGGACAGCGTCTGCACCTCGTGGGCATCGGCGGAGCGGGGATGAGCGCCTACGCGCGCTGCGCCGTGGCGCTCGGCGCGACGGTCAGCGGGTCTGATCAGGCGGAGTCCCCGGCGCTCGCGGCACTTCGGGAGCTTGGCGTCGACGCCCGGGCCGGGCACGATGCGGCGAACGTCCCGGACGGCACCGGCGTCGAGGTGTTCCACTCGACCGCGATCGCCGCCGAGAACCCCGAACGGACCGAGGCCGCGCGTCGCGGCCTGCCCGACCACCCGCGGGCTGAGCTGCTGGCACGCTTCAGCGCCCTCAAGCGGACGATCGCCGTCGCGGGCGCGCACGGCAAGACGACGACGACCTCGATGCTCGCGCACGCGCTCGTGGCGCTCGGTGCCGACCCGGCGTACATCATCGGAGGCGACCTGGTCACGACGGGACACAACGCCGCGTGGGGGACGGGGGAGTGGCTTGTCGTGGAGGCCGACGAGTCCGACAGGTCGCTGCTCGCGCTGCGCGCCGAGATCGCCGTGGTCACGAACGTCGAGCTCGACCACCACGCGACCTATGGATCGCTTGAGGAGGTGCGGCAGGTCTTCCGCCGGTTCCTCGCCGAACCGGAGCACGCGGTCCTGTGGGACCGGCCCGATGTCCTGGCGCTGCGCGACGCGAGCCTTCCGACCGTCAGCTTCGACGCGCCGGCACCACCGCTGTCGCTGCTCGTCCCTGGCGAGCACAACCAGCGCAACGCCGCCGCCGCGCTTGCGGCCCTGGTGCTGGCCGGCTTCGACGAGGCTGCCGCGCGGGCTGCCCTTGCGACGTTCCCCGGCGCAGGCCGCCGCTTCCAGGACCTGGGGACGACGGCATCCGGAGCCCGGATCGTCGACGACTACGCCCATCATCCGACGGAGGTCGCCGCTGCGGTCCAGGCCGCTCGTAGCCTCGGCCCGGACCGGGTCGTCGCGGTGTTCCAGCCGCATCTGTTCAGCCGCACCGAGCACCTGGCGACCGAGTTCGGGGCGGCGCTCGCGGGCGCCGACGTCGTCTGCGTGGTCGACGTGTATCCCGCCCGTGAACGGCAGGAGGACTTTCCGACGGTCAGCGGCCGGTTGCTCGCGCAGGCCGCGCTGGATGCGCGGCCCGGCATGCCGGTCTTCTGGCTGCCGGCGTTTGCCGACGTCGAGCGCGTCCTGGGGCCGCGTCTGCGGTCTGGTGACCTCGTCCTGGCCATGGGTGCGGGCGACGTCCGAACGCTGGGCACCCGGCTCGCCGCCACCTGACCGGCCCGGGCTTCTGTGCCTGCCCTGGCGGGTGTAGAAGTACGGCGCGCTTCGTGACTGACCGGCCCGTGCTTCTGTGCCTGCCCTGGCGGGTGTAGAAGTACGGCGCGCTTCGTGACTGACCCGGCCCGTACTTTTGTGCCTGCCCTGGCGGGTGTAGAAGTACGGCGCGCTTCGTGACTGACCCGGCCCGTACTTCTGTGCCTGCCCTGGCGGGTGTAGAAGTACGGCGTGCTTCGTGACTGACCGGCCCGTGCTTTTGTGCCTGCCCTGGCGGGTGCAGAAGTACGGCGCGGGGGAGGGGTCGGCGGCGTGGCGTCGAACGGGGGGACGGATGGCCTCCCGTACGTTCCCGCTCCTTCCTGTGGCCCGCGCGTTCCGCGCGCCCGCCGGCGCGACCGGCCGAGCTCGGCCCCGCCGTCTGGACATACGCCCGGCGCACCCGCGCCTGGTCGCCGTCCTGGCCCTCGTGCTCATGCTCGCCGCCGCCGCCTGGTGGTGGGGCCGCGACTCGTCCCTCGTCGCCGTGCGTGAGGTCCGGATCTCCGGGCTGACGTCCACCCAGACCGCGACCATCCGCGCCGCGCTCACCGGGGCCGCGCAGGAGATGACCACCCTGCACGTGGACGAGGATCGGCTGCTCGCGGCGGTTGCTGCCTATCCCGTCGTCGCTGACGTCCGCGCCGACGGCGACTTCCCGCATCTGCTGACCATCCAGGTCGTCGAACGTCACGCCGTCGCGACGTTGAAGGCAGATGGCCAATCGCTGGCCGTGGCCGCGGACGGCACGCTCCTTCGCGGGGTGACCGACCAGAAGGCCCCGACGATCACCCTCAAGTCGCCACCGGGCGGCACGACCCTCACGGATCCGCTCGCGCTGGCGCAGGTCCGCATCCTCGCTGCGGCGCCCGCGCCGCTGCGCGAGCGCGTGTCGCGGATGTTCACGGGCGCACGCGGGATGCAAGCGCAGTTGCAGAACGGGCCCGTCGTCGCCTTCGGCGCGGCCGACCGCCTGCCGGCGAAGTGGGCGGCCCTGGTCGCCGTTCTCGGCAACCCGGCGTCGGCCGGCGCGTCGCTCATCGACTTGACGGTGCCGGAGAGCCCGGCCGCGGCTGGGCTCGAGCCCATGACCTCCACAGACGCCTCGTCCGCTGACCCGTCCGTCCCGGACGCTGCCGCCGGCGTGGGGATCCAACCGCACGACTGCGAGCCGCCCCGGCGGCGGTCACCGCCTCCGCTCCCTGACCCAACGCTCGACCTGAGGTAGAGCCTCCGAGACGGACCAACCCTCGACTCCGGATCGAGGGTCCGCCGGACTGCAAGCGGCGTTGCGGGCTAGACTTCCCGTTGACACAGGCCATAAGCCCTGCGTACCGTGCGCAACGCCCGTCCGGGCAAAGGCTTACGAAACCTTCGATACTAGATCGAGGGTAGGACGGAACTTTCTTCTTCATGGAATCCAGCGGAAGCTATCTCGCAGTCATCAAGGTCGTCGGCGTCGGCGGCGGCGGCACGAACGCCGTCAACCGCATGGTCGACGCAGGGCCTGCGGGGCGTCGAGTTCATCGCGGCGAACACCGATGCCCAGGCGCTGCAGATGTGCGACGCGGACATCAAGCTCAACATCGGCATCGACCTGACGAAGGGGCTCGGCGCCGGCGCCAACCCCGAGGTCGGTTTCGGCGCGGCCGCCGAATCGCGCGACGACATCAAGGAAGCGCTCAAGGGCGCGGACATGGTCTTCGTCACCGCAGGCGAGGGCGGCGGCACCGGCACCGGTGCGGCCCCCGTCATCGCCGAGATCGCGAAGAACGAGATCGGCGCGCTGACCGTCGGCGTGGTCACGAAGCCGTTCGAGTTCGAGGGCACGCAGCGCATGCGCCAGGCCGACGAGGGCATCGCCCGGCTGCGCGAGGTCGTCGACACGCTCATCGTCATCCCGAACGAGAAGCTGCTGGCCATCGTCGAACGGCGCACCACGATCCTCGAGGCGTTCCGCGAGGCCGACAACGTCCTGCGCCAGGGCGTCCAGGGCATCACGGACCTCATCACGATCCCGGGTCTGATCAACCTCGACTTCGCCGACGTGCGCACGATCATGAGCGACGCCGGCAGCGCCCTGATGGGCATCGGCACCGCCGGCGGCGAGAACCGCGCCGCCGACGCCGCCAAGGCCGCGATCTCCAGCCCGCTGCTCGAGGAGTCCGTCGAGGGCGCCACCGGCATCCTGCTGAACATCACCGGCGGCCGGGAGCTCGGCCTCTTCGAGGTCAACGAGGCCGCCGAGATCGTCCAGGGCGCCGCGGACCCGAACGCGAACATCATCTTCGGCACCGTGACCGACGAGGGCATGGGCGACGAGGTCCGCGTCACCGTCATCGCCACCGGCTTCGACCACGGCCGTGCCCGCCCGCGCAACGCCCGTGAGGACACACGCCGCAGCGCCGACCGGTCCACCCGGGACCGCTCTCCGCGCGTCGAGCGCTCATCGCTTGAGATCAGCGACGACGACATCGACATCCCGCCCTTCCTGCGGTAGGGCGCGCGGGCGCCCGGGGGGACCGGGCGCGTCCCCCTCCACCACGCCCGTCGGCCCTGCGCGGTGTCGGTATGGGCGAGGACAGCAGACCGCGACCCCCAAGGCCGGTATGTGCGTCAATGCGGGCATGCTCCGCCGCGTCGCCACGATCCTGACCACCGCGACCGTCCTCGCTGCGGGGGGAGCGGGCCACGCATCCGCCGCCGCCACGCATCGTGCGGCTGAACCTCCCGCGGCCAAGCATGTCTGGGTCATCCAGCTCGAGAACAAGACCTACGACGAGAGCTTCGTCAAGAACATGGCGAACATGTACCTGTGGCGGACGTTGCCGCAATCGGGCCTGCTCCTGCGGCAGTACCACGGGACGGGTCACGCCTCGCTGGACAACTACATCACGCAGATCTCAGGTCAGGCCCCCAACCCGATCACGCAGGCGGACTGCCCGTTCTACCAGGACGTGCTGCCGGGCATCGTGGGCACCGACGGCCAGGCGCTCGGCTCCGGATGCGTCTATCCGCCGCACGTCAAGACGCTCGTGGACCAGCTCGAGGCCAAGGGCCTGAGCTGGAAGGGCTACATGGAGGACATGGGCAGCGACCCTGCGCGGGAGCCGGCGACCTGCGGCAACCCCACGCTGAACACGGTCGACAGGACGGAGGCCGCCGAGGAGAAGGACCAGTACGCGGCCCGTCACAACCCCTTCGTGTACTTCCACTCGATTCTCGATGTCCCGGGCCGGTGCGAGTCGCACGTCGTGGCGCTGCCGCCCCTGGCCGACGACCTGAAGTCCGTCGCCACGACACCGAACTTCTCCTGGATCACCCCCAACCTCTGCAACGACGGCCACGACGGGACCCCTTGCAAGGGCAAGAACGCAAAGGGGACCAACGAGGGCGACCTCATCGCCGCCGACGCGTTCCTGGCCAAGTGGGTCCCGACCATCATGCGGTCCGAGGCCTTCCAGCGGGACGGCCTGCTCTTCATCACCTTCGACGAGTCGTCGATGAGCGATACCGCGGCCTGCTGCCACGAGCCGGCCGGGCTCAACACCCCGATGCCCGGCATCGGCGGCCCCGGCGGCGGACGGACGGGAGCGATCCTCCTGTCGCCCTACGTCAAGCCGGGCACGACGCACCGACACGCCGTACAACCACTATTCGTTTCTCAAGAGCATGGAGCAGGTCTTCGGCATCGACCAGTACCTCGGCTACGCGAACATGCCCGCCCTCCAGTCCTTCGGCGGCGACGTCTACAACCGTCCCGCGGGCGGGCGCGTCCCGCTGCCCGGCCAGCTTCTCCCGGGGGACGCCGGCTCGACCGGCAAGGCCGTCCCGTTGCGCGTCCACGTGACCCTCCCGACGAAGCCACGCACCCTCGCTGCTCTGCGCCGCGGCCTCGAGCGCGGGCTGCGCGTCGCCGTCCGCCTGACCGGGAGCGATCGCCGGGTCTCGCCGGTCCGCGTCCGGCTCGTGCGCCGCGTGCGCACCGGCGTCTATGCCGCGGTCGCGACGACCGGACGCCCGCGGCTGCTCAAGAACGGAAGCGGGACCCTGCCGCTGCGCCTGTCGGCTTCGGCTCGCCGCCGGCTGACCAAGGGGACGTACGTCGCCTTGGCGGAGGTCATCCGCGAACACGAGGTACGGCGCCAGGCTCGGGTGAGCATCCGTGTGCGGTGACCTGGCGGTCGGACGCTGCCATGATGGCCGCAAGTTCTGCGACGCCCTGTCGTTTCTGTTGAGGAGCGTCGGCTGACCGTGCGGGGTCGTCACCGCACGCCCCCACCCCAAGATTCGAGGATCCCCGTGCCGCTCTCCCACCTCCGGCGTCCGTCCATCGCCTTTCCGCTGCTGGTCGCCATGGCCGCGGCGATCGCCCTGCTCGTCGTCGGCGGTCGCAGCGGCGACACGTCGCCGTCAGCGCCCCGCATCGCCTGCCTGACGCAGACGGGTGACAACGCCGCCGGCGACGGAGCCAAGGAACGTGCGCGCGAAGAGCGTGAGCGCGAGGACGAGGAGCGGCGCCGCGAGGCCGGCGCAGCGGGCGACCCCGACGCCGGCACCGGACGCGGGTCCGCCCCTGCGTCGGAGGTCTCGGAGATCTTTGCCGGGCCCGGCGAGGTGCAGGGTGGCCACGAGGGCCCGCCCTGCGGCAGCCGTCACCCGGAGTCCTTCCGCGACCTGGCGCTGGCGAACTCCAGCCGCCTGGCCCGCGCCACCGCGCCCGGCACCCGTCTGCGCCCCGGGGCCTTCCGCAGCGCTCTGCGCCAGCGGACAGCGATCTCCTCCTCGGCGGCTCGGGCCGCCGTGAACGGCACCGGCGGCAGCTGGAAGCCCGTCGGCAACGAGCCGGTCGACACGAGCCGCACCGAGTACGACGTCACGAGCGGGTCCACGCAGCAGGGCCTGGGGAACGTCGCCGGCCGCGTCTCCGGCTTCGCGCGTTCTGCGGGGGGCACGATCTACGCCGCCTCGGCCAACGGCGGCGTCTTCCGCTCGACGAACGACGGCGACACCTGGGTGGCCATCTCGGACGCGATCCCGACGCAGGTGACCGCGGGCGTCGCGTGGTCCTCGGCCGGCGGCGGCACGATCATCGTCCTCACCGGCGACAAGGCCTTCGGCGGCTCGTCGCTCGCCGGCCTCGGCGTCTATCGCTCGACCGACGAGGGCAAGACGTGGAAGCACTCGGCCGGCGTACCGGACGGCCTGCTCGGCTTCAAGCTCGTCGTGGACCCGAACGACCCCAAGAAGGTCTACGCAGCCACCGGCGGCGGCCTCTTCCGCTCGACCGATGCGGGCAGCTCGTTCGTCAACGTCGACCTGCCGACCGGCAAGAACGCCCCGGCCGGCACCCCGGACTGCTCGGGCAAGGCTCCGACGGTCAAGGACTGTTTCCTGGCCAACATGGTGACGGACGTCGTCGTGCAGGGGCCGGCGAACGCGCAGACCTCCGGTGGCAAGCCGGGTGCGGTCGTCGCTGCCGTCGGTTGGCGCGCCGGGCAGAAGAAGAACACCGACGGAACCGTGCAGTCGCCGGGCAACGGCGTCTACCGGTCGGACACCGGCGAGCCCGGCTCGTTCACCGACCTGGACATCTCAAGCCACGTCACGACGACGGAGGGCCTCAGCCGCGCCCAGATCGGCCGCTTCGCGCTGACCGGCGCCGACGGTCCTGCGCAGGACCACCGCATCCTCTACGCGCTGATCTCCGACGCCGTGAAGTTCAACGGGGGCGCCGCCGGGATCGACGTGAACGACCTCACCGGTCAGAGCCTTCCGAACTCCGACGTCCTCAACGGGATCTACGTCTCCACGGACTTCGGCTCCAGCTGGAAGCTGCTGCAGGGCTCGACGACGATCGACGCCGATCCGACCAGCGGCTCCGCGCTCGCCCCGCCGGTCTGCAAGGCGCCGCTCGTCGGCTACTGCCCCGGTGTGCAGGCTTGGTACAACCTCTGGGTCGGCGTGGATCCGACAATGCAGACCGCGGCGGGTGTCCCCACGCGCGTCGCCTTCGGCCTCGAAGAGGTCTGGATGAACGACGAGACGCTCGGTCAGGGTCTTGACGGGACGATCCCGCAGAAGTTCAACGTCATCGGCCGGTACTTCGCCGGGACCGCCTGCACGATCCTCACCGCGACGAACGGCCTGCCGGTCTGTCCCGCGGCGCGTGGGGGCACCGTCCCGAAGACGACGACGCACCCCGATCAGCACGCGTTCATGTTTCTCCCGCGCCCCGGCGGCGGCGTGACGCTGCTCGTCGGCAACGACGGTGGCGTCTACAAGCAGACGGTCGATGCCGGCAAGACGTTCACCAACGACGGCTGGGGTACCGGATCGAGCACGGGGATGCACACCACGCTGCCGTACGACGTGGCGATGGCCAAGGACGGGACGGCGTACGCCGGCCTGCAGGACAACGGCGAGATGAAGATCGACCCGGACGGCCGCGCCTACACGATCTACGGGGGTGACGGCTTCTTCTCGGCGGTCGACCCCGACCACTCCGACGTCGCCTACGAGGAGTACACGAACGGCGCGATGTCGGTGACCACCGACGGCGGCAAGAACTGGAAGGACATCGATCCCGCGCTGACGAACGCGCAGTTCTCGACCCCGTTCGAGATGGACCCGAACGACGCCAAGCACCTCATCGTCGGAGGCCGGGACATCCAGGAGCGCCTCGGGGGACCGGACGGCGCGTGGACGAAGGTCTACGACCTGGGTACGCGGGGACAGCCGGGCAACGCCGCCGCGACCGCGAGCGACGACGATCCCGACAACCAGCTGTCGGCCGTCGACGTGCGGTCCTCGCCGCTCGGGGGCAGCACGAGCACCACCCCGCCGGGTCCGAAGACGCCTGACGTGAAGTACACGGGCGGAGCGACCACGCTCCCGGACCCCAGCGGGATGGGCGTCAGCCCTCTCGGCTACGACGACCACGAGATCGTCGTGGCGCCCGAGGCCGGCAACGCGCTCATGACCGTGAAGGTCACATGGGCGCAGTCGGCGTTCGACTGGGATCTGCAGGTCTTCCGCAAGCTGCCCGACGGGACGCTGAAGCCCGAGGGTGACTCGCAGACGAGCGACCCGTCCGAAGAGGTCAAGGTCCCGACCCCGGCCCCCGGGACGTACATCGTGCGGGTGACGAACTTCCTCGCCGCGGGGACCTTCGACGCGACCGTGAAGTTCACGCAGGCAACAGCGGCCGACGCGAAGGGGCCAAGGCAGTCCGCGGCCTACGTCGGGTTCTGCGGCTACTGCGACACGATCACCCAGGGCACGCCGTTCGGCAACGGCATCGCGACGAACGTCAAGGACGGCAAGGGTGGCAAGGCAGGTTCATCGGACGGCTGGCACATCGCCGCGGCCAAGGGCCTGCCGATGCGGTTGATCACCTCGATCCGCATGGACCCCGAGGACGTGCAGACGGTCTACGTGACGCTCGCCGGCTACGCCCGCCGCTGGGCGTTCCCCGGTGCCGTCGGGGAGGACGTGAGCAAGATCGGCAAGGGCCATGTGTTCCGGTCCACCGACGCGGGGCAGTCGTTCACCGACATCTCCGGGAACCTCCCGGACACCCCCGCGAACTGGTCGGTGGTCCACAAGGGGCAGCTCGTCGTCGGCACCGACATCGGTGTCTTCCTCGCCAACAACACGAGCGGGTGCAACTACGCCGCCCTCGGCGACGGCCTGCCGTCGGCGCCGATCGCCACCCTGCGCCTGCAGCCGGGCAACGAGGATCGCCTGCTCGCCGCGACGTACGGTCGCGGCATCTACTCCTACCGGTTTCCGGCCGATGCGGGCCCGAGTGCCTGCCCGCCCGGCACCGACAGGACCGGCGGAGCCGCCGGTGGCGGGGCCAGCGGGGGGAGCGGGGGGACGACCGGGGGACCCGTCTGCAGTGCGAACGCCGGGTTCGCGTCGGTCCTCGTCAAGCCGAAGGGACGCGGGCTGAAGTTCTCGGTCGTGCGGCGAGCCAAGCTGCCGTTCACCGTCGACGTCTTCCAGCAGGCCCAGCGTCGACGGGTGCAGGTCGAGCGTCTCGTCAAGCGCTTCACAAAGCGCACCACCGGCTTCACGTGGGCCGGGGTGCGCGACCGCAACGGGCGGCGCTTGACCGACGGGGCGTACGTCGTGCGTCTGCGGATGGTCGGCAAGGGCGTGAACGACACCCGTCGCGTGGCGTTCAGCGGTGGGACCCGGCGCTTCGTGGCCCGGCGGGACTTCTCGGCGCCGCCGTCGTGCGACGTCCTGCGTTCGGCGAAGCTCAGCGGTCCGACCTGGGGCGGCTCGACGAACCGTGCGCTCGGCGTCGCGTTCAGCCTGCGCCACAAGGGCTCCGCGACGGTCGTGATCCGTCGCGGGTTGAAGGTCGTCAAGCGGACGACCTACAGGGCCGCCGGGACGAGCACCCGCCGGATCACGTTGAAGGCGAAGGGCCTGCGGTCGGGGGAGTACACCGTGACGATCACCGCCACATCGGCGGGGAAGAGCGAGAAGGTCGCGTTGAGCTCGCGCAAGCTGTGACGGCTGTGTGACGGATGGCACACCGGGTGGGTTGCGGATTGCAACCTACCCGGTACGCTCGCCGGCATGTCCCGTCGATCCCTCGCGCTGCTGTCGGTCTGCGGCGCCGCCTTCCTCGCGTTTCTCGACACGACGATCGTCAACACGAGCTTTCCGAGCATCCGCGCGTCGTTCTCCGAGGCCGGCGCCTCCGAGCTCAGCTGGGTCCTCGACGGCTACTTCATCGTCTTCGCCGCGTTGCTGATCCCGGCCGGCGGGATCGCCGACCGGATCGGCCGACGAAGGGTGTTCCTCGCCGGGGTCAGCGCGTTCACCGTCGCGAGCATCCTGTGCGCGCTGGCGCCCAGCTGGCAGACGCTCATCGGGGCACGCGTCCTGCAGGGCGCGGCCGCGGCGATCGTCGCCCCCGTGTCGCTCGCGCTCATCCTCGGGCAGTACCCACCGGAGCGCCGCGCCGCGGGCATCGGGGTGTGGGGCGCCGCGGCGGCGTTCGCCGCGGCCTGCGGGCCACCGCTCGGCGGTCTCCTCGTCGAGATCGCCGACTGGCGCTGGATCTTCCTCGTCAACCTCCCGCTCGGCGCGCTCGTCGTCCTCGGAGGCCGTCGGGCGCTGGACGAGTCGCGCGACGAGGCCGCCACGGGGCTGCCGGACCTGCTCGCGAGCGCCCTCGTCGCCCTCGGCCTCGGTGCCCTGGCCCTCGGGATCGTCGAAGGCACGGGCTGGGGCTGGACCAGCGGTCGCGTCCTCGGGGCGTTCGCGGTGGCGGCGGTGCTCATGGCGGCGGTCGTCCGCCGTTGCGTCACCCATGAGCGCCCGCTCGTGGATCCCGCGCTCATGCGCATCGCGTCCTTCCGCCGGGCGAACCTCGGGACGCTGCTCTTCTCGATGGCGTTCTTCTCGACGATCCTCGGCAACATCCTGTTCATGACCGGGGTGTGGGGCTATGACGTCCTGCACGCCGGCCTGGCGACGATCCCCGGTCCGCTGGCCACGACGTTCGCCTCCCAGCCGGCCGGACGCCTGGCCGACCGCTTCGGCCACCGTGCGGTCATCGTCCCCGGGTGCCTGCTGTACGCAGCCGGCCTGCTCGTCCTGCGCGGAGCCGGGCCCGACCCGGACTGGCTGGGGGTCTGGCTGCCGGGCATGCTCATCTCGGGGGTGGGCGTCGGCCTCGCGTTTCCGACCCTCGGCGCAGCGGCGGCCGCCGACATCGCTGCGGATCGGTTCGGGGTGGCCAGCGCGGTCACGAGCGCCTTTCGTCAGTTCGGGGCCGTCCTGGGGACGGCGATCCTCATCGCGATCGTGGGGGAGCCCACCACGCTGCAGGCGGCCCTGACGGCATCGGACGACGCCTATCTCTTCGGTGCCGTCGCCGCCGTCTCGGCCGGGGTGGTGTCGTTCGGGATCGTCCAGGCACGGGCCAGGTCCGCTGCCCCGGTCGCCGCCGCGGAGGTCGTCGCCTGAGCGAGCGGTCCCGGCCCTCCCGGCGGGTGTGCCGCTGCTAAGTTGCGCGGACCCGTGGCCGCCACCGACAACCAGCCCCTGCAGCGCACGCCGCTGTTCGACGCACACGTCGCTGCGGGCGGCAAGCTCGTCCCCTTCGCCGGGTGGGAGATGCCCGTCCAGTACGCCGGAATCCGCGAGGAGCACCTCGCCGTGCGTGAGACCGTCGGGGTCTTCGACGTCTCGCACATGGGGGAGATCGAGACGATCGGCCCCGACGCGGCCCGCTTTCTCCAGCGCGTCCTCTCCAACGACGTCGATGCCCTCGACGTCGGTGGCGCGCAGTACTCCGTCCTGTGCCGCGAGGACGGCGGTGTGCTGGACGACCTCTTCACCTACCGCCTGGAGGAGCATCGCTACCTGACGGTCACGAACGCCTCCAACCACGGCAAGGACCTCGCGTGGTTCCGCCGGCAGGCCGAGGGCTTCGACTGCCAGGTCGTGGACGCCGCAGAGGCCACGGCGATGCTCGCCGTCCAGGGTCCGCTGGCACGCGAGACCGTTCAGGCCATCGCCGACCGGCCGCTCCCGGACAAGTTCCGCACCGGGCGGCGCTGCATCGCCGGTCTGGACATGCTCGTCGCAGGAACCGGATACACCGGCGAGGACGGGGTCGAGCTGCTCATGTACGCCGAACACGCCCCGGCGGTCTGGGACGCGCTGCTCAAGCGCGGCGCCCACCCGATCGGTCTTGCCGCGCGCGACACGCTGCGCCTGGAGGTCTGTTACCACCTGTACGGCAACGACCTCATGGAGACGCGCGGCCCGATCGAGGCGGGGCTCGGATGGGCGTGCAAGGAGGACACCGGCTTCATCGGGTCCGAGGCCGTGAAGGCCGTCCGCGACGCCGGCCCGGCCGAGCGGCTCGTCCCGTTCACCGTCGAGGGCAAGGGCATCGCCCGTCAAGGCAACGCGATCGTCGGCGGGGGTGAGGTGACGAGCGGGACGCTGTCGCCGAGCCTCGGCGTCGGCATCGGAATGGCCTACGTCCCATCCGAGAAGGCCGCCGTCGGCACCCACCTGCAGATCGACGTGCGCGGCAAACAGCGCAGCGCCGTCGTCGCCGCCAAGCCGCTGTACCAGCGCTAGAAACCACACCGAGAGGAACCGCCGTGTCCGACGCGAGCTACCCCGAGGGCCTGCTGTACCACCCTGACCACGACTGGGCGAGGATCGACGGCGACGTCGCGACCTTCGGGGTGACCTGGTTCGCCCAGGACGCTCTCGGTGAGGTCGTCTTCTTCGATCCGCCCGCGGTGGGGACGAACGTCGTCAAGGACGAGTCCTATGCCGAGGTCGAGTCCGTCAAGGCCGTCTCCGACGTCATCGCGCCGCTCTCGGGCGAGATCGTCGAGGTCAACGAAGCCCTCGGCGACGACCCCGAGGCCATCAACAACGACCCGTACGAGTCCGGGTGGATGGTCAAGGTGCGCCTGAGCGACGTATCCGAGACGAACAGCCTGCTGGACAGCTCCACCTACCAAGGGACGTTGTCGTAGCGATCGTCCCTGCGATCACCCCTTCTTTCACCGAGGACGCCTGCCGATGAGCCGTTACACCACCACCACCGACGCCGATCTGCAGGAGATGCTGCAGACGATCGGCGTCGGCTCGCTCGAGGAGATCTTCGACCGCCAGATCCCCGCGGGGGTCCGGCTGCGCGAGCGGCTCGACATGCCTGAAGGCCTGTCGGAGCAGGAGGTGTACGCGCACCTGAAGGACCTGGCCGCGAAGAACACGAGCGCGGAGGACGAGATCACCTTCCTCGGCGCCGGGATGTACGACCACTACGTCCCCGCGGTCATCGACATGCTCATGTCGCGGTCGGAGTTCCTGACGCCCTACACGCCCTACCAGCCCGAGATCTCCCAGGGTGGGCTGCAGGTCATGTTCGAATATCAGACGACGATCAGCGAGCTGACCGGCCTCCCGGTCTCCAACGCGTCCGTCTACGAGGGCCCCAGTGCCGTCGCCGCGGCGGGCTACCTCGCCAAGCTCGCCAACGGGAAGTCCCGGTTCGTCGTCTCCGACGGGCTGCACCCGCACTCGATCCAGACCCTGCGCACGTACGCTCACGGCTACGACATCGAGGTCGTGACGGTCCCGCTGCGCGACGGGGTGACCGATCCCGACGCCTGGAGCGCCGCGATCGACCAGGACACGAGCGCCGTCTTCTTCGCCCAGCCCAACGTGCTGGGTGCCGTCGAGGACGCGAGCGCGCTGAGCGCGGCCGCCAAGGACTCACCGGCCGTCGTCGTCGCCCAGGTCGACCCGATCACGCTCGGCGTCCTGGCGCCCCCCGGCGACTGCGGCGTCGACGTCGCCGTCGGCGAGGGTCAGTCGCTCGGCAACCGGCTGGACTTCGGCGGGCCGTCGTTCGGCTTCTTCGCCGCGACGACCGCCTACCTGCGCCGTATGCCGGGCAGGATCGCCGGCCAGACCGAGGATGTCGACGGCCGGCGCGGCTTCGTCCTCACGCTCCAGACGCGCGAGCAGCACATCCGCCGTGAAAAGGCGACGTCGAACATCTGCACGGCGCAGGCGCTCAACGCCCTCGGCGGCGTCGTCTACCTCGCGTGGCTCGGCAAGCAGGGCTTCCAGGAGCTCGGAGAGCTGCTGCTGCAGCGCACGCACTACGCCCGCGAGGCGCTCTGCGCCATCGACGGCGTCAGCAAGCTCCACGACCAGCCCGTGGTCCGGGAGTTCGCCCTGACGCTCGACGTCCCGTCGGTCGCCGCCGTCATCGACCGCTGCCAGGACGCGGGCGTGCAACCCGGGCGCCGACCTCCAGGCCCTGACGGGTGACGACGCGCATGCCGGCGGCCTGCTCGTCGCCCTGACCGAGCAGCGCTCCCGCGCACGACATCGACCGTCTGGTGCAGGTGCTGTCCGAGGCGATCGCCGCCGAGCGATCCGCCGTCAAGACCACGGAGGTGGCGGCATGACCGTCGTCGGCGACAACACCCTTCACGGGGACCCCGGCATCGAGACACGCGCGCTGCACGGCCAGGTCCCGGCCGGCGTGACGAGCGGCACCCCGATGCAGCGCGAGCGAGCGACCGGACGATCTTCGAGAAGGGCTCGCCCGGACGCCGCGCGTTCTCGTGCCCGAAGCTCGACGTGCCACAGGTCGACGGCCTGCTGCCGGAGGCGCTACCGTCGCAAGGAGCCCGCGCGGCTGCCAGAGGTCTCCGAGCCCGAGCTCGTCCGCCACTACGTCAGCCTCAGCAAGCGCAACTTCGACCTGGACTCGGGCTTCTACCCGCTCGGCTCGTGCACGATGAAGCACAACCCGCGCCTGCACGAGCGCGTCGCGGCGCTCGCCGGGCCACGCCCGCCTGCACCCGCTGCAGGACCCCGAAGCGCGCCCAGGGTGCCCTGGAGCTGATGTACAACCTCGAGCGTCGCGCTCGGCGAGGTCGCGGGGCTCCCGCACGTCGCGCTGCAGCCGTCGCGCCGGGTCGCACGGGGAGCTGCGCGGCGTGCCTGCTCACGCGCGCCTACCACGAGGACCGCGGCGAGCACCGCAAGAAGGTCCTCACCCCGGACACCGCCCACGGGACGAACCCGGCGACCGTGACGATGGCCGGCTACGAGGTCGTCAAGGTCGGTACGAACGCCGACGGCGGGGTCGACATGGACGACCTGCGCGCGAAGGCCGACGACGACGTCGCGTGCCTGATGCTCACGAACCCCAACACGCTGGGCGTCTTTCGATCCGAACATCGAGGAGATCGCGGAGATCGTCCACGACGTCGGCGCGACGCTGTACTACGACGGGGCGAACCTCAACGCCGTCATGGGCATCTCGCGGCCGGGCGACATGGGCTTCGACATCGTCCATTACAACCTGCACAAGTCCTTCACCCAGCCGCACGGCGGTGGAGGCCCCGGCTCGGGGCCGATCGCCGTGAGCGACCGGATCGCGCCGTACCTCACGCTCCCGACGATCGAGAAGCACGACGACGGGACGTTCATGCTCGAGCATGCGCCGGCCGACGGCCGCCCGGGCTCCAAGTCCGATCGGCCGCCTGCGCGGCTTCCAGGGCAACTACGGCGTGTTCGTCCGCTCCTACGCCTACATCTGCTCGCTCGGGGCCGAAGGTCTGAAGGACGCTTCCGAGACGGCCGTGCTCAACGCGAACTACCTGCTGGCCAAGCTCCGCGCGCTCGGGGTGGCGGACAGGATGCCGCTGGCGTTCGGGGAGCTGTGCATGCACGAGTTCGTGCTCTCGGGCTCGCCGATGAAGAAGGACCTCGGGATCCGGACGCTCGACCTCGCCAAGCGACTGCTCGATCACGGCTTCCATCCGCCGACGGTCTACTTCCCGCTGCTCGTCGACGAGGCGTTCCTCATCGAGCCGACCGAGACGGAGACGAAGGAGACGCTCGACGCGTTCGCCGAGGCGATCGCGGCGATCCTCACCGAGGCCGAAGGTGACCCTGAGATCGCGCGCAACGCGCCGTACACCACCCCGGTGCGTCGCCTCGACGAGGCCGGCGCCGCGAAGAACCCGGTGATCCGCCAGCCCATGTGAGGCGGCGCCGGACGCCGCACGAAGGGTCATGTGCAAGGCTGGCGCCGTGCGCGTCGACCTGACCCTCCGTGCGCTGCCCGTCACCGCGGTGGCGTCCGCAGCCGCCGAGGCCGAGGCCCTGGGCTTCGACGCCGTCGCCGTCACCGAGTCCACCGGAAACCCCTTTCTCGCAGCCGCCCAGGCAGCGACGGCGACCTCGCGCGTGCGGGTGGCCACCGGTATCGCGTTGGCGCTCCCCCGCAGCCCGATGGACGTCGCGTACACGGCGTGGGACCTGCAGGCGCTCAGCGGCGGCCGCTTCGCGCTCGGGCTGGGATCGCAGGTCCGCGCGCACGTCACCCGTCGCTACGGCGCGGCATGGGAGCGGCCGGCTGCGCGCATGCGTGAGCACGTGCTGGCGCTGCAGGCGATCTTCGACGCGTGGGAGCACGGCACGCCGCTGGACTTCGCCGGTGAGTTCTGGACGCACACGCTCATGCCGCCCAACTTCCGCCCGGCGCCGCTGACCTGCGGCCGCCCTCCTGTGCTCCTGGCAGCCGTCCGCGAGCGCATGCTGGAGGTGACGGGCGAGGTGGCCGACGGCCTGCTCGCCCACGCGCTGCAGACCTCCGACACCTTGCGCGAGGTCACGCTGCCCGCCGTCTGGCGCGGTCTGGAGCGAGCCGGCCGCGACGCCTCCTCGTTCGAGGTCACCGTCGCGGTGTTCGTCGCCATGTCGGAGTCCGAATGGGAGGGCGTGCGCCGCCGGGTCGCCTTCTACGGCTCCACGCCGGGCTACCGGCACGTCCTGGAACATCACGGGCTCGGCGCGCTTGCCGACGACCTCCACGCCCGTTCCAAGGCCGGCGAATGGGACGCGATGGCGGCGCTCGTCGACGACGACGTCCTGACGCTCTTCGCCGTGCGTGGCAGCTCCGCGGCCGACATCGCCGCCGAGGTGCGAGCCCGCGTCGGCGACCTGGCTGACCGTGTGGCCCTCGTGGGCGAGTCGCCGGACCTGGCGGGCTGGGCGCAGATCGCCGACGCGCTGCGGGCGACGGGGACCTAGCGGGGTTGCGCCTGCGGCACGGGCGGAGCGGTGACCGCCCCGGAGACGGCCGTCGCGCCCCACGAGGCGGCAAGCAGCAACGGGTCCCCATGAGCGGCCGGCAGCGCCGTCGAGCGGCGACGACGACGACGGCGCGCGTGCGTGCGGGACGAGCGCTCGCTCCGTGGCGTCCGGACGCGGTCCAGCAGCGTACGGGCCACCTCGACGGAGAGGAACACCACGGTGACGATGGCCATGAACAGCGTGAACGCCGGCGCCCACGCGTGCTGGATCTGGCAGAAGACGAGGCCCTCGCCTGCGGGCGGACACGAACCGGCCGACGGCTGGTGCACGGGCCACACGACGAGCCACCCCACGACGGCGCCGACGGCGAGCGTGAGCGACCGGATGGCCTTCTCGCCCGTGGAGAGCACCGCGCTCGTCGCGGGCGACGGTTCCCGCGCCTTGACGACGTCCTGGGCCCATTGCAGCCACGCGCCGGCGGCATCCGCCGAGAGCGGCTCGCAGAACAGGTAGCCCTGCACGAGGTCGACCTCCTCGGCCTTGACGAACTGCAGCTGCTCGACGGTCTCCACGCCCTCGGCGACGACCTCCAGCTCCAACTGGTGGGCGATGGCCACGATGCCGCGCACGACCTCGGCGCCGTCGCTGTCGGCAGCCCGGCGCACGAACGCGCCATCGATCTTGATGACGTCGACCGCGAAGCGCGTGAGGTACCCCAGCGAGGAGTAGCCCGGTCCCGAAGTCGTCGATCGCGACGCGTACGCCGATCGCCCGCAGGCGGCGCAGCATCTTGCGCCGTCTCGTCCGGATCGGCGAACATCGACTCCGTCAGCTCGACCTCCAGCCGCTCGGCCGGGCATGCCGCTCTCGGCGAGCGCGTCGGCCACGCGCGCGGGCAGCTGCGGGGAGCACAGCTCGCGCGCGGAGAGGTTCACGGCGATCCGGAACGGTGCCAGGCCCATGTCGTCCCACCGACGTAGCTGACGGCACGCTTCGGTCAGCGCGAAGGCGCCGATCTCCTCGATGGCCCCGGTCTCCTCAGCGAGCGGGATGAACTCGGCCGGGGGCAGCAACCGCGTCCCGCCGCCCGGCGTCGGGACGGCCCAGCGCACGAGCGCCTCCACGACCTGGATCGTGTCGTCCCCGAGCCTGATGATCGGCTGGAAGTGCAGGACGAGCTCGCCGTCGGCGATCGCTGTGCGCAGGCGGCGGGCGAAGCCGCGGCGCGGACCCGGGGTGTCGTGCCGTCGCGCCGGTCGCGCGACCTCGTCGGTCGACACCCGGTGCAGCGTCGCCGCCCGCAGGGACGCTGTCGCGCACCGCGACGTCCGCGGTGGCGGCGGCGACGGGGGCCAGCACCCACCCGCAGCCGGCCTGGAGCGTGACGCAGCCGCCGGGGAGCACGGGCACGCTGCAAGGCCTCCGCGAGCTCCAAGGCGACGGTGCGGGCGTCGTGCTCGGTCGTCGTGTCGGGCGCGACGACGCCGAAGCGACCTCCGCCGAGCTCCATGAGGGTGTCGCCAGGCGCCAGACGTCCCGCCAGGCGCTCGGCCGACGGCGTGGGCCAGGTGCGCGATCTCGTGCGCGGCGTGGCGTGCGACAAGCGCGGGCCAGCCGTCGACGTGGACCTGGACGACGGCGATGTCGGTGCCGTCGCGCCGCGCGGCGCGCAGGCCCTCCTTCACGGCCTGCTCGAAGGTCGCGGTCCGGACCGCATCGTGGATGACCTGGAGCATCCGTTCCGGCGCGGTGTCGACGAGGACGGCGGCGGCGCCGTGCTCCAGGGCGGCGGCCTCGTGGCGGCGTCGTCCTGGCTGGTCAGGACGACGATGGGCGCGCCCGCGGCGAGGATCCGCAGGGCGTCCAGCCCGGCCATGCCCTGTGCGCCGAGGACCGTGGCGTCGACGAGCACGAGATCGAAGCGCTGGTGGTGCAGGGCGTCGAGGGCAGCCGGAAGATCATCGGCGCGGACGATGTCGAACGTCGTCGTCGCCGTGGCGAGCGCTGTCGTGATGGTTGTGGCGCTCGCGCGGTCCTGCCCCGCCAGCAGGGTTCGCGTCACCTGAGGGTCGCGCATCGGTCCGCCGTCCTTGTCATGGGTCTGCGACACCCGTCCGTGGCGTCACCCCTTTCATCGGCAGGGAGCCGCCATGCTTGAGGCTCGTCGGCAGACGGCGTACCCGCGGGCCTGGCCGGTACCGTCCTGAGGACGTATGACGAGGATCTTCAGCGGCATCCAGCCCACCGGCCGAAAGCACCTGGGCAACTACATCGGGGCCATCCGGCAGTACGTCGCCGGCCAGGACGAGGGGGAGGCGATCTTCTGCATCGTCGACCTGCACGCGATCACGGTCGCCTACGAGCCCGACGGAGCTGCGGGCGCGCGTGCTCGACACCGCGGCGATCCTGCTGGCGGCCGGCCTGGACCCCGACCGCTGCATCCTCTTCCGCCAGGGCGACGTGCAGGAGCACGCCGAGCTGTGCTGGCTGCTGACGAGCGTCACCGCGGTCGGGCGAGCTGAACCGCATGCACCAGTTCAAGGACAAGTCCGGCGCAGCGCGGGAGCTCATCGGGGCGGGCGTGCTCTTCTACCCGGTGCTGATGGCCGCCGACGTCCTGGCCTACCGGGCCGACGCAGGTGCCTGTCGGGGAGGACCAGCGCGAGCACCTGGAGCTCATGCGCGAGTGCGCCCGGCGCTTCAACTCCCGCTTCGCGGGCGGTGCGGACGGCCCCGGGGTCCTCGTCGTGCCCGAACACCGCATCCCGGCCGTGGGGGCCCGGATCATGGACCTGCAGGACCCCACGCGGAAGATGTCGACGTCCGTCGGTGGCGAGGAGGGCCGGGTGCACGTGCTCGACGAGCCCGCCGGCATCCTCAAGAAGTTCAAGCGCGCGGTCACGGACTCGGAGACCGAGATCCGGCCCGGCCCCGACAAGCCGGGCGTCACGAACCTGCTGACGATCCTCGCGGCGGCCCGGGGAAGCACCGTGGACGAGGCGGTGGCGTCGCTGGCGGACGCCCGGGGCTACGGCGACCTGAAGGTCGCGACGGCCGAGGCCGTCGACCGGATGCTCGCTGCCGGTGCAGGAGCGGTACGCCGCGCTGCGGGCCGACGAGGACGCCCTGGAGGCGACGCTTGAGGCAGGCGCCGCGAAGGCGCGCGCGATCGCAGCCGAGACCCTGCGCGACGTCCGCGAAGCGATGGGCGTCGGTCGCCGCAAATAGCGGTTTTCCGGCCGGCGCGACACCGGAAGCCGACCGACCCGCCGTCTAGCGTCCAGAGCGATGGCCCGCATCATCGAAGAGCTCGAGCTTGACCTGGAGGTGTTCTCCGGCCCGTTCGACCTGCTCCTGACGCTCGTCCTGCGCGAAGAGGTCGACCTCCTGGAGGTCGAGCTCGCGGACGTCGTCGTGAGCTACATGGACGTTCTCGAGGCCCGCGGTGAACTGGATCTCGAGATGGCGACGGAGTTTCTCGTCCTGATCGCCGCCCTGCTGGAGCTGAAGTCCCGCCTCATGCTGCCGCGCGCGGAAGAGGAACTGCTGGACGACTTCGGGCCGGGGGAGGCCGCCGAGGAGCTGCTGGCCCGGCTCTTGGAGGCCAAGCGCTACCGCGCAGGCGGCCGACCATCTCGCCGAGCGCCTGGCCGCCGAGCACGGGTACCGCTACCGCAGTGCGCCGCTGCCGCAGTTCCTCAAGAAGGTCGTCTATGACGACGTGCCCACCGCGGTCTACGAGCCTGCGCAGCTCGGGGCGGCTCTCGGTGGGCTGCTGCGGATGCCGGAGGCCGTGAGCCTCGATCACCTGACGATCCCGCGGGTCAGCGTCGCCGAGCGGCTGACGCACCTGCGGTCCATGCTCCGTCGCGGTGCCTGCACGTTCTCCGAAGCGGTGAGGGACGCCGACCGCGTGACCGTGTGCGTGACGCTGTTCGCGCTGCTCGAGCTCTACAAACAGGGCGAGGCGACCTGGATCCAGGACGAGCCGTTCGGCGAGATCGCGATCACGGCCGCCACGCCGCGCCCGCCCGAGCAGCGCTCTCTGCGGGCCGCCGAGGCCCTGGCCGGATGACCGCGGTGGCCGCGACCCCTGTCACCGTGGACGAGCTGGCCCGCACCGTGGAGGCGCTGCTCTTCGTGTCGCCCGAGCCCGTACCCGGCAAGGATCTGATGGAGGCGTGTGCCTGCACCGGTGAAGAGCTGGACGTCGCGCTGGCGCAGCTGCGCGCCGCGTACGCGCCGGGACTGCGGGGGATGGAGCTCAAGGAGGTCGCCGGCGGGTTGACGTTCGCGACGTCCCCGGAGGCCGAGGATGCCGCGCGACGGTTGCTCTCCAAGCCGCGTACCCCGCCGCTGACGCCCGCCCAGGCGGAGACCCTGTCGATCATCGCCTACCTGCAGCCCGTGTCCCGGCCGGAGATCACCCGCATCCGTGGCGTGAGCGCCGACTCGGCGTCGGGCACGCTGCTGGAGCGCGGGCTCATCGAGGAGGCGGGCCGCTCGCCCTTCGGCGCGATCCTCTACCGCACGACGGCGCTCTTCCTCAAGCTCTTCGGGCTCGCCTCGCTGAAGGACCTCCCGGAGGTGACGCAGTGGGACCCGACGCCCGACGAGGCCGCTGACCTGCGCGAGCGCCTGCTGCGAGCGGGCGAGGCGCGGTCCGGGATCGCCCCGGCACCGGTCCCGCCGGAGGGCGAGGCCGAGCCCGGCGTCGTGCAGGACGAGCTGCCGCTGCCCACCCCGCTCGCCGGCCGCGACCGCACGACGCCGCCGGCACCCGCACCCCCCGCGCCGTTCGGCGGCGGGCCGCGGCTGGTGCCGCCTGCGGAACGCGACTAGGCGCGCCGGGCGGGCGGTGCCGCACGTCGGTCGCGGTCTCCGCGACCCGGGTGCGACGCCGCTGCCACGCGGCGCCCCGGACCCGTGGTGCCGCACGGCGGTCGCGGTCTCCGCGACCCGGGTGCGACGCCGCTGCCGCGCGGCGCCCCGGACCCGTGGTGCCGCACGTCGGTTGCGGTCTCCGCGACCCGGGTGCGACGCCGCTGCCACGCGGTCGCCGACCGCGCCCCGAGCGCCGGGCGTGCCGGTTCAGGCCGCCGCGGCCTTCGTGGCCAGCTGGCCACAGGCTGCGTCGATGTCCTGCCCGCGGGTCAGGCGGATCGTCGCCCTGCACCCCGCGCGCCTCGAGCGTGTCCCGGAAGGCGGCGATGTCCTCCCGCTCGGATCCTCCGTAGATCGAGTCGGTCGGGTTGTACGGGATGAGGTTGACCTTGAAGATCTTCGGATCCAGGACCTCTGCGAGCTCCTCGGCGTGCCGCACCTGGTCGTTGACGCCGCCGAGCATCACGTACTCCACGAAGATCTGCCGCCGGCGCACCGCGTAGAACCTCTCGCACGCCGCCAGGACGTCCGCCAGCGGATACCGGTCGTTCACGGGCATGATCTGCGAACGCAGGGCTCTCGTCGGCGGCGTGGAGCGACAGCGCCAGGCGGATCGGCATGTCCGAGGCGGCGAGGCGGTCGATCCCGGGGATCCAGCCGACGGTCGAGATCGCCGTGCGCCGATGCGTGACCCCGAGATCCGGCAGGCGCTCGCAGGCGACGAGCACGTTGTCGAGGTTCATCATCGGCTCGCCCATGCCCATGAAGATGACGTTCGTGACCGTCGAGCGGCGCTTGAAGTACAGCGCCTGGTCGAGGATCTCGCCCGCGGTCAGGTTCCGTGCGAACTTCATCTTCCCCGTCGCGCAGAACGTGCACGTGAGGGGGCAGCCGACCTGCGAGGAGAGGCACACGGACCCGCGGCCGTCCTTGTAGCGCATGAGGACCGCCTCGATCCGACGCCCGTCGTGCGTGCCGCAGCAGCACCTTCAGCGTCCCGTCCTGCGACCGGCTCTCCTGCTCGACCTCGAGCGTGCTGAACGGCACGCGCTCGGTCAGAGCCTCGCCGCAAGCGACGCGGGCAGGTCGGTCATCTCGTCGATAGCCGGCGGCGCCGCGGGCCGCCCACGCCCAGACCTGGCGGGCGCGGAAGGCCGGCTGGCCGAGATCGGCGAGGGTGCGGTCAAGCAGGGCGAGGTCCACCCCCCTATCGTGGCAGGCTCCTCCCATGCGCCTTGCCAAGCACCTTGCCCACGCCGGCGTCGCCTCCCGCCGCGCCTCGGAAGTCCTCATCCGCGACGGACGGATCACCGTCGACGGAAAGGTCGTCACCGATCCGGCCCGCGACGTCGACGGGACCGAGCGCATCGCGGTCGACAGCGAGCTCCTGAATCCGCCGTCGGGTCGTCGCCGCCTCGTCTACGCCGTCACACAAGCCCGCGGGCGTGGTGTCGACCGCGCACGACACCCACGGCCGGCAGACCGTGGTGTCGCTCGTCGAGTCCGACGCCCGCCTCTACCCCGTCGGCCGGTTGGACGCCGACAGCACCGGCCTCATCCTCCTCACCGACGACGGCGACCTCGCCCACAAGCTCACGCACCCCTCGTTCGAGGTCCCCAAGACCTACCGCGTGAAGGTCCGCGAGTTGCCGGTGTCGGAAGGATCGCTACGCCGCCTGCGCGAGGGGCTCGTCCTGGAGGACGGCAAGACCGCCCCGGCCAACGTCCGCCAGGCCCGCCCGGGCGTCCTGGAGATCACGATCCACGAAGGTCGCAAGCACCAGGTCAAGCGCATGTGCGAGGCGGTCGGCCATCCCGTCGTCGCGCTCACGCGCATCGCCATCGGGCCGCTGCGCCTCGGCGACCTGGCAGTCGGCGGCGTGCGCCGTCTCTCGGCCGCCGAGGTCCAGCGGCTGCGCGACGCCGCCGGTGACGACTGAGACGCCCCGTCCGGCGTCCTGTTGCCAGTTGGAAGTCGGGCTGAGCTCGAGTATCTTTGCCGCCGAGGCAGGCGAGACCATCGCACCGGCGGGCAGGCCGGGCCTCGGAGTGGGACAACGACGGGTGCCGGCGACCGTGCGCCGGAAGGGGGCCGGGCATGTCCATCGCCGAGCGCGACGCGACACACCAGATCGATCTCGAGGGAGCGTGGGGCGGCGCGGCAGCGCAGGCGGCGCGCGAACTCGCGCCCGCGACCCGTCGACGCCGGGTGCACTGGGACCGCAGCCTCGTCACCTACTTCCAGATGCTCGCTGCGGGGGCCGTGGTCGGCGTCAAGGTCGCCTCTGACTTTCTCGCCTCCAAAGCAGGCGTCTGCAGCGGCGCCGACGCGGCCGGCCGCTGCATGCTCGACCAGCTGGCCGCCCCGGCGCTGACCCGGTTCGCCCTCGTCGTCGTCTGCGCCCACGGCCTGGCCACCCTGGTCCTCGACGTGCTCCCGGAGATCGCCCGCAAGCTTCGTGCCGGTTACCGGCCGCGCCGTGCCGTGCGCCCGGCCCCGCTGCCGCCCCCGGTCCCGGGCCAGCCGGTGAGCGCGCTGGCGGCGGCCTGCTGGGCGCCGGCCCAGGCACCGCGCAAGGCAAGGACGCGCTCGGAGCCCCTGATGCCCTCCGCGGGCCCGCTCGCGCCGCCGGTGCCGCGCCCGCGCGGACCGCGCGCGGTGTGCCCTGCATGCGTCACGATCGTCGTCGTGTCCGACGGCGCCTGCCCGGACTGCCGCAGCGGCGTCGTGGCGCGCCGCGGCTGACACCAGACCCCGCGCACGTCGTCGCGGCCTGCGAGAATGTCGCGGCCTATGCGTCTCTTCGCTCTTCGCGGTGCCTCGTCCGTCGACCGCAACGACCCGGACGCCATCCTCGGCGCCACTCAATGGCTGATGCGGGAGATCATGAAGCGCAACGGCATCGGCCCGGCGGACATGGTCTGCTGCATCTTCACGCTCACCGCCGACCTCGACGCCGAGTTCCCGGCGGTCGCGGCCCGCGCACCTGGGGTTCGACAACGTGCCGTTGCTGTGCGCGAAGGAGATCGAGGTCCCGGGATCGATGCCGCGGGTCATCCGCGTGCTGATCCACTACTACGCGCCCGAGGGCCACGTGCCGCGCCACGTCTACCTCGGAGAGGCGCGTGCCCTGCGCATGGACCTGGAGTCGGCGCAGTAATGGCGCATCGAGTTCTCCGCCCGCGTCAAGCGGATCCCCGTGTACCCGGTGGCTGCGGCGTACGCGTTGCCCGAGGACGTCGCGCTGCTGGCGTCCAACGAGATCACCGGACCCGCCCTTGCCCGAGGTCGTCGCCGCGGCGACCGCCGTGCTGACGGGGCCAACCGCTATCCGGACCCGAGGAACGCAAGCTGCGCGCGGCCCTCGCCGACCGCTTCGGCGTGCCCGGCCGAGCGTATCGCGATCGGCAACGGCTCGTGCGACACCTGCTCATGGCGACCGGCGAGGTGCTGCTCGAGCCCGGCGCCGAGCTCGTCTACGCCTGGCCGTCGTTCAGCGTCTACCCGTACCTGGAGGCCGCCTCGGGCGCCACCGGGATCCGCGTGCCGCTCAACGAGGCCCAGGAGCACGACCTCGACGCGATGCTCGCCCAGATCACCGTCGCCACGCGGCTGGTCATCGTCTGCAACCCGAACAACCCCACCTCGACCGCGCTGCCGCTCGCGGCCATCGCGGCGTTCATCCGGCAGGTGCCGCGCCACGTCTGCATGCTGCTCGACGAGGCGTACTGCGAGTTCAACATCCTCGACGACCCGGACGCGTCGGTCGACCTGCTGGCCAAGCCACCAGAACCTCGTCCTGCTGCGGACGTTCAGCAAGATCTACGGCTCTGCCGGGGCTGCGCGTCGGCTACGCGCTGTGCGCCGACAGCGCTTCGTCACCGCCGTGGACCAGATCCGCCAGCCCTTCTTCTGCAACAGCGCCGCGCAGGCGGCTGCCATCGAGGCCCTCAAGCACCAGGATGCTGATCGAGGCCCGGGTCGAACGCAACGTCGTGGCCCGCGTCGAGATGGAGGCCGGCCTGCAGCGAGCTCGGGCATCGAGCCGGCGGCCTCGCAGGCGAACTTCTGCTGGTTCGACCTGCCGGAGGACGGACCGACCGAGGCCGAGGTCGTCAAGGCCTTGGCCGATCGCGGCGATCCTCGTCCGTGGCGGGACCGGCGCAGGGCAAGGAAGGGGCGCTGCGCGTCACCTACGGCACGCCGCGGGAGAACGACCGCTTCCTTGCCGCGCTCGGCGAGGTCCTGCGCGGCTGAACCGTCGACCCGTGGAGCCCGGCGGACCGTCGCGGGCGGCCGCCGATGTGCCATGATCCTGGTCCGCATGGCGCACCCGCTCCACACCACGCGCAGCTCCCTCGTCGGCCCGACGGCCGATCCGCGCGTCCTCGGTGCCGCCTATGCGTATGCCTGGTCCTGGCGATTTAGCTAGGCGCTCGGTCGGCGTGCACCCGTCACGCCGTCCGCCACTCGGGCCCCGGGCCGAGCGCCACCCCGGCGGACGTGCCACACGTCCGCGCCGTCCGGACCGCCGTACCCCCAATAGGCACCCTCTCCCTTCAAGGAACCTGACCCCATGATGATCGTGATGAAGCCCTCGGCCACCTCCGAGGATGTCCAGGCAGTGATCGAGCGCATCGAGAGCGCCGGCGCCAAGGCGCACCCGAGCATGGGCGACGAGGTGACCGTCATCGGCGCGGTGGGCGATCGCGAGCACATCGCCCGCCTCGAGCTCGAAGGCCACCCCGGCGTGGACCGCGTCGTCCCCATCCTCAAGCCCTACAAGCTCGCCTCCGCCCAGCTGCGCGATCGCTCCGTCTTCGAGATCGGCGGCCGTCTGATCGGCGGGGACCACTTCGCCGTCATCGCCGGCCCCTGCACGGTCGAGTCCCGCGAGCAGATCCTCACGAGCGCCGACGCGATGCTCGAAGCCGGCGCCACGATGTTCCGCGGCGGGGCCTACAAGCCGCGCACGAGCCCGTACGCCTTCCACGGGCTGGGCGAGGACGGGCTGCGCGCTCCTGGCCGAGGCCAAGGAGCGCACCGGGCATGCCGATCGTCACCGAGCTCATGGACGTGCGGGACATCGAGCCCGTCATCGACGTCGCCGACGTCATCCAGGTCGGGGCCAGCAACATGCAGAACTACACGCTGCTGACGGAGATCGGCCGCTCCGGCGTGCCGGTCCTGCTCAAGCGCGGCCTCTCCGCGACGCTCGACGAGCTGCTCAACGCGAGCGAGTACATCCTCAAGGAGGGCAACGAGAAGGTCATGCTCTGCGAGCGCGGCATCCGGACCTTCGAGACCGCCTACCGCTTCACGCTGGACCTCACCGCGATCCCGGTGCTCAAGGAGCTGACGCACCTGCCCGTCGTCGTGGACCCGTCGCACGCCGCCGGCCGTCGCGACCTCGTCGAGCCGCTGAGCCTCGCGGCCGCCGCGGTCGGCGCCGACGGCATCATCGTCGAGGTGCATCCGGATCCCGACAACGCGGTCTGCGACGGCCCCCAGCAGCTGCGCGTGGACGAGTTCGGCGAGTACCTGCGCAAGGTCGAGCAGGTCGCGGCGATCGCCGGCAAGGCGCTCAGCGGCGTCCCCGCCTGAGGACGGACGGACGAGGGGGCTGAACGTGCGCGTCGCTGTCCTCGGTGTCGGTCTCATCGGCGGGTCGGTCGCGCTGGCCGCCCGCCGGCTCCCCGGCGTCCACGTCACGGGCTGGGACGCCGACCCACGGGCCCTGGAGCAGGCGGCCGCGGCCGGCGTCCTGGACGAGGCCGTCGGCGCGCTCGCCGACGCCCGGGAGATCGACGTCTGGGTCGTCGCCGTGCCGCTCGTCGCGCTGGCGGCCACCGTGGACCGGGCGTGTGCCCTGGCGCGGGACGGGGCGATCGTGACCGACGTGGGCTCCACAAAGCACGCGCTCGTCGCCGGCGCGCCCAGCGACACGTTCATCGGCGGCCACCCGCTCGCGGGGGCGGAGACGTCGGGGGTCCAGCACGCCCGGGCGGATCTGTTCGACGGGGCCACGTGGTACCTCACGCCGGGGCCCGACACGTCAGGGGTGCACTTCGACCGTCTGCGCCGCTTCGTCGCGTCGCTCGGCGCCGCCCCCGTCGCGATCGACGCCGCCGCCCACGACCGTCTGATGGCTGCGGTGAGCCACCTGCCGCACGTGCTGGCCAACGTCCTGGTGCAGCAAGCGGCCTCGGCGCTCGGCGGCGAAACGCTCCCGGCCACCGGCCCGTCCTTCCGGGACGCCACCCGGGTCGCGGGGGCCAATCCGCCGCTCTGGGCCCAGATCTACGCGGCCAACGCGGAGGCGCTCGGGGCGCAGATGGACGCGACGATCGCGCAGCTGCAGTCCGTCCGAGGGCAGCTGCGACGATCTGCAGGCCTGGCAGCAGGAGGCAGCGGAGCGCCGCCGCGCCCTGCTGGAGGTCGGTCTTGCGGGCGGCCCGGAGGAGGAGCTGCGTGTCGCCGTCCCCAACCGCCCGGGGGTCGTCGCGGAGATCGCGCTCACGCTCGGGCACGCCGGCATCGACATCTCCGACATGTCGCTGGCCCCCTCCAACGACCGCCGAACCGGGATCGTGGGGCTGTGGATCGCGTCCGCAGACGCCCGGCGCGCCCGCGACCTCATCACCGCGAAGGACCTCATCGTCACATGACCGAGCACGCCACCACCACCGTTCGCTTCGACCCCGTCCGCCGGCTGAAGGGGACGCTGACGCCGCCGGCCGACAAGTCGATCAGCCACCGCGCTGCGCTCCTGGGCGCGATGGCGTCCGAGCCCGTCCGCGTCCACAACTTCCTCGATGCCGCCGACACGAACTCCACGCTGGCCGCGATGGAGCAGCTCGGCGCCTTGGTGGACCGGCAGGTCGACCACCTCGTCATCCGCGGGACGGGGCTGCGCGAGGCCGCGCCGGCCGATCGGCACGATCGACGTGGGCAACGCCGGCACGCTCATGCGCCTGCTGCCCGGCTGGCTTGCGGCCCAGGAAGGCCGCGCCTACACGCTCGACGGCGACGCGTCCATCCGCCGCCGCCCCGTCGATCGCGTCGCGGACCCGCTGCGTCTCATGGGCGCCGGCGATCGACGCGACCGACGAGCGATTCCCGCCCTTCACCGTCCACGGCCAACGCCTGCACGGCATCGACTACACGATGCCGGTCGCCAGCGCCCAGGTGAAGTCGTGCGTGCTGCTGGCCGGCCTCACCGCGACGGGGCAGACGATCATCCGGGAGCCCGAGCCGTCCCGCGATCACACCGAGCGCATGCTCCTGGCGGCCGGGGTGCAGGTCGTGCGCCAGGACGGCGCGGTCATCGTCGCCAACCAGGACGAGCTGGTCCTGGACGAGCAGATCACGGTCCCCGCCGACCTCTCCTCCGCTGCGTTCGCGATGGCGGCAGGGATCCTCGTCCCGAAGTCCCGCCTCGTCCTCAAGGACGTCAACTCGAACTGGACACGTACCGGGTTCGTGCGGATCGCGCAGCGCATGGGCGCGATCGTCGTCGGCGACCTCGAGGAGCACGGCGCACCGTTGACCGCCGGCGAGCCGGTCACCGACCTCGACGTCACCGCGGGACCCCTCGTGGGGACGACCGTCGAGGCATGGGAGGTCCCGCTGGCGATCGACGAGCTGCCGCTCGTCGCGCTGCTGGGCTGCTTCGCCGAGGGCGAGACCGTCGTCAAGGGGGCCGCCGAGCTGAAGGTGAAGGAGTCCGACCGCATCCAGACCGTCGTCGACGGCCTGAACGCCCTGGGCGGGCAGCTCGAGGCGACGGACGACGGCTTCGTCGTCACCGGAACGGGCGGGCTGCGCGGCGGCACGATCCACAGCCACGGCGACCACCGCCTCGCGATGCTCGGAGCCGTGGCGG
This sequence comes from Paraconexibacteraceae bacterium, assembly GCA_963750375.1. Classification (GTDB taxonomy): domain Bacteria; phylum Actinomycetota; class Thermoleophilia; order Solirubrobacterales; family Solirubrobacteraceae; genus Paraconexibacter. Next base: position 552,118 of record CAVVQN010000008.1, read on the forward strand.
GCCTAGCGTCGCGGGAAGGGGTGCAGGTCGTGGGGATGGAGGCCGCCGACGTCAGCTACCCCGGCTTCGCCGACGACCTGGACCGGCTCCTGCGCGACCGCTGAGGTCGTTGCGGGCGCCGCACGCGCGAAGCGCTGCTCGTCCTCCCGCAGGGCGGGGAGCGCGACGAAGATGCCGAGGGTCGCCGCGCAGCCCAGGATCCCTGCGCCCAGCAGCGTCGCCTGAGGGCCGGCCAGGGACGCGATCGGCGCGGTGATGGCGAAGGAGACCGGCGTCAACCCGATCGAGACGAGCCAGTCCAGGCTCGTGACGCGACCGAGCATCGCCGCCGGGACGCGGGACTGCATGAGCGTCGCCCAGACGACCATGCCGGCGGACATCCCGGCGGCGAAGAGCGTGCTGCAGACCATGAGCTGCCATGTCGCCTCCGCCAGGGCGTAGCCACTGATCGGGAGCAGTCCCAAACCCCAGCACAGGTACATCGCCCGGAGCCTTTGTCGCGGCAGGCCACCGCGCGCCATGAGCGTCGCTCCGATCACCGCGCCGACGTCCGCCGGCGCCGAGGACGAGGCCGAAGTCGCCGGCGGGCCGGTGCAGCTCGTTGCGGATGAGGTAGGGGAGCAGGACCTCGACCGGGCCCCAGAAGCAGAGGATCGAGATGCTGGCCGCCACGAGGGTGGCCCAGAGCCAAGGCTGGCCGCGCACGAAGCGTCCGCCCGCGCGGACGTCGTCCACGATGCCGCGGAGGCCGGCCCCCGCGCGGTCGGCGTGGACGGCCCGTCCGGCGGTCCGGATCGCCAGGACGCAGGCGATGGACACCACGAACGTGCCGGCGTCCACGAGCAGCGCCGTCCCCGCACCGAAGGCTCCGACGAGCACGCCGCCGACCGCCGGCCCGATCAGCCGCATGGCCCCGGGGCGGATGACCTCCTGCAGGGCGTTGGCCGACACCCGGTCGTCCTCCGGGACGAGCATCGGGATGAGGGCGCTGACCGACGGACCGAAGAACGCCTCGCCCGCCCCGTAGACGAAGGCCAGGGAGCGCGATGTGCCACACCTCGACGAGGTCGGCGACGGCCAGCAGCCCGATCGCCAGCGACCGCCAGCAGGCGCACGAGGTCGGCGGCGATCATGACCCACCGGCGGTCCAGCCGGTCGGAGGCGACCCCGCCGGCGAGGAGGAAGGCGACCATCCCGAGCGACCACGCCAGGCCGACGAGCGAGAGCGCCGTGGCCGAATCCGAGAGGTCGTACACGAGCCAGGCGATGGCGACGAAGTAGATCCCGTCGCCGAGCAGGGAGACCGTCATCCCGGCGCACAGCAGGCCGAAGTCGCGGTGGCGGAAGAGGGTGGCGACCACCCGGTCAGTATCGTCGCCCGCCATGCTCGTCGCCATCGACGGACCCGCAGGGGCCGGAAAGTCCACCGTCGCCCGTGCGGTGGCTGACGCCCTCGGCTTCACCTACCTCGACACGGGCGCGATGTACCGGTGCGTGGGCCTGCGGGCGGCACGACCGGCACCGTGACGCGGCGACGCTCGACATCCGCTTCGACGGCGACCGCGTCCTGCTCGACGGCGAGGACGTCAGCGAGGCGATCCGCACGCCGCAGGCCGCGCAGGGCGCCTCGCGCGTGGCGACCGACCCCGCGGTGCGCGCGGCGCTCGTCGACCAGCCAGCGCGCGCTGATCGCCGACGGCGACTGGGTCGCCGAGGGCCGGGACATCGGCACGGTCGTCGCTCCGGGGGCCGAGCTGAAGATCTGGCTGACCGCGTCCCCGCAGGAGCGCGCCCGCCGCCGGGAGTTGCCGGTGGAGGAGCTGCTGGAGCGCGACGAGCGGGACGCCACCCGGGAGCACGCTCCCATGAAGCCCGCCGACGACGCGATCGAGGTCGACACGACCGGGCTCTCGATCGACGAGGTCGTGGCCCGCATCATCGCGCTCGTCCCGCGACCTAGACTCAGCGGCATGACACACCAGGCAGGACCGACGGGACAGCGGCTCCTGCAGGCGGCGGCATGAAGGTCGCGGTCGTCGGATATCCGAACGTCGGCAAGAGCTCGCTCGTCAACCGCCTGACGCAGACGCGTGAGGCCGTCGTCCACGAGCGGCCCGGGATCACCCGTGACCGCAAGGAGATCCCGTGCGAGTGGAACGGGCGGCGCTTCACGCTCATCGACACCGGCGGCATGGACTTCCAGGACGAGGACCCGATCTCCGGCTCGATCCGCGAGCAGGCCCAGGCCGGCCTGAACGACGCGCGGCTCGCGCTCTTCGTCGTCGACGGCGCGTGCCGGCGTGCGGCCCGGCGACGAGGAGATGGCCGACCTCCTGCGCCGCAGCAAGCTGCCGGTCATCCTCGCGGTGAACAAGATCGACTCCGCGCAGGACATCCCGCCACGGCGGACTTCTGGGGCTTCGGCCTGGGCGAGCCGATCGCGGTCAGCGCCGCCCAGGGGCTGGGCACCGGTGACCTGCTCGACGCGATCGTCGCGCGGCTTCCCGAGGACGACGAGGATCCCGACGAGGACCTCATCCGCCTGGCGATCATCGGCCGTCCGAACGTCGGCAAGTCCACGCTCGTGAACCAGTGGCTGGGCTCCGACCGTGTCATCGTCTCGGACGTCGCCGGGACGACCCGCGACGCGATCGACCTGCCGCTGGAGTTCGACGGACGCGAAGTTCATCGTCGTCGACACGGCGGGCATGCGCCGCCAGTCCAAGGTCCAGGAGTCCGTGGAGTACTTCACGACGCTGCGCTCCCAGCGCGCGGTGGAGCGCGCGGACGTCGCGCTCGTCGTCTGCAACGCCGAGGACGGCGTCACGAGCCAGGACCTGCGGATCGCCGAGCTCGCGATGCAGGAGCACTGCGCCACCGCGCTCGTCCTGAACAAGTGGGACGAGCACCCGCTCTCCGAGGACGATCTCATCCACGAGCGCGCCCGGGCCGGCCGCCGGCTGCGCCTGCGCCCGAAGGTCCTCACCGCCTCCGCGCTCACCGGTCGCAACGTCACGCGCATCCTGCAGGAGGCGATCGTCCTGGGCGACCGCATGGTCGGCCGCATCCCCACGCCGGAGCTCAACCGCTTTCTCTCCGAATGCGGGCAGGCCCGGCAGCCGCCGGCCAAGCAGGGCCACCGGCTCAAGCTGCTCTACATGGCCCAGATCGGCGAGCGCCCGCCGCGTTTTGCGATCCAGGTCAACTCGCGCAGCCGCGTCACACGGGACTACGCCTACTTCATCGAGAACCGCCTGCGTGCCCGCTACGGCCTGGACGGCGTGCCGGTCATCATCGACTTCAACGAGCGCGGTTCCGGCCGTCGCGCACCCGGTGGCGACCATCGCGCCGACCGTCTGAAGGCCGTGCAGGAGGACACGTTCCTCGAGACCGCCGACGTCGGGTTCGACGTCGAGCTCGAGGACGAGGTCGCGGTCGACCCGTACGCCGAGTTCGAGGACGCCCCCGATTTCGACGGCGAAGAGATCGTCGACGACGACGAGGGCGACGACGACCTGCTCGGCGAGGCCGACCTCCAGGACGCAGCCGAGGACGACCAGGACTGAGCCTGCGGCAGGTCCGCCGTCGTCGGCCGCACCAGAAACTTGACGGGTGCGTCACGTTCGGGGACGCTGCGGTCATGACCGACGCCTCCGCCGCCGCCCCCGTCCCCGTCCGCAGCCCTCAGGACCTCACCGAGGACTGGCTCACCGCGTGCCTGCAGGCCGCCGGACGTCTTGAAGGGAGCGGTGCTGTCACGGGCTTCCGGACGAGCGCCATCGGCACGGGTCAGATGAGCGAGAGCTACCGCGTCGCACTGCAGTACGCGGACGACTCCTCCGGGCCGTCGAGCGTCGTGCTGAAGGTGGCCGCGACCGACGAGGGCAGCCGGGCCACAGGTGCCGGCATGGGCGCCTACGCGCGTGAGGTGCGCTTCTATCAGGAGCTCGCGCCGACGCTCAACGGGCCGCTCGCCGACTGCCTGCACGCTGAGATCGACGAAGCCACCGGCTGGTTCACGCTGCTGCTCGAGGACCTGCACCCCGCCCAGCAGGGCGATCAGATCGCCGGCTGCACGCTCGAGGAGGCCGCGGGGGCCGTCGACGCGCTCGCGTGCCTTCAGGCGTCACGCTGGGACGAGGACGCGTTGATGCAGACGGACTGGCTCACCGGGGTCTCGCCGCTGAACCAGGGTCTGCTCACCTACCTGCTGCCCGGGTTCGAGGAGCGCTACGCCGGCCGGGTGAGCGACGAGCATCTGCAGGTCGTACGGCGCTTCATCGCGTCTGCGGACGCCTGGAGCGCGCAGGCCCCGCGTCCGCACGCCCTCGTGCACGCCGACTTCCGCCTGGACAACATGCTGTTCGGTGCCCGGGAGGACGGCCGCCCCGTCGTCGTGGACTGGCAGACGCTCACCTACGGGCCCGCGATGCTGGACCTCTCCTACTTTCTCGGTGGCAGCCTGTCGGTGCAGGACCGCCGGACGGGGGAGGAGGCGCTCGTACGCCGCTACCACGAGGGTCTGCTGGCCGGCGGGGTGGCCGACCTCAGCTTCGAGGAGTGCTGGAGCGAGTACCGCCGGCAGGTCTTCCACGGCATCCTCATGGCGGTCGCCGCGTCCATGCTCGTGCAGCGCACCGATCGCGGCGACGACATGTTCATGACCGTCCTCGCGCGCCACTGCCAGCAGGCCATCGACCTGGACTCCGTGGCGCTGCTCCCGGACGCCGACGCGGTGGGCGGGGAGCTCGAGCCGCTGCGCGCCGATGCCGCCGACGAGGGCCATCACGAGCCCGACGCGGACCCGCTGTGGAACGAGTCCTGGTACATGGACTTCACGACCACCGAGGACGGCATCGCCGGATACACCCGGATCGGTCTGTACCCCAACCGCGACGAGGCGTGGATCACGCTCGCGCTCGTCCGGGCCGGAGCGCCGAGCGCGATGCTCGTGGATCTGCACGTGCCGCTCCCGGCGCCTGGCACGCTCGCGGTGACCGGCGGGGAGACCGACCTCGTCGCCGACCACGTCTGCGAGGAGCCGCTGCAGCGCTTCAGCGTCACCTGCACCGGCACCGCCCAGTGCTACGAGGACCCGGGAGCCGTGCTCCGTGGAGAGGCCGGCACGCCGGTGCCGGTCTCGATGGACCTGGAGTGGACGACGGACGGCGAGCCGTACGCCTATCGGATGCTGACCCGCTACGAGATCCCCTGCCGCGTGCGTGGCACCGTCCGCGTCGGCGACGAGACGTTCGAGGTCGACGGCAAGGGACAGCGCGACCACTCCTGGGGCTCGCGGGACTGGTGGGCGGCCGACTGGTGCTGGAACGCCGGCGCCCTGGACGACGGCACGCGCTTTCACTCCGTCGAGGCGCGCCTGCCCTCGCTGCCGCGCATGGGCATGGGGTACCTGCAATCCGACGGCGCGTTCACCGACCTGCGCACGGCGGTCGTCGAGGAGGACGTCGCGCCGGACGGCATGGTGCCGACCGCGCGCCTGCGGCTCTCGCCGCCGGATCTGGACCTCACGATCAGCGCCCTGGCCCATGGACCGCTGCTCCTCGTGGCCGACGACGGCCGCGTCGCCCACTTTCCGCGGTCGCTGTACCGGGTGGAGGCGGCCGACGGGCGTAGCGGCCTTGCGTGGGTGGAGTTCAACCGCAACCAGCCTCAGCCGTGACGCGATGACGCATGACCCGCGCGGGTCTGCTCAACTTCGGGCCCCGTGTCGTCGCCTGAGCCATCCCCCGCAGAGCCCAGCCAGCCTGCGCGTCGTCCTGATCTGAGCCGCCGCAGCCTGCTGCTCGTGGCGGCGATCGTCGTCCTGCTCGTCGTGACGCTCGTCGCGATCCTGGCGGGCGGCGGATCCGACGATGCGGCGCCGCCGGCAGCGGATGCCACCCGCCTGATCCCCGCCGACGCCCTCGTCTACGTGCATCTGTCGACGGACGCAGGCCGCTCGGGGACGAAGGCCGCGATCGACCTCGCCGACCGCTTTCCGAGCTACGAGCCGATGCGCCGCGCGCTGGTACGCCGCCTGTCGGCGCCCGGCTGCCCGGTGGACACGACATCGTTGAAGGATGGGCGCGAGGCGGCGCTGGCCCTCGTCGACATCGGTGGCGGCGACGCGGGCTCGCTCGTCCTGCTCGACACGGGTGACGACAAGCAGACCGCCGACCGAACCTGCGGCGCCATCAAGACGACGAAGCTCGGGCGGTTTCTCGTCATCGGGCAGGCCCAGACCATCACGATGGCCAAGGCCCTGGCCGAGGGCAGGGGCCGGTCGCTCGCAGACTCGACCGACTACAAGCGCGAGCTCGCCCGTCTGCCCGCCGCACGGGTCGCCGACGCCTGGGTCTCCCGGGACGGGGTGCAGCGGCTCCTGGCCCCGCAGGGTGGTCTGCTGGGCGCCGCGGGCACGCTGCTGAACCAGCCCGGGCTGCGGGCGACCGCCGCGGCGTTCACGAGCCGCAAGGGTGGAGCCGAGCTCGTCCTGCGATCTGTCCGTGACCCGGGAGCCACCAAGAGCGGCTCCTTCCGGCCGTTCACGCCGACGATCCAGCGGGACATCCCGTCCGACGCGTTCGCCTTCCTCGGTTTGAGCGGCATCTCCGGAGCCGCCGGGCGCCTGCTCGGGCTCGCGGGCTCGCAGACCGCCGCGCTGGCGCCCCTCCTGGCGCGTGCCGGGGTGGCGCTGAACCCGCTGCTGTCCCTCTTCAAGGGCCAGGTCGCCGTGACGATCACCGCGGCGACCCCGGCGCCCGTCCTGACGCTCGTCACGAAGGCCGGGGACCCTGGCAAGGCGGCTGCGACGCTCGCCAAGGCCAGGCCCACCATCGCGCGGCTCCTGAGGCCCGCGTCCGGGAGGACGCCCGAGTGGAAGCGCGTCGGGGACGGCTTCCGCCTGCGGCCGACCGAGGGCATCGAAGTCGACTACGCGATCGTCCGTGACCTCATCGTCGTCTCCACGCGCGCGTCGGGGATCGCCGCCGTCCGCGACAGCAAGCGGTCGCTCCCGGAGACCGAGGCGTGGCAGCAGGCCGCTCCAGATACGGAAAAGCCCGTCACCTCGCTAGTCTTTCTCGACTTCAACCAGCTCCTGCGGCTGGGCGAGCAGACCGGACTGAACGACAGCAGCCAGTACCAGGCGGTCAAGAGCGACCTCCAGAAGCTGAAGTCGGTGAGTTCCCGCTCGTCCTCCGAGGGAGATGAATCCACCGTGGAGCTCTTTCTCTCAGTCCCATGAACCAGCGGAAACCTCGCCCGGGGGCTCGGTTTCCGTCTTACGTAGCGTTCGATCTGAAAGGCCTTGATGGCTCAGTTTGCCGATAACGAGTACCTGTTCACCTCCGAGTCCGTGACCGAAGGTCACCCGGACAAGATCGCCGACCAGATCAGCGACACGATCCTCGACGCGATCCTCGCCGAGGAGCCCTACGCCCGGGTGGCGTGCGAGACGCTGGTGAACACCGGGCTCGTCGTCGTGTCCGGCGAGATCACCACCGACGCGTGGATCGACATCCCGCAGCTCGTACGCGACACCGTGTGCGAGATCGGTTACGACAAGGGCGAATACGGCTTCGACGGCAAGGCCGTCGCCGTCATCACCACGATCGACAAGCAGTCCCCGGACATCGCCCAGGGCGTCGACAAGGCCCAGGAGGTCCGCGCCGAGGGCGGGACGGACGAGCTCGACATCGCCGGCGCAGGCGATCAGGGCATGATGTTCGGCTACGCGACGAACGAGACCGAGACGCTCATGCCGCTCCCGATCTCTCTCGCGCACCGTCTGGCCGAGCGCCTGTCCGCGGTCCGCAAGGACGGGACGCTGCCGTACCTGCGACCGGACGGCAAGACGCAGGTCACCGTCCGTTACGTCGACGGCAAGCCCGTCGAGGTCGTCAAGGTCCTCATCTCCACGCAGCACGGTGAGGACACGACGCAGGCGACGATCCGCGAGGACCTCTGGCAGCACGTGGTCTCGCAGGTCATCCCGGCCGAGCTGTACGACGAGGCCGTGCTGAAGACCGCGCACAACTACCTCTGCAACCCGACCGGCATCTTCGTCATCGGCGGTCCCGTCGGTGACTGTGGCCTGACGGGTCGCAAGATCATCGTCGACACCTACGGCGGCATGGCTCGCCACGGCGGCGGGGCGTTCTCCGGGAAGGATCCGTCGAAGGTCGACCGCTCCGCGGCGTACGCGGCGCGCTGGGTCGCCAAGAACCTCGTCGCAGCCGGCCTGGCCGATCGCTGCGAGGTCCAGGTCGCCTACGCCATCGGCGTGGCGCACCCCGTCTCGGTGATGGTCGAGACGTTCGGCACGGAGAAGGTCTCCCGTGCCCGCATCGCCGAGCTCGTCGACGAGCACTTCGACCTGCGTCCCGGCTCGTTCCGTGAGGAGCTCAAGCTCCACCGTCCGATCTACCGCCAGACGGCGGCCTACGGCCACTTCGGCCGGGAGCTCGATGACTTCGAGTGGGAGAAGACGACGAAGGCCGACGCCCTCCGGGCTGCCGCCGGCCTGGAGTCCGCGTCGGTCTGACCGACCGGCATCCGACGCCTGTCCACGGGGCCGCTCACCGCGAGGTGGGCGGCCCCGTGCCGTTGGCCCGCGGCGTCGCCGCTCGCCACCCCGGTGCCTCCGGGGTGCGGCGTGACGGCGGCGTCAGGCCGGCGGGACCGAACCCTGCGTGCGGCTCTCGGGGGCGTGCTGTGCGTGGTCCACAGCGGCGACGATCTCCTCCGGGTTGGCGACCCCCGAGAAGGTGAAGTCCGAGTCGTCGGTGCCGGCGGTGTCGAAGTCGACCGAGCCGACCTGCAGGATCCGCTCGAGGAACGACTGCTCCGTGTTGACGTTCTGCACGCGCTCGAGCTTCGTCTGCTGCTCGCGGCGTGAGAACAGCCCGCGGCGGATGTGCAGGCGCTCGGACGTGATCGTGTAGCTCGTGCTCATCCGCTTGAGGAAGCCGACGATGATCACGAGCGCCATCACGACCGCAAAGGCCAGGACACCGGTGCTGGTCTTGTCGGCCAGCAGGGCGATCGCTCCGACGACGGCGGCGGCGACCGTTCCGACGAGGTAGAAGCCCATGATCGAGCGCCAGGAAGGGCGTCCCTTGAAGATGACGGTTTCACCGGCGTGGAGGTCCATGGCAGCGGACAATATCCTCGCCGACGTGTCCCGTGTGGTGCAGGTCGAGCCGATCACGACGGCTCGCGCGCTGCGCGGACCGTTCGACTACCTGGCGCCCGCGGACGTCCGGGTGGGCACCCGCCTCGTCGTCCCCTTCGGCCATCGGGACGTCCCGGGTGTCGTCACGGCGCTCACCGATCACAGCGACCACGAGCTCGCGACCGCAAGGCGGGTCGTGGAGCCCTCCCTGCCCGAGGAGCTCGTCCGCCTGGCCTTCTGGATCGCCGACGAGTACTGCTCGACGCCGGCGCGGGCGCTCGGGCTCATGCTGCCGCCGGCCGGTGCCCGCGCGAAGACCGCGCTCTGGGCCGACCGGACCCCTGAGGCAGCCGGGGAGCACGGGGTCCGGATCAACGACGCCCAGCGGACGCTGCTGGACGGGCTGCCGCGCTTCACCGGCGCCGACACGGCAGCCCTGCGCCGACTGGAGGGCCGCGGGCTCGTGGCGATCAGCCGCCGGGTCGTCCGCCGCGTCCCGCTGCAGGTCAGCGTCGGCGCCACCCGTGAACGGCCGCAGCTCACCGAGCACCAGCAGCTGGCCGTCGAGCGGATCGTCGCCGCCGCGCCCGCCGACCGGCTGCTCCTGCACGGCGTCACGGGCTCGGGCAAGACCGAGGTCTACCTGCGTGCCGCCGAGCAGACGCTGGCGCGCGGGCAGAGCGTCATCGTGCTCGTGCCGGAGATCGGCCTGACGCCGCAGATCGTCGCGCGATTCGCCGAGCGGTTCGGCGACACGGTCGCCGTCCTGCACTCACAGCTCGGGGCCGGGGAGCGCTTTGACGAGTGGATGCGCCTGCGGCGCGGCGAGGCCCGGGTCTGCGTCGGGCCGCGCAGCGCCGTCTTTGCGCCGATCGAGGACCTCGGCCTCGTCATCGTCGACGAGGAGCACGACAGCTCCTACAAGCACGAGGGGGACCCGCGGTACGACGCCCGGGGGGTCGCGCAGGAGCGCGCCCGCGCTGCCGGCGCGGTCCTCGTCGTCGGCAGCGCCACGCCGCGTCCGGAGTCGATCCATGCGCTCGCGCGGCTGCGGTTGCCCGAACGGGTGGACGGTCAAGGGATGCCGGCGGTGCGGATCGTCGACATGCGGACCGCTGCCCACGCGCTGCACCCGGACACCCACCAGGCGCTCATGGCCGCCCGCAAGGCGATCGTCCTGCTCAACCGCCGCGGCTGGTCCAACTTCCTCAGCTGCGGGACGTGTGGGCACGCATGGGAATGTCCGCAGTGCGACGTGACGCTCGTCCTGCACCGCGACCAGCACGCGCTGGCGTGTCATCACTGCGGCCACCGCGAGCGGATCCCCAAGCGCTGCCCGGAATGCCGCGGCGTGTCGATCGCCCGCCACGGGACGGGGACCGAGCGCCTGGCCGACGACCTGGCCGCGACCGGGGCCAGGGTCTTCCGTCTGGACGCGGATGTCGCCACCGGCGCGCGCGTCCTCGCCGCGTTCGGGGCGGCCGAGCGCGGGATCCTCGTCGGCACGCAGATGGTCGCCAAGGGGCACGACTTCCCGGACGTGGACCTCGGCGTCGTCGTGGACGCCGACTCGACGCTGCGCTTTCCCGACTTCCGGGCGGAGGAGCGGACGTTCGCCCTCGTCACCCAGCTCGCCGGGCGCGCCGGGCGCGGGCGCGCCGGCGGCAGGGTCCTCGTGCAGACCATGGTCCCCGGCGCCGAGGCCATCCGTTTTGCGGCTCGCCACGACAGCGACGCGTTCCTCGCCGCCGAGCTCGCCCGCCGTCGCGCGTTGCGCTACCCGCCGTTCGCGACGCTCGTCCGCATCGTGTGTGGCGCCGAGGCGCCGGGGGCCGCGCTTGCCACGGCGGCGGCCATCGCCGCGGCACTGCGGGAGCAGGACACCGACGCCCTCGGTGCGCAGGTCCTGGGCCCGGCCGTCCTCTTCCGCCTCCGCGGCCGCGAGCGCGCGCAGGTCGTGGTGAAGGCCATCGAGCGCCCTGCAGCGATCCGCGTCGTGCGAGACGTCGTGGACGCGATCGCGACCGGGCGGGGCCACAGGGGCGTCGCGCTCAGCGTCGACGTGGACCCGCAGTAGGCCCGGGCCGCACAGGGCCGGCGGGCCTTGCCTCGGTACCCTGGACGGCGTATGGCCGACCAGGACCTCCAGAGCCTTGACCCCGCCGACGTCGAGGTCGAGAGCCCGCCCCCGCTGGACCCCGAGGTCGTCGCCCGCCGCCGCGAGGCGCTCAAGCGCGTGCGCAAGTGGGGCGACCCCGTCCTGCGCACCAAGGCGTTGCCCGTCGATCGCTTCGACGACGCGCTCCGCACCCAGACCGCGACCATGGGCGCGCTCATGGACGACGCGCTCGGCGTCGGTCTGGCTGCGACCCAGGTCGGCCTGCTCCAGCGCCTCTTCGTCTACCGCGTCGTGCAGGGCGCGCCGCTGAACGTCCTCGTCAACCCCGTCATCGAGTGGTCGTCCAAGGACGAGGAGTGGCTCGAGGAAGGGTGCCTGAGCCTGCCCGCCGTCCACGTCGACGTCGAGCGGCCGGTCCACGTGCGCGTCACCGCGCAAGGACGAGTGGGGCGAGGAGATCCAGATCGAGGCCAGTGGCCTCGAGGCACGGGTCATCCAGCACGAGCTCGACCACCTGGACGGGGTGCTCATCCTGGACCGCACCCCGCGGGGGCAGCGCAAGGAGGGCATGCGCGCGCTCCGCGAAGCCCTCGCTCGCGACGACGAGGCATGAGGACGGTCTACCTCGGGACGTCGCCGTTCGCGGCGGCGATCCTCGAGACCCTCGCTGCAGGGCCGCACCGTCCGCAGCTCGTCGTCACCCGCCCGGACCGCCCGGCCGGCCGCGGCCGCAAGCTCACCTCGCCGGCGGTGGCGCAGACCGCCCGCGAGCTCGGGCTCGAGCTCTCGCAGCCCGACGACGTCAACGGCGAGGACGCCCGGCGCCGCATCCTCGACGCTGCGCCCGACGTCCTGATCGTCTGCGCGTTCGGGGCCCTCATCCGGCAAGGGCTGCTGGACGCCCACACCATCCTCAACGTCCACCCGTCGCTGCTGCCGCGCTGGCGCGGCGCCGCACCGATCGAGCGGGCGATCATGGCGGGGGACCCGCAGACCGGCGTCGCCATCATGCGCCTGACCGCGGGCCTCGACAGTGGTCCCGTGGGCCTCGTCGCCACCGAGCCGATCCACGCCGACGACACCTTCGCCTCCCTCGGCGCCCGCCTGCAGGACATCGGCGGCGTCCTGCTCACCCGAGCCCTGGACGATCCACCGCCGTACGTCGAGCAGGACGAGTCGCGCGGCGTGACGTACGCCGAGAAGATCACGGCGACCGATCGCACGCTGGATCCGGGCGCCGGAGCGCTCGCGATGGATCGCACCGTCCGCGCGCTCTCCCCGCACATCGGCGCGCGGATCGACCTGGGCGACGGGCGTTTTCTGGGCGTCCTGCGCTCGACGGTGCTGCCGCCCGGCACCGGCGGCCCCGACGGTGTCCTGCAGACGGCAGAAGGGCGCCTGACGTACGGCGACCTCGAGCTCGTGGAGGTCCAGCCTGCCGGCGGCAGGCCGATGCAGGCCGACGCCTACGTTCGCGGTCATCTGCAGGGCGAGGGCTGAGGCGTGGCCCCCGGGGTCAGCCCCGCCCGCCGCGCGGCGCACACGGTCGCGCTGCGCGTCCTCGCCGAGGACGCGTACGCCGACCGCGCGCTCCAGACCGCCGCCCAGGACCTCGAGGGGCGAGACCGAGCCCTGGCCAAGCAGCTCGCCTTCGGCGTCGTGCAGCGGCGCGGCACGCTGGACTGGGTCATCACCCGCATCGCTCCCGGAAAGCAGCTCGAGTTCGGCGTCCGCACCGCCCTGCACATCGGGCTCTACGAGCTGCTCTTCCTCAACACCGCCGACCACGCGGCCATCGCGCAGGCCGTCGAGCTCGCCAAGCCCAGCCCGGGCCACAAGATGGTCAACGCCGTCCTGCGGCGCGTGCAGCGCGAGGGCATCGAGCTCCCGGAGGACGCCACCCCCGCAGGCGCGGCGGTCCGCCACTCACACCCGGAATGGCTCGTGAAGCTCTGGTGGAAGCAGCTCGGCGCCGACGCCACCCGGGCGCTGCTGGCCGCCGACAACGAGCCCGCCGAACTGGCCCTGCGCATCAACACGCTGGCCGAGTTCGACGAGGCCGACCTGCCTCCCGGCCGGCGCGAGGGGGACGCCCTCGTCGTCGAGGGGCCGTTCGACGTCGCGGGCTCGCCCGCTGTTCCGGGCGGGTGTCATCACGCCGCAGTCGCGCGCGCGCCCAGCGCGTGGCGCCGTTCCTCGCCCCGCAGCCGGGCGAGCGCGTCCTGGACCTCTGCGCGGCGCCCGGCGGCAAGACGACGCACCTGGCCGCGCTCATGCAGGGCCGGGGCGAGGTCGTCGCGGTCGAGCGCCACGCCGGTCGGGCCCGGGCGCTGCGAGGCCGCCTGCCGGCGCATGCACGCGCGCCAACGTGACGGTCGTCACGCGGACGCGAAGCACTTCACGACCGGCGAAGCCGTTCGACCGTGTCCTCGTCGACCCGCCGTGCTCGGGCCTGGGGACGCTGCGGACCCATCCGGACCTGCGCTGGAAGATGCAGCCCGGAGAACATCGAGGGGCTGACGAAGGTCCAGGACGCGATCCTGGCTGCCGCCCGCGCCGCGCTCGCGCCCGGTGGCACGCTCGTCTACGCCACCTGCACGATCAACGACGCCGAGGACCGCCTGGTCTCCGACGGACCGTTTCCGCACGCTGCCGCACGTCGACGGCACGGACGGCTTCTCGGTCGCCCGCGTCACGGTCTAGCGCGGCCCGGGCACCGGATCCGACGGCGACGGTGCCTAGACTCCGCGGGCGTGGACGACACATCGTTCAGCCTCGGGCTTGCCTGCCCGTCGTGCAGAGAGCCGTGGTTGCGGCCTTCGTCGCCTGCCCGGGCGGTACCGCTGCGTCTCCTGCCTGCATCGCTTCGAGCTGCGCTCGGTCTGCCCTGACTGTGGAGAGCATGGGACGATCGTCCGGATGTCCTCGACGGCCACGGTGAGCTGCAACCACTGCGGCGCCTCGATGCTGATGGAAGTCTGATGAACCGAACCGAACCGATCCGGGAGTCCCGTTGACCGCACCCGTCGTCTCGCCGTCGATCCTGTCGGCTGATTTCGCCCGTCTGGGCGCTCAGGTCGACGAGGTCGTCGCGGCGGGCGCGACCGTCATCCACGTCGACGTCATGGACGGGCACTTCGTGCCGCCGATCACGATCGGCCCGATCATCGTGTCCGCGCTGCGCGCTCACGTCGGCGACGCGATCGACCTGGACGTCCACCTCATGATCGAGCGACCCGAGCGCCAGGTCGCCGACTTCGTCAAGGCGGGCGCGACCGGCATCACGATCCACGCCGAGGCCACGCCGCACGTGCTGTACGCGTTGGATGCGATCCGGGACGGTGGCTGCCGCGCCGGGCCTCTCGGTCTGTCCGGCGACGCCCGTCACGATCTTCGGGGAGGTCGCCGTCGACCTCGCGCTCTGCATGACCGTCAACCCGGGCTGGGGCGGACAGCCGTTCATCACGTCCTCCCCCGACAAGCTGCGCAGGATGCGCCCGCTCGTCGGGCGACGCGACGCTCATGGTCGACGGGGGCGTCACCGTCGAGACCGCGCCGCTGTGCGTCGAGGCCGGGGCGACGTGGCTCGTCGCCGGGTCGGCCGTCTTCGGGGCCGACGACCCGGGGGCCGCCTACCAGGCGATCGCCGCGGCCGCGACCGCGGCCTGAGCCGATCACGCTCAAGGCGCGTGGCGCGCGGCGGGCTGAGCCACGCGGCACCGTCCGTTCGTGACACGCTGTCGTCATGATCGTCACGGCGACCGGCATCAGACGCAGCTTCGGGGTCGGCGAAGCCGCGGTGGAGGCCCTGCGCGGGGTGACCGTCGCCTTCCCGAAGGGGCAGTTCACCGCGATCATGGGTCCCTCGGGGTCGGGCAAGTCGACGCTCATGCACATCCTCGCCGGGCTCGACACGCCCACAGAGGGCTCGGTCGTCGTCGACGGCACGGAGATCGTCGGCCTCCACGACAAGGACGCTCACGCAACCTGCGGCGCGACAAGCTCGGGTTCATCTTCCAGTCCTTCAACCTGCTGCCGGTGCTCACGGCGGAGGAGAACATCCTGCTGCCGCTGTCGATCGCGGGCGCGCAGCCGGACAGCGCCTGGGTCGACCAGCTCGTGGACACCGTCGGCCTGCGCGACCGTCTCACCCACCGCCCTGCGGAGCTGTCCGGCGGCCAGCAGCAGCGCGTGGCCGTCGCCCGGGCCCTGGCCTCCCGCCCTGCCGTGGTCTTCGCCGACGAGCCGACCGGCAACCTGGATTCGACGACCTCCGCCGACATCCTGCGCCTGCTGCGACAGAGCGTCGACGAGTTCGGCCAGACGATCGTCATGGTCACCCACGACGCAGAATCCGCCGCGGTCGCCGACCGCCTGCTCGTCCTGCGGGACGGGCTGCTGGCCGAGGACTCCGACGGCACCGCCGCCCCGCGCCCGACGGCCTCCGGCCAGGCCTGAACGTGCGCCGCGTCGCCCTTCGCGGGCTGCTGGCTCGCAAGACCCGCCTGGCGCTCACGGCGCTCGCGGTCGCCGCCGGCGTCATGCTCATCGCGGGCACGTACGTGTTCACGGACACGATCAACCGCTCGTTCGACAGGATCTTCTCCGCCTCGCTGACGAAGATCGACGTCGTCATCACGCCGAGCACGGATCTCAGCGGTGAGGACGGCACGACGGTCCCGCTCGGTGCGGAGCTCTTGGCCCGAGCCCGGGCGGTGGACGGCGTGCAGACGGCCGAGGGCTCGATCTCGGACCCGAACGGCACCGTCCTGGGCAAGGACGACAAGCCGGTGTCCCGCGGGGCACCGATGTTCATCGCCTCGCTCAACGGCGAGGCCTTCGAGTCGTTGAAGGTCGCCGAAGGGCGCTTTCCCCGGACGGCCGGCGAGCTCGCCCTGGACAAGGGGACGGTCGAGAAGGAGGGCTTCCGTCTGGGCGACAGGATCTCCGTGCAGGGCGTCGCCGCGCGCAAGCGCTTCAGGCTGGTCGGGACGACGACGATCGGCGGGGTCTCGTCCCTCGGTGGCGCGGCGTTCGCGACGCTGACGCTCGCCGAGGCTCAGCGGATGACCGGCAAGCCGGGCAGGTTCGACGCGATCGACGTCGCAGCGCGGGCGGGGGTGGACCCGAAGGTGCTCAGTGCGGACATCCGGCGCATCTCCGGCCCTGGCACCGTCGTGCGGACGGGCACCCAGGAGGCCAAGAGCCAGTCCGACGACATCCGCAGCAACCTGTCCTTCCTCAGCACGGCGCTGCTGGCCTTCGGCGGCATCTCCCTGTTCGTCGGCGCGTTCATCATCTTCAACACGTTCTCGATCACCGTCGCCCAGCGCGCACGGGAGTTCGCGCTGCTGCGGACCTTGGGCGCCAGCCGGCGCCAGGTGCTGCGCTCCGTGATGGGGGAGGGGCTCACCCTCGGGCTCATCGGGTCGGTCGCCGGCCTCGGCCTCGGCATCCTCATCGCCTCCGGGCTGCGGGCGCTCTTCAAGAGCCTCGGCGTCGACCTGCCGTCCAGCGGCACGGTCATCCTCACGCGAACGGTCGTCGTCTCGATCGTCGTCGGCGTGCTCGTGACCTTCGTGTCGAGCCTCCTGCCGGCGATCCGTGCCACCCGTGTCCCGCCCGTCGCCGCGTTGCGTGAAGGCGTGGCAATGCCCGAGACGCGCTCGTCGCGCCTCGTGTTCCCGCTCGCGCTGCTGTTGACCGGAGGGGGCGTGGTGTTGCTCGTCGTCGGCCTGTTCGTCGCCGGCGGAGCGACCTCCGCGCTGAGCTTCACGGGTGGGGGCGCCGCGCTGACGTTCCTCGGGGTCGCGCTGCTGAGCCCTCGCCTCGTTCCGCCGATCGCGTCGATCGTCGGCGCTCCGCTGGAGCGCGTCTTCGGCCTGACCGGGCGACTGGCCCGCGAGAACTCCGTCCGGCAGCCCGGCCGGACCGCCACCACGGCCGCCGCGCTCATGGTGGGCGTCGCGCTCGTCTGCTTTGCGGCGATCTTCGCGGCCGGTGCCAACAAGACGATCGCCGACGCGGTCGACAGCGGGTTGCGGGGGCAGATCATCCTTCAGAACCAGGCCGGCTTCGGTGCGTTCACGCCGCGCGCGGGGGAGAGGATCGCCGGGCTGGACGGCGTGCGCGCCGTGAGCCCGGTCCGTGGCGCCACGACCCGCGTGCAGGGCATCTCCGGCAAGGAGGGGCTCACCGGGATCGACCCGGCGACGCTCCAGACGACCTACCGGATCGACGTCGTCCGGGGCGACAAGGACGCCGTCACGCGGCTTCGCGAAGGCCAGATCCTCGTCGAGTCGGGCTTCGCCGCAGACCACGGGATCGACCTCGGGGGAACGCTCGTCCTGCAGACACCGCGTCGCGAGCTGCTGACGCTGAGGGTCAGCGCGTTCTACAAGGACAAGGGCAGGCTCACCGGGTCGCTCATCGTCCCGAACTCGGTCCTGGCGGCCAGGTTCGCCGCGGACAAGGATCAGCTGACGCTCATCGCGCTGGACAGCGGCGCGGACGACCCGGTGCTCAAGCGGCGGATCGACACGATCCTCGAACGGGAGTATCCGCAGGTCAACGCCAGGACCGCCGAGGAGTTCAAGCAGGACCAGCGCGACCAGGTCAAGCAGTTGCTCGGCCTCATCTACGCGCTTCTGGCCCTGACGGTGATCGTGGCGCTCTTCGGCATCGTCAACACGCTCGTGCTGTCGATCACCGAACGCACCAGGGAACTCGGGATGCTGCGGGCCATCGGGACCTCGCGGCGTCAGATCAAGTCGATGATCCGTCTGGAGGCCCTCATCACCGCGTTGATCGGTGGGGTCCTCGGACTCGTCCTGGGCGTCGGCCTGTCGATCATCGTGACCCGCGCGATCGACGACTTCAGCATCGCGTTCCCGGTGGGCACGCTCGTCGCCGTCCTGTTCGCCTCGGGTCTGGCCGGGGTCCTGGCAGCCATCCTGCCCGCCCGGCGCGCAGCCCGGCTCGACGTCCTGCAGGCGCTGGCATACGAGTGAGCGACGGCCGTCGGCGCCCGGTGGCCGGGGGTGATGCCGCAGGACGCGGGATAGACTCGGGCGATCGAGATCGTCCCGACGACACGAGCGACGCCTGAGCGCACGGCCCGCCAGCTGGCCCGGGCCGTCGGCGACGGCCGGCAGGTCGCCGCGGCGCTGCGGCACCTGCACACGAAGGGCGAGGAGCCGGACGCCGACCTCGTCGCCCGCGAACTGGCCTTCTTTCTCGTGGCACGGTGCGAGGCGCGCCACGCCGGCTGGCGCGTCCTGCGTCAGGTGGTCCTGGACGCCGGGGCCGAGGCGCCGTGGGAGAAGTGTGCGCGCCGCGCGGTCCCCGCGGTCGCCGACGAGCTCATGCTCCTCTCCCGGACCGCAGGGCGGACGCCGCTGGCCGGGGCGCAGCACATCGCCGCCCGCGAGCGCGCCGCCGCGATCGCACCGCACGTCGCACCCGCGCCGGTCCTCAAGGAGCTCGGCCTGCCGCCGTCCGACCCGCGCCCTGACGATTGGCGCGACGCGCTGATCGCGGCGGTGGGCGCCCGCTCACGTGAGCAGGTCGCCCGCGCCGTCGCGGGCGTCCTGCACCCCTCGGCCGTGGTCACGGTGCCGGACCCCGCCACGCCCGCGGATCCGCTGGATCCGGACGATCCGGCGGACTGAGCCCTTGTCCGGTGATCCCGCCGCCCGCCTGCACGCCCCGACCGTGCGCGACGGGGTGCATGACCGGGTCGCCGTCGAGGAGCCGCTGGAGATCCGGGTCGGTGGGGAGGCGATCGCCGTCACGATGCGCACCCCCGGTCACGACGAGGAGCTCGCCGTGGGCTTTCTCTTCGGCGAGGGGCTGATCCGAGCGGGCGGGGTGCGCGGGGCGGGCCCGACCGCTGCCTTCGACAACAACGTCGTCGACGTCGACGCGGACCTCGCCGGCCGGCCGCCGACGCGGCGGTTCTTCACCACGTCGTCCTGCGGGATCTGCGGCAAGGGAGCGCTGGAGGAGGTCGCGGTGCACTCGGCGCCCGTCCCGGACGGGCCGGTGGTGCCCCGGGCGCTGCTGGCATCGCTCCCGGATCGCCTCGCGTCCGCGCAGCCCGCCTTCGACCTGACCGGGGGCGTCCATGCCACCGGGCTCTTCGCTGCCGACGGCACGCTGCTGCTCGCTCGCGAGGACGTCGGGCGCCACAACGCGATGGACAAGGTCATCGGTGCGCGTGTCCTTGCGGGGACGGCCCCGCTGGACGGGGTGCTCCTCTGCGTCTCCGGTCGCGTCTCGTTCGAGCTCGTGCAGAAGGCGGCGGTGGCCGGCGCCCCGGTCCTCGTGGCGGTCGGGGCGCCGACCTCGCTGGCGATCTCGCTTGCGCGCGATCGCAACATCACGCTCTGCGGCTTCGCCCGGCAGGGGCAGGTCAACGTCTACACCGGCGCCGAGCGCGTCGGGTGAGGATGGGCGCTCAGCCGGGGAGGCGGGCGGCCGCTTGCGCAGCGGCCACCTCCCGGCGGACCGGGCAGTCGCGCAGGTGGTCGTTCACGAGCCCGCAGGCCTGCATGCCCGCGTAGAGCGTCGTAGGGCCGAGAAAGCGGAAGCCCTCGCGTTTGAGCGCCTTGGCGAGCGCCGCGGACTCGGGCACGTGCGCGGGCATCTCGGCCGGCGTCGCCGGGCCCGTGTGGCCCGTCGGGCGCTGCGGCCGGTGATCCCACACGAGCTGCGGAAGGTCGCGAGGGCCGTCCCGGAGCGCCAGCGTGGCCCGCGCGTTGGCGATCGTCGCTTCGATCTTCGCCCGGTTGCGGACGATGCGCGCGTCCTGCAGCAGCCGTGCCACATCGCCCTCGTCGTACCGGGCGACGACCTCGGGGTCGAAGCCGGCGAAGGCGGCGCGGAAGCCGGGGCGTTTGCGCAGGATGACAAGCCAGGACAACCCGGACTGAAAGGACTCCAGGCACAGGCGCTCGTACAGGCCGCGCTCGTCGACGACCGGGCGGCCCCACTCCTCGTCGTGGTAGCGCTCGTAGATCTCGTTCCCGTCCCCGAAGCAGCGCACGGTGCTCATTCCATCAGCGGCGGCGGATCGTCCAGGGGCGGCGCCGCGGTGGCCGGCGTCCCGGACCGGTAGATCGCCAGGAGGGCGACGCACAGCAGCCCCGTCGCACCGGCGTACCCGATCTCGGCGCGCACGAGGGCGTCGTCGACGAGCGCAAGCGCCATCCAGGCCACGAACACGAGCGCGCTGGCGGCCCAGGCCCCGGCGGCCCGTGACGCCTGGCCGCGGGCAAGAGCAGCCTGGTTCAGCGTCCCGGCAGTCAGGTGCAGGCCCATGCCGAGCCCGATGGTCGCCAGGCCCCACCGGCCGTAGGAGCCGTCGGTCGGCAGCAGGAGGTCCATCGCCCACGGTCCGAGCACGAGCAGCCCGATCGCGACCGCGCCGGCAAACGCCGCGATCGCCAGGATCGTGGTGCGGATCGCCTTTGCGAACGCCGCGCTGCCCTCCGTCGCCTCCAGCCCCGCCAGGTGCGGCAGCAGCGACGTCTGGATGGACTGAAAGAGCTGCAGCGGTGAGCGTGTGATGAGAAAGGCGTTGAAGACGACGGCGAACATCGCTCCTTTCGGAGCGAACAGGGGGCCGGCGTTCAGCAGGGTCTGCTCGGCGAGCTGGACGACGGCGACCGCCCCGGCGAACGTCGCACCCTCGCGGCCGGCGCCCGCCACCCGGTCCACGGGCACCACCGCGGCGCCGGGGGGCCGTGTCCGCCTGCCGTACCGTCGCACCGCCAACGGGATCACCAGCAGCGACGCCAACGGTGCGGCCGCGATGCCCAGGGCGACCGCCGTCTGCCCGCTGGCCAGGCCGACCGCCACGGCGACGGGAAAGCAGAAGCGCGCGACGGACTCGAACAGGACGAGGCCGCCGTACAGCGCGAACCACTGGTTGCCCGCAAAGTAGCCGCGGGCGAAGTAGGACGCTGCGTACGCCAGAGCGGACACGACGAGCACCCAGAAGAGCGCCTCCTCGCCCGTCGAACGCATCGACGAGCGTGCCCTTGAACACCATGGCGACGACGAGGAACGTCAGCGGCGAACGTGGCCTGGATCCGCGCGGGGTCGCGCAGCGGGTGGCCCGCGTCGTGGCCGTGGGCGCGCCGCGTTGCGATCGAGCGCGACAGCAGCTGCTCCACCGGCCGGTAGATGACCGAGATCGTGATGAAGAGGATCGTCCACAGCAGGTTGACCCCGCCGAGGGCGACGTCGTCGAGCACGTGGCTGGCGACGGAGAAGTACGCGAACGTGAAGAGGCCGGTCGACGCGATCCCGATGGACAGGATCCGTGCGCCGCTGGCGTAGGACGGAGCCGCCGGGTCGCCGGCTCCTGGGGCTGCCCGTCAGCCGCCAAGGCGGACGAGCAGCATCGTCCACGGGAACGGCGAGCGGGCCTGGACGACCTCGCCGTGCTGCGAGAGCAGCTTCACGAACGACGACTTGGACCAGTGGTTCACGTGGCCGGGCGTGTTGCCCAGCTCCTTGAGGTACGCGCCGCGTGCCATGTTCAGCCCGCGCCACAGCGGCTCCCGGGGGACGCTGACGAGCAGCCAGCGCGAGGCCACGCGCGCCATCTCCGCGACGGTGTGCGCCGGGTCCGGAACGTGCTCGAGCACCTCGATCGCCGTGGCGACGTCGAACTCGTCGTCCGCGAACGGCAAGCCCTTCTCCGACACGTCCATGATCCTGTACTCGAGGTTGTCGGCCTGGCGCTGCGAGCCAGCCTGCCTGGATCGACGCCTCCTCCAGGTCGAGGCCCACGACGCGTGCCGGGGCGATCTGCTTGGCCCACTCGTGGACGAGCACGCCCTCGCCGCAGCCGACGTCCAGCAGCGACTTGGGATCGCTCATCGCGAAGAGCTCGGCGAGCGTCGCCTCGAACCTCGCCATGAGGCGCTTGACGACGGGGTTCGACGACCCGTACTTGTCGTAGGTGTTGCCGGTGACGACGCCGGAGTCGTCGACGGTGACGTCAGGGCTCATCGGGTGACCTCCGAGGGGGTGGTGGCAGCGGCGCCGGCGGCGCCGTCCTGCAGGGCTGGCGGGGTGACGGCGCCCGCGCCCGTCGTGGGCGGCTGGCCCGTGGGCCGGGCGCCGGGCTCGTAGTGCGACGGCGGGATGTTGAGCTCCAGCTCGATGCGCCGCACCCGCTCGAAGATCCGCTGGGACATGATCCGCTGGCTGTGCGAGCAGGTCGCCGAGGATGCCGATGGCGAAGAGCACGACGGCGGAGTTGAACAGCACCGCCCCGAAGATGAGGGACTGCACGTGGCCTGCGCCCTCGCCGGTCGCGTACGCGACGACAAAGCGGGTGAACGGGATCAACCCGAGGACGAAGAGCGCCAGGGCCAGAGCGAAGAAGACCTTCAGCGGCTCGTACTGGGCGTAGATGCGCGAGATCGCGACGGCGTTGCGCCGGACGTAGGCGCCCATGGAGGGGAAGAGACGCGACTCGCGGGTCTTCGGGTTCGTCCGGATCGGGACGTGGTCGGTCGCGACGAGGAGCTTGCCCGCCTGGATGATCGTCTCGAGGGTGTACGTGTACTTCGAGACGACGGCCATCTGGATGGCGGCCTCGCGGTTGTAGGCGCGGAAGCCCGGAGGTCGTGTCGGGCACCTCGGTGTCCGACGCCTGGCGCACGACCCATGAGCCGAGCTTCTGCAGGCGCTTCTTCAGCGGCGAGAAGTGCTCGATCTTGTCGGTCTCGCGGTCGCCGACGACCATGTCGGCCCGGCCGTCGAGGATCGGGACGCACGAGCGCGGGGATGTCCAGTGCGGAGTACTGGTTGTCGGCGTCCGTGTTGACGATGACGTCGGCGCCGAGCTTCAGGCAGGCGTCCAGGCCGGCCTGGAAGCCGGCCGCCAGCCCCTTGTTGTTCGTGAGCTTGACGATGTGGTCGACACCGCCGTCGCGGGCGACGTCGATCGTCCGGTCCGTGGAGCCGTCGTCGATGACGAGCCACTCGACGACGTCGAAGCCGGGCACCTCTCGCGGGAGGTCGGCAAGCGTCGCCGGGAAGCTGCTCCTCCTCGTTGAAACAGGGGATCTGGATGATGAGCTTCATGGCAAAGGCGACGCGGCCAGGGCCGTGATCGGAAGCTGCGGGGCTGGCCGGCGCGGAGGCGTGGACGGCGGACGGTGCCGTACACTGCCTCGCCAGTATCCCAGAGCTTCGCCCGCGGCGTCAGCACGGACCGAACCGCTGTGGGATCGATCCCTCACATGGACAACGCGACGCTCACCCCGCGGCGGCAGGGCCCCGACGTCCTCGAGCCGCGCCGGCGGGACGCTCCGCTGGCCGGCTGTCCTGGCCCGTGCTCGCGTTCGCCGCTGCTGGCGGCGATCACGCTGGTCGCTTACCTCGCCTACCCGACCTACCCGAACTACGACAGCTCTACTCGCTGCTCTGGGGCCGTGAGCTGCTGCACGGCGTCAACCCGTCCTTCGAGGCCTACCGCGCGCCGACCGAGCACCCGCTGGCGATCGCCTTCGGCGCTCTGCTGGCGCTGCTGGGCGGGGGCGGGGACCGGGTCATGGCTTCGCCGCGCTCGCGTCGTTCGTCGCGCTCGCCGCCGGCCTGTACCGGCTCGGCCGCGCCGCGTTCACCCCGGCGATCGGGCTTCGCCGCCGCGCTCATGCTCTGCACGAGGCTCGACTTCCCGTTCCTCGCGTTGCGCGGCTACATCGACGTCACGTACCTCGCGTTCGTCGTCTGGGCGGCCGCGCTGGAGGCCGAGCACCCGCGGCGGGGCTACGCCGTCCCGCTGCTGCTCGCCGGCGCGGCGCTCATGCGCCCGGAGGCGTGGCTCATCGCCGGCCTCTACATGCTCTACGCGCTGTGGCCGCTACGACGCGCGGCTCCGCACCCACGCACGGCGCGTGGCGGTCGCTCGTCGTGCTCGCCTTCGTCGGGACCGTCGTGTGGGTCGTACTGGACTTCGCGGTCACCGGCAAGCCGCTCTTCTCGCTGCAGCACACCAGCGGGCTGGCCGAGGAGCTGGGCCGGACGAAGTCCGCTGTCCGAGGTCCCGTCCGCGACGATCAAGTTCCTGCGCGGCCTGGCGACAAGCGTGCCCGTTCTACGCCGGCCTGCTCGGCCTGGTCCTCGCGACCGTCTTCGTCCCCGCGACGCATCCTCATGCCGCTGGCGCTGCTCGTCGTCGGCGTCGGCACGTTCTTCCTCGTCGGGATGGCGGGCCTGTCGGTCATCGACCGCTACCTCCTGGTGGCATCGCTGATGCTCATGCTCTTCGCCGCGGTGAGCGTCGCCGGCTGGTCGCATGCTGCAGCCGGGACGCCTGCGTACCCTTGGATCGTCGCCGGACTTGCCATCCTGATCCTCGGTGCCACCCAGACGAGCCTGCGCGTGAACCGCACCGCCTTCTTCAACGAGCTGCGCTTCCGCGGCGACGCGCACGCCGCGCTCGTCGACATCCTCGACGACCCGGCGGTCGTCGCCGGCCGCAGGCTGCGGCCCGCTCTCCACGCCGAGCCACAAGCTCATCCCCGAGGTCCGCTGGATCGCCGACCTGCCGCAGGAGCAGGTGCTCGCACGGAGCGATCCGGCTCAGGACGCGGCCGACCGCAGCGGGCCTCGCGCTCCTGGTCACCACACGCCAGACGTTGCTGCGCCAAGCGGTCGTCGAAGAGAGCGACACGACGCTCGACAACATTCCCCCCAGCGGCTTCACGGCGGCTGGCCTACAACGGCACCTACGCGGTGTACTCGAGCTGCTGATGCCGACGGGCGTCGACAGGCCCCGGGCGTCGCGCGTCGGGCAGCGCGCCTGCCGCACCCTTCGGGTTGGACGGCGGCGATCGCCGGCGTCCTGCTCGTCACCTTCCTGCTGCGCATCTGGGGCGTGCGCCACGGGCATGCCGTACGCGTTCAACGCGGACGAGAACGCCCACTTCGTCCCCAAGGCGATCGCGCTCTTCGGCCACTCCTACAACCCGCACTACTTCGTCAACCCGCCCGCCTACACGTACCTGCTGCACATCGTGTTCAGCGTGTGGTTCGGCGGTCGCGACGGCGTCTACGAGGCGTACTCGACCGACCCGGAGTCCGTCTTCGTCGTCGCGCGCGTGACCGCGGGCGTCGTGGGGACGATCGCCGTCTGGCTGCTGTACGTGTGCGGCTCGCGGCTCTTCGACCGCCGGGTCGGGCTGCTGGCGGCCGCGCTCTTCGGCGTGGCCTTCCTTCCGGTCTTCTACTCGCACCTGGCGCTCAACGACGTCCCGACGCTCGCGCCGATCTGCCTGGCGATGGTCGGCGCGGCCGGCATCCTGCGCTACGGCCGGGTCGTGGACTACCTCGTCGCGGGCGTCGGGCCTCGGCTTCGCGGCGGCCTTCAAGTACACCGGCGGCATCGTCCTGCTGCCGCTCGTCGGGGCGGCCGCGGCGCAGTTCCTGGCCCAGGGCGGACGACGCCCGGCGATGCGCGGGCTGGCCCTGGCGGGTGTCGCGGCGCTCGCTGGCGTTCCTCATCGCCAACCCGTACGCGCTGCTGAGCTTCAGCGAGTTCAAGGACGGGCTGAACCATCAGACGACCGTCGCCGACGACGCGATCGGCAAGCTCGGGCTCACGCAGGACAACGGCGTCATGTACTACCTGTGGACGCTGACCTGGGGGCTCGGTGCGTCCCGGCGTTCGCGGCGCTCGGCGCCATCGTCCCGCTCTGGCGCGACGAGCGCCGTCTCGTCTGGGTGCTGGCGCCCGCGCCGATCATCTTCCTGTTCTTCATGGGGTCCCAGACCCGCTTCTTCGGGCGCTGGCTCATCCCCGTCTTCCCGATGATCTGCCTGCTGGCCTCCTACGCGATGCTCGAGCTCGCCGACGGCCTGGGTCGGCGTCGGCCGGCGCTGCGGCCGACGTTCGTCGCGCTGGCAGCCGCCCTGCTCGTCGGGCAGGGCGTCGCGGCGTGCCTGCACAACGGGATCGTGCTCTCCCGCAAGGACACCCGGATCTCCACCCGTGAGTGGATGGTCGCGAACATCCCAGCCGGATCGAAGATCGTCGTGGAGCCCGTCGTGCCGGACGCCTGGGCGTCGGATGTCGGGGCACCGAACCCGATGACGTCCAACGGCAACCGCTGGGTCGAAGTTCTCCACGTCGCGCCTGAACCGGCTGCCGGACGGCACCGTCGAGGCGGGGGCGGGCCCGATCCTCAACGTCGAGGACTACGAGCGCAGCCTGACCCCGGAGCTCGTCGACATCTACGAGCGCCAACGGTTCTGCTGGGTCGTCTCCGGCTCGACACAGCGCGGCCGCGCCGAGGTGGAGCCCGAGGTCGTGCCCAAGGCCCTGGAGTACTACGCCGAGCTCGAGCGCCGCGCCGAGGTCGTGCACACGAGCTCGCCGTACAAGCAGGGCCAGGGCCCGGTGAAGTTCAACTTCGACTGGTCCTTCGACTACTACCCGCGCTCGTACGCACGTCCGGGCCCGCTCATGGTCGTCTACCGCCTGCGCGGCGGGGCCTGCGCTCCCTGAGGAGGCACGGCGGAGGCCGGCTGCCCGTGCTCGGGGGCGGCCGTCGTCTCGCAGCCACAGCCGCGGCCGTACACTGACTGGGCAGCAGATGCAGCGCACCGACACCGATCACGAGCACCTCGCCCGGGCCCTTCTACCTGGCCCGCAACGGGATGGGCCGCGTGCACCCGAACCCGATGGTCGGCGCCGTCGTCGTCCGGGACGGGGTCGTCCTCGGCGAAGGCTGGCACGACGTGTACGGCGGGCCACACGCCGAGGTCAGCGCGATCGAGGCCTGCAACGGCGCCGATCTGCGCGGGGCGACGATCTTCGTCTCGCTCGAGCCCTGCTGCCACGAGGGCAAGACCCCGCCCTGCACGGACGCCATCCTGCAGGCCGGCATCTCACGCGTCGTCGTCGGCTCGGACGACCCGACCGAGAAGGCCTCCGGTCGTGGGCTCGGCATCCTGCGGGACGAGGGCGTCGTCGTGGACGTGGCCGGCGGCGAGCTGGCCGCGGAGGCCCGCCTGCTCAACCAGGCGTTCCGCAAGCATGCGCGCACCGGCCGCCCCTGGGTGCTCTTCAAGTCGGCGATGACCCTCGACGGCAAGGTCGCCACGCGAACGGGGGACTCCCGGTGGATCTCCTCGGCGACGTCGCGCGAGCTCGCCCACCGCTGGCGTGCGAGCGTCGACGCGGTCGTCGTCGGCATCGGCACCGCCCTGGCCGACGATCCACAGCTCACCGCGCGGCTGGACGACGTCTTCCGCCAGCCCCGCCGCATCGTCTTCGACTCGACCGCGCGCCTGCCACTGGACGGCAACCTCGTGAGGATGGCCCCCGAGGTTCCCCTGACGGTCGTCGTGTCCCGGGCCGCTCCGCGGACGGCGACGGACAGCCTGGAGATGGCCGGTGCGGACGTCGTCGTCGCGACCGGCGAGCACGAGCACGCGCGGGTCCGCAGCGCCCTTGACCAGCTCGGGGACCGTGGCATCAGCTCGGTTCTGCTGGAGGGAGGCCCGCGCCTGGCCGGCGCGTTCCTGGACGCGGGCGAGATCGACGAGATCCGCCTCTTCCTGGCCCCGCTCATCCTCGGAGGACGTGCCGCGCGGGACCCCCTGGAAGGCGCCGGGGTCGAGCGCATCTCCGAGGCGCTGCGCGCGCTGACGCTCGAGGCGGAGCCGAGCGCAGACGACATCCTCGTCAAAGCCCGCCTGAAGGAGTGGTGACGGACCCCATGTTCACCGGACTGGTGGAGGACCTCGGGCGGGTGGACGCCGTCGACAGCACCGACGCGGGCGTACGGCTGACCGTGAGCACGCCGTTGACGCAGCAGCTCGGACACGGCGACTCGATCGCCGTCAACGGCGTGTGCCTGACCGCCGTCGTCCTGGACGACGCCCGCACCGGGGGGACGACGCAGTCGCTCCCCCGAGGTCCGCGACGCAGTCGCGAACCCAGCTTCACCGCCGACGTCATGCACGAGACGCTGCGGCGATCCTCCCTGGGGGCCTTGGTGGCCGGACGGACCGTCAACCTCGAGCTTGCGATGCGCGCCGACGCACGGCTCGGCGGCCACATCGTCCAAGGTCATGTCGATGGCCTCGGCGCCATCCGTTCGGTCCGTGATGAGGGGTTTGCCCGGATCGTCACGGTCGAGGTCCCCGGCGGCGTCGCAGGGCTCCTGCGCTACGTCGTGGAGAAGGGCTCGATCGCGATCGACGGCATCTCGCTGACGGTCGCGCGCGTCGACGACAGCTCCTTCGACGTGTCGCTCATCCCCGAGACGCTGGAGCGCACGACGCTGGGGTCGGCGGTCCCCGGCACGCCCGTCAACCTCGAGGTCGACATCATGGCCAAGTACGCCGAGAAGATGCTGGCCCCGCACGTCGCGGCGCTGGCGAACGAGAAGAGCCCCGCATGAGCACCCCCGCACACACGCACACCGACGACAACGCCGGCTTCGCCACGATCGACGAGGCGCTGGAGGACCTCGCCGTCGGCAAGTTCGTCGTCGTCGTGGACGACGAGGACCGGGAGAACGAGGGCGACCTCGTCATCGCGGCCGAGCACGTCACCCCGGACGCGATCAACTTCATGGCGACCCACGCGCGCGGCTGGATCTGCCTCGCCCTGACGCCCGAGCGCTGCGAGGAGCTCGACCTCGAGCTCATGACGGCGAAGAACGACACCCCGTTCGAGACCCCCTTCACCGTGACGATCGAGGCGCGCCGAAGGCGTCACGACAGGGATCTCGGCAGCCGATCGCGCGGTCACCATCAAGGCCGCCGTCGACCCGGCGAACGGCCCCGAGGCCATCGTCAAGGGCGGTCACGTGCAACCCGCTGCGGGCCAAGCGCGGCGGCGTCCTGGAGCGCACGGGCCACACCGAGGCGTCCGTCGACCTCGCCCGCCTGGCCGGCTGCGAGCCGGCCGGCGTCATCTGCGAGATCATGAACGAGGACGGGTCGATGGCGCGCGTCGACGACCTGCACGCCTACTGCTTCAAGCACGGGCTGAAGCTCATCACGATCGCCGACCTGATCGCCTACCGTCGCCGTCACGACCAGCTCGTCGAACGGGTCGTCGAGACCCGCATGCCGACGACGTTCGGCGACTTCACCGTCGTCGGCTACCGCTCGCTCGTGGACGACAAGCATCACGTCGCGATGGTCAAGGGCGACGTCGACGGGGCGCAGGACGTGCTCGTCCGCGTGCACTCCGAATGCCTCACCGGCGACGTCTTCCACTCCTTGCGCTGCGACTGCGGCGAGCAGCTGGAGAGCGCGCTGGCGGCGATCGAGCAGGCCGGGGACCGGGGTCCTGCTGTACCTCTCCCAGGAGGGCCGCGGCATCGGCCTCCTGAACAAGCTGCGCGCCTACAAGCTGCAGGAGGAGGGGATGGACACGGTCGAGGCCAACCTCGCGCTCGGCCTGCCTGCCGACCTGCGCGACTACGGCATCGGCGCCCAGATCCTCGTCGACCTCGGGCCTCACGACGATGCGCCTGCTGACGAACAACCCCAAGAAGATCAAGGGCCTGGAGGGCTACGGCCTGCAGGTCACCGACCAGGTGCCGATCGAGCATCTGCCCAATCCCCACAACGAGGCGTACATGCGGGTCAAGGCGCAGAAGATGGGTCACGTCCTCCATCACCAGGGGCTGCCCCTGGACGATGTGATGTTGGCCGAGGAGCAGGCACGCGACCGGCAGACCGGCCGCGGGACGGAGGGGCGGGATTCATGAGCCGGTACGCGATCGTCTGCGGCACCTTCTACCGCGACCTGGCCGACAAGCTCATCGCGTCGGCGACGGCGGCGTTCGAAGCAGGCGGCGCAGAGGCCGTCGACGTCTTCGAGGTGCCGGGCGCCTATGAGCTGCCGATGGCCGCCGCCTACGCGGCGGACTCCGAGCGGTACGCCGGCGTGGCCTGCCTGGGCGCGGTCATCCGCGGGGAGACGACCCACTACGACTACGTCTGCGGCGAGGCCGCGCGCGGCATCATGGACGTCCAGCTCAGCACAGGGGTGCCGTGCTCGTTCGGCGTCCTGACCGTCGAGAGCATGGACCAGGCCCTTGCCCGGGCCGGTGGCGGCAAGCGCGACCAGGGCCGCCATGCGGCCGAAGCCGTGCTGGCCCTCGTCGCCCTCCAGGGGCAGCTGCTGCCGCCCGAGGAGTAGGCGCCCGCGCCCCGGGGCGTCTGGATTCCTACCGCTGGCGTGCCCGATCCTGGCCCGTGGCGGAGCTCGCCGCTAGGCTCGGGACGTGAACTTCAGCACGCAGACGGAGCTTGCGGCCATCGTGCTCACCATCGCGGTGCACATCGTGGGCGCAGCCGTGCTGCTCTGGGGCATGATCGATCACGACGACCCCGACCGCGGCAGCTGGCGCGACTGGTGGCCGCGCGATCACCGCGACGACGACGGTCCTTCCCCGGACCCGTCGCCGGCACCGTCCGGGGACGTCGCCGTCCCCGTCCTGCCGGCGAGCACCCCGGCGCCGGGACGTGTGCGCGAAGGGGCTCGTATCGGCGATCTGACGCCGCGCCGCGACCGGCGCCCGGCACATCCGGCGACGCCGGTACCCACGCCGCAGCGCTCCGCGGACTAGCTCGCCGACGCCGGTACCACGGAGCCCGCACCGCTGCGGGAGCCGTGCGCCGCTACACTCCCTCGCCTTATGGCAAAGGTATGTCACAGCTGCGGGAAGGGCCCCGCCTTCGGTCAGAGCCGGAGCCACTCGATGGTCGCCACGAAGCGTCGCTTCGATCCGAACCTGCAGAAGGTGCGCATCATGGTCGGCCTCACGGCCAGCCGCGAGTACGTCTGCACGCGCTGCCTGAAGGCCGGCAAGGTCGTCAAGGCCACCCGCTCGCCGCGCCCCGCGGGGTCCTAGACCCGCCCCACCTGCTCGTTCCCTGCCGCCTTCGGGCGAGGTCCCATGCCTGATCCCAGCCTTGTCCGCTTCCGCGCCGTCGTCCACGGTGCCCTCGCGCACCTGGAGTCCCGGCGGCAGGAGATCAACGACCTCAACGTCTTTCCGGTCGCCGACGGCGACACGGGCGACAACATGGCGCTCACCCTCCAGGCCGTCCTGGAGGAGGTCGAGACGCTGGCCGCGATCGACGACCGCACGCTCGACGAGATCGGGCGCAGCGAGGTCTATGACCGCATCGCCCGCGCCGCGCTGCTCGGCGCCCGCGGCAACTCGGGCGTCATCCTCAGCCAGCTCGTCCGCGGCGCCGCCGAGGAGCTGATCTCCAAGCCGGGCGAGCTCGTCGACCCGATCATGATCAGCTCGGCGATGCACAAGGCCTCGGAGCGGGCCTACGCGTCGGTCCGCAACCCCGTCGAGGGGACGATGCTCACCGTCATGCGCGCGATGGCCGGCGCGGCGGCGACCGCGCTGAAGGACGTGGAGAACCCGCGGCTCGGGCGGCGAGTGGAGCGCCGAACAGCAGAACGTGCTCATCGCCGAGGTCCTCGAGAAGGCGATCGAGGCGGGGGAGGCGGCCGTCAAGCGCGGCCCCGAGCTGCTGCCCGTGCTGCGCGAGGCGGGCGTCGTCGACGCCGGCGGCTACGCGGTCACGATCATCTTCGCCGGCGTCGTCGCGGCGCTGCGCGGCGGCGAGGCGCCGGAGCTGGACCACTACGCGCCGGCACGCACGCACGCGCCGCGTGAGCCACCCCGAGCACGACTCCTCGACCTACCGCTACTGCACGAACTTCGCGGTCACCGGCGACGGCCTGCAGGCCCAGCGCTTCGTCGGCCTGCTCGAGGCGATCGGCGACAGCGTGCTGTGCGTCGGCGACGAGCACACGCTGAAGATCCACGTCCACACGGACGACCCGGCGACCGCGACGGCCGTCTTCGAGGGCGTCGGTGAGGTCAGCCGCCTCGACGTCGCGGACATGGACTCGCAGGTCATCGAGCGCGACGCCCGGCTGGCGGGGCGCGCCACGGCGCGCGGGGCCCAGCGGACCGGGCGCGCTGGCCGTCGTCTCGGCGATCGGCCTCGCCGACCTGTTCAGCGGTCTCGGCGTCCAGCGCGCTGGACGGCGGTCCCGACGATGAACCCGTCGACCTACGACCTGCTTGCCGGCATCCACGGTGTCGCCGCCGAAGAGGTCGTCGTCCTGCCCAACTCACCGAACGTCATCATGGCCGCCGAACGGGCCGCGGAGCTGTCGGACAAGACGGTTCGTGTCCTGCCGGTGCAGCACGATGCAGGCCGGGCTTGGCTGCGGCGCTCGCGCTTCTGCCGGGCGAGGACGCCGCCGCTCAACGCCCGGGTGATGCTCGCGGCCGCCGAGTCCATCCGCACCGCCGCGGTCGCGCCCGCGGCGCGCCAGGATCCGGCGGGCCGGTACGGCATCGGCGACGCCGTCGGCTTCGTCGACGACGAGCTCGTGGCCTGGGGCGGCCGCCGGGAGACGCTGCAGCAGGTCCTGGCGCGCGCTGGCCGACGGCGCTGAGATCATCACCTGCATCGCCGGGCAGGGCGCACCGCTGAGCGAGACGACCGTCCGGTCGCTCGTCGACGGCGGGGTGGAGCTGGACTGGCAGCCGGGCGGCCAGCCGGCCTACTGGTGGCTGCTCAGCGCGGAGTGACCGGCGGTTGGCCCATCATGGATGGCGCCGGTGCCGACCCACTTCGCCGATCCGACCCCGCTGGACGACGCGGCCTTGCGGGCGCGCCGGTGCGCTACCCGCGGCCTTCGCCGTCTGCTGGAGCCTCTGAGCTGGGCGATCCCGACGGTCGCGGAGGCCGCCGCGGCGCTCGGCCTGCAGACGGTCGGCGATCTGCTGGCGCACCTCCCGCGTGA
Source organism: Paraconexibacteraceae bacterium (assembly GCA_963750375.1). GTDB lineage: Bacteria > Actinomycetota > Thermoleophilia > Solirubrobacterales > Solirubrobacteraceae > Paraconexibacter. Next base: position 585,250 of record CAVVQN010000008.1, read on the forward strand.
CAGCGGCGAGGGCCGCACGATCGAGGAGCTGCAGGCGGACGAGGTCGCCACCGTCGTCGTCGAGGTCCGGCGCATCACCTCGCGCCCGGTCCGGCGCCGCGGGATGAAGCCGCTGGTGGAGGCGGTCGTCGTCGACGGGACCGGCGTCATGCAGGCGACGTTCTTCAACCAGCCGTGGCTGCAGCGCCAGTACGTCCCGGGCACGCGTCTCGTGCTCGCGGGCAAGTACCAGGGCGGCAACCGGTTCCGGGTCAACTCGCACGCGGTGACCGACCAGCTCGTGGCCACCGGGGCGAGCGTCGCGCAGTATCCGGCGACCAAGGGCATGACCTCCACCCAGCTGCTCGCCGCCGTCCAGGCCCAGCGGGAACACCTGCAGGACATCGTCGACACGCTGCCCCTCTCGGTGCGCCGGGCCGAGGCGCTGCCCGACCGCGTCGCGGCCTTCACCGCGGCCCACTTCGGCGATCACGAGGCCGGCCGCCGCCGCCTGGCCTTCGACGAGCTGCTGCTCGACCAGATCGTCCAGCTGCGCCTGCGGGCTCAGCGTCGCGTCGCATGCATTCGGCCGCCGCACTGGACGCAGATCCGACGGTGAGCGCCCGGTGGCGCGACGAGCTGCTGCCCTTCACGCCCACGGGTGACCAGGTCCGGGCGATGGACGACATCGATGCGGACCTGGCCCGCGACCGGCCGATGCAGCGGCTGCTCATGGGCGAGGTCGGCTCGGGAAAGACCGTCGTCGCTCTGCACGCGATGCTCCGCGCGGTCGACGCCGGGCGCCAGGCGACGATGATGGCTCCGACCGAGACGCTTGCCGAACAGCACTTCGCGACGTTGTGCGCGCTGCTGCCGGGGCTGGACGAGACCGGCCTGTTCGGGGCGGTGATCGGTCCACGCCCACCGGTCCGGGGCGCCATCCTCACCGGCTCGACGACCGCCGGGCGCCGCCGGGACATCCTCGCCCGTCTGGCCTCCGGGGAGCTGGACCTCGTCGTCGGGACCCACGCGCTCATCGAGCCGGACGTCCTCTTCGACGATCTCGCCCTGGCCGTCGTGGACGAGCAGCATCGCTTCGGGGTCAACCAGCGTTCGGCCCTGGACGTCAAGGCGCGGGCCGGGGACCGCGCCGCACGTCCTGCACATGACCGCCACACCGATTCCGCGCACGCTGCGCCTGGCGAGCTTCGGGGCACTGGACGTCACCGCCCTACGGGAGCTGCCCAAGGGGCGCCGGCCGATCGCGACGCACGTCGTCTCCGGCGAGCAAGGCCGTGCGCGCGCCTACGAGCGGATGCGGGAGGAGCTGCGCGCCGGTCGCCAGGCCTTCGTGGTCTGCCCGCTCGTGAGCGAGTCCGAAGCGGTGGCGGCCCGGGCGGCGACCGCCGAGTTCGAGCGCCTGCGGACCGGGGAGCTGCAGGATTTCTCCGTCGTCCTCATGCACGGGCAGATGAAGTCCAGCCAGAAGGCGGAGGTCATGGCGCGCTTTGCGGCCGGGGAGGCGGACGTCCTCGTCGCCACGACGGTGATCGAGGTCGGGATCGACGTGCCGAACGCGACCGTGATGGTGGTGGAGGACGCCGAGCGCTACGGCATCTCGCAGCTGCACCAGCTCCGCGGGCGTGTGGGGCGCGGGGAGCATGCCTCGCTCTGCCTGCTCTTCGGCCCGGGTGATTCCAGGCGCCTGCAGGCTTTGGCGCAGTACGCGGACGGGTTTCGTCTGGCCGAGATCGATCTCGAGCTCCGGGGTGAGGGCGAGATCACCGGGACGCGGCAGTCGGGCCTGGCGCGCCATCGCTTCGCACGCCTGCCCGAAGACGGGGAGATCCTCGCCCGCGCCCACCACCGGGCGCAGCTGCTCCTGGACGCCGATCCACGGCTGCAGCACCCGGACCATGCGCTGCTCGCCGCGGCGCTGGCCGACCTCGAAGCGGCACCTGTGGCAGCCTGAGGCCCGATGTCGCTCCGGGTGATCGCTGGGCAGCACAAGGGCCGGCGTCTGCAGACGCCGGTGGGGGAGGACACCCGGCCGACCGCCGACGGGGTCCGGGAGGCGCTCTTCTCGATGCTCGGGCCGCTGGAGGAGGAGGACCGGGTCCTGGACCTCTTCGCGGGGAGCGGTGCGCTGGGGATCGAGGCGCTCTCGCGTGGCGCAGGGCACGCGACGTTCTGCGACGCCGACCGCCGCGCGGTCGCCGTCGTCCGGGCCAACCTGCAGGCCCTGGGCCTCGACGGCGAGGAGGCCACGACGCACCGCATGGATGCCCGGGCACGTGTCCGCGAGGCGCGGGCGCGGCTCGAGGCATACGATCTGATCTTCCTGGACCCGCCCTACCTGCTGGCACAGCCGCTGGGGGAGGAGCTCCAGGACGATCTGGCCGCCGTCCTGGCGGCCGGCGGGAGGATCGTCACCGAGTCCGGTCGGCGCAATCCCATGACGCTGGACCGTCTGACCCTCATCAAAGAACGGCGCTACGGCACCACCCTCATCCGGATCTACTCAGCGTGACCGACAGCCAACCGAGCATTGCCATCTGCCCCGGGTCCTACGACCCGATCACAAACGGCCACCTGGACGTCATCGCCCGCGCGGCGAACGTCTTCGACGAGGTCCTCGTGGCGGTGGTCAACCTCTCCGTCCGCAAGAACAAACCCCTCTTCGACATCGAGGAGCGGCTGTCGTTCATCGAGGAGGCGACAGCGCACCTCGGGAACGTCAAGGCGGTCCCGTTCGACGTCCTCGTCGTCGACTTCGCCAGGCGCAACGGCAGCAAGGCGATCGTGAAGGGCTTGCGGGCGATCTCCGACTTCGAGTACGAGTTCGAGATGAACCAGCTCAACCGGATCCAGGCCCCGGACGTGGACACCTTCTACGTGATGGCCTCTCCGCAGTACAGTTTCCTGAGTTCCAGCGGCGTCAAGGAGCTCGCCACCTTCGGCGGGACGATCGACGGGCTGGTGCCGGCACGTGTCGCAGCGAGGCTCACCGAAGAGCTCTCACGGCCCGCGTGAAGGAACCTTCACCCAGACAGCGAACTAAAGCGGTGCCATGGACGTCCTGGTCCTCATTGACAAGCTCGACGATCTCGTCCACAACGCCAAGCCGGTGCCGCTCAGCGACACCGTCAGGGTGGACAAGGAAGAGATCTACGACATCCTCGATCAGATGCGCGCCACGATCCCTGAGGAGATCAAACAAGCGCGCTGGATCGTCAAGGAGCGTCAAGAGATGCTCGCGGAGGCCAAGCGTGAAGCTGAGCGGATCATCAAGGAAGCCCGCGAGAAGCAGGATCAGCTGATCGCCCAGGAAGAGGTCACCAAGCAGGCCGAGCGCGCTGCCGAGGACATCGTCGAGGACGCACGGGCCCGCGAGCGCGAGATCCGTCTCGGCGCCGAGGACTACGCGGACGACATCCTCAACACGCTCGAGGTGAACCTCTCGAAGTTCATCGCGGCGGTGGGTCGCGGCCGCGAGCGGCTGCAGGGCAAGGACGAGCCCGCCGAGGTCGGCTGACGACGCGCCGGCGGCGCTGCGCTGTCGGCAGGGTGGGCAGACGGAACCAGCTCAGCGGGCGGACGGCCGAGGCGGATGGCCACGGCGAGCCGCCGACGCACCGCGGATCCCTCCGGTGCCTCCCCGGCCGAACGTCCATTCTTCGCGTTGGCAGCATGAATTCCGGACGCTCGACCCGGCGCCCGGGGCCGACCGTCCATTCTTCGCGCTGGCAGCACAGATTCCGGACGCTCGACCCTAGGCTGCAGATGTGAGCCCAGGCAGTCCGTTGGAGGATGAGTTCGACCGTGCGCGTCCGCCGGCCGAGCCCGACGAGCTGCGCTCTGCGGGTCGGGACCTCCCTGGTCCGACGCGTCCGGACAAGATCTCCATCTGGCCGGTGGAGCCCGACCGGTTCGGGATCGACGTCCTGTATCACGGCGCCGTCGGCTTCCGGCGCGCCGACCAGGTGCAACGTCAGTTGCAGGACAGCGGCGTCGCCGCCACCCTCCGTCAGGAGCACGGCGACGGCTGGATCGTCCGTTTCGGGCCTGTGGAACGCGCCCAGATGCTCACGGTTCTCAACGGCTTCGTCTGGTAAGCGCGCCAGAAGTACGGAAGGAGCGGGACCGGTGTCAGCTTCCGTCCGCCGCTCGCGACACCCTCGTCGTGATGCGCTTGCTCCACACAGCCGACTGGCACCTGGGCCGCTCCTTCCACGGGGCCTCGCTCCTCGACACACAGGCCGCGTGGGCGGCCTGGCTCGCCGACGTCGCGCGGGAGGCCCGGGTCGATGCGATCCTCGTCAGCGGCGACCTGTACGACCGGGCGCTCCCGCCGGTCGACGCCGTCACCCTCGCCGACGAAACCCTACGCGCACTGGTCGAGGTCGCTCCGGTCGTCCTCATCTCGGGAAACCACGATTCCGCCACGCGGTTGGGTTTCGGCTCGGCGCTCTTGGAGCAGGCGGGGCTGCACCTCCGGACGGATGTCGGCCGGACCGGGGTCCCCGTCCTCCTCGGCGACACGGCGGTCTACGGAATCCCGTACCTCGAGCCCGACATCGCACGGCCGTTGCTCGAGGCTGAGGGCCGGGGTCACGCGCCGGTACTCGCCGCTGCGATGGCCCGCATCCGGGCGGATCTCGACACGCGGCCACCCGGGACGCGGTGCGTCGTGCTCTCGCACGCCTTCGTCGCGGGCGGGGTGTGCAGCGAGAGCGAGCGCGACCTCTCCGTCGGAGGTGCGGCGAGCGTCCCCGCGGCGGTCTTCGCCGGCATCGACTACGTCGCTCTCGGCCACCTCCACGCCCCGCAGCGCGTCGGCGTCAACGGCCGGTACGCCGGATCCCCTGTCGCGTTCTCCTTCTCGGAGGCCGGCCACACCAAGAGCGTCGCCCTGGTCGACCTGGGCGCGGACGGCACCGTGACGCACGACCTCGTCGACTGCCCGGTACGCCGGCCGCTGGCCATCTTGCGCGGGCCGTTGGAGACGCTGCTCTGCGACGACACCCTGGTCGGGCACGAGGCGTCCTGGGTGCAGGCGACGCTCACCGATGCGGTACGCCCGATCGAGGCGATGGAGCGCTTGCGTTCGCGTTTTCCGCACGCCGTCGTCCTGAACTTCGAGCCCGAGGGGGCTGCCGCCGCCTCGCCGGAGTCGTACGCCGTCCGACTGAAGGGTCTGGACGACCGACAGCTGGCTGCAGCGTTCGTCGAGGACGTGCGCGGGGACGCCCCTTCTGACATCGAGCAAGCGCTGCTCGACGACGCGCTCGCCGCCCACCGCGTGAGCGAGGCGGTGCGCTAGATGCGCTTGCACCGTCTGCAGGTCCAGGCGCTCCAAGCCTTCGCGGGTACCGCAGACGTCGACTTCGATGCGCTGTCGGACGCCGGCCTCTTTCTGCTGCACGGCAACACCGGCGCCGGCAAGACCACGTTGCTGGACGCGGTCTGCTTCGCCCTCTTCGGCAAGCTGCCCGGGGCGCGCGGGTCGAACGCGCGTGAACGTGCGGACCTGGCCGCTGCCGATCTCCCCACGCAGGTCGTCCTCGAGCTGACGCTTCGCGGGGAGCGCGTCCGCATCACACGCACGCCCAAGCAGGAACGGCCGAAGGTCCGCGGCACCGGGACCACCACGGTCGCCCCGACGGTCCTGCTGGAGGCGGTCGCCGCCGACGGGACGACCCGGGCGCTGGCCAACCGTCACGAGGAGGTCGCGCACGAGCTTGACCGCTTGCTCGGCATGAACCGTGAGCAGTTCTGCCAGGTCGTGCTGCTACCGCAGGGCCAGTTCGCGACGTTCTTGAACGCCAAGAGCGACGACCGCGAGGAACTGCTGGCCAGGCTCTTCGGCACGCAGCGCTTCGAGGACGCGGAGGGGTGGCTCAGCGAGCGACGGCGAAGGTCCGAAGAGGCCACGAGGGCGGCGGCAAAGGAGATCGGAGACTCCGCCTCGCGCTTGCACCAGGTGCTCCAGAGCGACCTGCCAGAGGGCTGGGAGAACGACCCGACCCTGCTTGCGACGTGGGCCGACGAGGCGCAGGTCGTCGCGGACGCCGAGCTTGCCGCCGCCGAAGGGGCGTGCATCCGCGCGGCGGAACAGCGCGCAGCCGCCGACGGAGCCCTGGGCGCGGTGCGTGCGCTGCTCGAGTTGCGCCGCCGGCATGCGGCAGCGTGCTCGGACCTCGAAGCGTTCGAGGCGCACACCCCCGAGCGCGACGAGACCGAGCGGCGCCTGCGTCTGGCGCGGGCGGCCGCCGTTGTCCAGCCGCTGCTGGAAGCAGCCGACGCCGACAGCGAGCGCGCCGAACAGGCCGCCGAGGCTGCCGCGCGCGCCTGTGCCGAGCTGGGCCGCGAGCGCTGCGCGCCGGCAACCTTGCGCGAAGAGGCTGCGGCCTGCCGTACGGCTGCGGGCCACGTCGGCGGATTGGCGTCGCTCGAAGCGCAGCTGGCGGAGAAGGCCGACCGGCTCCGCGAGACAGAGGGCGAGGCAGCGACCCTGCAGGCACAGGTCCAGGCCGCCGACACCTGGCTCCGCGACGCTGCCGACCGCCTGCAGCAGCTCACGGCCGCCGCCGAGGCAGGTCGCCTGGCCGTCGCCCAGGAGGCCGACCACGCGGCCGCGGCCATCGAGGCCGCACGCCGCGTCGACGCCGCGCGGCGCCGGGAAGGCTTCGAGCGGGCCATCAGCCGCGACACCGCCCTTCGCGATGCGGCATCGCGGGTGGAGCTCGACGCTCGCGCCGCGTGGCTTGACCTACGTCAGCAGCGGCTTGACGGCATGGCGGCCGAGCTCGCCGACGGGCTGCAGGACGGTGCCCCGTGCCTGGTCTGCGGCGCGCTCGAGCACCCGGAGCCGGCGGCTCACCTGATCGGGCAGCAGGTCAGCGCTGCTCAGGAACGCGCCGCTCAGGCCGTTGCGGACGACGCACGGGCCGAGCGTGAAGCGCTGGATCGCGCCCTCGCCACGGCGCTGACCGAGCGCGCCGCGGCGACGGCCATCTCCGGGGATGCTCCCGTGGAGGAGCTGGAGGCCGCCGCCGCCGCCGCCGGGCAGCGGGCCGACGCGACCGCCGACATCGCCGCAGACGCCCCGGCCGCTGCGGCGCGGCTGGCGGCTCACACGGTCGAGCTCGCCGACACCGAGGCGCGGCGGACGGAGGCGCTCGAGCGGTCGGCGGCCCTGGCGACGACCTTGCAAGAGGGCCGCGTCGCCATGACCGAAGGTGCCGAGCGCCTCGCTGCTGCCCTCCACGGATCGCCGACGGTGACAGCACGCGTTGCGCACCTCGAGGCCCTCGCGACAGCCAACGACGCCGCCGCAGCTGCCGTCGACCGCGCGCAGGAGGCTGAGCGCGCGGCCCAGCAGTCCCGGGCACGCGCAGAGGCTGCCGCGGAGTCCGAAGGCTTCATCGACCGGGCTGCTGCTGCCGCCGCGATCCTGGACGCCGCCACCATCCAGGCCCACGAAGCCGCGATCCGCGCGCACGACGAGGGTCTGGCCGAGCGTCGCCGCCTGATCAGCGATCCGGAGCTGCTCGCCGCCGTCGACCGGGACGAGCCGGACGAGGCTGCGGCCATGACCGGCGCCCGTGACGCCGCTGCGGCAGACGCCGAGGCGAGCCGGGCGCTCGAGCGCGTCCGGGGCCGCGCCGAGGCGCTGCGGACGCTCCGCCGCCAGCTCGCAGAACGGCTGGCGGCGCACGGTCCGCTGGCCGCCGAGACCGCGACGATTCGCGGTCTGGCGATGCTCGTGGACGGAACGTCGTCGCAGAACCGCAAGCGCATGCGCCTGCGGGCATACGTCCTGGCAGCGCGCCTGGAGGAGATCGCCACGGCAGCCTCCGTCCGCCTGTTGACGATGACCGACGGTCGCTACACGCTCGCCCACGACGACGAGCGAGCCTCGCGCAACGCCCGCAGCGGGCTCGGCCTCCGGGTCGTCGACGGCTGGACGGGGTGCGACCGCCACCCCGCGTCGCTTTCCGGGGGCGAGACGTTCCTGGCCAGCCTTGCGCTGGCGCTCGGCCTGGCCGATGTCGTGGCCGCGGAGGCAGGTGGGGCCCGCCTGGAGACCCTCTTCGTCGACGAGGGCTTCGGTTCCCTGGACGAACGGGCGCTGGACGAGGTCCTCGACGTCCTTGACCGACTGCGCGACGGCGGACGCGCGGTCGGCGTCGTGTCGCACGTCCCCGAGCTGCGTCAACGCATCACGGCTCAGTTGCACGTCGTGAAGGAGCGGACAGGCTCTCGGGTCGTGCAGGTGACCTGAGCCGCAGGCGACGGGCGCATGACGCCCGTACCTGCGCGCTACCTTCAACGCATGGACGGCATCGCAACGGCGTTGACGGACGCCGGCGGGTCCGGGGCGCCCCGTGAACGCGCCGCCCAGCTGCGCGGCCTCCTCGCGACCGAGCTGCAACGCGGGGATGCCGAGCTTGCCCTGAGTCGCTCGGGGTACCCTGATCCGGTCTGCGTCGTCGTCACCGCCGCCCCTGCCGGGCGAGGCCTGCGTGCCGTCCTCCCGGTCGCCCCATCGCTGCGTGCTGACCCGCACGCGATCCCAGAGCGCGCGTGGTTGCTCGTCGCGGCAACCGTGGGTGCCCTCGTCGACGCCGGAGCGAACGGGACGCTCACCGTCGGGCGCTGGGGCGAGCACGTCGCGATCGAGCTGCCCGGCGATCACGACCCCGAGCTCGCCGCGCTCGCGTTCGATGATCAGACGGTCTCGATCGACCGTCTGCGGGCCAGGGCACTCGCCGGCCCGCCCCACTTGCTGGAGGACGTTGCGGACCTGCGCGAGCCGATCGGTGTCGGCCACCCGCTGCTCGTGGCCCGGCAGATAGCCCGCCAGGGCGGCCACCCTGCCGACCCGGACTCGGTCCAAGCCCTGGAGGACACGGTGCTCGCCCTACTCGACACAGAGACCGGCCACGGGGGCACGCGGCCGCACGACGACCCGGATCCCGCCCGGCGCACGGCGCGGCGAATCCTCCAGCGCCTCGCCGGCATGGGCAAGTGGGGCGGCTACCACACCGAGTTCGTGCATCTCGCCCGTGGCTTCGCTCCGAGCGATCGCCACCTCGCCGCCGCGACCGGCGAAGCGCTGGTGGAGGCGGGCCTGCTCGTGGAGAAGATCAGCGTCGGGCAGCGACACGTCTTTCTGGACCCGGGGCGCGCGGCCGACATCCACGCTCTGACCGACCACGGGACGGTGCCCCCAGGCCTGGTCCTGCCCGGCGCCTGAGGGTCCAGACTCCCGATCGCATCGTCCCGGCGTAGGATCGCGACGTGAACGTCATCGGACAGTTGGGCGACAAGGCCCACTTCGTGCGAACCCTCGGACAGACGGGGATCATCCGGCCGACCCGCCCGGATCGTCTCGTCCGCGCGGGGATGGCGCTCGTGAAGTGGGGCCCGACCCCGGCCGCCGGATACGCAGCATCGGCCGCCCGTCATCCCGACGCGACCGCGATCATCGACGAGCTCGGCACGCTCACCTTCCAGCAGGTCCACGAGCGCTCCAACGCGCTCGCGGCCCAGCTCGGGCGCCGCGGCATCGGCGAGGGCGATGCCGTCGCGATCCTGGCTCGTAACCACCGCGGCTTCGTCGACGCGGTCGTCGCGCTGTCCAAGCTCGGTTGCCACGCCCTGTTTCTCAACACGATGTTCGCCGGGCCGCAGATCACCGACGTGTGTGCCCGCGAGCAGCCGGCCGCCATCATCTACGACGAGGAGTTCAAGGACCTCGTCCAGGAGGCGCTGGAGGACCGGAAGGGCTTTGTCGCCTGGTCCGATGGCGACACCGAACACGACGATCCGCTGATCGAGGACCTCATCGCCCGCGGCGGCATCGGCAACCTCTCCGCTCCGGCGGAGAAGGGGCGCGTGGTCATCCTCACCTCCGGCACCACGGGTACGCCCAAAGGCGCCAACCGCAAGCAGCCCGAGTCCCTGGAGCCGGCAGCCGCGCTGTTCAGCAAGATCCCGCTGCGGGCACGCGAACCGGTCCACATCGCCGCCCCGATGTTCCACTCGTGGGGCTTTGCGCACTTCACGCTCGGCCTCGCCCTGAGCTCGACGCTCGTCCTGCGTCGCAAGTTCACCCCGGAGGGGATGCTGCAGGCCGTCGCCGAGCACGAGTGCACGGCCCTGGCCGTCGTCCCCGTGATGCTGCAACGGACGATGGAGCTCGACGAGGCGGTCCTGGCGAAGTACGACGTCTCCAGCCTGCGCGTCATCGCGGCCAGCGGATCGGCGCTGCCGGGCGAACTGGCCACCCGGGTCATGGATCTCTTCGGGGACGTCCTCTACAACCTCTACGGCTCCACCGAAGTGGCGTGGGCGACGATCGCCCAGCCGGTCGACATGCGCGACGCACCAGGGACCGCGGGCTCGCCGCCGCGGGGCACGATCGTCCGCATCTACGACGAGCAGGGTCAGGAGCTGCCCGCGGGGCAGACCGGCCGCATCTTCGTCGGCAACGAGATGATGTTCGACGGGTACACCGGCGGCGGCAACAAGGAGCGCATCGCCGGGCTCATGTCGACGGGCGACGTCGGTCACTTCGATCCGGCCGGCCGCCTCTTCGTCGACGGTCGCGACGACGAGATGATCGTCTCGGGCGGAGAGAACGTCTTTCCTCGTGAAGTCGAGGACCTCCTCTCCGACCATCCCGCGGTCGAGGAGGCGTCCGTGCTCGGCGTGGACGACGACCAGTTCGGCCAGCGGCTGCGCGCCTTCGTGGTCCTCCGCAACGGCCATGAGGCAACCCAGGACGAGCTCAAGGCGCACATCAAGGCGCACCTGGCGTCCTACAAGGTGCCGCGCGAGATCGTCTTCCTGGACGAGCTGCCCCGCAACGCCACCGGCAAGGTCGTCAAGCGGGAGCTCGCCGACCGCTGAGGACGCCGGAGCCCGGCGGGGTGTTCTACCCTCGGTCCATGGCTGCCCCCAAGGACACGCTCGACCTGGCGCCGCTGAAACTCGTCCCGGGCGAGGGGCGGCGGATGGAGCTCGAGGTGCAGCCTCGACGACCTGACGTTCGGCGAGGACACCTACGAGGCCCGGCCCTCCACGATCCCGGTGATCCTGGACCTTTCGCGCATGACCGGCGGCGGGTGGGCGCTGCGCCTGCGCTTCTCCGCGTCCCTCGTGGGCCCGTGCATGCGCTGCCTCGAGCCGGCATCCCCGACCACGTCCGTCGACACCCGGGAGGTCGATGCCCCCGGAGGAGGGGAGGAGCTGACGAGCCCGTACATCAAGGAGGAGGTCCTCGATGTCCGCGGTTGGGTCCGTGACTCCTTCGCGCTGGCCTTGCCGGCGCAGGTCATCTGCCGCCCGGAGTGCCTGGGGCTGTGCCCGCAGTGCGGGCTGAACCTGAACGAGCATCCGATGCACGAGCACGAGAGGGCGCCGGACTCGCGCTGGGACAAGCTGCGCGAGATCACGTTCGAGTGAGCGAGCACCGCCCCGTGAGCTAGAGGTACGCGCCGCTGGGCATGTACGGGGCCATCGGCCCGACCTCGCCGCGGACGAAGACCGGGCCGTCGGGGCTGAGCGCCAGGCGTGCACGCAACCCTGCGGCGACCGCCCAGTCGTTTCCACCGCAGATGAAGTCGACGTGGACGCTGCCACCGGGCGGTGCTGCCGCAAAGGCCGACCACAGCAGGTCCGTCGCCGTTGCGTCGTCGAGGGCGGCCAGCAGCGGCGGGCGAGCCCTCGCGATGCAGGACGAATCCGCGTCCGGGCACGACGAGCAGTTCGCACCCCGCTTCGAGCAGGCGCTGGAGGTCGACGTCGTGGGCGGCGCCGCGGACGAACCGGGACGCTGCCCCGCAGGTCGCCCGGTCGCGCTCGTCCTCCAGCGCTCCGGGACGTGCGCGCAGGCCATCCGGGATCCCGCGGCGATCCAGGACGCCGGCCAGCGAGACGCACGGCAGCAGACGGAAGCCCGCCAGCGCATAGCGCCGCATGGCCGCCGGGTGCTCGCTGGACAGGATGATCCCGCCACGCGTGCCGTCGCCGTAGGCCAAGGACGGTGCGAACACCTTGGTCCCGATCCCTTTGCCGTGGTGCGCGGGCGCGACGCCGAACAGGCTGAAACCCCAGATCCCTTCCCGCACGAGCGACAACGCCATCCCCACGATCTCGCCGTCGAGTTCTGCGACCCAGCAGCCCCCGGGGTCGGTCTCCTGCAGGTGGGCGACCCGCGCGCGGCCTCTGGCGACGCGGACCTCGTCGTTCTCGGGCCGGTGCTCCTCGGGCCACATGGGGGAGAGCGCGGACCACGCGACGGCCTCGGCGGCCGCCACATCGGCCGCCTGGAGCGGGCGAACGGTCACTGCGTCGGTCATGGGCGCAAGTCAAGCACGGTCGCGATCCTCTACCCTCAACGGAGCCATGGCCGTCCCGAAGCAGAAGCAGTCGCACTCGCGCACCACGAAGCGTCGCTCGCAGCACAAGCTGTCTGCGCCGACGTACAACGCGTGCCCCCAGTGCCACACCCCTCGTCGTCCGCACCGGGTCTGCCCGACGTGCGGGACCTATGGCGGCAAGACCGTCATGGTCACCGACAACGAGTAGCGCCTCCGCGCTCCCGTCAGCGCGAAGCGCCCGCTCCAGGACCGAGGAGCAGCCAAGATGTCTGACGTCACCATCGCCGTCGATGCCAACGGCGCGGACCTCGGGCCCGCGGAGGTCGCAGCGGGCGCAGCCCTCGCCGCCGCCTCGGGCGTGCGGATCATCCTCTTCGGGCCTGCCGAGCAGATCGGCGACGTACCCGACGGGGTCACCGTCGTCGACGCCCCCGTCTCCATCGCCAAGGACGCAGATCCGGCCCGAGCGGCTCGCTCGTCGCCGGAGTCATCCATCGTCCGCGCCGCACGCGCGGTGGCCGCGGGGGAGGCCGACGCGCTTGTCAGCGGGGGGTCCACCGGCGCTGCACTGGCGGCCGGGCTGTTCAACATCAAGCGCGGACGGGGCATCCACCGCCCGGCCCTGGCGATCCCCGTGCCCGTGCCTGGCCATCCCGTCACGCTGCTGGACGTCGGCGCGAACGCCGAGGTCCGCCCTGAACACCTCGTGCAGTTCGCGTTCATGGGCGCCGCTCTGGCCTCGACGGTTCTCGGCGTGGCCAGGCCGCGCGTAGCCCTGTTGTCCAACGGGACGGAACCCACCCGTGGCACCCCGACGGTGCTGGAGGCCCACGCCGCCCTCGCCGAACGCGCGCGGGGCAGCGCAGCGCTCGAGTTCGTCGGCAACGTCGAGGGGGTCGATCTGACGACAGGCGTCGCCGACGTCGTCGTCACGGACGGCTTCACCGGAAACGTCGCGCTGAAGGTCATGGAAGGTGTCTCCCAGGTGCTCCTGGCCGCCGTGAGGGACGCAGCGCTCTCCTCGCCGCGGTCCAAGGTCGGCGGCCTGCTGCTCAAGCCGGCGCTCGGCGGCCTGCGCCGCGAACTGGATCCGGAGGGCCACGGCGGTGCCTACCTGCTGGGCCTGCGCCGTCTCGGCGTCGTCCCGCACGGGCGTTTCAGCCGTCGCGGCTTCGCCCAGGCCATCCTCCTGGCTGCGCGCGGCGTCGAAGGTGACCTCGTGGGCGGCACGCACGCCGCCCTCGACGCCGCCGGAGGCGCTGAAGGCACCGCCGCGACCATCGTCCGGCGAGCAGACTACGGTGACCTCGTCATGACCCGCGAGTCCGTCTTTGCCCTGATCCAGGCCCATCTCGTCGACGAGCTCGACGCGGACCCGTCGTCGATCGGCGAGAGCACCCGCTTCAAGGAGGATCTTGAGGCCGACTCACTGGACCTCTACACGCTCGTCCAGGAGCTCGAGGACTCCTACGGGGTGAAGATGAGTGACGAGCAGGCCGCCGGGATCCTGACGGTCGCCCAGGCGATCGACTTCGTCCTCGAGCACGCGCCCGCCGCGTCCTGAAGCCCTGCGCCGACTGCTGACACTCCTGGACGACCTTCCGCCGGACCTCTACCGGCAGGTCTTCACGCACGCATCGTGGACGGACCGCCGCGCCGACTCCTACGCGCGCCTGGCGTTTCTCGGCGACAGCGTCCTGGGGCTGGCGATCACCTCGCACCTGTACCCGCGCCTGGAGGCCGAGCGCTACGGCGCGGGCCGCCTGACGAAGATCCGCGCGCAGACGGTCTCGGGCGTCGCTTGCCGTCGGGTGGCCGAGCGTCTCGGTGTCCCTGACCGTCTGAGCGCCGCCGCGCCGGAGGGCATGACCGCCGACGGTCTGAAGGAGACCGAGCGAGTCCTGGCGTCGATCATGGAGGCGGTGATCGGCGCGTGTTATCTGCACACGGGCTACGAGACGACGGCCGCCGCCGTGGTCGAGGCGTTCGAGCCGGAGATCGCCGAAGCGCTGGACCATCCGATCGACTTCAAGTCCACGCTGCAGGAGCGGCTGGCCCAGCGGGGGGAGGCCGTCGCCTACGCCGTGACCGCGGAGGAGGGGCCGCCGCACGAGCGGATCTTCGAGGTCTCGGCAGCGATCGGCGAGCGGCCGGTGGGATCGGGTCGCGGCAAGTCCAAGAAGGCCGCCGAGCAGGAAGCCGCGCGCGCCGCGCTCGCGCTCATGGACGTCGATGCGGACGTCGTGGGGGACGAGGACTGACATGCACCTGAAGTCACTCACCCTCAAGGGCTTCAAGTCGTTTCCGGACCGCACACGGCTTGAATTCGGCCCGGGCGTCTCCGTCGTGGTCGGCCCGAACGGATCGGGCAAGTCGAACGTCACCGACGCGGTCCTGTGGGCCATGGGCGAGCAGTCCCCGGTCGCAGTCCGCGGCCAGACGATGCAGGACATCATCTTCGGCGGCGGCCGAGGCGTCCAGGCCCGCAGCAGCGCCGAGGTCGAGATCATCCTCGACAACTCCGACTCGACGCTGGACCTGCCGCTGGGCGAGATCTCGATCCTCCGTCGCCTGGACCGCAGCGGTGACGGCGAGTACCGCCTCAACGGGGCCAAGTGCCGTCTCGTGGACGTGCTGGAGATCCTTTCGGACACGGGGCTCGGCAAGGAGTCGCACTCCGTCGTCTCCCAGGGGCGCGTCGAGTCCATCGTCACCTCCAAGCCCAAGGACAGACGGCTGCTCATCGAGGAGGCCGCCGGTCTCGGCAAGCACCGCAAGCGCCGCCGCCGCGCGCAGCTCAAGCTCGAGCGGACGCAGGACAACCTGGACCGGTCGCTGGACGTCGAGCGCGAGGCCCGCTCGCGCCTGCGGCCGCTCAAGCGCCAGGCCGAGGCGGCGGAGCTGCACGAGCGTCTGGAGCGCCAGAGCACGGAGGCGCGCTGGGAGCTGACGAAGGATGCCGTGCGCGCCCGGCGTGCGGATCTCGCCGCTGCGGAGTCCTCCGCGGTCGCTGCTCGTGGCGCCCGTGAGGCGGCCCAGGCGGAGCTCGGGGTCGTCGCCGCCCGCCGCGAGGCGGCCGAGCGCGCCCTGGAGCGCCGCGGTGAGCAGCGGGAGATCCTCATGCGCCGTGCCTCTCAGGCGCGAAGCGCGGTGGACCGGGTCGAGCTTCGCCTCGAGCGCACCCGCGACACGTTGCAGACCGTGCGCGAGCGGATCGGGTCGCGGACCCGTCAGCTCGGTGTCCTGCAACTGCAGGCGCAGGAGGACCGTCCCGAAGAGTCCGACCCCGACCATCCGTCGCGCATCGAGGCGCTGCAGGCAGAGCTCGGTCGCTTGGACGCCGACCGCGAAGCAGCGTTGACGCGCGAGCTCACGGCGCTCGAGGACCAACGGCTGGCGGCGCTGGCGAGGGTCGCCGACGTCGAGGTCGCGGTCACGGCCGCGAAGGCGGCTCTGGCTGAGAGCGACGGGGCGACGGAGACCGCCCGCCGTGCCCGCAAGGCCGCCGAGGTCACGGCGGAGGCCGCGCGCCGCAACGCATCGAGGCTGGGCGCCGAACTGGCCGCCGCCAACCAGTTCCTGCGCTCGCACACGAGCGCGCCCGGCGGAGCCCGCGCGCTGGCCGACGAGCTGCAGGTCCGCTCGGGCTATGAGCTGGCGCTGTCTGCGGCTCTCGGGGGCCGCCTCACCGCCGCGATCACGGCCGACCTGGAAGGCGCGGCGGCCCTGCTGGGCGCTGTAGGGACCGACGGCGGACGGGCACTGGTCCTCGGTGGCGAGCACCCGGTCGCCGGCGGTCCCGCCCCTGTGGCACCTGTCGACGGCGCCGAGCACCTCCCGAGCCTCGTCGACGGGCCCGAGCCCGCGCTGAGCCTGGCCCGACGCCTGCTGGCCGATGCGTGGGTCGTCCCGGACGCCTCCGCTGCGGCGGTGTCCGGTTTCCGGGGGATCGCCGTGACCCGGGACGGGCGTGCCTGGCTCGGCGCGACGCGCGAGCTGCACCAGGCGCCTCGTGGCGGCTCCGAGCGCGTGCTGGCCCAGCGCAACCATCGCGACACGCTCATCGCGCAGTCGGAGGAGGCGGTGAGGGCCGAGCAGTCCGCGTTGCAGGCACTTGAGGCCGCTCAGCAGGCGGTGGCCGCCGCAGACGCGACCCGCGAAGGTCACGACCGCACCGCACGCGAGGCCGAGCGCGCCCGCAACGCTGCGCGCGAGGACGTGCGCCAGGCCGAACTCCTTCAGGCGCAGCGCCGCAAGGCACCCGAGGACACCGCGGGCGCCGTGCGCCGCGCCCAGATCGAGGGTGAGCTGGCCGCGGAGCGCCGGGTCGCCGAACGTGCGGCACGCGAGCGCGACGAGCGTGCGCTGCGCATCAGCTTCCTGGCCGGCAAGCTCCAGCGCGACACCGCGCTGGAACCGTGGTGTGAACGGATCGTCGTCGCGCTCGAGACGGCCCTCGCGGGTCTGAAGGATCGCGTCACCGTCACCGAGGCCGACCTGGCCGCCGAACGTGAGGCAGGGGAAGGGGTCAGCAGCGAGCTGCGGGCCTGCGCTTCTGCGGAGGCCGGGATCCAGCAGCGGCTGCGTGAGTGCGGTGACGCCCTGACCCGTGCGGAGGTCCGAGCCCAGCAATCCCGCGATCAGGCCGCCGAAGCCGAGGTGGAGCTCACGTCGCTGGCCCGGACGCTCGGGCTGCCCGCCGAGCCTGCGACCGAGCCGCTGGACCCAAGGCACGTCGATGAGCTGCGCCAGCGCGTCGAACGGTTGCGCAAGCGACGCGAACAGCTCGGCCCGGTCAACCCGCTGGCGAAGGCCGAGTACGACGAGGCACTGGCCCACGTCGAGGAGCTCGAGACCCAGCGCACCGATCTGGAGACC
The DNA here is from genome assembly GCA_963750375.1 of Paraconexibacteraceae bacterium. Lineage (GTDB taxonomy): Bacteria > Actinomycetota > Thermoleophilia > Solirubrobacterales > Solirubrobacteraceae > Paraconexibacter. The sequence continues at coordinate 602,499 of CAVVQN010000008.1, forward strand.
GCGCTGCGGGAGCTGCGGACGTTCATCAAGGACACCGACCGGCAGATCCGCGAGACGTTCGAGGAGACCTTCAACGCGGCGGCCAAGAACTTCGAGGAGCTCTCCGAGCGGCTCTTTCCCGGGGGACGCGGACGCCTGAGGCTGGTCCGGGAGGACGCTGGACCGCGTGCCGTCCTGGGCGGCGCAGACGCTGATGCCGGCGACCCGGACGCCGCCGCGGAGGCGGCGGGTGACGCCGAGGTCGCCGAAGCGGAGGCTGCGGCGGCCGGCGACACGGGCTTCGGGCCCGACGACGACGTCGGCGTCGAGATCGAGATCACCCCGGCGGGCAAGGCGATGAAGCGCTTGACGCTGCTGTCCGGCGGCGAGAAGTCGATGACCGCGATCGCTTTCCTCTTCAGCGTCTTTCTCGCCAAGCCTTGCCCGTTCTACATCCTCGACGAGGTCGAAGCGGCACTGGACGACCTGAACATCGGGCGCTTCCTGGATCTGCTGGAGACGTACGCCGACCGGGCGCAGTTCATCGTCGTCACCCATCAGAAGCGCACGATGGAGGCCGCCGACACCCTCTACGGGGTGACGATGGGGGACGACGGCGTCTCCAAGGTCATCTCGCGCAAGCTGCCGCCGCGTGAGGTTGTCGCTGACGCCGTGCGTGCCCGGGCGGGTGATCCGGCGTAGTGCGGCGTCGACGGGTCGCTGACGCGGTGCGACGCGACCGGCAGACCCCGGCGTAGGCTCCGGGCACCATGGGCAAGCGCGCACGCCGCAAGGGCATCGAGCCCGACGACGCCACGCGGGCGCTGGCCGGGGTCGCGCCGCCGTCGGATGCGGCCGCGCCCGATGCGGCCGCCGCCGCTGGAGCCTGACGCGCGCCTGCGCGAGGTCTCGCTCCTCGTCGAGGAGGTCGACTACGTCTACCAGCTGTACCGCTGGATCATCCTCACCGGCGAGGTTCCCAAAGCCGCAGGAGTGGCTCAAACGCGAGCCTTGGCCCCACCCGGACCATGTCATCGACGTCTTCGGCTCGTGGGAGAAGTTCCTCGCGCACGCCCACGTCGACCAGTCACCGTTGCTCGCCCGGCTGAGGGCTGCCGACGCGGCTGAGAAGGACGTGGCCGCCGGGCGCAAGCAGGTCGAGAAGGAGCTCGCGCGGGTCGAGGACCTGCGCCGCCAGGTGCTCACTGCCCGCCACGCCCGCGAGGCGGCCGAAGCCGAACGTGACGAGGAACGCGGTCGCGCGGACCGGGGGCAGCGCGCCCTGGACGCTGCGCACGCCCGTGCGGCTGCCGCCGAGGCCAAGCTTCACGAGCGCGTCACCGCGCTGGAGGCGGCCGACGCCGACGCGGCGGCTGCCGCGTCCCCGGACGAGCGCGTGACGGCGCTGACCGACGAGCTTGAGGCCGTGCGCGCACACCGCGAGGAGTTGCTGCGCCAGGGCGAGGAGCTGCACGAGCAGTCCGCACAGGACGCCAAGACGATCGCGCGCCTGTCGACCTTGCTGGCCGAGGGCGCCGGATCGCCGCAGACCGAGGTGATCGACGGTCAAGCCGCCCCGCCGGGGACGGCTCTGGAGGCCGTCGAGCGCGCAGCCGAGGCTGCTGTCTCGCTCCGCTTCACACCCGACGCCTTCACGTCAGCTGCCGACAGCCCGTACCGCCGGCCGGCCGAGATCCTGGAGGCGCTCACGGTCCTCGACGAGCTCGCCACGCTCCATGCCGACCCCGACGGCTTCGGCCGCTCGCTGACGCAGGCGGCGACCGAGCGAGGTCTGACCTACAAACACGACGTCTCGGAGACCGCCCGCTCCCGCCACCCGCACGAGTACTCCACGACCGTGGACGGCCGAGCGCATCGACCTTGGCCCGCACGTCGAACCTCGGGTCAGGCTCAGGAGCCGGCTTCATCGCCCGGATCTACCTGCACGTCGCCGACGGCTCCGGTCCGTCCCGCGTGGCATGTACGTCGGGCACGTCGGCCGCCACCTGCCCGACACGACGACCTGAGCGCTCGGCGTCATCATCCCGACCTGGGCGCGTGGCTGTCCTCGGGTGGCACGCCCACCCACCGCCGTCGGCGCGGCTACAGCGTCTTCTCCGCGAAGTACGTCGCGACCGGGTTGGCGTTGAAGTTCTCGATCCTCGCGTAGCCCGCGGACTCGTACAGGCGCTGGGCGTGCGGCTGGCGTGGGCCGGTGTCCAGGCGCGCGACCGCGTAGCCGAGCGCGCGCGCCTGGTCCTCCAGCGCGTCGAGCAGGAGCCGCGCGACGCCTGGCCGCGGGCCGCTGGCGCGACGTACATCCGCTTGATCTCGCAGGCCCCGTCGGCCAGGCGCTTGACGCCGCCGCAGCAGACCGGCCTCGCCCGTCCGACCAGCCGACGAGGAACGCGCCGCCGGGCGGGCCGAGCTCGGTCGGGGCCGGCCTTCGGCATGTCGGGCCCGTCGAGTCCAGGCCCGTCGTAGATCGCCGCGATCTCGTCGCGCATCGCCTGCGCGAGGACCGCGCCCTCGCCCTCGTCGACGCGGGCGGGGCGGAAGTCGATCGTCGAGCGGCATGCGGCTATCTTCGCGCATCGATGGCCCGCGACTGGCACCGACCTCTTCATCACCGCCGACGGCGCCGGCCCCGCGGCGCGCCCGACCGAGCGACGCGCGAGCCGCTCCGGAGAAGAAGCGCGGGTTCTTCAGGCGCCTGCGCGAGAACATGGCCAAGACGCGCGAGGCGCTCGGCGCCGAGGTCCAGGCGACGCTGTTCGAGGGCGACCTCGACGAGGAGACCTGGGAGCGCCTGGAGGAGGCGCTGATCATGGCCGACGTCGGCGCGGCGACGACCGCGCGGGTCGTCGCGCAGCTCGAGCAGGAGGCCGACGACGGCGGCCTCGCGGGCGGCGAGGCGCTGTCGGCGCGCCTGGCCGAGCTGCTCGCCGGACCTCGCCACGGGCCCGGCGACGGCCGCATCGACGTGCGCCACGAGCCGACGGTGATCATGGCCGTCGGCGTCAACGGCACCGGCAAGACGACGACGATCGGCAAGCTCGCCTGGCACCTGCAGCGCGAGCTCGGGCTGACGGTCGTGCTCGGCGCCGCCGACACCTTCCGCGCCGCCGCCGTCGAGCAGCTCGAGCAGTGGGCGGAGCGCGCCGGGCTGCGAGATCGTCAGCGGGCCCGGAGGGCTCCGACCCCGGCGCGGTCGCCTTCGAGGCGGTCAAGCCGCGGCCGCGAGCGCGGCGCCGACGTCATCATCATCGACACCGCCGGGCGCCTGCACAACCAGGACCACCTGATGGACGAGCTGGCGAAGATCCGCCGCGTCATCGGCAAGCAGCTGCCCGACGCGCCGCACGAGACGCTGCTGACCGTCGACGCGACCACCGGCCAGAACGGCCTGCGCCAGGCCAAGCTCTTCTCCGAGGCGGTGCCGGTCGACGGCATCGTCCTGACGAAGCTCGACGGCACCGCCAAGGGCGGCATCGCGCTGGCGATCGCCGGCGAGCTCGGCATCCCGGTGAAGCTCATCGGCATCGGCGAGGCGCTCGAGGACCTGCGCCCGTTCGACGCCGACGACTTCGCGCAGGCGCTGCTCGGGCGTGCGACGACGCCTGATCGCCTGAGCCGCGAACGGGCGTCGCGTGCCGAGCCGGTAGTGCTCGGCTCCGCATGGACCTCTGGGTGATCTGGCTCATCGTGGCCGTCGTGCTTCGCCGTCGGCGAGATCGTGTCGACTGTCGCTTCTTCCTCGCGCCGTTCGCGGTCGGCGCGTCGTGGCGGCGCTCGTCGACGTCGCCGGCGCGCCGGCACGTCGTCTCGGTCGTCGTGTTCCTCGTGGCCTCGACGCTCGCGCTGTTCGCGTTCGTGCGGCCGATCGCCCGGCGCCACCTCGCGCATGCCGCCGCCGATCGCGCACCGGCACCGATGCGCTGATCGGCGCAGCGGCGCTCGTGCTCGAGCGCATCGCCAACGACGAGGGCGTCGGGCACCGTCAGCTCGACGGCGAGGTCTGGACCGCCCGCAGCTACGACGACGGACCGGTCATCGCCGCCGGCAGCGCGGGTCCAGGTCGTCGAGATCCAGGGCGCCACGGCGCTCGTCGACACGAGCTAGAGGAGTCTCGAACCATGGCCGGACTCATCGTCGCGGTCGTCCTCGTCGCTCTTCGTGCTGTTCGTCGCCGCGCGGACGGTGCGGATCATCCCGCAGGCCCGGGCCGGCGTCGTCGAGCGCCTCGGCCGCTACAGCCGCACGCTGAGCCCGGGCCTGACGATCGTCGTGCCGTTCATCGACCGGGTGCAAGCCGCTGATCGACCTGCGCGAGCAGGTCGTCACCTTCCCGCCGCAGCCGGTGATCACCGCAGGACAACGTCTCGGTCGGGATCGACACCGTCCTCTACTTCACGATCACCGACCCGAAGTCGGCGACCTACGAGATCGCCAACCCGCTGCAGGCGATCGAGCAGCTCACGGTCACGACGCTGCGCAACGTCATCGGCGGCGCTGACGCTCGAGCAGACGCTGACCTCGCCGCGACCAGATCAACGCCGCAGCTGCGCGTCGTCCTCGACGAGGCGACCGGCAAGTGGGGCATCCGCGATCAACCGCGTCGAGATCAAGGCGATCGACCCGCCGGCCTCGATCCAGGAGGCGATGGAGAAGCAGATGCGCGCCGAGCGCGACCGCCGCGCCGCGATCCTCACCGCCGAGGGCGTCAAGCAGTCGCAGATCCTCACCGCCGAGGGCGAGAAGCAGTCCGCGGTCCTGCGCGCCGAGGGCGCCAAGCAGGCGGCGATCCTGCGCTCCGAGGGCGAGGCGAAGGCGATCGACACCGTCTTCCGCGCGATCCACGAGGGCGGCCCCGGACCAGGCGCTGCTCAGCTACCAGTACCTGCAGATGCTGCCGGAGCTCGCCAAGGGCGAGGCGAACAAGATGTTCATCATCCCGAGCGAGTTCACCCAGGCGCTCGGGAACATCGGAGGCGCTGTCGGCAACGCGATGAAGGCGCCGGGCGCGCCCAAAGCCCCCGAGGCGCCGAACGCCCCGCTGCCGCCGGGTCCGCCGGCCGAGTAGCCCCCTTCGGGGCGCGCCTGCCGCACGGTCACCCGGCCGTGCGGCGGCGGCGGCCCGCGTAGACTGAGGGCTGCATGTTCGACGCCCTCTCCGAGAAGCTCCAGGCGACCCTCGCCGACGTCCGCGGCCACGGCACGCTGACCGAGGACGACATCAAGAAGGCGATGCGCGAGATCCGCCTCGCGCTGCTCGAGGCCGACGTCAACTTCAAGGTCGTCAAGGAGTTCACGGCGACCGTCAGCGAGCGCTGCATGGGCGCGGACATCATCGGCCAGCTCAACCCCGGCCAGCAGGTCGTCAAGATCGTCCACGAGGAGCTCGAGGCGCTCATGGGCGGCGCGAGCGCCGGGATCTCGTTCTCGCCGCGCCCGCCGACGGTGATCCTGATGGCCGGCCTCCAGGGCTCGGGCAAGACGACGGCCACCGCGAAGCTCGCCAGCACCTGAAGGAGGAGCACGGCTCGTCCGTCGCCGTCGCGGCCTGCGACGTCTACCGCCCGGCCGCCGTCGAGCAGCTCGTCAAGGTCGGCGCGCAGGTCGGCGCGACGGTCTACGAGCAGGGCACCGACGCAACCCGGTCGACATCGCCCGCTGGGCGCTCGACCAGGCCAAGCAGGACGGCAAGGACGTCCTGATCGTCGACACCGCCGGTCGCCTGCACGTCGACGAGGCGCTGATGCAGGAGCTCGAAGGACATCCGCGACGCGGTCAAGCCGCACACGATCCTGCTCGTCGTCGACGCGATGACCGGCCAGGACGCCGTCAACGTCGCCGAGCAGTTCGCCGAGGCCGTCGAACTTCGACGGCGTCGTGATGTCCAAGCTCGACGGCGACGCCCGCGGCGGCGCCGCGCTGTGCGTCAAGGCGGTCACCGGCAAGCCGATCCTGTTCGCCTCCACCGGCGAGAAGCTCGACCAGTTCGAGCGCTTCCACCCGGACCGCATGGCGCAGCGGATCCTCGGCATGGGCGACGTGATGTCGCTCATCGAGAAGGCCGGCGAGCAGTTCGACGACGACGAGGCGGCCGAGCTCGAGCGCAAGCTGCGCCAGGACGAGTTCACGCTCGACGACTTCCTCGCGCAGCTCAAGCAGATCCGCAAGATGGGCCCGCTGACCTCGCTGCTCGGGATGATTCCCGGGCTTCGCCGGCCAGCAGCTGAAGGGCATGAAGGTCGACGAGCGCGAGATGGACCGCATCGAGGCGATCATCCTGTCGATGACCCCGGAGGAGCGCCGCCGGCCCGAGCTCATCAAGGGCTCGCGACGCCTGCGGATCGCCAAGGGCTCGGGCACGACCGTCCAGCAGGTCAACCAGCTCGTCAAGCAGTTCGCCCAGATGCGCAAGGTCATGAAGCAGCTCGGCAAGGGGCGCATGCCGGACATGCAGGCGCTCATGCGGCAGGCCCGCTAACCTCCCTCGTCGGTCTATCGCCGGTTTCGCAAGTCTTCGAGAGGAATCACGTGGCAGTTCGACTTCGGCTCACCCGCGTGGGTGGGCACAAGGATCCCGTATGGCGCGTCGTCGTCGCCGACCAGCGCTCCCCGCGCGACGGGCGCATCATCGAGACGGTCGGGCAGTACAACGCCCAGACCGAGCCGTCGACGATCGTCCTCAAGGAGGACCGCGATCCGCGAGTGGCTCGCCAAGGGCGCCCAGCCGAGCGCCCGGTCCGGAAGCTCCTGCGCACCCAGGGCATCAGTCTAGAACGAAGCCTGTGCAGGACCTGCTCGAACATCTCGCGCGCCTGCTCGTGGACGACCCCGACGAGGTCGCCGTCGAGCAGTTCGAGGAGGACGACGGCACCGTCGTCCTCGAGCTCTCCGTCGGCCCGGAGGACTACGGCCGCGTCATCGGCCGCGGTGGGCGGACCGCCAACGCGCTGCGTACCGTGCTGAAGGCGTCCGCCGTGCCGCAGAAGCGCCGCGTGCTCGTCGACATCGTCGACTGACCTGCGGTGGCCGGCGCATCCCAGCGGCTCGAGGCCGGGCGCATCGGGCGCCCGCATGGTCTGGACGGCTCCTTCTACGTCACGCGGCCCCGGCCACAGCTGCTCGCGCAGGGTGCGACCGTGCGCGTGGGGGAGGTCGACACGGAGATCGTGCGACGCTCCGGGACCGACGCCAAGCCGATCCTGCGGCTGGAGATCGCCGGCTCCCGCGAGGCGATCGAGGCGCTGCGCGGGCAGGCACTGACCGTGCCGCGTCGGCCGCTCCGCCGCTGGGCGAGGAGGAGTGGTACGCCGCCGATCTCGTCGGGTGCGAGGTCGTCGACGCCGAGGCGGGCGTGACGGTCGGCCGCGTCCGCGACCTGATGGCCCTGCCGTCGTGCGAGGCGCTCGCCGTCGAGCGGGACGGCGGCCCCGAGCTGCTCGTTCCGCTCGTGAGGGACTGCGTGCGTCCGTGGACGTCGCGCGCGGCACGCATCGACATCGACCTCGCCTTCCTCGGAGAGACCGCGTGAACCAGCTGGACGTCGTGACCCTGTTTCCCGACTGGTTCGACTGGTTCCGCAGCCAGCGCCACGTCGGCAACGCCGTCCGTGACGGGCTGGAGCTGCGGACGCTGAACCCGCGCGACCACACGCCGCTCTCCGGCGGGCAGGTCGACGACACGCCGTTCGGCGGCGGCGCGGGGATGGTGCTGCGCGTCGACGTGATGGACGCCGCGCTGCGGGCCTTCTACAACGTGGATCCGGTCGATCTGCGCAAGGAGCGCGGCGTGATCGCGCTGACGCCCGGCGGACGGGTGCTCGACGACGCGTACGTCGACGAGCTCGCCGCGGAGCCGGCCATCACGCTGCTGTGCGGCCGATACGAGGGCTTCGACGAGCGGATCGTGCAGCGGTTCGCCTCCGACACGCTGTCGGTCGGGCGGTACGTCCTCAGCGGCGGCGAGCTGGCCGCGATGATCGTCGCGGACGCCGTCATCCGCAAGCTGCCCGGTGCCCTCGGCCACGCCGACTCGGCCGTCGAGGAGTCCTTCAGCGCCGCGCTGGGCGGCAACCCGGAGTATCCGCACTACACGCGGCCGGCGGACTACCGGGGCTGGGCGGTTCCAGACGTCTTGCTGTCAGGGCACCATGAGGAGATCCGCAACTGGCGCCGGGCCCGCTCGGTCGAGCGTGGGAGACTGCCTGCGGGCCCTCCCAGCCTCCCGGCTGCGGATCGCCTCGCCGATCGCTTCGGCCTCGCCCGAGGGCTCGGAACGTCGCGGCTATGGACCCATGTGGCCTGACGGCGGTTGTCGGGATCAGTTCGCTACCATCGGTCGTCCGCGCGCCGGCTGACATGCGATCCCGCACGCCCGCGCTCCAGCACTACCCCTTCTCTTTCTATGAGCACTGTCATCCAGTCCCTTGAGCGCGCGCAGCTTCGCCGCGTGCCCAGCTTCCAGCCGGGCGACCGCGTCAAGGTCCACTTCCAGGTCATCGAGGGCACGCGCAAGCGCACCCAGGTGTTCGAGGGCGTGGTCATCAAGCGCCAGGGCCACGGCGCCCGCGAGACCTTCACGGTCCGCAAGCAGTCGTTCGGCGTCGGCGTGGAGCGGACGTTCCCCGTGCACTCGCCGAAGATCGAGAAGATCGACGTCGCCGCCCGTGGTGACGTGCGCCGCGCCAAGCTCTACTACCTGCGCGACCGCGTCGGCAAGAGCGCCCGCGTCCGCGAGAAGCGCTACACCGGTCCCGAGGAGGTCGTCGTCCCGGGCCTCATCCACGACCCGGCCGCCGAGGCTGCCGCTGCCGCCGAGGCTGCCGCCGCCGCCGAGGCCGCTGCCGCCGCTGAGGCTGCAGCCGCCGCCGAGGCTCCTGCGGAGGCCACCGCTCCCGCCGAAGACGCGACCGACGGTCAGACGGACGCCGCGCCCGACGTACAGGCGGATGTATCTGCAGACGCCGAGGCTGACGCCCCGGCCGACGCTGAGGCGTGAGCAAGGCCGAGAAGACCACGACTGGCTCGCTGGTCGAGCTCGTCGTCATCGTTGCGGTCGCCCTGGGCCTCGCCCTGGGTATCCAGGCTTTCCTCGTCAAGCCGTATCGCATCCCGAGCGAGTCGATGGTCCCGACGCTCACGGTCGGGCAGCGGGTGCTCGTCAACCGGATCGGCAATCGCTTCTCCACGCCGGAGATCGGCGAGATCCTCGTCTTCCACCCGCCGGCGGGTGCCGAGTCGCAGACGTGCGGTGCGGTGCGCAGGATCCCCGGTCAGGCGTGTACGAAGGCGACGCCCAAGCGCGCGGACGTGAACTTCATCAAGCGCGTCGTCGCCGGTCCGGGCGATCGGCTTGCGATCGTCGACGGGCACGTGATCCTCAACGGAAAACGGGCGCAGGAGCCGTTCATCAACCCATGTGGGGATGCGGACGAGTGCAATTTCCCCAAGGCGATCACGATCCCCGCCGACCATTACTTCATGATGGGCGACAACCGTGGACAGTCCGACGACAGCCGGTTCTGGGGCCCGATCCCCAAGGGATGGATCATCGGCGGCGCCTTTGCCACCTATTGGCCGCCCAAGCGGATCGGGATCTTCTAGGCCGAAGGCCGGCAAGCGCCGTCGGCCGCCCGGCCGGAAGCTGTTTCAGCACGACCGCAACCTCGGGTTCCGGTACGTCGCCGGGGCCGACGAGGCGGGCCGCGGGTGTCTGGCCGGCCCGCTGGTGGCGGGCGGCGTGCTGTTCGACATGCAGCGCCTCGGGGTCCGCGAGGTCCGGCTGCTCAGCGCGCTGAACGACTCCAAGCAGCACAGCCACGCAGGCCGCGAGGTGCTCTACCCGCTCGTCCTGCGGTGTGCTGTCCGGGCGGTCGTCATCTCTCGGAGCTGCGAAGGCATCGACTCCCGCGGGCTCCACCGCACGAACCTCGACGCACTGCGCGATGCGCTCGCTCGCGTGAGCGCCGATGTCCCGGCCGGGGAGGTCATCTGTCTGTCGGACGGGTTCCGCGTCGGTGAGCTGGGGTGCGAGCAGCGCGCCATCGTCGACGGTGACTGTACGAGCGCGGCGATCGCGGCGGCTTCCATCCTCGCCAAGGTCTCGCGAGACCGGTTCATGGTGCGCGCGGACCGCCTGCACCCCGGGTGGGCCTTCGCCGAGCACAAGGGTTACTCCTCGCCCGTGCACCGTGAGGCCATCGTCCGCCAGGGTGTGTCCCCGCTGCACCGCATGAGCTTCGCCTCCACGGCGTACCAGCAGCTCACGCTCTGACGCGGCCTCTCGGAGTTCCGGGGGTTGCCGGACGGCGGGGCGCCGCGGGCTCGGTCCCGCGCCTGGGTCGCGGAGCCCGCGACCGGCGTGCGCCGCCGCCGCGCCTGGCTCGGCCCCGCACCTCGGTCGCGGAGCCCGCGACCGGCGTGCGCCGCCGCGTGCGGGATCTGGGCTGTAGAGGTTCGGCGTCCGTGCCCGCCGCCCCGCGACACCGGCCAACGCCGGGGCGATCACTTGCCCGGCCCGGCCTCAGAACGCGGCCTCGAGGTGCTCGAGGCTCACGAGCGCTCCCCGACCGTCGACGACGATGCCAACGGCGTCGAAACGGATCTGCCGGGTGCGGGGCCTTTCCTGCACCTCGCTCAAGTACGCTGCCGCCATCCGTCGGACCTGTGCGCGCTTTCGATCGTGCAGCCCGTCCCACGGCGAGCCTGAGCGGCTGTCTCGCCGGGTCTTGACCTCGACGAAGACCAGCGTGTCGCCGTCCACCGTGACGAGATCGAGCTCTCCGAAACGCGTGCGATGGTTTCGGGTCAGGATCTCGTGGCCGAGGCGCTCGAGGTGAGCGGATGCGAGGTCCTCGCCGGCGGCACCGAGAATACGGCGCGGGTCAGGTGACATGGCCTCATCGTCCGGCGTCACGGTGCGTACGCACTACCGCGTTTCCGTGCCGCTCGGGCGCATCTTGCGCCGCAGGTCCGTCACTGGTGTGCAGTGGGCTGCGCGCAGGGACCTGACGTAGCGTCCGGATCGTGCTCACCAGCGTCACGACCTTCGCCCTCGTCGGTATCGATCCGCGGCGCGTGGACGTCGAGGTCGACGTCCGGGCAGGCCTGCCGTCCTTCACGATCGTGGGGCTCGGGGACCGCTCCGTCCGCGAGGCGCGCGAGCGCGTCGCGGCGGCGATCCTGAACTCCGGTCTTGAGTTCCCTCAGAAGCGCATCACCGTGAACCTTGCGCCCGCCGACCTGCACAAGACCGGCCCGGGCTTTGATCTGGCGATCGCCTGCGGGATCCTCGTCGCGTCCGGAGCGATCGACGCCGCGTCGCTCCACGACGTCGCCGTCCACGGCGAACTGGCGCTCAGCGGTGAAGTCCGCCCTGCCCGCGGGACGCTCGTCGTCGCCGAGGGGGCCAGGTCAGCGGGACTGTCCCGCCTGCTCGTGTCGCCTGAACGCGTCGACGAGGCAGACCTGCTCGGAGGGGTGCGCGGAATAGCCGTCGCTGATCTGCGCGCGCTCGTGGGCGTGTTGGCGGGGCGCCACGATGATCGGCCTCGTGAGACGGCGGGCGCGACCGGGGCACCTGAGCCAGCCGAGTCCCCGCCCGACCTTGCTGATGTCCGGGGGCACGCCGAGAGCTTGGAAGCCGTGACGATCGCCGCCGCAGGCGCGCATAACCTGCTTCTGAGCGGCCCGCCCGGGACGGGCAAGACCATGCTCGCGCGACGGCTCCCTTCGATCCTGCCTGACCTGTGTCCGGACGAAGCGCTCGAAGTCACGCGAATCGCCAGCGTCAGCGGGGTGCGCCAGACAGGCACCCTGTTGCGAACCCGCCCTTTCCGGGCGCCGCACCACTCGATTTCGGTGGCCGGCATGACCGGCGGCGGCGCCATACCGCGGCCCGGCGAGATCACGCTGGCCCATCACGGCGTGCTGTTCCTCGATGAGCTCTCCGAGTTCCCGCGCGGGACGCTGGAGGCCCTCCGTCAGCCGTTGGAGGACGGACGGGTGCTCGTCGTGCGGGGGCAGCAGGCCGTGCTGTTTCCGTGCCGGACGATGCTCGTGGGCGCGACGAACCCCTGCCCCTGCGGCTACGGCGGGACGCCACGATGTCGCTGCACAAGCGCCGAGCACGAACGGCACGCCCGCCGTCTCAGCGGTCCGTTGCTCGACCGCATCGACCTCGCGGTGCGGGTGGACCGACCGACGGCAACCGAGCTTCGCGCTCCGGCCCTTCGCACCTCGGAAGGCGAACGCCTCCGGGTCCAGGCTGCTCGGGAGCGTCAGGCGTACCGGTTACGCGACACCACCGTCACCTGCAACGCGCACATGGACGCTCGGTTGCTCCGCCGTCACCTGCGGCTGGACGGAGCCGCCGATCAACAACTGACGCGGGTATATGAGCGCGGCTTGCTGTCGGCGCGCGGCCGGCACCGAGTGCTCCGGGTCGCCCGCACCGTTGCCGACCTGGCGTCCAGCGACACGGTGACCCTCGACCATCTGCTCTGTGCGCTCTCCCTGCGCGAGGACGGCAGCAGCCCGCAAGAGGTGGCGGCATGAGGGTGAAAGACGAGCATCTGCCGTGCGACACCTGCGTGAGAAGGGCTTGGCTGTTGGCGGCTCTCGCTGGTCACCTCGAGGTTGCGTGGCGTTCGCGGCGACCGCTGCGTGATGTCCTCGCGCTACCAGACCGGACCCTGATCCGCAGTCTCGGCGGTGACCGAGCGACCGCGATGGAGGCGGCTTGGGAGGCCGTCGACCCGGCGCTGCTGCGTGAAGCCTGGTCGCATGAGGGCGCGACCGCGGTCTGCCGGCACGACACGCGGTATCCGGACCGCCTGCGTACGGGCGACGACGCGCCGGCGGTGCTCTTCTGCGCGGGGCAGGCGGAGCACCTTCACGCCTGGCTTGGCGGGGACTCCGACGACGGCCCCGCAGCCGTGGCCGTCGTCGGGACCCGGCGACCGCTGCCCGAAGCCCAGGAGATCGCGCGGACGTTGGGCCGGGGCCTGGCGGCAGCAGGCGTGACCGTTGTCAGCGGTATGGCGATGGGTATCGACGCCGCCGCGCATCAGGGGGCGCTCGACGTCGGCGGACCGACCGTCGCGGTCCTCGCCTGCGGCCCTGAGCGTGCTTACCCGCGTAGCGTCGCTGCAGTCCACGATCAGCTGCGTGCGACCCAGCTCGTCGTGTCCGAACTGCCTCCGGGATCCACGCCGTGGCGCTGGGCGTTTCCTGCTCGCAACCGCATCATTGCCGCGCTGGGGCGAGCCACGATCGTCGTAGAGGCAGCCGAGCGCTCGGGGTCGCTCATCACCGTCGACTTCGCGGCCGATCTCGGCAAGGAGATCGGCGCGGTACCGGGTCGGGCCGGGAGTCCGCGGACCCGTGGCTCCAACCGTCTGCTGGCCCAGGGTGCTGCGGTGATCCTCGATGCCGCCGACGCGCTCGACCTCGTCCTCGGCCCCGCTCCACACGGGTCGCCTCGGCCGGCCCACTCGATCCCGACGGGACTCGAGCCCCGCCTGCAGACGCTGCTACGGGCCGTGACCGATGGTCGAAACCCGACAGGCGGCGTCGCGACCCCCGAAGAGGCGGACCGGGCGCGGGTGGGGCTGCTCGAACTGGAGCTGCTCGGGCTCGTGCGCCGGGTGCCGGGCGGTGGTCACGTTGCCGTCGGCTGAACGCTCGACGTCTGGCCGCCATCGTTCCCCGAATACCCTGCCCGCTGTGAGCGCTCACGTCCCCGTCTCCACGGTCCCCGTCTGCCTGACCATCGCCGGATCCGACTCCGGCGGCGGTGCGGGCATCCAAGCGGATCTCAAGGCGTTCGCTGCATGCGGCGTGCACGGTGCGACGGCGATCACCGCGATCACGGCTCAGAACACGCAGAACGTGACAGGAGTCTGGGCCGTCCTCCCGGCCGCGATCGTCGCCCAGGTGGCGGCGGTGCTGGGCGACATGGACGTCCGCGCCGTCAAGATCGGCATGCTCGGCTCCACCGCGACGACCGAGGCCGTCGCGCGGGCACTCGAGCTCGTGCCCCTCGAGGTGCCGATCGTCGTCGACCCCGTCATGGTGGCCGAGTCCGGCGCCCGCCTGCTCGACGAGGACGCGCGCGATGCCCTGGTCCGGCTGATCCTGCCGCGGGCCGCGGTCGTGACGCCAAACCTTCCCGAGGCCCGCGTCCTGGCTGCGGCGGCCGCCCCGGCAGACCCCTCCGGCGCTGCTGGTGTGCCCACGTCCCGGCAGTTCCAGAGCGAGGAGGGGGCCGAGGCCGAGGCGCTCGCCCGCGCCATCCACACGCTCGGACCGGCCAACGTCGTCGTCACCGGCGGCCACCTCACCGAGGCTGTCGACACGTTCTTCGACGGCACCACCATCACCCGGATCCCGGGTGAGCGATTCCCCGACGGTGCAGCTCACGGCTCAGGGTGTACCCACGCGTCGGCGCTCGCGGCCCACCTGGCTCACGGACTCTCTCCGGTCCTCGCTGCCCACCACGCCAAGGCCGTCGCGGCGGCGGCCGTCCGCCACGGTCTGCGGTCGGTGGGCCACGGGGCCGGGCCGGTGGACGCGCTCAACGTGACCGTTCGTCCGGTCCCCTGACACACCGTCTGTTCAGACTGCTCGTCCCGTCATGACACCGACAACGCGCCCCCGCCATCACGGTCGCGCCACCAGGAGTGCTGACGCGACAAGGTGTCAATCCGGCGCACCCGCTTTGGCATACTCGATCAGATGAGGTTCCTGCGGATGAAACCCGGCCATGGTGAGATCGTGTTGGCCGAGGGCGATCTGGAGGTGACCGTGGAGGAGGAGATGCTCCTCGACGAGTTCCGCAGACAACTGGACGCAGGGATGTGGGCTGCGGTGCCGGAGACAAGGCGCGACGGCCGGCGTGCGGCGCGAATGGTTCAGGACTTCGATCAGATCCCGCGCGACGCCGACCGCGTCATCTTTTTCCCGCGGGCCGCCGGGGGCTGCTGACCGCGCCGTCGCCATGAGCCTGATCCTCGCCTTCGTCGCGACCCTCGGGGTCATCGTCGCGCTCATGTGGGAGGTCACCTGGCCGACGGTCAGCGACGCGCTCCAGCGTCGCCGTGCCCGCCGGCACATCGTCACCGCGGACGGGTTCGACCCCGGCCGCGAGCGTAGGGCCGAACACCGCGCCCGCGAGCTGCTGCGGTCCTGCGTCAACGATGAGGAATGGGCGATGTACCGCGACCTCGGGTTCATCCGCGTGTGGGGTCGCCTGGCCCACGGTCCAGAGCCTGGCGCCAGCACCCAGACCGACGACGGCGCGCCGTACGCCTACCTCGTCTACCCCCACAAACCGATCGTCGCCTTCCTGCCTCAGACCAGGCAGTTGCTGAGCGAGTACTGCGTCGAGTTCCCCGATGAGACCCGGCCCTACGGCAGCGCGCGTCTTCCCGACAGCGACGATGTGCTCGCCAAGTGGATGGCGCTCACAGGGGACGAGCGACGCATCATCGACAGCGCGAACATGCACCTCCCGGGGCGCCAGGTCGACCCAAAGCACGCCCGCCGCGACCTGTGGCGCCTGAGCGAGTGGGAGCGAGCACGCCTTGGGCGGCCTCAGCGATCAGCCTCGAACTCGCCGCTGGTCTGACCACGGTCTGCCGGCGTCATCCGGGGTAATGTCCCGGCCGACATGACGACCGACGGCTTCGATCTCAAGCACCGCTCCCGCGCCCTCACCGAAGGACCACAACGGGCGGCAGCGCGCTCCTACTTCCACGCGATCGGCTTCGACGAGGAGGCACTCGCCAAGCCGATCATCGGCGTTGCGAACACGTGGATCGAGGCGATGCCCTGCAACTACCACCTGCGCGCGCTCGCCAAGCAGGTGAAGGACGGCATCCGTGCGGCCGGCGGGACCCCGATGGAGTTCAACACGATCGCCATCTCCGACGGCATCACGATGGGCACCAGCGGCATGAAGACCTCGCTGGTCTCCCGCGAGGTCATCGCCGATTCGATCGAGCTCACCGCCCGCGGCTACCTCTTCGACGGCGTCATCGGCCTGGCCGGTTGCGACAAGACGCTGCCGGGCGTCGTCATGGCCCTCTGCCGACTGAACGTCCCGAGCCTCATGCTCTACGGCGGGACGATCCTTCCCGGCACCTACCAGGGTGAGGAGATCACGATCCTGAAGGTCTTCGAGGCGGTCGGTGCCCACGCCGCGGGGAAGATCTCCGACGAGGAACTCCACGCCATCGAGGTCGCGGCCAGCCCTGGGCCGGGAGCCTGCGGTGGGCAGTTCACCGCCAACACGATGGCCATGGCGTTCGAGGCACTCGGGATCTCGCCGATCGGGTCAGCGATGGTCCCCGCGGTCGACGCGACGAAGGCGCAGGTCGCCTTCGCCGCCGGCGAGCTCGTCGTCGACGTCCTTCGCCGCGGTCTGAAGCCGTCGGACATCATCACCCGTGACGCGCTGGACAACGCCATCGCGACCGTCGCGACGGGTGGTGGCTCGACGAACGCCGTCCTGCACCTGCTCGCGGTCGCCCGTGAGATGGGCGTCGCGCTGGACATCGACGATTTCGCCGACGTTCTCGACCGCGTCCCGCTTCTCTGCGACCTGAGCCCCGGTGGCCGCTTCAACGCGGTGGACCTGCACAAGGCCGGGGGCATCGAGCTGACCCTCAAGCGGCTCTTGGAAGGTGGACACCTCAAGCCCGGCGCCATCACCGTCACGGGGAAGACGATCGGGGACCACGCCGACCTCGCGCACGAGACGCCCGGTCAGGAGGTCGTGCGCCCGCTCACGGATCCGATCAAACCGCACGGGGGTATGGCTGTCCTGCGCGGCAACCTTGCGCCCGGGGGCTGCGTCGTGAAGCTTGCCGGACACGACCGGCGGCTCTTCACCGGGCCTGCACGCGTCTTCGAGGGGGAAGAGGCGGCGATGGCCGCCGTGGCGGACGGCACCATCGCCAAGGGCGACGTGGTCGTCATCCGCAACGAAGGGCCGGTGGGCGGTCCCGGTATGCGTGAGATGCTCGCCGTCACCGCGGCCATCAACGGCGCGGGGCTGGGGGAGGACGTCGTCCTCGTCACGGACGGGCGCTTCTCCGGCGCGACGCACGGCTTCATGTGCGGCCACGTTGCCCCCGAGGCGGTCAAGGGCGGCCCGATCAGCGCCGTGTCCGACGGCGACACGATCACGATGGACGTCGACAAGCGCCGCCTCGACGTGGACCTCACCGACGAGGTCATCGCCGAGCGCGTCGCCGCGTACACCGCACCCGAGGCCACCGACTGCACCGGCGTCCTGGCGAAGTACGCCAAGCTCGTCTCCAGCGCCACGGAGGGCGCGGTCACGCTCGTCTGACGAAGCTCAGGACGGCGCGCCGGTGGGCGCTGCGCCGTCCCCGACCAGTTCGCCCGCCAGAAACGCCGCGACGTCGGCGTTGAAACGGCCCGGGCGCTCGAGCATGGCCATGTGGCCGGTGTCGTCGAGCAGGACGCACCGAGCCGCCGGAATCGCCGCGACGAGCCGTGCCGCGTAGCGCACGTTGACCAAGCGGTCCTCCTGCCCCCAGACGAGCAGCGTCGGGCAGCGGATGTCACCGAGGTGCTCCTCGATGTCGTGGTCGGTCAGCGCGTCCAGTGCGGCGACAAAGCCCGCCTTCCCCGAGCCCTGCCGGATCTGCTCGGCCATGAGCGCCGAGGACAGGCGCTCCGGGTGCAGGACAGCAAGGCGCATCGTCGCCCGTCGCAGCCGTGCGCGCCGGGCGAAGGCCTCGGCACGGGTTGCCACGATGGTGCCGCCCCACAGCAGCACGCGTTCGGCCCGGCGCAGCGCGCTCAGGGCTCGGTCGTGCCGCATCGCACGCGCGTCGAGCCCGGCGGGGGAGATGAGGACGAGGGACGCAACGCGATCAGGTTCGGTCTCGGCAAGCTCGAGCGCGACGAAGCCGCCCATGGAGTTGGCGACGACGCACGCAGCGGGGATCTCCAAGGCATCGAGGAGACCGCGCAGGAGCCGGGCGTACCCGGGGATCGTCACCGGCTCGCTCCCCAGCGGCGAAGCACCGAATCCGGGCAGGTCGACGGCGACCACGCGGTGCGCGCCGGCAAAGGCCGGCAGGTTCTCGAGGAAGTTCTGCCAAGACCCTGAGAGCCCATGCACGAAGAGCATCGGGATCCCTGGAGCAGCCCCGTTCGATCCGGACGGGCCAAGGTCCACGATGTTCACCGGCTCGCCTGCCACCATCACCCACCGTTGGTGCACCCGCCAGTCGACGTCCATCCAGGCGGACCGCCCGGGCACGCCGTAGGCGTCGCGTTCAGGGGCCGGTGTCACGGGCGCGTCGGTGGCCATCCCGCTCTACGATAGAGCCGGAATGCGCATTGCGATCGACATCGATTCCACCCTGCACCACTACTGGGACGTCCTCTCGGACGCCGCCCATCGTCGCTTCGGTATCGAGCTGCCCTACGACGAGCAACTGACCTGGGGCATCACGCGTCTGAAGGCCGAGCAGTTGGACCTCGTCATCCGTGAGACGCATTGCGAAGCGACGATCTTCGCGTCCGAGCCGTACGCGGGGGCAGTCGAGACCGTGAACCGCTGGCATGCCGCAGGCCACTTCGTGCACATCACGACGCACCGGTCCGTCGAGGCACACGACGCCACAGCCCGCTGGCTGCAGCACATCGGTCTGCAACACGACGAGCTGTACTGCAGCGACGACAAGGTCGCGCGCTGTCGGGAGATCGGGATCGACCTGCTCATCGACGACAGTCCGGAGAACCTGCTGCGCGCGGTGGAGGCAGGAATAACCGCAGCGACGATCGAGCACCCGTGGAACCGGGACGTGGTGGAGGAGGAAGGCCTCATCGCCGCCCCGGACTGGGCGGGTCTTTCGGCCGCCCTGGAGGCTCACATGGCCCCGCTACGCCGTCGCGTCGACTGATCGGCGTCACGCGTCCCGGCGGCGCCGACTGGCAGAATGGCGACAAGATGGCGCGGAACTGCTCGTTTCGGGCCCCGTCCGGAGCGCAACGCGCTGCCCGGCGTTTGCGGGGGTCCGGATTGCCCCCATACTGTTATGCGGGTACATCATGCGTTCACGGATCTTCATCATCGTCGGCCTCACGCTCGTGCTCCTCGTGGGAGGGGCTGGGGCGCTCTATGCGTACGACGCCTCGGGAACGGGGAAGATCGCCAACGGCATCACCGTCGGCGGTATCGACATCGGTGGGCTGAGCCCCGAAGCGGCCAGGAGCAAGCTCGAGGCGGGATACCTGAGCGCAATCGAGCGTCCGATCGTCGTCCACCACGACAAGTCGACGTGGAAGCTCGGGGCCCGCGAGGCGCGCATCCGCACGAACGTCGAGTGCGATCATCGCGGACGCGCGAGCGCGCAGCGTCGAGGGCAACATCTTCGCGCGCAGCCTTCGCAGGCTCAGGAACGGGAAGGTCGAGGCGGAGCTCTCGCCCCAGGTCGCCTACAGCGACAAGGCGATCATCCGGATGATCGATCGGGTCCGCAAGGGCGTGAACCGGGAACCGGTCGACGCCAAGCTCGACATCTCCCTGGCCGGCTTCAAGAAGACCGATTCCCGTATCGGACTCGAGGTCGACAGCGCGGCACTGCACCGGCAGATCAAGGCGGCCATCGTCTCGCCGACAGCGTCGCGGACCTTTGTCGCCAGGACGACGCACCTCAAGCCGAAGGTGACCACGGGTCAGCTGGCCAAGCAGAACGACACCGTCCTCATCGTGAACAAGAGCACGTACACCCTGAAGGTCTACAAGAACCTGCGTCTGGCGAAGACCTACAAAGTCGCCATCGGTTCACCCGGGCACGAGACGCCCGAGGGGACGTTCCGGATTCAGAACAAGCAGATCGATCCGGTCTGGTCGGTGCCGAACAGCCCGTGGGCAGGAGAGCTGGCAGGTACGACGGTGCAAGGCGGAACCGCGGCGAACCCGCTGAAGGCACGCTGGCTCGGCGTCACCGACGGCGTCGGGTTCCACGGCACGAGCGATGACGGGTCGATCGGTTCCGCGGCCTCACATGGCTGTATGCGGATGCACGTCTCGGACATCGTCGACCTGTATCCGCAGGTCCCGGTCGGCGCAATCGTCCTCATCGCGCACTGAGCGTCCGACGGTGTGGCGGCGCCCACCGATCTCTGGAGCGAGCGCCGCTCGCGAAAGGGGTCAGCGCGTCGGCGTGACAGCCCGGATGTCGTCGACGGGGATCTCCTCCCAGCCACGCTCCAACAGCAGGGAGTGGTGGGGGGAGTGGCGAAAGACGAGGGATCCGATGAAGATTCCTTTCTCCTGCCGTCGCATGACCGCGTACCACATCGTCGTCGCGTCGCCCGTCCCCTGGATCTTGAACCAAGGACGCGGTGGAAGGCCGTCCTCCGGGGCGATGCCGGCATCCACCAACTGATGCTGCGTCGCGACCTGTCCGGTAGCCGTATCGATGAAGAACAAGCCCATGACGCCCGAGGATAGAGCGGGCACGCTGCCGCAGGTGTGGCGGGAGGCCCTGGCGCTCTTCGCGTCGGACCTGCACCGTCGGGGCATGGCGGAGAAGACCCGTCGCGCCTACGCGATCGACCTTGGGCAGTTCGCCGCTTGGGGAGCGTCCCACGACGTGGACCCCCAGGACGTCGTCCTGCGCACGCTCAGGCGGTACGCCCAGCACCTGTCGGAGGCAGGTCTGCAGAACGTGAGCATCACGCGCAAGCTCGCGGCGCTGCGGGCGTTCTTCCGCGTGCTCCGGGAACACGGGCAGATCGCGTCCAACCCCGCCGACCTGATGGCCTCGCCCAAGGGGGAACAGAAGCTCCCCCGGGTGCTGAAACCAGACGAGCTCTCGCGGCTTCTGGATCGCATTCCGGCGTCCACACCGCTGCAGGTCCGTGACCGCGCGATCCTGGAAGTGGCCTACGGTTGCGGGCTGCGGGCGGAAGAGCTCGTGGACCTCGGTCTGGCGGGCGTCGACTTCGATGCCGAACAGCTGCGGGTCGAGGGCAAGGGCTCCAAGACGCGCTTCATCCCGCTGGGCGAGTACGCCGCGCTGGCCATCACCCGGTACCTTGACCGCGCACGTCCCGCGCTGGCCGGTCCGGCCGACGACGAGACGGCGCTCTTTCTCTCCAAGACCGGCCGCCGGTTGTCGACGTCGGACGTCCGGCGGCGCCTCCGGGTCTGGACCCGCCAGGCCGAGCTGCAAGGGGGCGTCTCGCCTCACGCGCTGCGCCACTCGTTCGCGACCCACCTCCTCGACGGCGGCGCGGACCTGCGGGCCATCCAGGAGCTCTTGGGACACCGTTCCATCAGCACGACGCAGATCTATACCCGTGTAGAGTCAGCGCGACTGCGCACGGCCTATGCCAACGCCCATCCTCGGGCCTGAGCGCAGCGGGAAGAGCACCACGTGGAGACCAACGTCAAGGCCATCGAACTCAAGGACATGTGGCGCCGCTACAAGTCCGCTGGGGACGAGCGCGCGCGGGAGCGCCTTGTCGTCGCCTACTCGCCGCTCGTCAAGTACGTTGCCGGTCGCATGGCGTCGGGCCTGCCGGCCCACGTCGACGAGGCCGACCTCATCTCCTACGGCCTCATCGGTCTCATCAACGCGATCGAACGCTTCGAGCTCGAGCGCGAGATCAAGTTCGAGACGTACGCCATCACCCGTATCAAGGGTGCCATCATCGACGAGCTGCGGTCACAGGACTGGGTGCCGCGCTCCGTCCGGGCCAAGGCCCGAGAGATCGAGCGTGCCAACGCAAAGCTCGAGCATCGCCTCCAGCGGGCACCGACCGACGAGGAGATGGCGAAGGAGCTCGGGGTCGAGGTCTCGGACTTCGTCGCTTCGCTTGTTCAGATCTCCAACTCGACGATCGCGGCCTTGGACGAGCTGTGGACCGTCGGTGACGCCTCCGGCGACCAGGTCTCCCTGTTGGACACGCTGCACGATCCCGGTGCACTGGACCCTGCGGCGGTCATGGACCAGACGGAACTCAAAGACCGTGTGGCGGACGCCATCGCCAGGTTGCCGGACCGCGAGAAGCTCGTCGTGGCCTTGTACTACTACGAGAACCTGACGCTTCGCGAGATCGGCGAGGTCCTCGGGGTGACAGAGTCGCGGATCTCGCAGTTGCACACCAAAGCGGTGCTGCGGCTGCGCTCACGACTCACCGAAGACCCACGCTGAGCACTCTGCCGCGGGCCACCCCGCTGCTAGTGTCGGGCGCGCCTTGAACCGCAAGACCATCGTCACCAACATGGCCGTCGTCGCCTGCGACATCTGCGGTCGAACGCTTCTGCGCGGCGAGAACGCCGACGTCTTCCTGCACGGTGGGTCGCGCCGCACCGTGTGTGAGCTGTGCACGAGCCGGGCCATGCATGAGGGCTGGATCCGCGAGGGCCTCGACAACGGGCTGGCGCCGCGCGGCGCCGACCGCGGCTCGGCCCGGTCCCTGCTCGGACGGCTGCGGTCGCGACGCGATCGCGTCGACGAACGGCCGGTCACCGGTCCTCCGGTCGCCTACGACCCCGCGTCCTACGATCCGGATCACTTCGCCTCCGCGGCGGCCCCGATCGACGAGGATCCGGAGCACGTGCCTGCGCCTCCGGTCGCTGCGCCTGCTCCGGTGGCCCCGGTGCCCGTCTCGCCCGCTCCGCCGTCGGTCATGGACGACGCCCCCCGCGAGCGCGGCATCAGCGCGGTGCCGACGAACGCCGAGCGCAAGATCGTCCGAGCCTTGGAGGTCTTCAACGTCGGCGTCCACACCCGGACGGTGTCGGGGGTGGCCCGGTCGCTCGGGAAGCCGATCGTGAGTGCTCGGCCGTCGGTGACGGAAGGCAGTGTCGTCACGATCGTGGTGGCGTGGGAGCTCAGCTGGTATCGCTACGAGGTCGACTTGGGCGACGAGGCTTCGGGGGTGCGCGTGACCGGTCAGGGCACCGAGATGTCGGAGCTGCCGGAAGCCGACCGGACGCCGAACGCCCGTGCGGATGACGGTGGGTTCTTGCACCCGTTGTCGGACGTTGCGTAGGGTGAGCGTCACGATGCCCGGAAGCACATCTCGATGATCTACTGCGTCGTTCCCGAGGCGTTGGCCGACGAGCTGTTCGACAAGCTCGTCGGGTACTACGCGGACGACCCGAACGTCGAGGTCATCGTCGACCGCCGCAGCAACGAGCGCCGGGCGCGCGGCGCCGCGCCCCCCGAGGGCACGCAGCGCACCGTCAGGGACCGGCGTCGCGTGCGCGTGGCGGGGGAGTTTCCCCCCACCTCGAGCGCTTGACGCTCGGCTGAGGCTTACCGCGACGGCGTTCCGGGCACGGCAGGGGGATGCCTCCTGCCGCCATCCTGGACATCGACGGCACGCTCGTCGACACGAACTATCAGCACACATTGTGTTGGTATGAGGCGTTTCGTCAGCACGGGGTGCACCTACCGGTGTGGAAGCTGCACCGCCATATGGGCATGGGCGGGGACCAGCTCGTCGTGTCGCTGACCGACGAGGCCTTCGAGGAGGCCCACGGTGACGACGTCCGGGCCGCAGAGAAGGCCCTCTACCTCGCTGCGATGCAGACCGTCGCCCCGCTGGAAGGCGCGCGAGACCTGCTCGACGTCCTGCGGCGCCGGGGGCATCAGGTCATTCTCGCCAGCTCTGCCAAAGCCCAGGAGGTCGACCACTACATCGAGCTCTTGGATGCCCGCACGCGGGTGGACGGGTGGACGACCTCGGCAGACGTGGAGAACACCAAACCGGATCCCGACCTCGTGAACGCCGCGCTCGAGAAGCTCGGCGGCACGGACGCGGTCATGGTCGGCGACTCCACGCACGACATCGAGGCAGCCAAGCGTGCCGGGATCAAGACGATCGCGGTCCGGACCGGCGGCTACTCGACCGCGGAGCTCGAGGAGGCCGGTGCGGTCTGTGTCTTTGACTCCATCGTCGAGCTCACGGCCGCGCTGGACGACACCCCGCTCGGTCGTGACGGCTGACGCTGCCCTCGGCAACGGGCGAGGCATCGCCGGCAGGGACTCGCCGCCGCCTGCAGAACAGGGACCCGTGCGTTCCTTTCGGCAGGTTCCACTCGTCGGGCCGGGCACCGAGCTGCAGCTCACGATCGACGGACGAGCCGTCCCGCACGCAGACGTCGTGCGGGGATGCGGCGCGGCGGGCGCCGCGCGTGGCACGGCGGACGCAGGCCCCCGGCGTGGGGAGGAGAGCGAGAAGGCTCCCGTGCCCGAGGGGCAGACGAGCCTGTAGGTCCACCACAGGGTCCGT
Source organism: Paraconexibacteraceae bacterium (assembly GCA_963750375.1). Taxonomy (GTDB): domain Bacteria; phylum Actinomycetota; class Thermoleophilia; order Solirubrobacterales; family Solirubrobacteraceae; genus Paraconexibacter. The sequence goes on from CAVVQN010000008.1 coordinate 626,786, forward strand.
CAGGGGCGGCGCCGGCCGCTCAGCGAGGACCGCCCCAGCGCGCGATCTCCAGCGCGAGGCCGACCTGCAGGTGCCGGCCGGAGAGAGGGCGCGGCAGGAGGCGCTCGGCTCGGTCCAGACGGGCGATGATCGTGTTTCGGTGGGCGAAGAGGACCCGAGCGGTCTGGCTGGTGTTGCACCCCGCGTGGAGGTAGGCACGGAGCGTGTCGCGTAGCTCAGCCGGTGCGGCGGCCAGCGCGCCGAGCGTCCGCCGCACGAACTCGTCCGAGCGCTGTTCGTCCTGCGTGGCGAGCGCGACGACCTGGACCTCGTCGTAGGTCGCCACGCGCACATCGTCAGGCACCCGCTGCAGCAGTCGCTGCGTGGCCTGCGCGTCCAGGTGGCTGCGACGGAACCCCTCGATACCGGGCAGGATCGGGCCGATGGCGATCCGGACGCCCGGCAGACCGAGCAGGCCCTCCCGGAGGGGGTCGAGGGCCAGCTCCCGGTCCGGAACGGCGACCGGAACCCACGCCCAGAGCGCCGCAGCGCTTGCCACCACGGTGAAAGGTCGTCGAGCCCCGGCTGCACGGGCGAACTGCTCGGCCCCCGCCTCCAGCGCTCCATGGTCGGGATCACCGACGTCGCTGAAGATGACCGCCGCGGCATGGCTGCGGTCGAGGTCGTACTGCAGACGCAAGCTCGCGCGGTCCTCCCGGATCGGCGCGCCCTCGAGCAGCAGCGTCACGACCTCCAGGCGCTCGGCGTGGGTGCCGCTCGTCAGGCGCTCGCGTTCGCGCTCGACCTCGGCGGCGATCCCCGCGATGGTCGCGTCGACGAAGCCGAAGATCGACCGTGCCGTGACGTCGAGGAGTTCGGCCAATTCGTCTGGATCCGACGTCAACGTGAACGCGAGCGCCATCCAAGCGCGCCAGGCGGTGTTCTGGCCGACGCGGTAGGCGTCCAGCGAGGACTGGTCGTACCCGCGACGCACGAGGTCCCGGGCGATGTCGATCGTCACGGGTCCCAGGTTCGGTGCAACGGGCGCTCCGGGGTCGGCGATGTTCGCCTGCGCCCAATGGGTCAGGTTCGCGCGGTTGGCCCGCCGGATGGCCAGCACGAGCGCGGGATCGGCGGCGACCGCCGGATCCACGTCGCCGATCGTCACTGCGTCGACCTCCTCGAACAGCCCATCCGGGGCGGCCACCAGCATCTCCGCCCCTCGCCTGATGAGGTGGCGGATGGCCGGGGAAGGCCTTTCCCAGCGCGTTGTCTCCGGCATCCCTGACACGATACCTGACGAGCCTGTGCAACATGCATGAAATCGGGCTCATCTCTGGGCACAATGGCCTTGTGACACCGTGTCGAAAGCGGGATTCTCCGTCTTGTCCGTACCTGCGAGGAGACCAGACACCGATGAGCACCTCCGCCGTCCCCACCGCCGAATCCACCAACCACGTCGACGTCCTCATCGTCGGCGCCGGGCTGTCGGGCATCGGCACCGCGTGGCACCTGCAGGACAAGCTCCCGCGCAAGAGCTACGCGATCCTCGAGGCGCGCGACGGGAGCGGCGGGACGTGGGATCTGTTCCGGTATCCCGGGATCCGGTCGGACTCGGACCTGTCGACCTTCGCCTACGCGTTCAAGCCCTGGACCGGCGACAAGGCGATCGCCGACGGACCCGAGATCCTGCGGTACATCCGCGAGACGGCGTCGGACGCAGGCATCGATCAGCACATCCGCTACGGGCACAAGGTCCGGCGCGCCAGCTGGTCCTCCGAGCAGGCTTGCTGGACCGTCGAGATCGAGCGCGTCCACGAGGGCGACACGGTGACGATGACCGCCGGCTGGCTCTTCGGCGCCAGCGGGTACTACCGATACGACGAAGGGTTCACGCCGCAGTTCCGCGGGACCGACGACTTCCAGGGGCAACTCGTGCACCCCCAGCACTGGCCCGAGGACCTTCAGGTGGAGGGCAAGCGGATCGTCGTCATCGGCAGTGGGGCGACCGCCGTCACGCTCGTGCCGGCCCTCACGGCCCAGGGCGCCCACGTGACGATGCTGCAGCGCTCGCCGTCCTACGTCATGACCCTGCCGTCGAGGGACATCATCGCCGACAAGTTGCGCCAGTGGTTCGGCGACGATCGCGGCCATGTGCTCACGCGTCGCAAGAACATCTTCCAGCAGCGCAAGGTGTACTCGTTCTGTCAGAAGTATCCGAAGGCTGCGCGCCGCCTCATCCGGAAGCTGACCGAAAAGCAGCTTCCGGCTCACATCGACGTCGACACCCACTTCAAGCCGAAGTACGACCCGTGGGATCAGCGCCTGTGCGCGGTTCCTGACGGAGACCTCTTCCGGGCGTTTCGCAAGGGAGAGGCCGAGATCGTCACGGACGGCATCGACACGTTCACCGCCGACGGCGTGCGCTCGCATCCGGCAGCGAGCTGAAGGCCGACATCATCGTCACCGCCACCGGTCTCAACCTGCAGATCTTCGGGGGCATCGAGCTCGAGGTCGACGGTGTGGCGGTGGAGGCCCCGGAGGCCATCGCGTTCCGCGGCATGATGCTCAGCGGCGTCCCGAACTTCGCGTTCGCGATCGGGTACACCAACTCGTCGTGGACGCTGAAGGTGGACCTGGTCTGTGAGCACCTGTGTCGGCTCATGAGCTACATGGACGCGCGTGGTCTGGCATCGGTGACACCCGTCAACGACGACCCGGCCATGGAGACCCGGCCGTTGCTGGACTTCAAGGCCGGCTATGTCACACGGGCTCTGGACCAGATGCCCAAGCAGGGCCCGGCGGCTCCGTGGCAGCTGCCGATGGACTACCGCACGGACCTTCAGAACCTCGTCAAGGGGCCGATCGTCGACCCGGCGCTGCGCTTCACGGCGCGTGCGGACCTCGCCGTCCCTGCCTCCGTAGCCGCATGAGTGCCGTCGCCGGCAAGGTCTGCGTCGTCACCGGAGCCGGCTCTGGGATCGGACGGGCGCTGGCTGTCGTCCTGGCCCGGCGCGGCGCGAAGCTCGCGATCTCGGACGTGGACCCGGCTGGGCTCGACGGGACCGCCGAGGCGGTCCGCTCCGCCGGAGGACAAGTGCACGCAGAACGTGTGGACGTCAGCGACCGCGAGGCGATGACGGCCTACGCCGCTGCGGTCCTCGCCCACTTCGGCGTGGTGCATCAGGTCTACAACAACGCCGGGATCGCTCATTCCGGAAGCGTCCTGGACTCCGAGTACAGCGAGTATGAGCGTGTCTTCGGTGTCAACCTGTGGGGGGTCATCCACGGGACGAAGGCGTTTCTCCCGCACGTGGTCGCCTCTGGTGACGGGCATGTGATCAACGTCTCGAGCCTCAACGGCTACATGGCCCAGAACGACATGAGCCACTACTGCACGACGAAGTTCGCGGTCCGCGGCTTCACCGAGACCCTCCGGATCGAGATGCTCGAGGCCAAGCACCGCGTCGGCGTCACCGTCGTGCACCCGGGTGGGATCAAGACGAACATCGCGAACGCCGCGATGGAGGTCGCCAAGAGCCTGGGCCAAGAGGTCACGGCGGAGGACGAGGCTCGCCGTCGCTTCTACAACGAGAAGCTGTTGAAGATGGATCCCGCGCAGGCGGCTGAGATCATCGTCAGGGGGGTCGAGGCGGGGAAGCCGCGTGTGCTCGTCGGAAACGACGCCAGGGCGGTCGACGTGCTGGTCCGTCTTCTGCCGTCGCGCTACCCGCTCGTGTTCCGGGCGATCGAACGCCGCGCGCAGAAGGCGTAGCGAGTCACCAGGACCGAGATCCGGTACCGGACCTGTGGTCGGCCGCCGCCGCCGACAGTTCGCCACGCCCTGAGAGCGCACGCTCAGCATTGTGCGGAGATTCGTCCAGCAGATGGGGAACCCGGCCTCTCGACCGCTTCATGCCAAGAGATCAGTCGTTGGTCGACAGGTACGTCGAATCGTCGTCGAGGCCGACACATGGCGCCGATACGCCGGCGACCAACCCGACCTCGAAGGACATCTGCACCGAATCGCCCGTGGCCGGGTCGTAGACGTGATGGTGAAGGTGAGGACCTGACGAGTTGCCGGTGTTGCCGGTGACCGTGAGGTTGTCCCCTCGGGCGACGATGTCGCCCTTCTCAGGGAACACACCGCCCCTGACCATGTGCGTGTAGTAGCCGACCGTGCGGTCCTGGTGGCGGACTTTTCACAGTGTTTCCGGGAATCCACGGAACGGTGTCGTCGCTGGGATCCTTGTTCTTGGACCGGTGCTCATCGACGTAGATGACCTCGCCCGAGCGTGTCGCTCGACCGACCGTCAAGAGCGGCATCACAAAGTCGAAGGCGAACTGCTGCGACCCGCCTGCCTTGTGCGTGAAGCTGGTGCTGTTGCCTTGCGTGACCCTGTGGACCGCCCGCTCTTCCACGGCAGGCGGTAGAAGCTGTCGGGCGTCCCCGGCGGGCAGTCGGCGATCATGTCTGTGACGACCGAGGGCTGACTGGCGACGTAGTGGAACACCGATCCGCCGTTGAAACCGTAGGCGTACGCCCACGCCAGGCCGCCCGGGTCTTCCGGCATCGGATCACCGCCATGGACTGCGAACTGTTGCCCGGCAACGATGTACTGGCGGTTCGGGTAGGTCGACGCACCGCCGACCACGCCGTAGCCCACCCCGAAGATCTCCGCTGAGTACTTCAGCGTCCCCTCGAGTTCCACGAGGGTCGCGACACCGAACCGGGCCGCCATCGCCCCGTCGTCCGGGATGGCGAAGCGGGTGTTGTCGTAGACCGCCTCCGCCCAGTGGCCCGTCGGGCCGAGCCGCGCACGCCACTCGTCCAGTTTCGTCGTGGTGGGCCCGTCCTGCGTCTCGAAGAAGAGCCTCCCGGTCGCTGAAGGATCGATGTCCTCGGGGATCCGGGCAGGGTCCTGGTACTCGGGCAGGCCGTAGAAGGCGCCGAGGAAGCGCCTGGCGAAGACCTGCCCCGACGTACTCGTATATCCGAGGTACACGACGACGCGCTTGTTGTCCGCGCTCCCGCCGCACAGGCCGGTGCGGCGCGCGTTGATCCCCATGCCACCCTCGAGCCGGACGTCGCCGCCGGTCAGGAAGCCGTCGAACGGGTCGTAGGAGATGACCGCGGAGCCGACGGTGAAGTCCTGCACCGGCGCGACGAGCGGGACGAACGCGCACTCCGCGGGCTTCGTGACGCCGGGCGGCGCCTGCTGCGCCGTCGGACGGCCCGAGGTGGCCAGCACCTGTCCGCCCTTCACCTTGCGCCCGTAGAACGTCGTCTTGCGTCCCGTCGCGATGCTGCCCATGGAACTTGCTCCGTTGAGGACGACCTCGAGGCCGTCGTCCAGCGTTGCGGTGGAGCCGTTCACCTTCATGACGCGGCCGGAGTAACGCCGGCGGGGGGCGGCGGTCCGGCAGGCCTGCTTGAGCAGGCCGCGGATGCGCTCGAGCCGCTTCAGGGCGTCCCTGCCCTGAGCACCGGCGGCTGCCAGGTCGTGGAAGCGCACGTCCAGGGCGTCGCTGTCACCGCCCGTCCTCGGCGCTCGCTTCAGGCGCCGCGTTCCCTCTTGGATGACCACCCGCTGCTGGAGGCTCACGTCAGCCTTCAACCCGGCGACCCCAGCTCGCGCCTGGCGCATCGCAGCGGCGGCATCAGCGTCGGCTTTGCAAGGATCCTCCAGCGCCGACCGCGCCGCCTTGCGCAACCCGGTCAGACCCCGCGCGAGCCTGCGCATGTCGGGGGCTGCACGCCGTCTGAGCACTCGGACGTTCCCGACGTCCTGCTTGGCGTCGTCGACTTCGGCCTTCGCCCAGTCGAGTACGCGCGCCGGATCGACGACGACGTCCGCGACCGAGCAGCCACGGAACACCCGCCTCTGCGCCTTGAGCGAGTCGGGGCAGAGATCGGCGCCGTCCTTGGTCTTGTCGCCGTCGCGGTCGCGGGAGGACGCGCTGCGCGGCGGGCCGAAAGTGGCGGGCGGGGGGGCGGCGGGAGCGGGATCCGTGCCGGCCGGAGCCGGAGGTGGCGGTGGCGGGGTGGTTGTCGTCGCCGGCGGGGGCGTCGTGGTGGCGGTGGACGTCGTCCCCGTGGGTGTCGTCGTGGACGTGGACGTCGTCCCCGTGGGTGTCGTCGTGGACGTGGACGTCGTCCCCGTGGGTGTCGTCGTGGACGTGGACGTCGTCCCCGTGGGTGTCGTCGTGGACGTGGACGTCGTCCCCGTGGGTGTCGTCGTGGAGGTCGACGTCGTCCCCGTCGGTGTCGTGGCGGTCGTCACCGGCGGCCTGGTCTGACGCGGCTCGGGACCCTGGGCCACCGCCACCGCGGTTGCCGATCCCAATGCGAACACCATCGCCCCCTGCGCGACCCAGCGTCTCACCCCAAGACCATCTCACGTCAGTCTGGGTCGCGCAACACGCGTTCCAGCCCGCGGGGGCCAGGCCGGCGTCGAGCACAACACCGTGACCGCGGGCTCGGCGGCGGTGCCGATGACCCCCGCCGCTTGCGCCCGACGTCAGCGGCGGCGACAGCCGCTAGGGGGACGGCGAGCCGGGTTCCGCGGCAGGGGGCCGACTCGACGACCCCGGGGGCACGCCCGCCGAACGAAAAAACCCCCGCATGTGCGGGGGTTTCATCCAAGCGGCTGAAGAGACTCGAACTCTCGACCTTCTGCATGGCAAGCAGACGCTCTAGCCAACTGAGCTACAGCCGCGCGAGCGCGAAGTATAGAGATGCATCCGGGGACCTGCGCTGTGACCTCGTCAGGCGTAGTGGGCGTACTGCTGACGCAAGCGGGTGAGCTGCGCCTCGCGCAACGGGAAGGCTGTCGAGGCCCCGTTCGTCGCTTCGACGGCGGGCACGGCCGCGGCTCTGTGCGCTGCCCCGCGGCGGGACGGGGCCGACATGGCCGGGCTCAGCGTTGCCACCGCCGGGCGCTCGCGGGTCATCGAGTCGCCGAAGAAGTCGCGCGGCCGATCACTCGTCCTGCCGCCGCGGGACCGATGCCCGGACGGCGACGGGGCCGGCGCCATGGTCGCCGTCGGCCTGCGCGGCGCGGCCATGGTCACCCCGGCCGTCGCGTTCCCGGGGACGGACGCGGACGCGGAGACGGCCGCCTCGGGGCTCGGTGAGACGCCGAGCGCGGTCCGGCCGACGCTGGCGGCCAGGAGGACCAGCGGAGCAGCGAGGAAAAGACCGAACGTGAGTGCCAAGAGCATTGCCGTACCCCCGATGGGAATGGAGAACAAGTCCGCCGGGTGGTCTGCCCGCGTCCGGCGTTGATGTCGATATCGGAGCCGAGCGAGGCCGGCCTGATCGTCGAAGCGCACCGAACCGGGGTCGGCATCGGTCGACCGATCGGAGGAGTGCAACCTCGTCCGTTCGGTCACCACGGACGACTCGGGCGCCCTCCGCCAAGGGCGCCCGTTCCGTCCGTTTCAAGGCGACGCCGAGATTCGAACTCGGGTACACGGCTTTGCAGGCCGCTGCGTAGCCACTCCGCCACGTCGCCGGGTCGCAGGCGGGCAGTGTAAGGGTTGGTGACCCGGTGGCGCGTTCTAGACGGATGCCGCGAGGCCGGTCTTGAGGCTTGCTTTGACCTCGCTGCCTGCGGCGGCGCGCCGCCGCCTCACGCGAACCCGCGCGCCGCCGGCCGGGACGAGCGTGATGTGGTGCACTCGGGTTGCCTCGTCCGCTTCGCCGACCGCCTCGATCTCCACCTGGGTCAACACCGTCCGCAGGACCTCGGCCATCTCCGTCAGGGCGAACGTCGCCCCGAGGCAGCGCCGGACGCCGCCGCCGAACGGGATCCACGTGTACGGCTCGGCGGTACCGTCCAGCCAGCGTTCAGGACGGAACTGCGCGGCCCCGTCGAAGTGGAGCTCCGAGCGATGCATGAGGCCGATGGACGGCAGCAGCAGCGTGCCCTTCGGCAGGTCGTAACCTGCGACGCGGGTCGGCTCGGCCAGGACGCGCGCGACGTTGTAGATGACCGGGCGGAGCCGGAGCGTCTCCTTCACGACGGCATCGACGTACGGATCCCGGGCGTCGGAGAGTCCGTCCCGCACGCGCGCCAGTTGCTCGGGGTGGCGCAGCAGACGCTCGAAAGCCCATGCCAAGCCGGTTGCCGTCGTCTCGTGTCCGGCGACGAGCAGCGTCATCAACTCGTCGCGCACCCAACGGTCGTCGACTGGATCACCTTCGGCCTCGTGCGCCTGCAGAAGCATCGAGAGCACATCCCCTCGCTCCTGAAGGTCCGAGGCTGCACGTCGCAAGGCGATCTCCTCGAAGAGCAGGCGATCGGCGTCGGCGATGGACGTCAGAAAGCGTCTCCACCGTCCGACGCGCTGCAGCTGCGGAACAGCCCACATGAGGAAGTACGTGGGGTGGAACTCCAAAGCGCGTCGAAGGGCATCGTGCAGCCGCGATGCGCGCGCTGGGTCCTCGACCCCCAACACGACGCGGATGATGATGTCGAGTGTCAGCGCCTGCATCCGCGGATGCAGCTGGAACGGCACCCCCACGGGCCAGGTCGCCACCTCAGCCTCGGTGACCTCGCGCATGAGCCCGACGGTCTTGGCGATCTGCTCGCCATGGAAGGCGGGCAGCTGCAGCTTGCGCTCCTTCAGATGCTCTGCGCGATCGAGCAGGAGGACAGAGTGGTCACCGACGAGCGGGCCCAACAGCGCGTTTCCTTCGCCCGCGAGAAAGACATCGGGGGAGCCGGTGAAGACGCTCTTGACGTCCAGCGGATCCGACAGGACGACGATGCGCCCCGCCAGGGCGTCCTTCAGCGTGAACGTCGCTCCGTAGCGTCGCTGCATCGCACGCATCCACTGCGGCCGGGCGAGCCACATGATCGGCGTCTGAAGAGCGCCCGGGAGTGCCGGACCGGGGGGCAGGTGGTCATCGGGGCCGACGCGGACCTTGACCCGGGCGACCAGCGGCTTGGTGGGGGTGGTCATCTTGCCTTCACGCACGTGGGGGAGGGGCATCCAAGGTAGCGAGCGAGCACACGCAGAACAGCATTTTGTTACACTTCCGGACCCCGGCGCGATTAGCTCAGCTGGGAGAGCACCGCCTCGACAAGGCGGGGGTCACTGGTTCGAGCCCAGTATCGCGCACTACAGAAAACCCCGCAAAAGCGGGGTTTTCTTGTTTCCGGGGAGTCGGACCGGAAGGCCAGGCCTCAGGGGGAGAGTTCGACGAACTGCTCCCAGGTCCCACGGTCGAAGAACGGCAGCGGCGGGGGCTGCGCGGCGCCCTGGATGGTGATCTTGTACATCGAGCGCGGCTCGCGCCACTTCGACGGCTCCGGGCTGCCGAAACGCTCGGCGAGCCGTCCGCCCACCGCATCGGCCACCTTGCGGTACTCGGCCGAGGACAGCGTGCGCAGTCCGTAGGCCTCGCGGTCGGTGATGTCGAACGCATGCGAGGTGCCGGGCTTGGACTCCAGGCGATCGGCGCCCTTGCCCAGGGGTGCGGTCGCGCGGCGGGCCGCCTCCTCCTTGAAGGCCTCCCAGATCGCCACGCCCGGATCCACGGTCTTGTCCGTGTCGGTCGTCGCGTAGTCGCCGCCCCAGGCCAACAGCGCGTCGAGCACGAGCTTCGCGCGGCCGCCGGCGCCTGACCGTGCGCGGCGCAGCCGCGTGTCTGCGAGAGGGCGCTGCTGGGCGGTCGTCCCGGCCTGGCGGATGACGTGCTTGGCGCCCTCGAAGCTCGGTGCCTTGGCCAGACGGGCCACGAGGGTCTCGAGCAGCCTCACGCGATGGAAGCCGCCGGTCATGCGCTCGGAGGCCGGTCCGTCCCCGGATGTCCAGCCTGACGACGGGACGTTGTTCCAGTTCGCCAGCCAGCCACGCTTGGGGTTGATGCTGCGCGGCAGCGTGTTGCGGGGCACCAGGCCGGGCCACTCCGCTTCGCCGGTCCCGGGCAGCGGCAGCCGCTGGTCCCACTTCGCCGGCCGGCGCTGCAGGAGCCCGGGGTGCCAGTAGCCGATGTTGCCGGCGCTGTCGGCGGCGATGACGTTCTCGTTCCACGTCACCTGCTTCACGGCTCGATCCACGTCCGTGATCGTCTTGGCGTGGTTCAAGCCGTCGATGCCGACGAAGGTCTCAAGCTCACGACCCCAGATCGCGTACCGTCGGGCGTAGGCGACGTCGCCGTCGCGGACCTGCACCGGACCGTGGACGGTGCGGCAGATGCGCTGCGTCTTTGATCCTGACTCCGGTGGCTTGAGGCCGAGCAGCGGCGCCGGCCCGGTCGAGTAGCGGAACGTCTCGTCGCGGCAGTCCATCTTGCGGCGCGCGCCCTTGTAGAAGTACATCTCGGGCTCACCGGGGACGAGCTTCTCGGCGTAGAGGTCGTCGTCGTCGGAGAGGCCGCTCGTGATCCCCCAGGCGACCTTGTCGGTGTGACCGAGGCCGATGACCGGGACGCCGGGGGCGGTCACGCCGCGCACGTCCAGACCGGGCGCGTGAACCTCGAGTTCGACGAACAGTTCGGGCGCGGAGAAGCCCAGCTGGGGACCGTTGAAGAGCACCGCGCCGCCGTCGGGCTTACGCACGGCGAACATCGAGGACCCTCCGGTGCGTCCTAGCCGCCCAGCGGGCATGTCGGCCTTGCGAGAGGAGGCGGTCGTCTGGGCCGATGTCGGACGGGGTAGACCGGCGATGAACCGCAGGGAGTTGCGCCGCGCGGCGCTCTCCTGCTGACGGCTCAGCCGCTTGCCCTGCGGGAAGCTGCCCTCGCTCGGCGGGACCGTCGACACTGGCCACGAACCCGCAGTGGGACGAGCGCGTCCAGGGCCTTCGCGGAGCCCGAGTCCTGCACGATCCGCAGGTTGCGCAGCTCCTGCCCGTCCCCGGACGGCACGGTCCGTGCGAGGAAGATGCCGACGTACGCCAGGTCCAGGGCGGTGAACGGGGCGATCGGCGTTCCCGTTGCCACGTACTCGCCCGGCTGCTTGGCGGGGTCGGATCGGACCTTGGCGACCCAGGTGTTGACGCCCTCTGCGTAGGCGATGATGCGTGCACGCAACGGGGAGGGGAGATGATCGAACTGCGCTTGAACCTCGTCTGGCGTGTAGTAGTCGCGCCGTGACACGAGGTCGTCGGCCAGTCCCTTGGTGCCGGTGAGCTCCGCCACCCGTCCCTGGGTCGCCTTGCGGAAGGCCTCGATCTCGAAGAGGCGGTCCTGCGCGACGGCGTACCCGGCGCCGAACCAGGCGTCCAGTTCGCGGTCCGCGCGAATGTCCGGCACGCCATAGGCGTCGCGCGTGATCGTCACACCGCGGCCCGGGGTCTCGGTCGACGTTGCGGGCTGGTCGAAGCCAAACGGCTTGCGGTCGAACGCGATGAAGCCCGCCTGCTGGTCGTACAGGTGCGGTGAGCCGGTCCCGTTCGCCAGGCCGAGCGTGGAGACGAAGCCGCTCTGGCCCGGCGGCAGGATCCCTTCGGCGGCGACGACGCCGGCCGAGGCCGTCGCGGCACCCGCGCCGACGGTGGCGGCGACGGTGACAAGGCAGGCCGCCGCGCCCCTGAACATGGTGGAGGTGCGCATCGGCCGCAGCCTAGCGGCGAAGACGCCGCCGACCCGCAGTTGGTACTCGGAATCCGGGCACGAGGTCGGACCCGAGCCCGCGCCGCCGGCCGGGTCACTTGGCCGCGAAGCCGAGCGCCTCGGCCCGCGCCGCAAGGAGATCCATGTCCTGGTCGAACAGTTCGCGCCAGCGCTGGCCGGCAGTGACCTGATGCTCGTGGTGGTGGTAGACGAACGTCGGGCCCGCCACGTAGAAGCTTCCCCAGACGGCGTCGACGCCGAGCATCAGGCCGATGTCCGAGCCGCCGGCCAGCGCGGTCCAGCCGCCGGCGGCGAGCACCGCGGTCGTGCGCCACATCGCTCCGGCCAGATGCAACGGAACCCACCGCTCGGCCGCCCAGATCGTCGCGATCGCGCCGCGCGGATGAGGCCCGGGCGCGAAACGCGCAATCGGCTGCCACCGTCCGCCGTCCGGCCAGTGCTCGACCCAGTCACCGAAGGCGAGGCCCACCCGGTCGTCGCCGAACGCGACGATCAGGCGATCCAGCGCCCCCGGGACCGGGACGTCATCGCTGTCGGCGTTCAGGAGCAGCGGAGATCGTGCCCGCGCGAGGGCGCGGTTCCTCGTCACCGCGATGCCGTCCTGACGGCCGTTGGCCTGCACACGCACCCGCGGGTCCGCCCGCAGCAGCGGAGGAACCGGATCGACCGGCGCGGCGGCGCCGTCGATCTGGACCAGCCATTCCCAGTCGGCCTCGGCCGCGTCCAGCGCCCGATAGGTGTCCTCCAGCCGGTTCGCCGGGCGCGCGGCGACCGCGGTGATGACCGACACGTCGGGCATCCGGCGTCAGCGGTGGCTGAGGATGTTCAGGATCTGCCCGCTGGGCGCGCGGACGAAGAAGCGCCGCACGCCCCACGGCTCGTCGGTCAGCGGATGCACCACCGTGCAGCCGAGGCGCAGGGTCGCAGCATGGGCGGCGTCGACGTCGTCCACCTCGATGGAGACGTCCGGCTGCACCGGGGCGGTGGCATCCGCCCGTATGGCGCTGATCTGCGTCCGCGGGTTCTCCGGTGCGGCAAACGTGACGATCCAGTCCATGTCCATCGCCACCTCAAGGCCGAGCACCTCGGCGTAGAACTCTCGACCAGCACCGGGATCCGGCGCGTGGAGGTTGGGCACGATTCGGCGCACCGCCATCACGACAGGATCGCAGACACGCGCAGCGCGCCGCTGATCTGCTCTGGGCCGACGCCCCGTCAGGTCATCGGTGGCGACCGGTCATACAGCGCCTCGGCCCACCGAAAACCGGTATGAACCCCAGGGAGGACGTGTCGACGAGAGAGGGACGCATGAGGATCGTTCGGACGGCCGGCGCGGTGGCGCTGGCATTGTTGGTCGGCGGGACCACCGCCGCGTCGGGGGCACCGTCATCGCTGCCGCAGGTCAGCTCGGGCGCGCGCCCCGGCCCGGACCTGCTCTACGCACCGGCGGTCGACGCGCCGCAGCTGCAGAACGTCGGCCCGTGGAAGGCAGCAGCCGATCCTCGTCTCCGGCGCCGAGGCCTACCGTCGCGGCGAGTTCCTCTACCAGGACTTCCTCTACGACGACCACGGCGCGACGGCGCGACCGACGACCCGCAGCGACCCGTTCAACGAGGTCGAGAACATGTTCGCGCCAAAGCACGGGACGCTGAGCTACCCGACCGACACGGCGACGTTCGCCAACAACGCCGCCGACCTCGTCGAGCTGCGCGTCAAGCCGCTGACGTCCGCCACCGCGTTCCGCGTGACCCTCAACACGCTGATCGACCGTCGACCGCACGGCGTTCACGATCGCGCTCGGCGACGGCGCGGCGCCCTGTCGCCTGGCCGCATGGCGCCGGCGTCTCGCTCGCCGGCCCAGCTCTTCCTCACCGTCCACGGCACGACCGCCGAGCTGCGCGACGCGCGCGGGCGGGGCGGTCACGACCCGGCCCCGACCGCGACGCGTCGACCTCGGCCCGCCGGCAGATCGACGTCCGGCTCGCCGCACGCCGCCTGGGACCCCGGGACGCGGACCGTCCGGATGACCGCCGGCGTCGGCCTGTGGGACACCGGCCGCCGGGCACCTACCTCAAGCCCGGGCCGGTCGCGACGGCGCACCGCGCCCGGCGGCGCGGCGCCTCGGGCGCGGCGCTGTTCAACATGGCGTTCCGGACCAACGAGCCGCGTGCCGCACATCTACGACCCGGGCACCGCGAACACGATCGTCGAGGGGCACGTCGGCGTGCGCCCAGGACGGCGGCGTGGTGGCGCGAGCGCCGCCAGGGCGACGTCCTGGCCTCCGGTGACGTCACGCCTTCGGCGCGCAGGTGGACTTCGCGCAAGCTCGCCCGCAAGGTCGACCGACGAGAGCGGCGGTCCCGCACAGCGGCCACCTCGACCGCATCTTCGCCAGCCGCTTCGACTTCGGGCAGGGCGTCGACTACGACGCGAAGTGCATCACGAGCCTCGCCGGCACGAACAGCGAGTGCACCGGCCGCCACCTCGGGCAGCTCCAGCCCTACGCGCTCTACGTCCCGCGCAAGCCGCGTCCCCAGCCGAGGGCTTCGGCCTCGTCGTGAGCATGCACGGCCTGTCGGCGAACTACAACGAGTTCCTCGGCAGCCACGAGGCCGAGCAGCTCGGCGAGCGCGGCACCGGCTCGATCGTCGCCTCGCCCGAGGCGCGCGGACCCGACGGCAGCTACAAGAGCTACGCCGAGGCCGACGTCTTCGAGATGTGGGCCGACGTCGCGCGCCACTACCGCCTGAACCCCGACGATGACCAACGTCACCGGGCTACTCGATGGGCGGCGGCGGCACCTACCGCCTGGCCACGTCGCTGGCCCGACCTGTTCGGCGCGCGCGTTTCCCGATCGTCGGGCCGCCGACCTCGGCCGGACTCGTTCACGTCGCTGCGCAACGTCCCGGTGATGGCGTGGTACGGCCAGCCCGGACGAGCTCGTCGGCCCGGAGATGAGCGAGGAGCGCGTTCCTGAACGCCCAGCAGGCCGGGCATCCGCTACGACCACTGGGTCGTTCGCGCCCGGCGGGCACATCACGCTCGGCAACAACGACGAGTTCGCTCCGGCCGCGGCGTTCTTCGGCGCCCACACCGTCGAGCGCGAACCCTGCCCACGTCACCTACGTCGTGGATCCCGGCCTGCAGACGCAAGGCGACGGGACGCGCTGACCACGCCTACTGGCTGGCGGACGTCACGCCGCGGGGCTCCTCGGGGTCGCCACCATCGACGCGCGCTCGCACGGCTTCGGCGTCGGGGACGCGCCCGTCGAGCCGGTGGCGTTGCTCGGCCGGCACCCTGGACGGCGGGTTCGCACGGTCCCCTGCCGTACTCGCCGGCGCACGCTCGACTGGGGAGCGGCGCCGTCCGAGGCGAAGGCCGCCCGGATCGACGTCGTGGCGGCCAACGTCAGCGCCGTGACGATCGACGCCCGTCGCGCCCGTGTCGGCTGTGACGCCAAGATCGTCGTCACCACCGACGGGCCGCTGAAGGTCGCGATCGGGGGGTGCGACCTGGTCGCAGACGCCGCGAAGGGCACTTCGACCGTCGGGTGCGCGCCCCGCAGCGGTCTTGTCGTCCGGTTCCCGCACCAGGTGGCGGGCCGGCGCGTGCGCAGCGCGCGCGTGGCCGTTGCCGGGCAGCGGGCTGACCGGACTCGGCAGCACGCGATGCGGGTGTCCTTCGCGGGCGTCGACGCGGACCGCGTCCTGGTGAAGATCGCGCTCGACCTCGACAACGGCCGGACCCTGCGGCAGGACCGGCACTACCGCATCTGTGGCGCGTCCTAGGGTCGCCTCGGCCCGCCGCAGCGATGAGTCTGGGCCGCTCGACCGGTCATGACGGCATGACCAACGGATACGCCGACGTCAACGGCCTGCACATGTACTACGAGGTCCACGGGGAGCAGGGGACGCCGCTCGTCCTGCTCCACGGAGGCGTCATGACCATCGACCTGACGTTTGCGGGCCTCATTCCGACCCTTGCGCGTAGCCACCGCGTCATTGCGGTGGAAACCCAGGCCCACGGCCGGACAGCCGACATCGACAGGGACATCACCTATCCGAACATGGCGGGGGACGTCGTCGCGCTGCTCGATCAGCTCGGGATCGAGCGCGCGCACGTCCTTGGCCACAGCATGGGAGGTGGGACGACCCTCGAACTGGCGATCTCCCACCCCGAGCGCCTGCTGTCGATCGTCCCGATCTCGGCGAGCGTCCGTCCCGACGGCGCGCACCCTGATCTGGCAGACCCGAGCACCTACGCGACGTCGTCGCGGATGCCCACGGCCCAGGACTTCGCGGACATGGGCGAGGCGTACGCCCGTCTCTCACCACACCCGGAGCGGTTCGCCGAC
Source organism: Paraconexibacteraceae bacterium (assembly GCA_963750375.1). Taxonomy (GTDB): domain Bacteria; phylum Actinomycetota; class Thermoleophilia; order Solirubrobacterales; family Solirubrobacteraceae; genus Paraconexibacter. Next base: position 642,707 of record CAVVQN010000008.1, read on the forward strand.
CTACCCGCCCGGACGATGACCTCCGCAACGGCCTGGAACGGCTGGACCGATGAGCAACTGGCCGGCATCTCCGCGCGGACGCTGATCGTGCTCGGCGACCACGACTTCACCACAACGGCCCATGGGGCGGTGATGCAGTCACTCATCCCGGGGTCGCAGTTGGCGATTCTGCCGGGTACGACGCACATGCAGGCGCCGCGTCGCACGGACCTGCTGCTGCCGATGCTCGCCGGATTTCTCGATTGACGAGTCGAGGGCGTCCCGGAGAACGAGCGGCTGACTCACCGAGCCGGGCAAAACAGGGCACCGAACGTACGCGAGGCCGCCCTAGTCGTTGGCTTAGGGCGACCTCGCTGTGTTCTACAACGCATCGATCGGCCGAAAGTTGGGGTGTCCCAATACGGACACGTAGACGGACAACATGTCCCACTTGGCAGAAGGCGCCGGGACGTCAGACGCAGACGGGTGACGGGACCGCCGACGTCGTTGGCATCAGGCGGCCCCGTACCCGGAGGTAACGCGCTCGGCTCCGCAGGGTTCCGGACCGGCGTGCCAGCGCGATCTGTCATTTGGTCCATCGTCCTGTCAGAGCTCAGCGTGAGCGGAATGTCACGACATCGACGCAAAGCGGACGACGGACCTTCATGGAAGCGCCTTCAGCTGAATCGGGCATAAGCACACCGGAATTCGACCTGCGTAGGGGATCCGTGAGGGTGATCATCCCTGGCGGGTGTGGACCGCCTCATCTGCTCCCGATAGGTTCTGCCGATGCGTCGCCTGTCGATGATCCCGATCGTGCTCGTCGTCGTCGTCGCCGGTCTGGTCGGACAGGCGCACCCTGCATCCGCGACCGGGGGTCCTGAAGCACCCGTGTCGGTGCTCCGTCTTGACGGCATCGGTCCGCTCAAGCTCGGCATGTCGCGCGTCTCCGCGGTCAGGACCGGGTGGCTTTCGCACCGCGGCACGGGGTGCGAGCTCGGAGGGACCCCGCTGCCGATCACGTACCGCATCGCCGGGGCGGCAGCGCCGAAGGGCGTGACCGGAACGGCCGAGTTCAACCGCGGCAAGCTCACGAGCCTCGCGTTCCGCCGGGGCGTACGGACGGCGGCCGGAGTCGTCGTGGGAACGACGACCCCTGCGCAGATGGTGAGCCGCTACACGGCCCGGGGCTACGCCGCCAAGGCGACGTTCTCATCGATGTTCGGCGGCACGTTCGTCACCGTCAGGCGCCGTGGGGTGAGGGTCATCGGAGGCTTTGCTCCCGGCCGCGTCGTGTCCGACCTCGCGGTGCCCGGAATCCAGACCTGCGAGTAGTCCGGCGCTCAGGACACCACGCTCAAGAGACGATCCAGGTCGTCCTCGTCGTTCCAGGCTCCGACCGAGGCTCGCACATAGGGGGTGCCGGGAAGCGGTCTGACGGTCACGCCCGCGGCTGCGGCGCGTTCCACCGTGGCGGCCGGATCGGGGTCCGTCCAGCTGACGAGGGTCGAGGGTCCGCGTGGAGCGACCTCGCGCCCCCGTCCTGTAGCGCGGTCACGAGCTGGTCGCAGAGCAACTGGCTTCGCGCGAAGACCGCATCCCAGCCGGCGTCCGCCAGCACCCCGAGCGATGCGGCGGCGGAAGCCATGAGCTCCCAGGACAGGGCAGGGGCATCGAACGCGCGCGCGTCGTCGTGGGGCACAGCGTCCAGCCCGTCCGCCGGCACGGCGAGGTTGACGTAGGTCGGAGCAGGGTCCGACAGGCGCTCGCGCCAGGCCGGGTCGACCCAGAGCAGGCCGGATCCGACCGGCCCGCAGAGCCATTTCTGCCCTGCCGCGGCGTAGGCGAAGCAGCCAAGTGACGCGACGTCGAAGCCGACCGCTCCCGCGCCCTGCGCCCCATCGAGCAGGACGGGGATCTCGCGCCCGACCTCGGACAGGGCGGCCGGGGCCAGCGCGCCGGTCGTCCAGTTCACGTGCGAGCACGCCACGAGCTTCGTGGTGCCGGGGTCGACCGCCTCGACGATCCCGGCCAGCGGGGCCGTCCGTACGACGATTCCGAGGTGCCGTCGCATCGCCGCGAGAGGACCGAGCAGCCCGGGGTGCTCATCCGGGGCGGTGAGCACCTCGTCACCCGCCTGCAGGCCGAGGGCCCCGAGGGCACGCGTGATCCCGTCGCTCGTCGCGGTCGTGACCGCGATGGCGTGGGCGTCGGCGCCGACCGCGTCGGCGTACGCGGCGCGCAGCGTCATGGCGGCGGTCGTGGTCTGCAGAAAGTAGGGGAGACCACGACCCTCCTCGGCGGCTCGGAGCGCGACGTCTGCCGCGGCCCGCAGTGCGGCCCCCGGAAGGGGACCGCACGACCCGGCGTTCAGGTAGGCGTAGCGCTCGAAGACCGGGAACTGCGCGCGGAAGGCGGCGGCATCCATGGCCGCCAATCTAGCGTCGCCGTCAGCGACCGCAGACGGGCCACTGGCCCGCGCCGGCACGTGCGTACAGCATCGCTGCACGCCGGTCCTGTTCGACCTCCGGCGCGGCCGCCGGATCGCCCGCTCCCCCGACGGCGGCCCACGTCTGCCGGCTGAACTGGTACTTGCCGCGGTAGGTGCCTCCGCCGCCGATCGCCTGCGGGTCGCCACCGGACTCACACGCCGCGATGGCCGCCAGGTGAGACGGGATGGCAACGGCTGGTGCGCCGCCGGTGCGGCGACGCTCCCGGGCGGCACGCTGCTGGGCACGGAGTTCGCGCAGATCCGCGCGCATCGTCCTTTGCTCGATCACGAGCCCGCGAGTGGAGCGGTGCGCCAAGCGCGTGCGCAGATCCGGGCTGACCTTCTCGCCCTTGACCTTGGCGAGATGTCGGGCGGTGCGCATCGTCGAGCGCAACGCGCGGGTGTGGGCGACCTGTCCGCAGGTGCGCGGCGAAAAGGTCCTGCGTGGAGTCAGGAACGCGGATGGAGACGGGCGGCAGCCTGGCGTCCGGCGTGGCGTCGCCGGCGGCGGCCGAAGCCGCCGGCACGGTGAGGACGGCGGTCAGGCCGATGGCGGCCACGGTGCGGCGGGTGCGGACGGAGGTGCTGGTGGGCACGGGTGATCCTTCCTGCGGCCCGTGCGACGTCCGTCGCACCATCGGTGGTGCGCGGGCGGAGGCGGGACCGGTCGGGGTCGGCGAGGCGGGTCTCCGGAAGCCGCGTCGAACGACGCCGCGTGGTCCGGACGGCCGCGCCGAACCAGCACGCGACGCCCACCTTCGATGTCACAAAGTTAGCACAAGCCTCTGGCGATCGATCCGCTGTGTGACGAAGATCACCTGCAAAGGCGCGCTTTCTCGGTGGCGCGTGCCGACGGGGAGGTCCGCGCCCGACGCCCTCGCGTAGCATCGGAGCCATGACGGTCACGCTTCCCGACGGCACCCGACTCGACCTCCCGAGGGCGCCACCGGGCTCGACGCGGCCGCCGCGATCGGAGAGGGCCTGGCGCGGGCGGCGCTCGCGGTGAAGTTGGACGGGCAGGTCAGGGACCTGAGCGCGCCGCTCGTCCCGGACGGGGTGGCTGGAGATCATCACCCAGCGCTCCGGGCAGGACGCGCTGGACCTCATCCGCCACGACACCGCCCACGTCCTCGCCGCCGCGATGCTCGAGCTGTACCCGGGCGTGAAGATCTCGATCGGTCCGCCGATCCAGGACGGCTTCTACTACGACTTCGAGTTCCCGGAGGGCGTGCACTTTCACCGACGCCGACTTCCCCGCGGTGGAGAAGCGAGATGAAGGAGCACGTCAAGGCCGCCGAGACGTTCACGCGCGAGGACGTGACCCCCGAGCGAGGCGCGTCGAGCGCTTCCGCGCCGAGGAGCAGCCCTACAAGGTCGAGCTCGATCGAGGACCTCGTCAAGAACGCCGCCCCCGAAGCCCCGTGACCTCGTCTCGCTGTACACGAACGGCCCGTTCACCGACCTCTGTCGGGGCCCGCACGCGCCGACGACGAAGAAGATCGGCGCGTTCAAGCTGCAGTCCGTCGCCGGCGCCTACTGGCGCGGCGACTCCGCCGGACGATGCTCACGCGCGTCTACGGCACCGCGTTCTTCGACAAGAAGGAGCTCGCGGCCCACCTCGAGCTGCTCGAAGAGGCCAAGAAGCGCGACCACCGCAAGCTCGGCCGCGAGCTCGGGCTCTACCACTTCAGCGAGGCCGCGCCCGGCTCGGCCTTCTGGACTCCGGCCGGGACCCGGGTCTTCAACGACCTCGTCGCGCTCTCGCGCGAGATGGGCGACGAGCGCGGGTACACCGAGGTCAAGACGCCGCAGCTCTTCGACGCGGAGCTGTGGAAGAAGTCCGGCCACTGGGACAAGTACCAGGACGACATGTTCCTGACGCAGACCGGCGACGAGCGGCCCATGGGCTTCAAGCCGATGAACTGCCCCGGCCACTTCGAGCTCTTCGGACAGAGCCGCTGGAGCTACAAGGACCTGCCGGTCCGCTTCAGCGAACCCGGCCTCCTGCACCGCAACGAGCTGTCCGGTGCGCTCCACGGGCTCATGCGGGTGCGGCAGTTCTGCCAGGACGACGCGCACCTGTTCGTCACCGAGGATCAGCTGCTGGACGAGATCACCGCTTGCATCGCGTTCGCGCGCGACACCTACGCGCTCTTCGGCTTCACGGACGCAGGACATCCGGTACGAGCTTGCGACACGGCCGGAGAACCGCCTCGGCACCGACGAGTTCTGGGATCAGGCGGAGGGCGATCCTCGCGCAGGCGCTGCGACGCCAACGGCATCGCCTACGAGATCGGCGCCGGGCGGCGGCGCCTTCTACGCCCCGAAGATCGACTTCCACTTCACCGACTCGCTCAAGCGCTCCTGGCAGCTCGGCACGGTGCAGCTCGACTACCAGGCCCCTGAGCGCTTTGACCTGACGTACACCGGCGCCGACAACGCCGATCACCGCCCCGTCGTCCTGCACCGCGCGCTCATGGGTTCGTACGAGCGATTTGTCGGCATCCTCCTGGAGCACACGGCCGGCGAGCTGCCCTTCTGGCTCACGCCCGTCGCAGGCGATCGTGCTGCCGATCGCCGACCGTCACGCCGACGCCGCCCATGCGGCGGCCGCGACCCTGCGGTCGGCGAAGGTCCGCGTGGAGGTCGACGACCGCACCGAGTCCGTCGGCACGCAAGATCCGGGACGCCGAGCTGCGGAAGGTCCCGTACATGCTCGTGGTCGGGGACCGTGAGGCCGAGGACGGCACCGTGAGCGTCCGCCGGCACCGCGAGGGGGACGAGGGCGCCGAGGCGGTCGACGCGCTCGCCGACACGCCTTGCCGACGACAGCGCCGCCCGCCGTCGCTAGGAAAGCGGCAGGCACAGCGGGTTTCACGCCAGCTAAAGCCTGGCTATACTCCGGCGGGTTGACTGCTAATTCATTCCGCGGCGCGCCGTCCACGCGTCCTCACAGCTAGTGCCGGTCCCTCGCAGGTTCGACCGGCGGATGCCGGAGCGCGATAACACGCGCATCAACGAGCGTATTCGCGTCCCGGAGGTCCGTCTCATCGATGAGACCGGCACCCAGGTCGGCGTCATGCGCACGGATGAGGCCCTCCGGTACGCCACGGGCAAGGAGCTCGACCTCGTCGAGGTCGCCCCCGAGGCAAAGCCCCCGGTCTGCCGGGTGCTGGACTACTCGAAGTACAAGTACGAGCAGGCCCAGAAGGTCAAGGCTGCCAAGAAGCACCAGCAGCAGATCACGGTTCGTGAGATCAAGTTCCGGCCGAAGATCGCCGAGCACGACTACTCGACGAAGAAGGGCCACGTCGAGCGCTTTCTGCGCCACAAGGACAAGGTCAAGATCACGATCATGTTCCGTGGCCGCGAGGTGACCCACCCGGAGCGCGGCGTCATGATCCTCGACCGTCTCGCGGAGGACCTCGCCGATCTCTGCCAGATCGAGCAGCGGCCCATCCAGGACGGCCGGAACATGACCATGCTGCTGGGTCCGAGCAAGGCCGTTCTCGCCGGCACGCTGGAGGAGGACGCCGCCGCTGCCGCTGCTGCTGCCGCCGCCATCGAAGCCGAGGAGGCGCAGTACGCAGAGCAGGATGCGGCCGACGAGGCCGCGCGCGCTGCAGCCGCGAAGGAGGCCGCTGCGGCCGACGCCGCGACGGATGACGCTCCCGGCGAGACCGAGTCGGTCGACGAGCCGGAGGCCGTCGAGGAGACCGAGACGGCCACAGGCGAGCCGGCCGAGGCTGTCGAAACGCCCGAGGCCGTCGCTGTCGAGGCTGACGAGGACACCGCCAAGAGCTAGAGGTCGGGCGGATGCGTCCGGTGCGGGGTGACCGCGCCGGACACCTTGCGTCTGCCATACTTCCACGTCCGTTATGCCGAAGATGAAGACCCACTCGGGCGCCAAGAAGCGCTTCAAGCTGACCGCCAAAGGCAAGGTCAAGGCGCGCCACGCCGGGATGTCGCACATCCTGGAGAAGAAGTCGCCCAAGCTCAAGCGTCAGAAGGGCAACGCCCTGATCCTGTCTGAATCACGACGCCAAGACCGTCAAGAAGCTCCTGGGAGCGAAGACCAAGTGACCCGCGTCAAGCGCTCAGTCCACGCAAAGAAGAAGCGTCGCGCGACCCTCGAGCGGGCCAAGGGCTTCCGCGGCCAGGCGAACTCGAACTACAAGCGCGCCAAGGAAGCGGTGATGAAGGCGGACGCGTACGCGTACCGCGATCGTCGTAACCGCAAGCGTGACTTCCGCCGGCTGTGGATCACCCGCATCAACGCCGCTGCGCGCCTGAACGGGATGACCTACGCGACGTTCATGCATGGCCTCAAGCTCGCCAACGTCGAGCTCGACCGCAAGGTGCTCGCGGACATCGCCGTCCGCGACCCCGAGACGTTCTCCCGATTCGTCGACGTCGCCCGCGAGGCGTCGTCGGCTCCGGTCGCTGCGTAGCACCCAGCACCACACCGACAGACAGTCTTCACGGGCGTCGCTCCTGACATCAGGACGGCGCCCTTCTTTTGCTCCGATAGCCCTGACCGTCGTCCCCCACCGTGATCACCAGCCCTCAGAACGCGAAGCTCAAGGAGGTCCGCAAGCTCACGCGCCGCGATGCGCGTGACCGGACCTCGCGCTTCGCCGCGGAAGGGGAGGACCTCATCGCCGCAGCGGACGCCGCCGGGTGGGTGGCTCTCGAGCGGTACGTCACGCCTGAGAGCGGTCTCGACGGGGTGCTCGTGGAGCGGGAGCTCCTGGACCGCGTCAGCGCCCTCGGCTCGGGCTCGCGGGTCATCGCGGTCTACGAGCAGCGTTGGGCCGACACGGCAACAGGACCCGTGTGCGTGGCGCTCTGGGGCGTCGGCGATCCCGGCAACGTCGGCACCATCTTGCGCAGCGCGCTGGCCTTCGGGGCCGCGTCTGTGGCGCTCGGCCCGGGATGCGCGGACCCGTTCTCGCCGAAGGCGGTACGGGCGTCCATGGGCGCGATCTTCGCGATGCCCATCGTGCGCGTCCGCAGCGTGGACGAGCTGCCCTCTCCGGTGATCGCGATGGCCGCCCGGACCGGCGAGCCGTTGCATGGCCCGTTGGACGGGACCCTCGTCGTCGGCGCAGAGCGGGCTGGCCTGCCGGCCGCGATCGTGAGCGCCTGTGACCGTGCCGCGCACGTTCCGATCGCCGGCGAGTCCCTGAACGCCGCGATGGCGGCGACCGTCGGGTTGTACGAGATGACCAGGGAGACCCCATGAGCCAGACCGCGAATACCCTCCACCTGAGGGCTCGGACCCCCGTCTCCGTCGCGGTGAGGAGGACGTCGCCGTGAGCGCACTGGACCGCATCGCCGAGCTGACGACCGAGGCGACCGCAGCGATCGACGCCGCCGACACCACCGCAGCTCTTGAGGCAGCTGCGGGTGGGTTACCTCGGTCGCAAGGCTGAGCTGCCCAACCTCCTGCGCGGCGTCGCGCAGCTGCCGCCGGAGGAGCGCGGCCTCGTCGGAAAGGCCGCGAACCAGGCCCGCCAGACGCTGGACGCGCTCATCGAGACCCGCGGCGGGTTGCTGGCCGCGACCGAGCTCGACGCCCGCCTGCTGCGCGACACCGTCGACGTCACGCTCCCCGGCGTCCCCGCGCAACCCGTGGGTCGGCTGCATGTCCTGACGGCCACCCGCCGTGAGATCGAGGACGTCTTCTGCGGCCTGGGCTTCACCGTCGTGGAGGGGCCCGAGGTCGAGCTCGTCCACTACAACTTCGACGCGCTGAACCACGATCCGGCCCACCCGGCGCGCTCCCGGAGCGACACGTTCTACGTGCGCCGCCCGCAGTCGGTGCTCGACGCCGTCGGCGACGACCCCTCTCGCGAGGTCGTGTTGCGAACGCACACCTCACCGAACCAGCCGCGGGCCATGGAACGCCAGCCTCCGCCGATCCAGATCATCGTTCCCGGGCGGGTCTACCGGCGCGACAGCGACGCGACGCACACCCCGCAGTTCCACCAGATCGAAGGTCTGGCCGTCGACGAGGACATCACGCTCGCAGACCTGAAGGGAACGCTGCTGGCTTTCGCCCGTGCGATCTTCGGAGACGAGCGCGAGGTGCGGCTGCGCCCCCACTTCTTCCCGTTCACCGAACCGTCGGTGGAGGTCGACGTGAGCTGCTTCCAGTGTTCGGGGACCGGTGCGCTGCCCCGCACCGGCATGCGCTGCAACCTCTGCAAGGGCACCGGGTGGCTTGAGATCCTCGGCTCGGGGATGGTCGATCCGAACGTCCTCGGGATGGTGCCGACGGGCGAGTACGACCCCGAGAAGTGGCAGGGCTACGCCTTCGGGATGGGCGTCGAGCGCATCGCGATGCTGAAGCACTCGGTGCCGGACCTGCGCCTGTTCTACGACAACGACCTGCGCTTCCTCGCGCAGTTCGGCTGAGGCACGACGATGAGACTTCCGCTGAGCTGGCTGCACGACTACGTCATCCCGGATCTGACGCCGCGCGAGCTTGCCACGCGCCTGGCGATGACCGGCACGGAGGTCGACCGGATCGATCACCACGGCGTCGACGGCCTCGAGCATTTCGTCGTCGGCAAGGTCATCAGCGCCGAGCAACACCCGGACGCCGACAGGCTGCGGGTCTGCATGGTGCAGGTGACCCCGACGGACGCAGGGGTCCCGCCCTCGCAGATCGTCTGCGGTGCCCCGAACGTCGCTGCGGGCCAAACCGTGGCGGTCTGTCTGCCGGGCGCGATCATGGTCGACGGCACCAAGCTCAAGGCGTCCAAGCTTCGCGGTCAGACATCGCACGGCATGATCCTCGCCGACGCCGAAGTAGGGCTGGCGGAGGAGCGCTCGGGCGGCATCATGGTGCTCGACGACAGCCTCGCGGCGGGTACGCCGCTCGCCGACGTGTTGCCGATCAGCGACACGGTCCTCGAGCTCGAGGTCACACCCAACCGTCCGGACTGCCTCGGTGTGTACGGCGTGGCGCGGGAGGTCCACGCCGCCACGGGTGCGACCCTGGCCCCGCCGCCGTGGGCGGCGGACGCGCACCCCGCCGGGGACACGATCCCCGGCGTGCGGATCACCGTCGAGACCGAGCTGAACCCGCGCTTCACCGCGCGCGCGTTCGACAACGTGAAGATCGGGCCGTCACCGCTGTGGCTGCAGCAGCGGCTGCTGGCCGCTGGGCAGCGGCCGCGCAACACCGTCGTGGACATCACGAACTACGTCATGTTCCTCACGGGACAGCCACTGCACGCGTTCGACCTTGATCGGATCGCCGGGGGTGAGCTGACCATCCGTGCTGCTGCCGAGGGGGAGCAGCTGACGACGCTCGACGATGTCGAGCGGACGCTGGACCCCGATGTCGTCCTCATCGCCGACGCCGACGGCCCGACGTCGATCGCCGGCGTCATGGGCGGGCAGCGCTCGGAGGTCCATGACGGCACCACGCGCGTCCTCATGGAGGTCGCCACATGGGACGGCCCGAACATCAACCGCACGATGGCCAAGCTCGGCCTGCGCAGCGAAGCCGGCGCCCGCTACGAGAAAGGGCTGGCGCCGGAGCAGACGCTGGACGCCCAGGCCGTCGCGTCCAGGCTGATGGTCGAGCTCACCGGCGCCACACCGGTCGGCGGGACGATCGACGTCGGCGGCCCGGGCCCCGCCCCTCAGACGATCCGCCTGCGTGACGCCCGCGTCGTCTCGCTTCTCGGCGCCCCGATCGACCGGGGCACGAGCCAGCGGATCCTCACCGCTCTGGGCTTCGGCGTCACCTCCGCCGAGGACGGGCTGGACGTCGCGGTGCCTGCGTTCCGCCGCAACGACGTGACGCGGGAGGCCGATCTCATCGAGGAGGTCGCGCGCCTGAACGGCTTCGAGTCGCTGCCGTCGACGGTGCAGGAGAACCGCACCGGCTTCCCGGGGCGCCTCACGCCGGCCCAGCGGTTGCGCCGCCGTGCGGAGGACGTGCTCGTCGGCCGTGGCCTGCACGAGATCGCCGGCTGGTCGTTCACCGAGGCGGCCGTCCTGGACCGGCTGCGGATCCCCGTCGACCACCCGCTGCGCGACGTCGTCGTGCTCGAGAACCCGATGAGCGAAGCGCAGTCGATCCTGCGACCGACGATCCTCGGTTCGCTGCTTGGATGTCGCCGTCCCACAACGCCGCCCGTGGGATGTCGGATGTGGCGATCTTCGAATCCGGCACGGTCTACCGGCGCCCGGCCGATCCGGCCGACCCGTTGGCCGACGAGCATCACGCGCTCGCGGCGCTTGTCACCGGCAACCCCTCCGGGACCGACTGGCGCGACGCAACCGGCGCAGGCGCCATCCCGTCGGACTTCTTCGCCGCCAAGGGGCTGCTGGAAGCGGTCGCCGCCACCCTGCGGGTGCCGCTGACGTTCGCCATGCCGTCAGTTCCGCTGGGCGGAACTGGCTGCATGACGGCTGTCGACTGGCCGTTCTTGCACCCGGGGCGAAGCGCCGAGGTGCTTCTGGACGGTGTCGCGGGTCGGCTTCGTGGGGGAGGTTCATCCGCTCGTCACGAAAGCGTGGGACCTGGACGCCCGGGCTGTCGGCGTCTTCGCCGTCGACCTGGACCGGCTCATCGCGGGTGCGCCGGAGCTCGTCGCCTTCCGGGACGTCACGAGCTTCCCCGCGGTCCTGCAGGACCTGGCGATCGTCGTCCGGCGACAGCGTCGCGGCGGCGGACGTCGTCGCGGTCGTCGGGCAGGTGGCCGAGGACGTCCGGGTCTTCGACGTCTACACCGGGGCACAGGTCGGGGAGGGCCGCAAGTCGATCGCCCTGCGCTGCGCGTTCCGCGCCAAGGACCGGACCCTCAACGAGGAGGACGTGGCGAGGATCCGCGCGAAGCTCGTCAAGCGCATCGCGTCGGAGCTGGGGGGTGAGCTCCGTGGCTGATCGGCCTCAGACCTCGCGGGTCCTCGTCGCCGGCGCGTCAGGGTACGCCGGTGCGCTGGCCGCCGTGCTCGTCGATCGGCACCCGCAGCTCGAGCTCAGCGGCGTCACGTCGCCGTTCCTACGCGGGCCAGCGGCTGGACGAGCTCTTTCCGCACCACCGCGTGCCGATGGTCCTGGAGGAGCTTGACCTGGATCGCCATACCGACGGAGTCGACGCCGCGATCGTCGCCTACCCGCACGGGGCGGCGGCTCAGACCGTCGCAGCGCTGCGGGAGCGGGGCGTGAAGGTCGTCGACCTGAGCGCCGACTTCCGCCTGCGTGACCGCGACGTCTACGAGGAGTGGTACGTCACGCACACCGCGCCGGAGCTGCTCGGCGGCGCTGTCTACGGCCTGCCCGAGCGATACCGGGACGACCTTGCCGGGGCGGAGCTCGTCGCCAACCCCGGCTGCTTCCCGACAGCCGCGATCCTTGCCCTGGCCCCGCTGGCGCCTTATCTGGCCGACGTCGTGATCGACGCGAAGACCGGTGTCTCGGGGGCCGGGCGTGCGGCGACCGACAAGACGCATTTCGTCGTCCGTCACCGAGAACGTCGCGCCGTACGGCGTAGGGCGTCACCGCCACATGCCCGAGATCGACCAGGAGCTCGCGAGGGCCGGCGCCCTCGGCGTCACCGCCGCCTTCACCCCGCACCTGCTGCCGATCGATCAAGGCGAGCTGCTCTCCTGCTACGCCACGCTCCGCGAACCGGTGGACGTGCACGGCCTCTTCGAGGCCGCGTACGCGCACGAGCCGTTCGTCGAGCTCGTGGACCGTGCCCCCGGCGTCCGGGACGTCCGTGGCACGAACCTCTGCCGTCTCTTCGTGCACGTCGACGGCCGGACGCAGAAGGTCTTCGTCTTCGCCGCGATCGACAACCTCTGGAAGGGGACGTCATCCCAGGCGATACAGAACCTCAACCTCATGCTGGGCTACGACGAGACCGCGGGCCTGTGATGGGTGACGCCGACTTCTTCAGCTCCCGTTGGGTCGACGCCCCGCCGTGGGTCACGAGCCAGATCCCCGGTGGTCTGCCGCAGGGGTTCAGGGCTGCCGGCGTGGCATGCGGCCTGAAGGAGAGCGGCAAGCTCGACCTCGGGCTGCATGGTCGCCGACGCCGACGCCGTCACGAGCGCCATCCGGTTCACGGCCAGCGCAGTGCTGGCCGCCCCCGTCCTCGTCACCCGCGACCGCGCCCGGCATGACGCCATCCGCGTCGTCGCCGTCAACTCCGGGAACGCGAACGCCGCCACCGGCGGTCGCGGCATGGACGAGGCCGCGCGGATGCAGGGCGCCGCTGCGATGAGCACCGGCAACCGCGAGGACGCCGTGGCGGTGTGCTCGACCGGGGTCATCGGCGTGCAGCTCGACGGGCGCAAGGTCGTGCGTGGACTGCTCGAGGCCGGCCGCGAGCTGAGCCCCTGCGGCGAAGGCGCCTTCGCCAAGGCGATGATGACGACGGACAAGTTCGACAAGCGTGCCGCGCGTCACGGTGCAGCTGTCCGGCGGGGCCGTGACGATCACCGCCCAGGCCAAGGGCGCGGGGATGATCCAGCCGCGCTTTGCGACGATGCTCTGCTTCGTCCAGACCGATGCGGTGCTGCCGGCCGAGACCGCCGACCTGCTCCTGGGCGTCTGCGTCAAGCGGTCCTTCGACCGCATCAGCGTCGACGGTCAGCTGTCGACGAACGACACGGTGGTCCTGCAGGCCTCCGGCGCGTCGGGCGTCGCGATCGACGGCGAGAGCGACGACGAGCTGCGCTTCGGTCAGGCGCTGGACGCCGTGCTGCGACAACTCGCGTTGCTCATCGTCAAGGACGGGGAGGGGTCGGCCCGTGTCGGCCGCGTCATGGTCCGCGGCGGGAACGCCGGCGGCGTCGAAGCCGTCGCCCGGTCGGTCGCCAACTCCCCGCTCGTCAAGGCCGCTCTCCACGGCGGTGATCCGAACTGGGGACGGATCGCGCAGGCGATCGGCGCCGCCCTCCAGGGCGGCAAGCAGATCGCGTTCGACATCGCGATCGAGGGTGTGCAGGTCGCGGTGGCGGGCGCCGCCGTCCCGTACGACGAGGTCGCGCTGGCACGAGCTCGTCTCCGGCGACGAGGTCGAGTACGCCATCGGCCTGCCCGGTGACGGCAACGAGACCGAGGTCTTCTTCTCCGACCTGTCCCACGAGTACGTCACGATCAACGCGGAGTACACGACATGACCGACTCACCACCGCCCCGTCCGCGACGTCGGCACGCTGCTCGAGGCGCTGCCGTACATCCGCGAGTTCCACGGCCGCACGATCGTCGTGAAGTACGGCGGCGCGGCGATGACCGACCCGGCCCTGCGCGAGGAGTTCGCCCGCGACGTCGTGCTGCTGAAGTACGTCGGCCTGAACGTCGTGGTCGTGCACGGCGGCGGCCCGGACATCACGAAGTACATGCAGCGGCTGGACATGGACGTCGAGTTCGTCGACGGCCTGCGCGTGAGCGACGCCGACACCGTCGAGATCGCCAAGATGGTGCTGATCGGCAAGGTGAACAAGGACATCGTCCTGCGGATCAACCGCCACGGGCAGGCGGCGGTCGGGCTCAGCGGCGACGACGGCAACCTCTTCCGGGCCGCGAAGCAGCTGTCGCCCGGGGGAGAGGACATCGGGTACGTCGGCCGCATCGAGAAGGTCGACGTCGATGTCATCAACCACATCGCGCAGGACTACATCCCTGTCGTGGCGTCCATCGCGCCCGGCGCAGACGGACGCTCCTACAACGTCAACGCCGACGAGGCTGCGACCGCCGTCGCCCGCGCGATGGGTGCCTACAAGGTCATGTTCCTCACCGACGTGGAGGGGTGGCTGCGGGATCCGGCGGACGCGACCTCCGTCATCTCCGAAGCGCACGCGGACGAGGTCGAGGCGGCGCTGTCGTCCGTCGGCGGAGGGATGCGCCCGAAGCTGCAGGCGTGCATCGATGCGATCCACGGTGGCGTGTCGTTCGCCCACATCGTCGACGGGCGCGTGCCGCACTCGCTGCTGCTCGAGCTCTTCACGGATGCCGGCATCGGCACGAAGATCCGGGCGGCCCGGTGAAAAGCTCGCCCAGGGGGATCGCCCTCCATTGGGAACGCTCGCCTGGCGGCTCGCCTTCCCGCGTCTGGAGACACCAGCCATGATCGACGATCGATTCCTCACCGCGAACTACGCGCGACAGCCCGTGGAGTTCGTCCGCGGCGCCGGCGCCCGCCTGTGGGATGCCGACGGGACCGAGTACCTCGATCTGCAGACGGGGCTCGCGGTGAACTCGGTCGGTCACTGCCATCCTGCGGTCGTCGCGGCGATCCGCGCGCAGGCCGGGGACCTCATCCACGTCGGCAACCTGTTCTACACCGACCCGATGGTCGCGTCTGGCGGAACGGCTGGCGACGGCTGTCGAAGCTCGGCGACGGCACCCGGGTCTTCTTCACCAACAGCGGGACCGAGGCCGTCGAGGCCGCCTTGAAGTGCGCGCGTAAGCGCCGTCGGGCCGGAACGATCATCTCGATGCACCGCGGTTTCCACGGCCGGACCTACGGCGCGCTGAGCGCGACCCCGCAGGAGGCAAAGCAGGCCCCGTTCGCCCCGCTCGTCCCGGGCTTCCGCGCCGTCGAGCCGACCGCCGCGGCGATCGCCGAGGCGGTGGACGGTCAGACAGCGGCCGTCATCCTCGAGCCCGTCCAGGGCGAGAGCGGCGTCTTCGAACTCCCCCGCGAGGTCCTGCAGGCCGCCCGCGAAGCGTGCGATGTCCACGGGGCGGCGCTCATCTACGACGAGATCCAGTGCGGCCTGGGACGAACCGGCACCATGTGGGCGTGGGAGGACGCGTCGGTCCGGCCAGACGCCGTGACCGTCGCCAAGGCCCTGGCCGGAGGGCTGCCGATCGGCGCTCTGATCGCCGGCCCCGAGATGGCCTCGGTCTTCGAACCGGGGGACCACGGCTCGACCTTCGCCGGCGGACCCGTGCAGTGCGCCGCCGGGCTGGCGGTGCTGGACATCCTCGACGAGGAGAGGCTGTTGCCGCACGTCGAGGGATTCGGGCGAGCGCATGTCCGCGCGTCTGACGGACATGCCGCACGTCATCGAGGTCCGTGGTCGTGGCTTCATGCAGGCGGTCGAGCTCGACGGGGTGGACGCGATGGCGCTCGTCGGCCGCGCGCTGCGCGAGGAGCGCCTTGTCCTGAACGCGACGAGCCCGTCGACGGTGCGTCTGCTTCCGCCGCTCGTGATCGCCGACGCCGATCTCGACGATGCGCTCGCGCGCGTCGAGCGGCTGCTGAGCGACTGACCCGATGCTCCGTGACGTCGTGGACCGGTTGTTCGACGCACTCGTCCTCCCGGGCTTCAGCCGCTTGGGCTATCTCGCCCGCCGCGGAGGCTTCGGTCCGCTGCCGTCGTTGGAGGGCCGCACGGTCCTCGTGACGGGCGCCACCGCCGGGCTCGGGCGGGAGACCGCGCAGCAGTGCGCTGACCTCGGTGCGCGGGTGCTCCTCCTGGCGCGGGACAAGCAGCGCGGCGAACAGGCCGTCCGGCAGATCGTCGCCGCGACCGGCAACCCTGACGTGGAACTCGTGCTCGGGGACATGAGCTCGGTCGCCTCGGTACGTGCGGCCGCAGCCGACGTCGCCGCCCGCGTCCCGGAGCTCCACGCGCTCGTGAACAACGCGGGCGTGATGAGCGAGACCCGTGAGCTGTCGGTCGACGGGGTCGAGCTCACCTTTGCGACGAACGTCCTCGGACTCTGGCTGCTGACCGAACTGCTCATGCCGCTGCTCACGGCCGGGGCACCTGCGCGGATCGTCACCGTCACCTCGGGCGGCATGCTCAGCCAGGGACTCGACCTCGACGACCTGCAGACCGAGCGCCGGCCGTACGAGGCGTCCGGTGTCTACGCAAGGACCAAGCGCGCGGAGATGGTGCTCACCGGGGAGTGGGCCAGACGCCTCCTGGGGACCGGCGTGGTCGCGCACGCGATGCATCCCGGCTGGGCCGATACGCCCGGCGTGCAGCGGTCGCTCCCGCGGTTTCGCGCTGTCATGAGGCCGCTGCTGCGCAACCTCACCGAGGGCGCCGACACCATCGTCTGGCTCGTCGCCGCCTCAGAGCCTGCGCAGAGCACGGGTCAGCTCTGGCATGACCGGCGGGTTCGTGCCGAGCATCGGCTGCGGCGCACCCATGGTGAGGTCGACGACGGCGCGCAGCTCGTCGACGCCTGCCAGACGCTGGCGGCCGAAGTGGCTGCCTGAAGAAGACGACGGGCCCGCTTGCGCGGGCCCGTCGGGTCAGACCGTGAAGCTGCGGACGTCAGGCGGTGCGCCGCGTCACGAGCCGTCCCTTGCCGGTCACCACCTGCCGGTTGCCCGCCGCGCTGGTCACCTGAACGGTGATCGAGACGGCGATGCTCTTCAGACGCTTCATGAGGTCCAGCTTGTCGGGGGCCAGGAACGCGAAGGCGAAGCCGGCCCGGCCCTGCAGGAGCTGGTATTCGAACGTCGTCAGCGTCACGCGCCGCTTGGCCCGCGCCGGCGGACGGGTTGCCGGGTTGATCTCGGAGATCGTGCGGATCTTCACGGTGCCGGCACAGGTGCGACCGGTCTTGGCGCTGCAGAAGATCGGTAGACGCACCTGACCCTTCAGCCGCCCGGCCGTCACGACCGTCACGTTGGTGGCGCGGATCCGCAGCAGGGACGCGGCGGAGCCGTTCTGGACCTCGGTGCTCGTCGAGGAGCCGTTCACCCCGGCAGGGCCGGCGGGACCCTTTGCTCCGGGAGCGCCGGGCGCGCCCGCCGGACCGGGGGCACCGTTCGTGCCGGCCGGACCGGCGGGGCCGGGCGCGCCGGCCGGTCCCGGAGCCCCCGGGGTACCGGCAGCGGCAGCGGGCGTGGTGAACGTCGCATCCGCTCCGGGGACATCGACATCGTCGGGACGGGTGACGACGAGCCGGAACCGGTAGGCGGTCGACGGTGCCAGGGCACCGATCGGCTCGCCGGGCACCGCACCGTTGGTCACGGTCGTGCGCTCCGGCGTCCGGAAGACGGCCGGGTCCGCCGGCTTGCCGTACTCGAAGTGGTACCGGGTGAGCGGCCCGGTGGCACCGGTGGCCCCCGTCGCGACGGTTCCGTTGAGCACCGCGCTGGCGCTCGTCACGTCGGTCGCCGCGCCGGTCACGGCGCTGGGTGCGATGGTCAGGTCGTCGACCGTCAGCTTGATGTTGTCGTACCTCACCGAGAGCGTGCCGAGCGCGGCGTCCAGGATCGGCGCGTAGTCGGTGGCGAACTCCAGGTGGTACTTGTGACCGGCGACGAGGGTGGTGATCGCGGGCGGGGTGACGGGACGAAGGGCGTCGATAGCGCCGGGGTCTCGACGGGGAACTTCACGGTGCCCGTGGCCGCCGTCTCGTCGACCAGGGTCACGGTGTTCGTGACGCCCGGCGGGATCTGCGAGATCTGCTTGGCGGTCAGCGAGTCGTTGATGACCTGGCGGTCGTAGGTCAGCGTGGCGTTCTTGATCGTCGGATAGCCCGGGATGACGAACGACGGCGAGTTCGTGCACGGCCTTTCCGGCCGGCCCGATGACCGGGTTGACGCACGCCGACGACGTTCTCGAACGCGTGATACAACGATCCGGGGGGGTTGCCGACCGTTGCGCTGATGCCGGTCGACACTTCGCACAGCAGGTTCGGGAACAGCGGGGCCATGGGAATCGTCGCGCAGGACCGGCTGGACTCGACCCAGCCGTCGTTGCTGTTGGTGAAGGTGCTGCCCTTCGCGGTCGGATAGACCGTCGCTGCCGATGCCGCCGGTACGACGACGGCGATGGTGGTGAGCCCCAGCGCGAACCCGCGCACAGCCCGTCTTCCCGATACATGCATAGCGTCTTGCCCCCTGATCGAATGTCGCCCCTGCCCGGGACCGACCCTTCCCCTAACGGAAGTCGGACGACCCTACTCCTCGAGGTGAGCCGTGCGCTAGGTGCAAGACGCGGTTGCTCGCGCGCTCTTCGCGCGTCGGATCGCCGGCTGCTCGAACGGACTCGGGGCGGCACAAAGGCCGCCCCGGAACCGTCGCGCCCCGGTGCGAGCACGGTGCTACTTCTTCTTCGTGCCGGACAGCGCCTTCTTGCGCCCGTCAGGCGGCCGTTTGCGCTGACGACCTGGCGGTTGCCCAAGCGAGTCGGTCACCTGGACGGTGTACGATCACCGCGATGCTCTTGACCCGCTTCATCAGGTCGAACTTGTCCGGGGACAGGTAGGCGAACGCAAAGCCCTGACGCCCTTGGACGATCTGGTACTCGAACGTCGCATCGTGACGCGACGCTTGGCGCGTGCCGGCGGCCGCGTGGCCGGGTTGATCTCGTACCGGGTGCGGATCTTCACGGTGCCGGCGCAGGCGCGGCCCGTCTTGGAGCTGCAGAAGATCGGCAGGCGGACCTGGCCCTTCAGGCGGCCGGTCGTGACAAGCGTGACGTTGGACGGCTTGATCTTGAGCAGGCTCTTGTTCGAGCCGTTCTGGATGATCGTCGTCGGATGCCGTTGACCCCCGAGGCGCCCTTCGGCCCAGCGGGACCGGCCGGACCGGCCGGACCGGGCTTGCCGGCGGAACCGGCAGGTCCGGCAGGTCCGGTGGCGCCCGTGTCCTCCCGGGGTGCCGTTCGCGCCGGCCGGACCTGTTGCCCCGGCAGGACCGGTTGCCGCCCCGGCGCCGGTGGCGCCGGTGGCACCCGTGGGCCCGGTGGCTCCTGTCGGCGCCGGTGGCACCCGGTGGGACCGGTCGGTGGACAGGGTGGTGAAGGCGGAGTCGCCGCCCGGGACGTCGACATCGTCCGCTCGCGTGACCACGAGACGGAAGTGGTAGGTCGACAGCGGCGCAAGGCCGCCGATGAGTTCGCCGGGCACCGGACCGTTGGTCGTCGTGGTGCGCTCTGCGGTCTCCAGCCCGTAGGTCGTCGTCGGGCCGTACTCGAAGTGGTAGCGCGTCGAGGGGCCGACCGGCGTCGTCGCCCCGGTGTCGACGGTGCCGTTGAGCGTGGCACCGGAGCCCGTGATGTTCGTGGCGGTGCCGGTTGTCGCTGCGGCGCCGTGGTGCCGTCGTTGACCGTCAGCTTGATGTTGTCGTACTGCGCCAGGAGCGAGCCGAGCGCGGCGTCGAGGATCGGCGAGTACTCCGTCTTGAATTCAAGGTGATACTGGTGATCCTTAACAGGACACCTGCGGCGATCGGCGCCGCGGGCGCCGCCGTGAAGGCGTTGCCGTAGCCGCCCGGGGTCTCGCTCGCGATGGTCTGACGCAGCGTGGTGGCGCCCGGGGTGTCGTCGACGAGCGTCACGGTGCTGGTCACGCCCGGCGGGATCGGAAGCGGCAGCGCCGCCGTCAGCGATGCGTTGACGAAGCGGCGGTCGTAGGCGAGGCCCGCGGTGAGGGGAACGCCGGTGTAACTGGGCACGGTGAACTTCGGGGAGACCGACGTCGCGACCGCGGTCGGCCCGACCACCGGCGAAAGCACGCCGACGACGTTCCTGAACTCGTGCGAGAGCGATCCAGCCGGCTTGCCGTTCGTGGTGTCGATGCGGGTCGTCACCTCGCAGAGGGTGTTGCTCAGGAGTCCCAGCACGGCCGCGCACGACTTGCCGCTCTCCTGCCAGCCGTCGTTGCTGTCCGTGAACGTGCTGCCCTTGGCGGTCGGATAGACCGTCGCGGCCGATGCCGCCGGTACGACGACGGCGATGGTGGTGAGCCCCAGCGCGAACCCGCGCACAGCCCGTTTTCCCGATACATGCATAGCGTCTTGCCCCCTGATCGAATGTCGCCCCCTGCCCGGGACCGACGCTTCCCCTAACGGAAGATCCGGCGATAGTACTCCTGCTGCCCAGCGGCGCGCCAGGTGCAAGGCGGTTTGCTCGCGCACTGCGTACCCTTCGCGTCTCATGACCGACGCCGCCCAGTCTCCGCAGAACACCCGCACCGCGAGCTACCTCGCCGAGCCCGACGAGGTCAACCGCGTCCTGCTGCTCTACTGCGGCGGCCTGGACACGAGCGTCATGCTCAAGTGGATCCAGGACGAGTACGACGCCGAGGTCGTGGCCCTGACGATCAACCTCGGCCAGCCCGGGGAGGACTACGACGTCGTCAAGGGCAAGGCGCTGCAGCTCGGGGCCGTCGCCGCCGAGGTCGTCGACGCCCGCGAGGAGTTCGCCAACGACTTCATCGTCCCGGCCATCAAGGCCAACGCCATCTACGGCCTGGCCTACCCGCTCTTCACCGCGCTCGGCCGGCCGCTGATCGCCAAGCTCGCCGTCGACTACGCCCGCCTGCACGGCTGCGACACGATCGCCCACGGCTGCACGGGCAAGGGCAACGACCAGGTCCGCATCGAGGCGACCGTCGCCACGCTCGCCCCCGAGCTGAAGGTCATCGCGCCCGTCCGCGGCTGGATGATGGGCCGCGAGGAGGAGATCGCCTACGCGCGCGAGCACGGCATCCCGATCAAGGGCGGCGCGGAGACGACGCCGTACTCGATCGACGACAACCTCTGGGGGCGCTCGTCCGAGGGCAAGTGGATCGAGGACCTCGACCACGCCCCGGACGACGACGTCTTCCAGCTCGTCACCCGGCCGGAGCTCGCGCCGGACGAGGCCGAGATCGTCACGCGTCGCTTCGAGCAGGGCGTTCCGGTCGCCTCGAACGGCGAGCGGATGGGGCTCGTCGAGCTGCTCGACGCGGCCGCCGAGGACTCGGCATCAAGCACGGCGTCGGCATCGTCGACCACATCGAGGACCGGATCGTCGGCCTGAAGGTCCGCGACATCTACGAGGTCCCGCCGCCGACGATCCTGCTCACCGCGCACGCCGAGCTCGAGCGGCTCGTCTGCACGATCCACCAGAACCAGTTCAAGGGCGAGCTGGACCGCAAGTGGGCCTACCTCGTCTACGCCGGCCTGTGGTGGGAGCCGCTGCGCACCGATCTCGACGCCTACATGGACGCGGTCTACCGCGCAGGTGACCGGCGACGATCGGCCTCAAGCTCTTCAAGGGGCACTGCCGCGTCGTCACCCGCGAATCGCCGAACGCCGTCTACGACGCGCAGCTGGCGACGTTCGAGACATCGGGCGGCCTGTTCAGCCAGCAGGCATCCCCGGGCTTCATCGAGCTGTGGTCGCTGCAGTCGCGGCTGGCCCACCGGCTGCGCGAGCGCGCCAGCCCGGAGGAGTAGGCCGGCGGCGCCGGCGACGGCGCCGAATCCCGCAAGGTGCGGGGTCAGGCCCGGCGGACGGAGCCCCGCGTCCGCGAGGCCGAGTACCGTCGCCCTTGGTGCAGCCGGTCGAACATCACGAAGGGTCAGACGCTCCCGGTGTCCGCGGCGACACCCCCGCCGGCGTCGGCCCACACGTCGAAGTGCTCGCGACCCGTCGCGGAGGGCTGGAGGCCCGCTTGCTCGACGCCGAGGTCGTTGCCAGCGGGCTTGAGGAGCAACTTGTCGCCGAGCGCGCGCAGCGCATCCGCGCCGTCCGGGACCTGACCGACGCGCGTGAACGTGCCGCCGCCGAGGTGACGCTCCTGCAGCACGAGCTCGACCGTCGCCTCCAGGTGCAGGGAACGGTCACCCGACAGCTTGAGGTGCTGCGCGCCGAGCTGACCGAGACGCAGGCGCGCATCGCGTCCGACGAGCACCGTCGGGGCTCGACGGGATCGGTGTTGGCCGAACTCGGGACGACGGCGTTGCAGCTCAGGGACGAGCTGCGATCCCTGGAGGACGGACGGCTCGCGGTCGAACGCGAGCTCGAGGTCGCCAAGGTGCAGCTCGCCGAGCGTGACACACGTCTCGCCGAGCAGGCAGCGCAGATCGCCGCGTCCGAGGGGGCGATGGGCGCCCTCCGCGCCGAGCTCGAAGATGCTGCGCAGGCGCTCCGCGCGTCGGCGCTTGACCTCGCCGAGCGCACCGCCCGGCTGGACGCCGCCGAGCAGGCCGTCGTGCTGGGTGAGGCTCATGGACGCGATCTGGCCAGACGGCTCGCCGACGAGCAACGCGACCGTGAGCGTGCGGAGGCCGAGCTGAAGTCGCGTCTCACCGCCGAGCGCGTGGCTTTTCGCAGCACCATCGAGGAGAACCGACTTCTGGCCGAGGGCGTCATCGCGCACGAGCGGGCGGCATTCGAGGCGCAGGTGGCGATCGTCCGCGGGGGAGTGGCGTCGCTCCGGGCTCATCTGGGGAGCTTCGGGACGGCGATGCAACGCGAGCGCGCTGCGCGGGAGGCCGCCGAGGCGCTCGTCGCCGCCGAGCGCGGGGGGCGTGCTGCGGCAGCGGCCGACCTGGAGGCGGCTCGAGCGCTCGTGGCAGCTGCCGAGGACCGTGCGCACAGGGCCGAGCAGGAGCGCGACCTGTTGCTGCTCGAGGTGGTCACCGTCCGCGACGAGCTGTCCGCCGCCCAGGTGCGAACCCGCGCGGCGGTGGCACGCGCCCACGCCGCGGTGGTGGAGGCGCAGGATGCCGCCGACGCCGCCATCGGAGCCGCTCGGGGGTTCTCCGGTGAGAGCGCGTCGGCTGCGACTGCGCGAGCCGAGCGCGCAGAGGCCGAGCGTGACCGTCTGCAGACCGAACTCGAGACGCAGACCGCCGGCTTGGACCCAGAGGCATCGCTCGCCCGTCTGCGTGGCGAGCTGTCGCACGTCCAGGCGCAGACCGCTGCTGAGTTCGACCGGCTCCAGCAGCAGCTGAGGCGTGAGCAGGAGACAGCCGCCCACGCGGGGGACCGCATCCTCGAGCTCGAGGACGAGCTCGAACGCGTCCGTGCCGCGCTGCGGCCGCCGCCCTCGATGCCGCCGGCTGACCATCCCGCCCTCCGGGAAGGGCCTGCGGTATCCCCGGATCCGCCCCGACCGAGCGGCGACCCGGACTCGGTGATCATCGACTTGGCCAGGGCGGCGGCGCGCCTGCGTATCCGCCGTGAGGAGGCCCTCGCAGACCCGTCGACGCCCGACGCACCCTCTCGGGGGGCCGTGCCAGGGGACGCTGTAGGTCAGGGCGAGGACCCCGAGCCGGCGGCCACGTCAGACCACGACCCAGCGGGGGCGGGCCCTGGGCGGACGGCGGCGGCTGTCCCGGACCCGGCAGTCGAGCTCGAGGTCGAGCTCGGCCCCCGTGCCGGACCCTCGGCTCAGCGCCGTACCCGCTCGTGGCTGACCCCCGCGACGGTCGAGCTCGCCGGACGCGATCCGGCGGCGGCGCGCGACGTACTGCAGGCTCTGGTGCCGGTGCAGGCCCAGCGACTGGGGCAGGACTTGACGTACGACGTCGACATGGACGGGCAAGCCGTCCTGCGGGTGCAGCTGCACCGGGACGGGACGGCCGACGTCCAGACGCCGCGAGCCGAGCATCGCGACCAGTCCGTCGACTTGCGCCTGGCCGGCTCGGCTGAAGCCCTGGCTCCGCTCTTCGGTGGGGGCGGGGGACGCCGGTTGCCGGCCGGCGTCACGATCTCGGGTGGTCGCCGCCGTGCGCGCCGGCTCGCGCGGGCGCTCCGCGGACCGGTCGCGCTCAGGGACGTCGCTGCGGCGGGCGCCGGACTCTCGTGCGTGCAGCTGCTCACGCTGCTCATGGGCGCACTCGACGCGACCGCGGGCGTGGGGGAGACCTTCACCGTCGCCTTCGCTGAGACCGACGGGACGGTGCAGGCGCACGTGACGGTCGCGGGCGCCCGACCGTCTGTGCACCCCGGTCCTCCGGCACACGCGGACGCCACCGTGAGGACGCCTGTCGGTGGTCTGACGAGCTTCCTCGCAGGGGACGCCGGTGCCCGCGTCACCGGCGATGCAGGTGTCGTCGGTCGACTTCTCGCCTGGGTCGACACGGCCCAGGGGCTCGATGCCTGAGCGGTCCCGGTCGGCCCGTCGGACCATCCGCCCCGGCCCGTAACCTCCTGGCCCTGTGAGCACGCCGCCTGTCGCCCATCTGCACGTCCACTCGGAGTACTCGCTGCTGGACGGCGCCTGCAAGATCGAGAAGCTCGCCGAGCGAGCCGCGTCGTTCGGTCAGCCCGCGCTGGGCCTGACGGACCACGGCGTCATGAACGGCGCGATCGAGCATTACAAGGCCTGCAAGAAGGTCGGGATCAAGCCGCTGATCGGGTGTGAGGTCTACTACGTCGATGATCACGCCGACCGGCCGGAGCCGGGGTCCGGGCGGCGGATCGAGCGCAACCACCTGACGCTGCTGGCCCAGAACGACCAGGGGTACCGCAACCTCGTGAAGCTGTCGTCCCTCGGCTTCCTGGAAGGCCTGGTCGGCGGCAAGCCGGGCGTGGACATGGGCCAGCTCGAGCGCTACGGCGAGGGCGTCATCGCGCTCACCGGGTGCCTGGCCGGCCGCCTGTGCCAGAGGCTCGTGTCGGGGCAGGACGATCAGGCGCGGGAGTACGCCGACCAACTCGTGCAGGCCTTCGGGCCCGGGAACGTGTACTTCGAGCTGCAGAAGAACGGCATCGCCGATCAGGAGCACGCGAACGTCGGGATCGAACGGATCGCGCGCGAGATGGGGGCGTCGCTCGTCGGCACCGGCGACGTGCACTACCTGCGCAAGGAGGACTACCACCACCACACCGCGTTGCTGTGCGTCCAGACGAAGTCGACGCTGGCGATGCCGAAGATGACGTTCGACACGAACGAGTTCTTCCTGAAGTCCAACGAGGAGATGGCCAAGGACTTCGCGCAGTGGCCCGAAGCGCTGGCATCCACGGTGGAGATCGCCGAGCGCTGCGAGATCGAGATCCCGCTCGGGGGCCAGCTCATCCCGCGTTTCCTCCCGGAGGGGCAGGACGAGCGGCAGTACCTCCTGGACCGGGTGATGGAGGGCATGCACGAGCGCTACGGGATGCCCCTGCCCGCCGCCGCGGTCGAGCGGATGGAGCTGGAGCTCGGGGTCATCGACCGCATGGGCTTCAACGCGTACTTCCTCATCGTGTGGGACTTCGTCAAGTGGGCCAAGGACAACGGCGTGGCCGTCGGACCGGGCCGTGGCTCGGCGGCTGGGTCCCTGATCTCCTACACGCTGGGCATCACGGACCTGTGCCCGATCAAACACGACCTCCTCTTCGAGCGGTTTCTGAACCCCGAGCGAGTTTCGATGCCGGACATCGACATCGACTTCTCCGTCAAGGGCCGCGAACGGGTCATGCAGTACGTCGTGGAGAAGTACGGTCGGGAGTCGGTCGCGCAGATCATCACCTTCGGCAAGATGCTCCCGCGGGCCGCGACCAAGGATGCCGCCCGTGTCCTCGGGCATGACTACGGCGTCGGTGACCGCCTGGCGAAGCTCATCCCGGACCCCGAGCAGGGGCGCTCGCCGACGTTCGATTCGTGCCTCCAGGACGGGCAGGACCTCAAGAAGGCCTACGACGAGGATCCGACCGCCAAGCAGGTCATCGACGTCGCCAGGGGCCTGGAGGGCATCGTCCGGTCCAACTCGATTCACGCGGCGGCCGTCGTCATCGCGGGCATGCCGCTGACAGACGTCGTCCCGCTGCAGTTGGCGGACGCCCGCACGACGGACGAGAGGGGCAACAAGGTCTACAAGCAGGTCACGCAGTTCTCGATGAAGCCGGTCGAGGATCTCGGGCTGCTGAAGATGGACTTCCTCGGGCTGCGCAACCTCGACGTCATCGAGGATGCGCTGGACATCATCGAACGCTCGACCGGCGAGCGGCCGGACATGGCGACGCTGCCGATGGACGACGCCAAGACGTACGAGATGCTCACCCGCGGCGATTCGGTCGGCGTCTTCCAGTTCGAGTCCGAAGGCATGCAGAACGCGCTGCAGAAGGTCAAGCCGACCGAGTTCGACGACCTCGTGGCGCTCGTGTCGCTGTACCGGCCCGGGGCCATGGACCAGATCCCGACGTACGCCAGGGGCAAGCGCGCTCCCGACAGCGTGCAGTCACGCGACGAGCGTCTGGATCCGATCATCGGCCCGACGTACGGCGTCATCCTGTACCAGGAGCAGGCCATGCAGATCTCCAAGGCGCTGGGCGGGTTCTCCGGCGCCAAGGCGGACGATCTGCGCAAGGCCATCGGAAAGAAGAACCGCAAGGCGATGGCCGAGCTGGAGCCGGCCTTCCGCGAAGGCTGCGCAGCCAACGGCGTGGCTCCCGGCACGATCGACTGGCTGTGGGAGACGAACGAGAAGTCGGCCGACTACTCCTTCAACAAGTCGCACGCCGCGTGTTACGCGCTCATCTCCTATCGGACCGCGTGGCTGAAGGCGAACCATCCGGCCGAGTACATGGCCGCGCTCATCTCGTCCGTCATGGACACGAAGGACAAGGTGCCGTTCTTCGCCGCGCGCTGCGACGAGATGGGCATCGAGGTGCTGCCGCCGGACGTCAACCTCTCCGACCACGAATTCGTCGTCGTCGACGGCAACATCCGCTTCGGCCTCGATGCCGTCAAGGGCGTCGGGTACGCCGCCGTCGAGGCGATCAAGGCCGCGCGCGAAGAGGCCGGCGGGTTCACCTCCCTGTGGGAGTTCTGTGAACGGGTGGACCCGCGCGCGGTGAACAAGAAGGCGATCGAGTCGCTCATCAAGTGCGGCGCGTTCATCTCGACCGGGGCCTCCCGGAAGGGCATGCTCGAAGTGCTCGAGCAGGCTCAGGCCGCAGGTCAGAAGATCCAGATGGATGCCCAGATCGGCCAGGGCTCGATCTTCGACATGGCCTTCGGCGCGGATTCGGGGGGCGGTGCGGCCGACGCCTTCGCCGCGCCGGCGCATCCCGCGATCCCGAGCGAGGAGTTCGAACAGACCGAGCTGCTCGCTTTCGAGAAGGAGTCGATCGGTCTCTTCCTGTCGGCGCACCCGCTCAAGGAGGTCCGCGAGGCGCTCATCGTCAAGACCGACTACCGCCTGTCCGAGCTCGAGAACGTCAAGGATCAGGAGTGGGTGAAGGTCGGCGGGATCGTCACCGCCGCAAAGAAGATCCGCACGAAGTCGGGGGACCCGATGATGTTCGCGACGATCGACGACCTCGAGGGCTCCGTCGAGCTGCTGATCTTCCCCAAGAGCCTGCAGGAGTACGAGCCACAGGTCGACGAGGTCCTCATCGTCCGTGGCAAGGTCGATCACGGGGACAAGGGCACATCCGTCATCGTCCAGGAGATCAAGCCGTTCAAACCGTCGGCCAAGGAAGTCGCAGCCGCCCGGGAGCAGGTCGCACGGATCCCGGTCGGGCCGCAGCCCTTGCAATACACGCTCGACGCCTCGAAGCTGCCGCCGTCGATCATCGACGACCTCAAGCACGTCCTTCAGAACTTCCCGGGAGAATCGGAGCTCGTGCTCGCGCTGGAGACCTCTCGCGGGCCGCGGGTCCTGCGGTTCGGAGACGCCTTTCGCGTGAAGTCCACGCCGACGCTCAAAGCTGAGCTCGAGCATCTGCTCGGCCGGGCCACGATTCGTCGTCCGGTCCCCGTACCGCCGGATCCGTCGCCGACACCACCCCGGCAGCCCGATTTCTCGCCCGCGCCGATCGTCGACGAGGTGGCGGTCGCAGCAGCAACCAGCGCTTCGAGCTTCGCCGACGATGGAGACCCGGGACCGTCAGAACCCGATCTGACCGACGGTGACGAATTCCATCCGTCGCCCGCGCAGGCGCCACAGCCCGCCTGATCGCACGGCGGGAGCGTCACGCGGCCCGACGGCCCCCGCGCCCCTGCCGGTCGCGTGCCGCGCGTCGACGGGCGGCACGGTTGGGCTCGCCGAGGTTGCCGCCGGGCGCGACCTCCCCGCAGCGCTCGCACTCGGGCAGTGGCTGCTCGGCGAACGCCTCGCCGAGCAGCTCGGCGAGGATGCCGAGGGCGTCGAACGGCACGAGCACCGCCAGAGCGATGGAGGGGACGAGGACCAGCGCTTCGCCCTCGGCGCCCGCGGGTGCCCGGTCCTCGACGTGGACGAGGGCGAAGACGGCCCTCCCGGAGGGATGCTGCCGAGGCCCGGTCAAATCGTCGCCCCCTTCGGCCGGGTCGGGTTCCGTCGTGTCACCGAAGCCACCCTCGAGATCCAGGGTCTCCTGTTGCGCGCGTACCTCGAAAGGGTCGGGTAGCGGGTAGGGGTGGCGACAGGCAAAGCAACGCGGCAGGCACAAGGTGCCGACGTCGTCGCCGGCCGTCAGGCGCAGCGTCCGGATCCCCGCGGTGATCTGGTCCTGCGGACCGTCGATCCGCGCTCGTGCCTGCGGACCCCACACGAACAGGGTTGCCAGGCGTTCGGCGTTCGCCGGGCGCGACGGATGGGTGCCGGCGGTCAGAAGTCCGATCCACATGCGGCCAGCGCATCACGGTTCCGGCGCGTCGACCGCGTCCTCGACGGTCCTGGCGCGCTGAGGGCACGGAGGCGGCGCGATGGTGCGAGGCGACGTCACAAAGCGCGTCCACACGGTTGCCGCTCCGCCACAACCACGCGGACCATCGTGGCGGCGAGGCTAGACGGGCTGACCATCCCCCACGCGAAAGGCCCACCTTGATCAAGCTCACCGTCCTCTACGGCCATCCCACAGACCCGGCCGCATTCGAGGAGTACTACTCCGGCACGCACATGCCGCTCGTGGCCAAGATGACCGGCATCGAAAAGGCCGAGACGGCGAAGGTCGTCGGCACACCCGACGGCAAGCCGGCGGACTTCTACCGCATGGCGGAGCTCTACTTCGCCGACGAGCAGACCATGGGCGCGGCGATGGGGTCACCCGAGGGTCAGGCGACGACGGCTGACATCGGCAACTTCGCCACCGGCGGCGCAACGGTCCTCGTCAGCACCGTCGACTGAGCAGCCGGCGGGGGACGCCGGGCGGCGGGCCGGTCCCCACGGACCTCAACCCCGCTCGGCCAGCCCTCGCCTGCGAAGGTCGTGGCACAGAGCGATCTCCTGCGGTGGTGTGCCCTTCTTGTCGGGGCCCGGCGTCTCCAGGACGACCGGGAGCCCTTCGAAGCGTGGCTCGGACAGGAACATCGAGCAGCCGTGCTCGCCGAGCTCACCCTTGCCGATGTCGGCGTGCCGGTCGCGGTTGGATCCCAGGCCCACCTGTGAGTCGTTCAGATGCAGGGACCCGAGGCGGTCGAGTCCGACCTTCGATGCGCACTCGTCAAGCATCGTCGTGATGCCGTCGGCGGTGCGGATGTCGTGCCCCGAGGCATACAGATGGCAGGAGTCCAGGCACATCCCGAGGCGATCGTCGGCGCCCGCCGCCTCGATGAGCGCGGCGAGCTCGTCGAACGACCGACCCAAGGTCCCGCCGGCCCCGGCGGTGTTCTCCAGATGCAGCGGGCAGCGATCGGACTCCGCGAGCGCCTCGCGAATGAGCGCCCCGGCCCGCGCGACGGCCTCGCCGACGTCCCCGGTCTTCGCCGATCCCGGGTGCAGTACGACGGCATGGGCGCCGAGCGCGTCCCCGGCCCGCAGCGACGCGCTCAGCGACGTCAGGGTCTTCTCCCGGATCTCAGGATCCTGAGACCCGGCGTTCAGCAGGTAGACGGCGTGGATGAGCAGCGCGTCGACGTCCGAGGCGTCCATCGCGCTGCGGAAGGCAGCCACCGCCTCGTCGGAGGGGACGGTCGGCTTCCACGCCCGCGGGTTCTGGTTGAAGATCTGGATCGCACGAGCGCCGCGCTCGACGCCGCGCCCCACGGCCTTTTCGACCCCGCCGGCGGGGGAGACGTGGCATCCGATGAGCATCCAATACGTTCTATCCAATGCGTGTCCGCTTTGCTCCCAGCCCCACCGGCGCCCTGCACATCGGCGGGGCCCGGGCCGCGCTCTACAACTGGTTGATGGCCCGCGGCGGCGACGGGACGATGATCCTGCGGATCGAGGACACCGACCGGGAGCGCTCGACCCCCGAGAACGTCGAGCAGATCCTCGACGCGCTGCGGTGGCTGCAGATCGCGTGGGACGAAGGCCCGATCTCGCAGGTCGAGCGCTCCGCCCGTCACGCGCAGGTGCTGCAGCAGCTGCTGGACGAGGGTCACGCCTACCGCTCCTCCGCCACCGGCGACGACGTGAAGGCCTACAAGGCGGAGCACGGGGCCGAGAAGGGATTCCGCGGGGCGCCCGAAGCCGAGGGTGCCGTGCGCCTGCGCGTGCCGGACGAGGGAGCCACCGTGGTCCACGATCTCGTCCGCGGCGACACGACGTTCCAGCACGTCCACCTCGACGACCCCGTCATCGCCCGTGCCGACGGCACAGCCCTCTACAACTTCGCTGTTGCCGTCGACGACGCCGATGCGCAGATCACGCACGTGGTGCGTGGCGAGGATCACCTCTCCAACACTCCCAAACAGCTGCTCGTGTACGTCGCGATGGGGGTGCAGCCGCCGCTCTTCGCGCATCTGCCGCTGCTGCACGGACCCGACGGAAAGAAGCTCTCCAAACGGCACGGGGCAGCCTCGGTCCAGGAGTTGCGCGAGGCGGGCTACCTCCCGGCGGCAGTGCGCAACTACCTCGCGCTGCTCGGCTGGGGCGACACCGACGACGAGACCATCATCTCCACGGAGGAGCTCGTCCGCCGCTTCGACGTGACGCGCGTCTCCAAGAACCCTGCTCGCTTCGACGAGCAGAAGCTGCGCTGGATGAACGGCCGGTACCTGAGGGAGCTGTCCCTCGATGAGCTGACCGACGAGCTCGAACGGTTCACGGGGCGCAGCGGGCTCCGTGACGCCGTCGCGATCTCCCGCGAGAAGATCCAGACCCTCGCGGACTTCTGGCCGCTCGTGGGCTTCATCTTCGACGGCCCCGGCGACGACGAGAAGGCCAAGGCCAAGTGGCTGACGGACGGCGGGCGCGACGCGCTGCGTGACGCTCACACCGCGCTCGAGGCAGTCGACGCGTGGGACGTCGAGAGCATCGAGCGGGCCCTGCAGGATGTCGTGGCCGCACGTGAGGCCAAGCCGAAGGACGTCTTCCAGCCCGTCCGCGTGGCGCTTGCCGGGACCGCCGTCTCCCCGGGCATCTTCGAGACGCTCAACGTCGTGGGCCGCGATGAATCACTCAAACGCATCGAGGACGCCTGCACGATGGTCTGAGCTGAAAACGACAATCGGGCCTCAATTATTCGTCCATCTCTGCCGATAGAGGTCGGGAAGAGCCGTCCACCCGAATCAGAGAGCGCGTCGATGACCCCCGCCCCTGCTGCCCTCGCGACCGCGAACGCGAACGCGAACCCCAACGCCAACGCCGACCAGGCCGGAACGCAGCGACATCACAACGAAGGACACGGCCGGCGGCTGACCGCCGCCTTCGAGGCGCTCGAAGCA
The DNA here is from genome assembly GCA_963750375.1 of Paraconexibacteraceae bacterium. Lineage (GTDB taxonomy): Bacteria > Actinomycetota > Thermoleophilia > Solirubrobacterales > Solirubrobacteraceae > Paraconexibacter. Next base: position 674,421 of record CAVVQN010000008.1, read on the forward strand.
TTCCCCGCGCTCGCCGAGTCGCGCAACCGCCTGCTCCGTCTGGTCACCGCCGAGCGCGTGTCGACCGGCGATGTCGTGAACGCCGTCGAATCGGACGTCGCGCTCGTCATCGCGGTCCTGCGCCTGGGGAACCAGGTCGAAGGCAAGACCCGTGGGCGCGTCGAGTCCGTCGTCCAGGCCGTCGAGCTGCTCTCGCCCGAGGCGGTGCAGTCGCTCGCCTCGCGCGCTCGCACGTACGATTTCTTCGAGCGGTCCACCGTCTGGGACGCCGCTCCGGAGCGATTCCGCCTGCACGGCGTCGCGACCCAGCGAGCCGCCGACCGGCTGGCCCAGGAGGCCGAGTACGAGCACCGCGACCGACTCATGGTCACCGCGCTCCTGCACGACATCGGCAAGCTCGTCCTCATGCATGCCTACCCGGGCTACCCCGGTCAAGTGCACGGCAACGCCCGCACCCCGGAGGAGCGCATGCACCGAGAGCGTCGCGAGCTCGGCGTCGACCATGCGCTCGTCGGGGGTGTACTGGCCCGTCGCTGGGGCCTGCCCAAGGCCGTCGCGTCGGTCATCGAGCGCCACCACTCAGACGACGCCACGGGCGAAGCCGCGTTCGTCCGCCTGGCGGACATGCTCGCCCACTACGCCCAGGGTGGCGCGGTGTCGCCCACCGAGCTGCTGCGCTGCGCCAGGGTCATCGGCCTGGGTCCCACCGAGTTGCGTGCCGTCATGTACGACCTGCCCTACCCGACGAGCGCCCGCCCGCGGCAGACCGATCCGTGCCCGTTGTCGGGCCGCGAGGTCGAAGTCCTCAGGCGCTTGGCCGAAGGCAAGGTGTACAAGCAGATCGCGCTGGAGCTGCAGCTGTCGACGAGCACCGTCCGCACCCATCTGCACAACATCTACGGCAAGATCGGCGCCGTCGATCGCGCCCAGGCCGTCCTCATGGCCACGGAACGCGGCTGGTTGTGAGAGGCATCCTCGCGCTGCGCGCTCGGATGCCATCGCGAGTTGCTCGCCTAAAGGCTCGCAACGTCGCGGCTTGAGATCTCTTCGGCCTTGAGGCGTCGTGGCATCCTCGCGCTGCGCGCTCGGATGCCATCGCGAGTTGCTCGCCTAAAGGCTCGCAACGTCGCGGCTTGAGATCTCTTCGGCCTTGAGGCGTCGTGGCATCCTCGCGCTGCGCGCTCGGATGCCATCGCGAGTTGCTCGCCTAAAGGCTCGCAACGTCGCGGCTTGAGATCTCTTCGGCCTTGAGGCGTCTCGTCTGGACGCGTCGGGTGATCGCCACCGCGATCGCGATTCCGGCGCAGTCGATGAGCCAGTCGACCGGCGTGCCGTGCCGGCCGTCGACGAAGGTCTGGTGCAGCTCGTCCGTCGCGGCGTAGGCCGCGGTGATGAGCCCCGCCAGCAGCTGCGGGCCGGCGCGCCGGAACCGCACGCCGGGCACCGTGTCCAGGGCGCGCAGCCACAGCCACCAGAGCAGGCCGAACTCGGTCATGTGTGCGATCTTGCGCCCGACGAGATCGATCGTCCCCAGCCCGGAGTTGAGGTCCGGTTGGGCCGAGAGGACGAAGATGAGGACCATGAGCGCCCCCGGGGGCGCCCAACGGCCGATGTGTGCCATACGATCGATGCCGGAACCGTAACGCCCATGATCTCGATCACCACCAAGAGCCCCTACGCGCTGAAGGCGCTGACCGAACTCGGCCGCGCCGGCGACATCGGGCCGGTGCCGATCGGTGAGCTGGCCCGTCGGCGAGACGTACCGGTCCAGTTCCTCGAGCAGCTCTTCGCGACGCTGCGACGCGCCGGTGTCCTGAAGTCCCAGCGCGGGGTCAAGGGTGGTTACACCTTCGCGCGCGATCCGTCGACGGTCACGGTGCTCGAGGTCGTCGAACTGCTCGACGGCCCGCTCGGCCGGGACGCAGAAGGCGTCTTTGCCGACGCGGCCGCGGCCGCTCGCAAGGTGCTGGGGGAGACGACGATCACGGACGTCGTCGAGCGCGAGGCCCGAGATGCGGGCGTCGCCATGTACTACATCTGATCCACGAGCCAGACGGGCTGCGTGTCCGGCTGGGTTCAGCGCAGGTCCGGGCGGCCCGTCAGCGTGCGGGAGAGGCGACGGATTCGGCGACGATGCGATGGAGCCGGTCCGCGATGCTCTGGCAGAGCGCCCGAGTCGTGGCATCGTCGAGCGGATGGGTGATCGCGCCTTCGAGCGCGAAGGTCGCCGCCGCGATCTCCACAGCGCGGTCGGCTTCCGGGATCGGGCTTGAAAGCTGGCTCTCGAAGACCTCTTCGAAGGCAGCATGGAAGCTCTGATGCCAGGTGCTGATCGCGGCTGAGGCCGCGAGACGGTCGTGCACGGTGGCCACGAGGTGCTTGACGGGGCGCAGACGCGTGACGAGCCACAGCAGTTGATCTGCCAGCGGCCGCGGGCCGGCATCCCGATGCTCGGCAAGCAAAGCCTCCAGATAGCTGTCGGCGACGGCCACGAGTAACTGGTCCTTGTCCTTGAAATACCAGTACAGCGTGTTGGCCGTGACCCCGGCCTCATTGGCGATGCGGCTCATCGAGGCCGCCTCGTAGCCGTCCCGGACGAAGAGCTGCGCCGCGGCGATCAGCAGTTCGTCGCGCCGTTGCTCCTTGGGGACGGGGCGTCGGTTGGCGGGCATCCTCGTATCTTGACAGCTGATCAAGAACGCGCAAAGATCCCGCTTCTTGTCCAACGTTCAAGAAAGGCCCTGCGTGCCACCCACCGATCAGCCCCCACGTCAGGTCGTCCACTTTCTCTCCGGGGGGTCCAACTGTCACGCGTGGCTGTACCTGCCGGCCGCCACCCCGGGCGGCGCGCCCCCGCCGGTGGTGGTGATGGCTCACGGACTAGGGGCGGTCAAGGAGCTGCGCCTTTCGGTGTTCGCCGAGCGCTTCCAAGCTGCCGGATACGCCTGCCTGGTCTTCGACTACCGCTTCTTCGGCGACAGCGAAGGGCAGCCGCGCGAGCTCTTGAGCATCAGTCGCCAGCGTGAGGACTGGCAGGCGGCGATCCGCTTTGCCCGCTCGCTGCCTGAGGTCGACAGCTCCCGCGTGGTGCTCTGGGGGACCTCCTTCGGCGGCGGCCACGCGATCGCCACAGCCGCCGTCGACCACGAGGTCATCGCGGCCATCGCGCAGTGCCCCTTCACCGACGGGATGGCCTCGGCGATGCAGATGTCGCCGATGAGCTCGCTACGCCTGACCTGGGCTGCCGTCAAGGATCGGACAGCCCAGGCCGCGGGCCGCCCGCCGGTACGCGTCAAGGTGGCCGCTCGGCCCGGGGAGGTCGGCCTCATGGACGCCCCCGACGTCGTCGACGGCGTGTTCGGCCTGCTCGACGCCGCCGGCATGACCGAGGCCGAGTACCGCAACGACGTGCCCGCCCGGATCGCGCTGGAGATCCCCCTCGACGCCCCGGGCCGCAAGGCCGGTGAGGTGCGGTGCCCGATCCTCTTCTGCGTCTGCGACACCGACAGCGTCGCGCCCGCCAAGGCAACCCTGCGCCACGCGGCCAAGGCCCCGCGCGGAGAAGTCATCCGGTACCCGGCAGGACACTTCGACATCTACGTCGGCGAGCTCTTCGAGCGGGTCATCGCTGATCAACTGGCGTTTCTGGCCGGTCACGTTCCGATCTTCGCGCGCCGGGAGGAGGTCGAGGCCGGCGATCCGTCGTCCTGAGGCCGCGTCGTGTCACGCCCAGGGCCGGCCCACGATCGCGCAGGACCCCAGGCGGTGGCTTATGCTCGACGTGATGTCCCGAATCCCGATCAACGTTGCCGCTCTTGTCGGATCCACGCCGGTCGTCCAGCTCAGCCGCATCGCACCGGCGGACGTCGAGCTCTTCGGCAAGATCGAGGCGGGCAACCCTGGCGGCAGCGTGAAGGACCGGATCGGCGTCGCGATGATCGAGACCGCCGAACGGGAGGGACGCATCGAACCGGGACGCACGACGATCGTCGAGGCCACGAGCGGCAACACCGGCATCGCGCTGGCCTTTGTCTGCGCCGCGAAGGGCTACGAGCTCGTCCTGACGCTCCCGCAGGGCATGAGCCGTGAGCGCGAAGGGCTTCTGCGCCTCTACGGCGCGCGGGTGGAGGTCATCGAGTCGATGGGCGGCATGAACGAGGCCGTGAAGGCGGCCCGGGCCATGGCCGAGGACCGCGACGTCTTTCTCCCGGATCAGTTCGCCAACCCCGCCAATCCCGAGGCCCATCGGCGGACGACCGGCCCCGAGCTGTGGAAGCAACTCGACGGGAAGATCGATGTCCTGGTCTGCGGGGTCGGAACGGGCGGCACGATCACCGGCGCGGGGGAGTATCTGAAGCACAAGAACCCCAAGCTGCGGGTCGTCGCGTGCGAGCCGCAGACCTCGGCGGTGCTCAGCGGGCGGGCGCCGGGCCCACACCGCATCCAGGGCATCGGCGCCGGATTCGTCCCGCCCGTGCTCAACCGCGAACTGCTCGACGAGGTCATCCCGGTCAGCGACGAGGCGGCGATCGAGACGGCGCGCCTGTGCGCACGGACCGAGGGCGTCCTGGCCGGACTCTCCTGCGGCGCAGCGGTCTGGGCCGCCCTCCAGGTCGCACAGCGGCCTGAGTCCAAAGGGCAACGCATCGCGGTGGTCCTGCCGGACAGCGGCGAGCGGTACGTCTCGCTGCCGTTCTTCGCCTACTGACGCGATCGCTGCGGTGCGGCGAGCGTCAGCCGGAGATCCGACTGCGCCGGCCCACCACCCAGTCGGCCATCGCCGGCCACGATCCGTACCCCGCGTCGGCGTTCAGGTGCGCCGCCCCTTCAAGGACCTCGGCCTCGATCCCGAGCGGTCGGCCCCAATGCTCGGCGGCTCCGGCGCCCGGGCAGTACGGGTCGTCGTCGGAGCACACGAGGATCGTCTGGCCACGCGCCGCCCTCGCGATGTGCTCACGCTCGGCGCCGGAAGGGTAGAACTGCGCGAGTTCCGGGACGCGGGCACCCGGGCACGGGGGTGCGACGAGCGCCACGCGATCGACCCTGTGGGCAGGGACGATCCGTCGCGCCTCGCGCAGCCACAACACGCACCCGAGCGAGTGGCAGACGACGACGCGTTCCCCCGCACCCGGAAGCTCGGCAAGGGCGGCCAACTGCGGATGCAGCGCAGCGCCCCAGCGGTCCGGGCACGGCTGGTCGCACGCCGGCAGGTCGGGGTACAGGACGCCGTTCCCGGCGCGTCGAAGCTCCCCCGCGAGCCACGTCTGCCAATGGTCGGGGCCCGACCCCTGCCAGCCGTGGAGGATGAGGACGCGGGGGGCCATCGACGCCGGAGTATCGCTCACGACCCCGCCCGGCCGACGGCGCACGCAATGGCGACCGCTACGCTCTGGGCCACATGTTGGGCCTGCGCACGATCGCCAGAGTGGCCGGAGAGATCCGCAACGACGTCGCGGCCGCGCACGCCCGGGACCCGGCGGCGCGCGGGGTCAGCTCCTTGGAGGTCCTCGCCGCGTGGCCCGGGGTACACGCCCTGCTCGCTCACCGCGTCGCCCACGCTTTGCATGGTGCGCACGTCCCCGTCGTCCCACGGTCCATCGCGTACGCCACGCGGGCGATCACCGGCATCGAGATCCACCCGGCGGCGCAGATCGGCGAGGGGCTCTTCATCGATCACGGGATGGGTGTCGTGATCGGGGAGACCGCCGTCATCGGCCGCAACGTGACGCTCTACCAGGGCGTGACCCTCGGAGGTACCGGCTTCGCCACCGGCAAGCGTCACCCCTCGGTGCAGGACAACGTCACGGTGGGCTCGGGCGCCAAGCTGCTCGGCCCGATCCTGGTGGGCCACGGGGCAAAGGTCGGCGCCAACACCGTCGTCATCACCGACGTGCCGCCCAACTCGACCGTCGTCGGGAACCCGGGTCACCCGGTGCGCGTGGACGGCAAGCGTCCGGAAGGCCCTGACGCCGACTGGATCCACCTTCCGGACCCCGTGGCCGACGCCATGCGGGCGCTCTCCTCGCGGCTGGCGGCGGTCGAGGCCTCGGTCGGCGATCTCGGCGGTCCCGCCCCGGACACCGACGCGGACGCCGCCCAGGGGCGTCGGCTGCGGGCCGTCAAGGGTCCGAGCCCGGCCGGCGGCTGAGACGCCCGCACACCCCCGGTCGCCCGATCAGTAGAAGATCGATCGGCAACGATGCCTGGGGACGCCCTTGAACTGCGGCGACTGGCCGCGGGTCCACAACCACGTGTCCAGCACGCGGGGCGGGACACCGAGTCGCGGGGCCATCTGCTCGCAGGCGTGAACGGCGCAGGCACGGATCTCCCGCTCCCACCCACCAAGGGTCAGCGTCCTGCCGGCGTCGATGTGTGCGGCCAGCGCGGGGGTGTACACGAGGACGCCCTCGCAGCGCAGGACATGGGGGACGAGGTTGTCCGCGAAGATGGTGAGGTCGTCCAGGTCAGAGAACGCCGCGACGCCGGCGAGCGAGAGGTCGTTCGCGGTGATCTGCGCGCGCTTGTAGAAGCCGTGATCCGCGAACATCGGCATGGCCCGGACCAGGGCGCCGGCGAACCGGACCGCCGAGCCGCGGGCCTCGGCCACGATCTCCAGCGCCGACCGCGGTCCCATGAAGGTGCCCAGCGACCGCAGCGCCTGCGCGTAGAGGCTCATGAGCTCGTGGTCCGGTGTCTGATGCAGGACGGCCGCCAGCGTGTCCGTCCGCATCGCGCGCAGGGCATCGGCCGTCCAGACCCCGTGAGCGCGATGGTGCTCAGCAAGCGACCAGGCGATCGTGATCGATCCTGACAACGGACGTCCGGTCGCCGGGTCGGTGCGCTTTCGCAGCGTCGGTGACCATCCGGAACCGAAGTTCACCGCGTCGCCGATCAGCATCGCCCGGGCGACGTGTTCGGCGTCGTCGTCGAGGTGATGGTGGCGGACATCCAGACCGGGTTCCACGACGGCCCACCCGTCCGAGCACACCCGGTCCATGGCGTCCTGATCGATGCGGACAGCCTGGGCGGCGGTGGCGATCTGCGCGCACGAGCGGCGCACGTCGTCGGTCAGGCTCAGCGACATGACCCCAGCAGGCTACGGCCTGGCGTGCGCGGGCGGGAGGCGTGCAGCCGTCCCTCGCGACGCCGGCCGGCGGATCGGACGTGGCGCAGCGGTGCCCGCCGGTCCCCTCCCTATGCTCGGGTGGGATGCCCGACGCCGCACCAGCTGCCCATCTCGAAAGCCTGCTTGACGGTCTGAACGAGCCGCAGCGCGCGGCGGTCGTCCACGGAGAGGGTCCGCTGCTGGTCCTCGCCGGGGCCGGCTCGGGAAAGACGCGCGTGCTCACCCACCGCGTCGCCTACCTCATCCGCACGGGCCAGGTGAGGCCGGGGGAGATCCTCGCCATCACGTTCACGAACAAGGCCGCTCAGGAGATGCGCGAACGGGTCGGGCTCCTCCTGGGTCACTCGACGAAGGCCATGTGGGTCATGACCTTCCACGCCGCTTGCGTGCGGATCCTGCGCAGCGAGGCGCCGCGCCTGGGCTACACCCGCCAGTTCACGATCTACGACACGGCTGACTCCAAGCGCCTCATCAAGCGCTGTCTCGACGATCTGGACGTCGACGCCAAGCGCTTCACGCCGAACGCGGTGCTCCACCAGATCTCGGACGCCAAGAACAAGCTGCGGGACGCCGCCGCCTACCGCGAGCTCGTGGGGTCCTACTTCGAGCAGACGGTCGCAGACGTCTTCGACCTCTACGAGCAGCAGCTGCATCGTATGAACGCCATGGACTTCGACGACCTCCTCGGGCGTGTCGTCAACGTCCTGGAGCTCTTCCCCGAGGTGCGCTCCCGGTACACCGCCACGTTCCGGCACGTCCTCGTGGACGAGTACCAGGACACGAACCACGCGCAGTACCGCCTGCTGCAACTGCTCGCCGGCGACCCGGAAGGCCCGCAGAACCTCATGGTGGTGGGCGACGACGGACAGTCGGTGTACAGCTTCCGCGGTGCGGACATCTCGAACATTCTCAACTTCCAGGACGACTTCCCGGGCGCGACGCAGATCAAGCTCGAGCAGAACTACCGCTCGACCCAGACCATCCTGAGCGCGGCGAACGCCGTCATCGCGCACAACCGCGCGCAGATCCCCAAGACGCTGTGGACCGATCAAGGGGACGGCGACCCGATCTTGATACGTGAACTCGAGGACGAGCACGCCGAGGGCCGCTACGTCGTCGGTGAGATCGAGCGGCTCCTCGAGGAGGGTGTCTCCCGGTCGGAGGTCGCGATCTTCTACCGGACGAACGCGCAGTCGCGTGTCATCGAGGACACGCTCGTCCGACGCGAAGTCGCCTACCAGGTCATCGGCGGCACGAAGTTCTACGAGCGTGCGGAGATCAAGGACGCGGTCGCGTACCTGACGATCCTCGGCAACGGGCAGGACGTCGTGTCGTTCACGCGCGTGGCGAACTCGCCGCGGCGCGGTATCGGTCAGACCTCCCTTTCCCGGGTCATCAGTCACGCCCAGACGATGGGCATCCCGGTGTGGGACGCGGCGCAGGACCCGCACTCGGTGCCAGGCCTGGGGACCGCCGCGTGCAAGGCGCTCGGGCGCTTCATGGACACGATGAACAACCTCCGCGCCCGGATGGAGGAGGGCGTTCCCGTGGGCGACCTGCTCGAGGCCGTCCTGCACGAGTCCGGGTACCTCGACGCGCTGGAGGCCGAGCGCACGATCGAAGCCCAGGGTCGTACGGAGAACCTCCAGGAGCTCGTCGAGGTCGCGCGCGAGTTCGACCACGCGACGGCTGAGGATCCCGACCTGGAGGACACGGTCGACGTCTTCCTTCAGCAGATCTCGCTTGTCGCGGACGCGGACACGCGCCAGGACGACAACGGCATGGTGACGCTCATGACGCTCCACAACGCCAAGGGCCTCGAGTACCCGATCGTCTACCTGATCGGCTGCGAGGAAGGCGTCTTTCCGCACTCGCGCTCGATCGACGAGGGAACGCTCGAGGAGGAGCGGCGGCTCATGTACGTCGGGATCACCCGGGCGATGCGGTCGCTGACGCTCACCCACGCCCGTCGCCGCGCGGTCTTCGGCGGCGCCCCGAACTTCGGCCTGCCCAGTCGCTTCCTCGCCGAGCTGCCGACGGACCTCGTGGATCGCCAGGGGACGGCCTCGACCTGGGGCTCGGCGAGCGTCGCCGGTGGTGCCCCCCGGGTACGCGCGATGGCGTCGTGGTCCTCTGGCGGCGGATCGTGGGGTTCGTCGGGTTCCTCCGGGACCGGCGACGACGCGACCGGCGGCGGCGCGCCATCGTTTCGCATGGGCGACGACGTCGTGCACGCCGCCTTCGGCGAGGGTGTCGTCACGAGCGTCGAGGGCGGCGGGGTCGTCGTGGTGCGCTTCGCCTCCGACGGGTCAGAGCGCAAGTTGATGGCGGACTACGCGCCGATCACCAAGCGCTGAGGCAGCAGTGGCGACGACACGTCGCCTGGCCCGCGCCGTCCACTAGCCTCAGGGACCGTATGAGCGCCACGATCATCGACGGCAAGGCCGTCGCCGCCAAGGTCCGCGCGCAGGTCGCGCAGGACGTCGCCGCCTTCACCGCGAACACGGGCCGGACCCCCGGGCTGGCCACCGTCCTGGTGGGGGAGGACGCCGCCAGCGCGGTGTACGTCGGGGGCAAGCAGAAGGCCTGCGCGGAGGTCGGGATCCAGGGCTTCGACCACCGTTTGCCGGCCGACGCCTCTCGCGAGACGGTCCTCGCGCTCATCGACGAGTTGAACGCGGACGATCGGGTCAGCGGCATCCTGTGCCAGCTGCCGGTCCCGGCGCCGCTGGACGGGGCGGAGATCACGAACCGCATCGACGCGAGCAAGGACGTCGACGGGTTGACGATCGCCAGCGCCGGTCGCCTGGCGCTCGGCATGCCCGGCCTCGTGCCGTGTACGCCCGCCGGCGTCATGCTGCTGCTCGCCGAAGCCGGCGTCGACCCGCAGGGCAAGGAGGCCGTCGTCATCGGCCGCTCCAACCTCTTCGGCAAACCGATGGGCCAGCTGCTGCTGGCCGCCAACGCCACGGTGACGATCTGCCATTCCCGCACGGCAGACCTCGGCGAGGTCAGCCGGCGCGCCGACATCCTCATCGCGGCGGTGGGGGTCGCGCACCTCGTCAAGGGCGACTGGATCAAGCCGGGTGCGACGGTCATCGACGTCGGCATGAACCGTCTGGACGGCCCGCCGCCGACGCTGACCGGCGATGTCGACTTCGACGCGGCGTCCCAGGTCGCCGCCTCCATCACGCCGGTGCCTGGCGGCGTCGGGCCGATGACGATCGCGTGTCTGCTGCGCAACACCCTGACCGCGGCGGGGCCGGCGGCATGAACGTCGCCCGCCTGCGGCTGGGCGAGATCGTCACGGCCCTCGCCACGGTGGCGCTCCTCGTCGCGCTGACCTTGAACTGGGCGCGCCCGGAGGAATCGGTCCTGCGAGACCCCGGGGCGCGGCTGCCGCCCTCGCTCGACGCGGTCGCCGACCGGGCCGTCGGCGCGTTCGTCGACCGACTCGCACAGTCGGGCTTCCAGACGCTCGGTTGGTTTCTCGTCGCCATGCTGATCGTCCTGATCGCCCTCGCTCTCGTCCTCGTCGCCGTCACCGTGATGGAGCGCGAGACGCCCGTCCTCGCCGTCGTCGCGGCCGTCGGCACGACGTTCTGGGCCCTCGTCGTGTTCCTCACGCTGTTCTTCCGTCTCACCCTCGCGCAGCCCGATCTCGGCCTGTCGCTGGCGGATGACCGCGTCGACATCCTCGCGCCGGCATGGTTCGGCCTGTTGAGCGTCGCCGCGATCGGTGCCGGCGGCTGGCTGACGCTCCGCGACGACCGGCTGGACAGTCCGTTCAGCGAGGCACCGGACGTGCCGGTACGCCCGGCACCGCCCTCCGGCGCCTGAAAGGCCGTGCCACCGGGCCGGGGCTAGACTGCGCGGCTGATGATCGACCGTACGCAGGTCCTCCACGTCGCCCGGCTGGCCCGGCTCCAGCTCACCGACGAGGAGGTGGGGCAGATGAGCACCGAGCTTTCGAGCATCCTCGGCCACATCGAGACGATCTCCGAGCTCGACCTCGTCGGGGTGCCGCCCACGGCCCACGTGGTGGCCGGTGCAGGTGCCCTGCGTGCAGACGATCCGCGTCCCTCGCTCGAGCGTGACGCCGCGTTCGCCGGGGCGCCCGACATCGCCGACGACGGCTTCCGCGTCCCCAGCCCGCAGGCCTGATCATGACGACGCTCACCGATCTGACCGCGAAGACCGCGGTCGACGCCATCGCCGCGGGCGACCTGGACCCCGTCGAGCTCTTCGATGCCTTCCGCGCGGCGGCAGCCGCCGACACGCTGAACGCCTTCACCTGGGTCGCTGACGTCACGCCAGACCTCACCGAGGCCACCCACCTGCCGCTGCGCGGCGTCCCGCTGGCGGTGAAGGACCTCTTCTGTACGGCCGGTGTCCCGTCACAAGCCGGCTCGAGGATCCTCGAGGGATACCGGCCTCCGTACGACGCGACCGTCGTCGCGCAGGTGGCGGCGGCCGGCACGAGCCTCCTGGGGAAGACGAACCAGGACGAGTTCGCCATGGGCTCGTCGAACGAGAACTCCGCCTACGGACCCGTCCAGAACCCGTGGGACCACACCCGCGTACCCGGCGGCTCGTCCGGAGGCAGCGCCGCCGCGGTGGCCGCGGGACTGGCTCCGTGGGCCTTGGGGACCGACACCGGCGGCTCCATCCGTCAGCCCGCCGCCCTCTGCGGGATCGTCGGCCTCAAGCCGACCTACGGGTCGGTCAGCCGGTACGGCATGATCGCCTTCGCGTCGTCGCTGGACCAGGCCGGCCCGTTCGCGCGCGACGTGACCGACGTCGCCCTGCTCTACGGGCACATGCACGGTCGTGACCCGCGCGACGCGACGTCGGTCGGGCGCCCGGACGACATCGCGCTGCCGACCACCGAACGACTGGACGGCGTGCGTCTCGGCGTGCCGGACGACCTCACCGGAGAGGGCATCGAGCATGGGGTCTGGGCCGCGTTCGAAGCGGCGCTGGAAACCGCGAAGGGCCTGGGGGCCACCGTGGAGCGCGTCGCCCTTCCGCATGCCCGTTATGGGCTGAGCGCCTACTACGTCATCGCTCCCGCGGAGGCATCGTCCAACCTCGCCCGCTTCGACGGGGTGCGCTACGGCGCACGCGCCGAGGCGGACGACCTGCTGTCGATGTACACCAGGACCCGCCACGACTTCATGGGAACGGAGGTCAAACGACGCGTCCTCATCGGGACCTACGCGCTGTCGTCGGGCTTCTACGACGCCTACTACGCCAGCGCTCAGAAGGTCCGCACCCTCATCTCGCGGGACTTCGCCGCAGCCTTCGCCGACGTGGACCTCATCGTGACGCCGACGAGCCCGGGCGTCGCGTTCCCGCTCGGCGCCAAGACCGACGACCCGCTGGCGATGTACCTCAATGACATCTTCACGATCCCGATCTCGCTTGCCGGGATCCCGGCACTGTCGCTGCCTTGTGGCCTCAGCGAGGGGCTGCCGGTCGGGTTGCAGCTCGCCGGTCCCGCGTTCAGCGAGAACCGCATCCTCGATGCCGCCCACGCGCTCGAGTCTGCCTTCGGCTTCGACGCCACGCCGTCCCGCATCGGCGAGGGAACGTCGGCATGAGCACGACCTACGAGACCGTCATCGGCCTGGAGATCCACGTTCAGCTCAAGACGCGGACGAAGATGTTCTGTGGCTGTGAGCTGACGTTCGGCGAGCCGCCGAACACCCGCGTGTGCCCGGTCTGCCTGGCCCTGCCCGGCGCCCTGCCCGTCGGCAACGCCGAGGCGATCCACCTGGGGATCATGATCGGCCACGCGCTGGGCTGCGAGATCGCTCCACGGATGAAGTTCGATCGCAAGCAGTACTTCTATCCGGACAGCCCCAAGGGCTACCAGATCAGTCAGTTCGACGAACCGCTCTGCGCGGGCGGCGAGATCGGCGGGGTACGGATCAACCGGGTGCACCTGGAGGAGGACGCGGCCAAGACGATCCATGCGGGGGCGTCCGGCCGGATCCACGGCTCCGAGGCCTCCGTGGTGGACTTCAACCGCGGTGGTACGCCGCTGGCGGAGATCGTCACCGAGCCGGACATCCACTCGGCCGAGCAGGCCGGCGAGTTCCTGCGCCTGCTGCGGACGACGCTGCGCGTCCTGGGGGTCAGCGACGTGAACATGGAGGAGGGGTCGTTGCGCTGCGATGCCAACATCTCCATCCGTCCTGTCGGCCAGACCGAGCTCGGGACGAAGACCGAGCTGAAGAACATGAACTCCTTCCGCTTCATCGAGCGGGGCATCCGTGCCGAGGTCGCGCGGCAGGCGGCGCTGCTGGACGCCGGCGAGCGCGTCGTCCAGGAGACGTTGCATTTCGACCCGCGGTCCGAGCGGCTGACCTCCATGCGCTCCAAGGAGGAAGCCCAGGACTACCGCTACTTCCCCGAACCCGATCTCGTACCCGTCCCGGTGGACGCCGCGATGCTCGACCGGGCGCGCGCGGCGCTGCCGGAGCTCCCTGGCGCGCGGCAGGCCCGCTTCGAGGCCGACCTGCAGCTGCATCCGGACACGGCCAAGCTCCTGGCTTGGCGCGCCGAGCTCGGCGACTGGTTCGAGGCGGCGCTCGCTGCCTCCCCCGACGGCTCCGGTCCCGCGGCCGCCGGCCCGCTGGCGAACTGGACGACGAACGAGCTGCTCACCCGCATCGGCGGCGACACGGATCCGGCGACGTCGAAGGTGACGCCCACGGCACTGGCGCAGCTCGTCTCGATGGTGACCGCCAAGAGCGTCACGGCCGGGGCCGGCAAACAGGTGCTCGATGTGCTCATCGCCGATGGCGGGGACCCGGCGGCGATCGTCGAGGCGCAGGGGCTGGGCGCGGTCGGCGGTGAAGACGCCCTGGCCCCCGTGGTCGAGGCCGCGCTGGCGGCCAACCCCGAGATCGCCGAGCGGCTGCGCAGCGGTGACATGAAGCCGATGGGCGTCATCATCGGCCACGTGATGCGCGAGACGAAGGGCCGCGCCGACGGCGGCGAGGTCACCCGGCTCGTCCGGGCTCAGCTCGGGCTCTGAGCCCGGCGGCGAGTGACCACGGGGACGCCGGAAACCGAGGTCACGGTCGACGAGGCGCTCGTCCGGGCGCTGCCGGCCGGGCAGCACCCGAACCTGGCCGGGCTGCCGCTCCGCCACGCCGGCGTGGGCTGGGACAGCGAGACCTGGCGGGTGGGGGACGCGCGCCGCGCGCCTGCCCCGGCGCGCCCTCGGGGCGCAGCTGATCGCTGGCGTTCGGTGCGATCTTCGCGACGGTCGCCGACGATCCCGCCATGCAGCGATCCGGCCGGCGCGCGCTCGAGCGCCTCGCCGGCTGAGCGCCGGCCCTTTCTCGCGCACGAGCGCGACCGCGCCCGCCCGCTTGCACGGCTGCTCCGTCGGCGTACGATCGTCCCATGTCGCGACTCATCCGCATGGATCACACCGGGCACACGGAGCTGGCCGACTGGACGGCCGATGACCCGGCCAGCGTCGAGGCGGCCGTCGCCGCGTTCCAGGCCGAGCTGGAGCGCGGGTATTTCGCCATCGTCACCCAGGGCGAAGGGCACGCCGAGCAGGTGCACACGCTGCCCATCGATGCTGGGCTGGTCATCATGCGCCGCCCGATCGCCGGTGGCTGAGATCGTCGGGGGCGAGCCGCCCCGGCAGCCATGAGCGGACCGGCGTCGTCGGCGGTGGCCGGATCTCCCGGGGCGCTGCCCGAGCTGGCGTCCGTCCGCTGGCGCGCGCGGGTCGACGCCGCACGCCTGCGCCGGACGGGGCGCGCGTGGACCGCGACCACCGTGGCGCACGTCGTCCCGTTCGTCGGTGCGGGCGTCGTCCTGTTCGCGATCGAGCCGCTCGCGGCGCCGGTGACGCTCGCAAGCTTCGCCCATGCCTGGGTCATTCCCGAGCTGTACGCGCAGCGCGGCGCAAACGTCGTCCGTCCCAAGCCGATTCGCGCGGGCGCGGAGCCCGAGGCACGGGCGGTCGGGCTCTTGGGCGACCTCGTCGGCCACGAGGCGCGCGAGCTGCATGCCCAGACGGGCCTGGTCCTCGAGCGCGGCCGCCTCGGCGTCTGGCTCGTCGGTGCAACGGGTGCCCTGCTCGTGCGCCCAGGAGGGCGCCGGACGCACTGCTGGTGTGTCCGCGTCCCGGACCCGGACCTGCCGACCGCCGACCGCGTGGCGCATCTGTTGCTCGCGCTGCGCGCGGACGAGGAGGGCTTTGCCACGATCGCCAATCAGGCCTTCAGCGGGGCCACATGGCGGGTCCGGCGGCGGGCGGCAAGGACGCAGCGACCGGCTCTCGTCGCCGCCGCTCGTGCCGCAAAGGCCATGCGCGCCGACTGAGCCTTCCCGCGAGCCGGGTCAGCCGGTTGCATCGACCGGGAGTCGAAAAGCAGCCGCAAAGGCAGGACCGACGGGCGGTGGGCGTCATCGACTGCGGTCGGCAGCATGATGGCCATGCCCCAACCCGCTGCCATCACTCGTCTGACGCTCCTGCCGACCGCGCCGCGTGTGCGTGGGGAGGAGCAGCAGCAGGCCAAGATCCGCCGCTATCGCCTGGCTGCCGTGCGCGCGCCCTCAGCGGGGCAGCCGGCTGAGCGTTTCGCGCACCTGCGGAGCTCGTACGACTGACGGTTCGGCAGGGCGTCGCTTGTCCGGAGGCGCCGGAGCCCGCGCTACCCTTGGGGTCATGCGTGAAGCCGGTGCATCCATCGCCAACAAGGCCATCGCCCTGCTCGTTCTGGTGGTGGCCCTGTGGTTCCTGATGAAGTTCGTCATCGGGATCGTCACGGGCGTGGCGACCGTCGTCGCCGTCGTCGTCGCCATCGGCGCGGCGATCTGGGCTGTCAACCGCCTGTAGGTCATGGTCGGCGGCGTCTATCTCGTCGTCTGCGTGTCGTTCGGCCTCGCGGCCGGGGTGGTGGGTCGCATCAAGGGCAGTTCGTTCGCGCTCTGGTTCATCATCGGCGCGATCCTTCCCGTCCTCGGCCTGATCGCGGCGGTGCTCTACCG
Source organism: Paraconexibacteraceae bacterium (assembly GCA_963750375.1). Lineage (GTDB taxonomy): Bacteria > Actinomycetota > Thermoleophilia > Solirubrobacterales > Solirubrobacteraceae > Paraconexibacter. The sequence continues at coordinate 690,571 of CAVVQN010000008.1, forward strand.
CTACGAGACCGCTGAACTGCGCCGTGAGTGTCCCCGGTGCGGGAAGGTCGTGATGCTCTACGACGCGCTCTGTACGCGCTGCGGCACGGAGCTCGACTTCCCGGAGGTCGCGATCGAGCCGGTCGATCCGACGCTCCGTAGCGGGCGCAACGCAACTGTCTGGACGGCGGGGGAGCGGTGATACCCTGCGGTGTCCGGGTTGCCGACATCGGCGGCCCCTGTCTCGTTTTGCTGGTCCAACGAACCGGTCCCCGTCAGGGGACCACTGACCTTTTCGAAAGGAGGTCGAAGAGCATGCGTGCAGTCGAAGCCGTGATGGAGTGCCTGAAGGCGGAGGGAGTCGACGTCGTATTCGGCCTCCCCGGCGGAGCGAACATCCCCACCTACGACGCCCTCTACGACGCGGGGCATCCGCCACATCCTCGTCCGTCACGAGGCGGGCGGCGGCCACGCTGCCGAGGGCTACGCGAAGGCGACGGGCAAGGTCGCCGTCTCGCTCGGCACCAGCGGCCCGGGCGCGACGAACCTCGTCACGCCGATCATGGACGCGATGATGGACTCCGTCCCGGTGGTCTTCATCACCGGCCAGGTCACGACCGAACTGCTCGGCACGGACGGCTTCCAGGAGGCCGACGTCATCGGCATCACGATGCCGGCCGTCAAGCACTCGTTCATGATCCAGCACCCGATCGAGATCCCGCGGGCGCTGCACGAGGCGTTCCACATCGCGCGGACCGGTCGCCCCGGCCCAGTCGTCGTCGACATCCCGACCGACCTGTCACGGGCGGACATCACGTACGAGCCGGTGACCGACGTCCACCTGCCCGGCTACCAGCTGTACACCGAGGGCAACACGAAGCAGATCCGTCAGGCGGCCAAGGCGCTGGCGGCGGCGCGCCGTCCGGTGCATCTACGGCGGTGGCGGCATCGTCAACTCCGGCGGTGCGGCCGAGTTCGCGCGAGTTCTGTCGCTCCGACCGCTTCCCGGTCACCGTGCACGCTCATGGGCCTCGGTGCCTTCCCGGCCCCGGACCCGCAGTGGCTGGGGATGCTCGGGATGCACGGCACCCGCGCGGCGAACTACGCGATGGACGAGGCGGACCTCATCTGCTGCGATCGGCGCCCGGTTCGACGACCGCATCACCGGCAAGCTGTCGGAGTTCGCGCCGCGGGCGAAGTTCATCCACATCGACATCGATCCGGCCGAGATCTCCAAGAACATGCCGGCGCACATCCCGATCGTGGGTGACGCCAAGAACATGCTGGCGAAGCTCGTGGCCGAGTACCGCGCGCTGGACGCCGACCCGTCCCGCCTGGACGAGTGGTGGCAGCGGATCGACGGCTGGCACGCCAAGTACCCGCTCGGCGACTACGTCACCGACTCCGAGGACACCGAGATCAAGCCCCAGCGGCTGATCCAGGCGCGTCTACGAGGCGACGGGCGGCGACGCGATCATCACGTCCGACGTCGGCCAGCACCAGATGTGGACGGCGCAGCACTACCCGTTCAAGGAGCCGCGCCAGCTGGATCAACTCCGGCGGCCTGGGGACGATGGGCTTCGGCCTGCCGGCCGCCATGGGCGCCGCGGTCGGCCGGCCCGACAAGACCGTCGTCTGCATCACCGGTGACGGGTCCTTCCAGATGAACACCCAGGAGCTCGCGACGTGCGCGCAGGAGGGCATCCCGGTCAAGGTGATCATCTCCAACAACGGCTACCTGGGCATGGTCCGCCAGTGGCAGGAGCTGTTCTGGGACAAGCGCTACTCGAGCGTGGATCTGGGCCAGCTTCCCGGACTTCGTGAAGCTCGCGGAGGCCTACGGCTGCCACGGCGTGCGCCTGACCGACAAGACGACGCTCGTCGACGACATCAAGGCCGCCATCGCGACCCCCGGCCCGGTCGTCGTGGACGTCTGCGTGACGCGCGAGGAGAACACCTACCCGATGATCCAGCCCGGCGCCGCCGCGCGGGACATGGTGGGGTGAGCGTCATGGGCGATCCCGGAACCAAGGACCTGCTGACGCTGGAAGAGCTGCAGGCGTCGGGCTCCATCCGTACCGGCCGCAAGCACATCCTCTCGATCCTCGTCGAGAACAAGCCCGGTGTCCTGACGCGCATGGCGGGGCTTTTCGCCCGCCGCGGCTTCAACATCGACACGCTCTCGGTCGGGCCGACCGACGATGAGCACATCTCGCGCATCACGATCACGCTGGACGGCGCGAACCACCCGATCGATCAGGTCACGAAGCAGCTGCACAAGCTGATCAACGTCCTGAAGATCCGCGACCTCGAGCCGTCGGAGACGGTGGCCCGGGAGCTCGCGCTCTTCAAGGTGTCGGCGGACGGCACGCCAGCGCGCGGAGATCATGCAGATCTGCGAGATCTTCCGTGGGAAGGTCGTCGACGTGACGAAGCGCTCGATCATCATCGAGGTCACGGGCACGACCGACAAGATCGAGGCCTTCGAGCGCATGGTACGCCCGTTCGGGCTGGTCGAGATGATGCGGACGGGCGAGATCGCGATCGCCCGCGGCCGCGGCGAGACCTGAGCACCGCGCCTTTCCGTCGCCGCGAGGCGCCGAGCGTGGCCTCGCCGTCGACAGGCTCGGCGGTCGGCGGCCGTCACGCGCCGCCCCGCGGGGCGTCGTGTGACGGACCGCACGGCGTCCTGCGCCACACGACGCCGACTCCGTCGCACCGCTCCGTATCATCGATCCCGTGGCCGTCGTCACGCACACCGGCTCGCCGTTCACCCTCAGCCGCGCTGACCGCGTCCGGCTGCACCGGCACCTGACGGCCGCCGCCCGCCGGTCACGTGCCCGCGGCGGGGCGCCGGTGCTCGCGTCGATCTCGGTCCGCCTGCCCGGCGCCGTGGACCCGGCGGGCGTCGTCGTCGCCTCCCGGCGGGGCGACGAGCCGTGGTTCCTCATGGAGCAGCCCGACCGCGCCCAGAGCGCGCTCGCCGCGCTCGGCAGCGTGCTCACGCTGGACGCCGAGGGCCCGACGCGGTTCACGGACGTCGCCCGCCGCTGGCGCGCACTGGTGACCGACGCCGCGGTCGACGCGCCGGCCGGTCCGCGGGGCAGCGGCCCCGTCGCCGTCGGCGGCTTCGCCTTCGCCGACCGGGGTGGGTCGGCTCCGCACTGGGCCGGGTTCGCTCCGGCGTCGCTGCAGGTCCCGGAGGTCTCGCTTGCCCGGCGCGCCGACGAGGTCTGGATGACGCTCACCGCGCTGGTGCACGGCAGCGACGACCCGGCGGAGCTGCTCATCCACCTTTCGCGGCGCGCGGAGAGCCTGCAGGATCGCGGGCTGCCGCTGCTGGATCCTGACCCCGTCGGGCGCCACCGTGTCGTCGGCGCCATGCCGCCCGAGCACTACGTCGGGGCCGTCGGGCGAGCGGTCGAGCAGATCCGGGCCGGCCGCCTGAAGAAGATCGTGCTGGCGCGTGAGGTCCAGGTCCACGCCTCCAGCGCGCACGAGGCTGCTGCCGTCCACGGCGTGCTCCGCGACGCGTTCCCGTCCTGCTACGTCTTCTGCGTCGGCCGCGGCGACAGCACCTTCATCGCGGCGAGCCCGGAGCTTCTCATCCGCCGGGACGGACTGCGGGCCGGGACGCTCGCGCTCGCCGGGTCCACCCGCCGTAGCGCCGACCCGGCCGTCGACGACCACCTCGGCGAGCAGCTGCTGCGCTCGGAGAAGGACCGCGGCGAGCAGCAGATCGTCACGCAGCGGATCGTCCGGGCGCTGCGCCCGCACAGCGTGTGGGTCACCGCGGCCGAGGAGCCGGAGGTCGTGAAGATGGCGAACATCCAGCACCTCGCCACCCCGATCCGGGCGCAGCTCGCGTCCCCGGTCGCGGCGGTGGAGCTCGCCGGGCTCCTGCATCCCACTCCGGCTGTCGGCGGCGAGCCGCTGGCCGTTGCGGCGCCGATGATCCCCGAGCTCGAGGGGCTGGACCGCGGGTGGTACGCCGGCCCGGTGGGGTGGACGGACGCGCACGAGGACGGGGAGTTCTGCGTCGCGCTGCGCAGTGCGCTGCTGACCGGGGCGGTGGCGCGCTGCTACGCGGGCGTCGGCGTCGTCGCCGACAGCGACCCCGTCGCCGAGCTGGCCGAGACCGAGGTCAAGCTCCAGGCGCTCCTGCCCGTCCTCGCGCTCTGAGCGTCGGCACCGCGGCTTCTAGAACAGCGTCTGGGGGACGGCGATCGGCGGGCGGTCCTTCGCCGAGGGCGCGGTCGCCGACGAGCGGCCTGGGTCCGGGTTCGGGTGCGCGCCGCCGTCGGCGGTCAGGCGGCGCATCGAGCCGTCCGGGTTGCGGTCGCGGAACAGGTCCGGCCCGGTGAACGCCGTGGGATGCGCCTGCTGGGCCCGGTCGATCAGGCCGGCCAGCCGCAGCCGCTCGCGCCGGGGCGCGTACGCGCCGAGCGCGTAGAGCTCCTCGTAGTGCTCGACGAGATCCGGGCGCGTCGCGCGCAGCCAGTCCATGAAGACCTCCCGCACGGCCCCGCGCAGGTGCAGGCCGATTCCGCCGATGTTCGTCGCCCCCGCCTCGGCGGCGAGCGTCACGATCTCCTGGACCTGACGCGGGTCGTCGTTGATGCCCGGCATGAGCGGTGCGACCAGGACGCTCGTCGGGATCCCTGCGGCGTTGAGGGCCGCGACCGCCTCCATCCGCGCGCGTGGGTTCGGGGTGTGCGGCTCGGTCGCGCGCCACGCCTTCTCATCCAGCGTCGGGATGCTCAGCGCAGCGCTGAAGTGCGTCACCTCGGCGATCTCGCGCATGAGGTCCAGGTCCCGCAGGAGCAGGGGGGACTTCGTCAGGACCGAGCACGGCGTGGCGCTGTCGCGCAACGCCGCCCAGATCCCGCGCATGAGCTCGTAACGTCCCTCGACCCATTGGTACGGATCCGTGTTCGTCCCGAGCGCGACGTGCTCGCGCCGCCACGACGGGCGTCGCACCTCCGCCGCCAGGACCTCCGGCACGTTCACCTTGACGACGATCTCGCGCTCGAAGTCGCGGCCGGCGTCGAAGCCGAGAAAGGTGTGGGTCGGGCGCGCGAAGCAGTTGTGGCTGACCACGCCGTCGGCGATGAAGTCCCCCGTCCCGGTCGTGATGTCGCAGAGGCGCCGTGGGCCCAGGGGTTCGATGTCCACGACCTGGAGCTTGGCGGTCGTCTTCACGGCCTGGCCGGCGATCGAGCCCTTCCGGACGATCGCCGGCTCGACGGTGTGGATGAACCGCAGGTGCTCGATCAGTCCTCCGCGCACCCGCACGTTCCGCACGGCGTCCGCCTTCTGGTCGCGCTCCAGAACTGCGTCGAAACGGAAATGCCGCAGGCAGTCCAGGGTCCACCCGATGAGCATGGGATCGGTGCTGGCGATCCGGAGAATCGAGGTGTCTCGATGCCCTCCGGCGTCGAAGACGCCGGCGAGAAAGCCCTTGCGCCAGTTGTCCGACGGCGACAGCGGCCAGCGGATCGACTCCTCGATGCGGGCCACGTCGTCGCGCGCCTGGGTCCGGATCATCTGCGCCGGTTTGCCGACCGAGGCGAACGAGACGAGCGGAAGGACGCCGACCTCACGGGCGAGGTACTCCTGCGTCCGTAGCAGCGCCTCCTCGTTCGCGAGAGCCAGGCGGAACCGGTGGCTCGTCCACGGTCGGCCGTTGCGTCGCAGGTTGGGTCTGTGACCGATCGTGCCGTCGCCTCGCACCATGCCGCTGAGGTAGCCGCGACGGTAGTCGTCGTCCTGGCGGGGAGCCTCGGCGAACGCGCCTGTGCCCAACAGGCTGTTGTTCGTCGTCAGGTGCGGTCGCTGGAGGACCCCGCGATCATCGCCGGTGACGTGCTTCCACCCCCGTGCGGTGAGAAACCGGTGGTCGCCGCTGGCGATGAGTTCGGTGCCGTCGACAAGCGTGACGCAGAAGGCCGGCTTCGTCGTGCTCCACTTCGCCCGGACCTCCGTCTCCACGAAGCGCCGGCTGACGCCTCGGCGCTCGGTGCCGTAGATGCGGTCCCCGGCCTTCAGGTCGGCAATGCGGCGATGCCTGCCGTCGGACATGAGCACCGGGGTGTCCGGGCCCAGGCAGTAGGCGCAGGCATGCGAGCAGCCTCGGTACGGGTTGACCGTCCAGCGGAACGGCATCGCCGACGCCGTGGGCACGCGGTTCAGCGCGCTCTTCGCGTAGACCTCGTAGAACCGGGTCTTCAACGCCTCGGGGGCGTCGAACGTCCGCACGGTCGCCGGATCGCGGTAGCCGGGCAGCCGCGCCGAGTCCTCCACGCCGATCGTCAGGTTCTCCCATCGCACGAACACATGTTCGCATGCCGCGCGGACGCGACCGCAGACCGGGCGTCAGGCCGACGGCATGACCTTGCGCCAGACCGTGACGACCTCGCGGACCGTGCCCGTCCGGTGCGTGATGCCGCGCTGGAGCGCATCGAACTCGAGGTCGAACCGCCCGGACTCGCGCTGGTCGACGCGCACCACCACCGCGTGGAAGCGGCGGCCCTTCTTGTCCATCTCGACGATGTCGCCGGGGGCGATGCCCTTGGACGACAGCCGGCGGACGCGGACCTCGTCGTCGTCGTGCGGCACGGGCGCGACGTCCAGCAGACGGGCCTGTGTGTGATCGGGGGCGGCCATTCGCGCGAACGCTACCCCGGCGACCGGCGGCCCCCGTAGGTTGCGCCCATGATCATCGTGAGCACGAACGAGGTCCCCGGCCACGTCGTCGAGGAGGTCTTCGGCGAGGTCTTCGGCTTGACCGTCCGCTCTCGGAACGTCGGGTCGAACATCGGCGCCGGCTTCAAGTCGCTCGTCGGGGGCGAGCTGAAGGGCATCACGAAGATGCTTCACGACAGCCGCCAGGAGGCGCTGACCCGGCTCGGGGACGAGGCGATCGCGAAGGGCGCCAACGCGGTGCTCGCCTTCCGCTTCGAGACGACGGAGTACGCCGGGACGGGCACGGAGGTCTGCGCCTACGGAACGGCGGCGCGCGTACGGCCGGCCTGACGCCGCGCTCAGGCGCCCGAGAGCTCCGCCAGCACCGCGTCGGTGATCCGCCGGTGCAAGCGCACGTTGGCGTGCCGGTCCGAGCGGACCTCGATGAGCGTCACGCCGTCCGACGCCAGCCCGTGGTCCAGGGCCGCGCGGAAGGCCGGGACGTCACCGACGAGGCGGTGGTGCAGCCCGAAGAGCTCGGCCGCGATCGCCGGGTCCAGCCCCGTCGGCGTCGCGACGTGCTCCTCGAACGCGTCGCGCTGGGAGGCCACCGGCAGGAAGTCGAAGATCCCGCCCCCGCCGTTGTCGATCAGGACGATCGTCAGCGGCAGCCGCAGCCGGTGGGCGGCCAGCAGCCCGCCCAGGTCGTGGGCGAAGGTCACGTCGCCGAGCAGCAGGACGACAGGGCCGTCGCTGCCGGCCGCCACACCGAAGGCGGTGGAGATCGTCCCGTCGATGCCGTTCGCGCCGCGGTTGGCGAGCACGCGCGGTCCGTCGTCGCGCACGCCGAAGAACGTCTCGACGTCCCGGATCGGCATCGAGGCGGCGACGAACAGCGTGGCCGAGGGCGGCAGCGCGCCCCCGAGCTCTGCCGCGACGCGGACCTCGCTGAGCCCGTCGCCGGCGGCGGTCGCGATGGCTCCGGCGACCCGCGCGTCGGCGGTCCGCCACGCCTGCAGCCAGGTCGGTGCCGCCAGCGGCAGCCCGGCGTCGACCGCCGCCTGCAGCGCGGGACCCGGGACGAGCGGCAGGCGTAGGTCCACGCGCCCCGCCGGGTCCTGCCAGGCGTCCTCTGCGTCCAGCACCACCTGCACGCCGATCTCCGGCCGGGCCAGCCACGTGCGCAGCGCCTTGGAGGTCGGCAGGTCCCCGACGCGGATGACGACGTCGGGCGCGGTCGCCGCGGCGAAGGCGTCGTGGCGCAGCAGGAGGTCCCAGTGGGCGATCGCCGCCGGGCCGCGGCGGGCGCCGGACAAGGGGTCCGCCAGCAGTGGCCAGCCGGCGGCGGCGGCGAAGGCGGCGGCGGCGCGCCCGGTCGCGCCGCCCCGCTCGTCCCGCCCGGCGACCACGACGCCGCGCTCGGCTGCGGCGACGATCGGCCCCAACGCCTGTGCGGCGGTGTCGGCGCCGGTGGGGCGCGTCGCGCGCGAGACCCAGGGGCGGCCATCCGGCCGTCCGCCGCCGCCGACGGAGGCCTCGTCCGGCAACTCCTCGTCGAGGACGAGCGGCTCGCGCAGCGGCAGGTTCAGGTGCACCGGGCCCGGGCGACCGTCCAGCGCCGTCCACATCGCCCGGCAGGCGAGCTGGCGCATCCACCGCAGGCGATCCGGGGTCGCCGGATGCGTCCCGACCTCCATGAACCACTTCACCGCGTCCCCGTACAGCTTGACCTGGTCGATGGTCTGGCCGGCGCCGAGGTCGCGCAGCTCCGGCGGGCGGTCCGTCGTCAGGACGACGAGCGGGACGCGGGCCTCACGGGCCTCGATGATCGCGGGCAGGTAGTTCGCCGCCGCCGTGCCGGAGGTGCAGGCGATCGCCGTAGGGCGGCCCGTCGCCTTCGCCACGCCGAGGGCGAAGAAGCCGGCACAGCGCTCGTCGACGTGCGACCACGTCGGCAGGCCTTCATGACGCGCGAGCGTCAGCACGAGCGGCGTCGACCGCGACCCCGGGGAGGTGCAGGCACCCGCCAGGCCGCAGCGCGCCAGCTCGTCCACGAACGCGCGCAGCAGGAGGTACGTGTCGACGGTCTCGCTCACGGCCTGCACGGTATACGCGCGACAATGGGTCCCGTGCCCACGCCCGACCCCATCCTCCTGCTGCACGGCTTCGCCGGGACGGGCCGGATGTGGGCCCCGGTCGCCGCCGCGCTGGACCACCGGCGGGCCGTCCTGGCGCCCGATCTCCCCGGACACGGCACTGCCCCCGACGGTCCGGTGACGTTCGGCGCCTGCGTCGAGCAGGTGCTCGGACAGGCGCCTGCCCGGTTCGTGCTCGGCGGCTATTCGCTCGGCGGACGGGTGGCGCTGCACGTTGCGCTCGCGGCTCCCGAGCGCGTCACGGCCCTCGTCCTGCTCGGGGCCACGGCGGGGCTCAAGGACCCGCGGGACCGGGCCGCCCGCCGCGCTGCCGACGACGCGCTGGCCGACGACCTGGAGCGGGACGGCCTGGAGGGTTTCGCCGAGCGGTGGACGACCCAGCCGCTCTTCGCGGGGGACCCGCCGGCCGCTCGCGCGGCGCAGCGCGAGGACATCTCCAGGCAGCGTCCCGCGGCGCTCGCCGCAGCGCTGCGCGGCATCGGGACGGGGCAGATGGCCCCGCTGTGGGACCGCCTCGGCGAGCTGAGGATGCCCGTCGCCGTCGTCGCCGGTGAGCGGGACGCCAAGTTCCGCGCGATCGCCGGCGAGCTCGTGGCGGCGCTGGCGCACGGACGGCTCGTCGTCGTCCCCGGCGCAGGGCACGGCCTCCCGCGCGAGGCGCCGCGGGCGGTCGCCGCGGTCCTCGACGACCTGGGCTAGACGCCGAGCCCGGGGCCGGTCGGCACGCGGATCGCGCCGTCCCGGACGACGAGCGCGGGCGGGACGTCGACGTCCAGGTGCGCCAGCGTCGCCAGGCCACAGGCCGCCGTCACGCGCAGCGCCGCGGCCACGTGGACCGCCGCGGCGATCCCGAGGGGGCCGTCGAACGTCGACGCGAGGTAGACCTCCGCGCCACCGGCCCGCACGAGGGCCGCCTGGGCCAGCAGCCCGGAGATCCCGCCGCAGCGCGAGACCTTCAGGCAGACGGCGTCGCTGCCGCCGGCGATGAGGGCCCCGAGATCCTCGGCGGTCTCGTCCATGGCGATGCGCACGGCCACCCGGTCGCGCACCGCGCGCAGCGCGTCGACCCCGTGTACCGGTTCCTCGACGAGCTCGAGCCCGGCGGGGGCCAGCGCCCCGATCGCCCGGACCGCCTCCTCGACGTCCCAGGCGCCGTTCGCGTCAAGCCGCAGCTGCATCTCCGGGCCGGCGGCGGCGCGCACGGCAGCGACCCGCCCGGCGTCGTCGCCCACGCCGACCTTGAGCTTCACGCAGCCGAACCCCGCCTCCCGGGCGGCCGCCGCCGCCCGCGCGGCGCCCGCGCGATCGGACGCGCCGATCGTCGCGTTCACGGGGACGGAGACGAGCGGGTCGTCCGTGAGCAGCGCCGCCACCGGCGAACCTGCGCGGCGGCCGGCCCGGTCCCACAGCGCCAGGTCCACCGCGGCCAGCGCGACGGGGATGTCCGCGGCGTCGCGGCACGCGTCGAGCATCGCGGCCCCGGGCGCGTCGTCGTCGAAGCTGCGCAGGATGCCGGCGTACACGGCCAGCGCCTCGGCGGCCACCTCGACCGGGACGCCGTCGTACGGGGTCAGCGGTGCGGACTCCCCGCGTCCCGTGATGCCGTCGGGTCCCGTCAGCTCGAGGATCAGCAGCTCGCGTTCGCGGATCTCCCCGAACGCGGTCGGCAGCGGCCGGTGCAGTCGCAGGACCTCGTGGTGGAGGGCGACGTCGAGCACTAAGGGGTCATCTAGCTCAGCAGGATCCCGGCCGACAGGAGCACGCAGAACACGAGCTGCAGCTGCCCGGTGCCCCCGAGCGCGCCGTTGAGGGTCGGCCCGTCGGTGTGGGTCCGGACGGTCTGCACGAGCTTCACGCCGAGCGGGATCGCCAGCAGGCACAGCGCGGTCCAGGCGCTCAGGGGCCCGAAGACCCATGGGATCAGCGCGGTGACGAACGTCGTGTAGATCATCACCGCGTACATCGTGCGGGTGCGGTCACGTCCGAGGCGGACCGCCAGGGTCTTCTTCCCGACCCGCTTGTCCGTGTCCATGTCGCGCACGTTGTTCACGACGAGGATGGCGCTGGCGAGCAGGCCGACCGGGACGGCGTAGGCCAGCGCCTCCCAGGGCCACCGTTCGATCTGCGCAAACGTCGACCCGGCGACGGCGACGATGCCGAAGAAGAGGAAGACGAAGATCTCCCCGAGACCTTCGTAGCCGTATGGGCGTGGGCCGCCCGTGTAGAGGACGCCCGCCGCGATCGAGAGGATCCCGACGACGAGCAGTTCCCAGCCTGCGACCGCGACGAGGTACACCCCACAGAGCACGGCCAGGCCGAACGTGATGTACGTCGCGATGAGGACCTGCTTGGGCGGCACGAGCCCTCCGGCGGTCACGCGGACCGGCCCGAGCCGGTCCTCGGTGTCAGCGCCGCGGCGCGCGTCGGAGTAGTCGTTGGAGAGGTTCGTGCCGACCTGGATGAACAACGCACCCAGCAGAGCAGCCAGAAACCGCAGGACGCCGAACTCGTCGTCCAGCGCTTGGGCCAGCGCGGTACCGACGAGGACGGGGGCCACCGCCGCCGGAAGCGTCCGGACTCGCGCGGCCATGAGCCAGATCTTCACCATGCGACAGCCCTACGCCCGCCGCGGAAACTGGCTGAAGTCCGGCTTGCGCTTCTCGCGGTAGGCGTTGCGGCCTTCCTGCGCTTCCTCGTTGCCGTAGAAGAGGAGGTTCGCGTCGTGCGCGAGCTGCTGGATCCCGGCGTAACCGTCCTCGTGGGCGTTGAAGCTCGACTTGACCAGGCGCAGCGCGAAGGGGGACAGAGCGAGCATCTCGCGGCACCACTTGACCGTCTCGTCCTCGAGCTGCTCGAGCGGGACGACGGTGTTGACGAGGCCCATCTGCAGCGCTTCCTGGGCGTCGTACTGACGGCAGAGCATCCAGATCTCCTTGGCCTTCTTCGTGCCGACGAGGTCAGCCAGGAGGGAGGCGCCGAAGCCGCCGTCCCAGGACCCGACCCGCGGTCCGGTCTGGCCGAAGCGCGCGTTGTCGGCGGCGATCGTCATGTCGCAGCACAGGTGCAGGACGTGCCCGCCGCCGACGGCGTAGCCGGCGACCATCGCGACGACGGGCTTGGGCAGCCGCCGCATCTGCACCTGCAGGTCCGTGACGTGGAACCGTCCGACCGCCTTGCGTCCGGACGCCGACGGGTCGGTCATGTACCCGGTGTCGCCGCGGACGCGCTGATCGCCGCCGGAGCAGAACGCGAGCGGTCCCTCACCCGTGAAGATGATGACGCCGACGTCCGGATCTTCGCGCGCAGCCTCGAAGGCCTGCGAGAGCTCCATGAGGGTCTGGGGGCGGAAGGCGTTGCGCACCTCCGGCCGGTCGATCGTGAGCTTCGCGATGCCGTCCTCGGACGTCTCGTAGCGGATGTCCTCGTACTCACCGGCGGGCGTCCAGGTCACTGACATGGGACGCAGGCTACTTTGAAGCCTTGCCCGTCGACGCCTGGCTCGCCCGCGCTGCTCGCGCACATCCGGACCGCCGGGCGGTCAACGGCCTGACGTACGCGCAGCTGCACGATTCGGCGTCGCGGACCGCAGCAGGACTGGACGGGGTCGCCCCAGGTGACCGCGTCGCGATCGCGCTCCCGCCGGGGGAGAGCTTCGCCGTCGCGTTGCATGCGGTCTGGCTGCGCGGCGCGGTCGTCGTCCCGCATGACCTGCGCCTTCAGGAGGCCGAGCGGCCGTCGGCCGACCATGTCCTCAGCGGCCCGCTGCCGTCCGGCGACCCAACGTCCTTCTCGCCGCCGGCGAGCCTCGACCTGGCTGCCACGGCCGCCCTCCTGCAGACCTCCGGGAGCAGCGGGACGCCCAAGCCCGTGGAGCTGACGTTCGGCAACTGGCTGTGGAGCGCGCTGGGCGGGGCGACGGCGCTGCGTTCCCCGGGGCCGGAGCGGTGGCTCTGCGCTCTGCCGCTCAGCCACGTCGGTGGCCTGAGCATCCTGATCAGGGCGGTCATCAGCGGCGGGACCGCATTGGTGCACGAGCGCTGGGACACCCAGCGGGTGCTGGAGGAGCTGCACTGCGTCGAGGCCGGGGTGACGCTCGTCTCCGTCGTTCCCACCACGCTCAAGCGGCTGATCGACGCCGGACTCTCGCATCCCCCGACCCTGCGTTGCGCGCTTGTCGGGGGCGCGCCGGCCACGCCCGAGCTCCTGCGTCGGGCAAGGGCCGCCGGGGTGCCGGTCGCCCAGACCTACGGGCTGACCGAGGCCACGTCGCAGGTGACGACACAGCGACCGGGCGACGCGCAGGGGGACGCCGGGGCTCCGCTGTTCTGCACGCGCGTGCGCCTGGCCGACGACGGCGAGATCCTGGTCCGCGGCCTGACGGTCGCCGGTGACGACCCTGACGCCGAGCTCGCCACCGGCGACCTGGGTCGGCTGGACGTCGACGGTCGCCTGACCGTCGTGGGACGCAAGGCGGACACGATCATCACCGGCGGCGAGAACGTCGCCCCCACGGAGGTGGAGGCGATCCTCGAGGAGCACCCGGCAGTCGCTGAGGTGGCCGTCCTCGGCGCTCCGGATCCGGAGTGGGGGGAGGCGGTGCACGCGCGCGTGGTGCTGCGCCCCGGGAGCGAGGTCAGCGAGGCGCAGCTGCGGGCGCACGTCGCCGCCCGGCTGGCACCGTTCAAGGTGCCGAAGGAGGTCCGGGTGGTCGATGAGCTGCCGCGGACCGGGTCGGGCAAGCTCCGGCGGGCGGACCTTCGCTGAGGCCGAGCGGCGGGCAGCCGACGGGGGACGGGCGCGACGCGCCCACGTGGGCGCCCTAGGGTGACGGCATGGGACTTGAAGAGGACGTGGCCGCCTTCCGGGTGAGCAGCCGCGCGAGCTGGGAGGATCGGCGCAGCCGGCTGGAGTGCCCGCCGGCGCGCGTTCCAGGCAGCGGCGATGCCGGTGTCCGTGTGGATGGTCGACGCGATCGCGCCGCAGCCGGGGCAGACCGTCTTGGAGATCGCGGCGGGCCCAGGGGATACGGGCCTCATGGCCGCCGAGCTCCTGCGGCCGGGCGGCAAGCTCATCTGCACGGACGGGGCCGAGGCGATGGTCGCGGTGGCCCGCGAGCGCGCGGGCGAGCTCGGGCTGATGGACATGGTCGAGGCACGACCGATGGAGGCCGAGTGGATCGACATGGACACCGCGTGCGTGGACGCGGTGCTGTGTCGCTGGGGCTACATGCTGCTCGCCGACCCGGAGACGGCGCTGCGCGAGACCCGTCGCGTGTTGCGCCCCGACGGGCGTCTGGCGCTCGCGGTGTGGGACACCCGCGAGTCCAACCCGCTGCTGTCGGCGCCGAGCGCGCTCGTCGTCGAACTCGGCCTGGTGCCGAAGCCGTCGCCCGGCCGCCCCGGGCCGTTCGCGCTTGCCGACCGCGAGCAGCTCTTCGACGTCCTCGCCTCCGCGGGCTTCCAGGACGTCGTGGTCGACGCGGTCGACCTGACGTTCGAGTTCGAGAGCCTCGACGCGGTCTGGGAGCACCAGCGCGACCTGTCGCCGACCCTGACCACGGTCTTGACCGACCTGTCCCCGGCCGACCACTACCGCCTCCGGGATGCGTTCGACGAGCGGCTGGCGCCCTACGTCCTCGACGACGGAACGGTCTCGGTCCTCGGCCGCACACTCGTGGCTTCCGCGGACGCCTGAGCGCCGATCCGCGGGGTGGACCTCGCGCCTGGTCGGCCCCCGGCCAGCGACGGTGGGCGGCTCGGCGGTATCGTCCCGCGCCTCATGTACTACGACAAAGACGCTGACCTCTCCCTCCTCGACGGCAAGACCGTCGCGATCATCGGCTTCGGGTCGCAGGGCCACGCCCACGCCCAGAACCTCAAGGACTCCGGCGTCGACGTCGTCGTAGGCCTGCGCGAGGACTCATCCTCGGTGCAGAAGGCCAAGGACGCGGGTCTCGAGGTCCTCTCGATCGCCGATGCCGCATCCAAGGGCGACCTCGTGATGATGCTCGTCCCGGACGAGCTGCATCGCCAGGTGTGGGAGGAGGAGGTCCGAGACGGGATCGCCGAGGGGAACCTGCTGCTCTTCGGCCACGGGTTCAGCGTCCTGTACGGCGAGGTCGAGGCGCCCGCCGGCGTCGATGTCGCGCTTGCGGCCCCGAAGGGCCCCGGCCATCTCGTGCGTCGTCAGTACCTGGAGGGTTCGGGTGTCCCCGGTCTCATCGCGATCGACCAGGACGCGACGGGTAACGCCAAGGCGCTCACGCTCGCCTACGCGCGGGGCATCGGCTGTACGCGCGGCGGCGTCTTCGAGACGTCCTTCAAGGACGAGACCGAGACCGATCTCTTCGGCGAGCAGGCCGTGCTCTGCGGTGGTGCCTCCGAGCTCGTCCAGGCCGGCTTCGAAACGCTCACCGACGCGGGCTACCCGCCGGAGATGGCGTACTTCGAGTGCCTGCACGAGCTGAAGCTCATCGTCGACCTCATGTACGAGAAGGGGCTGGCGGGGATGCGGTATTCGATCTCGAACACGGCCGAGTACGGGGACTACTCCCGCGGGCCGCGCATCATCACCGACGAGACGCGCGCGGAGATGAAGAAGATCCTCAAGGAGATCCAGGACGGCGACTTCGCCCGCGAGTGGATCGCCGAGAACCGCGCCGGGCAGGAGAACTTCAGGCGCCTCCGTGCCGAGCAGGCGGCCAAGCCCATCGAGGCCACGGGCAAGGAGCTGCGCGGGATGATGGACTGGATCGACGACTCGGGCTTCGCGCAGGGCTAGCGCGCCACCCCTTCGCGCGCTGCGCCGGTCAGCCGGGCAGCGCGCCGAGGAACCGCCGGACGGCCGCGACGTACGCGGCCTGCTGTTCGACGAAGGCGAAGTGCGCGCTCTGGTCGAAGACGACGAGCTGCGCGCCCGGGATCCCGGCGGCGATCGCCTCCGATGCCGCGCACGGCGTCACCCGATCGTGACGGCCGGCGAGGACGAGCACGGGGGTGATCACGTCGCCGAGCTGGTCCTCGAGGTCGAGCTCGTCGCCGTCCACGTCTGTCGACCAGCGCAGGACCTCGGGCGTCGGACGGCCGGCGGCCATCGTCTCGACGACCGATGCGATGCGCGGATCGCGCGGGTCGGCGAAGTGGAAGGGCAGCTGGTCGGCCATGATCGAGTGCACGTCCGACTCGGTCCGCGCGTCCGCCTCCCGCTCCCAGGACGCGATGACGCCGGCGCGCAGGTCCGGCTCGAAGGCCTCCAACGCGGCCTCGACACCCTCCATGAAGCGGGCCGCCGGTATCCCGGAGCTGACGATCGTCGCGGCCAGGCGTCCGGGGTCGCCCTCCACCGCGTGTCGCAGCGCGACGAAGGCACCGTAGGAGTGCCCGAGCACGGCGTAGCGCTCGAGTTCCAGCGCAGCAGCAAGCTCGGTGACGTCCTGAGCGAAACGGCCGACCGACAACGTCCCCACGTCCACCCGGTCCGATCGCCCTTGCCCACGCTGGTCGACGAGGTGCAGCGTCGCCACGTCCCCGAGCTCGTCGAGCCACGCGCCGAACTCGGTGTGGTCCAGACCCGGGCCGCCATGGAGCATGAGCAGCGGCAGGGGTCCGTCGCCTCGCGTGACGACGTTCAGCCGGGTGTCGGGCAAGGCGACGAGACGACCGGCGTCCATACCCGGCAGCATAGATCGCCGGCACCGAGCCGCAACGGGTTTCGCGGACCGGCTCCGCTATCCTCGGCCACGCCTTTGCGACTGGCGTTGTCAGGTGGGTCACCACCGGGGAGCGAAGGCGTTGTGACCACACCGCCGCGCGCCTGGGCACCACCCTGATCCCGACCTCCCCAGGAGGCCATCCGTGGCGCCAGACACCGAGACCATGACGATCCCCGCCGACCTGCTGCCACAGGACGGCCGCTTCGGCTGCGGGCCGTCCAAGGTCCGTCCCGACCAGCTCGCCGCACTCGCCGAGCGCGGCTCCGCCGTCATGGGCACCTCCCACCGTCAGGCCCCGGTGAAGAGCCTCGTCGGCGAGGTCCGCAGCGGCCTCGGGGACCTCTTCCAGATCCCGGACGGCTACACCGTCGCCCTGGGCAACGGCGGCAGCACGGCCTTCTGGGACGCCGCGGCGTTCGGGCTCGTCGAGCGCCGGGCGCTGCATCTGGCCTTCGGTGAGTTCTCCAAGAAGTTCTCCGCCTCGACCAAGGGCGCCCCGTTCCTGGAGGACCCCATCGTCGTCTCGGCCGACCCCGGCGACGCCCCCGTCCCGCAGAGCGACCCCGACGTCGACATCGTCGCGTGGGCCCACAACGAGACCTCGACGGGCGTCATGGTCCCTGTGCTGCGACCGCAGGACGCCACGGGCGAGCAGCTCGTGGTCATCGACGCGACCTCCGGCGCCGGCGGCCTGCCGCTGGACGCCACGCAGGCCGACGTCTACTACTTCGCGCCCCAGAAGTGCTTCGCCTCCGACGGCGGGCTGTGGCTCGCGCTCCTCAGCCCGAAGGCGCAGGAACGCATCGAGCGGGTCGCCGCCACCGACCGCTGGATTCCCGAGTTCCTCTCGCTCGCCGTGGCGCTGGACAACTCGAAGAAGAACCAGACGTACAACACCCCTGCGCTCGCGACGCTCTTTCTCCTCAACGAGCAGGTCAAGTGGATGAACGAGAACGGCGGCCTGGACTTCTGCACCGGGCGGACCACCGCGTCGTCGGACCATCTGTACGGCTGGGCGGACGCCAGCAGCTACGCGACGCCGTTCGTCACGAAGCGCGAGAACCGCTCGCTCGTCGTCGGCACGGTCGACTTCGACGACAGCGTCGACGCCGCAGTCGTGGCGAAGACCCTGCGCGCCAACGGCGTCGTGGACGTCGAGCCCTACCGCAAGCTCGGCCGCAACCAACTGCGCGTCGCGATGTTCCCGGCCGTCGAGCCGGACGACGTAAAGGCCCTCACCGCCTGCATCGACCATGTGGTCGAGCACCTTCCGACGAGCAGCACCGACACCACCGAGGTGACCGCATGACCCGCGTCCTCGTCGCCGAGAACATCGGCGCCTCAGGCATCGACCTGCTCAAGGAGCACTTCGACGTCGACGTCAGGACGGACTGGGCCGACGGTGAGCTCGCCGGCGCGATCGGCGCCTACGACGGGATCCTCATCCGCAGCGCCTCGAAGCTCACCGCAGAGCTGCTGCAGAACGCCACGAACCTCAAGGCGATCGGCCGCGCCGGCGTGGGTGTCGACAACGTCGACGTCCCCGCCGCGACCAAGCGCGGCATCATCGTCGCCAACGCGCCGCAGTCCAACGTCGTCACGGCCGCCGAGCACACCGTCGCACTCCTCCTCGCCCTTGCCCGCAACATCCCACAGGCGCACGCCAGCCTCGTCGCCGGCCGGCTGGGACCGCAGCAAGTACTCGGGCGTCGAGGTCATGGACAAGACGCTCGGCATCGTCGGCTTCGGCCGCATCGGCCAGCTCGTCGCGCAGCGTGCACAGGGCTTCGGCATGAAGATCATCGCCTTCGACCCGTACGTCGGCGCCGAGCGCTACAAGGAGATGGGCGTCGAGAAGGCGGAGTCCTCGGACGACGTCTACGCCGTCGCGGACTTCATCACGGTCCACCTGCCGAAGACCCCGGAGACCGAGGGATGGCTGAACGCCGAGGCGTTCGCGAAGATGAAGGACGGCGTGCGCATCCTGAACGTCGCCCGTGGCCCGCTGATCGTCGACGAGGACCTGCAGGCCGCGCTGGACTCCGGCAAGGTCGGCGGCGCCGCGCTGGACGTCTTCCGCAGCGAGCCGATCACCGACCATCCGCTCTTCTCCTACCCGAACGTCATCGTCACCCCGCACCTGGGCGCGTCCACGGCCGAGGCCACCGATCGCGCCGGCTTCCAAGCCGCCGAGCAGGTCGTCGCCGCCCTGACCGGTGGCAGCGTCACGAGCGCCGTGAACGTCCCCGCGATCGCCACGGAGGACCTGGAGGTGCTCGGGCCGTTTCTGCCGCTCACGCGCCGGCTGGGCAAGCTCGCCATGGCGCTCGTCGACGGGTTCTCCCTGGAGCGGGTCGAGGTCGAGGAGTTCGGCCGCATCGCCGAACGTGACACCCGTCCGCTCGGCATCCAGGCCGTCCTGGGCGTGCTGGACGGCAAGACGGAGGAGGACCTGAACGAGGTCAACGTCCTGAACACCGCCGAGGAGCGCGGCATCGAGCTCGTCGAGACCAAGCGCACGAGCGCCCGGGACTTCGCCGACCTCGTGCGCGTGAGCGTCGTCGCCGGCGATCAGCGCGTCCGCGTGGTCGGCACGGTCGTCGGCCGCAAGGCACGGCCGCACCTCCTGGAGGCTTGGGGACAGCGCTTCAACCTCCAGCTCACCGACCACATCGCCCTGCTGCGCTACCGCGACCAGCCGGGCATGATCGGCAGGGTCGGCACGACCTTCGGCGAGCACGGGGTCAACATCGACTCGTGTGCGGTCGGCCTCGTGTCCGAAGATGAGGCGGACCACGGCGACGGCAGCCTCGCGGTCATGGTCGTCACGACGGAGGCCCCGTGCCGCAGTCGGTCATCGACGAGATCGTGCAGACGGACGGGTTCGTCGACGGCCGCGCCGTCACCTTCGGCTGAGGCCCAGGCCCCGGGGCGGGGTCGCCGGGAGGGGCGGGGCGACATCCGTCACCCCGAGGTTGTCGTACCCGGGCCCCGGCCGTAAGGTCGGCGTCCATCCCGCATCCAGTGGAGCGACCTCACGTGAGACGAGCAGCGAGAAGCACCAGGGCGCCCATCGCCGTGACCCCGGTCAGCGGCAGCGCCCCCGGCGAGAAGGGTCTGAAGACGGGGGCGATCGGGTTCGTCTCCAGCGTCGTCATCGGGGTGGCGTCGACGGCGCCCGGTTACAGCCTCGCCGCGGTCCTCGGCGTCATCGTCGCGATCGAGGGCGTCGGAGTGCATGCGCCCGCGGTGATGATCTTCTCGTTCGTCCCGATCCTCTTCATCGCGTCGGCGTACTTCTACATGAACCGGGCAGACCCGGATTGCGGGACGAGCTTCTCGTGGGTCACCCGGGCTCTGGGTCCGTCCGCCGGCTGGATCACGGGCTGGGCGATCATCGTCGCCGACATCATCGTCATGGCGAACCTGGCGCAGATCGCCGGCCTCTACACCTTCCTGCTGTTCGGGAACGACGATCCGTCGACGTTCCTCGTGACGGCCCTCGGCGTGGTGTGGATCGCGGTCATGGCGACGATCTGCGTCATCGGGATCGAGCTCAGCGCCCGGACCCAGGTCTTTCTGCTCGGCTGCGAGATCGTCACCCTCGCCGTCTTCGCGATCGTCGCGTTGACGCGCGTCTACGCGGGCGACGGTCCGGCGGAGGCCCTCAGGCCGCAGGCCGACTGGTTCAACCCGTTCAGCATCGGCTCGACCAGCGCGCTGACCTCCGGGCTGCTCGTCGCCGTGTTCATCTACTGGGGCTGGGACTCGACGGTCACCGTCAACGAGGAGACCGAGAACTCCAGCGAGGCGCCGGGACGCGCCGCCGTGCTCGCAACGTTGATCCTGCTCGGCATCTACACGGTGGTGTCAGCGGCGGCCGTCTCCTTCGGCGGCGTGGACCGCCTGGCCAACGACGAGTCAGGTGACGTCCTCGGCCTGCTGGCCAACGACGTCTTCGGCAGCGACCTGCTCGGCAAGACCGTCATCATCGCCGTCCTGACGTCGGCGGCCGCCTCGACCCAGACGACGATCCTCCCGACCTCACGCACCTCGTTGTCGATGGCGCGGGCGAAGGCCATGCCCGCGCGCCTGGGCGAGATCCATCCGCGCTACCTGACGCCCCACGTGTCCACGATCCTCATGGGGGTCCTGTCGGTCGGCTGGTACGTCGGCCTGACGATCATCAGCGAGAACATCCTGTACGACTCGATCGCCGCCCTCGGCCTCATGATCGCCTTCTACTACTCGCTCACCGGCTTCGCCTGTGCGATCTACTATCGCCACGAGCTCAGCAAGAGCGTCAAGAACCTCCTCTTCATCGGGGTCGGTCCGACCCTCGGCGGCATCGCGCTCGGCTACCTGTTCATCCGGTCCTGTGTCGACTTGTCAAAGCCGGAGAACTCGACGGCCGGGACGGCGTGGATCGGGCTCGGGCCGCCGCTCGTCATCGGCCTCGGGTCGCTGCTGCTCGGCGTCGTCCTGATGCTGATCTGGCGCCTGCAGGGACATCCGGAGTTCTTCGGACGCCGGCGCGAGGTGGTCGAGCAACTCGGGACGCCGGAGGCTGCGCCGACCACCGTCTGACGTCCGGGGGGTGCGCCGCTAGGCTCGCGGGATGCGCGCCGTCGTCATCACCGCCCACGGCAGTTACGACGTCCTGCAGGTGCAGGAACGCCCCGAGCCGGTCTGCGGACCCGGGCAGGTGGGCATCGAGGTGAAGGCCGCGGGCGTCAACTTCGCCGATGTCATGGCGCGCATGGGGCTGTACCCGGACGCGCCGGACATCCCGTGCGTCGTCGGGTACGAGGTCAGCGGCCTGGTCACCCACGTCGGTGACGGGGTGAACGGGGTGGACGTCGGCGACCGCGTCATGGCGGGCACCCAGTTCGGCGGATACGCCGAGCAGGTCGTCGTGCCCGCCGCGGACATCGTCCCGCTTCCGGACGGCCTGAGCTTCGAGCAGGGCGCCGCGATCCCGGTGAACTACGCAACGGCCTGGGCCGGGCTCGTGGGGTACGGGTCCTTGCGCGAGGGCGACCGCGTGCTGCTGCACGCGGCGGCCGGTGGCGTGGGCATCGCGGCCACGCAGATCGCACGCCGTCACGGGGGCGAGATCTGGGGGACGTCGTCGCCCGGCAAGCACACGGCGATCCGGGGCTTCGGCGTGCAACACCCCCTGGACTACACGAGCAAGGGCTGGGAGGACGGCTTGCCGTCCTTTGACCTCATCATGGACGCGGTGGGCGGCGAGAGCCTGCGTCGCAGCTACCGCATGCTGCGACCGGGCGGCCGGGTCGTGGCCTTCGGTGCGTCGTCTGTCGTGTCGGGCGAGAGGCGCTCGCTCCTCAAGGCGGCGCCCCAGGCCCTGCGCATGTTCCGCGGTTTTGACCTCATGGAGCAGATGGGCGACTCCAAGTCCGTGATCGGCCTGAACATGCTCACGTTGTGGAAGGACCGCGGGTCGCTTGAGCCTTGGGTGACGCCGCTGCTGGAGCTCATGGCGGACGGGACGATCCAGCCCGTCGTGTCGGATGCCGTGCCCTTCGACCGGGCCGGCGAGGCGCACCGGATCCTCACGGAGCGGCGGAACGTGGGAAAGGTCGTCCTCGTCCCGTGAAGCGGTCGGGAAGATGCGCTAGATTGACCCGCGAATGTTCGCCCGGCCGTCCCTTCTGCTTCTCCTCCTTCCCCGCTAGGGGAATGCATCAGCGCGTGGCGGCCGCCTGAAGCCGCGAACCACCGGAGAAGAGCCAGGGACAAAGCCTCAGAAAGGCACCGCGACGACATGAGCACGACCAGCAGCAGTGACGCAGTCATCATCTTCGACACGACGCTCCGCGACGGGGAGCAGTCGCCCGGGATCTCGCTGAACACGGCAGAGAAGCTCGAGATCGCGCAGCAGCTCGCGCGGCTGAACGTCGACGTCATCGAGGCCGGCTTCCCGATCGCCTCGCCGGGGGACTTCGAGGCGGTCCAGGCCATCGCCCGCCAGGTGCACGGTCCGGTCATCGCCGGCCTGGCCCGCGCGAACGCCGCCGACATCGACCGCGCGTGGGAGGCGGTGCGTGACAGCGAGCGTCCGCGGATCCACACGTTCCTGTCGACGAGCGACATCCACATCGAGCACCAGCTCATGTCCACGCGCGAGGACGTCAAGGGCCTGACCCGCGCCTCTGTCGCCCAGGCCAAAGCGCTCTGCGCCGACGTCGAGTTCTCCCCGATGGACGCGACCCGTGCGGACGTCGAGTTCACGGCGCAGGTCATCCAGATCGCGCTGGACGAAGGCGCCACGACGATCAACGTGCCGGACACGGTCGGATACACGATGCCGAACGAGTACGCGGCGTTCCTGACGCGGCTGTACGAGTTCGTGCCCGACCTGCGCAACGCGGTCCTGAGCGTCCACTGCCACAACGACCTGGGTCTGGCGGTCGCCAACTCGTTCGCCGGGGTCCTCGCCGGGGCGCGGCAGGTCGAGACCGCGATCAACGGCATCGGTGAGCGCGCCGGAAACGCCGCGCTGGAGGAGATGGTGATGCTCCTACACACCCGCGGTGACGCGGTGGGGCTGCACTCCAACGTCGAGACGACCGAGATCGCGCGGACGAGCCGGCTGGTCAGCCGTCTCACCGGCTACGCCGTGCAGCCGAACAAGGCGATCGTCGGGCGCAATGCGTTCGCCCACGAGTCGGGGATCCATCAGGACGGCGTGCTCAAGCATCGCGCGACCTACGAGATCATGGATGCGACGACGGTCGGCCTGGACGCCAACTCGCTCGTCCTGGGCAAGCATTCCGGCCGTGCGGCGCTGAAGGCAGCGCTTCAAGAGCTGGGCTTCGCCGTCGATGGCGCAACGCTGAACGCCGCGTTCAAGCGCTTCAAGGACATCGCGGACAAGAAGAAGCAGGTCACGGCGATGGATCTGGAGGCGCTCGTCACCGACGAGTTGCGGGACGAGCAGGTCGGCTTCTCGCTTGAGTGGTTCGACGTGGAGGCCTCGTCGCGGCGCCCGCCGCACGCGACCGTGGCGGTCCGCACACCTGAGGGCGAGGTCGTCGAGGGCCGGTTCACCGGGGACGGTCCGATCGACGCGATCTTCCGGGCCATCAACGCCGCGGTCGGCGTCGATGCACGCCTGCGCGAGTTCCGCGTCGATGCGGTCACCGGGGGCCAGGACGCGCTCGGCGAAGCGAGCATCGTCGTCGAGCTCGGCGACCCGGCGGCGGCGATCAAGGCCGACATGCCGGGAGTGCTCGCCGGCGAGCGTGTGACCGGAGCCGGGCAGGCCGTGGCGACCGACATCATCGAGGCGGCGGGCAACGCCTACGTCCGCGCGCTGACCAGCGCGGTCCGCAAGGCGCAGGCCGCGGCCGCCACCGGCGATGCGGATGTCCGCGCGGCGCTTCTGGCCACGCCGTGAAGCGCGCCTTCGCGCGCCATGCCGATGAGCGGTAGCGAGCTGGACCGCGCCCTCGCCCACCTGGACGAGGGCGCCCTGCTCGCCGACCTGCAGGCCCTCGTCGCCACGCCAAGCGTCACCGGCGACGAGCGCGCGGTGATCCACGCGGCTGCGCGGCAGATGCAGCGGTGTGATCTGCGCCGGGTGCAGATCCTGACCTACGACCTGGACGCGCTGCGGGCAGACGCTGACCATCCCGGCGAAGAGGCCGAGCGGTCCGAGCTCCTCAACGTCCGCGGTCGCCTGGACGGGGCCCGGCCGGACGCGCCGGTGCTTGCGCTCTGCAGCCACCTCGACGTCGTCGAGCCCGGGACCGTCCCGTGGCGCCACGGCTCGCCGTGGTCGGCGTACGTGGAGGACGGCCGGCTCTTCGGTCGGGGCAGCGCCGACATGAAGCAGGGGTTCGTCGCGGCGCTGCACGCCATGCGGGCGATCGGTGCGGCCGGCGTCGTCCCGCGGTGCACGGTCGAACTCCTCGGTGTCTCGTCGGAGGAGGACGGAGGCCTCGGTGCCTTCGCCGCGCTGCGGGAGGACCCGGGCTACGCGGCCTGCGTCATCCCGGAGCCGACCGGGTTCGACGTCGTCTGCGCCCAGGCCGGTGCGTTGACGTTCACCGGTGTCGTCCACGGCAAGGCCGCACACGCCGCCCAGCGGCTCAACGGCGTCAGCGCGATCGATCGGTACCTGCCGGTCCATGCTGCCTTGGGTGCCCTGGAAGCCGACATCAACGCGCGACGTCACGCACCCGCTGATGGCGGTGTTGGAGCTGCCCTACCCGGTCCTGGTCGGCCGCATCGCGGCGGGGGCCTGGTCCTCCTCGGTGCCCGACCGGCTCGAGTTCGAGGGCCGCGCGCCCGTGCGGGTGGGCGAGACGCTCGAGCAGGCCCGCGGACGGGTGGAAGCGGCGGTGTCGGCGGCGGGCGACGGGCACGCCGAGCTGCGTTGGACAGGTGGGCAGTTCGCGTCAGCGGCCACGCCGGTCGACCACCCCCTCACGGAGCTCGTCCGGGGGGCTGCGGCCGCGGCGACCGGCAGGGGGGTGAACGTGGCGGGGGTGGCGTGGGGCGCGGACATGCGGCTCTTCACGGCCCGGGACATCCCGACGGTCATGTGCGGGACGCACGGCATCGGCTGCTCGCACGCCGTCGACGAACACGTCAGCCTCGACGAGGTCATCCGCCTCGGCCGGGCGTTCGTCCGGATCATCCTCGGCTTCGAGGGCTGAGCGCCGAGGATCAGCCGTGGGCGCGGGATGCCGCCGGCGCTGCCCTGCGGAGGGTCACGCGGAAGGGCATCGTCGCCGTGAAGTGGCGGTAGCCGGCGACGGCGATGCGGACGTTGCCGGTCCCTCGGCCTTCCAGGATGCGTCCGTGCCGGGTGAGGGTCTGCACGGTGGCCGGCGCCGGGGAGAACGTGTACCGGACGTCCCACGCGCGTCCGGTCGTGGCGACGGTCCGGTAGCTCCAGGTGGATGGTGACGCCGGGACCGGCTTGAAGAGGCCCCACCGGATCGCGCTGGCCAGCGCGTCGCGCCAGTACCGCCAGGCGTGGATGCCCTGCCGGGGCTCGTAGGTCGTGTCGACGCCGGCACCGCGGGCGGCACGGACGAAGTCTTCGGCGTGCTGGTGCAGCTCTGCCTCGGCGAGCTGCCCGAAGGTGTTCTGCCGCTCCTCGCCGTCGGCGGGATCCGGGATGCCGTCGCCCACCCGGACGAAGACACGGGTGTGGGCGAGGTTGCCGACGAGCGCGGTGGGGTTGTGGCCGGTCCAGTAGAAGGCCTGGTCGGCCGGATCGCCGAAGACGTCCTGGTGCTGCTGCCCCTGCGTGTCGAACGCGGTCGGCCATTCGAGCCGCTGCAGCGAAAGCGGTCCCGAGAACGTCGCGATCGACCCGAAGTATCCCGGCAGCAGCGCCGCGAAGAGCGCCGCGCCCTCGCCACCCATCGACAGCCCGGCGACCGCACGGTTGGCCCGGCCCGGCGCGATCCGCAGGCGACGCTCCACGAGCGGGATGAGCTCGTCGGAGAAGTACCGTTCCCATTCCCGGCCGTCGCGCCCACGGGCGCCGCCGCTCCACCAGTTCACGTACCAGCCCTGCGCCCCCTCGGGCATGACGATGATGGCCTTCAGGCCGGCGGCCGTCCGCGCGAGGTCTCCGTCCTTCTGCTTCGCCCAGGAGTCGAAGCTGTCGCCGTGACCGTGCAGGAGGTAGAGGACGGGATACCGTCGCCTGCCGTCGTATCCGTCCGGGAGTGCGACGTTCACGCGCAGCGCTCTGCCCGGAGCACCCGCCGCGGGCGCAGGACCGTTGAACTGGACCTTCGCGACGTCGACGAACCGGCTGTCGATCGTCCACGTCTTGACGGTCGCGGCCTCCGCGGGGCCCGGGCCGGCCACCGTCGCGGCGAACGATGCGGTCAGGGCGAGGAACAGGGGTCGGACGGCTCGCATCGCAGGAGCATCGCAAACCCGCGCTCGCCCGCGGCCCGCACCACCACCGTACATCTGTACGTGATAACGTACACAACAGATGGCGACGAGCGACCACTTCGAGGCGCAGGCCCACATCGGGCTCCGGGTACGTGCCCTACGGGAGGCGATGGACCTCAGCCTCCGCGACCTCGCCGAGCGCTCGGGGGTCAGCGCCCCGATGCTCAGCCAGGTGGAACGGGGGGAGACCTCGCCGACGCTCGTGGTCGCCGGTCGTATCGCGCACGGCTTGGAGCTCAAGCTGAGCCAGCTGCTGCGCCTGGACGAGTCCGGCACCGTCTCGGTCGTCCGCGCCGCCGAGCGCCGCCGCGGCGGCGCCGGCAGGCACCGCTTCGAGATCCTGACACCGCCGCTACCCGGCCAGCGCGCCGAGCTGAGCCGACACGCCTTGGCGCCCGGGGGCGTCACGGGTGGCGCGGGCGACCCGCCGATGCACGAACCCGGCAGCCGGGAGGTCACGCTCGTCGAGCACGGTGAGGCGGTCCTCGTCATCGACGGCGAGCGCCACCACCTTCACGCGGGCGACTGCGTCACCTTCGACGCCGACCTGCCCCACCATTTCGAGAACCCGACCCAAGAGGAGACCGCCCTGCTCGCCGTTCTGTCGGCAGGGCTGCGCCGCTCATGACCGCACCCACGACGTTGTTCGACAAGATCTGGGCCGCCCACGAGGTGGGCGGTGACGGATCAGGCCTCATCTACATCGATCTGCACCTCGTGCACGAGGTCACCTCGCCCCAGGCCTTCGACGGCCTGCGCCTCGCCGGTCGCAAGGTGCGCCGCCCGGACCGGACGCTCGCGACAGCCGACCACAACACACCGACCGACGGCACGCCGACGGCCAAGCTGATCAAGGACGAGCTGAGCCGCAAGCAGGTGCAGACGCTCGAGGACAACTGCGCGCAGTTCGGCGTCCCGATCTATTCGCTGGGCTCCGACAAACAGGGCATCGTGCACGTCATCGGACCGGAGCTGGGGGTCACCCAGCCCGGCATGACGATCGTCTGCGGCGACTCGCACACGGCGACGCACGGCGCCTTCGGTGCGCTGGCCTTCGGCATCGGCACGAGCGAGGTCGAGCACGTTCTGGCCACCCAGACGCTCGGTCAGGTCAAGCCGAAGTCGATGCGCATCCGCTACGAGGGTGAGCTCGGGACCGGTGTCACGGCAAAGGACCTCATCCTGGCCACGATCGGCCAGATGGGCGTCGACGGCGCCGGCGGCCACGTCGTCGAGTTCGCCGGCCCGGCCATCCAGTCGCTTTCGATGGAAGGTCGCATGACGGTGTGCAACATGACGATCGAGGGCGGCGGGCGCGCCGGGATGATCGCGCCGGACGAGAAGACGTACCAATGGCTGCGCGACCGTGGCGTCGAGGTCGACCCCGCATGGGCGGACCTCAAGACCGACGACGGCGCGACGTTCGACCGCGAGATCGTCGTCGACGCCTCGGCGATCTCGCCGCAGGTGACCTGGGGGACGACGCCGGAGATGGTCGTGTCGGTCACGCAGAACGTGCCCGCCCCGCTGGACTCCGGCGACGAGCGCGCCCTGGAATACATGGCGCTCGAGGCCGGGACACCGATGACGCAGATCAAGCTCGACCGTGTCTTCATCGGCTCGTGCACGAACTCCCGCATCGGGGACCTGCGCGCCGCCGCGTCGATGATCGGCGGCAAGAAGGTCGCCGACGGCGTCATCGCGATGGTCGTCCCGGGTTCCCAGCAGATCAAGAAGCAGGCCGAGGAGGAAGGCCTGGACAAGGTCTTCATCGAGGCCGGCTTCGACTGGCGTGTCGCAGGCTGCTCGATGTGCCTGGGCATGAACCCGGACGTCGCCGCCCCCGGCGAGCGCGTGGCCTCGACGTCCAACCGGAACTTCGAGGGGCGCCAGGGCCGCGGTGCCCGCAGCCATCTCGTCTCGCCCCAGATGGCGGCCGCGGCCGCCATCGAAGGTCACTTCGTCGACATCCGCAACTGGAGCTAGAGCATGGATCCCGTCAGCACCATCGAGGGTGCGATCACCTTCATCGACCAGCAGGACGTCGACACCGACCAGATCATCCCGGCGCGGTACATGAAGCGCGTCGAGCGGACCGGCTTCGGCGAATACCTCTTCCATGAGTGGCGCGCCAACGGCTACGACCTCCCGGCCAACCCCATCCTCGTGGCCGGCGAGAACTTCGGTTGCGGGTCATCTCGTGAGCACGCGCCGTGGGCACTGCTCGACTACGGGTTCGTCGCGCTCATCTCGCCGCGTTTTGCCGACATCTTCCGCAACAACTGCACGAAGAACGGGATGCTGCCGATCGAGTTGCCGAAGGAGCAGTGCGACGAGCTCGTCCGCCGGGGCAAGGCAAAGGTCGACCTGGCCGCCCAGACCGTCGACGAGTTCCGCTTCGAGATCGACCCCGAGATCAAGCACCGGCTGCTCAACGGGCTGGACGACATCTCGCTGACGCTGGCGCAGGAGGACGCGATCAGCGCATACGAGGCCGAGCGGGAGCGCACCGGCCCTGACACCAGGGCGCTGACCGGGGCCGGCGGGTGACGCGCGTCGTCACGCTCCCGGGCGACGGGATAGGCCCCGAGATCATGGCCCCGGCCGTCGAGCTGCTCCAGCACTTCGTCCCGGGCGTCACGGTCGAGGAGCACGTCTTCGGCGGCGCGTCCATCGACGCCCACGGCACGGCGCTGACCGACGAGACCCTGGCGGCGTGCCAGTCCTCGGACGCCGTGCTGCTGGCCGCGGTCGGGGGTCCCAAGTGGGACACCACGAACCCCGACGACCCGCGCCCGGAGCAGGGGCTGCTCGGCCTCCGTAAGGCGCTCGGGCTCTTTGCGAACCTCCGTCCGGTCCGGCCGCTGCCGGCGCTGTACGACGCCTCCCCGCTGAAGCGCGAGCGGATCGAGGGAACGGACCTGCTCGTGGTCCGGGAGCTGACGGGTGGCATCTACTTCGGGGAGAAGACCCGCACGGACACCGATGCCTCGGACCTGTGCCACTACACGGTGGACGAGGTGGACCGCATCGCCCGCGTCGCCTTCGAGGCCGCCCGCGGGCGCCGCAACCAGGTCGCGTCCGTCGACAAGGCGAACGTCATGGAGACCTCCCGTCAGTGGCGTCAGGTCGTCCACGAGGTGCACGCGAAGGACTTCGCGGACGTCGAGCTCGTCGACGTCCTCGTGGACAACGCGGCGATGCAGCTCGTCTCGCGGCCGTCCGACTTCGACGTCATCGTCACCGAGAACCTCTTTGGCGACATCCTCAGCGACGAGGCCGCGATGATCACGGGATCGATCGGCATGCTGCCGTCGGCGTCGTTGGGGAACCCCGATGGCCCGGGGTTGTTCGAGCCCGTGCACGGCTCCGCACCGGACATCGCGGGGACCGGGGCGGCGAACCCCCTGGCGATGTTCCTGTCGCTGGCGATGCTCCTGCGTCACGGGCTGTCGCTGGACGCTGAGGCGACGGCGCTGGAGACCGCTGTGGACGTGGCGCTCGACGGCGGCCTGCGCACGCGTGATCTCGGCGGAAGCGCCGGGACCGCCGAGGCGACCGCCGCGGTGCTCGCGCACCTCTAGCGACCAGGCCGCCCGACCGTGTCCCCTCGTGCCCGCAGTCCGGGCACGAGGCGACACGGTCAGACCAGCATCGCCTGGACGCGTCGCGCGCTCTCCACCGCCTGCTCGGCGTGCAGGTCGTCCCACAGCAGGCGCAGGACGCGGTACCCCGCGATCTGCAGGTCGCTGTCGCGGCGTCGGTCCGCGCGCATCTGATCGCGCCGCTCGTGATAGGCCCGGCCGTCGAGCTCGAGGGCGAGCTTCGCGTCCTCGTAGAGACAGTCGACCAGATGCCCGGCGACGCGGACGTTGACGCCGTCGGGTCGCGGAAGGCCGTGAGCCCGGGCGAACGCCAGATACCGACGCTCGAACTCCGACCGGGTGTGGGCGTCGTCGGCCTCGAGCAGTCGCCGGACCAGCGGAGCGCCCCGCCGTCCCGGTGCACGCTCGCGGGCGTCGGCCAATTTGTCCAGTCGCAGGCCTCCGGCGCGGTCGGCGATCCCGCGGTACGCCGGCCACGGGAGGAGGTCCGCAAGATCCAGCAACGTCCGCGGTACCGTCGTGACGGTCAGTGGGTGGGCGTGGAAGCAGTCGATCCGCTCCAGCCGCCGGACCCGGTGCACGATGATGCCCGGCCTGGACCTGAGGCTCTTGGTCGTGCTCACGTGGATCGGTGCGGTCGGGTCGACCGGCAGCCAGCGGTGATAGGCCGCTGCCGACAGGTGCGACAAGGCCGCGGAAGAGTCACAGGCCCAGAGGGCGGCCAGCCACCGGGCCTCGTCGGTCAGACACGTGTGGCCGAAGGCGTAGACGCAGTGGTGGATCCGCGTCAACCGGCCTGCGGCCACGCGGCGACCGATTGCGCTGCGCCCGAGCCCCGCAGCGCGGAGATCGTCGTAGCGGAGGAGGCCGAGCTGGCGGTCGGCGCGTTCAAGCAGGCCGTCCCGGGTGGGTGTGCGCTCTCGTGCTCGCATATCGAGTCCTAGGGCGCAGCGCCCGGGATCCGCCCCCCCGCGCTAAAGTTCGGCCCGTGGACCAAGCGGATCTCATCTGGCTGAACGGCGAGTTTGTGGCCTGGGAGGACGCCAAGATCCATGTCCTGACCCACGGGCTGCACTACGGAACCGGGGTCTTCGAGGGAATCCGGTGTTACGACACCGAATCGCAGGGGCCGGCCATCTTCCGCCACCAGGACCACGTCGACCGGCTCTACAGGTCTGCGTCCCTCTACTACATGGACATCCCGTACACGCGGGAGCAGATCCGTCAGGCGACGCTCGAACTCGTGGCCCGCAACGGCTTCAAGGACTGCTACATCCGCCCCCTCGTCTACCGGGGCTACGGCACGATGGGGCTCTTCCCGCTCGACGCGCCGGTCGACGTGACGCTCGCGTGCTGGAAGTGGGGGGCCTACCTCGGCGAGGAGGGCAAGCGCCACGGCGTCCGCGCGAAGGTCAGTTCGTGGCGGCGGATCAGCCCGGATTCGCTGATCCCGCAGGCGAAGGCATCGGGTCAGTACCTCAACTCGATCCTCGCGAAGATCGAGACGCACAAGGCCGGGTACGAAGAGGCGATCGTCCTCGACGACCACGGCCACGTCTGTGAAGGCTCAGGGGAGAACATCTTCGTCGTCATCGACGGCGTCATCCACACGCCCCCGGCGACCGCGTCGATCCTCGACGGCATCAACCGCAAGTCGGCGATCCAGATCGCCCGCGACCTCGGGTTGACCGTGGTCGAGCGTGACATCGCCCGCGCCGAGCTGTACCTCGCGGACGAGATCTACCTCACCGGCACCGCTGCCGAGCTCGTCCCGGTCCGCGAGGTCGACGACCACGCGGTCGGCACCGGCACTCCCGGTGAGGTGACGCTCGCCGTCCAGTCCGCGTTCGAGGACGCGCTGCACGGACGCTCGCCGAGGTACGCCGAGTGGCTTGACCCGATCCCGGCCGACCTCTATCCGTCCTCGACGGGGCCGTCCTCGAGCTCCGTGGCCTGACGGGCCGATCCGTGCTGACGCAGCAGCGAATTCGCCGGCGGCGCACGACCTGACCCCGAGTCAGGCCGTCCGTCGCTGACCGCCCGCTGCCCGTCACCACCTCAAGGATCCGTACGACCCATGAACGCCGCCACCACCATCCAGCTCTACGACGCCACGCTTCGCGACGGCATGCAGGGCGAGGGCATGTCGCTGACCGCCGAGGAGAAGGTCCGCGTCGCGCACGAACTGGACAGCCTGGGCATCGACATCATCGAAGCCGGCTTTCCGTCCTCCAACCCGAAGGAGCTCGAGCTCTTCGACCGCCTCTCGCGCGAGCAGTTCGAGCATGCGCAGATCGCCGCGTTCGGGATGACGAGCCGGCGCGGCGTCCGGCCCGATCAGGACGAGGGGCTGCGGACGCTGGCGGACTGCTTCACGCCGCTCGTGACGATCGTCGGCAAGACGTGGGACCTGCACCTGGAGAAGGTCGTCAAGGTCGACCGCGAGGAGAACCTCGTGATGATCTCGGAGTCGATCGAGTTCCTCATCGCTCAGGGCAAGCGGGTCATCTACGACGCAGAGCATTTCTTCGACGCCTATCGGTCCGACGGCGGCTACGCCATGCGCTGCCTGCGCGCCGCGGCGAGTGCAGGCGCCGAGCGGATCGTCCTGTGCGACACGAACGGGTCCTCTCTGCCCCACCAGATCGGCGCAGCGACCGCCGAGGTGCTCGCAGGGCTCGGCGGTGCGACGCCGATCGGCATCCACTGCCACAACGACCTGGAGTGCGGCGTGGCCAACAGCCTGGCCGCTGTCCTCAACGGCGCCACCCAGGTGCAGGGCACGATGAACGGGATCGGCGAGCGCACCGGCAACGCGAACCTCGTCTCCATCATCGGCAACCTGCAGACGAAGCTCGGCTACGAGGTGCTCAGCGACGACCAGCTCGTCCGCCTGACCCCGACCGCGCACGTCATCGACGAGCTGCTGAACGTCGCGCCGGACCCCAACCAGCCGTTCGTCGGCCGCAACGCCTTCGCCCACAAGGGCGGGCTGCACGTCGCCGGCATCCGGGCGGACGCGGCGACCTTCGAGCACATGGTGCCCGAACTCGTCGGAAACGCCCGAGCGCTGCTCGTCAGCGAGCTTGCCGGCCGGCAGACGATCGTCGAGAAGGCGGCCGAGGCCGGCCTCGAGATCGACGCCGATGCGTGCTCCCGGGTGATGGACCAGGTCAAGGCGCTCGAGCACGAGGGCTTCCAGTTCGAGGCCGCCGACGCGTCGCTGTCGCTCCTCCTGCGGAAAGAAGCCGGGGCCTACGAGCAGCTGTTCACGCTCGAGTCGTGGCGCACGATCGTCGAGCAGGACGCCTCAGGGCGCGTCTCGTGCGAGGCGACGATCAAGATCTCGATCGACGGGGAGCGCTACGTCCGGACCGCGGAGGGCAACGGCCCGGTCAACGCGCTGGACGCCGCCCTGCGGGCGGCGATCGGCGAGGTCCACCCGCACCTGAACGACGTCGAGCTCGTGAACTACAAGGTGCGGATCCTCGATGAGCACCACGGGACGACGGCGACCACCCGCGTGCTCATCGATTCCAGCGACGGCACGCACACCTGGGGGACGATCGGCGTGGCGGAGAACGTCATCGCCGCCTCGTGGCAGGCGCTCGTCGACTCCCTCGAGTACGCCGAGCAGGCAAAGCCCTCGCCGAGCGGCACGGACTCCGTACGCGAGCTCGCCTAGCAGCCTCATGGCGTCCACCACGTGACCGCGCACCGCCATCAGCCCCCGGACGAGATCCCCCTTGCCCAGCCGGTGCTCGGCACAGAGGAGGAGGAGCTCGTCCTCGACGTCCTGCGCTCGGGTCACCTCAGCCTCGGGCCGACCGGCCCACGCTTCGAGCGGGACTTCGCCGCGTTCGTCGGCGCCCCGCATGCGAGCGCCGTGTCGTCGGGCACAGCCGGCCTGCACCTGGCGATCCGCGCCGCCGGGGTCACGGATGGCGACGAGGTCATCACATCACCGTTCTCGTTCGTGGCCAGCGCCAACGTCATCGCCTACGAGCGCGCCAGGCCGGTCTTCGCCGACATCGACCCGGTGACGCTGAACGTCGATCCGCAGGCCGTGGCAGCGGCGATCACCGAACGCACGTCGGCGCTGCTGCCCGTGCACATCTTCGGCTACCCGGCCGACCTGCCGGCCTTGGAGCAGCACGGGCTTCCGATCGTCGAAGACGCGTGCGAGGCGCTCGGTGCCCGACATCGCGACGGGCCGTCGGTCGGTGCCCGCGGGCATGCCGCGGTGTTCGGCTTCTACGCCAACAAACAGCTCACCACGGGCGAGGGCGGCATGGTCACGATGTCCGACCCCGCCGCCAAGCGACGGATCGACAGCGAACGCAACCAGGGGCGCGCCCCTGACATGGGGTGGCTGGACCACGACCGCCTCGGGTTCAACTACCGCATGACCGATCTGCAGGCGGCCATCGGCATCGCCCAGGTGGCGCGTCTGGCGGGCATGCTCGCCGACCGGGCGAAGGTCGCCGCGTGGTACCGCGAGACGCTGGCGTCACTGGCCGGCGAGGTCGGGCTGACGCTGCCGTGCGAGGATCACGACGGGGACCAACGCGGGTGGTTCGTCTTCGTCGTCCAACTGCCCCACGGCACCGACCGGGACGACACGATCCGGGCGCTGCGGGCGCTCGGCGTCCAATCCAAGCCGTATCTCCCAGCGATCCACCTCATGAGCTTCTACCGCGAGCGGTACGGCATGCGCGAAGGGATGTTCCCCGTGTGCGAGGACGTGGCGGCGCGGTCGGTGGCCCTGCCGTTCTTCCCCGCGATGACCCAGTCGCAGGTCGAACGCGTCGGCGGGGCGCTTGAGCAGGTGCTCCGCGGGTCATAATCGGCCTGTGGGACGACAGGGGCTCGGACGGGATCAGCGCAAGCGACGGCGCTCGGAGCGCGTCGGTGCGGTCGGCGTGCTTGCCGCCGCCGCGCTGCCGGTCCTTCTGTGGCGTGATGTCGTCGTCGACATCGCCACGGCGACCGCCGGCCAGAGCGCCGCCGTGGTCCTGGTGGGCTGGGCGCCTTGGGTGCTCATGGCGCTCGGCGTCCTCTGCGTCATCCCGGTGGCAGTCGAGCGCCGTCGCTCCCGCGGCGGACGCTTTCACTCCGCAGGCGCCGGCGCCTGGACAGGGTGGGGTGTCACGCTGTACCTGCTGGGCTTCGGCCTCGCCACGCAGGTCGCGCAGATCCACGGTCTGCACGCCTGAGCGGCGCGGCGCGGGCCGCGAAGGACATCGGCTCCGCGCGCCATAGACTTCGCCGTCGCATGTCACGCTTCTCGCTGCCCCAGGACGCCGCCTTCCAGGCGCTCAACACATCGCTCGGCTTTGACCGGCGTCTTTGGCCGCACGATGTCGCGCAGTCCGGGCGCATGTGCGGATGCTCGCGGCGCAGTCGATCATCGACGACTCCGACAGGGACGAGATCCTCGGCGCGCTGGACGTCGTCGCAGGGGAGCTGCAGGCGGGGACCTTCCCCTTCCGGGAAGACGACGAGGACATCCACATGGCCGTCGAACGCCGGGTGACCGAGCTGACCGGCGCGGCGGGCGGCAGGATCCACACGGGTCGCTCGCGTAACGACCAGGTCATCACCGACCTGGCGATGTTCACCCGTAGCGCCGCAGAGCAGGCGATCGGCGACCTGCAGCAGTTGCGACTCGTCATCCTCGAGGCGGCCGAGCGGCATCTGGACTGGGCGCTCCCGGGCTACACGCATCTGCAGCGTGCGCAGCCCGTGTACCTGTCGCACCATCTGCTCGCCTACTTCTGGATGGTCACCCGCGACATCGAGCGCTTCGATGCGGTGCTGCAGCGCGACCTCCCTGTTGCCGCTCGGCGCAGGGGCGCTGGCAGGCGTGAACTTCGACACCGATCGCCGGATGGTCGCCGAGGAGCTCGGCTTCGCGGGCGTCGTCCCCAACTCCGTCGACGCCGTCTCCAACCGCGACTTCGCCCTGGATCTGCTCCACGCGCTGTCGGTATGTGCGACGCACCTGAGCCGGCTCGGCCAGGAGGTCGTCCTGTGGACGAGCGCTGAGTTCGGCTTCATGACGCTGTCAGACGCCTGGTCGTCCGGGTCGTCGATCATGCCGCAGAAGAAGAACCCGGACGCCGCGGAGCTGCTGCGCGGCAAGGCGCCGCGGGTGTGGGGACACCAGGCCGCACTGCATGGCGTCATCCACGGCCTGCCTCTGACCTACAACAAGGACCTGCAAGAGGACAAGGAGCACCTGTTCGACGCGTTCGACACGGTCGATCCTGTGTGTGGCGGCCGCCGGCGGGATGCTGGAGACGGCCACCTTCCATCGCGAGGCGATGGCGGCCGCGGCTTCAGATCAGACAATCGCCGCCGTGGACCTGGCCGACCTCCTCGTGAAGCAGGGCCTGCCCTTCCGCGAGGCTCACGGCGTCGTGGCGCGGCTCGTGCGCGAGTCCGTCGACAGCGGGCGGACGCTTGCCGACGTGACCACCGCCGAGCTCGGCTCAGCGGCAGCAGCGATCTTCGAGCAGTCCTCGTGGCTTGAGTCGAAGGTCTCCGAGGGGGGCACGGCGCTCGTCCGCGTTCGCGAGCAGCTGCAACAGGCACGCGCGCTCTTGGCCTGAGACCATGCTCGAGCCTGCCACCGCGGGACCGTGCCGCGCGGTCCTGCCGACCGCGTTCTACGACCGGCCGGTCCTGGAGGTCGCCCGCGACCTCGTCGGCTGCGTCGTCCGTCACGGCGGCGCGTCCGGCGTCGTCCTGGAGACCGAGGCCTACCACGACAGCGAGGCCGCGTGCCACGCTCACATCGGCCTGACGGCCCGGACGTCGATCCTGCTTGGGCCGCCCGCGCGTGCCTACGTCTACCGGTCCTACGGCATCCATGCCCTGTTGAACGCGGTGTGCGAGGGCGACGGCGTCGGCGCGGCGGTGCTGATCCGCGCGCTGTTGCCGCAAGAGGACGTGGAGGGCATGCGTGCGCGGCGCGGCTTCGTGCCGGATCCGCGCCTGTGCGACGGACCAGGCAAGCTGACCCAGGCCCTCGGGTTGGACCTTGAGGTCAACGGCACGTCGCTCGTGGACGGGCCGGTGACCTTCGGCCCGCGCCCGGCGGACTTCGAGGACGTGCGGCTGATCAGCGGGGTGCGGATCGGCATCACGAAGGCCGCAGAGTTGCCCTGGAGGTTCTGTGCCGCCGGGCAGAGCGGGGTCTCACGCCCGTATCCGCCGGGACTGATGCAGGCCTGAGGCCGGCTGCGGCCGGTGTCAGGGTGTCGGCGGGGGTCCGGTGCCGCCCGTGGAAGGGGACGCACCTCCGCTCCCGCCGGCGGGCGCCGGGTCCGGCGCGGGCGCCGGCGTCGGGGGCGGGGTCGGCTTGGGTGCCGGCGCCGGGTCGGGCGTCGCCGGCTTGGGGGCCTTCGGGGACGGAGCGGACCCGGTGCCGCCGTCCGGCACCCCGCCCGGCGTGGCCTGATCGCCGGCGGCGCCCTCGTCGGGAACGTCACCCGACGTGTCGGGAGCCGGCGCCTCGCCGGTCCCACCGGCAGGATCGGTCTGCGTGGGGACGTCGGCGCTCGGGCCAAGACCCTTGGCCTCGCGCTCCTTCGCAGCACGGTCTGCCAGCAGCTGCAGCGATGGCGACATGAAGTCGTGCCAGATGAGGGCAGGGAACGTGCCGCCCTCGACCGGTCCGCCCTCGAAGTCGGTCTTCATCGGGATGAGCTTGTCCGGGTAGCCGACCCATACGGCGACCGTGAGCTTGTCGGAGAACCCGACAAACCAGGCGTCCCCGTAGTTTTCGGTGGTGCCGGTCTTGCCGGCGGCGAACTGCCCGATCTGCGCGCGTTTGGCGGTGCCCTGGGAGACGACCGTCGACATGACCTGGGACGCGGTCTGTGCGACCCCCTTTGAGAGCACGCGTGTGCGCAGGCGCTTGTTCTCGGTCTTGTCGCCCTTGCCGTCGATGACCCAGCGGATGCCCACTGGGCCCTGGTCGGGCGCACCCAGCGTCCCGTGGACGCGTAGCCCGCCGCTGGCGAACGTCTCGTAGGCGTGCGCCAGATCCAGCGGCGTGACGCCCTCCTTCAGGCCACCGAGGGTCATCGCCAGGTTGCTGGACACCGGCGTGCGGATGCCCATGCGCTCAGCGAGGTCAGCGACCTTCTTCACGCCGACCTTGATGCCGACGGTCGCGTACACGGAGTTGTCGGAGTAGGTCAGGGCGTTGGCGAGCGTGCGGGAGCCGACGTAGGTGTCCTCGAAGTTGTTGACGACGAACCTCTCCTTGCAGCCCGCGCTCGTCTTGACGACGCAGAACTCGCGCTTGCGCGACTCCCACGTCGACCCGGGACCGATGCCTTCACGTAACGCCTGGGCCAGGATGAACGGCTTGAAGGAGGACCCGGGCTGACGCTGACCCTGGGTGGCGAGGTTGAAGGGGCGCTCACCGTAGGTCTTGGAGCCGGAGACCATGGCCCGGACCTCGCCCGAGTCGTTGTCGATGGCCACGAGCGCCGCCGTCGGACCGGCGGGGTTCTGCCCGAGCCAGCGATCAACGGAAGCCTGGGCGTACTTCTGCATGTCGAGGTCGAGCGTCGTGCGGACCTGCAGGCCCCCCTCGAACGCCCGCCGGGCACCGTAGGTCTCGACGAGCTGGTTACGAACCCAGGTCGTGAAGTAGGGGGCTTTCGACTCGAGCTCGGGCGGATGGATGTCCTGCGGCGGCGGCAGGGACTCCGCGAGGGCGCGCTGGTAGAGCGCCTCCGACGGGATCGATCCCTGTTCGCGCATCTTCTTCAGCACGAGGTTGCGCCGGCGCAGCGCAGCCTGCGGGTGCTCGACGGGGTCAAACCCCGTCGGGGAGGCGACGATGGCGGCGATGAGCGCGGCCTCGTGGACCTGGAGCTCCTTCGCGCACGGCCGCATGACCGTGCCGCAGCCGGGCCTGTCGCCGCTGGCAGCGTGGTTGATGTCCTGCCCGAAGTAGGTCTCCGCCGCCGCCTCGATGCCGTAGGCGCCGTTGCCGAAGTAGATCGAGTTCAGGTACTCGGTCAGGATCTTCTTCTTGGACCATTTGCGCGTCAGGTGGTAGGCCAGCGCGGATTCGCGGAGCTTTTGGAAGACCGTCCGCTGATCCTGGGCCTGCAGCGCGTTCTTCACGAACTGCTGCGTGATCGTCGACCCACCCTGGACCGCGCCGCCCTTCAGGATGTCCTGCGAGAACGCGCGTGCGATGCCGCGGAGGTCCACGCCGGAGTTCGTGAGAAAGCGTCGGTCCTCGATCGCGATGATCGCCGAGCGCATGTACGGCGAGATCTCGCGGTAGCCGACGAAGATGCGGTTCGTGTCGGACGCCAGGCGACCGATCGGACGCCCGCGCGAGTCGTAGAGCATCGAGTTCTTGCCGCCGTCGCCGCGGTACTGCGGCTCGTTCTCCAGGGCGGGCAGGTCGCTGGCGACCGCCATCATCATCCCGAAGACGGTGGAGACGACGGCAAGCCCGCCGAGCGGGATCAGCAGCGCGAGCAGGCGCAGGCGCTTGAGGCGTGGCTTGGCGCGGACGGCCGCTTGGTCGTCGGTCACGGAGGTGAGGATGGGGCGTTCGGCGTCGCTCATTCGCGGGTCGGGTCGTCGCCCGGCTGGGGGCGGAGCGCGCGCACCGCGCACGCGAGAGACCGGGCGGCAGCGGGTCCCTCGGATCCTGAGACTAGCATTGGCCGCCGATGCCCGATCCCGCTGAGCAGGCCGCGTACCTGACGCGCAACACCGTCGAGAGCCTGCCGAAGGGCGGCCTGGAGTCCCGGTTGGGTGTTGCTGCGCGCGAGGGGCGACCGCTGCGCGTCAAGCTCGGTCTGGACCCGACGGCTCCCGACCTGCACCTCGGGCACACGGTGGTGCTCCAGAAGCTGCGGGAGTTCCAGGACCTCGGCCACCGTGTGGTCCTGATCGTCGGCGACTACACCGCGCGCGTGGGCGATCCGTCCGGCCGCTCCCAGACCCGGCCGCCGCTGACCGGCGAGCAGATCGACGAAAACGCCGCCACCTACCAGGCCCAGGCCTTCCGCGTCCTGCGCGACGATCCCGACCTCCTGGAGGTCAGGCGCAACAGCGAGTGGCTGGACATGGCGATGGAGGACCTCTTCCGCCTGGCGCGCACGACCACCGTGGCGCAACTGCTGGAGCGCAACGACTTCGCCAAGCGCTTTGCGGCGCGCACGCCGATCAGCATCCTCGAGCTGCTCTACCCGCTGATGCAGGGGTACGACTCGGTCGCGATCCGGGCCGACGTCGAGCTCGGCGGCACCGACCAGACCTTCAACCTCATGCTCGGCCGCGACGTCCAGCGCGCCTACGACCTGCCGGAGCAGTGCGTGCTGACGATGCCGATCCTCCCGGGGCTCGACGGCACGGAGAAGATGTCCAAGTCGCTCGGCAACCACATCGGCGTCACCGAGGCGACCGGCGGAGATGTACGGCCGCACGCTCAGCCTTCCGGACGAGGCCATGGACCGGTGGGTGCGCGCTTCTGGCGCTTGAGGGCGTGGATCCCGGACGCCGGACCGCGGGACCGCAAGCGCGCGATGGCCCGCGCGATCGTGCGGCGCTTCCATGACGACGGTGCCGCCGAGGCGGCCGAGGCGGCGTTCGACCGGCAGTTCGTCGCACGGCAGGTGCCGGACGACATCCTGGAGGTGGAGGTGCGGGCCGGGGACGATGGCGCGGTGCACCTGCCCGCGGTCATCGCCGAGGCGTTCGGACGGTCACGCTCAGACGCGCGCCGCCTCCTGGCGGACGGGGCGGTGAAGATCGGCGGCGGAGCTCGTCACGGCGCCGGACGTGGGGCAGGCCGAGGTCGACGGAAGGGTCCTGCAGGTCGGGCGGCGTGCGTTCGCGCGCCTGCACGTCCGCGCCGGGGACGGCTGAGGGCCGGCCTCGAAGGCTCCGACGGGGCCCGCGCGGCCACGAGATCGCCGTCGGCAGGCCGTCCCATGGCGGGTGGAGGAGGCTCGGCGGAGGGGCACGACGCGGCGCCTCGCGGAATGTGTACACTGCCGCGGCTGGGTTGGACAGCGGCACACGAGCAGGGCGGCGGATTTTGCGCCGCACGGCAAACGTGCTACAGTCTCCGCCCGGTCCGCAGACAGCATTTGGAGTCAGCGGGCTGCACCTCTGAAGAAGGCAACACCTTCCCGAGTCGGGTGCGACGGTCTTTGAAAACTCAACAGCATGCGCACCATCACGCTCTCTGAGCAGATGGTGTGTGTCCAGATTCGATCTGCCGGGCTCTTAGCCGACCCGGTGGACCTGAGTAGTACCTGTCACTGACGCTGCATCCTGTGTATGGGGTGCGGCAATTGGTCATGACAACTCTTTGTGCCGGCGCTTGGAGCTCTTCGGAGCGAGAGGCGTCGGGTTGAGAAGTTCTTCACGGAGAGTTTGATCCTGGCTCAGGACGAACGCTGGCGGCGTGCTTAACACATGCAAGTGGAGCGACGAACCATCTTCGGATGGGGCAAAGCCGCGAACGGGTGAGTAACACGTGGGTAACCTGCCTTGATGATTGGGACAACTCCGGGAAACCGGGGCTAATACCAAATGTGCTCCTTCCCTCTAAGGGGAAGGTGGAAAGGAAGCTTCGGCCTCCGCATCGAGATGGGCCCGCGGCGCATTAGCTTGTTGGTGGGGTAACGGCCTACCAAGGCGACGATGCGTAGCTGGTCTGAGAGGACGATCAGCCACACTGGGACTGAGACACGGCCCAGACTCCTACGGGAGGCAGCAGTGGGGAATCTTGCACAATGCACGAAAGTGTGATGCAGCAACGCCGCGTGCGGGAAGACGGCCTTCGGGTTGTAAACCGCTTTCAGTTGGGACGAAGGTTCACGGGTTAATAGCCCGTTGGAGTGACGGTACCTTCACAAGAAGCCCCGGCTAACTACGTGCCAGCAGCCGCGGTAATACGTAGGGGGCAAGCGTTGTCCGGAATCATTGGGCGTAAAGCGCGTGTAGGCGGCTCGATAAGTCTGCTGTGAAAGTCCAGGGCTCAACCCTGGGATGCCGGTGGATACTGTCGAGCTCGAGTCCGGAAGAGGAGTGTGGAATTCCTGGTGTAGCGGTGAAATGCGCAGATATCAGGAGGAACACCAATGGCGAAGGCAGCACACTGGGACGTGACTGACGCTGAGACGCGAAAGCGTGGGGAGCAAACAGGATTAGATACCCTGGTAGTCCACGCCGTAAACGATGGGCACTAGGTGTGGGAGGTGTCGACTCCTCCCGTGCCGAAGCTAACGCATTAAGTGCCCCGCCTGGGGAGTACGGCCGCAAGACTAAAACTCAAAGGAATTGACGGGGGCCCGCACAAGCAGCGGAGCATGTGGTTTAATTCGACGCAACGCGAAGAACCTTACCTGGGCTTGACATGTGCCTGACCGGCCTGGAAACAGGTCTTCTCTTCGGAGCAGGTTCACAGGTGGTGCATGGCTGTCGTCAGCTCGTGTCGTGAGATGTTGGGTTAAGTCCCGCAACGAGCGCAACCCCCGTCGTATGTTGCCAGCATTTAGTTGGGGACTCATACGAGACTGCCGGTGACAAACCGGAGGAAGGTGGGGATGACGTCAAGTCATCATGCCCCTTATGTCCAGGGCTACACACGTGCTACATTGGCGTATACAGAGGGCTGCGATACCGCGAGGTGGAGCGAATCCCTTAAAGTACGTCTCGGTT
The DNA here is from genome assembly GCA_963750375.1 of Paraconexibacteraceae bacterium. Lineage (GTDB taxonomy): Bacteria > Actinomycetota > Thermoleophilia > Solirubrobacterales > Solirubrobacteraceae > Paraconexibacter. Next base: position 733,374 of record CAVVQN010000008.1, read on the forward strand.
CGGATTGTAGGCTGAAACTCGCCTACATGAAGGTGGAGTTGCTAGTAATCGCGGATCAGCATTGCCGCGGTGAATACGTTCCCGGGCCTTGTACACACCGCCCGTCACACCACGGGAGTGAGTAACACCCGAAGCCGGTGGCCTAACCCGCAAGGGAGGGAGCCGTCGAAGGTGGGACTCGTGACTGGGGTGAAGTCGTAACAAGGTAGCCGTACCGGAAGGTGCGGCTGGATCACCTCCTTTCTAGGGAGCCCCATACATGGGGCCCGCACGGAACCGCGCCGTCGGCGCCGGCAGTGGAACTTGTTCCATAGCCAATGGCGACCGCCGGCTACGACCGAGTGGCCTAGTATGTCGACCGAATCTGGCCTGGCCTGATGTCCGCGTCCAATGGCGTGGAGCCTCGTCTTCGACGCGCCACATTTCGTGGGTCACGAGCCGGTGCATGCTGTTGAGTTTTGAGAGACCGGCATGGTCTCTTCCTCAGCCACCGTGCTGCAGGGAGCGGCCGCCCTCTCGGACGGCCCTTGAAAACTGCACAGTAGCCACACTTGCCCAGCTTTTACGATAAGCAGCTGGGCAAGCGGGTAATCACCGAGTCGCACGTATATGGACTCAAGATCACCGTCAAGATAGTAAGGGCACGTGGTGGATGCCTTGGCACAGAGAGCCGATGAAGGACGTGGACGACTGCGATAAGCCACGGTGAGGCGTTGAACAGCCTTTGACCCGTGGATTTCCGAATGGGGAAACCCAGCGCTGGTAATGCGGCGTTATTTCTGCCTGAACACATAGGGCAGATAAAGGCAAGCGGGGGAAGTGAAACATCTCAGTACCCCGAGGAAAGTAAATCAACCGAGACTCCCTGAGTAGTGGCGAGCGAAAAGGGATCAGCCCAAACCTGTTACGTGTAAGCGATCATGCGTTGCGTAGCCGGGGTTGTAGGGCGTTACTTCCAGGTCATGATCGGCCTGGCGACAGTTACAAAGTTGTGTGGTAGTCGAATGGCTTGGAAAGGCCATCCATAGAGGGTAATCGTCCCGTAGACGAAACTGCACAGCCTGTCGTGTGACGTTCCTGAGTAGGTCCGCACCCGTGAAACGCGGACTGAACCTGGGGGGACCACCCTCCAAGGCTAAGTACTCCTCTGTGACCGATAGCGGACTAGTACCGTGAGGGAAAGGTGAAAAGTACCCCGGAAGGGGAGTGAAATAGTACCTGAAACCGCGTGCCTACAAGCGGTGGGAGCAGACTTGTTCTGTGACCGCGTGCTTTTTGCATAACGAGCCGGCGAGTTACTCGTCTGCGGCAAGGTTAAGCGATGAGCGGAGCCGAAGCGAAAGCGAGTCCTAATAGGGCGATTTGAGTCGTAGGCGGTAGACCCGAAACTGAGCGAGCTACCCATGGGCAGGTTGAAGCGGGGGTAAGACCTCGTGGAGGACCGAACCGACCTAGGTTGAAAACTGGGCGGATGACCTGTGGGTCGGAGTGAAAGGCTAATCAAGCTCAGTGATATCTGGTTCTCTCCGAAATATATTTAGGTATAGCCTCGAGTAAAGAGCGTTATGGCCGTAGAGCTACTGTTTGGTCTAGGGGGCCTACCAGCTTACCGAAATCAGGCAAACTCCGAAGACCATAACGTGTTCCTCGGGAGTCAGTTGCTGGGGGATAAACTTCAGCGTCAAAAGGGAAACAGCCCAGACCGCCAGCTAAGGTCCCAAAGTGCTAGCTAAGTGGGAAACGATGTCCGAGTGCATAGACAACCAGGAGGTTGGCTTAGAGGCAGCCATCCTTGAAAGAGTGCGTAACAGCTCACTGGTCAAGTGTTCGGGCGCGGATAATGTAACGGGGCTCAAGCTAGCCACCGAAGCTGCGGATTCATCCTTCGGGATGAGTGGTAGGAGAGCGTTCCCAGGACAGTGAAGCGGCGGTGGAAACCAGCCGTGGAGACCTGGGAAGTGAGAATGCCGGCATGAGTAACGAAAGAAGAGTGAGAATCTCTTCCACCGATTGCGTAAGGATTCCTGGGTAAAGTTCGTCTGCCCAGGGTTAGTCGGGACCTAAGGCGAGGCCGAAAGGCGTAGTCGATGGCCAACAGGTTGATATTCCTGTACCACGTCGAATTCGTTTGACCGATGGGGGGACGGGGAAGGCTACGGGAACCCAGGCGATGGTCGTCCTGGGGTAAGCATGTAGGGGTGGTCCTAGGCAAATCCGGGACCGCATAACCTGAGGTGCGATGCCAGCTGGCTCATGAGCCGGCGAGTCCCTTACGCCATGCCCTCTAGAAAAGCCTCTAGGGAGAATTCGCGTGCCCGTACCAAAACCGACACAGGTACGCAAGTAGAGAATACTAAGGTGATCGAGATAACCATCGTTAAGGAACTCGGCAAAATTGCCCCGTAACTTCGGGATAAGGGGCGCCCCAGTAGAGTGACGGACTTCGCGTCTTGAGCTCGAGGGGGCCGCAGTGAATAGGTCCAACCGACTGTTTACCAAAAACACAGGTCTCTGCTAAGTCGTAAGACGACGTATAGGGGCTGACGCCTGCCCGGTGCCGGAAGGTTACGTGGAGTTGTTAGGGCTTGACCCGAAGCAGCGAAGCTAAGCCCCGGTAAACGGCGGCCGTAACTATAACGGTCCTAAGGTAGCGAAATTCCTTGTCGGGTAAGTTCCGACCTGCACGAATGGCGTAACGAGTTGGACGCTGTCTCAACGATGGGCTCGGTGAAATTGCAGTCTCGGTGAAGATGCCGAGTACCCGCGGCTAGACGGAAAGACCCCGTGCACCTTTACTATAACCTGGTATTGCTGTTCGGTCCATTTCGCTCAGGATAGGTGGGAGGCTTTGAAGCACCGGCTGCGGCTGGTGTGGAGCCAACCTTGAGATACCACCCTTGGTGTATTGGACACCTAACAGCGCGCCGTGAATCCGGGCGCTGGACAGTGCCAGGCGGGTAGTTTGACTGGGGCGGTCGCCTCCCAAAATGTAACGGAGGCGCACAAAGGTTCCCTCAGCACGGTTGGAAATCGTGCGCAGAGTGCAAACGCAACAAGGGAGCTTGACTGCGAGACAGACATGTCGAGCAGGTGCGAAAGCAGGTGTTAGTGATCCGGCGGTAGCAAGTGGAAGTGCCGTCGCTCAACGGATAAAAGGTACGCCGGGGATAACAGGCTTATCGGGCCCAAGAGTCCACATCGACGGCCCGGTTTGGCACCTCGATGTCGGCTCGTCGCATCCTGGGGCTGGAGTAGGTCCCAAGGGTTGGGCTGTTCGCCCATTAAAGCGGTACGCGAGCTGGGTTCAGAACGTCGTGAGACAGTTCGGTCCCTATCTGCCGTGGGCGTTGGAGAATTGAGAGGATTTGCCCCTAGTACGAGAGGACCGGGGTGAACGGACCTCTGGTGTATCTGTTGTCCTGCCAAGGGCATCGCAGGTTAGCTACGTCTGGATCGGATAACCGCTGAAAGCATCTAAGCGGGAAGCCGGCCTCGAGATGAGTTCTCCCATTCCCATTGAGGAAGTAAGACCCCTGGTAGACCACCAGGTTGATAGGCCAGATCTAGAAGGACAGTAATGTCCGTAGGAGACTGGTACTAATGGGTCGAGGGCTTGACGGATTTTTGATTACCTTGTGGCGAACTGTGCAGTTTTGAAGGGCCGCCGAGAGCGGTCACTCGTCCACGCGTCAGCGTGGAGGCGTGACCGACCTTTCATGAGTTTCCGGTGGCTTTGGCGAGAGGGAAACACCCCTTCCCATTCCGAACAGGGCAGTTAAGCCTCTCAGCGCTGATGGTACTTGGCTCGCAAGGGCCCGGGAGAGTAAGACGCCGCCGGTTTTAGTATGAAAAGGCCGCCCCTCGGGGCGGCCTTTTCGCGTTCACCTACGTCCGGTGCGTCCGTCGGTGGCCAGCTCGCCCGGGCGCGAGCCCGCCAGAGCCGGGAGGACGATGGATGCGGCGCAGGCACGCAGACGGTTGGGGATCTCCGCTCTGCCCGACGCTCGGGGTGAGGCACCGATACCGTCGCGGCTCGGGACTCCCACGTCCCGGCGTGCTCGGGGTTCGCTCACATTCCGCTTGACCGTATTGGTCCCCGCGCCCCGCTCGTCACCTGGCGCCCTCCCAGGTCACCGGTCACGAGCGGGGAGTCCCGGATCAGGCCGAGAGAGTGCTGCGCTCGGGACGCGTCGCCATCTGACGCGTGGCCGGCGTGCTCACGCAGACGCCGGGCTGCACCGGCAGAACGCCGTGGCCCCGAACTCGGGGCCTCCGTCGCAGCGGGGCACGCTGGACCCGGTGCACATGCTGTTGGACGGGTGGGTCGTGCGGTGCCCCCGACAGGTTGATGCTGTCGAGGGTGGCAAAGGCGACGACGTGGCCCGCGGCCTGCTTCAACCGGGACCGCCAGGCGGCGGTCCGCGGACGCTGGATGTTCGTTGGGGAGAACATGTGTTCGTAACCGTAGGAGGGCCGGCGGACAGAACGCGCGTTCGTGTGCTCGGATTGGGCCCTTTGGCTCTGCAGAGCGGCTCTTGCGGCCTGATCCTGCAACGGATCTTGCGTGGTCGCCCGGCGCGCCGGCGCGTGTAGCCTGCGCCCATGGTCCATCTGAGGATCGTTGTCCCCGCCGAACGGGCCGAGGCGATCCTCGCGCTGCTGCAGTCGTGCGACAGCGTCATCAACATCGTCCATCTTCCGGGCGTGGCGCAAAAGCCGACAGGGGATCTCATCCTCTGCGACGTCGCGCGCGAGGACGCATCGGTCGTCATCGCCGACCTGCGGCACCTCGGCGTCCCGGAATACGGGTCGATCTCGATCGACGACATCGGCAGCTCGCTGTCACGGGCAGCCGACGCCGCCGAGAAGTATGCAGCGGGATCCCCGGCAGACGCGGTGATATGGGAGCAGGTGAGCGCCACCACGTCGGAGTCGGCCACGCTCTCGGGCGGATACATCGTGTTCATCGTGCTCGCCTCGCTGATCGCCGGCGTCGGCATCCTGCTCGACAGCCCCATCCTCATCGTGGGCGCGATGGTCGTGGGCCCCGAGTTCGGACCGGTGGCCGGTGTGTGCGTCGCCCTCGTCGAACGCCGCCCGCACCTGGCCTCGCAATCGCTGGTCGCGCTTGCGGTCGGGTTCCCCGTCGGCATCCTCATCACGGTGCTCTGCGTTCTGGCGTTCAAGGCGACCGGCGTGGTTCCCGAGGGTTTTGACACCGCGTCTCACAGTTTTTCGAACGCGATCGCCCGCCCGGACTTCCTGTCGTTCTTCGTCGCCTTCAGCGCCGGCGTGGCGGGGATGCTCTCGCTGAGCACCGCGAAGTCCGGTGCGCTCATCGGCGTGCTCATCTCCGTCACGACGATCCCGGCGGCAGCGAACGCCGCGGTCGCCGCCGCTTACGGGGACTGGTCGACGGTTCGCGGGTCGCTCGGACAACTCGGGGCCAACCTCGGCTCGATGCTCGTGGCCGGGACGCTCACCCTGCTCGTGCAGCGCGGGCAGTACGCCCGGCGGCGCCGCGAGCACCGCGCGCGCACCGCAGGGGCCGCGTAGACGGCCCGGACCGGCTCAGACCGTCGTGCCCAGCGACGACCAGACGTCGATCTTCGCCCGGATGCGCGCGATGACGTCGGTGGTGAACTCCGTCGTCCCGGCGTGCCCGCCGAGGTCCGGGGTCTTGACCCCTGCGGCCGTGGCCTCCAGAACCGACTCGTAGATCGCGCGCGAGGCGCGCTCGGCGCCGTCATGACCGGCGACGGCGGCGTAATGCAGGACCGCGGCGCACGAGAGGATCATCGCCATCGGGTTCGCGACGTCCTTGCCCATGAGCGATGGCGCCGTTCCGTGCGGCGCCTCGGCCATGGCCGCCGTGGTGCCGGTACTGCTCGTCGAACGCGAGCAGGACCGACTCGGCGCCCGCGATCGAGCCGAACATCGGCATGACGAGATCCGACAGGCAGTCGCCGTCGCGGTTGAGCGCCGGGATGATCAGCGGCGTCTCGGTCGCGCCGGAGATCAGCCCCGCGTACGTCGCGTCGATGAGCATCGGCCGGTACTCGACGTCGGGGTAGAGCGCCGCGGCGGCGTCCATCTCCTCCTTGAGCATCCCCTCGTAGACGGGGGAGACCGTCCACTTCGGGCCGCCGTAGACCTTGCCGCCCATCTGCGTCGCCTGGCGGAACGCGTACTCGGCGACCGCGCGGCAGACCGAGCGGGTGATCCGCTCCTCCCGGACGGCGACCTCGTCGGGGCTGCCGGGCTCGCCCTCGCGCGACTCGGCCGCACCGTAGGCGTCGCCGACGGCCATCCGCACCACCGAGATGGGGTGGTAGGTACCGCCGATCGGGGTGACCCCCGGGATGCGGCGGCCCGTGCGGACGATGACCTTGCCGTCGATGCCTTCACGCAGCAGACGGTTCGGCGAGCCGACGTCGTCCTTGCCCTCGGGGGTGATCGTCGCGGCCTTGATCCCGAAACCGCACTCGCGGATGGCCGCGGAGGCCTCGTCGACGATGCCGTTGGACGTCGCGCCGCCGGTTCTCGAGCGACAGGTCGAAGTGCACGAGCGTCGGCTGCGAGGCCGATGACGTCGGGCGAGAGGACCCGGATGGCCTGCTCGAGGAGCTCCTGGCCGGTCTCATCGCCTTCGAGGATGGCGATCTTCAGGGGTGCGGGCACCCGGCGACCCTATCTCAGGCCGTCGCGGCCCTCGGAGCCGTGCAGGCCGAGCTCGTCGGCGCGTCCCTCGCAGCGCGGCGATGACGAACGCGATGTGCGCGTCCAGGTCGGCGCCGAGCTCCTCGGCTCCACGACGGACGTCCTCCCGGTTGACCGCCGCGGCGAACGCGACCGTCTTGAGCTTCTTCTTCACCGACTTGGGGGTCATTCCGTGGATGCCCTGCGGGCGCACGTAGGCGCAGGCCACGACGAAGCCCGAGAGCTCGTCGACGGCGTACAGCGCCTTTTCCAGGTCGCTGTCGCGCGAGACGCTGCAGGTAGTCGGCGTGGGACGCGACCGCGCGGACCATCTCGGGCGGGTGCCCGGCGCTCCAGCTCCGCCATCGCCATCCGGGGATGGCCCGTCTCGGGGTCCGGGTAGCGCTCGTAGTCCATGTCGTGCAGCAGGCCGGTGATGCCCCACAGCTCTTCGTCGCGCGCCGCGAGCCTGCGCCATCGCCCGCATCGAGGCCTCGACCGCGAGGCAGTGACGGCGCAGGGAATCGGACTGCGACCCACTCCTCCAGGAGGGCCAGGGCGGCGTCGCGCGAAAGGGTCTGCGGCATGGCTGGTACCCTAGCCCCGCGCCGCACCGAGGTCCCCGCAACGGACGACTCGCCGCGGCCGTTCCTCACTCATGGAGAAGTTCGTCATCGACGGCGGCGTCCCGCTGTCCGGCACGGTCACCCCGGCCGGCAACAAGAACGCCGCCCTACCCATCCTCGCCGCCTCGGTGCTGACCGCCGAGGAGGTCGTCATCCGCAACGTGCCGCGGATCCGCGACACCGCGGAGATGATCGAGCTGCTCGAGCTTCTCGGCGTGACCGTCGACTGGCGCGGTGAGCACGAGGTCGCGCTCTGCGCGGCCGGGGTGACGGCCGACGCGCTCGTGGACCGTGGGCGTCGCCGAGCGGATCCGCGCCTCCTTCCTGCTCGCCGGCCCGCTGCTGGCGCGCTTCGGCGCAGCGATCATGCCTCCGCCCGGTGGCGACGTCATCGGCCGCCGCCGGCTGGACCCGCACCTGGACGCCTTCCGCGCCCTCGGGGCGAAGGACGAGATCTCCGACGGCCAGATCGTGCTGACCGCCCCTCCCGGCGGTCTGCGCGCCGGGGACGTCTTCATGGACGAGCCGTCCGTCATGGCGACCGAGAACGCACTGATGGCGGCTGCGCTGACGCCCGGTGAGACGATCATCGGCAACGCCGCGTCGGAGCCACACGTCCAGGACCTCGCGCGGATGCTCGTCCACATGGGCGCGCGCGATCATCGGCATCGGCTCCAACGTCATGCGGATCTCCGGCGTCGCCGAGCTCGGCGGCTGCACGCACGACGTCGGGCCCGACCACATCGAGATCGGCTCGTTCATGGCGATCGCCGGGGTGACCGGCGGCGAGCTGCGGATCAAGGACACCGACCCCGGTGACCTGCGGATGATCATGCTCGTGTTCAAGCGCCTGGGCCTGCACTCCGAGCTCGACGGCCTCGACCTCGTCGTCCCCGGCGGCCAGGACCTCGCGGTCGCCCGCGACCACGGTGGCTACACCGCCAAGGTGCAGGACGGGCCGTGGCCGCAGTTCCCCGCCGACCTCACGTCGATCGCGGTGGCGCTCGCGACCCAGAGCCGAGGGCAGGTCCTCATCCACGAGTGGATGTTCGAGTCCCGGCTGTTCTTCACGGACAAGCTCGTCTCGATGGGCGCCAACATCCTCATCGCCGACCCCCACCGCGCCCTCGTCAGCGGCCGCACGCAGCTGACCGGCCAGCGCGTGGAGTCCCCCGACATCCGCGCCGGCATGGCGGTCCTGCTCGCCGCGCTGTGCGCCGAGGGCCGCACCGAGATCGGCAACATCCGCCAGATCGACCGTGGCTACGAGCGGATCGACGAGCGCCTGCGCGCCCTCGGTGCCCGCATCGAGCGCGTGAAGCCGGAGACCCCGGCCCCCGCGGCCTGAACCTCATGCCCCAGATCCATCCCGACGCCCAGCGGGACCCGCGACGTCCTGCCCGACGAGATGCGCGAGCTGCGCGCGATCACCGACGCGATGCGGCGGGTGTTCGAGCAGCACGGCTACGGCGAGGTCTGGACGCCCGCGATCGAGTACGAGTCCATCGTCGGGCGGCTCGACGGCCGCAACGGCGGCTACCGACTCTTCGACGACCACGGCAGCGTGCTGCGCCTGCGTTCGGACATCACCGTCCCCGTCGCGCGCGTCGCGGCGACCCGGTACGCCGACCACGAGCCGCCCCTGCGGTTCTGCTCCTTCGCGCACGTCTACCGCGGTGTCAAGCCTGGGCGCGGGCAGGCGCGTGAGTTCCTGCAGGCCGGCGTCGAGCTCATCGGTGCGCCCGGGCCATCCGGGACGGCGGAGGTCCTGACGATCCTGTGCGAGGCGCTGGAGGCCGCCGGACTGCGCGAGTACCGCATCGGGCTCGGGGACGCAGGGCTCTACCCGGCGCTGCTCGAAGCGGTCGGGGTCGACGGCGAGAGCGCGACCGGGATCCTGGAGGCGCTCGTCAAGCGCGACCTCGTCCGGCTGGACGTCGCCGTCCACGCCCTCGGTCTGGACGCAGCGACGACCGACCTGCTCACCGCGATCCCGCAGTTGCGAGGCGGCGTGGAGATCCTCGACGCCGTCCCAGCCCACGTCGCCACCGAGCGGCTGCGGGCCGTGCACGCGGCCGTCTCCCCCGACGTGGCCGGGCGGATCATCTTCGACCTCGGGCTCCTGCGCGACCTGGACTACTACACGGGCGCCGTCTTCGAGATCTACGACCCGGCCGCCGGTATGCCGCTGGGCGGCGGCGGGCGGTACGACGACCTCGTCGGGCGCTTCGGGCGCGACCTGCCTGCCGTCGGCTTCGCGGTGGACATGAACGGACTGCACATCGCGCTGGCCGGCGAGCAGCGCGGGGAATCGCAGGGTCCCTCGCCTAGCGGCTCGGAACCCTGCGATTCCCTTGCGGGTTCCTCGCCTACGGCTCGCAACCCGCGGGCAGGTGGGAGCGCGTGAGCCCTCCGTTGACGATCGCCGTCCCGCGCGGTGCGCTCATGAGGGACACGCTGGACCTCCTGGACCGACTCGGGATCGACACGAGCGAAGTCCGCGCGAACGACCGCAAGCTCCTCTTCAAGGACGTCGGGATCGTCACGATGCGTCCGTCCGACGTCCCGACGTACGTCGAGTCCGGGGCCGCCGACATCGGGATCACCGGCAAGGACGTCCTGCTCGAGCAGCCCGAGCGCGCGGTCTACGAGCTGCTCGACCTGGGCTATGGCCGCTGCACCATGGTGCTGGCGAGCGTCGAGGGTCCTGACCCCGGTGAAGAGGCGCTGCGGCGCCTGGGCGTGATGCGGGTGGCGACGAAGTACACGCGGATCGCCCGGAACTTCTTCGACCAGACGGGCCGCCAGGTCGAACTGGTGGAGGTGAAGGGCTCGACCGAGCTCGCGCCCCTGACCGGGATGGTCGACGCGATCGTCGACCTCGTCGCGACCGGGACGACCCTGCGCGAGAACGGTCTGGTCGTCCGCGAGGAGATCTGCGTGGCGACCGCCCGCCTCATCGCCAACCCCGTCGCCCACAAGCTCAAGGCTGCCGCGATCGACGACATCCTGGCGCGCCTGCGCGCCACCTAGTCCCCGAGATCCAGCTCGACGGCGGCCTGGCGGCCGTCCGACGGGAGGATGGGGGACAATGCACCTGCATGCTCGCCGAGCCCGACACCGCCGCCGCCCCGCTTGTCGCCATCGTCGACTACGGGATGGGCAACCGGCGGTCCGTCGAGAAGGCACTCCAGCGCGTCGGCGCGCGCACGCTCATGACGCGGGATCACGAGAGACTGCGCGCGGCCGACGGCATCCTGCTCCCGGGGGTCGGCGCGTTCCCGGCCGCGATGCGCACGATCCGGGAGTTCGGCCTCGACGAGGTGCTGCGTGACTGCGCCGGGACCGGTACCCCGCTCTTCGGCTCCTGCATGGGGATGCAGTTGCTCTTCGAGGATTCCGAGGAGCACGGCGGGGCCGAGGGACTCGGCCTCCTGCGGGGCAGCATCAGGCGCCTTGATTCCCGCGGGCAGAACCTGCCGCACATCGGCTGGAGCGAAGTCCGCTGGGTCCGCGACAACCCGCTCCGTGACGGGCTGCCGGACCCGATCCATCTCTACCACGTCCACACGTTCGCGCCGCACCCGTCCGACGAGGAAGCCGTGCTGGGTGTCGCCGAGTACGGCGAGACCTTCGCCACCGTCGTGGCGCTGGGGAACATCTACGGGGCGCAGTCACACCCGGAGAAGTCCTCCGCGCACGGTCTCGGGTTGCTTGCGAACTTCACAAAACGCTGCGCACAGGTGATCGCATGATCCTCTATCCCGCCATCGACATCTACGAAGGCAAAGCCGTCCGCCTGGTCAAAGGCGATTTCGACGCCAAGACGGTCTACGAGGACTCGCCGCTGGAGGCCGCCCGCGCTTGGGTCAAGGCCGGCGCACGGTTCCTCCACATCGTCGACCTGGACGGCGCCAAGTCCGGCAGCCCGAAGAACCTCCACCACATCGAGCAGATCGCCAACGAGCTGCACGTCCCCGTCCAGTGCGGAGGAGGCCTGCGCTCGCTCGGGGCGGTCCGCGACGCGCTGGCGGCGGGGGCCGAGCGCGCCATCCTGGGGACGGCCGCCTACAGCGACACGGACTTCCTGGACGACGTGCTCGCGCAGTACCGCGAGCGCATCATCGTCTCGGTGGACACGCGCGGCGGCAACGTGTCTCCGTCGGGCTGGCAAGAGACGTCGTCGATGTCCGGCGAGTCCGTCATCGAGCGGCTGCAGAATCGCGGGGTCCGGTCCTTCGTCTACACGAACGTCGACCGGGACGGCATGCTCGAAGGCCCCGACCTGGAGGAGGTCAAGCGCATCGCGGCCGTCGTCCGCGGGCGCTTCATCTACTCCGGCGGCATCGGCAAGCTCGCCGACCTCGAGCAGCTTGCGGCGCTGCGGCAGGTCAACCTCGGCGGCGTCATCGTCGGAAAAGCGCTGTACGAGCACAAGTTCACGGTCCCCGAGGGTCAGGCGGCCCTGGAGCCCCCGCGCGCCGACCGGCCCTACCGGCCGATCTACGACGCCACCGGCGACTGACCGATGGACGCGGAACGTCCGCCGGCCCGGCACCTCAAGCGTGTCATCCCGTGCCTCGACGTCGCCGACGGCCGCGTCGTCAAGGGGACGAACTTCGTCGACATCCGTGATGCCGGCGACCCGGTCGCGCTCGCCGAGGCCTACGACGCAGCAGGCGCCGACGAGCTCGTCTTCCTGGACATCACCGCCACCCACGAGGCTCGCGACACGATCGTCGAGCTTGCGCGGCGCACCGCCGACAACGTCTTCATCCCGTTCACGATCGGTGGTGGCATCCGCTCGATCGCCGACGCCCAAGCCGTGCTGGACGCCGGTGCCGACAAGGTCGCGATCAACTCGGCCGCTGTGGCGCGGCCCGAGCTCATCGACGAGCTGTCACACCGGTTCGGCGCGCAGTGCGTCGTCCTGGCGGTGGACGCGAAGGCCAAGGACCCGGATGACGCAGCGGCCGGCTGGGAGGTCTACGTCGCCGGAGGACGCAAGGCGACCGGGCTCGACGCCGTGCAGTGGATCGTCGACGGCGTCGCCCGGGGAGCGGGGGAGATCCTTCTGACGAGCATGGACCGCGACGGCACGAACGACGGTTACGACCTGGCGCTGACGCGGGCCGTCAGCGACGCGGTGAGCGTGCCGGTCATCGCCTCCGGCGGGGCGGGGGAGCTCGAGCACCTCGCTCAGGCGCTGGAGGAGGGCGGTGCCGACGCCGCGCTCGTCGCCTCGATCTTCCATTACGGCAAGCACACGGTCGCCGAGGCCAAGGCACATCTCGCGGCGGCCGGGGTCGCCGTCCGGGCCTGACCTCACGGCGTCAGGGCCTGCGCGGCCGGCAGATCGTCCGGCCGTCGCTCTTGCGCTTGAGGCAGACCAGCGGCTGCAGTGGACGGCACGTCCTGCGGCCGTTCTTCATCGTGCAGAACCTCGCCCCGCCGGCGATGAGCGCCTCGCGACGTCGGACGGCGGCGCGGCGCGCGGCGACGCGACGGTTGCGTGCCTCGGCACGGCGCAGGACGCGGCGGATCATGATCTTGCGCCGGCTCTCGCGGTAGCGCGCCCGCCGGTCTGCGTCGGCCTGCGCTCCCGTCTTCGGCGGTCGGCCGTCCAGGCCGTACAGGTTCGTGTAGCCGACGAGGAAGATGCCCCGGCCCGTGGAGACGACCGGGTTGAATCCGCCGCGCTTCGTGAACCACAGGCGCCGGCCGTCGACTGCCCGCAGGGCCGTCGTCGTCCGCGCGAGCGTGGAGTAGAACACGAGGTCGCCCAGCAGGACCACCCCGCCGGAGACCCGCCCCTCGGTGTGGTGCTTCCAGCGCACCTGGCCGGTCCGCGCGTTCAGCGCATAGAGGTTGCGGTCGTAGGAGCCGACGTACACGGTCGGCCCGGTGCCGGGGACCGCGGCGACGGCTGCGGAGCTGTAGACGTAACCCCCGGTCTTCTTCCGCCACGCCAGACGGCCGTCGGACTGCGCGAAGGCGTAGACGAAGCCGTCGGTGTTGCCGACGAAGACCCGCCCGAACGCGACGGAGGGCGTCGCGTAGAAGTTGCCCGATCGCAGGCCGAACGCGCCGCCGTCGGTCCCCTTGCGCCACAGGCGCTTTCCGTCCCTCGGCCGTAGGGCCTCGACCGTCCCCCCGTAAGCAGCGAGGAACAGGCGACCGTCGTGCAGCGCCAAGCCGCCCTTCACGGCACCGCCGGCCTTGTGGGTCCAGCGGATCGACCCGTCGCGCTTGTCCAGCGCGTAGACCGTGCCGTCCTCTGACCCGAAGTACAGGCTGTTCCCGTCGACGAGGGGCGAGGACTCCGAGCGGGCAGGGAGCTTCCGCGACCAGCGGGTGCGCCCGTCGTAGGCTCGGACGGCGACGACGCGGCCGCCCTTGACGCCCTTGCCGCGTTCGAGCAGCACGACGTACACCGTCCCCTTGTCATACGCGGGGGCCGACGCCGCCAGGTGACCGAGCTTGCGCTTCCACCGCACCTTGCCCGTCTTGCGGGCGATGCCGACGAGCTTGCCGTCGTCCTTCAGCAGGAACATCGAACGACCACCGAGCGCGGGGGGAACTCGAGCAGGACCGAGCCGCCCAGCTTCCAGCGCTCGGCGAACGGGGGCCGGAACGGCTTGCGCAGCGGGAGGTAGCGCGTGCGGGCGCTGTCGTACCCGTACGTCGGCCAGCTGAAGGGCTTCGTGCCGTTCTTGTCGCGCTTGCCGGCCGGGGCGCCCGGAGCAGGCGCCGCAGTCGTGTCGTCCTCCCGGAACTCGACATCGGGGTTGACGACGTCCCCGGGCTCGCGGGTGGCGACGAACAGGACGGCGCCCAGCACGGCGGCGGCCAAGAGGACCGCGGCGATCAGGAGGCGCCGCGGGCGGCGAGGATGCGCAGGCATCGAACCCATACGGTAGACACCTGCACCCCGCCCATGCTGACCTCCCACCAAGCCATCGACAGACTGCGGACCCTGGAGGGGGCCTCGTTCGTCCTGGAGGTCGTCGCCGGGACCCCCGGGGCGTGGGTGGTCGGGGGCGCCGTCCGTGACGCGCTGCTGGATCGCGACGCTCGCGAACTCGACCTCCTCGTGGACGGTGATCCGGCGGGGCTCCTCGATGCCCTGGGCGGCGAGCGGACGACCCATCCGCGCTTCGCCACCGCCACCGTCACCCTCGACGCCCGGGCTCTGGGACTGCGCCGCGCCGTCACCGTGGACGTGGCCCGAGCCCGGGCGGAGACCTACGCGGCGCCCGGTGCCCTTCCGGACGTCCGGCCCGCCACCGTCGCCGAGGATCTGCATCGGCGGGACGTGAGCGTCAACGCCATCGCTCTTCGGCCTCCGACGGTCCCCGGTGGGGAGGTGCAGACCCTGCAGGTCCCGGGAGCCCTCGAAGACCTGGAGGCGGGGGTCCTGCGGGTCCTGCACGATCGTTCCTTCCAGGACGATCCGACCCGGGTGTGGCGGGTGGCGCGTTACGCCGCGCGTCTGGGTTTCACGGTCGACCCGCACACCGTCGCCCTGGCGGGCCGGGCGGACCCCAGGACGGTCAGCGGGCCGCGTCTGGGAAACGAGCTGCGTCTGGCACTGGGCGAGGACGACCCGCTGGGGCGCTCTGGTGGCAGCGCACGCCCTCAACCCGCGCCTGCTGCCGGCGCAGGTCGAGCTGGCCCCGCGCCGCCTGGCTCCCGCGCTCGCGCTGCTGCGCGGCGAGGGCCGGAGCGGACCTCGTGACGCTGGCGGCCTGCTGCGCCGCCGTCGACGCCGCCACGCTCGTGGACTGGCTGACGGTCCAGGGATTCTCGGCCGCCGAGCTGTCGATCGTCGCTGCCGGGTCCCGAGCGTCGACGTACATGCCCCTGCATGCCGCCCAGACCGACTCGCAGATCGCCCGCGCGGCGCGGGGAGCACCCCCGGAGGTCGTGGCGCTGGCGGGCGGGCCCCAGGCCGAGCGCTGGCTTGACGAGCTGCGCCATGTGCGCCTGCAGATCACGGGGGAGGACCTGAAGGCCGCCGGTGTCCCGGAGGGGCCGGCGGTCGGGCGGGCACTGGCGCACGTGCTCGACGCCCGGCTGGACGGCACGCTCGCGCCCGGTCGGGAGGCCGAGCTGGCTGCCGCCCTTGCGATGCTCGACGCCGAGCAGGGCGCGGTCGAAGGAGACGGCGATGCAGCCTGAGCCCCGTGCCGGGGATCCACGCCTCCCGGCCCCGTTCTGGTGGGACGGGACTCTGGTCGCGGTCGACCTTCCCGGGGCCAGCGCCCGGTTCAGCGGCCGCGCGGGCGGCGTGAGCGCCCCGCCGTACGACACGCTGGACCTCGCCCGGTACGCCGGCCGTCCCGAGGTCGCCCAGAACATGGGTCGCCTCGGCGATCTGATCGGGATCGAACCCGGCGCGTGGGCTCAGAGCGAGCAGGTCCACGGCACCAGGGTCCGCCGGGTCACCCATGCCGGGGCCCTCGCTGACGACGGCACACACGCGGACGGCCAGACGCTGACCGTCAACGGTGCTGCGGCCGTCGTCCTCACCGCCGACTGCCTGGCGGTCGTGGTCGCCGGAGCCGGAGCCGTCGCGGTCCTGCACGCCGGGTGGCGGGGGCTGGCCGGCGGCATCCTGGAGGAGGGGGTACGCGCGCTGCGCGAGCTCGGCGTCGGCGGTGCGCTGAGCGCCGCGATCGGCCCCGCGGCCGCGGGCTGCTGTTACGAGGTGGGGCCCGACGTCCGCGCCGCGTTCGCCGCGGACGGCGTCCTGTCCGCGGACGGCAAGCACCCCATCGATCTGAAGGCGGTCGCGGCGCGGCGCCTGAACGCAGCCGGGGTGTCCGTGGTCCACGACTGCGGCCTGTGCACCATGTGCGCGACGGATCCGTCGACGGGCGGTCGCCGCTTCTTCAGCCACCGTGCCGACGGCGGCACGACCGGTCGACAGGCGGGGGTCGCATGGCTGAGCTGATCCGCGGCCTGGACGCTGCCACCGTCGCCCGCAACCTCGAGACGGTCCGCGAGGCCGTCGGCCCCGATGTCCAGGTCCTCTCCGCGGTCAAGTACGTCGCGACGGAGGAGCTCGGGGTCCTCGCCGAGGCGGGGGTGACGCTCGTCGGCGAGAACCGCGCGCAGGCCCTCGTCGAGAAGCATCGTGCCCACGGCGACGCCTTCACGTGGGACTTCATCGGTCACCTGCAGTCGCGCAAGGTGAAGGACATCATCCCCCTCGTCCGGCTCATCCACTCCGTCAGCAGCGACAGCGCCATGACACAGCTGATCAGGCATCGTCGCCCCGACACCCGGGTGCTCGTCGAGGTGAACGTCGCCGGGGAGGCGGGCAAGAGCGGCGTGTCGGCGGCGGCGTTGCCCGCCCTGCTGGAGGCGGCGGCCCAGGGCGGGGTCAACGTCGTCGGCCTCATGACGATGCCGCCGATCACGGCGAACGCCGAGAACAACCGACGGTGGTTCGCCGCGCTCGCCCAACTGGCCGAGGACCACGGTCTGAAGGAGCTGTCGATGGGCACGAGCCAGGACTACCGCGTGGCGGCGCAGGAGGGTGCGACGATCGTCCGGGTGGGGTCCAGCCTGCTCCGTTGAGGGCCGCGCCGCCGCGGCACGAAGCACCCCAGGTGAACGACAGACACGAGTGCTTGCAGGAGAATCGCCACAAAGGGCGTAATCTTCCTCCCGGTATGGCCTTTCGTGACACCTGGCATCGCGGGCTCGTGTACTTCGGTTTGGCCGAAGACCGTGACCCCGCCTACGACGACGAGCCGGAGTACGAGCCTGAGGCCGCGCTCGCGGAGAGCTACCGCGAGCGCCCCAACGTCCGCCGTCTGAGCACCCGGCGCCGCGGGGACGACTTCGACGACATCTTCTCCGACGACGCCGCTCGGACCACGCGCCTGCGTGCCGTCCCGACCGCACGCAACGGCAGCGACGTCCGGGTGCACCTCGTCATCCCGAAGTCCTTCAACGACGCCCAGCAGGTCGCCGACAAGTTCAAGGACTCGATCCCGGTCGTCCTGAACCTCCAGGGCACCGACAACGACCTGGCCAAGCGGCTCATCGACTTCGCCTCCGGCCTGACCTACGCCCTGGACGGCGGCATGCAGCGGATCGCCGACAAGGTCTTCATGCTCACGCCGCGCAACGTCCAGATCAGCGCCGAGGAGCGGGCCGAGCTCATCGAGAAGGGCTTTTTCAACCAGTCGTGACCCGGGCATAGGACCGCCCATGTCCTCCTCTGCCTCGGGGCCTTGGTCTGACTCCCTCTACGGCCACGGCTTCGTACGGGTCGCCGCCGCGGTCCCGCACCTACGTCCCGCCGATCCCGCCTTCAACGCCGAGCGGACGCTCGGCCTGGCGCGTCGCGCTTCGGACGCCGGCGCCGCCCTCGTCGTCTTTCCCGAGCTCGGGATCTCGGCCTACGCGATCGACGACCTGCTGCACCAGGAGGCGTTGCTGAAGGCGACACTGGAGGCGATCGAGCAGCTCGTGCAGGCCAGTGCGGACCTGCAGACGATGCTCGTGGTGGGTGCGCCCCTACGCGTCGAGCAGGGGCTCTTCAACACCGCCGTGGTCATCCAGCAAGGACGCGTCCTGGGGGTGGTGCCCAAGAGCTATCTGCCCGAGTACCGCGAGTACTACGAGAAGCGGCAGTTCCGGGCAGCGCGGGATCGCGTCGGAAGCTCGATCACGCTGCTCGGCGAGGAGACACCCTTCGGGCCCGACCTGCTCTTCGCCGCCGCCGATCAGGAAGAGCTCGTCGTGCACGTGGAGATCTGCGAGGACCTCTGGGCGCCGATTCCGCCGAGCTCGTATGCGGCCCTCGCCGGGGCGACCGTCCTGGTGAACCTCTCCGCGAGCAACATCACGATCGGCAAGGCCGACCATCGGCGTCTCCTGTGCGAGGCACAGTCGTCGAAGATGGTGGCCGCGTACGTCTTCACCGCCGCCGGTGACGGGGAGTCGACCACGGACCTGGCCTGGGACGGACAGGCACTGATCTGCGAGCACGGCGCCGTCCTGGCCGAGGGGGAGCGGTTCGCCCGCGAGGAGCAGCTGCTACAGGCCGACGTCGACGTCGGACGCCTCGTCGCCGAACGCGGCCGGATCAGCTCGTACACCGATGCGATCACCGACCACCGCGAGCGGGTGGCCGTGATGCGGCGCATCCCGTTCCTCGTCGGACGGACGGACGAGGCAGTCATGCTCGAGCGGACCGTCGAACGCTTCCCCTACGTCCCCGCAGATGCCGCGAGCCGTGCCGAGCGGTGCGAGGAGGTCTACAACATCCAGGTCCGGGGCCTGGAGACGCGGATGCGCGCGACCGGGACGGAGAAGGTCGTCATCGGCGTGTCCGGCGGCCTGGACTCCACGCACGCGCTCATCGTGGCGGCGCGGGCGATCGACCGGCTCGGCCTGCCCCGGGAGAACGTCCTGGCGTACACGATGCCGGGCTTTGCGACGAGCGACCTCACGCTCAAGAGCGCCCACCGGCTGATGGGCGCACTCGGCGTGAGCTCGGAGGAGATCGACATCCGCCCTTCGGCGCAGCAGATGCTGCAGGACATCGGGCACCCCGCCGCGGACGGAGCCGAGCAGTACGACGTGACCTACGAGAACGTGCAGGCGGGGGAGCGCACCTCACACCTGTTCCGTCTGGCCAACCACCATCGGGGGATCGTGATCGGGACCGGGGACCTCTCCGAGCTCGCCCTGGGATGGGCGACCTACGGGGTCGGGGACCACATGTCCCACTACTCCGTCAACGCGTCCGTGCCCAAGACGCTCATCCAGTTTCTCCTGCGCTGGGCGATCGACACCGACCAGTTCAGCGCGGAGGCGAGCGCCGTGCTCGCGGACATCCTCGACACCGAGATCTCCCCTGAGCTCATCCCGACCGCCGAAGGCACCAAGCCGGCTGCGGCGACCGAGAGCGTCGTCGGCCCCTACGAGCTGAACGACTTCTTCCTCTTCCACACGGTGCGCTACGGCTTCGCCCCGAGCAAGGTCGCCTACCTTGCCCGCCACGCCTGGCAGGACCGAACGACGGGGGTGTGGCCGGACCTCATCCCGGAGGAGGCCCGCAACGAGTACGCCCCGCAGACGCTGCACCGCTGGCTCGACGCGTTCCTCGAACGGTTCTTCCACACGAGCCAGTTCAAGCGCTCGGCGATCCCGAATGCCCCGAAGGTCGGCTCGGGCGGTTCGCTGTCCCCGCGCGGGGACTGGCGCGCGCCGAGCGACGGGACGGCCACGGCCTGGCGGGAGGAACTGCGCCGCGGTCTGGGGGGATCGTGAACACTGCGCTCGTCGTCGTGGACATGCTCAACCGCTACGAGCACGAAGATGCCGACGCGCTGCGGCGGTCGGTCGCGGCGGTCGTCCCGAACGTCCGCCGGCTTCTGGACTGCGCACGTGAAGCGGGGCATGACGTCGTCTACGTCAACGACAACCACGGCGACTGGACCTCGGGCCGTGAAGGCCTGACGCAGTGGGCGCTGGACGGCGCGGATCCCTCGCTCGTCGAGCCGGTTGCGCCGACGCCTGACGTGCCCTTGCTCATCAAGACCCGGCACTCGGCCTTCTACCGGACCCAGCTGGAAGAGCTGCTGCAGGAGCGCGAGGTGCAGCGGATCGTCTTCGCGGGGCAGGTCACCGAGCAGTGCATCCTCTACTCGGTGCTGGACGCCTACATGCGCGGCTTCGATGTCGTGGTCGCCGAGGACGCGGTGGCCCACATCCACGAGGACTTCGCGGACACGTCGCTGCGGATGATGAAGCGCAACATGGGCGCGGTCGTCGAGCCGGTCGACGCCGTCGCCGAACGCCTGCGCGGCTGAGGTGCGGCCGGTGGCCACCGCCCAGTCGGCGGGCGCCTCGTAGACTCCCCCGAGATGCAGATCGGGCTCATCGGATCAGGGAACATGGCGCGCGCCATGGCGCGCGGCTGGGGTGAGCCCGTGCTCTGCACCGACGTGCTCCCCGAGCGCGCCGCGGCGCTGGCCGCCGAGGTCGGCGGCGAGGCGGTCGCTTCGAACGTCGAGCTCGCGCGGCGCGCCGACGTCGTCGTCCTCTGCCACAAGCCCGCACAGCTGCGCAGGTCGCCGCCGAGATCCGCCGACGCCAAGGCCGTCGCATCGATCCTCGGCGGCGTGCCGCTCGACGCCCTGCGGGCGGCCTACGGCGACGTGCCGGTCCACCGGTTCCTGCCGTCGACGCCCGTCGAGGTCCGCCAAGGGCGTCGTGCTGCATGCCCTCGCGAGGCGCTGAGGACGACGCGCCGGTGTCGAGCACTTCGCAAAGCTCGGGCTCGCTCGTCTCGCTCCCCGAGTCCCAGGTGGACGTCGCGATGGGCCTGATGAGCAACGCGCCGGCCTACTGGGCGCTGCTCGTCGAAGCGCAGATCGACGCCGGCATCCGGCGCGGGCTGCCAGTGCCGAGCAGGCGGCGAGCTTGGTCGTCCAGACGATGGCCGGCACCGCGGCGCTCATCGAGAGGCGCGGCTTCGACACCCTCGCGGTCCGCCGCGAGGTGACATCGCCCGGGCGGTTCGACCGCCCGCGGGCTCGACGCCCTCGAGCGCGGCGGCGTCCGCGAGCGCTTTCAGCGACGCGATCGACGCCGTGCTCGGGGAGGCGCTGATGTCCGTCGCCGCTCGCCCTCAGCCGGTACGACGTCGCGGACTTCGTCAGCGCGCTGGTCCTGGTCTACAGGCTGCTGGTCATCGCGTACATCGCTGCAGCCAGCTGTTCTTCGGCTTCGGGGGCCGGCTCCCGTACGCGCGGTGGTCCAGCGCGGTGCTCGGCTTCCTGAACGACACCGGTCGGCCCGTACTTGCGCGTTCTTCCGCCGCTTCATCCCGATGATCGGCCCGCTGGACCTCAGCCCGATGGTCGCGCATCATCGCGCTGCAGTTCGTCGGCGGCATCATCGTCGACCTCATCGACGGCTGAACCGTGGAGCGGGTGTCGCCAGCGCGCGGACGTGGTCGCGGGCGGGACTGCGTGCTGGCTGCCGTCGTCCTCCTGGACCAGGTCGACCAAGGCGCTCGTGCGCGGATGGGGTCGCGCATCGGCGAGGAGGATGCGGTGTTCCCTGGCATCACGCTCGTGCACACGAAGAACGAGGGCGTCGCCTTCAGCGCGCTCGAGGGCAGGACGGTCGCGGTCGTGATCGTCATCGCGCTGGCGATGCTCGCGCTGCTGGTGTACTTCGTGGCGCCACGTCGACCTCCGCGGGGTCTGGCTGCCGACCGGGCTGCTGCGCGGCGGCGCGATCGGCAACATCATCGACCGCGTCCGCGACGGGGCGGTGACGGACTTCCTCAAGCTGCCGGCATGGCCGGCGTTCAACGTCGCCGACATGGCGATCACCTTCGGGGTCCTGGCGCTGCTCTACGTCATCGAGAGGCCCGGACGACGTCGAGCCGATGGCCCCGCGACGGGTGGCCGATGCGTCGACAGCCGGTCCTGAGCACGACGGCGAGCGGCTGGACGTGGTCCTCGCCGAGCCGTGGGATCGCGGACGCGCGCCGCGCGGCTCATCGCCGCCGGCTCGGTCACGGTCGACGGCGCAGTCGTCGCCAAGCGCCGGATCGTGCCGCGCCGGGGAGAAGATCGACGTCGACGATGCCGCCATCGCTGCCGAAGAGCCGCCGGCGGCGGGGATCCGGGCTACATCGACCCCGACGCGGAGCGTCGCCAAGTATCGCCGTCGCCTTCGAGGACGAGCACCTGCTCGTGGTCGACAAGCCGGCCGGTGTCGTCGTGCACCCGGCCCGCGGCCACTGGCACGGGGACGCTGGCCCAGGCGCTGGACGGCACGGCTGCCGGCGGGGAGGACGCCTGGCGCGCGGGCATCGTCCACCGGCTGGACAAGGACACGAGCGGCCTGCTCGTCGTCGCCAAGTCCGACGCGGTCCACGCGCAGCTCAAGACCGCGCTGCAGGCCCGCGACGTCACGCGGGAGTACCTGGCGCTCGTCGAAGGGACGCCCGACCGCGCGCACCGGGACGATCGACGCGCCGATCGGTCGTGACCGCCACGTCCGCACGCGGCACTCGATCGACACCGATCAGCCGCGCGAGGCGCGCACGCACTTCGTCATCGAGCGAGGCCTTCGAGCGCTACACGCTGCTGCGCGTGACGCTCGAGACGGGGCGCACGCACCAGATCCGCGTGCACCTGCAGGCGATCGGGCTGCCCGATCGCGCGGCGACCCGGAGTACGGACGGCGAGGGACTGCTCGGCCTGCGCGCGCCAGTTCCTGCACGCCACCGCGCTGGCGTTCACGCACCCGGTCACCGGCGAGCCGATCCGCTGTCGAGCTCCTGCCGCTGACCCGCGACGAGTGCTGGCGGCAGCCGCTCGTGGCTCGGCACGCCGGAGGTAGGGGAAGCGAGCCGGCCCGCGCCGACCGACGCGGTCGGCGGTACTTGCGTACACTTGACGGGAAGTTTCTCGACGTCACCTACCCGTCCGGATCCCCGGGTCGCGGAGCTGCCCTGATCCCGTCCCGATGCGGTGCGACGGGTCCGCGACCACCCGGACGGAACCGCAGGACCCACAAGCAACAGAAGGAGCAGTCCCCATGGCGACTCAGGTCGGCATCAAGGAGCTGCTGGAGTCCGGAGTCCACTTCGGTCACCAGACGCGCCGCTGGAACCCCAAGATGCGCCGGTTCATCCACGGTGAGCGTGGCGGCATCTACATCATCGACCTGCTCAAGACGCAGGCCCTCCTCGCGCAGGCGCAGGAGTTCGTGCTGCAGATCGCCCACCGCGGCGGCACGGTCCTCTTCGTCGGCACCAAGAAGCAGGCCCGCGACGGCATCAAGGAGATCGGCGGAGGCCTGCGGCATGCCGTACGTCAACCACCGCTGGCTCGGTGGCCTGCTGACCAACTTCCAGACGATCTCGCAGCGCATCAAGCGCCTGCACGACCTCGAGCGCTGGGAGGAGGCCGAGGGCCAGCTCGCGCTGCTGCCGACGCGTGAGCGCATGGCGGCCCAGGCCGACCTCGCGAAGCTCCGCGCAACCTCGGCGGCGTCAAGAACATGACGCGCCCGCCGGACGCGATCTTCGTCATCGACCTGAAGACCGAGCTCATCGGCGTGCAGGAGGCCCAGCGCCTGCGCATCCCGATCATCGGCCTCGTCGACACGAACTGCGATCCGGACGGCATCGACTACATCATCCCGGGCAACGACGACGCGATCCGCGCCTGCAACGTCATCACGCGGGCGATCGGCGACTCGTCGCCGAGGGCCGTCGGCGCCTTCGTGCAGGCCGAGCAGGAGCGTCAGGCCCGCGACGCCGCCGTCGCCGCAGCAGCGGGCCGCCGACGAACAGGCCGTCGTGCCGCGGAGGAGGCTGCCAAGGCCGCCGCCGAGGCCGAGGCTGCCGCGGCCGCCCAGCAGGCTGCAGCGCCGGAGGCAGCTGCCGCGCCCGCCGAGGCCGCGCCTGCAGCCGAAGCCGCGCCGGCAACCGAGCCGCGCCGGCCGCTGACGCCGCGCCGGCCGCTGACGCCGCTCCGGCCGAGGCCGCACCGGCCCGCGGAAGCCACGCCCGCCGAGGAGCCGAAGAATGGCTGACATCACCGCATCGATGGTCAAGGACCTGCGCCAGCAGACCGGCGCCGGGATGATGGACTGCAAGAACGCCCTGGCCGAGGCCGACGGCGACATCGACAAGGCCGTCGAGCTCCTGCGCGTCAAGCTCGGCAAGAAGGTCGGCAAGCTCGCCGACCGCGAGGCCGCCGAGGGCACCGTCCAGGCCTACATCCACGCCAACGGCAAGGTCGGCGTCCTCGTCGAGGTCGACTGCAACACCGACTTCGTCGCCCGCAACGACGACTTCATCGCGTTCGCGCGTGAGATCGCGATGCACATCGCCGCCTCGCCGACGACGAAGTACCTCACGTACGACGAGATCCCGCAGGAGCCAAGGACGCCGAGCGCGCGTCTTCGAGCAGCAGGTCGCCGACAAGCCGGAGGACATCCGGCCGAAGATCGTCGAGGGCATGCTCAAGAAGTGGTACAGCGAGGTCGTCGCTGCTGCGACCAGAAGCACGTCAACGAGGACAAGCACGAGTGCAAGACGATCGAGCAGCTGCGCGCCGACCTCTCCGCCAAGACGGGCGAGAACGTCGTCATCAGCCGCTTCAGCCGCTTCGCGGTCGGCGAGTAGGGCACCGCCCGCGACCCGATGACCGCTCCGGAGCCGGCGTTCAGGCGCATCCTGCTGAAGCTGTCGGGGGAGTCCCTCATGGGCTCCCTCGACTACGGCACCGATCCGGAGCGCGTCACCGCGGTCGCCGAGGCGATCAAGGACGTCGTCGATCGCGGGGTCGCAGGTCGCGATCGTCGTCGGCGGCGGCAACATCTACCGCGGCATGAAGGGCGCTGCCGCCGGCATGGACCGCGCCACCGCCGACTACATGGGCATGCTCGCGACCGTGCTCAACGCGCTGCCGCTGCAGGACGGGCTGGAGAAGCTCGGGCAGTCAACACGCGGGTGCATGAGCGCGCTGACGATCTCCGAGGTCGCCGAGCCGTACATCCGCCGCCGGGCCATGCGCCACCTGGAGAAGGGGCGCGTCGTCATCTTCGCCGCCGGCACGGGCAACCCGTTCTTCACGACGGACACCGCGGCGGCGCTGCGATCGGTCGAGATCCACGCCGAGGCGATCCTGATGGCCAAGAACGGGGTCGAGGGCGTCTTCGACGACGATCCCGCGCACGAACCCCGAGGCGATGCTGCTGAAGCACGTCACGCACATGGACGCGCTGCAGCGTGGGCTGAAGGTCATGGACTCCACGGCTCTGAGCCTGTGCATGGACAACAACGTCCCGATCCACGTCTTCAACATGGACGACGAGCGCAACATCGACCGGATAGTCTCGGGCGAGCGAGTGGGGACCCTGGTGAGCAGCTAGATGAGCGAACTGACGAACGAGCTCTTGCAGGACGCAGGAGAGCAGATGGGCAAGCGCCTCGAGGCCACGATCGGGGCTCTTCGGCACCGTCCGCACGGGCCGCGCCAGCCCGGCGCTGCTGGACCGCGTCGAGCGTCGACTACTACGGCGCGCAGACCCCGTTGAAGCAGCTTGCGACGGTCAACGCGCCCGAGGCGCGGATGCTCGACGGTGCAGCCGTTCGACACGAGTTCGATCCAGGCGATCGAGAAGGCCATCCAGCTCTCGCAACTGGGCCTGACGCCGTCCAACGACGGCAAGCTCATCCGGCTCTCGGTCCCGGAGCTCAACGAGGAGCGGCGCCGCGAGATGGTCAAGATGGTTCGCGGCATCGCCGAAGACGGGCGCATCGCGATCCGCAACGTCCGCCGCGACACGATGCAGGACCTCAAGGAGCTGAAGGACGAGGGGGAGATCGGTGCCGACGACGAGCACCGTGCCGAGGGCGAACTGCAGAAGCTGACCGATGCGCGCATCGGTGAGCTCGAAGTCGCCCTGAAGTCCAAGGAAGCCGAGATCCTCGAGGTCTGAGTGCCAGCCTCGCGCAGAGCGCTCGGCTGGCATTGCGAGTCCGCCCGGAGGGCGGACGTCGCGGGTCTTGTGCCGGGCTCGCGCAGAGCGCTCGGCTGGCATTGCGAGTCCGCCCGGAGGGCGGTCGCGGGGCGCGTCGATGCCTGACGGCGCCAAGTACGTCGCCATCATCACGGACGGCAACGGTCGTTGGGCGCAGGCCCACGGGGTGCCGGTGGTGGAGGGACACGAAGCCGGAGCCGACACCGTCAAGGCCCGGTTGCGCGACGCCGCGCGCCTGGGGATCGAAGAGCTGACGGTCTACTCCTTCTCGACCGAGAACTGGTCGCGCAGCGCCGAGGAGGTCACCGCGCTGATGCGCATGTTCTCGCGGCGCCTTGAGATCGAGACTCCCGAGCTGCACGCAGAAGGCGTGCGCATGCGCTTCATCGGCCGTCGTGATCGTGTCGCTGCGCCGCTGCTGGAGCAGATGCAATGGGCTGAGGAGATGACGGCGGCCAACACGCGCATCACGCTTGTCGTCGCGTTCGACTACGGCGGACGACAGGAGATCCTCGATGCGGCCGAGCGCTACGACGGCGGTGGCGAGGAGGCTTTCCGAGCGTTGCTGTACGCGCCGGACCTCCACGAACCCGACCTGCTCATCCGTACTTCGGGCGAGCAGCGTCTCTCGAACTACCTCTTGTGGCAGTCCGCCTACTCGGAGCTCGTGTTCGCGCCCGAGCTCTGGCCGGACTTCGGGGCAGCCGCCTTCGAGCGCTGCCTCGCCGAGTACGAGACCCGCCTGCGACGGTTCGGAGGCCGCTGATGAGCACCCCGCCGACTGGCCGTTCGCCGTCCCGGCGCCGCGATGGCGCCCGCGACCGGCTTGATGTCCCGGAGAAGAAGCTCGTCGACACGTCATCTGACCTGCGCGCCCGCGTGCTCGTCGCGATCCCCGCCGTGGCGGTCGCCCTCTTCCTCGTCATCTCCGGCGGCCCGATCTTCGCCGCGGGCATGGTCGTCCTCGGCGTCATCTGTCTGCACGAGCTCTTTTTGATGTTCGCCGCCGCGCATCCGTCACGGTTGGGCGCCCTCATCGCGCTGCTCGGGCTGATCGCCGCAGCGCACTTCGGGGACCGCGACGAACGTCCTGATGGCGATGGTCGCGAGCTTCCCGGTCATCTTCATCCTCATCCTGCTTCAGCCGCAAGGGCGGGGCGCCGGGGATCTCGGTGACGGTGCTGGGTGTCGCCTGGATCGGGCTGGCGCTGGCTCACGCGGTGCTCCTGCGTGGTCTGCCGCACGGCGAGGCGATCCTCATCGACGTGCTCGTCGGGACGTTCATCGGGGACACCGGCGCCTACCTGGGCGGACGGGCGATCGGGCGGACGAAGCTCGCGCCGTCGGTGTCGCCGAACAAGACGCTCGAAGGCCTGGCGTGCGGCATCGCTGCCGCGATCGTCGCAGTCTGGTGCGCCGGGCTCTACCAGGACTGGATGTCCGGGACAGACGCGCTGATCCTCGGCGCGGCCGTGGCCGTGATGGCGCCGGTCGGCGACCTCTTCGAGTCCTATCTGAAGCGGGACGCAGGGACGAAGGACACCGGGACGCTCTTCGGGGCGCACGGAGGGGCCCTTGATCGTCTGGACGCAGTGATGTTCACCGTCGTGACCGGGTACTACGTCTGGCTCGCCCTCATCTGAGGAGCCCGGCCGGCGGTGCTCGAGCACGGCCTGGCCGAACGTCCGGAAGTGGGGGTGGGGCTCCGGAGAATGGACGTTCGGCCCGCCCGGAGGCGGCGCGCCGCTCGGCGGGGCTCGGCTCGGCTCGCGTGGGGTGGCGGGATCAGGCTAGGCGTAGCGCGGCCCTGGCGGCCGCGTCCCCCGGCACGCCGTGCACGGCGCCCCCGGGGAACGTCGCGGCGCTCCCGAGGAACAAGCCTTTCAGCGGCGTGCGGTAGGGCGAGAGCTTCGGCATCGGACGAAAGACGCTCTGCCGCAGGACATAGCTGCCGCCGCCGACATCGCCTCCGACGAGGTTCGCGTTGCGCGCCTGCAGGTCCGCCGGTCCCATGACGTGCCGCGCGATGATGCGGTCGCGAAACCCCGGTGCGAAGCGCTCGACCTGCTTCTCCATCCGCTCGACGTGACGGACGGTCTGACGAGTCCAGTCCACCCCGGTCCGCGGCCCGTGGGTGTAGGCCCAGGCTGTGTGCTTGCCCGCAGGTGCCCGCGTGGGGTCCGCCACCGACTGCTGTCCGACCAAGAGAAAGGGCCTGTCGGGAAGGCGCTCGGCGGCTTGCTCGATCGACTCGAGGAACGTCGGCTCGTCACCGCCGACGTGCACGGTGCCGGACCGGCGCACCTCGGCCGCCGTCCACGGGATCGGGCCGTCCAAGGCCCAGTCGACCTTCACCGTCGCCAAGCCGTAGACGTACCGCCGCAGCATCGTCCGGTAGAGGGACGGCAGCGCTTCGCCGGCGAGCGCATCCAGGGCGTGAGGCATGACGTCTGCGATGACGGTGGTCGCCGCGAGCCGCTCCCCGTCGGCCAGTCGCACGCCGGCGACGCGGCTGCCCATCGTCTCGATACCGGTGACGCGGACATCACACGCGGACGCGACCACCCAGCGAGTGCAGGTAGGCGACGAGCGCGTCCGTGATGCGACCCGCGCCGCCTTCGGGGCTGGGCCAGCCCACCGCGTGACCGAGAAGGTTCAGGTAGACCGCTGCGACCGCGCTGCCGCGTCTGTCGGGCGGGACGTCGCCGTGGGTCGCCGCACCATAGAGCCACGCACGCGAATCGCCGCCCTCAAAGAGCGAGTCGGCGACCGAGGCGGCCGAACGCGGGATGAGCGACGAGAACGCCAGCAACCCGCCCGGCCCGGTGTCACGCAGCAACCCGAGCGGCCCTCGCAGCGGTGGGAAGCCCGACAGCATCGTGTCCCGTACCGCCGGAAAGGCCCGCAGCCAACGTCCGGCGAACGCCGCCCAGCGCTCGCCGTCGCCGGGCGTCAGGGCGTCAAGCGAGGCGGCGGTCGCGTCGACGTCGCGGTACAGCACCGCGGCACGGCCGCCCGGCAGCGGGTGCGCCGAGCACGCCTCCGGATGGACCCACCGCAGTCCGAACGTCGCCAGCGGCATCCGGGCGAACACCGGCGAGGCCGCGGCCGCCGGGTGGACGGCGGAGAACGGATCGTGCCGGAACCCAGGCAGCGTCAGCTCCTCTGTGCGTACCGCTCCGCCGGGTCGGTCTGCGGCCTCCAGGACCAGGACGGGCCGGCCGGCCTCGGCAAGACGGACGGCCGCCGCGAGTCCGTTGGGCCCGCTGCCGATGACGATGTCGTCCACGTCAGCATGCATACCCGGGCGTCTGTGCGCCGACGCCCGGCCCGACAGCGACCGGGTTTACGCCCGGCCCCCAGCGACCATATTCAGCGCATGGCCATCAACGAGATCACGCTCGCAGGAACGCCGCAGGACGTGTTCGACGTCCTGCGCGACGGCTGGACCTACGCCGACTGGGTCGTGGGCGCCAAGCACATCCGTGACGTCGACAGCGGCTTTCCGGCGGTCGGAACGGCGTTCCACCACAAGGTCGGTGTCGGGCCGCTGCAGCTGAACGACCACACCGAGGTCTTGGAGTACCGGCCAGACGAGCGCATCGTGTTGAAGGCCAAGACCAGGCCCTTCGGTACCGCAAAGGTCACGATGGAGGCGTACCCCGTGACCGCCGAACGCGTCCGGGTCGTCATGAACGAGCGGGCCGCCGACACGATCTCCCGCACGTTCTACAACCCGTTGCTCGACCGGCTCGTGAAGGCGCGCAACGTCGAGGCGCTGGACCGCTTCAAGGATCTGGTCGGCCGACGTCGCGCCGCCCGCGTCGCCTGACGCGGAGGCGCGCTCAGGCTGCGGCGGCCGCCGCGACGCCGCGGACCTTTCGCACGAAGCCGTCGAGCGCGTCCAACGTGATGGCCTGCGGCCCGTCGCAGCGCGCAGCCTGCGGATCCGGGTGGCACTCGACGATGAGCCCGTCGGCCCCGCACGCGGCCGCGGCCAGCGCCAGCGGCTCCACGAGCGCCCGCCGCCCCGCGGCGTGCGAAGGATCGACGATCACCGGGAGGTGCGTGTGCTCCTTCAGGACCGTGACCGCCGCGAGGTCCAGGCACGATCGGGCCGGTGTGGCGTTCGCATGGATCCCGCGTTCGCAGAGGACGACTTCGGAGTTGCCCTCCGTGAGGATGTACTCGGCGGCCAGCAGGAGGTCGTCCACCGAGGCGCCCATGCCCCGCTTGAGCAGGACCGGCAACCCGGCGCGGCCGATCTCCGTCAGCAGCGGAAAGTGCTGCATGTTGCGCGCCCCGACCTGGATGCAGTCCGCGTATTCGACGACCGCGGCGACGTCACGCAGGTCCGTGAGCTCGGTGACGATCGGCAGACCCGTGCGCTCGCGCGCCTCCGCGAGGATCTTCAGGCCGTCCAGACCGAGACCCTGGAAGGCGTACGGGCTCGTACGCGGCTTGAAGGCGCCCCCGCGCAGCAGGTCGGCGCCGGCGGCCTTGCAGGCATCGGCGGCGGCGAAGGTCTGCTCGGCGCTCTCCACCGCGCACGGGCCGAGGATGAGGCGGAACTCCGGCTGCGGGCCGCCGAAGGCCACGCCGCCGACGGTCACCGGGTAGGGCTCGCCCTGGTGACGATGCTTGTGCGCGAGCTTGTACGGCGAGGAGACCGGGACGACGCGGTCCACGCCGGGATCGGCGTCGAGCTCGAGGCTGGCGATGTGATCGCGGTCGGCGTCGATGACCCCGATGACGGTCTGCTCGGCGCCGTCGACCCGCTGGGACCCGGCGCCGGTTGAGTGGATGCGCTCCAGGACGGCGGTGATCTCGCCCTCGGCGGCATCCGGATAGAAGATGACCAACATGCGGGGAGCGTTGCACACCGCCTCGTCCATCCGCTGCACGCCCGCGGGCCCGGCGGTCCCGTCGGTGGGCACGCCCGCAGGCCCGGCGACGGTCCAGGTGCCGCGGCGCCTCAGCGCCAGGCGGTCGCCAGCCGGTCGACCGTCCGCGTCAGCGCCGGCCCGAGCGTGGTGCTGAACGTCGTCGTCATGTGCGAGACGTCCCGCAGGACGAGGGCGCCGCCGATGACTGGCGGGCAGACCTGCGGGCCGCAGAACGCCGACGACAGGTCGGCGACCTGGATCCGCGGGTCGCGTGCGGAGATCGCGGCCTCGGACAGGGGGTCACGCGGCAGCGCGAACCGGCGAGCAAGCGCGCACATCGCCCCCGCGTCGCGACCGTCCTGCACCGCGCGCTGCACGCACCGCAGGGCGACCTGCGTCATGCGCGGGGTGTCGCGCAGGACGACGATCTGGCGGACCCCCGAAGCCAGCAGCCCCCGCCATGCCCTCGTGTAGCCCAGCCGGCGGGTCGCCCGCAGCGAGCGACCGGGCCGCGGGATCACCGAGCCGCGGTGTGCCCCGGTGAACACGACCGCGATGCTCGGGTGTCGCGCCACCCACGCCTGCACATCCCGGTTCCAGCGCATGCAGCCGAGCGTCCGAGCCAGACCCGGCAGCCGAGGCCGGGCCGCCGTCAACGGACACGCCGCCCGGGAGATCGAGATCGCGCGCCAACGCCGGCGACGGACGACGTCCTGCAGCGCGGCCCGCCAGTGCGAGGCGTGGCTGTCGCCGACGAGCAGGACCGTCCGTGTCGCTCGGGCGACCGGAACGCCCCAGAAGCACACGCGCAGCAGGCCTATGTCCTGCCTGCGACGACACGGCTCGCTGCGCTGGGCCGCCGCGGCGCCGCTCGGCGTGGGGACGACGACCGTCCGCAGCTTGTGGTCTCGGCACGGCCGGTCCGTGGACACCGAGGCGGCGCCGAAGCAACGGCTGTGCGTGACCGCGCCCGACCGCGACGTCTGAGCCGATCCAGCAGACGTCTCGAGCGCCCGGACGGGGGACACGCCTGATGCATGCGGGCCTGCGAGGACGCGGACCGCGGCAAAGGCGAAAAACGCGAGCAACGCGGTCACTGCGAGGAGGGTGCGCAAGGATGGCGACGCGCGCATCGGACGCCCACTCTAGGACGCAGGACGAAGGTCGGCTTCACCGGCGCACCCGCGGTCGCGCAGAGGGAGGCTGCCATCATGGTCGGGTGTCAGAGCCCCGCCGTCTGCTCATCCTCGGTTCCACCGGGTCGATCGGAACCCAAGCCTTGGACATCGTCCGGCGCTCCGCGGACCTCGAGCTGGTCGGGCTGAGCGCCGAGCGCTCGTGGGAGCCGCTCGTCGAGCAGGCGACAGCGCACGGCGTCGACCGGATCGCGCTCGTGGACCCGGACGCCGCGGCACGGGCGGGGGAGGCCTGGACCGACGGTGAGGTGCTCGTCGGGCCCGAGGGCCTTGTCCGCCTCGTCCTGGAATCCCAGCCGGATCTCGTCCTCAACGCGCTCGTGGGAAGTGCCGGCCTGGGACCCACGGTGGCGACGCTCGGCGAGGGCATCGACCTCGCCCTGGCCAACAAGGAGTCGCTCGTCGTCGGGGGCGAGCTCGTGATGCAGTTGGCCGAGGCGACCGGGGCCCAGATCCTGCCCGTCGACTCCGAGCATTCTGCGCTGCACCAGTTGCTGCACGGAGAGCACCCGGGGGCCGTCGACAAGCTCGTCCTCACCGCCAGCGGCGGCCCGTTCCGTGGCCGCACGCGGTCTGACCTGGAGCAGGTGACCGTCGAGCAGGCGCTCGCTCATCCGACGTGGGCGATGGGCGGAAAGATCTCGATCGACTCGGCGACCCTCATGAACAAGGGCTTGGAGGTCATCGAGGCGCACCACCTCTTCGGCACGCCGTATGACCGCATCGACGTCGTCGTGCATCCGCAGTCGATCATCCACTCGCTCATCAACCTCAGCGACGGTGCGACGCTCGCGCACCTGGGATACCCGGACATGCGCGTCCCCATCGCCTACGCGCTGCACCACCCCGAACGGATGGATCTTCCCGTCGCGGCGCTCGACCTCGCGGAGCTCGGGTCCCTGACCTTCGAGCGGGTGGACCACGAGGCCTTCCCGTGTCTGGGGCTGGCCCGGGCGGCGGCGATCGCCGGCGGGACCGCACCCTGCGTCCTGAACGCCGCCAACGAGATCGCCGTCCATGCCTTCCTCGGGGGCCGTCTGGCGTTTCTCGGTATCCCGGCCGTCATCGAGGGAACGCTCGAGGCGCTGGATCCGGCGCCGATCCGCGCGTTCGAGACGCTCTACGAGGCCGACCGAGAAGCCCGTCAGGTCGCCTCGGACCTCGTCGCGGTGCACGCCGCATGAGCTACTTCCTGGCCTTTGCGGGATTTGCCGTCCTGATCATCCTCCATGAGTTCGGCCACTTCGCCGCCGCCAAGGCGGTCGGGATGCGCGTGGAGCGGTTTGCCCTGTTCTTCCCGCCGCTCATCGCCACCGTCAAGCGCGGGGAGACCGAGTACGGCATCGGCTCGGTCCCGCTCGGCGGCTACGTGAAGATCACCGGGATGGATCCGACGGAGGAGCTGGATCCGGCGATCGCGCACCGCGCCTACTACCGCCAGCCACCGTGGAAGCGGATCGTCGTCATCCTCGCCGGCCCGGTCATGAACGTCCTGGTCGCGTTCGCGATCCTTTGGGCGCTCTTCGCGTTCAAGGGGGTCCAAGAGGTCGACACGAGCGTCGAGAGCGTGTCCCCCAACGCGGCGGCAGCCGGGATCCTCGTGCCGGGGGACAAGCTCATCTCGGTCGACGGCATCCAGACGGACGCCAGGGGCTTCGCGGACCGGGTCAAGACCCATCGCTGCGCCGGCGCACAGACCCAGGGCTGCAAGGCCGAGAAACCTGTCCGTGTCGTCGTCCTGCGCGACCAGCGCCTGCGGCAGTTCTTCATCACCCCGCGGTTCGACAAGAAGGTCGGCCGGGCGCTGCTGGGCTTTCAGTTCGCGATCGTCAGCAACAGACAGGGTCCGATCGAGGCCTCGGGCTCGAGCGTCTCGGGGATGTGGCGCGTGTCGAAGGCGACGGTCAGCGCGATCGGTCGCATCTTTGTCGACGAGAAGGCGCGCAAGGAGGTGTCGGGCGTCGTCGGCTCCTACGAGACGACCCGGCAGACGATCTCCGAGTTCGGCTTCGTGGACGCGATGAACATCCTCGCGATCATCTCGCTCTCGCTGGCGATCGTGAACCTGTTCCCGTTTCTGCCGCTCGACGGTGGTCACATCTTCTGGGCTCTGGCCGAGAAGGTCCGGGGGAGGGCGATCCCGTTCCACTGGATGCAGCGAGCGAGCGTCATCGGCTTCATGCTCGTGATCTTCCTCTTCGCCATCGGGCTGTCGAACGACATCGGCCGACTGCGCGGCGAGGGCTTCGGCGTGCGGTAGGCTCGCGCCGTTGGGGGTCCAGGGTGGGCGCCCCGGTCGTCCGCACAAGGCTCTGAGGAGGGCATGTCCAAGATGGAATCCAGTTCCGCGCGTAAGCGCGCACTCGGCGCGTCGTCGATTGCCGAAGCCTTCCGCATCACGGCCGCCGGTCAGCCCGACACGGTCGCGGTCCGCACGTTGGACGACAGCATCGCGTGGACATGGGGTGAGCTGCGCACGCGGGTCGACACGCTGGCGCGAGGTCTCGTCGGCCTTGACCTGCAGCGCGGGCAGACCATCGCGCTCATGCTCGCCAACCGGCCGGAGTTCCACCTCTGCGACCTCGCCGCGATGATGGTCGGGGCCACGCCGTTCTCGATCTACATGCAGTACACGGCTGACCAGGTGCAGTTCGTCGTCTCCGACGCCGACGCGCGGATCATCATCACCGAACCACAGTTCCTGGACACCGTGCTCGAGGCCCGCAAGAGCCTGCCGGATGTCGCCCACGTCGTCGTCATCGGAGCCGAGGGTGAGCTCCCGGAGGGCTGCACGACGCTCGAGGCGGTGTCGGACGCGCCGGACGCGGACTTCGACCTCGACGCGTCGGTCGCCTCGCTGCAGGGCGACGACATCCTCACGCTCATCTACACGTCCGGGACGACCGGCCCGCCCAAGGGCGTGCAGCTCACGCACAGCAACCTCCTGACCGCGGTCGAGGGCATCGAGGCGATGGTCCAGTTCCCCGAGGACTCGCGCGTCATCTCGTGGCTGCCGAGCGCCCATATCGCCGAGCGCGCCGCCCATCACTACCTCCCGATCGTCTTCGGACTGCAGATCACGTCGTGCTCTGACCCGCGGGCGGTGCTCGGCGTGCTGCCGCAGGTGCGGCCCCACTGGTTCTTCGCCGTTCCGCGGATCTGGGAGAAGCTGAAGTCGGGCCTCGAGACCGCCGTGTCCGGCATGCCCGCCGAGCAGCGCGAAGCCGCCGAGAAGGGGCTGGCCGCCGCGGTTGCGCGCGTCCGGCACCTTCAGCGCGGCGAGGCCGTCCCGGACGACGTGGACGCCGCCGCTGATGCCGCCGACAAGGCGCTGTTCTCCGGATGGCGCGAGATGCTCGGCCTGGACCTCGTCAAGGCGATCAACGTCGGCGCCGCGCCGACCCCGGTCGAAGTCCTGGAGTTCTTCCACGCGATCGGCCTGCCGCTGTCGGAGCTGTGGGGCATGAGCGAGACCTGCGGAGCCGGCACGGTCAATCCTCCGGACAGGATCAAGATCGGCACCGTCGGGCCGCCGGTCCCCAAGGTCGAGGTGAAGATCGCCGAGGACGGCGAGGTCCTGCTGCGCGGAGGCGTGGTCATGGCGGGCTACCGGAACCTGCCCGAGAAGACGGCGGAGGCGATCCAGGACGGCTGGTTGCACACCGGCGACATCGGCCGGCTCGACGAGGACGGCTACCTCACGATCGTCGATCGCAAGAAGGAGATCATCATCAACGCTGCCGGGAAGAACATGTCCCCGGCGAACATCGAGGCCACCCTCAAGACCGCCCACCCGCTCATCGGGCAGGCGGTGTGCATCGGCGACGGCCGCTTGTACAACACCGCCCTCATCGTCCTGGACGCCGACTTCGCGCCCGCCTGGGCCGCGCAGCAGGGGATCGAGGACACGTCGCTGGAGGCGCTGGCCACGAACGAGGCGATCCACGCTGCGGTTCAGGAGGGCGTGGACGCCGCGAACGCCAAGCTCGCCCGCGTCGAGCAACTGAAGAAGTTCACGATCGTCTCGGGTGACTGGCTGCCCGGCGGCGACGAGCTGACGCCGACGATGAAGCTCAAGCGGCGGCCGATCGACGCGAAGTACGAGGACGCGATCGACGCGATGTACCGCTAGGCGCGTAACTTCAGACGATGCACTGCGTTCCGGAGCCATGCGACTCCGGTGCGTGGTCCTCTCCCTGTTGGTGACGCTGGCGGCCCCGGGCGCGGCATCCGCGCAGTCCGGGGGTCCGCTGCCGGCCTCGGGCGGGCTGGCCGAGCTCACAGCCCCGTCGACGTGCGCCGTGCCTCCGGGGTCGCTGGACAACGACGGCAATACGCAGACCGCCTGCCAGGTCCTCGCGCCGCTGCTCGGGGTCGGACCGACCGTGGCCAGCGCCGACGGGCGGTTCGTCTACGTCGCCGGTGGCACCGACAGCTCGACGATCTTCGGTCACGGGATGGGCTACGGCGGGCTGCTCGTCCTGGCCCGGGACCCGGCGACGCACG
Organism: Paraconexibacteraceae bacterium; assembly: GCA_963750375.1. GTDB lineage: Bacteria > Actinomycetota > Thermoleophilia > Solirubrobacterales > Solirubrobacteraceae > Paraconexibacter. The sequence continues at coordinate 769,830 of CAVVQN010000008.1, forward strand.
CGCTGACCCGCGTGCAGTGCCTGGGCAGCGACACGAGCGACGGAGCGGGGGAGACGGCCTGCGACCCGCTGACGGCCGCGATCGCGCCGACCGGGATCGCGCTGTCCCCCGACGGGAGCCTCGTCGCGCTCGTGGCCTCCGGATCCGGCTCGCTCACCCTCCTGCAGCGCGACGCACAGACGGGCCGCCTGGCGGAGATCGGCTGCGCCCAGGAGAACATCCCCTACAGCGGCCGGTGTCGCGCGGCCCCGGTCCTCGAGGGCGTCGCGGCCGTCACCTTCTCACCCGACGGCAAGGACATCTACGCCGCGTCGCCCTACCGCTCGGCCGTGCTCCAGGTGCGCCAAGAAGAGGACGGCTCGCTGACCCGCCGGTGCCTGTCGGTGGACGGCACGTCCGGCGGGTGCGGGCGTGCCCCACAGCTCGTGGGGCCCGCATCCGTACGCGTCACCGCCGACGGGCGCTTTCTCTACTCCCTGACACAACGCGGCGTGACGTGGCTGACGCGCGACCTGCAGACCGGAGCCCTCGCACCGGGCGGCTGCGTCGTGCCGGACACCGGGGCCCCCTGCGGGGGTGGGCGCGACGGCGATTCGACGACGCCGGGGTACGGTCGTGCCCCGCAGCTGGCCTGGAGCGCCGACGACACCGAGCTGCTGGTCTCGATGGGGTACGCCGACGATGCGCGGGTGCGGGTGCTGACGCGCTCTGCCGGCGACGGCACGCTGCGCCGGGGCGGCTGTCTTGAGCAGACGCCGTACGAGGAGCCGGTCGACGAGGAGACCGACGCCACCGACGAGGAGGACGGTCTGCGCGCCGCCGCACGTCAGACCTCCGCGTCCGGGTGCGGTGAGACACCGGTCCTCCCGTACGGCGGCGCGATGCTCGCCCTGAGCGACGGGCGCTTTCTCGTGTCGGGCTACGGGACGGTCACCGTCGTCGCGCTCGACGGAGACGTTCCTCGCGCCCAGGGCTGCCTGGCCTTCGACGACAACCGCTGTGCTCCGACGCGGATGGCGGGAACGACCCTCGGTGGCGTCGCGTTGCCTGACGGAGGTGCGCTGTTGACGTCGTTCGGTCTCTGGCAGCTGACGCCGGCTCCGACGGTGACCGCCCGTGCCTCCGGGGCCGCGGTCCGGGTGCGGGTGGCGTGTCCGTCGTCCGGGGCCTGCCGCGCAAGCGGAGCGATCCGATCGCTCACGGCGAACCTGCGCCGATCCGTCGCCGCGCCGCCCCCCAGGGCTCCGTCGTTCAGGGTCGCAGCCGGGGGCGAGCGGACCCTTCGCCTGATGCGACCGCGCGGCGCACACCGCGCGGCGGCCAGCGTTCTCGTCAGGGCCGGCGGGCGGACCTTCGGCGTGGTGGCACCCGTTGCGGGCCTGGGCGGCCTGGCGCCCGCGGTGGCGCCGGCGTCATGCCCGGCCGGCCGGCTCCTCGCTCGCCGCGACCGTGTCCAGGTCCGCCGGACGGGAGCCGGCGCGACCGTCGCATGCCTGGCCGGTGCGCGGCCGGTGATCCTCGACCGCGTCGGGGCCAAGGTGGCCGGCCCCGTGGCGCTCGCCGGTCGCTTCGCCGCGTTCGCGCTCGTCGCCGACGCCGGGCACGGCGCCACGCACACGTCGATGGCGGTGGTGGATCTTCGACGCGGCACGCTGCGCCAGCTCGTGCCCGCCGCGTCCCAGCCGATCGGGAGCGCCGTCGCAGCGCTCGTGGTCAAGGCCTCGGGGGCGGTCGCGTGGGCTGCCTGCGCGCCGGTTCACGGCCGCTGTCCCGGGGGACGTGGTGACGAACTGCATCTCGAGGACGCCTCGGGATCGCGCGTGGCGGTCCGGGCTCGGCGTCGGATCACCGGGCTGCGCCTCGACGGCTCGCGGCTGCACTTCCAGGTCGCCGGAGGCCTGCGCGAGCTCAGCCTCGCCTGACCGGACTCGCCGACCGACGCCACTCCGACCGACGCCACTCCGACCGACGCCACTCCGACCGACGCCACTCCGGGCGACGGCCGGGTTCACCGTCGACCCTTGCCCTCCACCGATCGAAGGAGGCGTCCTCACCGATCGGACGATGTCGAGCTTCCCTGCGAAACACACCTCCGGACGATGAGGACGCTCCCTCCTGGCGCCGACATGGATGTCAGGGCGCAAGGCAGGCGCCGGACATCGCAAAGCGGAGAATCACATGCAGCTCGTCATGGTCGGCAGGGGAGTACTGGCACACAGCGGAACGCGTACCGTCGCTCCCGCGCCCAGGACGAACCGTGATCCGTGGCCGCTCGTCGTCAAGTACGGCGCCACCCGCACGGTTGCCGCCCTCCTGCTGCTCGTGCTGCTGCCGGTGCTCCTGGCGATCGCCGTGGCGGTGAAGCTCTCGTCGCCGGGCAAGGTGCTCTACCGCCAGCGTCGCGTGGGACGCCACGGAAAGACCTTCGAGATCCTCAAGTTCCGCTCCATGAGCGACGCTCCGGCCACTGCCTTCGTGCCGGCCGCCGGCAGCGCACCCGGCGGGGTCGAGGGCGAGGACCGCCGCACGGCCGTCGGCACGTTCCTGCGCCGCACCTCGCTCGATGAGCTCCCGCAGCTGTTCAACGTCCTGCGTGGGGACATGTGCATCGTCGGGCCGCGCCCCGAGCGCCCTGAGTTCGTCGAGCGCTTTGCCCGCGAGATTCCCGAGTACGACGTCCGTCACGACCTGCGCGTCGGCATGACCGGCCTGGCGCAGGTCCGGGGGCTGCGGGGCAAGACCTCGATCGTCGATCGCGCCGCCGCTGACGCCGAGTACGTTCAGAACTGGTCCATCGCCCTGGACATCAAGATCCTGCTGCGCACGTTCGGCGTCGTCATGCAGGCCGCCGAGTAGCGACCGCAGAACCGGGGGTCAGGCCAGGCGGTCGGCGGTCACCTCGGCCACCGTCGAGCATCCCAGGAGCGTCATCGCGAGCTCGACCTCGGCTCGCAGCAGCTCGAGCACCTGCCGGGCCCCGGCCTCCCCGGCGACGGTCAGACCCCAGAGCGCCGGCCGGCCGATCAGCACGGCCCGCGCACCGAGCGCCAGCGCGGCGCAGACGTCGGTCCCCCGGCGGATCCCGCCGTCCACCAGGACCTCGGCGCCGCCGTCGACGGCATCCACCACCGGTCCGAGCAGGTCTGCGGTCGCCGGGACGGTGTCCAGCTGTCGCCCTCCGTGGTTGGAGACGACGACCCCGGCCGCACCCCGGCGGACGGCCTCCTGGGCATCGAGCGGGTGATGCACGCCCTTCAGCAGCACCGGGAGCGGGCTGTCGGCGATGAACGCTTCGAGGTCGTCCCAGGTCAGGGTCGTGTCCATGAGGGAGAAGAAACCTGCGGGGGTGATGCCCGCCGTCGACCCGACCGCCGCGCTCACGGCAGGCATGTCGATCCCTGCCGGGACGCCGAAGCCGGTCCGCAGATCGCGCTCCCGGCGCCCGGCGCGCGGGGCGTCGACGGTCAGCACGAGCGCCGTGTAGCCATGGGCGACGGCCTCGTCTACGAGCGCCCGGGTGACGCCGCGATCTGACAGGACATAGACCTGAAACCAACGCGGGGCGTCGGCCGGGGCCTGCGTGGCGACCTCGGCCGGGGTGGAGGTCGCGATGGTCGACAACGTCATGATCGTCCCGGCGGCGGCTGCCGCTCGCGCCATACCGGCTTCGCCGTCCGGGTGGGCCATCTTCTGCAGTGCGACCGGGGCCACGAGGACGGGCATCGACACGGGGGTCCCGAGAACCGTCGTGGACGTCGAGACGTCGCTCACGTCGACGAGCACCCGCGGCATGAGCTGGTGTCCTGACCACGCCTCGGTGTTGGCGCGCAGGGTGCGCTCGTCCCCGGCCCCGCCGGCGAAGTAGCCGTGAGGGCCGCCTTCCAGGTGGTCCAGGGCGAGCTGCTCGAAATCGTCCAGGCAGCAGGGATCGTGTGGCATGCCCGCGCGAGCCTACCCGGAGCCTGCGCTCGTACACTCAACGTATGGCTTCGCAGCGACAGATCAACGTCGGAGGCGTCCTCATCGGCGGCGGCGCTCCCGTCGCGGTGCAGACGATGACCAAGACCGAGACGGCCAACCTGCCCGAGACGATGGCGCAGATCCGCCGTGTCGCCGAGGCCGGGGCCGACATCGTCCGGGTCGCCGTCCCGCGCGCGGAGGACGTCGAGGCGCTCAAGACGATCGTCGCGCAGTCCCCGATCCCGATCATCGCGGACATCCACTTCAACCACACGCTGGCCATCAAGGCGATCGAGGCCGGAGCCCACTGCGTGCGGCTGAACCCGGGCAACATCGGTGGCCCCGACAAGGTCGCCGAGGTCGTCAAGGTCGCCAGGGCGCACGGCACGCCCATGCGCATCGGCGTGAACTCCGGGTCGCTGCCGGCGCACCTGCGGGACCTCGAGTACTCCGACCCGGTCGAAGCGCTCGTCAGCGCGGCGGTCGGGTTCGTCGAGCTCATGGAATCGCTGGACTTCACCGACTTCAAGGTCTCGATGAAGTCCACGAGCGTTCCGAACACGATCGCGTCCAACCGCCTGCTCGCCCAGCGCATCCCGTACCCGCTGCACCTCGGCGTCACCGAGGCCGGGACGAAGTGGGCGGGTTCGCTGAAGAGCGCCGTCGGGCTCGGGACGCTCCTGGCCGACGGGATCGGGGACACCGTCCGCATCTCGCTGTCGACGTTCCACGCCGAGGAGGAGGTCAAGGTCGCCTGGGAGATCCTCAAGGCGCTGAAGCTGCGCGAGCGCGGCCCGGTCCTCATCGCCTGTCCGACCTGCGGTCGCCTGCAGTTCGACATGGACTCCGTCGTGAACGAGGTCGAGCACCGGCTGGAGGCCTACGCGGACCCGATCGAGGTCTCCGTGCTGGGCTGCGGGGTCAACGGCATCGGCGAAGCACGCCACGCGGACTTCGGCATCTCCGGAGCCAAGGACGCGGGGGTCGTCTTCGCCAAGGGCGAGCTCATCCGAAAGGTGCCGACCGCCAACCTCGTCGACGCGCTCTTCGAGGAGATCGACAAGTTCTACGAGGCGGGCAAGCAGGTCGTGTTCGACGATCGTGAGGCCGCCGCCGCCAAGCAGTGGCTGGCCGAGAACGAGGACATGACGGCCGACACCCCCGAGCGACGGGCTGCGGCGGAGAAGGCCAAGGCCGACGAGGAGGCAGCAGCCGCCCTGGCCGCTGCCCCAAAGGTCGACGAGGCGGTCTCGCCGACCGCCGGCCGGCGGTTCACGCGCAGCTCGTGATGACCCGCCGGGCCCTGTCGGTCGCGGCCCTCTGCACGCTCCTGGTGCTCCTGCTCGACGCGCTGGTCGTCGATGAAGCGTCGCCGATCGGAGACGACCGGATCTACGAGCTGATGGCGCAGGACCCGGGCGCCACCCACACGTTCCCGTTCGCCTACCGGATCCTCGTGCCGTCCATCGTGCACGTCCTGCCTTTCGGCCACACCTTCTCCTTCAGCCTGTTGGCGTGGTTGGCGACGGGCGCGTGTGGCGGCGTCACGTACGTCCTCTTGCGGCGCTTTGCCGTCGCCGACGGTCTCGCCATCGCCCTTGCGGTGCTCTTCGCCACCTCGCCGGGGCTGCTCGTCGTGAGCCTGCGCGACGGCCGCAACCCGGATGCGGCGACGCTCCTGCTCATGCTCATGGCCGTCCTGTTCATGGTGGACCGCCGTCCGCGTGCCCTGGCCGTGACGCTCGTCGTCGGGGCGTTCGTCCGTGAATCGGTCGTCTTTCTGATGCCGCTGACCTACGCGGTGTGGGCGGTACGCTGGGTCGACCGCGATGCGCTGAAGCGGACCGCCGCCGTCTGCGCGCCCGCGCTCATGGTCTACCTGGCGCTGCGCGCGGGGATCCCGACCGTCGGCCGTGAGCAGGTCAACGGCTACGGGGACGGACTGCTCGAGGGGCGCATCAACAACCTCGAGCGGGGCTTTGACGACGGCTGGACACAGCTGCGTCGTCTCTTCGTCGCCTTCGGCCCGCTCTGGTTCGTGGTGCCCCTCGGGGTCCGGGACACGCCGTTCGTGCGGAGGGGCTCGGTCCTCGTCGCGTGCTGCCTGCTCGCGATGACGTTCGCCCTCGACTGGGGCCGGATGATCCTCTTGGCGGCACCCGTGGTCCTCGTGGCCGCGGGGGTGGCGCTGCAGCGCCGCCCCCGGCTCGTGGCGCCGGTCCTCGCGGGCTGCGCGCTGCTCAACGTGGGGTATGCCGTGCACATGGATCGCGGCGGGGTACGGGACGGCATCGACCACAACACGCCGCCGCCGTACCCGATCCAGTAGCGGTCCGGAGGAGCCGCGGCGCCCCCGGACCCACGTCGACGCGGCCCTCCGCCTCGCGAGCGCTGCGCCGTCAGCCGGTGATCGGCTGCGGCAGCGAGCTCAGCACGAACCCGTTCGGTCCCCGCCACTGCGCCCGGACCTGGCCGGGGCCCGGCATGACGGCAGAGCCGTTGTAGTACCCGACCGCGTTCGTCACGGTGATCGGGTCGCTCATGTCCACCCAGGCGTCTGCGGGCGCGCCCGGAGCCTGATACTGCAGCTGGACCGTCGTCGGGTTTTCGGCCGACGTCGTGTTGGGGAGAAAGCGCAGCTGCCCGAAGATCGCCATGACGGGCTGACCGAGATCGTCGTGCCCGGAGATGTTGGCGAGGAAGGGCATCCGGTAGGCCACCGCAGCCGGCTTGTCCGTGCCGCCGGCGGTCTGCAGGCCGGACTGGTACGTCGCCCAGTACCCCCGGGAATCCTTCTTGTGGCGCTTGTTGGGCTTGACGTCGCGCAGGAGGAATTGCGTGTTGCCCACGACCCGCGGGTTCAGATAGGTCATCAGGTCGGCGAGCTGGTTGAACTGTGCCTGCTGCTCCAGCGTCGTGCCGGCGTAGGGATCCGGGGGGTTGGTCTCGTACCCGAACTCGGTGGAGATCAGCGGCATGCCGGACCTGACGTTCCCCGTCGCCGACAGGGCGTCCAGCTGTGATCCGAGGTCACCGAAGTTCGCCAGCGTGATGGCATCCGGATCGCTGTCGCGCTCAAGCGGTGAGACCTTCTTCGTGTACGGGTGATGGGCCCAGGCCGCCGCGAGGATCGGGCCCTCCTTCTTGAAGATGGAGCACCGCAGACCGTTTGACCCGGGCCCGCACAGCAGCTCGTTGTTGAACGTCTTGGGGCCCATCGCAGAGGTCGTGGTACGGCGTGTGACGCTGGTCGGCGCGGTCTCGCCCGCCAGGATGAAGTCGCCGCCGTGTCCCGTGCTCACGAGCGCGCGGTGCGCGAGCAGGTACAGCTCGCGGTAGAGGGACGGGGAGACGGCTTTTCCGTTGAGCCACTGGGGGCGCAGCCAGCCGCCCTGGTTGGGCTCGTTCCACAGCGACCACACGGTCACGCGCGGGAGGATGTGGGGCGTGTTCTCGTCGCGGTACTTGCCGCTGTAACGCTTGCCCAGCGCCTGCACGAACTTGTAGTACTCGCGGGCCTTGGGCTTCCACCACTTCGCGTCCTTGCGGTACTCCGCCGGCGGCTTCTTGTGGGCCCACCGCGGGCCCGGGCCGGTGACGTTGAGATAGCACGTCATGCGGAGCGTCGCGCAGGCGCGCACGAGGTTGTCGTACCGGTCCCAGTTCGTCCGCGGGTAGGCCTTCGGGTTCGAGGCGCCGAGCCGGGCAAAGCGCTTCTTCTGCGCCTTGCTCGCCTTGCCGTCCCGCGCGTTCTCCGCGACGACGTTCCACAGGACGGTGGCGCGCACGGCGTCGACGCCGGCGTTCTTCATCGTCTGCATCGTCCTGTCGCGGATGTGGTCGCCGCGGTAGAGCAGGAAGTCGTCGTCCATCATGATCGACAACTGGCCGTCGCTGGCGGAGGCGACGGCCGGGGCGAGCGCGAACGCGGCGACGAGCGTGAGTAGGACGGTGCGCGCGAGGCGAGAGAACGACAGCATGGGGGAGAACGGCTCCTTTTCGGTGCAGACGGCACGGCGGGCGCCGCGTGGTCCGCCGGCATGCCCGTCCATGCAAACGCCACGGTATCGCGAAAGTTGTGCCGGCCCGCCGGTTCGCGCGCCTACCGGACAGGTGTCGGCAGGCGCGCCCCCGGGGGGTGACCAGGTGCTACTTCGCGGCGGCGTAGCGCGCCGAGACGGCGTCCCAGTTCACGACGTTCCACCAGGCCTTCAGGTAGTCCGGGCGACGGTTGCGGTAGGTGACGTAGTACGCGTGCTCCCAGACGTCGTTGCCGACGAGCGGGGTCTGGCCGTTCGTGACCGGGTTGTCCTGGTTGGCGGTGGACGTGATCTTCAGCTCTCCGCCGTCGAGGACGAGCCAGGCCCAGCCCGACCCGAACTGGCCGACGCCGGCGGCCTCGAACTGCTCCTTGAAGGCGTCGAAGGAGCCGAAGGCAGCCGCGATGGCCTCGCCGAGCTCACCGGACGGCTCGCCGCCGCCATCGGGGCTCATGGACTCCCAGAACATCGAGTGGTTGAGGTGCCCACCGCCGTTGTTGCGGACCGGGCCCTTCTTGTCGGCCGGGAGCCGAGTCCAGGTCGCGGATGACCTCCTCGATCGGCTTGTCGGCAAGCTCGGTGCCTTCGAGCGCGGCGTTCACCTTGTCGACGTAGGCCTGGTGGTGCTTGTCGTGGTGCAGCGTCATCGTCTCGGCGTCGATGTGCGGCTCGAGCGCGTCGTACGCGTAGGGCAGCGCGGGGACCTCATAGGCCATGTCGGATGCTCTCCTGTGTCGTGAAAAGGGGTACGGGTCGTCTCGCCTTAACGAGCAGTATCCCTCGTCGTGCCGACGCCCACGCCGCGCGCCGGAGACGGCCGCGACAGAACCTCCGTAGGCTGTCGCCTCGATGCGTCGCTCCGTCCTGTTTCTGCCCACCGAGCGCCAGCCGCCCGCCGACGCGGAGGCCCTCTCCCACAAGCTCATGGTGCGGGCGGGCCTCGTCCGTCAGCTCGGTTCGGGCCTCTGGAGCTGGCTGCCGGCCGGGTGGCGCGCGCACGAGAAGGCGGTCCAGATCATCCGTGAGGAGATGGATGGGATCGGCGGCCAGGAGATGCTCATGCCCGTCATGCACCCGCGCGAGCTGTGGCGCAGGACCGGCCGCGACGGGATCGACGAGCTCTTCAAGCTGAAGGACCGCAAGGGTGCGGAGATGGTCCTGGCCATGACCCACGAGGAGGCCGTGACCTTCCACGTCGCCGCAGGCCGTGAAGTCCTACCGCGACCTCCCCAAGCTGCTCTACCACTTCCAGATCAAGGAACGCGACGAGCCGCGTCCGCGCGCCGGCGTCCTGCGCACCCGCGAGTTCATCATGAAGGACGCCTACACCTTCGATCGCGACCCGGCCGGGCTGGACGTCCAGTACGAGGCGCACCGCGGTGCGTACGGCCGGATCTACACACGGGCGGGCCTGGAGTGGTTCGAGTGCGAGTCGGACGTCGGGATGATGGGCGGGACGGTCGCGCACGAGTACATGGCGCCGTGCCCTGCCGGCGAGGACGACGTGGTCATCGCCGGCCGCTACGCCGCGAACGTCGAGGTGGCGTCCGCCGTGCCGCAGGCCGTCGACCTCCCCGATGATCCGGAGCTCGTCGAGGTCCGGACGCCGGGTCAGACGACGATCGAGCAGGTCGCCGGCGGGCTCGGACTGCCGCCCGGAGCGCTCCTGAAGGCCTTCCCCGTCGTGGTGGACGACGGGCGGTATGGTGCTCGTCATGCTTCGTGGCGACCATCGCGTGAACGAGACGAAGCTCCGGAACGCGCTCGGGCAGACGTTCCGGCCCGCGGGCGAGGAGGAGATCGCCGCGCAGCTCGGGCCGGCGGGATCGATCGGTCCGCACGGCGTGCAGGGCGTCCAGGTGCTCTACGACGCCGCCGTGGGCGGCGGTCCGTATGTCGTGGGCGCCAACGCTCCGGACACCCACCTGCGCGGCTTCCGGCCGCCTGAGGGCGATCGCGTCGACATCCGCGAGGTCGAGGTGGGGGACACGGTGGACGGCGAGGCCGTCCGTATCGTCCCGGCCATCGAGATCGGCAACATCTTCAAGCTCAACACCCGGTACGCCGAGCCGCTGAACGCGACGTACCTGGACGAGGCGGGCCAGGAGCAACTCGTCCACATGGGGTCCTACGGCATCGGCCCGGCTCGCATCTGCGCGGCAGCCGTCGAGCAGTTCGCGGACGAGAAGGGGATCTCGTGGCCTCGCGCGCTCGCACCGTGGGCGGTGAACCTCGTGTCGCTCGGAAAGGCCGGGACGCCCGAACGCGCCGCGGCCGACGCGCTCTACGACGACCTGCGCGCCGCCGGCATCGAGGTCCTGTACGACGATCGCGACACGGGCAACGGCGAGAAGTTCGCCGAAGCGGAGCTGCTCGGCTGCCCCCTCCGCCTGACGCTCGGCAAGCGGTCGCTGGACTCCGGCGTCGTGGAGGCGCAGATCCGTCGCGGGCTCCGGGACGTCGAGGGCGGTGTCCCGCTCGATGGTGCAGTCCAGGCGGTCCTGGGCATCCTCCAGACGCTGCCATGAGCGACCGACGTGACCCAGAGCCTGCCGCGTCCGCGGACGACGTCCCGGCCTGGCGCAACCCGCGCCTGACGCTGCGGCGCTTCAGCGGCCTGGACCGCAGCGGTCCCCCGCCCCCGGCGACGCTCGCGGGCGCGCCGCTGAACCCGTGGACGATCCCGAACGCGATCGGCTTCGTGCGGGCACTGGGCATCCCGCTCTTCCTGTACCTCGCGTTCACGTCCGACGACGGCACCGACCTGCTCCCGGCGATCATCTTCGCGCTCGTCGCCTGGGGGGACCAGCTCGACGGGATGGCCGCCCGCATCACGGGTCAGTACAGCCGGCTGGGAGCGATGCTGGATCCGGTCCTGGACCGCCTGCTCGTCGTCAGCGGCGTCGTCGTCTGCTTCCACTTCGACCTCATCTGGCGGTGGGCGCTGGCGGTGCTCGTCGCACGCGAGCTCTTCATGCTGGCCGTGGGGCCGTTCGCTGTGAGGCGTGGGGTCGACCTGAAGATCAACTGGCCCGGGCGCTGGTCGGTGTGGCCGCTCATGATGGGCCTCGGCTTCGGGCTGATCGACCTTCGGACGCTCGGATCGATCAGCGTCGCGATCGGCGTGTTCCTGTCGCTGTGGGCCACGGTGCTCTACGGAGCGAGCGCCCGGCGCCAGCTCGCGGAGCGGGACGACACCGGCCCGGCTCACGCCGGCGCGCGTTCTGACCGATAATCGAGATCCGGCCGTCCGGGCTTCCGGACGGTGTACCCTCAAGCTCAGCTTGAACCTGGGACGGGCGGCGCTGGTATGCTCGCGCCGCCCGCGCCATCTAGAGGAGAACGTCGCGCACCATGGACACGTTTCCGGACCTCGGCTCGCTCACCGATCAAGAGCTGAAGGACCTCATCCAGAGTCTGACCGAGGAGGAGATCGACATCTCCTACAAACGGCGGATCCTCCACGGCAAGATCGACATCCTGCGGGCCGAGCTGGTCAATCGGTTGCGCAAGAAGCACGAGGGCGGCGAGGACGTCATCACCGGTGCCGACGTGCAGCGGCTGACCGACATCCTCTCGGGTCGCGCCGGCAGCGCCGACGACCCGGCCACGGGCTGAGGGACGACGGCGAAGCGGAGACGAGACGTGGCCATCCACTGCCCCGAGTGCGGGTTCATCAACGGCGAAGGCGCCAACTACTGCCAGAAGTGCGGCGGGTTCCTCGGCGACCGGCCTCCCGAGGATCCGGACGGTGAGCCGCAGACCGCGACGTACCGCGTCGGCGAGACCGGGGAGTTCATCCCGGTCGACGTCTCCGACGTCGTGGAGGCCCAAGGGGCCGCGCTCGTCATCCGTGCCGGCGGCGGACGCGTGGGCGAGAGCTTCCCCCTGCGGGCGGATCGCCTGACGATCGGGCGACGCCCGGACTCCGACGTGTTCCTGGACGATGTGACGGTCTCGCGCGACCATGCGCTGCTCGTCCGGCGTGGTGACGCCTACTACCTCGACGATCTCGGGTCGCTCAACGGGACCTACGTCAACCGCAAGCGCATCGAGTCCGAGCAGTTGCACGACGGCGACGAGTTGCAGGTCGGCAAGTACAAGCTGACGTTCCTCTCGCGCTGATGACGCTGGCGGATCCCCACCGCCCCGTACCCGCCGAGCCTGCCCGGCCGGCCCGGCGCGAGGACCCGCCACGCACGAAGTCGATGACGATCGGGGCGGTCTGCAAGGCCCTCGAGCAGGAGTTCCCGGACATCTCGATCTCGAAGATCAGGTACCTGGAGGATCAGAAGCTCCTCACGCCGCGCCGCACACCGGGCGGCTACCGGCTGTACGCGCAGAGCGACGTCCAGCGGCTGCGGACGATCCTGCGCCTTCAGCGCGACGAGTTCCTGCCCCTGCGCGTCATCCGTCAGGAGCTTGCATCGGGGCGGACCACCGAGGCGTCCGCCGTGACGACCGACGCCGCGGAGGAGGCGCCCACGGCAGGTGACGAGGGCCGCCCACGGCGCCGGGTCTCGATGTCGGTGCGCGACGGGGGTGCGCTCTTCTCGCTGGAGGACGTCCTGGAGGAGACGCGGGCAGAGCCGGCGCTCGTCGCCGAGCTCGAGGACTACGGCGTCATCCGGGGCGAGGTCCGCGCCGGCGTGAAGTACTTCGACGAGACCGAGCGCGAGATCATCCGCGCCGTAACCGAGCTCGCGCGCTACGGCGTGGGCGGGCGCAACCTGCGCGCCTTCCGCACCTCCGCCGACCGCGAGGCAGCGCTCCTGCAGCAGATCCTCGCCCCGGCGCTGCGCTCACGCAACCAGGATCGTCGCAAGGAGGCGCTCGAGGCCCTGGAGAACCTCGCGGCCGTCACGACGCACCTCAAGCACCTGTTGCTCATCCGCGACCTGCGCAAGATCGTCGGCCCGCCCACCGGGCAGGGACCCGGAGACCGGTGAGCACACCCGTCGTGGACCTGGGGTCGTTCATCCGGGACATCCCGGACTTCCCCGAGCCGGGCATCCTCTTCAAGGACATCACACCGTTGCTGGCCGACGCGTCAGCGCTCGACACGGCGGTGCGGCAGCTGGCCGCCGCCGCGCGCCCGCTCGAGGTCGACATGGTCATCGCGGCCGAAGCGAGGGGCTTCGTGCTGGGGCCGGCGGTCGCGCGTGAGCTCGGCGCCGGTTTCGTCCTGGCGCGCAAGCCCGGCAAACTTCCGCACGACACGACGAGTGCCGAATACGCGCTGGAGTACGGCACGGATTCGCTGGAGGTGCACACCGACGCGATCACGCCCGGGTCACGCGTCCTCGTCCACGACGACCTGCTGGCGACCGGCGGGACCGCCGGGGCGCTCTGTCACCTCGTCGAGCAGCTCGGGGGCACGGTCGCCGGATGCGGCTTCCTCATCGAGCTGACGTTCCTATCGGGTCGTGGGGCGCTCGAAGCGGCCGGCCACGACGTGCACACCTTGCTGGCCTACGGAGGCTGACGCCGGCCTCGCCGGCCTACACGACATGCCCAGAACCCGTCGCACGAGAACGCTGCCCGCCACCCCTGCCGCGGTGTGGGCCGTCGTCGGCGACCCACATCACCTTCCTCGCTGGTGGCCCCGCGTGGAACGTGTGGAACAGGTCACCGCCGGCGCCTTCACCGAAGTCCTCCGGAGCGATCGCGGGCGGACGATCCGGGCCGATCACCGGCTCTCGGAGCTGCGTGAACACGAGCGCATCGAGTGGACGCAGCTCCTGGAGGGCACGCCGTTCGAGCGCGTCATGAGCGAGGGGGTGACGAGCGTGACGCTCGTGGCCGTCGACGGTGGCTCCGCGACGAAGGTGACGCTCGAGCGCAAGCAGGCGATGCGCGGCATGGCGCGCTTCGGCGGAGGCTTCCTCATCCGGCGCGCCACGCGCAAGGTCCTGGACGGCGCGATGGACGCGCTGGGGGGGCTCGTGGAGCCCAGCGCGCCGGCCTGAGGCGGCTGCAGGTCTACCGCGGCTTGACGATCGGTCCGGACACCACGATCTTGCCCGGTGTCTTGGAGTCCTTGCCTGCCGGCTCCTGCGTCACGATGATCTCGTCGTACGTGTAGAAGTTCTTCAGGGCCTGGCGGATCGACTTCGCCGTGGCCTTGTTCGCCGCCTTCTCGGCAGCGGTCGTGCCGGCCTTGGCGATGGCCGCCGGGTCAGCGCCCGTGACGAGACGCCCCTTCTCCGCACCGGACGCGGCGACGCCCCCGCCGACGAACCCGAGGCGGTAGGACCGGTCCCCCGGACCCTTGAGCCACACCGCGTAGTTGAACTGCTTGGGGTCGTTCGGCGGGAAGTCCTGACCGTTGATCCCGAGGACGCGCTCGCCGCCCTGGTTGAGGAGGAAGGCGGAGGCCAGGGCGTTGCTCGAGGTCGAGCTCATCGGGATCTGGGCCTCGATGCCGCCGTTGGGATCGGTGGCCGACGTTCCGGTGCTTGCCGTGGTGTCGGCCTGGGTGGACGTCGGCGTCCCGCCGGCCTGCGAGTCGGTCGTGTTGCCGTCGTCACCGAGACGGGAGACGATGAGCACGACGAGCACGGCGATCACGGCCGCGGCGCCGAGGAGCAGCAGCGCGCCGCCCACCTTCGAGGACTGCTCCTGCCGTTCACGGGCGACGGTGCGGGCCGTCAGCGCTTCGAAAGCCTGCTCGGTCTCCGCGGTCTCGGCGGGGATCTCGGGCAGGGCGTCCCCGGCGAGCGGCCGCAACTGCGCGGTGACCGCCCGTGCCCAGGCGCGGCCGGCCGCGGAGCCTTCGAGGAAGGTCCGGGTCGCTGCGCGCTCGGAGGCGGTCTGCTGACCCAGGAGATAGTCGCTGACGTCGTCCTGATCCTCGGGCGACAGGCCGGCGGTGGTCTCGGGTCCCAGCGCATCCAGCGCGTTGAGCGCACGTTCGCGGACGGCGGTGTCATCCAAGCGCAGCAGCCCGGCGAGCTCTTCGTAGCTCTTGCCCTGCTTGAGCAGCAGCTGGATGGTCGCCCTCTGGTCTGCGGGCAGGTCGTCGAAACGGCTCATCTGCGATCAAGCCTAGCCCGCGGGGCAGGCGGATGACGCAGTGCCACACGCCATGCCCGCCCTCGCGGACGATCTACGCTGGCCGCCATGGACTTCGAACCGGTGATCCCGTACGACCAGACCTTCGACGCCCTCTACGGGTTGCGCGTCCTGGAGGTGTCGGACGAGCGCGTGCTCGCGGAGGTGACGGTGCACGACGGGGTCAAGCAGCCCATGGGTCTGGTGCACGGCGGCGTGTACGCGTCGATCGCCGAGTCGATCACGTCCATGGCCACCGCACAGAGCGTGTTGCCCGACGGCAACATGGCGCAGGGCCTGAGCAACCAGACCTCGTTCCTGCGGCCGATCTTCGACGGGACGATCCACGCGACGGCGACCCGCCGTCACCGCGGGCGCACGACCTGGGTGTGGGAGGTCGACATCACCGACGACGCCGGGCGCCTCTGCGCGGTCGTCCGGATGACCATCGCGGTCCGGCCCTTGCCCGCGGGGTCCTGAGCGCTCGGCCGGGTCGAGCGCGTCCGTCGGTCCGCGCGACAGGCCGCGAGGGGAGGGCCTCGCAAAGACATTCCACAAAGGTTGCATAACTTGTGTAAGGTTAGGGAACAACGTGTTCAATGTTGTTTCTCTCCCTCACAAAGGTCACCCCGTGAACCTCAGCGATCCCACGACGTTCGGCCGGGTCTACGACGAGCATCAGCGTGGCGTCTACGGCGCCGCCTACCGCGTCCTCAACAACGCCGCGCAGGCCCAGGACGTCGTTCAGGACGTGTTCCTGCGTGTCTGGCGCAACCCGGCGAAGTTCGACGCCCGTCGCGGAGAGCTCGGCAGCTACCTCCGCCTCATGGCGCGGTCGCGCGCCCTTGATCTGTGGCGCGAAGGGCAGGCCGCCGGACGCGCCGGCGACCGCCTGAAGCTCGTCGTCTCCCAGCAGGAGGCACGGGTGGAGGAGCGGCCGGCGGTGATGGTCGAGCGCGAGGATGACCGCGCAGTCATCCGCGAGGCGCTGCGCCACCTCCCCGACAGCCAGCGTGAGGCGGTCGTCCTGGCCTATTGGGGCGGCCTCACCGCCGATCAGATCGCCAAGCGTGCCGGGGTGCCGCTCGGTACGGCCAAGAGCCGCATCCGCCTGGGCCTCACGAAGCTCCGTGAAGAGATCTCCGACCAGGTTTTTCCGGCCACAGCTCCGCTCGTCGCCGCGTAGACACCCGGACAGTCGTCCGGTTCGGTTTCAGACGTGACCCCCCTCGGGCAGAAGGTGTGCATCGACCGGGACATCCCGTGCCGGTCAGCAAAGGAGAGACCATGCTCTACACGATCGTTCTGATCCTCGCCGCCATCGCCCTGATCATGTTCATCATGGGTCGTCGCCGCGTGTAGCTCCTCTCCGGCCCGTCGGGTCGGAGACGGGCCAGCCGTCAGTTGCCAGTGAAGGGCCCCGCCTCCGCGGGGCCCTTCGTCGTCCGGAGGAGGGCGGCCGACCCTGCGTCCCGGGAGCGGTGCTGCGCGGGGGACGGGACGGAGTCACTAGCCTGGCCTCATGCCGGTCAAGGGCCTGGAGCAGACTGCCGCGATCGCCCCGTTTCTCCGGGCGGGAACGGTCCAGGCCACGTGGCGGGACGCCCACCTGCACATCGGGCGCAACGATCCGGACGGCATGACCGCGACGCTGGGGGAGATCCTCGACGGGCTGGATGCCGCCGGCCATCTCGGCGGGCTCGTCTTCCCCATGCATGAGCCGGGCGGATACCCGGCGGCCAACGACATGATCGCTGCCCAGGCGGGCGGGTCCGGTGGACGGCTGCGCTGGCTCTGTCGCGTGGACCCCAACGTCGACGGAGCGCTCGCAGAGGCCGAGCGCTGCCTCGGCCTCGGGGCGGCGGGCATCAAGCTGCATCCCCGCAGCGACGGCTTCGGCCTCCCGCATCCCGTCGTGGACGCGCTGGCTGCCGCTGGCGGCCGAGCGCCGGGCTCCGGTGCTCTTCCACGCCGGGCGCGGTATCCCGAACCTCGGGCTCGCGACCGCGAGGCTGGCGGAGCGCCACCCCGACGGCCGCTTCGTGCTGGCGCACGCGGGGATCAGTGACCTCGGGCTGCTCGGGCCGGTGGCCGCCGAACTGCCGAACCTGCTCTTCGACACGTCGTGGTGGAACGTCTCCGACGTGCTCGCGCTCGTGACGAGCATTCCCCCGGGCCAGATCCTCTACGCGAGCGACATGCCCTACGGCACAGGGCTCTTCTCCGCCTTCCTGCTCTCACGGGCGATGCGTGAAGCCGGGCTCACCCCCGAGGCGTGGGAGGCTATCGCCGGCGGTCAGCTCGAGCGCGTGCTGTGCGGGGAGCCCCTCGTGGACCTCGGACCGGCCGTGGGGCCGGCGGGGTTGTCGGCTCGCGATCCGGCCCTGGAACGCGTGACGAGCCACACCACTGCCGTGATGCAGCTGGCGTACGCCGGCGGCGAACCGGCCGAGGCGGTCGCGCTCGCGCGCCTGGGCTGCCAGCACGCCGGGCAGACGCCGCACGCTGAGCTCCTGGATGCGGCGGACCGTCTGCTGGCTCTGGGCACGGAGCATCGGGCCGCCGCCGGCG
This sequence comes from Paraconexibacteraceae bacterium, assembly GCA_963750375.1. Classification (GTDB taxonomy): domain Bacteria; phylum Actinomycetota; class Thermoleophilia; order Solirubrobacterales; family Solirubrobacteraceae; genus Paraconexibacter. The sequence goes on from CAVVQN010000008.1 coordinate 787,454, forward strand.
GAGATCCGTTCGCCCTGCTCCCGTGCCTGCTGGCGGCCCACGCGCTCTGCGGGACCCCCACCGCGGGGGTTCCCGACCGGCAGGGCGTCGTGCCCTGAGGCTCAGAGGCCTCGGTGCGGGCGGCGTCGTCTGTGACGCACCGCACAGGTGCAGCGCAGACGGACGCTATCCTCGAACGTCTGTTCGATCGCCGAGTCGTCCCCCGTCAACGTGGGGGCGAGCGGGGGACCCACCGCTGACCTGAGTCGCAGGTCGGATGGGGCGAATCGCCGGTCTTCCACCGGCGTAGCGCCCGGCATCACGACGCGCACGGTGCGCGACGGGGCCGGCCGCGAGCCCGACAGCTAACCCCGTAGGCGGCATGTCACAGAAGGAGGTCGACCTCCATGAGGCCGATGACCAAGACCCGTGCCCGCGTCGCCGGTGCAACCGCTGTCTGCGCAATGCTCGCCGTGGCGCCCGCCACCGGCGTGTCGTTCGCGACCGCTGCCACGACCCCGCAGGCCGACACCGCTTCAGCAGAGCCGAAACCCGCGGGTGAGCGAAAGCGGATGTCCACGGACGTCCGCATCACCCACGTCCGTCGCAACATCCTCGTCGGGCGGTCGGCGATCGTCCGCGGTGCCCTGCGCCCCACCGGCCGGGGTCACGTCGTACGCCTGCAGTCCCGCATGTCGTGGGGATGGAAGACGATCGACCGTGCCATCACGGGCAAGGCCGGCACCTACCGTCTGGTCGCCAAGACCAGACGCCCCGGGACGCTGAAGTTGCGCGTCCTGTTCCCCGGCGACCGGTTTGCCCGTCGCTCACAGCAGGATGCGGGCCGCCTGAACGTGTTCCGCCAGGCGCACGCCTCCTGGTACTCGCTCTACGGCAACCGCACGGCCTGCGGCCAGGTCCTGGGTTACGGCACGCTGGGCGTCGCGCACAAGTCGCTGCCCTGCGGCACGAAGCTCACCGTCCGTCACAACGGCCGCAGCGTCCGCGTGCGCGTCATCGACCGCGGACCGTTCGTCGCCGGTCGTGAGTTCGACCTCACGGCCGCCACGAAGCGGGCCATCCGCTTCGGCGACCTCGGCACGGTGCTCGTCACCCGCTAGCGCGAGCGGGCCGGCCTCCGGCCCCCTCCGTCGCCGCCGCACGCCGGTCGGACCCACACGCGCCCGGGGCAGCAACGCCGGGCGCGAACGTGCGTCCGGCCTGCTCGCCGGGAATCCCTGTCGGCCGGCCGCTGCCGGCCGAGGCGCCGTCGGTAGGGTCGCCGACCATGGACCTGCACCACGTCGTCGGCGGCACGGGCGAGCCGCTCCTGCTCATCCAAGGTATGAGCGGAACGCACCTCTCCTGGGGCGAGCCGTTCACGGCCGCCCTGCAGGAGAACTTCCAGACGGTCGCCTACGACCACCGCGGCATCGGTCTGTCGCCACCGGCCGATGCGCCGTTCACGATCGGCGACCTGGCCGAGGACGCCGCCCTGCTGCTGGACCGCCTCGGGTGGAGACCGCTCACGTGCTCGGCATCTCGATGGGCGGCATGGTCGCCCAAGAGCTTGCGCTACGCCACGGTGCGCGGATCAGGACGCTCACGCTCGGGTGCACGTACCCCGGCGGACCCGGCTCGGCTCCGCGCCGCTTGCGACGATCCAGAAGCTCGGGGCCGCCATGACCTCCGGAGACCGCGAGCTCGCCATCCGGACCGGGTACGAGTGCAACACCTCCGAGGCGTTCCGACAGGACGCGGAGAACTACGAGGCGTTCAAGGCCATGGCGATGGGGGCGCCCGCGAAGGTGGCGACGATCATGCAGCAGATGCAGGCCATCGCCGCCTTCGACGTCCAGGCCCGCCTCGAGCAGATCACCCAGCCGACGCTCGTCATCCACGGCACCGAGGACCAGATGCTGCCTGCGACGAACGCCGAGCTCATCGCGTCGAAGATCCCCGGCTCCCAGCTGCAGCTCTGGGAGGGTGTCGGGCACGTCTTCTGGTGGGAGCAGCCGCAACGGGCGGCGGACGCGCTGCAGGCGCACGCCCTCCGCTGAGCCCGGTGCGGGATCATCCGGGGATGTCCGACGAGCAGACCCCGCCGCCCGACCCCGCGACCGCCAAGGGCTGGTGCGTCTGCGGGGAGAAGGTGACGATCGCCGACGCCGAGCCGGTCACGCTCTCGAACGGCAAGCCCGGCTGGCAGGGATTCTGTCCGGAGTGCGGGTCCCCGCTGTTCGCGATCCGGCGCCCGGCGAAGCCCTGAGGCCCCGGGCGCCGTCAGGCCCCGGCCTGCTCTGACGCGTCGAGCCAGTCGCTCTCGAGCTGCTCGCGCTGGTCGACGAGCTCGGTGAGCTGGGCGTTGAGTGCGCGTAGGCGACCGTGGTCTGCGGCCGCTGCGGCCATGTCCTCGTGCAGTCGGGCCTCGCGCGCATCGAGCTTCGCCATCGCGCGCTCCACCCGCGTGACCTCCTTGCGGGCTGCGCGCACCAGCGCCTGGGACGGCGAACCGCCGCCCTTGCCGCGGGGGGACGCGCCGCCCGGGGTGGCAACCGCCGGGACGCCCGCTGCCCCGCGGCGAAGCTCGATGTACTGATCGATACCGCCTGGCAGGTGCCGGATGCCGCCGTCGCCCATGAGCGCGTACACGTTGTCGCACACGCGCTCGACGAAGTACCGGTCATGGCTGACGACGACGAGGGTGCCGGGCCAGGCGTCCAGGAGGTCCTCCAGGGCGCGTGAGCGTGTCGATGTCCAGGTCGTTCGTCGGCTCGTCGAGGATCAGGACGTTGGGCTCCTCCATGAGCAGGCGCATGAGCTGCAGGCGCCGGCGCTCGCCGCCGGAGAGGTCCTTCACGAGCGTGCGTGCCTTCGCGCCGCGAAAGCCGAAGCGGTCACACAGAACTCCGGCCGTCAGCTGCTCGCCGGCGCTCGTCGTGGCCACGCCGCGGACCTCCTCCAACGCCTCGAGCACGCGCAGGTGCCCGGGGATCTCGGCGGTGTCCTGGGACAGGTGCGCCAGCCGCACGGTGCTTCCGCGCTGCACCGAGCCCGAGGACGGCGGCTGTCGGCCGCTGAGGACGTCGATGAGCGACGTCTTGCCCGAACCGTTGACCCCGACCAGGCCGACACGGTCGCCCGGCCCCAGGCGCCAGGTCGCGTGCCGCAGCAGCACCTTCTCGCCGTAGGCGAGCGACACGTCCTCGGCGTCCAGCACCTTGCCGCCCAGACGGGCGGTCGCGAAGCGCAGCAGCTCGACGCCGTCGCGGACCTCCGGCTCGTCGGCGATGAGCGCGTTGGCGGCCTCGATGCGGAACTTCGGCTTGGACGTGCGGGCCGGCGGACCCGGCGAAGCCAGGCCAGCTCCTTGCGCATGAGCTGCTGGCGGCGATCCTCGCGTCGCGGACGCCTGACGGTCGCGCTCGGCGCGGGCCAGGACGTAGGCGGCGTACCCGCCGTCGTACTGGTGGACCTCGCCGTCGCTGACCTCCCAGGTCGTCGTGCAGGCCGCGTCCAGAAACCACCGGTCATGGGTGATGACGACCATCGTGCCGCGGCGGTTGGCCAAATGCTCGGCCAGCCAGGCGACGCCCTCGACGTCCAGGTGGTTCGTCGGTTCGTCCAGGAGCAGCAGGTCCGGGCTGTCCAGCAGCAGCTGGGCCAGCGCGATACGCCGCCGCTCGCCGCCTGACAGCGGACCGATGACGGTGTCCAGGCCCCGTGGGAACCGCGCCATCGAGACGCCGCCGAGCAACCCGTCCAGCACCGCACGAAAGCGACTGTCCCCGGCCCACTCGTGGTCGGCTCGACCACCGACGAGCTCGTCACGGATCGTCTTGGAGGAGTCCAGGTCGTCGCCCTGGGCGACCATCGCCATGTCCAGGTCGCCGTCGCGGGTCACGGCGCCACGGTCCGGCGTCTCGAGTCCCGCGATGAGCCGCAGCAGCGTCGACTTGCCGTCACCGTTGCGCCCGACGACGCCGATGCGGTCCCCGGCCTGGACGCCGAGCGTCACGTCCTGCAGGACGGTCCGGCTCCCGAAGCCCTTGCCGACGGACTTGAGGTTGACGAGGTTGCGGGGCGCCACTTAGTAGAGGGCCGCAGCCAGCTTGCGGCGTGCGTCACGAGCGAGCGGATGGTCCACGCCGAGCTCGTCCAGGACGCCGACGATGATCGCGCGCACCTCGTCGCGCCGATCCGGGAACGCCCTCACGCGATCGAGCAGGATCTCCAGCGCCGCCTCGGTACGGCCGTCGTCCAGGGCGGTCAGCGCCTCGCCGAGGTCGAGCTCGGCGTCGTCCTGCAGGCGCAGCCGGGCGGCCAGGCCGTCGGCGCGGAACGAGCCGCGGACGCGCTCGAGCAGCGCAAGCGCCTCGGCCTGCTCGCCGCGCGCGTGGAGCAGTGTGGCCAGCGCGAGGGATGCGTCCGCGCGCCCGGGCTCGAGCTCGAGCGCTTGACGCAGCTGCGCCTCGTCCCCGAGGCGACGAGCCCGTCGGCCTCGGACGGGATGAGCTTGGCGAAGAACCGCTGGACCGTCGCGGGGCTCTGTGCGCCGACGAACTCGTCGACGATCTTTCCGTCGACGAAGGCCTTGACGCTCGGGATGCCCTGCACCCCGTAGGTCTGCGACAGGGCCTGGTTGTCGTCCGTGTTGACCTTGGCGAGGACCACCATGCCCTCCGCGTCACCCGCCAGTTGCTCGAGGAGCGGTGTCAGCTGCTTGCACGGACCGCACCAGGGCGCCCAGAAGTCCACGACCACCGGGGTCGTGTGGGAGCGGTCGATGACCTCGCGCTGGAAGTCGGACTCGGTGGCGTCGATGACGGTCATGCGCTCTAGGGTACGCGGGCGTGACCCACCCCGACCTGTACGTCACCGACACCGGCTCCGGGCCACCCGTGGTCCTTCTCCACGGGCTCACCGCGACCCACCGCTACGTCGTCATGGGGTCGCGCTCGCTCGAGCGCTCCGGCCACCGTGTCGTCGCCTATGACGCCCGGGGCCACGGTGCCAGCGAGCCGGGGGAGGGTTACGGCTACGACGCGCTGACCGACGACCTGCGGCGCGTCATGGACGACCTCGGGATCGAGCGCGCGGTGCTCGCGGGGGCGTCGATGGGCGCCCACACCCTCCTGCGTCTTGCGCTGAGCGATCCCCAGCGCGTCGCGGGCCTCGTGGTGATCACCCCGGCCTTCCATCCTGAGTCCCCACCTGGGCTGAGCCGCTGGGACGCGCTGGCGGCCGGCCTGCGCACGGGAGGGGTGGAGGGCTTCGTCGAGGCATACGGTGACCCGGGAGCGGCGGACGGCTTCAGCGAGACGGTCCTCAAGGTCGTGCGCCAGCGCCTGGCGCAGCACGAGCATCCAGCGGCGGTGGCCGATGCGCTGCAGCAGGTTCCCCGCTCGGCTCCGTTCGACGGGCTGCAGGCCTTGGCCGACCTGCCCGATGTGCCGGCTGTGGTCGTCGGCGATCGCGACGAGCCGGACCCCGGCCACCCACTGTGGGTGGCGGAGGCGTACGCCCAGGCCATCGCTGGCGCCCGCCTCGTCGTCGAGGACCAGGGTGCTTCCCCGATCGCATGGCAGGGTGGGCAACTGTCGAAGGTGATCGCCGGTGTCGCGGCTGAGGCTGCATGGTGAACGGCGAGGAACAGGCTTTGGACACCGCGCCCGACGCGCCGCTCTTCCGCCGGAAGGGCGCGTTGTTCGTCCCGACGGCGCACACACGCGGGCCATGGGATCCGACCGCGATGCACGGTGGCGCGCCGACCGCGCTCGTGGCCCAGCACCTGCACGCGCTGGCGGACGGGCGACGGTTGGCCCGGATGACCTTCGAGTTCCTGGGACCCATCCCGATCGCGCCCGTGCAACTCACCACGACGGTGGCGAAGGGGGGCCGCAACTTCCAGTTGCTGGAGGCGGTGCTGTCGGACGCCGGCGGGCGGCCGCTCATGCTCGCACGGGCCGTCGCGCTCGCCCCCGGCGATCTGGATGACCTCCCGGCACAGGCGGCGCTGCCGTCGCCCACAGAGCCCCCCGCGCCACCTGAGCAGGGCGTCCTCTCGCCGTTTCCCGCGCTCGGCGCCGACGCCGCGGAAGGCATGCACCGGACAGGGATGGAGATCCGTTATCTCGACGGGTCCGTCCGCGAGAACGGCCCGGCGCTCGTGTGGCTGTCGCTCGTGCGCGACCTGGTCGACGACGAGCCGCCGGGCCCCGTCGCCCGGGTCTGCACCGCCGCGGACTTCGGGAACGGGGTCAGCCACGTCGTCGGATTCGACACCCACGTCTTCGTGAACACCGACCTGAGCATCACGCTGCTGCGCGAACCGGTCGGTGAGTGGACGCTGCTGGACGCGCGCACGCACATCGATCGCTCCGGGGTCGGGTGGGCGGTCTCGCTGCTGCACGACGAGCAAGGCCCGCTCGGTCAGGCTCAGCAGACGCTCTTCGTCCGTTCGCGCTGACGGCGCCATCCGGGGCGGCGAGGGTAGGCTGAGTCGATGACCGGCGGAGCCCAAGGAGCCCTGCGCCGCGCGGCCGGGCGGCTGCGCGATCGCCAGCAGGCCGCCGCGTTCCGGCGGGCGGTCGTCCCTGGCGATCACGCCGCCCTCGTCCCCGTGGGGGACGTGACGGGCACCGGGTTCGTCATCCCGGTCGACGGGTTGCAGACGACGAGCGCCGTGTACGTCGCGGGGGTGGGGGTCGACGGCGGGGTCGCGCCGGCACTCGTCGGCCGCTTCGGCTGCACGACCCGCCTGTACGACGCCGATCCCCGGGCCGCCGATGTCGCGGCCCGCCTCGCCGCCCGCGAGCCGCGGATCGACTTTCACCCTGTCGCGCTGTGGGATCACACCACGACGATCACCGTCCACGCGCCGAGGCTCGGTGGGTATCAGGCGCACCTTCCGTCCGACCAGCCGGAGTCGCACGAGTCCTTCTCGGCCCCGGCGACGTCGCTGGAGGCGGCGATGCAGGACAACGGCGACGCCCACTGCGACCTGCTCTGCGTCGCCGTGGAGGGCGCGGAGTACCGGCTTGTCGACCACATCCTGCGGCAGGGTCTGGACGTCCGCGCGCTCTGCCTGCGCTGGTCCCAGCCCGCGCCGCTGGAACGTGTGCTCGAGTCGCTGGAGCGCCTGCGGGCCGGCGGGTACGTCCCGGTCGCCCGGTCGGGCGACGCCGAGGGCTGGAAGACGACCCTCGTGCGCCGCTGAAGGCCGGCGATCGGCAGAGCGGAGCGCGCGCGGAGCTCAGGTCGCCATGGCGAGGCGGCGCGCCGGGAGCACGAGCAGCACGAGGCAGGTCACGGCGCCGACGGCACTGATGCCGGCACCGACGACGAACGCGCGCTGAAAGCCGTCCGTCAGTGCGACGGCATCGGACACACGTCCGCCGAGATCGGCGGTGCGCCGGGTCGCGACCGTCGCCAGCAGGGCCAGTCCGAGGGAGCCCCCGACCTGGCGGAACGTGTTCACCAGGCCCGAAGCCAGTCCCGCCTCGGCCCGCGCCACGCCTGCAGTCGCGGCGATCGTCACCGGGACGAACGACATGCCGATGCCTGCGGCGGCGAACAGCGACGGTCCCAGGATGTCGGCCAGGTAGCTGCCGTCCGCGTCGATGAACGTGAAGAGCGCCATGCCGGTCGCCAGGCTCGTCATGCCGACCGCGAGCACCGGGCCCGGTCCCAGGCGGGTGCTCAGGCGCGACGCCAGCTGCGAGCAGCCGACGATCATGGCCGTCATGGGGAGAAAGGCCAGCCCGGTCTTGATCGGCGAGAACCCGAGAACCTGCTGCAGATACAGCGACATGAAGTACCACATCGCAAAGGCGGCACCGCCCATGCAGAACACGACGAGGTTCGCCGCGGTGAGCGGTCGGGACCGGAAGATGCGCAGCGGGACGAGCGGTGCGGCGGCGAGCCTGCCTTCGATGCCGAGGAACACCGCGAGCAGGGCGATCCCGGCGGCGATCGTCGCCAGCGTCGGCGCCGATCCCCACCCATGCCGTTCGGTGCCGACGATGCCGTAGGTCAGGACGACGAGTCCGGCCGTCACGGTGAAGGCACCAGCGAGGTCAAAGCGCCGGCGCGCGACGCGGGGCGGGGCAGCGCGCATGACCCGGAGCGCCGCCACGGCGACCCCCAACCCCACAGGGACGTTGATGAGCAGGATCCACCGCCACGACAGCGTCTGGGTGAGCACGCCGCCGAGCAGCGCGCCCGTGGCGCCGCCGACGCCTCCCATGGCGCCCCAGAGCCCGAGCGCACGGTTGCGCTCGTGACCCTCGGTGAACGTCGTCATGAGGATGGACAGGGTCGCCGGGGCGACGATCGCGCCCCCCAGGCCTTGCGCGGCCCTGGCCCCGACGAGCATCGTCTCGTCCTGGGCGATGCCGCCGACGAGCGATGCAACCGAGAAGAGCGCGATCCCCGCCACGAAGACCTCGCGGCGACCCAGGAGATCCGATGCGCGTCCGCCGAGGAGCAGAAAGCCGGCGAACGCGAGGGTGTAGGCGTTGACGACCCACTGCAGGTCGGCGGGATCGAACCCGAGGTCGGCCCGGATCGACGGCAAGGCGACGTTGACGATCGACACGTCGAGGATGACCATGAACTGCGCAAGGCAGCACAGCACGAGGGTCAGGCTCTTGCGGTGCGAGTCGAGCATCTCCCAATGGTTGCACAGACAACCATGCTGGAGGCGTCATGTTCGGCGGTGGCTCGTTGCACCGAGAACCGGGAGCGGATAGAACCACTCCGGGCACCCGGGACCGGGGGCCGGTGATGCAGGGCACTGAGGAGGGGCAGCATGCGGCAACTGACGAGCCTGGACGCGCAATTCCTGGCAATCGAGACCTCGACCACGACGGGGCATGTGGGCGGGTTGGCGATCTTCGACCCATCCACCGCGCCCGGCGGCAAGGTCACGCTGGACGATCTGCTGGCGATGCTCCGGGAGCGCCTGCACCTGCTGCCGCCGCTGCGCTGGCGTCTGGCCGAGGTTCCCTTGGGCCTGGACCGTCCGTACTGGATCGAGGACCCCGACTTCGAGCTGGAGTTCCACGTCCGCGAGCTTGCGCTGGCCCCGCCCGGGGACGAGGACCAGCTCGCCGAGCAGGTGGCACGCATCAGCTCGCGGCACCTGGACAGGGCTCGGCCGCTGTGGGAGCTCTACCTCATCCACGGCCTCCCGGACGGCCACATCGCCGTCCTGTCGAAGATGCACCACGCGATGATCGACGGTATGTCGGGCGCCGAGATCATGGGGATCCTGTTCGACCTCGAGCCCGAGGGTCGCGAGTTTCCCGGCGAGGCGCCGGCGCAGTTCGACGGGGAGCGCAAGCCCGGGCAGCTCGAGATGCTGGGCCGGGGCGTCGCCGGCCTGCCGCTGCAACCGCTGCGGATGCTGCGCGCCGCCCCGGCGTCCTGCCGCATCTGGATGTCGCGCCGTCCGTCCTGGGCGTACCGGGTGCCGAAGGCATCAGCCGGACGCTGTCGCGGATGCGCAACCTCGCAAACGGGACCCGTGACGGTGACGTGCTGGAGCGCCCGAAGATGCGTGCCCCCAAGACGACCTTCAACGGCAAGATCTCCGCGCACCGCCGTTTCAGCTTCGGGTCGCTGTCCCTGCCCGCGGTGAAAGCCGTCAAGGCGCACTTCGGCGTCACGGTCAACGACGTCGTCGTCGCCCTGTCGACGGCGGCCATCAGGGATTGGCTCATCGCCCACGACGAGCTGCCGGACGAGCCGCTGCTCGCCCAGATCCCGGTCTCCGTCCGCACGGACGAGGAGCGGGGGACATACGGCAACAAGATCAGCATCATGATCGCCCCGTTGCCGACCGACGAGCCCGATCCGGTCGAGCGGCTCATGCGTACGCACGAGGCGATGAAGGCCGCCAAGGATCGCCATCGCGCGCTGCCGGCCCAGGCGTTGCAGGACATCACCGCGTTCATCCCGCCGGCGATCAACGCCCGCGCTGCCCGCGTGGCGATGCAGATGGGAACACGTCAGGGCATGCGGCCGCTGTACAACGTCGTCATCTCGAACGTCCCGGGACCGCCGATCCCGATCTACATGGCCGGCGCGCAGCTCGTGCACAACTACCCGGTCTCGGTCATCACGGACGGTGCTGGGCTGAACATCACCGTGCTCAGCTACCGGGACGAGCTGGATTTCGGGATCATCGCCGACCGCACCCAGATGCCTGACCTTCCTCGCCTCATCGACTCGCTCCGCGACGCCCTTGCGGAGCTCGAGGCGGTCGCCGGGCTCGGTGCGGCTGCTCCGATGACGGCCGACGCCTAGCTGTCTGGGACAATGGAGGGGTGCAAGCGCCCCTCCGGACCCCTGCCCGCTCGACGAACCGCTGGACCGGTCGTCATCTGACGGCCGCATTGACGGCGCTCGCCCTCGGTGCCGGCACCGCGGTGGTGGCCGGCTGCGGGGATGACGGCGAGCCCGTCGGCGACACCACCACGCAGCGGACGACCACGACCAGCACGATCCCGACGATCTCCGGCCCGACGACCGCTGCACCGCCCGCGGTCACGACGGTCCCCGTCCCCGCGACGCCGGCGACGACGCCGGCCCGGACCACCCCGACGACGCCGGCCGGCGACGGGGGCGCCGAGCCATCGGCGCCTACGGGCGGCGCGACAGCGCCGAGCTCGGGAACGCAGCCGTCGCAGGACCCGGACTGCAGGCCGGGGACCGGGCCGGGCTTCCCCGACCGGCCCCAGTGCGAGCCGGTGAGCGGTCCTGACGCCCAGGACGAGGGGTAGCCGCCCGGCGCCGCTTGCGCCCCGGCTGGTTGGCGGGTGCAGGCGGCGGGTAGGTGGGGCGCCATGAAGTGGTCGCCACGATCCTCATCGTCCGACGTCATCGATCAGCGCGGCGGTGGCGGTGGTCGCGGGCTGGCGATCGGCGGCGGCGGCCTCGGTGTCGGTGGCCTGATCGTGGTCCTGCTGCTCCAGGTCCTCGGCGGCGGCTCCGGCCCGTCCGGGTTCGACATCGGCCAGAGCCTCGACGGCGGCGGCCCGGGTCAAGGGACGCCGATCCCCGCCTCCCAGGATCCGGAGAAGGATCTCAAGGACTTCTCGGCGTACGTCTTCGGCGACGCACAGGACCGTTGGACCAAGGATTTCGAGCGGCAGGGCAAGCCTTATGACCGGGCGAAGCTCGTGCTCTATCGCCGCGGCGTGCGCACGGGAGGATGCGGGAGCGCGACCTCTGCCGTGGGTCCGTTCTACTGCCCTGCCGATCAGCGGGTGTACCTGGACCTCTCGTTCTACGCGGACATGCGCGAGCAGCTGGGGGCGTCCGGTGACTTCGCCTGGGCGTACGTCATCGCGCACGAACTCGGGCATCATGTCCAGCAGCAGCTCGGGACCTCGAAGGAGGTGCAGGAGGCCGCCTCGCGCAACCCGGACGACGCCAATGCACTCAGCGTCCGGCAGGAGCTGCAGGCCGATTGCTACGCCGGGGTCTGGGCCCACGGCGTCTTTGCGGCGGGTCAGCTGGAGGCAGGGGACCTGGACGAGGCCTTTGCAGCCTCTGAGGCCGTCGGCGATGACCGGCTGCAGCGCCGCGCGGGAGGCGACGTGCGGCCGGACACGTTCACGCACGGCACCTCGGAGCAGCGCCGCCGCTGGTTCACCGCGGGCCAGCGGACAGGGGATCCCGCCGACTGCGACACCTTCGGCGCTCCGTCGGTCTGAGGCAGATCACCGACATCGGGCGGTGGGCCGGCCGAGTCGGCTGGCCGTGCCCGCGGGCAGCATGCGCCTACAAGCCCGTGCCGAGGCGCACGCGGGTCGGGAGCGGCAGGCGCCCGGAGCCGTAGTCGACGCTGGATCGGCGGCCGGCGTCGTGGCCGTCCGCGACCGTCCAGGAGACCGCCAGAGGTGCGGTTCCGCCGGCCGGGATCGTCACGATCCGGCCGAGGCGTTCGAGCTCGCCGGGCGGCAGTGGGTCAGGCTGCTGAAAGGCGCCATAGAGCCCGTGCGCGTAGCCCGCCGCGAACTGCCCGGTGCTGCGCAGGCGGCGACCGTCGGCGTCCAGCACGACCAGCGCGGCGGCGTCGAGCTTCAGTGTCCTGCCGCTCGTGTTGCGCACGGCACCCACGACGACGCGGTCACGGGGGAGCGCCTTCGTCGTGAAGACCTGCGGCGTCCCGGTCCAGCGCAGCGCCGGGCGCGAAGCTGACCGGTCGTGGCCAGATCCGCATCCGGCCGAGAGCAGCGCGACGGCGACAGCAGCGCTGCTCGCACCCAGCGCCCTCATGCCACGGGCAGTGATCACTCGGGCTTGGGCGGCGAGGTGAACCAGTCGCACCCGGGTGGGTTGGTCATCTGCTTCGGGTCCCACGCCGCACACGAGAGCATCGGGCGCGAGCACCGCGAGGTTCGCCGGCTGCTGGATCCTCGAGCCGGGACACGCCGGCAGCGACGACGGCTCGGACCGGTGACCCGGCCCGGACCGCAACTCGTTGCCGCTCGAAGCAGTTCCCCGCTCCCTGTGAGTCCCAGACGAAGTCACGGCCGTTGGGCTTGCGAGCACCCGACGGATCGGCGCCCATGACGTTGCCGATGAAGCGGTTGCCGTTGGAGGTGTCGAGCTGATGGGCCGGGTCGTTGTCTCCGCGCAGCGCGGCCGGAACGCCGAAGAGCAGGATGCCGACGCGGTGGTTGTCGTACAGGTGGTTCTTCCGGATGAGGTTCCGGTTGCCGCCGGCGATGATGATGCCGGTGCCGACCGGCACCTGGAACTGCGGGCAGACCTGCTCCTTCGGCCGCAGGACGAACGGCGTCGCCGCGCACTCCTTCTGGTTGGTCTGCGTGAAGAAGTTCACGTTGTTGGAGGCGATGCGGTTGTTCTCCCACTTCACGCACTCCTGGGGCATGCCGGGATGTCCCGCCGCGAAGGAGTCCGTCGACAGCCCGGTGGCGTTGCCGGAGAAGTCGTTGTCGTGGACGTAGGTCGAGTTCCCGGCGGTCCCCGAGTACCCCAGGACGTTGCCGTAGCTCTTGGAGTCGCGGATCTCGATGGAGTAGTCCTCACAACCACGCGTAGCCGGAGCCCATCGCGTCGGCGCCCGCCACGTCACCGCAGAGCCCGTACGCGTTCGGGTCGACGGGACAGCCCTTCTCCGTCGATCCTGGGTAGATGCCCGAGTCACCGTTGCCGTAGGCCTCGACGTGGTCGTACAGGCCGTTGGTGGAGGTGAAGGAGAGGATCCCGTAGTCCTGGCCGTAGCGGGCCACGACCTTCGAGATGCGGAAGCCGTTGACCTCGACGAGGTCGACGTTGTTGAACGACGCCTGCTCGACCGCGAAGTTGCGCAGGTAGATGCCCCAGGCCCGGTCCACCCGCAGGACGTCGGTCTTCTTGCGGTCGTCCGCGGATCAGGACGTCCTCGGGCTCCTTGCCCAGCCCGGCGATCTGCAGGTTGCACTTCTGCAGGCACTTGGGCAGAGACGGCTTGGCAGGATCGGCTTCGGGCGTCGGATCGCCGATGACCTCGATGAGGTTCTTCGCGTTCGGGCACTTGATCTGGTGGTTGCGATCCGGCCGCACCGGTGGGTCGTTCGACCGCGGCGCCGATCGGAGGCGGTGCGCTCGTGAAGCCTTCGGTCACGACGTAGTCGTTGCCGCACCTCGATCCGTCCTGGTAGCTGCCGGTCGGCGTCTTACGGCTGGCCATCTCCTCGTAGACGCCAGGCATGAGCAGGACCCGATAGCCCGTCTTCGCCGCGTTCACGGCGGGCTGGATGTCGCGAAAGCGACAGCGGCGAAGGGTCTTCAGGCGGCTCCTGAGGACCCGCGGATCGCCCTTGAAGATCTTCTGCAGCAGCCGCCTGGACTCGGGCTTGCAGACGACGACGCTCGGTCCGCGCGAGCGGTAGACCGGGATCGAGCCCGGCTCGGGCGGGAGGCCGCCGACGGCCGGGAAGGCGGTGGCACGCTCGGGGTGCGCCGAGGCGATGGCCGGGGCCAGCGCGAGGATGACGAGCAGCAGGAGGACCGACGCGGCTCTTGGCATGCGGCGAGCATAGAACTCGCTCGCTCCCCGCGCGCCGTACGGAAAGCGACCGCGCGACCTGGACGACGCCGGAGCACAACGACGACGGGCGGCCTGCGGAGGCCGCCCGTCGCCGGTTGCGGAGTGGGGCCTGGGTGGGCCGGGCTAGACGACGTCGCGCTCGCGGACCACCGGACGGCCCGCGCCCCGGCGGCTGGCGCTCGCCATCCAGAAGAGGCTGATGAGCAGACCGATCGCGCCGACGACCATGAGGATCGTGCCGGCGGTGTTGACGTTGAAGCCGTCGGTGTTGGCCGTCACCGCATAGTGCAGGATGGCGCCGACGGCGATGAGGAAGATGCTGGTTCCGTAGGACATGAAGGACTGCCTACCCGGCCGCCGCCTTCGTGAACCCGGGGCGTCGCGCCTCAGCGCACGACCTGCAACGTGCGGGCCTCACGGTCCACGGACACGAGCTCGACGCTCACGGGTTCCCCGACGGGCAGCGGGGGGCCGTCGTACCGCGTCCGCACCGCCGGATCCTTGAGCTGCAGCAGATCATCGTCGATCGCCACCGCGTCAAACCGCTCTCCGATCGCGGTCAGACAGGACGAGGACCTCGACGAGATCCACGACAGCCCGCTCGGCGCGACCGGCCCGCTGCGTTCCTGCGGCCATGATCCCCGGAAGTTCGGGCAGGGCGGTCCGCACGGACGATGGGACCTCGGTCCCGGCCGACAGCGCGAGACAGACCTCCAGCGCGTAGCGGTCCGCCAACCGACGAAGCGGCGCGGTGACATGGGCGTAGCTCGCAGCGATGGCGAAGTGGGTGGACTGCTCCGGTACGGGCCCGTCGAAGGCGGTGTAGCCGGCCCCATGGCCGCTTCCGGCAGCCTGGTGCAGCAGCGCAGCGTGCGCAGGACGGGTCGGATCGAGGCTGCGCACCCACTCCGGGTAGGACACCGCGTCCGGCCATGGGGCGCCGAGCGCGGCCGCCGCCGCACGCAGGCGGGCCAGCGCCTTCGCTTCGGGCGCGGGCTGCGTCCGCAGCAACCCGACGCCTCCGCGGATCATGAGCTCGGCGGCCGCCATCCCGGTCAGCAGCGAGATCTGCGCGTTGTGGTCTTCGGTGGCCAGGGCAACGCGGTAGGCCAGCCTCCAGCCGCCAGACCCCTGCTCGACCTCCTGCTCAGGCAGGCGCAGCGACACCCCACCGCGCTCGCGCTCCAGTGCCAGGCGCCGCTCGCCGATCTCGGCGAGGATCGCGCGCGGCTCGGCGGGGACGTTCCCGTAGTCCAGCTGGGCGGTCGAGCGCACCGTCACGCGGTCGACGCGCGCATCGGTGATGTCCCCGGATCCGTCGAGATCGATGGTCCACACGAGCGCGGGACGGTCGACCCCGGCCAGCAGGCTGGCCGCGCCCTCGGACAGCACCGGAGGGTGGAGGGGCAGACGCTCGCCCGGTAGATACACGGTCACCGCGCGGCGGCGGGCCTCCTCGTCGATCGCGTCGCCGGGGCTGACGAAGGCGCCCACGTCGGCGATGGCGTACGAGACCCGGTGGCCGTCGCCACGGCGCTCGAGGTACATCGCCTGGTCCAGGTCCCGCGAGCCGGGCGGGTCGATCGTGACGAACGGCAGGTCGTTGCGTAGCCGGCCGGTGACGGTCTGGGGCCCGGTCCCGGCGGCCGCATCCGCCGCTGCCAGGACGTCGGGCGGGAATGCGTCGGGGAGGCCGAGCTCGGCACGGATCCG
Organism: Paraconexibacteraceae bacterium; assembly: GCA_963750375.1. Taxonomy (GTDB): domain Bacteria; phylum Actinomycetota; class Thermoleophilia; order Solirubrobacterales; family Solirubrobacteraceae; genus Paraconexibacter. The sequence goes on from CAVVQN010000008.1 coordinate 803,214, forward strand.
CCCGAGACCCTCCGCGACCGCCTCGACCGGGACGATGCTGGGCAGGCGTCCGGGCATCGCCCGAGCCTATGAGGTCACGCCGACGGTGCGTCCAGCGTCGCCCGCAACGACTCCAGCGCGCTGAAGCGCGGCGTCCAGCCCAGATCACGCTTGGCCTTGCTCGTGTCCATGATCGCCGGATGGCTGATCGCCTCGATCCACTCGGCGGCCGGCGGCACGAACGGTGGGGTGGGGACGGCAGCGAGCGCACGCGCGGCGCCCTGGGCGACCTTGCCGGGGAACGGGATCGGGGTCAGACCGATCTCCCGCGCGACGTCGACGGCAGAGAGGACCTCGTCGGCGGCGATGTTGTAGGCGCCGGGAGGACCAGCGGCGAGCACACACGCCATGAACGCGCTGCCGACGTCGTCCTCGTGGATGAGCTGCAGCGGCAGGTCGGGCACGGGGGCCGGGATCGGGACGGGCAACCCGCCGCGCAGGCGGTCGGCGATCAGGCGCCCCAGCGGGGCCAGCGGCCCCGGGAGGATCTCCTTGCCGCCGACGGCGTTCGGGCCGAGGACGACCGGGGGCCGCAGGAGGTAGAGCGCCAGCTCGGGATGCTCGCCGGCCTCGTCCTGCAGCAGGCCCTCGAGCTCTGCCTTCTCCTGGGCGTAGAAGAGGTGGGCCGCCGGGCGCGTCGGCCAGTCCTCTGCCATCGGGACAGGGTTGTCCGGGTGAAAGCCGTAGGCAGCCACGCTCGAGGCGTAGACGAACCGTTGGGCGCCGGCGGCCGCTGCCGCACGGAAGACGTTCACGGTGCCGTCCACGTTGATCTCTCGGGTCGTGGCGCGGTCGGCGGTGCCGGTGATGAGAAACGCGAGATGGACGACGACGTCCGCGTCTGCGAAGGCCTCCTCGAGGGCGGCCTCGTCGCGCACATCACCCTGGCGGTACTCCATCTTCGTCCAGCCGCGCTCGGCCGGGTCGAAGGGGCGCCGTGCGATGCCGACGATGCGCTGGATGCGATCGTCGGCCTGCAGCAGCGGCATCAGGCCGGACCCGAAGGTCCCCGTCGGGCCGGTGACGGCGACCGTGAGCCTACGCGGGCGCTTCTGCTTGGGAGCGGGCATGGTCAGTCCCTCCCCGAAACCGGTGGGCCGTACACGTCGCAGCGGGACAGGGCGCGCACGTTGTCAAGGGCGGCGCGGTGGGTAGAGCCCTCTGGACCCGATCAACCTTCGAGGAGCAACCACATGATCAACGGCATCTCAACTGTCTGGCTGCCGGTCACCGACCTGCAGCGTTCGGTCGCGTTCTACGGCGACACCCTTGGCCTGAAGGTCACCGAGCAGGACGGCGGCGAGTGGGCCGAGGTCGAGGCCGGCGGGTTGACGATCGGCTTGAACGCGCGTGCCGAGGAGAGCCCGGACGGGAGCGGTGGAGCGGTCATCGCGTTCAGCTGCGATGGCGACATCGAGGGTGAGGTCGAGCGCCTCAAGGGGCAGGGCGTGTCGTTCACCGGCGACGTCTCCGAGCACCCGTGGGGACGGATCGCGCCGTTCAAGGACGTCGACGGCAACGACCTGCAGGTATTCGCCCCACCCGCCTGACCGCTGCGCCGGGCAGGCGGACGACGCGGGGCAGAGGACGCCATCGGCACGCATCGCGGCGACGAGCAGGTCGCGCGCGATGCGGTCATCGCCGACGCCGGGATGGATGCCGTCGGGTCGCACACGCTCATGCGCGCCGCGTCGCCCAGGTCCTCGATCGCGGGCGGCGCGCGGTACACCCCTGCGACTGCACCACGACGGGGTGGACTACGCAGCGGGACGGCGGAACGCTCCGGATGGCGTGGGGCAGCGGCCGGCCTAGGTTCAACCCATGCTCAAGAACGTCATCGTCGCGGTCGACGGGTTCGACGGAGGTCGTGACGCCACCGCACTGGCCGGTTCCCTCGCGCCGAGGCGGCTCACCCTCGTGCACGCCTACCCACAGGCCGCGACTCGCTCGCGAGGCTCCTCGCCGGCCTACGAAGCTCTGCAACGCGGTGACGCCGATCGGCTGCTGCACGCCACGCGGGCGGAGATGGGCGTGGAAGCGAACCTCGTCACCGTCGCGGACCTGTCACCCGCCCACGCCCTGCATCTCATCGCCGAGGAAGAGGGCGCTGACCTGATCGTCGTCGGGTCAGCTCATCACGGTGCGCTCGGACGCCTCCTTCTGGGTGACGTAGGTCGCGCCGTCGTGCACGGGTCGCCGTGCCCGGTCGCGGTGGCGCCCAAGCGCTGGCGCGCTCAGCCACCGCGCACGATCGCAGTGGGTGCCGACGGCTCGGTGGAGTCACGCCTGGCCCTCGACCTCGCCGTCGACCTTGCTGCGCAGCACGGCGCCGAGCTCACCGCCTACGTCGTGTGGGACGACCCGCCGATGCCGGTCGTCGCGGCGGCCGGTTCGGCCGGATACATCGCTGAAGCCGTGCAGGAGCGCCGGGCATGGGCCGAGCGACTGCTCGCCGACACCCTCGACGCGCTGCCGGCCTCGACGTCCGGTCACCTGCTCCACGGTCAAGCTGGACCCGCGCTGCAGAAAGCCTCTGCTGCCCACGATCTGTTCGTCCTGGGCTCCCGCTCGTGGGGCCCGGTGCGTCGGATCGCCCTGGGCAGCACCTCGGACTGGCTCGTCCACCATTCGGATTGCCCGGTCGTCGTCGTGCCCCGGAGGACAGAAGACACAACCGTGGGGTCCACGGAGAGCCTCACGCAGGCAGGGACGTCACCGCACGTCGCCGCCTGACGGCTCGGGCCTGCTCATGCCGGCTCAGAGCGAGCCGTCGGACCGCATCGCGGCGACGAGCAGGTCGAGCGCGATGCGGTCACCGCCGACGCTGAGATGGATGCCGTCGGGTTGTCGCACGTTCACGGTCCGCCCTCGGTAGCGGACGGTCTGGTGGAAGGCGCCGCCCGGCGTCACGGTCGGCCCCAGGTCGAGCAGACGGACGCCGGGCACCGCTGCGGCCGCCAGCCGCAGCCCGCGGTTGACGGCGGCGAAGACCGACGCGTAGCCGGCCGGGCGCGGCCGCGGCAGCAGGTACCAGAAGACCCGCCCGGCGCCGGCGCGCACGTACTCGCGCATCATGCGGGCGGCGCGCAGGCCGTAGCCCCGCGACCAGGCCGGGCCGCAGCATGCCGCGTGACCGATCGGGTAGCCGTCGTTGGCACCCAGGAAGACCACGGTGACGTCAGGTCGTCCCGTGCGTGCGGACGTCGCTGCGTGCTGCAGCCAGTTGAGCTGGAACAGCTTGGAGATCCCGGTCCCGATGTGCGCGTCGCTCGTGACCCGCACGCCGACGCCGCGGAGCCGGGCGGCGATGAGGCTGTCGAGGATCTGGATCTCCGAGTCGCCGGTGGCCAGCAGACGCAGGCCGCGGGCGCGGGCAGCGACGCGGACCGTCCTACGCACGAGAACCCCCTGCGGGCCGCGCAGCTGCACGGCGTAGCGGCCACCTCGGCGTACCGTGACGCCGAGCGTGCGGGACGGCACGGTGGGGGAGAGGTCAGCGGCTCGACATGCGCTCGCGCCGTCGCCGGAGCGCTGCAGGCACAGCCGCAGCGGCAGGCGCTGTCCGTTGCGCCAGCGGTCGCGGGCGACGAAGGTCAGACGCCTGCGGGCCGCCGGCCGGCGTGTGACAAGACGCAGCTGGACGCGGTCGGCGCACGACGGGGAAGCGACGTCGATGGGGACGCTCTGCGGCGGGTGGCTCTCGCCCTCGGCGGTGACGGTGAAGCGGCGGCTGCGGCGGTCACAGCGCCACGGGGCCAGATGCGCGCGACCCCCGGCGGGACCGTCCAGGACGAAGCGCGCAACCGGCTCGGCCGCGCCGTCCGCAGTCCGTTCGGTCACCGAGATCGTGTCACCTGGGGACGCAACGACCCGCAGGCGCAGCCAGCCGAGCTGGCCGGCGGCGATGTCCGGCGTGAACGGAGCGGACGCCGACGGGTCCGTCGTGGGCGGAGTCTGAGCGTGGGCGCCCGACGGTGGGCCCATGACGACGCAGGCCAGGGCCACGGTCAGGGTGCGTGCGGCGAGCCGGCCGCGCATGGTGTGTGAGCTGTTCATGGCGGTCGAGGGGAATCCTGCCGGAGCGTGCGCACGGGCGGGCGTCGCCGGCCAGACCGTAGTCTCGACCGGCATGGACGCGTACGGACACCCCAGGGCCTGAGCGACCGGACGATGCTCGTCGGTGTCTGCTCGGACATCCACAACCACACCGGTCGGTTGCAGGCCTTCGCGGCCGCTGCCCGCGACCGTGGCGCCGGTGAGCTCTGGTGCCTCGGGGACGTCGTCGACGCCATGCTCGGGGCGCCGCCGGCGGCGCACGCGGCGACGGTGGGCCTGGCCACAGCGCTCTGCGACCTGGTCCTAGCGGGCAACCACGAGCTCTGGTGCCTGCAGCGCGGGCTTCTCGACGCCGGCACGGCACGCACGGTCGAGGGCTGGTCGCCCGTCGACGAGCGCGCGGGGGTCGGGCTCGTGCACGCGAGCCTCGAGGACCCGATGATGGAGTTCGTCGACAGCCCGGCGAAGGCGGGGCGTCTGCTCCGTGCCACCCCCGGTTGGCTTGCGCTGCACGGGCACACGCACCGTCGGCGCCTCTGGGCGCAGACCGACCGTCATCCGCACGCCGAGAGCCGGACGACCCGGGGGACGGTGCTGGCGGGGGAGGACCGGCTGCTTGCCAACCCCGGGGCGCTGACCGGTGCGCGGCCGTCCTGGCTGCTGGTCGATCTGGAAGCCCGGAGCCTGCAGTGGTTTGCGCTCGCGCCCTCGTCAGCTGGGTGACGAGGCTTTGGGACGGCCCGTCCTACGCCGTAAGCTCGTGGCGATGCACCGATCCGTTCGTGCGTCTGCGCTCGCCGTCGTCGCACCCCTGCTGACCATCTGCGGGTTCGCGTCCCTGGCGGTGGCCAGCCACATCGCCGGCAGCCCATGTTCCACGCCCAAGGCCTGCGCAGGTCACGAGTACTGGCCGCCGATGACGTCGTCCGACGTCCAGCGCGCATCGAAGACCAAGGGTTCCACGCTGAGAGGCCGTAAAGGACGCAGCGACGAGCTGCTGGGGTGGCACGGCTCGGATGTCCTGTACGGGGGGGACAAGGCCGATGTCCTGTGGGCCGATCACGTGGGGACGAACCAGCCCCGGGGCCAGGTCGATCGGCTCTACGGCGGCGCCGGAGATGATTTTCTGTACTCGGCGGCCGGACGCAACACCCTGGTGGGCGGCCCGGGCAACGACGCCATCAAAGCCCGGTACGGCAGGGGCACGATCGACTGCGGTCCCGGCCGCGACATCGTCCATCTCCCCAAGAAGCGTCGCGTGAACTGGAAGTTCAAGGGGTGCGAGAAGTTCGAGTATCGCTCTGAGTCCGCCGTCGGACACGGGCTGAAGCCCCTGCCCTGACGAGCGCCCCGTCGCGGAGGTGTGGGAGCCCCCAGCGCCTGTGCAGGCTCTGCGGTCGTCACGGGGGAGGGTCGGCTCCTGCATGTCCGCGACGTCTGTCTGCAGGAGCGCGAGATCGCGTCGCCGCCGACGCGAAGCCGCGGACCTTCGGCTGGTCTCCTACCGCTGCTTGGCCGGCACCCGCACGGTCCGGGTCCCGAAGGACACGTCCACGCGGTAGCGGCCGCGCGGCACCTTGATCGACACGGCGACCCTGGCCCCGCGCCGGCGCACCGTCCGCACGATCCGCGATGCCGCGGCGCACGCGGACCGTGATGTGCGCCGGCTTGCCCGAGGGCCGCTCGACGGTGATGCGCGGACGTCTGCGCGCCGCGTGCCTCCAGCACGCGGACGATCGTCGTTCCGAGATCGGCCGTCTGCGTCCGCACGGCAGCCTTGTCGGCCTCCAGGTCGGCCGGGCAGAACGGCACCTTCAACCAGCGCTTGGCGGCGTACTCCTTCGTCAGGTCGCTGAAGTGGACGGACGCGGGGTTCTCGGACTCGCCGTAGGTCAGCATCGTCCGGACATCCGGGCACCCGGGCGTCAGGTGCACGGCCTGCACGAACGACGAGCCGTGGACGACCTCGGTGTAGCCCTTCTTCGGGTTCCACACCGGCGTGATGACGTTGAAGATGCCGCTGCCTCCCGGCGCCGCCGTGGATCGGGATCGTCTCGCCGCGGCGGGTCACCGTCTGGCCCTGACGCGGGGTCGCGTCCAGCGGCAGGCCCGGCATCCTGCAGGTCGGTCACCGCCTGGCGCAGCGCGTTCTGGACGATCGGGCTGCCGGCGTTCAGCCCGCTCGGCGTGTTCACCGGGTCGTCCGGCGTCGAAGGCGGTGCGGAACGGGCCCAGGGGGCGCCGGGAGCGCGACGGGGGCCACGCCGTTCAGCCGCGTGACGAACCGCTGCCAGAGGATCGCGCCCTTGGAGTCGAGGTCGTTGTGCAGGTCCCAGCGCCCGCAGGGTCTCGCATGCGGCGCTCGTTGCACCCGGCGACGAGGTCGTCGCGCCAGATCTCGCCGCTGTAGACGCGGTTGCCGAGCCCGACGGTCATGAGGTTCTCCAGCGTGAAGCCCTTGCCCGGGCAGGCCGTCGGTCCCGTCCAGGCGCTGCTGCAGCTGGCTGGATGCCCAGGCGCGTGCGCAGGGAGCGGGCGGTGCGCTCGTCGCCGATGATGCGGCTGAAGCCTTCCAGCGGCTGCTCTGGGTTCGTCAGCCAGTAGGAGTCGTTCATGTTCGACACGTGGTCGTCGCGCCGCAAGGACGGCAGCTGCTTGAGCCCGAGGATGCCGGGGACGATGGCGTCCGGCGATCCGTTCCGACGTCGCAGGCCGCCGCGCGAGCCGTCGAGGACCGGAACGCGCTGGGCGGCGTCGAGCGCCGCACCGAGGAGGGTCTGGCAGCCTGAGTACTTCGCCTGGGGGACGTTCGGGAATCGAGCCGATGTCGGCGTAGTACGCGTTGCCGGCCGTGTCGGCGGCGATCGTGTTGACCCACGGGATGCCCTGGTACTTCTTGAGGATCGCGTCGACGTCGTCGACGGACTGCGCGGAGTTCATGTCGAAGAAGTGGTTGAGCAGACGGCCGAAGTTCTCGCCGTTGCCGTCGTAGATCGCGTAGGCCGTCGCCGTCGACCACGGGAAGACCGGCAGGCCGAGGATCGACGTCAAGCATCGAGCCGTGCTCGGACCGGTACAGGGTCCGGGTCCGCGGCGTGAGCTTCCCGTCGGCGCCGAGGGCCTGGACCGTGACCTTGTCGGCCTCGATCTTCTTGACGGCACCGTCCTGGACGTAGGACGTCGGGTCAGCCCGGCACGAGCTTCAGCTCGTACGGGACGAAGCGCCGCGCCGTCGAGACCGTGTGGCTCCAGGCGACGCCTTTGGTCGTCCCGATGAGGACGATCGGCACGCCGAGCAGCGAGCCGCCGGTGACGTCGAGCTTGCCGGGGATCGTGAGGTGCGTCTGGTAGAAGCGCTCGGACCCCTGCCAGGGGAAGTGCGGGTTGCCGTAGAGCAGGCCATGGCCGTCCTGCGACAGCGACTTGCCGATGCCGTAGGCGTTGGAGCCCAGGCCGCCGAGGCGCCGGTCGACCTCTCCTGGAGCAATGGCATCGACGGCCGCCATGGCCTTGCCGATGCTCGCCGCCCGGTCGGCTGCGGTCGCTCCTGCGCCGGGACCGGATCCCGCGAACGGCGGCTGTGCGGCGCCGATGCCGTCGAGGGCGACGCCCTTGGGACGCGAGAACCGCCAGCGCGTAGAAGCGCCGGTAGACGTCCATCACCGTGATGGGGCGGACCCAGGCCTTGCCGCGGCAGGTCGGATCGTCGATGCCCTTGGTCCCGCCGGCCTCGCGGAGCCACGCGTTGTAGCCGGCGACGTAGCCCTTCAGCGCGTCCTTGATCTCCGGCTTGGGGCCGACGGGCGGTGGCGACCGCGACGAGCCGCTCGACGGTCCGCTCGTCCGGGTCCGCTGGTAGAAGAAGTCGCTGTTGAGGTTGTTCGCCGTGGAGCCGTTGCCGCGGATCGTGTAGCTCTTGTCGGGACCGAAGAACTTCGACCGTTCGCCGCCTGATGTGACGTAGCTCTCGGCGACCGTGCAGATGTTGTCCTGCGCCAGAGCGCGTCCGTAGCCGTACCCGAGCGACGGGTAGTCCTTCGCCTTGATGTGGGGGACCCCGAAGGCGGTCCTTGCGATCGTGACGTCGTAGCGCGGCGCCGCGGCGCCCGACGACACGGGAAGGGCGAGCAGCGCGAGGACCGCGCCGGCTCCGAGGGTGGCGAGGCGGGTCATGGCGCGAGTTTCGCAGACCTCACACGTACTGCGCTGCAGCATGGCCCGAGGCCCAGGCCCACTGGAAGTTGAACCCGCCGAGGTGCCCGCTGACGTCCAGCACCTCGCCGACGAAGAACAGGCCCGGGCTCCTCAGCGACTCCATGGTCTTGGACGAGACCTCGCTGGTGTCGACGCCACCGAGCGTGACCTCGGCGGTGCGGTAGCCCTCGGTCCCTCCCGGGATGACCTCCCAGGCGCTGAGCTTGCCGGCGATCGACCGAAGGTCGGCGGGCGTGTACTGCTTCATCGGCTTGGACGTGAACCACCGGTGGGCCACGAGCGTCGCCATCTTCTTCGTGAAGACCTCGCCGAGCACCGTCTGCAGCTCGCTGTTCGGGCGCTCGGCCTGCTGACCGTCGAGCCAGGCCAGGACGTCATGGTCGGGGAGGAGGTCGATCGTCACGGCGTCCCCGGGATGCCAGAACGAGGACACCTGGAGGATCGCCGGGCCGCTGAGGCCACGGTGGGTGAAGAGGATGTTCTCGCGGAAGCTCTGACCGTTGCAGCTCACGACGCTCGCCACCGAGGTCCCGGACAACTCGGTGCACAGCTCTTTCAGTCCGTCGGTGATCGTGAAGGGCACGAGCCCGGCGCGGGTGGCCACGACCCGGTGGCCGAACTGCCGGGCGACGTCGTAGCCGAAGCCGGTGGCACCCATGGTCGGGATCGACAGGCCTCCGGTGGCGATGACCAGTGACGGCGAGGTGACGGCCCCCAGGTCGGTGCTCAGCAGGTAACCGTCCTCGGTCTTGACGATCTCGTGGACCGAGGTGTCCAGGTGCAGGTCGACACCGACCTGTCGACACTCGTCCAGGAGCATGTCCAGGATGTCTCGGGATCTGTTGTCGCAGAACAGCTGGCCGAGCTTCTTCTCGTGGTAGGGCACCCCGTGCCGGCTGACCATCGAGAGGAAGTCCCAGTGCGTGTAGCGGGCCAGTGCCGACTTGCAGAAATGCCGGTTCTCCGAAAAGAAGTTCCCCGGATCGGTGTACATGTTCGTGAAGTTGCACCGGCCGCCGCCGGACATGAGGATCTTCTTGCCCGCCTTGTTGGCGTGATCGATGAGCAGCACCTCACGGCCGCGGGCGGCGGCGGTCATGGCGCACATCAGGCCGGCGGCACCTGCGCCGATGATCACAACGTCGGTCGAGCGCACAACACCTCCTGATGCCGTCGATTGCGGGGTGGATCCGGGTGCACAAGATAGGGCCGGGGTCACGTGAACGCCCGGCCGCGGGCGCGGTGGTCGCGCGGCGCACGACGTGGTCGGGCGCTGCGCAACCTCTCGGCGCCGCAGAGCGTTCGTACCGGTATGCCCATGCGTCGCAGCTCCGCCGGCCTGTGCGTCGTCTGCGCGTCCGCTGCCCTGGTGGCGACGCCCGCCTTCGCCGCACCTCCGTGGGCGCCGCCGTCGTCCCTTGCACCCTCAAGCGGCCTTCCCGCCGCCATCTGGTCGTCCGGGGCCGGAAGCCTCGGGGTCATCGCACCGAGCCTCCACGAGCCCACCGACACGCTCACCCGGCTGAGGCCGACCGGCGCAGCCGCGTCATCCGGTTCGACATCCCTGGTCGGGGTGTCCGCCGCTGCATACGCGCGGGACCGTCTGGTCGTCCTCGGCGACACCCGTGATGACCTGGGCACCGTCGGCGGTCCCGGCGGGACGGTGGCCGTCGCCTTCGGCTCCGCCCAGGGACGTCTTGACGCTCCGCGGACGCTGACCTCGCTGCGGGGTGCGGTGCCCAAGTCGCTGGCCGCAAACACCGCCGGTGTGATGGCGGCGGTGGTGCGCAGTCAGAAGAACACCGTGTTGCTGTACCGGCGGCCGGCAGGCGGCGCGTTCCGGCGGGCGCTGGCCCTGCGGATGCCCTACCGCGGCTCGGCTGCGGCCAGCGTCGCGGTCGGGCCGGCCGGGGACATCCTCATGGCCTGGGAGCACGACCGGCACATCTACGCCCGGCACCTGGGGCCGACCGGTCGCTCCGGCCCGACCCATGAGCTGGGGGACAGTTCGAGCAGCGCGATCCAGACGCTGGTGGACGGATCCGGTCGGCTCACCGTGGCATGGGAGAGCCAGCGCATCGCGGAGGGCGACGCCCACGGGCCGGCGCTCGTGTCCTTGGCCACGGCGCAGCCGGGACACGGCTTCGGACCTCAGCGCCGCATCTCGTCCGTCAGCCCTGAGGGCAGCGGGCGCGGGGTGGCGACACCGGGCGTCCGCCTGGTGGGCGACGGCTCAGACCGCGCGCTCCTCGTCTTTCAGTCCTATGACCGCGGGCGGTACGTCGTGCGGGCGCTGACCTTGAGCGACGGCCACCGTGGCGCTGCGCAGACGGTTTCCCCAGTCGATCAGGACAGCGTCCTTGCCGCCGCCGCCGCCGTCCCCGGTGGTCCTGCAGTGGTGCTGTGGCGCAGCAACGTCGCCGGGACGGAGAAGCGTGACCCGCAGGCGCCGGTCACGCTCCAAGGTGCCGTGCGACCCGGCGGGCTGGAACCGTTCGGGGCGCCGGAGCGCATCTCCGGGGACGACGGCGACGTGACCGGTGCGGTGGTCGCCTTCGATCAGGACATACGGGTTCCGGTCGCCGTCTGGGGGGTGGTGGCCGCGGATCGGCCGACACAGGCTTCGGGGCGCCGGCTGCCGTCGCCCTGACCCGCAGCTCAGCTCAGCTGCTCGGCCAGACCGACCATGATCCCCTCCGGTCCGCGGACGAAGCAGAGGCGATAGCTGTCCTGATACTGGGCGATCTCGCCGACGATCTCGGCGCCTTTGCCGACGAGGCGAGCGGCGACGTCGTCGACGTCGTCCACCGTGAACATGATCCTGCGGATGCCCAAGGCGTTCGCGGGGGCGTTCCGCGGCTCCACGCTCACCGCCGGCGGCGAGTGGAACTTCGACAGCTCGACCCGGCTGTGGCCGTCGGGAGTGCGCAGCATGGCGATGTCGGAGCGGACGCCCGTGAGCCCGACCACGCTGTCCGCCCAGGGTCCCTCGATACGCGCCTCGCCGTCCAACTCCATCCCGAGCTCGACGAAGAACGCCTTGGCGGCCTCGAGATCGTCGACGACGATGAGGACGTTGTCCATTCGCTGAATCGTCATGGGGGCGAGCGTAGGCCTCTCTGCGGGCGCCTGCTCAAAGCACGGGACTCGAGCGGAGCCGCGTGCATCGCTCACTGACACCTTTTGGTCGATTCAGGGGCCCAAACCTGTCATCGGGCGCGGCATGCCCCCGCCGTGCGTCCCAACGGGGCGGGCGCCGCGGCCGTCAATGACAGCCACTGGTCCATATCCGCTCCGATCCTGTCATCGAGCGCTGCATCTTCCGGCGGTCGAATCCGTACTTGGTCGATGGACCTCAGAGTTCGCAGGGGCACCGCATACGACGCTGTCGCACTCACCGAGCTCAACCTGCGCGCTCGAGAAGCTGTGAGCGGCAGCGAGACCAACACTGCCTAGCGTGCTCGATAATGACCGTTATGACAAGTTGAAGGAAACCGGCCGCTCGGACGACTGGGACCTGCGAGGCCCGCGACGACGCGCCGAGTCGTCGACCGGCGCGCGGCGACGACCGGGAGTGCGGCTAGCATTTCCGGATGCCCCTTGAGGTCACGTCCGAGGCGATCGCCGAGCACCGGCGGTTTGCCCACCAGAACGGCTGCGCTGCGGCCTTCACGGAGACGCCGGACTCCGCGGAACCCGAACCGGCACTTGTGAAGATCGTCGGACCAGATCCGGTCTGCCTGTCGTTCACGACCACGGCCGGACAAGGAAACGCGCTCGTCGCCGATGAGGACTGGCAATGGCTGTCCGAGCACGGCGGCGAACCAGGCGGAGCACGTGCCGACGCGGTCCTGCAGATCGGTGACACCGATGACAAGAAGATCGCGGTGACGCTGGCCCCGCGGCCGGATGGCGACGAGCGAACGCTGACCGTGGGCACGATCGTGCTCCGGCTGCCGGCCGGCGAATGGGACCACCTCCTCGCCCATCAGGGCGCCTACGCCGACTGACCTTCGCCCCCCTTCAGAGCGTTATGTCAACACGTACGAACCACACGTTCACGTCCGGCGGGTCCGAATGCGCCGCGTGGCTCTTCCGACCCGATCCGGACCCGTCCGGCGGCACGCCAGGCCCGTGCGTGGTCATGTCCCACGGGTTCTCGATGACGCGCCACGACGGCCTCGTGCCGTACGCGCAGGCCCTGGCCGGCGCCGGGGCGTCGGTGCTCGTGTTCGACCATCGTCACCTCGGGGACTCCGGCGGAGAGCCGCGCCAGCGCTTCCGTATAGCCGAGCAGGCTGAGGACGTGCGGGCGGCGATCGCCTACGCGCGCACCCTCGACGGCGTGGACCCCGCACGGATCGTGCTCTGGGGATTTTCGTTCAGCGGCGGCACCGCGGTGAACGTCGCAGCGGCTGATGCGTCCCTCGCCGGGCTGATCCTGCTGTGCCCGTTTCTGGACGGACTGGCCCGCGTCCTGAACACCCGGCCGGGCCTCGTCGGCTGGATCGTCCCGCAAAGCGCTGCAGGACCTCGCCGGGCGCCACGTGCTGATCCCGGTGACCGCGGCGCCAGGCGGTCGCGCGGCGATGACGCTGCCCGGTGAGGCGGACGGTTTCGCCGCAGCGAGCGACACCGCCTCTCCGTGGCGCAACGAGATCTCCCCGGGCGTCTTTGCCACCGTCGCCTTCCATCGGCCGCTTCAAGAAGGCCGCACAGCTCACCTGCCCGGTCTGGGTCGGCCTCGGCGAGCGGGACGTCTCGGTGTCCAAGCGGGCCATCGAGCGCTTCGCCGACCGTGCCGTCGACGCAGAGCTGCACCGCTACGACGTCGACCACTTCGAGCCGTTCCACGGCGCACCGCCGGAGGTCATCGCCGCCGATCAGGCGGACTGGTTGAGACGGACCTTCTCCGGCGAGTAGGGCGCTCTCGCGCGGGGCGTTCGACCTTCGAGGCCGTCAGGGACGGTGACAGCCGACGCGTCTGCTCCAATGCCCGGCCTCATGTCCCAAGTCGATCAACTTCAGAACGCCGAAGAGGCCGTCGAGCAGAACCGCCAGGAGGCCGACCGCCGCGAACGCGAGGGTCGTGCGGCAGAACTGCGCCGCGAGCCGTTCGGCGACACGGCGTCCAAGGCGCACACCGTCGTCCACGCGCCGCTTGCGCACGTCCGCACGATGGTCAACATGCGCGTCGGCGGGCTGCCGGATCTCCACGACCTCGCCCTCTCGATCAAGGAGAGCGGGCTGCTGCACCCGCCGCTGGTCCGGGCGACCGACGACGCCGCGCAGCCGTACGAACTGCTGGCAGGCCGTCGGCGCTTCGGCGCGATGAGCCTGCTCGACGACGCCGAAGGGGAGCGCAGCGACTGGCGGTTCATGCTGGTCGACGGCATCTCCCGCCGCGAGGCGCTGACGATGCAGTTCGCGGAGAACTTCCACCAGAACAAACCCGAGCCGGTCCAGTTCGCGCGGGCCGCCCGGGCCATCATGGCCGAGGACGACGCCCTGACCGCCGCGGATGTCTCGAGGCTCGTCGGCGCCCCGATCGCCTGGACGCGCAAGGCGCTGCGCCTGCTGGACCTCCCCGAGTCGATCGTGCAGCGCGTGGAGCAAGGTGACCTCTCCTTCACCGTCGCGGACGTCGTACGGCGCGGCATCGCCCGGGGCGACGTCTCGGAGGCCGACGCCAGCGACCTCGTCGAACAGCACGCAGAGGGTGAGATCACCAACAGCATCCTGAAGAAGGGTGTCGGCTACCAACCGCCGAAGCCGAAGAACTACGACGAGCTCTCCGAGCAGCTGGACCGCTCGCGGTGGGCGGCCGCCGACGCAGCGGCCGGCAGCGCGCGGGCAGACGGTGCCGACCAGCGTGACTGGGACCGCCCGGCCACCGGTGACCGCCCCCGCGGCCCGCTGAGGACCGACGGCCCGACCCCGGTCGAGGCGACGACGGTCACGGCGACGGGCGCCGACGCTGGCGGCTCGAACCGCCGCCTTCACGACCTCGAGGCGGAGGACGTCGACGGGTACCTGCTCGCCCTCGTGCTGGCGCGCGTCGTCGCCCCCGCCCAGCGCAGCAGGATGGGCATCATCTCGGAAGAGGACGCGGAGGCCTACGCGTTCTCCCTGCGACCTGAGGAGCGCCTCGGCGCCCTGCGCTCGATCGGCGCGCGCCTCCTGGAGGAGGCGGCCGACGTGCCGCGGGCGCTGCGGAGCCGCGTGGCCTGATCGTCAGGCGATGAGCGGTCGGTTCAGCCTTGGGGGGCGCCGACGTGGCGCCGGAGCCACTTGACCATCGGCGCCGCCGCATCGAGCGATTCGCGGATCCGGCCGTAGGCCGCCGGCTTGTGGAGCCATCCGGCCGGCGCATACGTCGCCGAGACGGTGAGGCTGCGGCGCCGTAGGAGGTCCGCTCGCGGGTGGTCGGCGTCATAGCCGCGAGGGACGCGCAGGAGGTCGGGCTCGTTCAGGCTGAGGCCCGCCGACCGCGCGACCGCCAGTGCTCGGGTCAGCCCTGCCGCCTTGCGACCGTCGTCGATCGCCGCGCGCAGCCGTGCCACCTGGTCAGGCTTCGGCGCGTGCAGCCCCGCAGCGACGAGGAGGCCGTCGAGCCCGAGCTGCACGTACCAGCCCCCGGACGCCTCGTAGCCGATCGCGAGGCCGATGTGCTCCTTGATGGGCGGACCAGGACGGAAGCGCGTGTCGTTCCAGGGCCGGAACAGCTTGGCCGACCCGAGGTCCGACAGGCGCTCCCCCAACGCGAGCGCCGGCGTTGCGCACAGGTCGTCGTACCGGGAGCGGTTGGCCTTGAACCAGTCCCGGTCGTTGTTCGCCTCGAGGTCGGCGAGGAAGGTCATCGTGGCGCTCGGCCAGCCCGTGAACGCAGCCATCTGCCCCTACCCTGCCGCCTCAGGGGCCCGGCGTCCAGTCGTCATCGCTCGGAGTGACCCGCTAGAACGTGGTGCATGGCCGACGATCAGCTCCCTCCCGCAGTCCGATCCCTGCTCACGGCGGCCTTGCAGCTGGCCCGCAGCACGACGTCGGGCCGCGTCGCCTTCGCTCAGGCGCATGCGGTCGTGGACCCGGCAGCGATCCCGGTGCGGTTGCGCGAAGCGGTCACGTCAGAGCTCGAGGCCGCGGCGGCCGCCGTCAAGCCGCTGGACGCCAAGACGGTCGGGCGCATCCTCAAGGATGCGTGGGGCCGCGACCATCGCAAGGTCCTGGACGACCTGGACCTCGATGCGCCGCTTGCCGTCACGCCAGGAGCGCAGGTGCACCGGGGAACGCTTGACGGCGAGCCCGTCGTGGTGAAGGTGCTGCGGCCCGGCGTACGCGACTCGATCCGCTCGGACCTCGGCCTCCTGGAGTCCCTTGCCGCCCCGGCAAGCGCCGCGTTCCCTGCCGCCGACGCGGGCGCGGCGATCGCCGAGGTCCGCGAGCGGGTCCTCGACGAGCTCGACCTCGAGCACGAGGCCGGCGTCCAGCGCACCGTCGCGCGGGCGCTGCGGCGCCACACCGGCATCCACGTTCCTGCGCCGGTGACCGACCTCTGTCACGACGGCGTGCTGGTGGCTGCGTTCGTCGACGGCCCGAGGCTTTCGGCCGGGGTCCCTGAGGGCGAGGACGCCGGTGCGATCGCCCGCACGCTGCTGCGCGCCGCCGTCGGCCTGCCCCGCACCGCCGGGATCGTCCACGCCGACCTGTCGCCGGACAACATCCTGCTCACCGGTGACGGCGGGATCGCGCTCACCGACTTCGGAGCGAGCGCTCGCGTGGAGACGGCGCGCACGGATGCGGCGCTCGACGCGTTGCAAGCGCTGCGCGACGACGACGGTCCGGCGTTCGCAGAGGCCGTGATGGCTCTTGGCATCCTTCCGGACGCCGAGTCCTGCGCGACCGCGCTGCGGCTCCTGCGCGAGATCGGTGGGCCGCTGTTGACGGGGCCGGCCCGGCTCGACGCCGACGCCATGCTGGCGCTCGCAGACCGCGTGCGCGGCAACGAGCGCGCGGCCTTCGCGTTGGCCGTCCGTGCCCGGGTCGACCCGCGGGACCTCTGGGCGGGACGCATGCTCGGGACGCTCGTGGCCACGCTCGCCCGCCTGGGTGCCGAGGAGGATTGGGTCACGCTCACCATCGAGGCCGGGCGCGAGGGCTGCTGACCGGCCGACGTTCGGCGCGCAGGCCGATCGTTAGGGTGGACGGACATGTCAGACCAGTTGCGTCCCCTGTTCGATCGCATCGTCATCAAGGAGCTCGAGCCCGATCGGATGCGCCAGTCCGGGCTCGTCGTGCCGGCGGGTACCCACGAGCCTCCGCCGCAGCACGGCATCGTGCTTGCCGTCGGCCCGGGCATCGACTGGTGGGAGAGCGCAGGGCTGCGGATGCCGGTCACCCCCGGTGATCACGTCGTCTTTCCCGCGTCTGCCGGCGCGTGGATCGAGGTGTCGGAGGAGCGCCTGCTCGTCTGCCGGGTCGGTGAGCTCCTCGGGGTGATCGAGCGGGCCGGAGACGTCCCGACGCCTGACCGTGGCGCGCGAACCGCTGACGAGGACGACGAGTAGCCGGCTACGGGGCCAGTCGCTCGATCGACCAGGCGTCTGAGCCGGCGGCCGTGCGGCGGTAACGCAGACGGTCGTGCAGGCGGTCCGGCCTGCCCTGCCAGAACTCGACGGTCTCGGGGACGACGAGGAGACCTCCCCAGTGGTCCGGACGCGGGATGGGTGTCCCGTCGGGGTGGCGCGCCTCCAGCTGTGCGCGCGCATCCTCCAGCACGCTGCGTGAGGGGATCGGTCGAGATTGCGGGCTGGCCGCCGCCCCGAACTGGGAGCCGCGCGGGCGGCTGGCGAAGTACGCGTCCGACTCTTCGTCGGGCACCCGCTCGACGGACCCGCAGACGACGACCTGGCGTTGGATGTCGATCCAGGGAAAGACGAGGGATGCGTGTGGGTTGGCGAGGGCCTCCTCACCCTTGCGGGACTCGAGGTTCGTGTAGAGCACGAGTCCCCGGGCGTCCAAGCCCTTGAGCAGGACCGTCCGGGCGCTGGGGATCCCCTGGCGCGTCGCGGTCGCGAACACCATGGCGTTGGGCTCGGTGATGCCGGCCCCCTGCGCGTCGGCGAGCCAGCGCAGCAGCTGCGCCTTCCAGTCCCCGGCCAGGTCGTCCTCGTGCAGTCCGCCGCGCTCGTAGCTCCGCCGCATGGCCTGCAGGTGTGAGGAGGCGGGAGGATCGGGCATCCCGTCGAGCATACGTCCGCCTCGGCGCACATACTGCTGACCCGTCCATGAGCTCGCAAGACACAACCCGGATCGCCCTGAGGGTGATCCTCATCGCGCTGCTCGTCGTCGGTGCGCTCGAGCTCGTCTGGCTTGTCCGTACGCCGCTCAGCTGGATGATCCTCGCGCTCTTCCTGGCCGTGGCGATGTCCCGGCCGGTCGACCGGCTCTCGCATCGCATGCCCCGCGGGCGCGCGATCGCGTTGAGTTACCTGCTGCTGTTCCTCGTGCCGGCGCTCATCGTCGCGCTGATCGTCCCGACGATCGTCAGCGGGGCAAACGACCTTGCCAACGAAGCCCCCGGGTACGTCACCGACCTGCAGAAATCGGTCGAGAAGAACAAAAAGCTGCGCAAGCTCGACCGGCAGTACGGCATCACCGAGAAGCTGCAGGAGGAGGCCGGTCAGCTGACCGGCAAGGCGGGCGACGCCGCGAACGTCCTGAAGGACATCGGGTTCGGCGTCATCAACTCCATCTTCAGCGCGCTCACGATCATGGTCTTGAGCATCTTCATGGTCTCCGGCGGCCGGGCTTGGGTGCTCGCGGCGCTCAAGACGATCTCTGACGAAGAACAACGCATGCGCGTGCAGCGCGCTCTTGAGACATCGGCCAATGCCGTCGGCAACTACGTCGGCGGGGTGATCGTCCAGATGACGATCGCCGGGCTTTCGACGTTCATCGTGCTCACGATCCTCGGCGTGCCATTCGCCGCACCCCTGGCCGTGCTCATGGCGCTGTTCGACGCGATCCCGCTGGTCGGCGCGACGATCGCCTCGCTCATCATCCTGGTCATCACGCTGTTCGTCGATTTCCCGGGCGCAACGATCGCCTGGGCAGTCTGGGCGGTCCTGTATCAGCAAATCGAGAACTACCTCATCCAGCCGCGGATCCAGAGCCGGGCCGTGGACGTGCACCCCTTCGTCGTGCTCGTCTCCGTGCTCTTCGGGTCCTCGCTGTTCGGGATCGCCGGGGCCCTGCTGGCCATCCCGGTCGCCGCGTCCTTGCAGATCGGCATCCGTGAGTACCTCGTGTACCGCCACGAGCAGCGTGTCGCTGCGGTCATCGACCCGTCCGACCCGCTCGGCGACCATCAGCCGGATGAGCTCATCCTCCCCCACGGGAGCGGCGCGGCCCACTGAGTGACACGGGGCGTCGCAGGATCGCTCCCCGATCCTGCCGGTGCAAGAGATCCTGCAAAGCGCGGGAATCGGGTTGCTACGTTGCCCGTCGCGCCGAGTCGCCGCCCCAGCGTGGTGGCGATCGGGGGACCCATCGTGCCAGCCCGGCAATCAGGGCCGGCACCGGGGCGAATCGCCGCTTCCTGCGGCGTAGCGGCCGGGCACCACCGGTCGCGAGCCCGTCAGCTCACCTCGAAGGCGCGTCTCACCATGAAGACTTCCAAGACGACCTCGATCATCGCGGCCACCACGGCGCTCGCCTTCGCGACGCCCTCGCCCGCCGACGCCAAACCGCTGAGGGAGGGCTCCCACGGCGTGGCGGTCAAGCGCCTGCAGCGGGCTCTGGGGTTGAAGGCCGACGGGCTTTTCGGGCCCGGCACCGCCCGGGCGCTCGTGCGCTTCCAACGTCGCCATCTGCTGCCCGCGGACGGCATCGCCGGCAGCGCGACCCGCGACATGATCCGGCGATCGCGTGCCGCCCGGCAGCGACGCAGCGGGCACGGGGCGCGGGTCGCGAAAGCCGGCGGCGCTACGCGCGTCAAGACCCGCGGCCCCTCGGTCCGGCTGGCCCAGCGGCGCCTGGGCGTCGAGGCCGACGGTGTCTTCGGGCCCGGGACGGCGCGCGCGGTCAAGCGCCTGCAGCGTCGGCACGGGCTCGAGGCGGACGGAATCGTCGGTCCGGCGACGTGGAAGGCGCTCGGCATCAGGGGGCGGCACCCGGTCCTCAAGCGCGCTCACCTCAAGCGCGGCTCGTCGCGCCGTCCGTCGCGGTCGGCCCGCCCGAGCGCGATCGCCCGCGCCATCGCCGCCGGCGATCGCATCGCGACCGCCCCTTACCGTTACGGCGGCGGACACGGGTCTTTCACCGACAGCGGCTATGACTGTTCCGGCTCGGTCTCGTACGTGCTGCACGCCATCGGGCGCCTCGGCGTCCCCCGCGACTCGTCGGGTTTCATGTCGTATGGCGACGCGGGCCCCGGGCGCTGGATCACGATCTACGCCAACCCTGGGCATGCGTACATGACGATCGGGGGGCGCCGATTCGACACGAGCGCCCCGGGCAACACGCGCTGGACGAACCAGCCGCGTCCTGCGGCCGGCTACACGGTCAGGCACCCGCCGGGGTTGTGAAGCGCGGCTGAGGAGGCGAGGCCGGCCGAGCGCCCGAGCGCTCGAGCGGCCGCCGGCGTGCGCGGCACGGCCGCCTCCTCTTTGCCGAGCGTCCATTTTCGGCAGCGCGACCCCGAATTCCGGACGTTCGGCCGCCTCCTCGTGCCGAGCGTCCACTTCCGGGAGCGCGAACACGAGTTCTGGACGTTCGGCCCCTGCCCCTGCCCCTGCCCCAGCCCGGCCCCGGCCGGCGGCCTCGCGGCACGGCCGCCCGCGGGTGCCGAGCGTCCGCTTTTGGCAGCGCGACCACGAATTCTGGACGTTCGGCCCCGGGGACCTGCCCGGCTCCCGGCTGCCTGCGCCCGGCTGCCTGCGCCCGGCTCGCCCCTGAGCCCGGCTCGCCTGCTTCAGCGGTCCATGGACGTCAGCGGTCCATGAACGCCAAGGGCAGCCCACCCGTGGCCTCGGCGCGTACGGTCACGATCCGCCGCCCCGGCTGGACGGCCCCCCGGACCGCACCGGCGCGTTCGCCGAGCAGCGCGACCGCGACGTCGAGGTCGTCGACCAGCATCGTGATCCCCCAGAGCGCCGCCGGACCAGGCCCCGCGGCCTGCAGCGGACCGACGACTTCGACGATCGCCTCCCCGTGACGGAAGAACCCCTGCCTGAGCGCGCGGCCTCCCGTGCCGGCCGTCCGCTCGCGCCGCAGTTCCATGCCCGCCCCCTGCAGGGCCGCGAACGTCCGGTCGGTGTCGGGCGTGCGGACGACGACGTGATCGACCGCGACCGCGGTGTTCGCGTGCGACGTCGCCGGCGCAGCAGCCGACGTCGTCCAGCGGGTCCGGACCCCGTCGAGGTCGTCGCTCCCCGCCATCGGGGCGCGCAGATCCCAGGCCGGGAGCACCGACTCCCCAGGACCCGCCGTCCCCACCAGACGCACGACGGTGGCCCCGACGCGGCAAGCGCCCTCCTCATCGAGCGTGAAGCCCAACCCGGCCCAGGTCGACCTGTCCAACGCGACGTCGATGGCGGCAACCGCGGGCCCAGGCACGCCGTCGATCCTACGTCAGGGTTGCTTCGGCGCGGTCGACGTCGTCCTGCCGACGAGCTTGTCCAGGTCGGCACGGGCATCGCGGATCGGGAGAGAGGCGGTGATGAGCGCCGCCGCTGCTGTCTTGGCCGCCTTCGGATCATGGGTCCGTGCCGCCGTGCTGATCGCTCTCAGGTCGCCCGCGGCCCTCTCAAGGGCGTTCTCGAGCGTCCCGAGCGTCGACTTCGCCTCATCGGTGGGCTCCAGGTCCCGCAGGCGGGCGGCCGAAGCCTGCGCCCGGGCGGCCAACGCACCGAAGGTCGTTGTCACCTGGGAGTCGGTCATCTTCGTGGCGCTGCCGATCGCGGTGCTCAGGTCGTCTCCGATCGCCTTGAGCTTCACCGACTCAGCCGTGTACCCGCGCTTGAAGTCGGCCGCCGGGTCGCCCTTGTCACCCGAGCCACACGCGGCCAGCGCGAGGGCGACGATCAGGGTCGCGACGGAAAGCAGGCGGCTGAGACGGTTCATGCCCACAAGCCTGAAGCACGCGCGCCCGTCGTGCGGCGTCAGCCCGTCAGGATCCCGTCCGTCATGCCGGCCTCGTTGGCCAGACGCCAGTACGTCCCGCCGAGGGCGAGGAGTTCGCCGTGGGTGCCGCGTTCGACGATGCGGCCCTCGTCGAGCACGATGATCTGGTCGGCATCGCGAACGGTGGACAGCCGGTGGGCGATGGCGATCGTGGTGCGTCCGGAGGCGAGGTGGTCCAGGGCCTCCTGGACGGCGCGCTCGGTCTCGTTGTCCAGCGCGCTGGTCGCCTCGTCCAGCAACAGGACGGGCGGGTTGCGCAGCACGGTCCTGGCGATCGCGATGCGCTGCTTCTCCCCACCGCTGAAGCGGTAGCCCCGCTCCCCGACGATCGTGTCGTAGCCGTCGGGCAACGAGGCGATGTGATCGTGGATCCGCGCAGCGCGGGCCGCCGCCACGAGATCGGCGTCGGTGGCGTCCGGCCGGGCGAAGCGCAGGTTCTCGGCGATGGACGCATGGAACAGGTAGGTCTCCTGCGAGACGAGCCCGACGGTCGCGCGCCAGCGACGCGAACGACAGCTCGCGGACGTCGATGCCGTCGATCGACACGCTGCCCGACGACGCGTCGTAGAGCCGTGCGACGAGATAGCCGAGCGTCGTCTTGCCCGACCCCGTCTCCCCCACGATCGCCGTCGTCGTTCCGGCCGGCACGACGAACGACACGTCGTCGATCGTGCTGCGCGCGGCGGCATCGTCGTACCGGAAGACGACGTCGCTGAAGACGATGTCACCGCGCACCCCGGCCGGATCCAGATCGACCGGGTCGCCGGTCTCGTCGATGTCCACCTCGAGGTCGAGGTACTCGAAGATCCGCGTGAAGAGCGCCAGGGACGTCTGCATGTCGATGCCGACGCTCAGCAGGGACTGGATCGGGAAGAACACCCGGGTCTGAAGCTGCGTGAAGGCGACGAGCGTGCCGATCGAGATCGCGTTCGAGCCGGAGGCCAGCGACTGACCGGCGAACCAGTATGCGAGCGCCGGCATGACGGCGAAGCTCATCTGCACGGTGGCCATCCGCCAGCGTCCGGCCATCCGTGACGCGCACCTCCAGGTCCGCGAGGTGGCGGCTCTCGGCGGTGAAGCGGTCGGCCAGCTCGTCCGAGCGGCCCATCGTCTTGCCCAGCAGGATCCCGCTGACCGAGAGCGACTCCTGGACCAGCGAGCTCATGTCGGCCAGTCGGCCCTGCTTCTGCGAGGTGATGCGCTTGCGTTCGTTGCCGACGCGACGGGTCAGCGCGACGAAGAACGGCAACAGGACGAGGCTGAACGCCGCAAGCCGCCAGTCCAGCGCGATCATCGCGATGACGACCGCCAGCACGGTCGTGACGTTCGAGACGATCGAGGTCGCCGTCGTCGTGACGACGTTCTGGACACCGCCGATGTCGTTGGCGATCCGGGACTGCACCTCCCCGGTCCTCGTCCGCGTGAAGAACGCGAGCGACAGCCGTTGGAGGTGGCGGTAGACCGCGGCACGCAGGTCGTGCATGACGCGTTGTCCGACGACGTTCGACAGGTACGTCTGCCCCACTCCGAGGACGCCGGTGGCGATGGAGATGCCGATCATGCCGAGGACGAGGATGCTCAGCAGCCCCGTGTCGTTCTCGGGGATGGCGGTGTCGAGGATGCCCCGAAGGAGGAACGGGGACACGATCCCGAGCCCGGCCGACACGACGATGAGCCCCAGCACGCTGTACAGCGCCCGTCGATGCGGATGAAACAGGCGGGTGATGCGGCGTAGCTGCCCCGGCGGAGTGCGGTCGGTGGCGGTCGCGGCCCTCAAGTGGCCCAGTCTAGCGCCATTAGTTGAACTCCTCAACCTTTCCGACGGCCGGGGTCCACGGCCCCCGAACCGTTCAGCGGTTGCGTTTGCGGGCCTGCCGCTGGGCTTTCGCCCGCTTGCGCGCCTTGGCCTTGTCCTGCGCCTTTCGTGCCCCGCCGGTGCCGTGCTTGTGGGCTCCTGCTGCCTCTTCGGCCGTCACCGGGGCATTCTTGCGGGCATCGCCGACGATCGCGAACGCAATACCCATCAACAGCGCGACGCCGGCCAGGAAGATGAGGACCTCCTGCCAGCGGTCCAGACCGCCGTCGTCGGTCGTCGGAGCACCCCCCGTCGTGTCGACCGTCGTCGTGTCCGGCTGGGCAGGCGGGAGCCCGGAGAAGGGGTTGGACTGGGCGCCGGCGACGGACGGGCCCAGCGCGAGGACCGCGAGGCAGGTGAGGACGAGGATCCGGGCGAGCAACGAGCGCATCGCCGCGAATCTAGCGCAGCGCCGTGCGGGCGACCCGGGCGGCCCCGACCGCGAGCGCAGCGTTGAACCCCCCTGCCAGCCACAGCGCCTGCCGGGCCCCCGGGCGGCGGATGGCCGGGGACCGGCTCCACACGATGTCGGTGGCGATCTCCGTGCCGCGCAGCCAGGCGACGGCCCACCAGTCCTCGGGCTCGTCGCGGACGGCCGCGACGGTGTGAGCTGCGGCGAAGGTCAGCCAGATCGGACCACAGCGACGGAAGAGCTCCCGGGCGTCGTCGGACGGACGGTCGTGCCCGATGGCCGCGAGCCCGCGGTCCGGGGCAAGCAGCGCGGTCGCACCCAGCGCCAGATCGAAGGCGATCATCCCGCGGTTCGTGAGACGGACGAGTTCGTGGAGCCGCATGGGTCGCCGAGCCTATCCGGCCGCGACGCGCAGCTCGCCCGCTCGCTAGATTCAGGCCAATGGCCAAGCAGCGGCAGGTCCGGATGGAGCAGCGCGGCGCCCTGGCTGCGATGCAGGCGCTCGAGACCAAGAGCGACGACGAGCTGAGCGCGAGAGAGTTCAAGGCCGCCGCCCAGGCGATCCTCGGCGCGCGCGCCGCCGAGCGCTACGACGCCACCGCCGCCCGCGATCCACTTCCGCACCGCGATCGCCGCCGCGCGCCCGCAGGAGCGCCTGCAGCTGCGGCGCATGGCCGACGCCTCGCTGGCGCTGGCCGAGCGCCGGCCCGACGACCTCAAGAAGGCCGTCGAGCGCCTCGGCCAGGACGCCGCCGTCCAACCGCCAGCTCATGCTCCTGCGCTTCATGGGCCTTGTCGCCCCGCCGGCGAGCGCCTCCAGGACGATCGAAGGCGCGCGGCTTCGCGATCATCCTCGGGCTCATCGTCGCTGCTGATGGTGATCGGCTTCGCTGCTGGTCCAGCTCATCGCGCTGCCGTTCGGCGGAGGCGTCGGCGTCGGTCGGCGGCCTGGTGCTCGGACTGCTGCTCGTCGTCGTCGTCGCTCGCTGTCCTGGCGCTGCTCGGCCGGCGCCGCCAGGCCAAGGCGCTCGCGGCCCGCGGCGCGCCGGGCTGACAGGGCGGGCAGCCGGGCCGATGTGCGGTCGCTACTCGCTGGCCGGGCCCAACCCGGCCGTGCTGCGCGAGCGGTTCGCCCTGGGTGACGACGTCCCGGTGCGCCGGCGCTTCAACGTCGCTCCCGGTGACGACGTCCTGAGCGTCACGACGAGCCGCGAGGGCGAGCGACGCGCGGACGTCCTGCGCTGGGGCCTCGTGCCCCACTGGGCCAAGGACCCGAAGACCGGGTTCAAGATGATCAACGCGCGGGCGGAGACCGTTGCCGGAGAAGCCCGCCTTCCGCGACGCGCTGCGCCCGCCGGCGCTGCCTCATCCTGGCCGACGGATTCTACGAGTGGCAGCCGCGGGCGGGGCAGCGACGCAAGCAGCCGTTCTGGATCACGCGAGCCGACGGCGCCCGTTCGCCTTCGCCGGCCTGTGGGCGACGTGGCACGGGCCGGACGACGATGGTGCTGCGGACGTGCACGATCGTGACGACCGAGGCCAACAGCGTCCTGACGCCGATCCATGACCGCATGCCGGTGATCCTGCCCGACGAGCGAGCCGAGTCGGAGTGGCTCCATCCGGAGGCGACGGCGGCGCACGCTCGGGCGCTCCTGGTCCCGCTGCCGGCCGACGCAGTCACCTTCCGCGAAGTCGGCTACGCCGTCAGCGATGCCCGCCACGACGCTCCGGACTGTCTGGACGCCCCGGAGCCCGAGATCGAACCCACGCTGTTCTGAGGCGCGGCGGGCGGCTCAGAGACCGGGCGGCACGTGCTCGGGCCGCGCGACGCCCTCCGCCACGGCAGCTGCGCGCACAGCCTCGGCGACGGTGTCGTGAATGCGCTGATCGAGCACGTCCGGGACAAGCTCGCCGTCGGGCGCCAGCCCGGCCAGTGCCCAGGCGGCCGCGAGCTTCATCGCCGTCGTGATGCGCGGCGCGCCCGCCAGCAGCGCGCCGCGGAAGATTCCGGGATAGCCCAGGACATTGTTCACCGAGCGCCCGTCGGCGGCGAACGCGGCACCCGCCGCCAAGGCGATGTCCGGGTCGATCTCCGGAAAGGGGTTCGTCAGCGCGAGCATGACGCTGCCTCGGCGCACCTGCGCCGGCACGATGAGGCCGGATCGTCCGGTCGTGGCCACGACGACGTCGGCCCGGGCGAGGACGTCGTCCATCGTCGCGATCTCGATGCCGTGCTCCTGTGCGCGGGCGTGGCTGGCGGGGTTCGGGTCGAAGGCGATCACGCGGGACGCACCCCCGTCGCGCATGAGCGACGCGATGCCGAAGCCCGCTGCACCCAGGCCGATCTGACCTACCACCGCGTCGTCGAGTCGCCTGCCGACGTGCCGGCAGGCGGCGATCGCGGCCGCGACGGTGACGACGGCCGTGCCGTGGACGTCGTCGTGCATCACCGGCTGGGGAAGCAGGTCGATGAGGCGTCGCTCGATCTCGAAGCACTCCGGGGCGCTGATGTCCTCCAGGTGGATCCCCGCGAAGGTCGGCGCGATCCGCCGGACGGTCTCGACGAACTCGTCCGTGTCCTTTGTGTCGATGAGCACCGGCATCGCGTTGAGGTTGGCGAACTGCTTGTAGAAGACGGCCTTGCCTTCCATGACCGGCATGGCAGCGCGCGGCCCGATGTCCCCCAGCCCCAGCACCCGGGTCCCGTTCGTGCAGACCGCGACCGTCGTCCCGCTCATCGTGTACCGCGGAGCGAGGGTCTCGTCCGCGGCGATCGCGGCACAGACACGGGCGACGCCCGGCGTGTAGACGTCACGCATCTGCTGGATCGTCGTCACCGGGGTCACCGGTTCGATGCGCAGCTTCCCGCCTTCGTGCCGCATGAACGCGCGGTCGTGATGCCAGAGCACCTCGACGCCTTCAAGAGCGTCCAGGTCCGTGGCCAGCCCGCGGGCGTGAGCCAGATCGCGCAACTCGACGGTGATCTCACGGACGGTGCTCTCGCGGCCGAGGCTGACGGTGAGGATGTCCCCGATCAGGCCTTCGTGGCGGGCGATGACCGTGGTGACACGAGCCAGTTGACCCGCCCGATGGGGGATCTGCATCCGGTAGGTGACGTCGAGCACGGGCTCGACGCTAGCGAACCGGTGCCGAGGCTCAGCCCTCGGTGAGCGTCGCCTTCTCGATCACGACGGGCCGCGACGGCGCACCGTCGGCCGTGGGCTGCCCGTCCGGGTCGACGGGCGGGATCGCGCCGATGGCCTCGGCGACCTCCATCCCCTTCGTCACCTTGCCGGCGACCGCGTACTCAGGCGGCAGGCCGGCGTCGGCTCCCGTCACGATGAAGAACTGGCTTCCCGATGTGCCCGGGGCTTCGGCGCCGGTCTTCGCCATCGCGACGATGCCCTTGCGGTAGGCGGTGTCGTCGCTGGGCGCCTCCACGACGGAATACCCCGGGCCGCCGGAGCCCACGCCGTCGGGGTCACCGGCCTGCAGGACGAAGTCAGGGACGACGCGGACGACGCCCAGACCGTCGTAGAAGCCGCTCTTCACGAGCGACGCGAAGGACGTCGCCGTCTTCGGGTTGCCCTTGACGTCCAGCGTGATCTCGATGTCGCCGCATGACGTCTGCAACGTCACGACGTACGTGCCGGAGGCCGGGAGCGTGTCTGTCGGCTTCTTGGCCGTGCGCTTGATGGGCTCCTGGGCATCCACGGTCTTGCAGCCGCCGGCAGCCGGTGCGGCGGCCGTGGCGGTGTCCGTCGTCTGCGTGCTGCTCGCCGACGGGTCCTTCTCGGTCGTCGCACCGTCGTCGGACGAGCCGCAGGCGGCGGCTCCGAGCGCGAGCGTGGCGAGCAGGACGGGCAGCAGGCGGGTCACGTGGCGGACGATAGAGGACCCCGGGGTCGCGTCGCGCCGCCGCTGGACCCGGCAAGATGTGCCTGTGTCGGCCCCCGTCACCCTGCTCGTGAACCCCGCCTCGGGCGGCGGACGTGCCCTCGCCGCGCTCCCCGACGTCCTGACCGCGCTGAACGCGGCGGGCGTCGACACGCAGGTCGTGCAGACGCAGAGCCTGGCCCACGCCAGGGAGGTCGCCCCCGACATCGTCGCGGACGGACGCGTTCCCGTGACCCTGTCGGGCGACGGTCTCGTCGGTGCGGTCGCCGGCGCCCTGGCTGTCGTCCCGGACGCCGTGATGGGCGTGCTGCCGGGCGGCCGGGGCAACGACTTCGCCCGCGGGGCCGGGATCCCGCTGGATCCCGTCGAAGCGTGCGCGGTCATCGCCACAGGCGTCGCGCAGCCGGTCGATCTCGGGGAGGTCGACGGCCGGCCGTTCATCGGCATCGCGTCGGTCGGCTTCGACTCGGACGCCAACCGGATCGCAAACGAGGCGCCGGCGCGGCTGGGCAACCTCGTCTACGCATACGGGGCCCTGCGGGCGGTGGTGGGCTGGAAGCCGGCGTCGTTCGTCGTCGTCGTCGACGGGGAGGAGCGTCGCTTCCGCGGCTGGAGCGTCGCCGCCGCGAACTCCAAGGCGTACGGGGGCGGCATGTTCGTCGCCCCGGATGCCGATCTGCACGACGGCATGCTCGACATCGTGCTCACCGACGAATGCTCGCGGTTGCGCTTCGTCCGCACGCTGCCGAAGGTCTTCAAGGGCACGCACATCCACGAGGACGTCGTCCACGTCGTGCGCGGGCGCGAGGTGCTCGTCACCGCCGACCGGGCCTTCACCGTCTACGCCGACGGCGACCCGATCGCCGCGCTGCCGGCGACGATCCGCTGCTTGCCCGGCGCGGTCTCGATCCTGTTGCCCGCGATCGCCGGTGCATCGGGCGTCGCGGCGACCACGGGCGCCGCCGAGGATCCAGGGGCTTGAGGGGGGCAGGCTGGAGGGGCTTGGTGGCGCGTGGCGCCGGCCGGGCGTCGCGTCTGACGGGCCGCGGTGGGACGAGCATCCCCGGCAAGGTGCTGCTGCGGCTGGACCCTGAGGCCATCGGGACGCTTGCCGCGCGCCTGGACCGCCGGGCGGCCATCTCGGCGACGAACGGCAAGACGACGACCGCGGCGATGGCGGCGATGATCCTGGAGCGTGGCGGTGCGCACCTGGTGACCAACCGCGCGGGCGCGAACATGGCCGGCGGGATCGCCAGCACGCTGCTGTACGGCAAAGGCGACACCGGGCTGTTCGAGGTCGACGAGTTCTGGCTTCCCGGCGTCGTCGGCGGCCTGCGCCCGCACGCGCTGCTGCTGGCCAACCTGTTTCGCGACCAACTGGACCGCTACGGCGAGCTCGAGTCGATCGCCGAGCGCTGGGCGGACGTCGTCCGCACCGGTGACCCGGGCACGACGCTGGTGCTGAACGCGGACGACCCGCTCGTCGCCGACCTCGGCCGCGAAAGGCTGAGCGCGGCCGCGAACGCCGCCGCGCCGTCGGCCGCCGGTGCGCCCGGGGTGCTCTTCTTCGGCGTCCAGGACACCGCGCTCGGTCAGGATCTGCAGCACGCCTCGGACTCGACGCACTGCCGTCGCTGCGGCGCGGCCTACCACTACGAGGCGGTCTTCCTCGGGCACCAGGGTCACTACGGCTGCCCGGCCTGCGGCGCGACACGTCCACGCCCTGACGTCTTCGCCGCCGACGTCGTGCTCGACGGGGTGCGCGGCGCGCGCTTTCGTCTGAGCACCCCGTCGGGGAGCGCGGATGTCGCCCTCCCCCTCCCGGGTCTGTACAACGTCTACAACGCGCTGGCCGCCGCGGCGCTGACCCACGCGCTCGGCGCTCCCCTTGCCGACATCGCCGGCGGTCTCGGATCGGTCGCTCCGGCCTTCGGACGCGCGGAGACCGTCTCTGTCGCTGGGCGGGAGCTCTCGATCATGCTCGTGAAGAACCCCGCCGGCGCCAACGAGGTCCTGCGTACACTTGCGCTGGAGGACGGCGAGCACGACCTCTTCGCGATCCTGAACGACAAGGTGGCAGACGGGCGTGACGTCTCGTGGATCTGGGACGCGGACTTCGAGCACCTGGCCGGGCACCTGCGCCGTGCGACCTGCGCCGGGACGCGGGCAGCCGAGATGGGCTTACGTCTGAAGTACGCCGGGGTCCCCACCGACCGCATCACCGTCGTCGAGGACGGACTGGCCGACGGCCTTG
The DNA here is from genome assembly GCA_963750375.1 of Paraconexibacteraceae bacterium. Taxonomy (GTDB): domain Bacteria; phylum Actinomycetota; class Thermoleophilia; order Solirubrobacterales; family Solirubrobacteraceae; genus Paraconexibacter. The sequence continues at coordinate 833,124 of CAVVQN010000008.1, forward strand.
ACCGCGCGCTGAAGGACGGCGAGGGGCGCCTGTTCGCGCTGCCCACGTACACCGCGATGTTGTCGCTGCGCGAGGAGCTGACCCGCCGCGGGGTCGACCGGGCTCGTTCACGTGACCGCCGCCCATGGTGATCTGGCACGACATCGAGTGCGGCGGTTACGACATCGATCTTGCGCTCTGGCGCGAGCTCGCCGAAACCGCCGACGGCCCCGTCCTGGACGTCGGTGCCGGGACCGGTCGCGTGTCCCTGCACCTGGCCGCCGCCGGCGTCGACGTGACCGCCCTGGATCTTCACGAGGAGCTGCTGGCCACGCTGCCGTGCCCGCGCCGCTCGGGTCGACCTGCGGGTCCGACCGTCACCGCCGACGCCCGAGACTTCATCATCCCCGGCGGCGCAGGCCGGTTTGCCCTGATCATCGTCCCGATGCAGACGCTGCAGCTCCTCGGCGGCGCCGGTGCCCGCGCCGCGTTCCTCAGGGCGGCGCGCGCGCACCTGATGCCCGGGGGACTGGTCGCCGCAGCCCTGGCTGACGCGCTGGACGCCTTCGACGCAGACCACACCGAGCCGCCGCTCCCGGACGTCAGGGAGCTGGACGGCGTCGTGTACTTCTCGCGCCCCGTCGCGGTCCGTGAGCACGACGACACCGTCAGCATCGAGCGCATCCGGGAGACCGTGGACCCTGCGGGGGTGCGGACGGCGTGGGGGACGTCATCCATCTGGACCGTGTCACCGCGGCACAGGTCGGCGCCGAGGCCGAGACGCTCGGCTTCGAGGCATTGGCGATGCGGCCGATTCCGGCGACGGACGAGTACGTCGGCTCCTCGGTGGTGATGCTCCGTGCCTGATCTGTCACCCACCCTGCGGGTCTGCGCGCTGTACCCCGACCTCATGAACATCTACGCCGACCGCGGCAACCTGCTGGTGCTCGCAGCGGCGCTGCGCCTGGCGGGGCATCGGCTTCGAGCTGACGCGGGTGGGCCTGGGCGATGCGGTGGATCCCGAGCGCACGACCTCTTCTACATGGGTGGCGGCCAGGACCGCGACCAAGCGCTCTGCGCCCAGGATCTCGTCGACACGAAGCGCGCGGCCCTGCACGCGGCCGCTGGCCGTGGCGCGGTCATCCTCGGTGTCTGCGGCGGATACCAGCTGCTCGGTCACTCGTACGAGTTCGGCGACGAGGTGTTGCCCGGCGTGGGCCTGCTCGACCTGAGGACCGTCCGTCACGAGGGCGAACGGCTCATCGGCAACGTCGCGATCGAGGTCGACCTGCCCGGCGCCGGCGGCCCGCGCGTCGTGGCGGGCTTCGAGAACCACGGCGGCCGGACACACCTCGCCGCCGGTCAGCCGCGCCTCGGGCGTGTCCTGAAGGGCTACGGCAACACGGGCGACAGCGGCGCCGAAGGTGCGACGCGGGGCAACGTGCTGGGGACCTACGTCCACGGTCCGCTGCTCCCGAAGAACATCTGGCTTGCGGACTGGCTCACGCAACGGGCCCTCGGACCCGACGTGCCATTGGCACCGTTGGACGACACCCTGGAGGAGGCCGCGCACCGCTCGGCACGGCGCGCCGCCGGCCTCTGAGCCCCGCGGCCGCTCTGCTGCCCTGGGTCGCTCCGGATTCGGGTATAGGCTTGCCGACGCGGTCCTGAAGGGATCACCGCCCGGGAGCCAAGGACAGAACGTGACGCCGAGACACCGCCCACCTCGAGGGGCCATCCGCGAACGGCAAGGCGGCAACGCTCGAGTTCCGCGACGTCACCAAGCGCTATCCCGGCGCGGACGACGCGGCCATCGAGAGCCTCAGCCTGCACGTGGCCGCCGGAGAGATCTGCGTGCTCGTCGGCCCGTCCGGCTGCGGCAAGACGACCGCGATGCGCCTGGTCAACCGCATGATCGAGCCGACGTCCGGGGACATCCTCGTCGACGGGCGGTCGGTCATCGACCGCAACCCGGCCGAGCTGCGCCGCGAGATCGGCTACGCGATCCAGCAGATCGGCCTGTTCCCGCACCAGACGATCGCGCGAGAACATCGCGACGGTGCCGCGCCTGCTCGGGTGGGACAAGCAGCGCATCAACGCCCGTGTCACCGAGCTGCATGGACCTCATCGGGCTCGAGCACGCGATGGCGTCGCGGTATCCGTCGCAGCTGTCAGGCGGGCAGCGTCAGCGCGTCGGCGTCGCGCGCGCCTTGGCCGCCGACCCGCCGCTCATGCTCATGGACGAGCCGTTCGGGGCCATCGACCCGATCAACCGCGAGCGCCTGCAGAACGAGTTCCTGCGTCTGCAGGGCGAGATCCGCAAGACCGTCGTGTTCGTCACGCACGACATCGACGAGGCGATCAAGATGGGCGACCGGATCGCGGTGCTGCGCAAGGGCGGCGTGCTCGCCCAGTACGCGACGCCGGCCGAGCTGCTCATGGCACCGGCGGACGCGTTCGTCGCGGACTTCGTCGGTGCCGATCGTGCCCTCAAGCGCCTGGCGCTGCAGCGCGTGCGCGACATCGACCTGTGGACGGCGCCGACGGTCCGCGTGGGAGACGCGGCGCCGCCCGCGCGCGAGCGTGCGATCTCGTCGGAGATGGGCCACGTCCTGCTCGTCGACGACGACGGACGCCCACTGGCGTGGATGGCGCCGGAGGACCTGTCGGGGGAGCGCATCGAAGGCCGGCGTGGCCGTGTGACGATGGTCGAGCTCGACGACATCCTGCGTGACGCGCTGGCCGACCTGCTGCAGGGGCACGTCATCTTCGGCGTGGTCACCGACCACGAAGGCCGGGTCGCCGGGGTGCTGTCGGTCGAGATCATCTCGCAGTTCCTCGCCGGTCAGGGACCCGGACGGATCCGTGAGGCTCCTGCGCCTGCGGAGCGCCTGGCGTGAGCATCACCGTTCCCTGGCGCAGGTCGCCATCCGCGACCGTGGTGGCGACACCCCCTCGTGCGTGGCGCAGAACGGCTTCTGCCCCGGACTGGATCCGGGACCACATCGGCGACTACATGGGCCCGCTGCTGCGGCACTTGGAGCTGACGCTCGTCAGCGTGGCGGCGGGTTTCGTCGTCGCGTTCGCGCTCGCGTTGCTGGCGCATCGGCACCGCTGGCTCACCGCGCCGATCACCGGCATCACGGGCGTGATGTACACGATCCCGAGCCTGGCGCTGTTCGCGATCCTGCTGCCGGTCACGGGCTTCGGCTTCGTCACCGGCGCGATCGCGCTGACGTCCTACAACCTGCTCGTCATCTTCCGCAACATCATCGCCGGGCTGGACAACGTCCCCGACGCAGCGAAGGACGCCGCCACCGGGATGGGGATGACCGACCGCCAGCGCCTGTGGCAGGTCGAACTGCCCGCTGGCGGTGCCCGAGATCGTCGCGGGCGTGCGCGTCGCGACGACGACGACGGTCGGGTTGGCTGCGCTGGCCTTCATCGCCGGGGCCGGCGGGCTGGGCCAGCAGATCATCACGGACATCGTCTTCAAGTCGAACATCGTCACCGCGAGCGTCCTGTGCATCGTGCTCGCCGCGGGCCTGGACCTCATGCTCCTCGGCGCCCAACGGATGGCCCTGCCCTGGCGGAGGGCGGCGGGATGACGAGCGCGCTCGTCGTCGCATCGGTGCTCGGCCAGTTCTCCGACGGCCTGGACTTCCTCTTCCACGAGCGCGATTCGGTGTCCGGTGGGCGTGCAGGTCGGAGGCAGCACGATGTGGCCGCTGCTGGGCAAGCACCTGGAGGTCGTCGGCCTGGCGATGGTCTTCGCGATCCTCGTCGCCGTTCCGCTGGGCCTTGCGCTCGGGCACAGCCAGCGGGGCGACTTCGCGGCCTCGAGCATCTCGAACGTCGGCCGCTCGGTGCCGGCCATCGCGCTCGTGCTGTTCTTCAGCAGCTACCTGGGGCTGTCGCTGGGCAACCTCGTGTTCGCCATGACCCTGCTGGCGATCCCGCCGATCTTCACGAACACCTACGTCGGGGTGCGTCAGGTCGACGAGGACGTCGTCGATGCCGCGCGCGGGATGGGGCTGTCGGCGCTGCAGACGGTCCGCCAGGTCGAGTTGCCGCTGGCGCTGCCGCTCGTCTTCGGCGGTGATCCGCACCTCGGTCGTCAACGTCATCGCGACCGCGACCCTCGGCCCGTTCGCCGGCGTCCTGACGCTCGGTGACCCGATCATCAACGCCAGCGTCTACGGCGAGAGCGGTCGCATCGGCACCGCGATGCTCGTCGCCGCGCTGGCGGTCGTCGCCGAGGTGCTCTTCGCCGCCTGCAGCGTGCGGTCACCCCGGCCGCGCTGCGCCCCGGCGACGCGGTCTGCTCGAGCGCCTTCGCGCCGGGCAGACGCACGACGCCGGTCGCCGACGTCCCGCATGACGCGTGCCCTCCTTCCCTTGACCCACCCCATCACCGATCGACACGAGGCACATCCATGAGGCATCGCAACATCCTCTCCGTCCTGAGCACCATCGCCGTCGCCGGGACGCTGGCGGCGTGCGGATCCGACAACTCCGACGACAAGACAGCGCGTCGTCCCGGCGGCGTCCGACGTCGACCTCGCCGCGCCCGCGCCCGCGGAGGGCAAGGTCATCGTCAGCAACCCGGACAACGCGTCCAAGCCGCAGCTGACGATCGGGTCCAAGAACTTCACCGAGGAGTTCATCCTCGGCGAGGTCTATGCCCAGGCCCTCCAGGCCGCCGGTTACAAGGTGAAGAAGCAGCTGAACCTCGGCTCTGAGCAGATCGCCTACAAGGCGCTCAAGGGCGGGCAGGTCGACGCCTACCCGGAGTACGTCGGCACCGCGCTGACGAACTTCTTCAACGTCAAGAGCGCCGACGTCCCGAAGGAGCCCGCCCAGGCGTACGAGCAGGCCAAGGCCGAGTTCGCCAAGGCCGGGGTCACGGCGCTGCCGCTGACGCCGTTCACCGACTCCAACGGGTTCGCGATGTCGCAGGAGAGCTGGAAGAAGGCCGGCAGCCCCAAGACGCTGTCGGAGCTCGCGCCGAAGTTCGGTCAGCTCACGCTCTCGGGCTCGCCCGAGTGCCGCTCCCGCCTGGACTGCAAGCTCGGGGTCGAGCAGACGTACGGCCAGAAGTTCAAGAAGTACCTGCCGGTGGATCTGGCCAAGCGCCACGAGGTCCTCACGAGCGGGCAGGCGGACGTCTCGGTCGTCTTCACCACCGACGGTCAGATCGCGGCGGACAAGCTCGTGCTGCTCGAGGACGACAAGCAGTTCCTCCCGCCGTACAACGTCTCGCTGCTCGTCCGCGACGCGGCGATCAAGGCGGCCGGGCCGGACTTCGTCAAGGTCGTCGCCTCTGTCCAGGAAGGCCTGACGACCGAGGTCGTACAGGAGCTGAACTCCCGGGTGGACCTCGACAAGCAGAAGCCCGAGGCGGTGGCAGCGGCGTACCTGAAGGAGGCCGGCTACGTGAAGTAGCCCGGCCCCGTGCCCGTGCGCCGGCGTCGCATCTCCCTGATCGGGGGGCGGCGCCGGCGTCAGGGTCACGCGGTGCGGCGGTGCTGAAGTGCTCGTCGGCCGCGCCGCCGACGTCGCCGCGGAGTTCGAGCGCCCAGGCCACCAGGTCGGCCGTCTGCCAGACCGGCATCCCACGCTCACGCGTGGCCTGGATCAGCCGGCGGTCCTCGGTGACGAGGACGTCCGTGCGGATCCCGGCGGCTTCGGCGATGAGGTCGTCCTGGCGCGTGGCGGCTGCCGTAGCGCAGCGCATCCCCGGCCTCGTCATCGGTGAAGCGCACGCGCCCGGTGCGGAAGACGCCGGCGACGCCGGCTGACGCCGGCACGACGTGACGGGGCAGGCGCTGAAGGGCCTTGCGCCGCACCGGGTTCGGGATGGCGGCCAGCTGGTCCTCCTGGACGTGCGTCGTGCAGAGCAGCAGCTCCCCGGCACGGACGGCCTCCAGCACGGCCTCGCGCCCGGCCGGGTCGGCGTGCAGCGCGTCGAAGACCATCGTGTCGAGCATCGCCCGTCGCATGCCGGCACCACTGTAGAGCGGCCGTCGGCGGATGCCGGGCGACTAGCGTCCCGCTGGAACCGAAGCCCCCGGTACCGCGGACCGGTCTCGTCCAGCGTGTCGACCTCGACGAGCTGCGGGGAGGCCACCGCGGTGACCACGAGCTGAGCGATGCGATCCCCCGCCGACCAGGTGAACGCATGGCTCGCGATCCGTGTTGAGCAGGAGCACCTGCAGCTCGCCCCGGTAGCCCTCGTCGATGAGGCCAGGGGCGTTGACGACGGTGACGCCGTGCCGGGCCGCCAGGCCGCTGCGGGGCAGGATCAGGCCCGCGTGCCCCGGGGGCAGGGCGATCGCCAGCCCGGTGGCCACGACCGTTCGGGCACCGGGCGCCAGCTCACCTGCCGTCCAGCGCACAGAGATCGAGTCCGGCGTCGCCTGCGTGCGCGCGACTGCGGGCACCTCCGCACGAGCGTCCAGCCGCAGCAGGCCGCAGCTCGCTCACGCGACCGGGCGGAGGCTCACGTCCGGGCCCCGACGGAGAACCGCCCGAAGCGCTCGGCGACGCTCGCCGGGACCCGGGCGTGGACGTGGACGCCCTCGGGGGTGTCCTCTCGCTGCAGGTCGCCCGCGATCTCGTGCAGTTCCGCCAGCCGTGCGCCCTCCTGATAGGGCAGCAGCAGGTCGACGTCCTGCAGGCGACGCTCGAACTCCTCGGCGATCCGTTCGCCGAACGCCTGGACCCCGTCGCCCGGTGGCCGCGCTCACGAGCACGGCATCGGGGAAGCGGCGGGCCAGGACCTCGCGCTCGTCCTCGTCAAGGGCGTCGATCTTGTTGAGCACGAGCATCCGCGGCCGGTCGCCGGCGCCGATCTCCTCGAGCACCTCGTCGACCGCGCGCATCATCTCGGTGCGGTCCTCCTCGTCGGCCGACGCGTCGACCACGTGGAGGATGAGGTCGGCCAGGCGTGTCTCCTCCAGGGTGGCGCCGAAGGCCTGGACGAGTTGATGGGGCAGCTTGCGGATGAAGCCGACGGTGTCGGTCAGCAGGTACGTCCTGCCGTGCAGGCGCCACGTGCGGGTCGTCGGGTCCAGCGTGTGGAAGAGGCGGTCGCGGACGCCGACCTCCGAGCCCGTCAGCTGGTTCAGGAGCGTCGACTTGCCGGCGTTCGTGTAGCCGGCCAGCGCGATTGCCGGCAGGTGTGCGCGCTCGCGTTCGGCGCGCATGACCGACCGTGTGCCCTGCACCTCGACGAGCTTGCGCTTCAGCGCGCTGATGCGGTCGCGGGCCAGCCGGCGGTCCGTCTCGATCTGGGACTCGCCGGGTCCGCGGGTGCCGATGCCGCCGCCGAGCCGCTCGAGGTGGGTCCACAGGCCGCGCATGCGCGCGAGGTTGTACTGCAGCTGGGCGAGCTCGACCTGGAGCTTGCCCTCGGCGCTGTGGGCATGGCCGGCGAAGATGTCCAGGATCGTCGCGGTGCGGTCCACGACCGGGATGCCCAGCGCGGCCTCCATGTTGCGCTCCTGGCGGGGGGTGAGCTCGTCGTCGACGGCGATGACGTTCGCGTCGGCGGTCTTCGCGAGCTCCTTGACCTCTTCGAGCTTGCCCGGGCCGAGGTAGGTGTTCGGGTGGACCTTCTCGCGGTTCTGGGTCTCCTGCCCCACGACAGCGACACCGGCCGTCCGCAAGAGCTCCTTCAGCTCGGCGAGTTCGTCACCGGAGTCACCGTCCTCCAGGACGCCGATGCAGAACGCGCGCTGTTTGGCTCGCGTGCCGCGGTCGCCCGGACCGGTCCCGTTCGTGCGCGTCGGTTCTGTCCGCCCGTGGCGGCTGCGGTTTGGCACCCGCTCAGTCTAGAGCGCCCGGCGACGGCCCTGGGAGCCGTACGGGGGCGGCGGTCAGCCCGCCGTCAGCCGCGTGGCGGCCGCCTTGAAGGTCGCGGTCACAGCGGTCCCCACGACGAGGCCGAGAGCGTCGACGGCCGCTGTCGTCACCTCGGCGGTCAGCGGTTGTCCCGCCTGAAGCCCGAGACGCACGCGGTTGCCGATCGTCGTGACCGACACGACACGGGCCTCCAACGAGTTCTGTGCCGATCCGGCGCCGTGGAGGCCGGCGCCGGTCACCGCAATGTCCCACGGGTGGACGGTCGCTGCGACGCGACCCGCCGCACGATCGGTGCTCGCCACGCTGCCACCGCCGTCCAGCACGACGTGCGTCAGCCCGTCGCTCCCGGCGGAGGCCGTCCCGGTCAGGACGACGGCCCCGGTGAAGTCGGCGACGAACGCGCTTGCGGGGCGCGCCGCAAGGTCGGCCGCGGATCCGCGCTGCACGGTCCGGCCGCCGTCGAGGACGGCGACCTCGTGGCCGAAGAGCGCCGCCTCGGCGAAGTCATGCGTGACGAAGATCGTCGGGACCGGCAACTGCGCAAGCATGACGTGCAGTTCCCGCGCTGCTGCGGCCCGGCTGCGGGTGTCGAGCGCCGAGAGCGGCTCGTCGAGGAGAAGGACGCGCGGCTCCCGTGCCAGGGCGCGGGCCAAGGCGACGCGCTGGCGCTCCCCGCCCGAAAGCGTGTGCGGGCGCGCCCCTGCCTTGTCGGCCAGACCGAAACGCTCGAGCAGCGAGTGGGCTCTGGTGCGGCGTTCGATGCGCGGCAGGGCATGCAGGGCGTACGCGACGTTCTGCCATGCGTTCAGGTGCGGAAAGAGCGCGTACTCCTGGAAGAGGTACCCGCAGCTGCGGCGCTCGGGTGGCAGATCGAGCCCGTCGGCCGTGTCGAGCCAGACGTCCTCGTCGCAGAGGACCCGGCCGGCATCCGGCCGGACGAGTCCGGCGACGATCCGCAGCACCGAGCTCTTGCCGGCACCGGACGGCCCGGCGAGCGCGAGGCAGGTCCCCGCGGCGACGTCGAGCACGACGTCCAGGGCGCAGTCCCCCAGCTCTGCTCGAGCCTCAACGCGCAGCACGGGGCACCGGGGCAAGGCGGACGCCGGCCACGAGCTTCACGCTCAGCAGCAGGGCGGCCGACGCGGCGACGAGTACGGCGCTGAGGGCCAGCGCGCCGTCGAAGTCGGTGGCAAACCGGTCGTAGATCGCGAGGGGCGCGGTCTGCGTGATGCCACGGAAGGATCCGGCGAACATGAGTGTCGCCCCGAACTCGCCGAGCGCCCGCCCCCAGGCAAGAGCCAGTCCGGCGGCCAGCCCGGGCGCGGCGGCGGGGACGGCGACGCGGAGGAAGGTGCGCGCCGGCCCGGCGCCCAGCGTCCGGGACGCCCGCAACCAGTCTTGATCCAAGGCCTCGAACGCCGACTGCGCCTGCCGCAGGTGAAACGGCGCGGCGACGAAGACGAGGGCGAGGACCACGCTGCTCGTCTGCAGGGTCAGGCGGATCCCGGCGTCGTCCAGGGCGGGGCCGAGGATGCCACTCGGGCCGACGGCGGCCAGCAGGCCGATGCCCGCGACGGCGGGCGGCAGGACGAGCGGCAGTTCGACGAGCGTGACGATGAGCGCCCGGCCGCGGAACCGCCGTGTCGCCAGCGCGTAGGCGGCGGGCGTCCCGACGGTGGCGACGAGCGCAAGCGCGACCAGCGACGTCTTCAGGCTGAGCCACAGCGCGTCGGTGGCCGACGGGTCCTGCAGGCTGTCGAGCAGCCGTCCCGGGGTCGTGTCGGCGAAGATCGCGACGACGGGCACGGTCAGGAAGAGCAGGGTCACGGTGAGCGCGAGCGTCAGCAGGACCGAGAACGCTGCGGGACGGCGGGTGCCCACGTCACCGACCCGGCGGCGCGGTGAACCCGGCCCGCAGCAGCGCCTCGCGGCCCTTGCCGCGCAGCAGCCCGGCGACGAACCGCTCGGCCGTTTCGGTGTGTGGCGCGTCCCTGACGATCGCCACCGCGTAGGCGACCTGCGGCTTGAGCGCCTTCGGCAGCTCGATCGCCCTCAGGCGTCCGTTCGTCGCCTTGACGTCGGTGATGTACACGAAGCCGGCGTCCACCGCGCCCTGGGTGAGCTTGCCGACGACGCCGGCGACGTCAGGCTCGCTGGAGCGGATATTGGCCAGGATGGCCCGCTCCTGACGGTCGCCAAGCCTGCTGAGGACCTTGCGTGTGTAGGCGCCGACGGGTACCGACTCCGAGCCGGCACCGATCGTGGTGTCCGCGCGGGCGAGGTCTCGGAGCGACTGGACACGCCCCCCGGGGGACGACGGCACGGCGAGGACGAGGCGGTTCCCGGCAAAGACCGTCGGCCTGCCGACGAGGCCTTCGCTGAACAGCGCTTGCGGCAGCGTCGTGTTGGCAGCGGCGAAGACGTCGGGTCTGACGCCCTGACGCAGCTGTGCGGCGAGCAGGTCGGACCCGGCGAGGGACAGACGGACCCGGGCGCCGTCGAACGCGTCCCCGTACTGCGTGAAGGCGGCCTTCAGCGACGAGGCGGCCGAGACCACGAGGGTTCCCCGCCCGGTGCTCGTCGTGCCGCCCGCGCCGCAACCGGTGACGACGAGCAGCACCAGCAGCCAGGGCAGCGACTTCGCCAGGCGTCTGAGGGTGCTCATTCGGGGCTCGTTTCCGCAAGCGCGCGGCCGCAGTCGGTCAGGTCGTAGGCGCCCACGGCGCCCAAGCGCTGCCGGAAGGCACGGGACCCCAGGACCTCGATCGCTGCGGCGGCGCCGGAATGGTCCCGATGGTCGGACCGGATCCACATCTGCACCTCGTGGACCTCGAGCGGCAGGAACCCCAGGCCGCTGTGCACGGCAGCGGGCTCCATCGTCACCCCGGCGCGAGCGCCGTGGAGCACGCGCATGGTGACGGCGAGGTGACCCCCGGCCACCGGGCCGCGCGGGGCTGGAGCCCCGGCGGTGGCGTACGCCCGCAGCAGCGCCTGCTGGGTCGTCGCGCCGGCGTCTCGCTGCACGAGGTCGCCGGAGATGGCGGTCACGCTGCGCGGCGGCCGTGCAGCGGCTGTGGCGACGCCCACGCGCCAGCGGGTCAGGTGCAGGCGGAGCGTCCCGGGTGCCGGTGCCGGAAGCGTGCCCGCCGGGCCGTGGATCACCGCGGCGTGTGCGCGACCGCCGTCGAGCGCATCCAGGGCGTCCCGGGTGCTGGCGTTCACGGCGACGAGCCGGCGGGGACCGCGCGCCGGGAGTTCGGCGGCGACGAGCGCAACAGCCGGATCGCAGCCGACGACGACGAAGCCCTCCGGCGCGGGCGCCGCGGGATCCCACGTCTCGACGCCCTTCCCGTTCCAGCGGCCGTCGGCGGCGGGCCATCGCTCCTGCCACGCCGCGAGGGTCGCCTGGGCGTGGATGCGGCGCTCGCCGACCTGCGCGGTGAGCACCGGGCTGCCGGTCGGAACCGGCAGGCCCGACAGCGACTCGGAGGCCGTCGTGCCGCCCGTCCGTGGGCCGAAGAGAGCCTCCACCCCACAGCCGAGGGCGGCCGCCAGGGCCAGCGCCGCGTCGACCGACGGGCGGTGGCGACCGCTTTCGACAGCCCCGACGGCCTGGCGGCTGAGGCCGGCGGCATCGGCGAGCGCGCCCTGACTCAGACCGGCCTCAAGGCGGGCCTCCCTCAGCCGTGGATCGGCTCCGTCGACGGCGGCCACGCCAGGATCCTAGCGCCGCGGATTGAATCCTGGCAACCCGGACCGGTCAGACCAGCGGGACGCGACCCGGCGGAGGCAGTTTGAGGTACTTCTCCTCCAGGGCCGGGACCGGGAGCAGGATGACGCCCTCCCGAGGATCGCCGACCCAGGACCCGACCCCGTTGGCCAGGGTGTAGGCGGCGTACGCTGCGGCGCAGGCATCGAGCTCGTCGAGCGTGCGGTGCCAGAGCCCGCCGTCGGCGTCCACGACCCGACGCAGCTTCAGGGCGGCGATCCGCTGCTGAAGGCCCCACGGCGTCCGCTTGGGGGACGGGCGGTGCCCGAGCAACGAGCAGAAGATCGCGTCGGGGTACGTCTCGACCAGTCGCCCGAACCGGATGGCACCCTCCCCCACCCGGTGCTCCAGGACACCGGCGTCGCGCTGCGGTCGATAGAGACCGAGCGGCGCGAGCGCCTCGAAGAGACGAAAGCCGACCTCGATCCACCGCTCCCACGCTGTGAGCTGCTGTCCGGCCGCGGGTACCGGATACAGCGGCAGCGACCGGCGGAACAGGATGGCGTCGCAGACGCGGTGGCGCTCGTACCGGCCTTCGGGCAGGCCGAGCTGGGTCCGCAGCGGCTGACCAGGCGCCAGGAGGTCCAGGCGTGGGCCGCTCGGTGCGTCGACGGCCACGACGGCCTCGCCCCCGAAACCGAGGACCGTCCGCGCGATGGCGTCGGGGTCCCCCGGCTCATAGAACGTCGCCACGAGCTCGCTCTCCCCGTCGGCGGCGCGCCGCTCGTGCAACGTCACGAGCTGCTGGTTGTCGGCCTTCGCAGAGACGTCGATGCCGCAGTAGCGCATGCTCCAGGTCACGATACGGCGTGCCGGTGCCGCGTGGTGGTTCGATCGCGGCCCGATAGCCTGCCGTCCGTGATCGGCCACCTCAGCGACACCGAGCTCGGCGAGCGCCTGGCGGCCCGGACCCTCGAGCTCATCGACATCCCGTCCGAGTCGCGGGATGAGGACGCGCTGGCCGCCCACGCCCTGCAGGTCCTGCAGGGCGGCGGGGTTCCCGCGCGCGACGCCGGTGACACGTGCGTCCTGACCGACCGGATCGGGCCGGACGACGCACCCTGGGTCGTGCTGGGTGGCCACTTCGACACCGTCCCGGCTCAGGGGAACCGTCCCGGCCGTCGCGACGCCGAGACCGTGTTCGGGTTGGGGGCGGCCGACATGCTCGGCGCGGTGGCCGTCGCCATCGAGCTCGCGCTGGCCGCCTCGGCACCCGGCGGGCAGGACGGCGCGACCGCGGCGCTCGGGCTGTGCCTCTTCGGGCGTGAAGAGCTCGCCGTGGCCGAGTCGGCGCTGACCCCGTTGCTCGGGCGCGAGCCTTCGCTGCGCGAAGCCGATCTCGTCCTCATGATGGAGCCGACGGACAACACCCTGCACGCAGGATGCCTGGGCAACATCAACGCCACGTGGACGTTCTCGGGGCGCTCCGGGCACTCCGCGCGCCCGTGGCAGGCCGACAACGCGATCGAGCGCGCTGCTCGGGCGATCGCGCGGCTGGCCGACGCCACCTCGCCGGTCGAGCATGTCTTCGACGGGCTGACCTTCACCGAGGTGGTCTCCGTGACGCAGATCAGCGGCGGAATCGCCGAGAACGTCATCCCCGACGAGGTGCGGGCTCATGTGAACCAGCGCTATGCCCCGGGAACGTCCTCCGAGGCGGCCGAGGCGCAGCTACGCGGGCTCTGCGGCGGTGAGGGCGAGTCGCTGACCATCACATCCAACGCCCCGTCCGGCGCCGTGTGCACCGGCGACCCGCTGGTGCAGCGTCTTATCGAGGTGGGTGACCTGCCGGTTGCTCCCAAACAGGCGTGGACCCCGGTGGCCGAGTTCACGGCGATGGGGATGAGCGCCGTGAACTTCGGGCCTGGCTCCCCGCGGTTCGCCCACCAGCGTGACGAGCAGGTCAGCGTTGCCGCGCTCGTCCGCTGCGCCCGCGTCCTGGACGCGTTTCTCACCCGATGACGCTGCCGCTCAACCCCGTGCTGGAGTCGATGCGGACCTACCCGTTCGTCCGGCTGACCCAAGCGCGCCGGGCACTGGAGGCGCAGGGTGTCGACGTCGTCGACTTCGGCATCGGGGAGCCGCGCGAACAGACGCCGGCCTTCATCCGCGAGGCGCTGGCCGCCGCGATCACGCCCCAGTCGCCGTACCCGCTGGCGGAGGGCCTGCCGGAGCTGCGCAGCGCGATCGCCGCCTGGTGTGCGCGCCGCTTCGGCGTGACGCTGGACCCGGCGACGCAGATCGTCCCGACGCTCGGTGCCAAGGAGCTCATCTTCCACCTCGCGCAGCTCGCCGCACCCGGCACCGTCGCGTACACCGTGCCGGGGTACCCGGTCGCCGAGCGGGGGGCGCTCTTTGCGGGCAAGGCCACACACGAGCTGCCGCTGGTCGCCGAGCGAGGCTTCCTTCCCGACCTCGACGCGCTGCCGGATGACCTCACGCTGCTGTGGCTGAACTATCCGAACAACCCGACGGCGGCCACCGCCGATGTCGCCTTCTATGCCCGCGCTGCGGCCCTGGCGCGGGAGCGCGGGTTCATCCTCGCCAGCGACGAGGCCTACAGCGAACTGTCGTTCACCGACGAGCTCCCGGCCAGTGCCCTGCAGGCGGGCGATCTCACGAACGTGCTCGTCGTGAACACGCTCTCCAAGCGCTCGTCCATGCCCGGCTATCGCTCGGGGTTCGCTGCCGGGGATCCGCATCTGGTGGCGGCGCTCAAGCGCTACCGGCCGAACGTCGGCGTGGCGCCGCAGGAGTTCGTGCAGCGGGCTGCGGTTGCCGCCTGGGAGGACGAGGAGCATGTCGTCGCGGTCCGCGAGGTGTACCGCGCCAAGCGCGACGTGCTGCTCCCGGCCCTGCTGGAGTGCGGCCTGCGCCCAGCCGGAGGGGACGCGACCTTCTTCCTCTGGCTGGCCCTGCCGGAGGGCTGGACGTCGAGCGAGGCCTTTGCGCTTGCGCTGTTGGACGAGGGCGTCGTCGTGGCGCCGGGCGCCTATTTCGGGCCGTCGGGTGAGGGATACGTCCGTGTCGCACTTGTGCAGACGCTTGATGCCTGCCGCCGGGCGGCGGACCGGCTGCGGGCCTGGACGGCGCCGACGCCGGTCTGACGGGGCTGCGGGCGGGTCCGCGTCCCGCCGCCCCCCACTCCACTCGGCGGCGTGGCAGGCGGCCCGTGTTTTTGTGCCTGTCCTGGCGGGTGCAGAAGTACGGTCCGGCGGCGTGGCAGGCGGCCCGTGTTTTTGTGCCTGTCCTGGCGGGTGCAGAAGTACGGTCCGGCGGCGTGGCAGGCGGCCCGTGTATTTGTGCCTGCCCTGGCGGGTGCAGAAGTACGGTCCGGCGGCGTGGCAGGCGGCCCGTGTATTTGTGCCTGCCCTGGCGGGTGCAGAAGTACGGTCCGGTGCCGTGGCAGGCGGCCCGTGTATTTGTGCCTGCCCTGGCGGGTGCAGAAGTACGGTCCGGCGGCGTAGCAGGCGGCCCGTGTATTTGTGCCTGCCCTGGCGGGTGCAGAAGTACGGTCCGGCGCTCCCGGGCCTGGCGCTCTGCCACTCCCCCGGACCGCCGCTACGCTCGCGGCCGCAGGTCGGTCGGTGCCCCCGCATCGCCGCTGCGCTCGCGGCCGCGGGTCAGTCGCGTCCCCGCATCGCCGCCGCGCTCGCGGCCGCGGGTCAGTCGTTCGCGTGCAGCGCCGCGTTCAGCTCGCCCCAGGTCCCCGAGCGCGGGACCGCCTCGACCGCGCCGGTACGCGCGTTGCGGCGGAACAGGATCCCGTCGCGGCCGGAGAGCTCGCGCGCCTTGACGACCTGCTGATCCGGCAGCCCGACCGGCACGCCGGCGGTCACGTACAGACCCGCCTCGACGACGCAGTTGTCACCGAGCGAGATCCCGACGCCGCTGTTGGCGCCGAGCAGGCATCCCGCGCCGATCGAGATGACCTCGCTGCCGCCGCCGGACAGCGTCCCCATGATCGACGCCCCGCCACCGATGTCGCTTCCGTCCCCCACGACGACGCCGGCGCTGATCCGCCCTTCGACCATCGAGGCCCCGAGCGTTCCGGCGTTGAAGTTCACGAACCCCTCGTGCATGACGGTCGTCCCCTCCGCCAGGTGGGCACCCAGGCGGACACGGGCAGCATCGGCGATCCGCACCCCGGGCGGCACGACGTAGTCGACCATGCGCGGGAACTTGTCGACGCCGGCGACGTGCAGCGGGGTGCCGGCTGCGCGGGCGCGCAGCGCCGCGGCCGGCAGGGCCGCGACATCGACCGGCCCGAGCGAGGTCCACGCGACGTTCGGCAGGACACCGAAAAGTCCGTCGAGATTCTGACCGTGCGGCGCCACCAGACGGTGGCTCAGCAGGTGTAGGCGCAGGTACGCGTCCTCGACGTCTGCGGGTGGCGCGTCAAGGTCGATCTGCGTGACGACCGGGACGGTGCGCGTTGACCGCACGGCGTCTGACGCCGGGTCGACGTCCAGTTCGACCTGCGACGCCTCTCCCAGGACCGGCGCGGGGTACCAGGCGTCCAGGGTGCGTCCGGAACCCTCATCGATGGTGGCCAGGCCGGCGGCGCTTGCGATCCTCGTCATGGCGGGGACGCTACAACGCCTGCAGCGCGGACAGCAGGTCGGCGCTGACGGTGCCGGTGTACACGGGCACGGCCCACCCGCTGAGGTCCACATGCAGCGATTCGTCGACCTCGACGGTCAACTCCCCGCCGTCCAGCAGCACCGTCACCGGTGAGTCACCCCCACGCAGGACATACGCCAGGGCTGCTCCCGTGGCGCCCGTGCCGGACGACATCGTCTCCCCCACCCCGCGTTCGAAGATCCGCGCTCGGATCACCCCAGGCTCGACCTCGCAGAAGAACGAGACGTTCGTCCGGTTCGGGAACAGGTCGCTGTGCTCGATGGCCGGGCCGATGGCCGGCAGGTCCAGAGCCTCGAGCTCGTCGCGGTCGGTGAGGTGGATCGCGCACTGCGGGTTGCCCACCTGCAGGTGCTGGAAGCGGAAGCCCGCGACGGTGCCCTGGCCGTCGGCGCCGCCGGACGGGAAGTCGTCGGAGCGCATCCGAGCGCGCCCCATGTCCACGCGGCAGGTGGTGTCCGAGGTGATGGTCGGGCGGATCTCCCCCGCGATCGTCTGGATCGAGAACTGGTCGGCGTCCGTCCACCCCGCGCGCCGCAGGTAGAGGATCGCCTCGCGCGCACCGTTGCCCGACAGTTCAGCCTCAGAGCCGTCGGGGTTGAAGATGCGCAGACGCGCCACGAAACCGGGCTCGTCCGGCGCAGAGAGCTCCAGGACGCCGTCGGCGCCGATACCCAGGTGGCGGTGGCACAGTCGCGCCACACGGGCGGGGGTGAGCTCCACGGGGGACCGCTCACGCTCGACGATGAGGTAGTCGTTTCCGAGGGCCTGCCACTTCTCAAAGCGCATGTCCCAGACCCTACGGCGCGGTGAGGTGGGCGAAGGCATCCGGCCGAGCGGTGAGGACGTCCCTCAGATCGCGCGGCGGGTGCCCGGTGAGGCGCTGCACGTCATCGGTCACGAGATCGAACTCTCCGCGGGCGATCGCAAGGTAGGTCGTGACCCACGCATCGATCTGCCAGTCCGGGACGTCCGGATCCATTCGCGACTCGAACGCCTCCTGGATCGGCTCGTTGAAATACGCGACCTGGCGGCCGGAGACCTCGGACATGAGGTCCGCCGCCTCCTGAAAGGTGAAGGCGCGCGGCCCGGTGAGCTCGTAGATCTCACCGGTGTGGGCCGCGGGGCCCAGCAGCACCGCCGTCAGCGCGTCGGCCACGTCGTCGCGGGCGACGGCACCGAAGCCACCGTCCCCGCCGGGGCCCCGGATCACGCCGTCCGCCTGCACGAGCTGCGGAAGAACGTCCAGGTACAGGCTGTTGCGGACCATCGTGTGCGCCACCCCGAGCGATCTCAGATGCTCCTCCGTGGCGTGGTGGTCGCGGACCAGCGTGAACGTCGCCTGTGGGTCCGAGGCGCCCACCAGCGAGGTGTAGACGACGTGGGCGACTCCGGCAGCGGCCGCCGCGTCCAAGGCGCTGCGGTGCTCGTCGACCCGGGTGGCCGACTCGCCGGCCGAGACGAGCAGCAGCGTCCGCACGCCCTCCAGCGCCGACTGCATCGCGCCGGTGTCCGCGTACCCCGGCGCGACGCGGATCTCGGCCCCGTCGAGCTGCGGTGCACGGGCCGCATCGCGGACGATGAGGCGCTGCGCGGCCCCGCGCTGCGCCAGGCGGTTCGCCACGCAGCCCCCGAGGGCACCCGTGGCGCCGGTGACGCCGATGAGCTGATCGGTCATCGACGACACGATATGACGCGGCCGGTCAGGGCAGCAGCCCCGCGGCCACGTCATCCGGCGTGCGACCGGTGACGTCGACGAGCTCCACGTCGGGAAGCTTGCGCATCCACGTGAGCTGACGCTTGGCGTAACGACGGGTCTGGGTCTTCATCCCCTCCACGTCGCCGTCCAGCAGGCTCTGGAAGCCGAGCGCCTTGCGCGCGGTCTCGGACGCCCCCGCGGCGACGGCCGCACGAACCTCCGCTGCGGCGCCACGCGCGATCATGGCGTCCACCCGGGCGTCGATCGCCGCCATGAGCGCCGGACGGTCCATGACGAGGCCGATCAACCGCGTCGGGTGGCGGGTGTTGGAGGTCCACAGCTGCTGATCGTGTGGCCCCGGCGGCGCCTGTCCGCTGTCGAGGAGCTCGAGGGTCCGGACGAGACGGTGCCCGTCGTTCGGGGTGACACGCGCGGCGAGTTCCGGGTCGCGCGTGGCGAGCACCTCATGCAGCGCACCGGGCCCGTCGTCGCGCAGGCGTGCCGTCCACCGCGCCCGCACGGCCGGATCGACCGGTGCGCGCAGATCAAGGTCGGCGAGCGCCGCGCGCAGGTACAGGCCGGTGCCCCCGACGACGATCGGCGCAGCACCGTCCGCCAGGAGCGCGTCGATCTCGTCGTGCGCGCTCCGGGAGTAGGCGCCGACGCTGAAGGTGTCGCTGATGGGGACGAACGACACCAGGCGGTGCTCCAGGCGCGCGCGGTCATGAGCGTCAGCAGCCCCCGTCAGGATCTCGAGCCCGGCGTAGACCTGCAGCGCGTCGGCCGACACGGCGACGGGACGTTCCCCCTGAGCCCGTAAGCGGTCGGCCATGGCGTGCGCGACCGCCGTCTTGCCGACGCCGGTCGGGCCGAAGATCGCCAGGACGGACGGCTGCATCGCGTTGCAGTATCGCGGCCGGAGCTTGCGGAGCCCGAAAACCGGCCCGCTCGTATGATCCGGCCCATGAACGTCACAGGTCGCACCATCCTGCTCACGGGCGCCACGGGCGGGATCGGTCACGCCATCGCGCGACGCCTGCACGGCGCGGGTGCCAAGCTCGTCCTCACGGGACGTCGCAGTGAGGTCCTCGAGCCGCTGGCGGCCGAGCTCGGCGGCGTCGCGGTGGCTTGCGACCTGGGCGATCCGGCAGCGGTCGACGCGTTGATCGCCGCGCACCCCGACGTCGACGCCGTCGTCAACAACGCGGCGCTGCCGGCCTCCGGACCCCTGCTGTCGTTCACGAGCGAAGAGGTGCAGCGCGCGATGCAGGTCAACCTCGCCGCCCCGATGGCGATCGCGCACGCCTATGCCCGGACCATGAGCGACCGCGGCAGCGGCCACCTCGTCTTCATCTCGTCGCTCTCGGGCAAGACCGGTTCCCCCGGGTCGTCCGTCTACAGCGCGTCGAAGTTCGGCCTGCGGGGGTTTGCGCAGGGCCTCCGTGCGGACCTTGCGTCCTCGGGCGTCGGCGTCTCGACGATCTTCCCGGGCTTCATCCGGGATGCCGGGATGTTCGCCGACGCCGGCGTTCAGCTGCCCAAGACCGTCGGGACCTCAAGCCCCGAGCAGGTCGCCGACGCCGTCCTCAAGGCCATCGAGCAGGACAAGGCCGAGATCGACGTCGCCCCCCTGGGCATGCGGGTGGCGGCAGGCTTCTCCCAGTTGGCCCCGCAGACGAGCGCCAAGCTCACCATGCGTATGGGCGCCGAGAAGATCTCGAGCAGGCTCGCCGCGGGCCAGGCGGACAAGCGCTGAAGACCGCGGACGCCGCGACGGACCGCGCGGGAGGCTCCCGGCCTCACGCGGCGACGGCGTTCAGACCTGGATCGTCTGCTGCACCTGGGGCGCGGCGAGGTAGTTTGCGTCCCCGGGCTGATTTGCGTCGACGATGCAGGAGCCGGCGCCGACCAGCACGACCGTCGCTCCCAGGAAAAAACAGCCGGAGGTGCTCTTGCTGTCGATCGTGAACGCGACGGCCAGGCCGGATGAGGAGGTCGCGGTCGGCCGGTAGGTGAGCGCGCCGGGCGTCGGGGTCGAGGTGAACGTGATGCTCTGGCTCCCCTTGCTCACGTTGAACGACTGCTGCACCTGCGGCGCAGCGTTGTGGTTGGCGTCGCCCGCCTGGTTGATGTTGAGTTTGCAGGCGCCGACCGCTGTGAACGTGACGGTTGCCCCGCTGCCACTCCCTGAGATGGCGCACCCCTTGCTGGCGCCGTCGAGCGACAGCACCACGGGCGGGCCGGAGGTCGAGCTCGGATGAAAGCGCACTGTGTAGGGAGCGCCCCCGACCGTCGGGTTGCTCGGCTCGCTGGAATCGAAGAAGAGCTTTTGGGAGACCTTGCCGATGTTCACCGACTGTTGCTGGGTGTTCGCCGCGAGGTAGGTGTCGTTGCCGGGTTGATCGGCGTTGATCCGGCAGGTGCCCACGCCGGTGAAGTCCACCGTCGCACCGCTGCTGCTCCCCGTGAGCCTGCAGCCGACGCTCGAAGCGTCCAAGCTGATGACGACAGGCAGCCCGGAATCAGACGTCGCTCGCACGGTGTACGGCGGCTCGTCGACGGTGACACCGCTCGGGGTGCTCGTGGTGAAGCTGACCTTCTGGCTCAGCTTCTTGGCCACGAGAACCGACTGACTCACCGCTGGGGTCAGCCCGCTCCGGCTCGCGGTGAGCGTCACCGTCGACTCGCGGTCGACGGCGCAGCCGGAGAAGGTCGCCAGACCGCTTCCGGGCGTCGACTTGTTCGTCGTCGGGTTGCACGAGAGCTGCGGCGAGCCCCCACCCGTGATGCTCAGCGTGACCGCACCACCCGAGTCCGACGTGACCGTGTTGTCGTACGCGTCCACGACGGCAACCGTCGGCTGACGGCCGAACGCCACGTTCGGCTCGACGCGCTCGCTCGGTTGCTGACGGAACGCAAGCGCGGTCGCGGCCGCGGGGGTGACAAGGACGCTCGCGCTGCCCGTGATGCTCGGCCGCACGGTGTCCTGGGCCTGCACGGCGCGGGCCCCGGCGGTCTTCAGGACGAGGCCGGTGAACGTGAAGACGCCCCTGTCGGTGCTCGTGTAGGTGCGATCGCCGGGGACGCTGGCCTTCGGGTCCGTGACAGACAGCGACACGCGGCCGGTGTACGCGGTGACGGTGGCGTTGGCTGCGTCCTGGGCGGTCACGGTGACGCTCTGGCTCGTGCCCGCGACGGTGGTCGCCGCGGTCGTGACACCGAAGTGGTCAAGGACGCGCACGTCACTCCCTGCCTCGTTGGACTTCGCGGTGTACGACCGGTACCGAGCGGTCACCCGGTAGGTGTACGTCCCGGAGGACGAGACGGTGTCGCGGCAGCTGGTGACATCCCGGGACAACGGGGTCGGCGAGCTTGCGCACGGCCCGCTCGTGACGGTCGCGTAGGCCGCGCTGCCGGTGCGGCGCTCGACGTCGTAGGTGACCGCGGCATTCGGCAGGCCGGTGACCGTGGCGGCCGTCCAGTTCAGCGTCGTCGTCCCGTCGGACGTCGGGGGAACCGTGAGCACGGGGGCGGTGAGGGTCCCGAGCGTGCTGCTCTTCTGGCCGGAGCCGGTGCTGGTCCAGAAGGCGACCGCGACCGCGGCGACGCTCAGGAGAACGACCGCCAGCACCGTCGGGATCTTCGGCAGCCTCATCGTGGCGTCCGCTGGGCCATGCCGTCGTACACGAGGTCTTCGACGGCGCCCTTGCAGCCGTCCTGGTTCACGGGGCGGTCGAGGAGCGAGATCCGGGGCCAGGCATCTCGCGGGACCCCGAGCTCGGTGAGCGTGTGCTGGCCCGGCGGAACGACGAGCGGGTAGATGGCGTCTGCGGCCTGGTCGACGCGAAAGTCGACGGCACCGCAGGGGTGATCGGCATCGATGTCGGGCCCGCTGATCGCGCCCAGTTCGACGCCGAGCCGTACGACCGAGATCGAGAAGTCGTTCGGGTTGGTGAGCGTCAGCTCGATCGGCTTCGTGATGCCCGGGGCGAGCTCGCCCACGTCCCCGGCTATCGGAAAGGACATGCCGGGAGGCGTGCTGATGACCAGCGTGAGCGTCAGCGTCGACGTTCCGCCGGCGCTGGTCGCCTGTACCTGGACCGGGTAGCTGCCGTCGGGAGTGGTCGCGTTGTCCGACGCGAAGGCGACGGTCACCTCGCGGCCCGTGACCGGTTGCGGGGTGACCCTCGCGGTGACGCCCTCCGGCAGCGCCGAGGTGACACGGACGGTGACGGGCTCGGTCTCGTCGTCACGCTCGATGGTGATCGGGAATTGCGCCTCGGTCCCGGCCGGCACCCCGCGCCGGGCGGGCTCGGCAACGAGCGTCGGTGGGGAAGAGCCCTGCGAAGAGGCAGAGACGACGCTCACACCGGGCACCACGATCTTCACCGTGATGGTCTTTCTCACTCGGCCGCCGGGCCGCGCAGCGCGTAGGCGCAGGCGGTAGGTGCCCGTGCGGGTGGAGCGCGCGACCTGGACCCTCAACTGCGCTCGGGTCCGCGTCCTGGGGAGGCGAAAGGTGCAGCCGGGGCGGCCGGCGCTGCGGTACCGGCAGCGCTGGCTTGACCGTGGTCCGGAGAGTGTCACGACGATCCCTCGCGGCGTGCGGCCGACCAGGCGCAGCAACACGGGCCCGGAGAAGTGGCGCCGGGTCACGCGCAGCCCGACGAGCCGGGTCGCCCCAGGTCGCACGGTGCGGCTCTCGGGGCTCGCCGTCAGCCGGATCCGCGGCGTCGAGCGCAGCGCGGTGGCGGCGTAGCCGGCGCCGACGCCGACGAGCACGAGTAGAACGCCGACGGGGATCGTGAGACGGCGCGATAGAGCTGGGCGCGTCATCGTGACGCTCCGGTCGGGGGGCGGCGTCGGCCTTGACGCCGCCCAGCCCCGATCAGGTGCTGCTCAGGTCCAGGGTGATCGTCGCGCCCTTGCACGCGTCCTGGTTCTGGGCGGTGTCGGTGAACGTGATCGTCGTGGATCCGGCCGGCACATCCTGTGCTCCGGGCGGGACCGTCGTGTTCGACGCGGTGTCCGGGACGACGAAGTCCGCCGGGCGACATCCGGGATCCGAGGTGCGCACCGTGGCCTTGATGGTGTTGATACGCAGGCTTGACGTACCCGGGTTGGACGCCGTGTACGTGACGTCCTCCTTCTTCCCGGGGGTGAGCCCATCGGCGAACGTCGCCTTCAGGGTCGTCGTGCCGTTCGTCGTCGCGTTCGTCGCCGAGCCTGAACCCGAGCCGCCGGCGGTCCAGAACGCGTATGCGCCTCCGGCCACGAGCAGTGCTCCCAGCGCCGCGAGGATCGCGGTGGTCTTGGTCTTCCTGAAGTGCTTCACATCTTCCCCCTGCTCGTTAGGTTCCGTCCCGACGACGCGGACGCTCGCTCCGTGGTGAGCATCCTGCTCCCGCCACCACAGATCGATACGTTCACCCCGGTCACGGGTAGGCCGCGACGGTAGCAGCCGTCAGACCGGTGCAACCTGCTCGGTCCGGGCCCTGACCGGCTGCCCGTCAGTCGTGGCGCGCTCGCGCTAGAAAGCGCTCGGCACCCGCCAGCGTCTGGGACGTCGCGCGTTCGACGTCGACCATCACGAGCTCACCTGGGAGGCCGAGCCCACTGAAGTTCACCGTCTTGTTGTGCCGGGTGCGCCCGCGCAGGCGCGACGGGTCGGTGCGTGAGGTGCCCTCGACGAGCACTTCCACCGTCCGGCCCACGAACCGCTGCGCCCGATCGTGCGCTCGTCGCTGCACGACCTCCACAAGTCGCTGCATCCGCTCGACCTTCACGTCGTGCGCGACCAGGCCCTCGGAGATGAGCGCTGCCTCCGTGCCTCGCCGAGGCGAGAAGACGAACGTGAACGCGCTGTCGTAGCCAACCTGTTCACAGACGTCGAGCGTCATCTGAAAGTCCTCTTCGGTCTCCCCCGGGAAGCCGACGATGATGTCCGTCGTGATCGCGCAATCCGGCACGTGTTCGCGGATGAGGGCCACGCGATCGAGGTACCGCTCGCGGTCGTAGGTCCGCCGCATGGCCTTGAGGATGCGGCTCGAGCCCGACTGCAGCGGCAGATGGATGTGCTCGCAGACCGAGGCCAGCTCGGCGTGGGCGAGGATCACGTCCTCCTTCATGTCCTTGGGGTGCGGGGAGGTGTAGCGCACCCGCTCGATGCCCTCCACCGCATCCACCGCAGCCAGCAGTTCGGCGAACGTCCGGCGGTCGGGCCGCAGGTCGCGGCCGTAGGCGTTCACGTTCTGGCCAAGGAGCGTGACCTCGCGCACACCTTCACGGGCCAGGCGCTCACATTCGGCGACGACGCCGTCAAAGGGCCGGGAAGCCTCCCGTCCGCGGGTCTGCGGAACGATGCAATAGGAGCAGTTGCAGTTGCAGCCGACGCTGATCTGCACCCAGCCTTGATGCTCACGCGTGCGCTTGTCCGGCAGGTCGCCGGCAAAGCCTTCGAACTCGAAATACCCCTGGGCCGTGAGCGAGTCGGACGTCAGGAATTCGGCGAGTTTGTGGACCTGGCCCGGCCCGAAGGCGACGTCGACGAACGGGAACTGCTCGAAGACCTCGTCCTTGAGCGACTGCGCCCAGCATCCGCCGACGCCGATGATCGTCCCGGGCCGTTCGCGCTTGGCGCGCTTGGCGTGGCCCAGGTGGGCAACGAAGCGCGAGTCCGCGGTCTCGCGGATGGAGCACGTGTTGAAGAGGATGACGTCCGCGTCGCCCTGCTCTTGCGCCTGGCGGTAACCGAGTGACTCGAGCATGCCCTTCATCCGCTCGGAGTCGTGCTCGTTCATCTGGCAGCCGAAGGTGGTGACGTGGTAGCGCTTCATGTCGACGTCAGAGGGTAGTCGCCGCGCTCGCCCACGGCCGCGCTCGCCGCGCTCGGCCGGCCGTCGTCCGCGGCGACGACGGGCCTCTACCTCCCTAGGCGAGGTTGAACTCGTCCGGGTCGGGCCCCGTGCGCGCGCCGGTCATGAGGCCGTCGAAGGCGGCCATCTCGTCCGCGGTGAGCTCGAAGTCGAACAGGTCGAAGTTCTCCTTGATCCGCGCGGGCTTCACCGATCGGGGGATGACGATGTTGCCGAGCTGCAGGTGCCACCGCAGCACGACCTGCGCGGCGGACTTGCCGTGGGCCTGCGCGATCGTCGTCACCGCCGGGTCGTCGAAGACCCCGCCCTTCCCGAGCGGGCTCCACGCCTCGGTCAGGACGCCGAGATCAGCGTGCTCGCGCCGGAGGCCGGGCTGCTGGAACTGCGGATGGAGCTCGATCTGGTTCACCGCGGGGGTGACGCCGGTCTCGGCGATGAGCCGCTCGAGGTGGGGGGCGTTGAAGTTCGACACGCCGATCGACCGGACCAGCCCTTGGGCCTGGAGCTCGATGAACGTCTGCCACGTCTCGACGTAGCGGTCCCGGCCGGGCGTGGGCCAATGGATGAGGTACAGATCCACATAGTCCGTCTCGAGGCGCCCGAGGCTTGCCTTCAGCGCACGCTCCGCCTCCTGGCGACCCTGATCGCTGTTCCAGCACTTCGTCGTGATGAAGACGTCCGAGCGATCCAGACCAGCAGCGTGGATGGCCTGTCCCACGCCGGCCTCGTTGCCGTAGATCGCCGCGGTGTCGATGTGACGGTAGCCCGCGAGCAAGGCCCTCGTCACGGCCTCGACCGTCTCTTCAGCGGGGATCTCCCACACGCCGAAGCCGAGCTGGGGGATCCCCTCGCCGCCGGGTAGCGGAAGGGTCGGTACGGGGCTGGTGGAAGAAGAGCTCATGAGGATCGGATGCCCCCGTGGCCCTCGGCGAAACCTACGCCGAGCGTTCGAACGCCCGGACAGCGTCGTACGCGAGCTCCAGGTCGTAGCCCTTCCGCACGAGCATCCCGAGCGCGCGGTCACGGGCTCGCGGGTCGTCCGACGGCGTGGTGTACCGACGTCTGAGAACGGCGACTGCCGCATCCAGCTCGTCCGCGGCGTCGCGAGTGGCGAGCGCCGGCGCGATGAGCTCGTCGCCGAGGCCGAGCGACCGGAGTCTGCGTTCGATGCGGTCGGGGCCCCAGCTGTCAAGCGTCCGACGATCCTCGGCGAAGCGCATGGCGTAGCGCGCGTCATCGAGGTAACCGAGCTCGGTGAGCTCAGCCACCGCGGCGTCGATCACGTCACCCGCGACCTGTTTGTCTTCGAGCTGTGCCCGCACCTCCGCCACCGTCCGATCACGTCGGGCGAGATGGCGATACGCGAGGTCCAGCGCGTGCTGGAGGCGCATCGCCGGGTCGGCGGCTTGCGCGTCGACGCCCGTGGGGCTGTCGTGCCACACGGGCGTCGCGCCCCGTTCAGGCCGCGAGGCCGTTGACCGGCGGGCCGTCGACAGCGGCTGCCGCGGCGGCGTTGGCCGCATCCTCGGCTCGGGTGCCTTCCAGCGTCGTGGCGACGTCGCGGTTGATGTCGAGGACGGCGTAGATCTTGTCCTCGATCTCCTTGGCGATCTCCGGGTGCTCGTTGAGGAACGCCTTGGCGTTGTTGCGGCCCTGGCCGAGGCGGTCCTCACCGTAGGAGAAGAACGACCCGGACTTCGTCACGACGTTGTGCTCGATGCCGAGATCGATCAGGCATCCGGCGGTCGAGATGCCCTTGCCGAACTCGATGTCGAACTCCGCTTGCCGGAACGGCGGCGCGACCTTGTTCTTCACGACCTTCACGCGGACGCGGTTGCCGACGGCTTCGGTCCCCTCCTTGAGGGTCTCGATGCGGCGGATGTCGAGGCGCTGGGACGAGTAGAACTTGAGCGCCCGACCGCCGGGCTGCGTCTCCGGCGAGCCGAACATCACGCCGATCTTCTCGCGGATCTGGTTCGTGAACAGGATGATCGTGTTCGTCCGGTTCAGGTTGCCGGCGAGCTTCCGCATCGCCTGGCTCATCATCCGGGCCTGCAGACCGACCGTCTGGTCGCCCATCTGACCTTCGAGCTCCGCGCGGGGGGTCAGCGCCGCCACGGAGTCGACGCAGATGACGTCGACGGCACCGGAGCGCACGAGCATGTCAGCGATCTCCAGGGCCTGCTCGCCGTAATCGGGCTGAGAGACGAGCAGTTCGTCGATGTCCACGCCGATCCGCTCGGCGTAGAGCGGGTCCATCGCATGCTCGGCGTCGATGAACGCGCAGACGCCCCCGAGCTTCTGGGCCTCGGCCATGATGTGGTACATCAGCGTCGTCTTTCCGGAGGACTCCGGTCCGAAGACCTCGACGATGCGGCCACGGGGGACGCCGCCGATCCCGAGCGCCAGGTCGAGCGAAAGGGAGCCCGTCGGGATGGCCTGGACCCGCACCTGCGCGTCAGGGTCGCCCATGCGCATGACCGAGCCCTTGCCGAACTGGCGTTCAATCTGCTGCAGGGCGCCCTGGAGGGCGGTGTCACGGGCCTTTGCGGCCTTCTCATCCGAGCTTACGGCCATGTGCGGACTGCCTTTCTCATCTGTGGTGCATGGGATCTTGAGGGGTGTGGCGGACGGAACGGGACGCTACGGAGGAGACTGCGCCGGGAAAACCACGAGCGTGTCGTGCTCTGGCATCCACGCTGCGCAGGAACGGGCGCGTCGGCCCTGCCGAGGCCCTCAGCGCGTGAGCGAGAAGGATCGGGCGAACGTCGCCGTGCTCCCCGCGGTGCTCCGAAACCGCACCGACACCCGGAGCGCCCGCCGCGCCGACGACCCCGCCACGATGCGGCGCCCGGCGGCTGTGAGCGGCACGGCCACGGTCGTCACCCGGCGGCCGCGCAGCGAGACCCCCACCCGCGAGGCCACCGTGCGCGTCCCGGCGGTGACCGTGACCGTCGCGCGACACGTGACCGGACACGTGGCTCGCACCCGGAGGTGACCGGCCCGCCGGACCACCGCGGCCCGATCGCGCCGCGGGCTCACGGACACCCGGTTGGTCTGCGGCCCAGACGGAGCACCGGCGGCCCGTGGAAGGGACGCCGGGTCGCAGGGGTCCACGTCGACCGTCTGCCCGCGATCGGCGAAGACCGCCTTCGTCACGGTCCCGGCGCCTGACCTGCGACAGCTCAGCGTCCACGTCTCCCGGCGGCCGGCCTTGCGCTCGAAGGGTCGCGTCGACGGCCCCGCGTGCCACCTGAACGTGCCGCTCTGCGGAACGTCGAGCGTGTTGTCCAGGCCGTCCGGGGTGCTGAACGCCGGCCGGGTGGGTCCGCAGGCGTCAGCGGAGAACGTGTCGCTGCAGAGCGGACTGGTCGTCGTGTCGAAGCGCTTGCGCAGATGCAGCACGGCACCGCCGGGGGCGCCCCCGCGCAGCACGACGTGATCCCGGGCGTCCATGGCGGCCTCCGAGGCCAGGAGCAGGGCCTCGCGCATCCCCTTGCCGGCGCTCGGCGTCCCTACCCGTCCGACGTACTGGTCCACCACGTGCGTCGAGTAGGTCCCTTGGAAGCTCGTGTCCGCGGAGGAGGAACCGCCCAGCTCGACCGTGTACCCGAACGCCCCCTGGGCGACGTAGTTCCAGTCCTCCAGAGCGCCCGTCACCTCGTACAGGTCATACCCGTAGCGGCTCTCGTAGCCCGTTGCCCTCCCCATGGCGTCGCCGAGAGCCTTCAGGCGGGCTTCGTCCGGGGCCCGCCCGAGCCCACGGAAGCCCGGCGGTCGCAGCACGAGGCCGCCGACGTTGTGCAGGGACTGCACGCCGGTGACCGGCAGGGTCTGGGTGAACTCATGGACGGCGGCGGCCTCCGGCTCCGACCACGGGCCGCTGCCGCGGTAGGTGTCGGACGCCGGGGACGTGGAGGCTCCCCGTCCGCCCCAGAACGCCCCGTAGTTGCGGTTCAGGTCCACCCCGCGCGCGGTCGCGCACCCGCCCGAGGCGGGGTCCCCGCGCAGCGGACGGCAGTTGCGGCGCCGGTCAGCGGCAACCGGGTCGACCTGGCCACCGACGGCGGTCCCGCGCGAGTAGAGGTAGCCGTCGGGGTTGAGCACGGGGACGACGACGATCCGCAGACCCTGCAGCAGGGCAGCGACCCTGGCCTCCCCCTGATGGGCGACGAGGTCCAGCGCGAACTCCATGGCGACCTCGGCGGACGGCCACTCGCGTGCGTGGGTCAGACCGCCCACGAAGAAGACCGGGCGCCCGTCGTCGCTGCGGTTGACGTCCGCCGCGATCTCGACGCCCGCGATCGAGCGCCCTTGTATCGACCGGCGCGGCAGCGTGACGGCACGGACCAGCCCAGGGTGCCCGGCCACGAGCGCGTCAAGGTCGGCCTGCAGATCCGCGGGGCGACGGTAGGTCGTCCGGCCGCTGGGCAGCGCGGATCGCGTCAGGGCGCGTGAGCCCACCGGCGGGTCGATCCTCGTCGCCGCGGCCGCGGCGGCCGTCCCGGGGACGCATGCGAGCGCGACCACCGTTCCGGCAAGGGCGCCCGCCAGAGCTGTCGGCGCCATCCGCCCCGCGGGCCTCATCGCGTCAGCCCCGCGGCCCGGCGGTCATCGCGTCCTGATCAAGCAGGACGCGGCGCAGGAGGTGCATGGCGACGGTCGTCGAGCGATCGCGCACGTCCGGCCGGCCCCCCGGAAGACGCAGGCTGCGCGAATCGGCGACGCCGTCGCCGGTGGCAACCGCGAAGCAGACCGTCCCGACTGGCTTGTCCTCCGTCCCGCCGCCAGGCCCGGCGATCCCGGTGATCCCGATCGCGATGTCCGCCCCGAGGTGCGACACCGCGCCCGCGGCCATCGCCTCGGCGACCTGGACCGAGACGGCACCGTGGCGCTCGATGAGCGCGGGGTCCACCCCGGCCAGCTGCGACTTCGCCGCGTTCGCGTACGTCACGAGACCGCCGAGGACGTAGTCCGAGCAGCCGGGAAGCTCGGTCAGGCGCGCGCAGAGCAGTCCGCCCGTGCACGACTCGGCCGTCGCGACGGTCTTGCCCTGCTCGCGCAGGAGCGCGGCCACCTGCTGGTCGACACTCGACCCGTCGTCGCTGAAGATCGTGTCGGCGTGGCGCGTGCGGACGACCTCCACGAAGGCGTCGTACACGGCGGCGTCCGCCGGCTCATAGCGCGTGACGATCTCGACTTCGCCTCGACGCAGGCACGTCGTGATCTCCAGGAGCCCGAGGTCCACCCCGTCCGCCTGGGCTCGCCGCAGCGTCTCGGCGATCTCGGACTCCGGGATCCCGAAGAGCCGCAGCATGTGCTGCTCGTAGCTCACGCGGTCTCGCGTGGCTGCGGCGAAGGCACCGGTGGCCGTCGCGGCCTCCCACATGGGCTGCAGCTCGCGGGGAGGCCCCGGAAGGACGACGACGGTGGGGCCGTCCTGACCGTCGGCGGGCTCGACGACGAGCCCGGGTGCGGTGCCGACCGGCTCCAGCACGGTGGCCCCGCGCGGGACGACGGCCTGCTTGCGGGTGCCCTCGTGCAGTGCGTCCATGTCGAGGTCCGGCCAGCGCTCCACCATCGGGCGCAGGATCTCGGCGATGCGCGCCTGCAGCGCCTCGTCGAGGAGCATCTCACGCCCTTGGAACCCGCCCACCACCGTGGCGGTCAGGTCGTCGGCGGTGGGACCGAGCCCGCCGCTTGTGACGACGAGGTCCAGGTTCTCGGCGGTGAAGAAGCGCAAGGCGCCGACGATGTCGTCCGGTCGGTCACCCACGACGGCGATGTGGGCGACGTCGACCCCGAGCTCGCGGAGGCGCTCGACGAGCCACGGGCCGTTGCGATCCACGACGCGCCCGGTGAGGACCTCGGTGCCGGTGACGATGATCCCCGCGCGTGTGCTCATCCGCCTGACCTTAGAACGTGCACCGCCGCCACGGGGCGGTGGCGGCGCGTTCGCGCGATCGTGTCAGCTGCAGTCGGGCCGGATCGACTTGGGAAGGGCGCTGAGGCCCTTTCGCGTGATCTGCACGAAGACGCCGGCGGAGGTCACGGCAGAGCGCGGAAAGCGCCGCTTCTTCCCGTCGACGCGCAGCTCGGCGTCCGTGTTGCCCAAGGCGAGGCGGAAGCGGCTCGAACGGAAGGTCCTCGTCGCCCCACCGTCGCGCGTGAGGGTGGCGCCGTTCACGAGCGCCCCGGGCTGGCCTTTGGCGACCAGACAGGCGTAGACGGTGCCGGTCGGCACGATCCTGAGCTTCACGAACTTGGAGACAGGCTTCTTCTTCTTGGCCGCAGGCGCCGGGGTCGCGGGGGTCGTCTCGGTGCTCGGCCGTGACGCCGTGGTCACCGCGTCGGCGGTCGACGAAGAGCGGGCCGTCCTCTCGGCATCCGTCGCACCCCCGCCCAGACGGCTGAGGATGAAGACGACGACGCACAGGGCCAGAACCAGGCCGGCGACGACATACGAGCGGGGGATGCCGGTAGAAGGGCCGCCCCGTCCTCGCCCGCTGGTGGTCGTCCTCGGAGGCCCGATGGGCCTGGCGAGCTCGTTGTCCGACAGCTGCTCGTGGCGGAGCTTGTACTCCTCCACCAGGAGCTTGGCGTCCAGCCCGAGCGCCTCGGCGTACGTGCGCAGGAAGGTCTTGACGTACGTGGGGCCCGGGAGCAGCGTCCACTCCTCGTTCTCCAGCGCGCGCAGGTACTTCGCCCGGATCTTCGTCTCGGACTCGATCTCCGAGATGTCGATCCGCGCGCGCATCCGCGCTTCGCGAAGGGTGGCTCCGATCTCGGGCATTCGCCCTGCAGGCTACCGGCGCAGCGCCCGTCGGCCCCGGTACGGGCACCGCCTTGCGCCCCCGGGCGTCATGAGTCGAGGATCTCGACCGGGTCCGGGAGCTCGGGCAGCACGACGTCGGCGACGGTGTCGTCGGCGCCGGCGCCGGGGACGAGGTCGTCCGCTGTCCCCGCGCCGGGCTCACCCAGCGAGGCCAGGACCCGCGGCAGGTCGACCGCGGTGACGAGCACGGTGCGGGGCTTTGAGCCTTCGTAGCCGGAGATGATGCCGCGACGCTCGAGCATGTCCACGAGGCGCCCGGCGCGGGTGTATCCGAGCCGCAGCCGGCGCTGGAGCATGGACGTGGACGCCGTTCCCATCTCCACCACGAGCGCGATGGCCTCGCCGAGCAGCGGGTCCTCGTCGGGATCGAACCCGTCCTCGTCGCCGCCCTTCTTGTCGGGCGCGTCCTCCTTGACGACCTCTTCCAGCAGATCCTCGCGGATCTGCGGCTCGCCCTGGTCAGCCCAGAACGACGTGAGCTTGGCGACCTGCTCCTCGTCGATGTAGGCGCCCTGGATGCGGTGGAGCTTCGAGGAGCCCACCGCGCTGAACAGCATGTCCCCCATGCCGAGCAGGGACTCGGCGCCGTTCTGGTCCAGGATGACGCGCGAGTCCGTCTGGGAGGAGACGCTGAACGCGATACGGGACGGCACGTTCGCCTTGATCATGCCCGTGATGACGTCCACGCGGGGTGACTGCGTGGCCAGGACGAGGTGGATGCCCACCGCGCGGGCCTTCTGGGCGATCCGGATGATCGAGTCCTCCACATCACCGGGTGCGACCATCATGAGGTCAGCGAGCTCGTCGATGACGCAGAGGATGTACGGCAGGCTCTCCTGGTCGTTCTCGCGCCGGTGCTTGTTGAGCTCGGGCAGCGACCGGGTGCGGGCCATCGACATGATCCCGTAGCGCCACTCCATCTCCCGGACGAGGTTCTGCAGGGCATTGGCTGCTGCGCGGGGCGAGGTGATGACAGGGGTCAGCAGGTGCGGCACGGCCTCGTAGTGGTTCAGCTCGACCTGCTTCGGGTCCACCAGGACGAGGCGGACCTCCTCAGGGGTCGCCCGCAGGAGGATCGAGCTCAGCATCCCGTTGATGCACGCCGACTTGCCGGCGCCCGTCGTTCCCGCCACGAGCAGGTGGGGCATCTTCGCCAGGTCGGCGTGGATCGCCGCGCCGCTGACGTCCTTGCCGAGCCACACGGTGAGCGGGCTGGACCCCTTCGGCGGCGGGCCGTAGACGTCACCGAGCGTCACCATCTGCCGACGGAGGTTGGGGACCTCGACGCCGACCGCGGTCTTGCCCGGGATCGGCGCGAGGATGCGGATCTCGGTCGCCGCCAGCGCGTAGGCGAGGTCGTCCTTCATCTGGGCGACCTTCGACATCTTGATGCCGGGTGCGAGCTTGAGCTCATAACGGGTGATGTGCGGGCCCGAGACGGCGCCGATGACCTTCGCCTCGACCTTGAAGTGCGCGAGCGCTTCGATCAGGCGCCGGGCGGTGTCCTCCTGTCCGCGGAGGTCGGGCTTCTGCAGGTCGGCGGCGGTCCGGGTGAGCAGGCCTGCCCCCGGGCGCATCCATTCGACCTCCTCGTCGAGGTCCAGACGGCCCTGTTCGCCCACCGGGATCACCGAGGTGCTGTCCTCGTCAGGCGCCGTGGTGGCCTTCGCCGCCGGCGACCTGGTCCCGGCGGGAGCGGTCGGGGGGGCCGGCATCGGAACGTCTTCGAGCTCGATGTCCTCGAGGGCGTCGATGCGCTCGAGCTCCTCCCCCGGCTGCGGCGTCACGGCAGGTGGCGCCTTGGGAGACCGTGCGGTCGGCACCGGCTCCCCGAAGAGGTCGGGGTAGCGGACGGCGCCGTCGAGCTGATGCGCGTACTCGGCGGCCGGGCGGATGATGACGTCCACGTCGGCTTCGTCGGGCGGGGCGACCCGCTTGGCTTGCGACGCGTGGCCCGCAGCCCTGTCCTCGAACGGCGAGACGTACGGTTCGTCGCCTGGATCCGCACTCCAGGCGTCGTCGCGCGTCGTCGTCGTGCTCGGAGCGGCGGGACCCCGCGGTGCGCAGCACCCCGGTCGCGTCCACCGCCACGGTGGCCGTCGCCTTCACGACGCCGGCGATCGAGGCACCCGTGATGAGCAGGACGCCGGCAGCGAGCAGGAAGATGCAGATGATGTGCGACCCGATGATGCCGACGAGCGTCGAGGTGACCCAGAAGAGTGCCTCGCCGACGATTCCGCCCCGCACCTCGAAATCCGCACGCACCCAGAACTCGGAGTGGGCCCCGGAGGGTCCGAGGCCGAGCGTGCCCGCGCTCAGGCCGAGCAGTAGCGCGGCGCTCAGGCACAGGCCACCGGCGCGGAAGGGACGCAGGGTCGGGAGGACGGGCTTGAGGACGAGCAACGCTCCGCTGGCGACCATGGCGACCGGGACCGCGTACCGCAGCTCGCCGATGAGCCAGGCCAGTCCGTCGACGAGCCCCCCGCCGAGCGTCCCGCCGTCCCACCCCAGATAGAGCGGAAACGCGAGAAAGACCCCGGTCGCCACGAGCGCGAGCCCGACGAGGTCAAGCTGATGTTGTGCCAGGACGGGTAGGCGTGGCGCCCAGGTCGCGGTGGACCGCCGGGCCCGGGCGGGCGGGCGTTGCTTGCCGCCGGCGCGGGCGGAGGAGGACGACTTACGGGCAGAGGACATGGCTTCGCCTTCCTCGTTCGACGCGTGCGGCCGGGAACCTGCCCGGCCGACGCTGCCGTCGCCTGACCCATCTCCCCCGCAAAGCCCGTTGAACGGGCGTTGAGCTGCGGTCATACGATGGACCGATGACGGATACCGATCGTGCAGCCCGGGTGCTCGTCGTCGAGGACGACGCCGACATCGCGCAGGCCTTGCAGCGCTCGCTGCGTCTCGAGGGCTACGAGGTCAAGATCGCCGTGGACGGACAGGCGGCCCTGGACACCGCGGGCTCCTACGTCCCGGATCTCGTCATCCTCGACCTCGGGCTGCCGAAGATCGATGGCATCGAGGTGGCGCGGCGTCTGCGGGCCGGGGACGACGTGCCGATCCTCATGCTCACCGCACGGGATGCCGTCGACTCCCGGGTGCAGGGCCTCGACGCGGGCGCCGACGACTACCTCGTCAAGCCGTTCGAACGTCAGGAGCTCCTGGCCCGCATGCGCTCGCTGCTGCGGCGCCGTCCGCCGCGCGGCAGCGCATCGGTGGTCGTCGGCGACCTGTCGCTGAACCCCGACACCCACGAGGTCAGACGCGCCGGTCGGGACGTGGAGCTCACGCAGCGGGAGTTCGAGCTCCTGGAGTACCTCATGCGCAACGAGCGCATCGTCGTCCCCCGGCAGCGCCTGCTCGAGGAGGTCTGGGGGTATGACCCGTTCGCGACGACGAACACGATCGAGGTCTTCGTGAGCAACCTGCGCCGGAAGCTCGAGGCCGACGGGGAGGCCCGCCTCCTGCACACCATCCGTGGCGCGGGGTACGTGCTGCGTGCTTGAGCGGTATCCGATCCGGTGGCGTCTGGCCGGGATCTCCGCGCTGCTGACCCTCGTCATCCTGTCGGTGTTCGCGACCGTCGTCGGGGAGCTCACCGTCCGCAGGATCCGCAGCGACTTCAGCAACCAGCTCGTCGCGACGGCCGACAACCTCTCCGAGAAGCTCGTCATCTCGCTGAACCGCTCACGGCAGAAGATCACCGTGCAGCCGGACCTGGACGAGGTCGCCGCGCCGGTCAACGCGAGCATCAGGATCCTCGACGAGAGCTTTCGGACCCTGAAGTCCTCCAGGGGCGCGCCGCTGCTCTCCGATCAGCCCACCCCGGGGACGACGACGTTCAACGGCCTGCTCGTGCGGACGAAGTACGTCGAGCTGCTCGACTACCGCGGAGAGCGTGCGGGCCACGTGTACATCCAGTACGCCCGGCGGCTGTCAGACCTGCAGGCGACCGTCGGCCGGGTGCGCTTCTTCCTCATCTTCGGTGTCCTGGGCGGGACGGCCGTCGCACTGGCGGGCGGGCTCATGCTCGCCCGCCGCGCGATGAAGCCGATCGCCGATCTGACGACCGCGACGCGGGAGATCACCCGTACCCGTGATCCGAACAGTCGCGTCCCCATCCCGGACGCCGAGGACGAGGTCGCCGAGCTGGCCCGCACGCTGGACGACATGCTCCAGGCGCTTGAGTCATCCCGCTCGGAGACGAACGCGATGCTCATCCGCCAGCGCGCCTTCATCGCGGACGCCAGCCACGAACTGCGGACCCCGCTGACGAGCGTGCTGGCGAACCTCGAGCTGCTGAGCGAAGTGCTCGACGGCGACGCGGGTGACGCGGCGCGCAGCGCACTGCGCTCCTCCCGCCGGATGCGGCGCCTCGTGGCCGACCTCCTGCTGCTGGCTCGGGCGGATTCCGGCCGCGAGGCGTCCCGCACGACGGTCGATCTGACCGACGTCGTGCGCGATGCGGCCGGGGAGCTGCAGTCCATCGCCGGTGAGCATGCGTTCGCGCTTGATCTCGACGAGGGCGTCGCCGTTCACGGCACGCGCGACGACCTGCATCGCCTGGCGCTGAACCTCATGGAGAACGCCCTGCGCTTCACCCCTGCCGGTACGCGTGTGGAGGTGAGCGTGAAACGCTCCGGCGACGACGTCGTCCTGGCCGTGGAGGACGACGGTCCGGGCGTCCCGGAGGAGCTGCGCGACCGTGTCTTCGAGCGCTTCGTCCGTGGCTCGGGCGACGGCGGCGGCTCATCGGGCCTGGGCCTGGCGATCGTCAAGGCCGTGGCGGACAACCACGGCGGGACGGTCCGCATGGCCCCGCCACTGGACGGGGTGGGCGCCAGGTTCGTCGTCACCCTCCCCCGGCTGGTCGCCACCGGTGCCGAAGCAGCGGCGGTCGCGGGCACGACCTGACAGGAGGTATGGCCCCCTGGGCGACGCCCACCGGCCGATGCGAACGGAGGTATGGCCCCCTGGGCCATACCTCCAATGGAAGTGTGAGCGGCGACGGCCCGCCAGGGCCGTCCGACGATCACACTTCCACTCACACTTCCACTCAGACCTCCACGACGACCGGCAACACCATCGGCCGGCGGCGGATCTTGTCGTAGACGAGCTTGGCGAGGTCGTCGTGCAGGATGGACTGCAGCGCGTCGATGTCGTGCACGCCGTCCTTGGCGGCGCGGGCGAGCGAGTCGTCCACCCCGTCGCGGATCTGGTCGATGAGCTTCTCGGCGTCGTCGGAGTACGGGACGCCGCGGAACATCACCTCGGGGTCGGCGACGGATTCCCCGGACTGCTCGCTGATCGTGGCGACGACGACGAAGATGCCGTCGGCGGAGAGCATGCGGCGGTCGCGCAGGGCGGCGTCGGCCTCCTCGCCGATGTCCACCCCGTCGACGTAGATGACGCCGGACTGGACCTTTTCCACGAACCGCGCGCCTTTGGCGTCGATCTGCAAGGGCTTCCCGTTCTCGCCCTTGAAGATGTTCGCGGCGGGGATCCCGACGGCCTCGGCGAGGTCGGCGTGCATCTGGATGCGCTTGTGGTCGCCGTGGAACGGCATGACGTACTTCGGACGGGTGAGGTTCAGCATGAGCTTGACCTCCTCCTGGTACCCGTGGCCGGACGCGTGGATCGGGGCGTCCTTCGTCGTGATGACGTTGCAGCCCATCTCGTACAGGCGGTCGACCGTCTCGTTGACGGCCCGCTCGTTGCCGGGGATGGGCGTGGCCGAGAAGACGATCGTGTCGCCCTTCTTCAGCTGCACCTGATGGTGGTCCTTGTAGGCCATGCGACGCAGCGCGCTGAGCGGCTCGCCCTGGGATCCGGTGGACACGATGACGAGCTTCTTGTCGGGGAAGTTCTCCATCTCCCGCGGTTGCACCTGGATGCCGGAGGGCAGCTTGATGTGTCCGAGGGTCTTGCCGATGTTCGAGTTCTTCTTCATCGAGCGGCCGATCAGCGCGACCTTGCGGCCGTGGTTCTCGGCGGCGTCGACGACCTGCTGCACGCGGTGGATGTTCGACGCGAAGCACGTGACGATGATGCGGCCCTCACAGCGGCCGAAGACGTCATCCAGGTGCGGTCCGGCGACGGTCTCGCTCAGCGACCAGCCGGCACGGTCCACGTTCGTGGAGTCGCCGCACAGCAGCAGCACGCCTTCCTTGCCGATCTCCGCCAAGCGCGCGATGTCGGCCGGCTTGCCGTCGACCGGGGTCTGGTCGAACTTGTAGTCACCGGTGAAGACGAGGTTGCCCGCCTTCGTCCGGAGCACGACGGCGCTGGCGTCCGGGATCGAGTGGGTCATGTGGACCATCTCGAGCTCGAAGGGGCCCAGCTGGTAGCGGTCGCCGTCCTTCGTGTCGATGCACTCGACGTCGCGCAGACGGTGCTCGTCGAGCTTGGAGCGGGCCATCGCCATCGTCAGCGGGCCGCCGTAGATCGGGATCTCCTGGGTCTTGAGATCGCGCAGGATCCACGGCAAGCGCGCCGAGGTGGTCCTCGTGGCCGTGCGTGACGATGATCGCCTCGATGTCGTCGATGCGGTCGCGCAGGTAGGAGAAGTCGGGTAGGACGAGGTCGATGCCGACCATCTCCGCGGTCGGGAAGCGCAGGCCGACGTCGACGATGACGATGCGGTCGCCGTACTCGACGACGGTCATGTTCTTGCCGATCTCGCCCAGTCCACCGAGCGGGAGGACGCGAAGCGTGGGGGTGCTCATATGGGTGTCAGTCTTCTTCCAGAAGGCCTCGGCGCTCGAGCATCGCGCGAATCGTGGCGAGCTCCTCGGCGTCGGCTTCGACGTATGGCAGGCGCGTGGTCCCGGCGCGGTGGCCGAGGAGGTTGAGCGCTGCCTTGGTGGTCATGGCGGCGGGGCCTACGCCGAGGGCGGCGTAGACCTCCTGAAGGTCTTGATCGATCTGGGCCCGGGCTCCGGGCTCGTCGACCATGCGGCGCATCTGCGGCCCGACGATGTGGCTGGCGACAAGGATGCCGCCGGCCCCGCCGAGATCGAGGGTGCGGCCGAGGATGTCGTCGTTGCCCGCGTACAGCTGCAGGCCGTCGATCATCGCGAGGTTGTCGTTGTTGGCCTGCTTGACCGCGTCGACGTGATCCAGCTGCGCCAGCTCGGTGAGCAGATCGTTCGGCATGTCCGAGCCGGTGCGCTGCGGGATGTTGTAGAGGACGATCGGCCGGTCGGCGGCCCTGGCGACCTCGCGGTAGTGCGCGAGGATGCCCCGGCGGTTGGGCCGGTTGTAGTACGGGTTGACCGAGAGGACCGCGTCGACGCCGAGCTCACAGGCCTTCGCCGTGAGCTTGACCGCGTGGCGGGTGTCGTTGGATCCGACGCCGCCGATGATCGTGAGCCCCTCAGGACGCTCGCGGACGGCGAGATCGATGACGCCGAGGTGCTCGTCGTCGTCGAGGGTCGTCGCCTCCCCGGTCGTTCCGCAGACGACGAGGCCGTCGCTGCCGTTGGCGGCCAGGTGATGCATCAGGTCGACGAAAGCGGTCTCGTCGACGGCACCGTCGGCGTCGAACGGCGTGACGATGGCGGTGATGATGGCCCCGAGCTGCGTCATACGCCTCCAGTATCCCAGCACGCGGGCGACCCCTGCTCTCCCGTGCTTTTGAAACACGAGTACGCCGACCCTGCCGGGAGCCGCCGGTCCGCCTGTCCGCGGGCGTACCCTGCCCGACGTGGACCCATCGCCCGACACGACGCAGCGTGAGCTGCAGGTGGAGATCGTCAGCTCCCGCTGGCGGGCGGCGGACGGGGACTTCGCGATCCTCGGGGCCCAGACGGCCGACGGGGATGACGTCACGATCAAGGGTGCCCTCGGCCATGTCCAGGTCGGCGAGAGCGTCACGGTCGGCGGCGCATGGAAGCACCACGCCAGACACGGCTGGCAGTTCCACGCCGACCGCGTCGTCATCGCCGAGCCGGTCGGGGACGCGGCCCTGCTCGCCTACCTGTCGTCGATCAAGCACGTCGGGATCAGGGGTGCGGCCTGGCTGCTGGACAAGCACGGCGACGAGGTGCTCGCGGTCATCGACGGCGACCCCGAGCGCCGTCTGCGTCAGGTGCCAGGGATCGGGCCGGCGAAGCTCGGCGCGGCGGTGCGGTCCTGGGAAGGGCAGGGCGCGCTGCGGGCGGTCCGGCTCTTCCTCGAGCAGCATGGCGTCCCGGCGTCGGTGGCGGCGCGGATCTACAGGACGCTCGGCAACGAGGCGATCGGGCTGCTGCAGGCCGATCCCTACGCGCTGACACAGGTCGACGGCATCGGCTTTGCGACCGCAGATGCGTTGGCCCAGGCGCTCGGGGTCGGGGCCGACAGCCCGGGGCGCCTGGACGCGGGCGTCGTGCACACCCTCGAGCTGGCCGAGACGAACGGGCACTGTCATCTCCCCCGGGAGGAGTTGCTCGGTCGCGCCTACCGGCTGCTGGACGCCGACGTGGCCGACCGGCTGGCCTACCTGGCCGCCTCGGGGCGGGTCATGCTCGAGGAGGAGCGGGTGTCCGAGGCGTCGATGCACGCGACCGAGCGTGCGTCTGGCGCGCCGGGTCCGCGAGCTGCTGCAGGACGGGCCGGAGCTGAAGGTCAAGGGGGTCGTGCGTCCGACGGACGGGGCCTTCGTCCCCACGGATGCGCAGTGGGCGGTGGTCGACCGGGTCCTGGGCGGGCGCCTGTCGATCCTCACCGGCGGGCCTGGCACCGGCAAGACGGCGTCGATGGGGACCGTGGTGGACGTGCTGCGTGCCCGGGCGAAAGACCGCCCGCCTGTGCGCGCCGACCGGCAAGGCGGCGCGTCGGCTGTGCGGAGACGACCGGCGCGGACGCCAC
Source organism: Paraconexibacteraceae bacterium (assembly GCA_963750375.1). Taxonomy (GTDB): domain Bacteria; phylum Actinomycetota; class Thermoleophilia; order Solirubrobacterales; family Solirubrobacteraceae; genus Paraconexibacter. Next base: position 873,638 of record CAVVQN010000008.1, read on the forward strand.
GACGATCCACCGCCTGCTCGAGTGGGTGCCGGGCGAGGGTTTCACGCGTGACCGCGAACAACCCGATCGAGGGCGCCGACGTCCTCATCGTCGACGAGGCCTCGATGCTCTCCGTGCGCCTGGCGCAGGCGCTGCTCGACGCCGTCGGGCCCGCGTACGCACGTCCTGCTCGTCGGGGACGTGGACCAGCTGGCGCCCGTGGGCCCCGGCCGGGTCCTGGAGGATCTGATCGAATCAGGACAGGTGCCGACGACGCGTCTGACCGAGATCTTCCGGCAGGCGGCGCGTTCGATGATCGTCCGCGCCGCCCACGCCATCAACGCACGGTGAGGCCCCGCCGACGACGCCAGGTCCGGACGACATCCACGATTTCTTCGTCATCGCGCGGGACGGACCGGACGCGATCTTCCGCGAGGTCGTCGAGCTCGCCGCCGCGCGCCTGCCCGCGCACTACGGCCTGGAGCGCCATACCGACGTGCAGGTGCTCGCTCCGATGCACCAAGGGACCGGTCGGGATCGACGCGTTCAACGTCGCGCTGCGCGAGCGCTTGAACCCGGACGGCGCGTCGGTCGTGGGCACGGCGTTCCGGGTGGGTGACCGCGTCATCCAGACCCGCAACGACTACGAGCACGAGCTCATGAACGGGGAGCTCGGCGTCATCGTGAGCTTCGACGAGGACCGGGACGCGGCGATCCTTGCCTGCGACGACGGACGGACGCTGCGGATACCGGTCAAGGACCTGGTGACGCTGCGGCTCGGGCACGCCATCTCGGTGCACAAGTCGCAGGGTTCGCAGATGCCGATCGTCATCGTCCCGCTCTTCCGGGGGCATCAGCTGATGCTCACGCGCAACCTCGTCTACACGGCGTTGACGCGGGCTGAGCGTGCGGCGGTCTTCGTCGGGGACCTGAGCGCGCTGTCGTATGCGCTCGGCCGCCGGGACGCGGGCACGCGGTACACGCGACTGGCCGAGCTCGTCCGCAGCTGACGGCGGGAGGATCGGCACCGGGCCTCGCGTCAGTCGTCGGGGCGTCGGTCGCGCACGGCGTGGTCGGTGTCCTTCAGCGCGTTCGTGAAGCGCCGTGACACGCGTGCGGGTGTGACGCCGTCCTCGGACTCCCAGAGCGTGATGACGAGGGCCTCGCGGGCGCTGCGGTCGTATCGGCAGACGAAGACGACGGCGCGGTCGACGAGGTCGCGGACGTACACGGAACCGCGGGCGCCGGTCGCGCCATCGGGCGGCGTGTCGTCGACGCGGCCGGCGGCCCACGCGCGCGCAACGCGGGTGGCGATCTCGGGCTTGACGTCCAGGGCGCCTGTCCGCGACCCCACGCGTTGACGGAAGCGCTCGGCCGCGTGGTCGGTGACCGCGACGAGCGGGGTCGGAACCGCGCCGCCCACCCCCACGCTCACGCGCCGACGGGTGCGGGTGCGGGTGCGCGGACGGGTGCGGACTCGCACGCGACCCCAGCTCGGGGCCGACCGTCCATTTCTGCTGGCCCCAGCGCGAAGAATGGACGTTCGGCCCCGGAGGGTGGCGCGGCCGGGCTCACAGCGCTCGCCGGTAGAGGACCTCGGGGACGTCCCAGTCGTGGCGGCGCTCGCTCCCCTCGACCGCGACCCAACCCTGACGCTCGTAGAAGGCCCGTGCGTAGCCGTTCTCGGTGAAGACCCTGAGCCCGCCGCTGGACCAGCCGCCGGCCCGAAGAGCCTGCACGGCCTCGGCCAGCAGCGCGTTGCCGAGCCCCGCTCCCTGAGCCGCGGGATCGACGAAGATCGCGTGCAGCTCCCCCTCCCCGGGCAGCGGATCGGGCTCGCGCGAGGGACCGACCGCGACGAAGCCGCGGATCTGCCCGGCCACCTCCGCGACGAACACGTCCACGGCACCCGTGGTCAGGCGCTCGGACCAGAACGCGGTGCGCTCCTCGGCTTCCTGCTGGTGCAGGTACCGCCCGTGGACGATGTCCTGATAGGCCCGCCACCACGCGCGCAGCTGCAGCTCCCCGATCGCGCGTGCGTCCGCGACGGTCGCCTTCCGCGTCAGCGTCGCCACGGTCAGCTCGGGAAGAGGACGTGCTCGAGCCCGACGACGAACGGCTCGCGCTGTTCGCCGACCCGGCGAACAGCCAGGAGTACGCCCGGCATGAACGACTGACGGTCCAGCGAGTCATGCCTGATCGTCAGCGTCTCCCCCACCCCACCGAAGATGACCTCCTGATGGGCGACGAGCCCCGGCAGGCGCACGGAATGAATCGGCGGGTCGCCGTCCATCATCGCCGCGGTCCGTGCAGCCGTCCCGCTCGGCTTGTCGAGCTTGCCGTCGTGGTGCAGTTCGATGATCTCTGCGCGCGCCATGTGCCGGGAGGCCTCGGCGGCGAAGCGCATCATCAGCACCGCGCCGATCGCGAAGTTCGGCGCGAAGAACGCGCGAGCTCTGGAGCCGGCAGCGGCGCGGGCCACCGCGTCCTGGTCAAAGCCCGAAGTTCCGATGACGACGTGCACGCCTGCGGCCAGACAGGCCTCCGCGTTCGCCTGCGCGGTGTCAGGACGGGTGAAGTCCACGACGACGTCCACATCCCCGAGGATCGCCTCCAGCGGAGCGTCGAGCACCGGATCAGCCCGTCCCGCGAGCACGAGATCGCTCGCGCCGTCGACGGCGTCGCACACCGTCGCGCCCATGCGCCCCGAGGCCCCCGCCACACCGACGCGGATCGTCACCCGGCGTCCTTCAGCGCGTCCTGAAAGACCTGCTCGTCGGCGCCGATGCCGACGACCGACAGCCGTTCGGGCGCGTAGAGCTCCCGTCCGAGGTCGAGGACATCGTCGAGCGAGACCGCGTCGATGCGGGCCTCGAGCTCGTCGACCGACAGCAGCGGCATGCCCGCCAGCAGCGAGGAGCCGAGCCGGTTCATGCGGGCCACCGTGGACTCGAGCGACAGCAGCACGCGTCCCTTGACGTTGTCCTTCGAGCGCTCGAGCTCGTCGGCGGTGATGCCATCCTGACGGAGCTTCTCCAGCTCCGTCCCCACGATGCCGAGCGCGGTGCCGACGTTGTCGGGCCGGGTCCCCACGTACAGGCCGACCTGACCGGTGCCGGCGTACTGGGCCGCGAACGAGTACACGGCGTACGCCAGCCCGCGCTTTTCGCGGATCTCGACGAACAGCCGCGAGGACGACGTGCCGCCCAGGACGTTGTCCAGGATGCGAAGCGCAAAGCGCCGGTCATCGTCACGCGCGAGCCCCGGGGCGCCCAGACAGACGTGGTACTGCTCGGTGTCCTTGCGGACGAAGCATCGACGCGCCTGCGGTTCGACGACCGTCGCCGGGGTCTGTGGTGCCTGTCCCGCAGCGGGCGCTGAGTCACGCACCATCGCCACGAGCTGTTCGTGATCGACTGAGCCCGCAGCAGCCACGACGACGTTGGACGGGACGTACCGCGCGCCGTGGAAGGCCGCGAGCCCTTGCGCCGGCGTCCCCGCGACGACGTCGGCGCGGCCGATGATGGCCCGCCCCAGCGGATGCTCGCCGAAGACCGCCGTACCGAGGACGTCGAAGACCTTGTCCTGCGGGTCGTCCTCGTACATCGCGATCTCTTCGAGCACGATCTCGCGCTCTGCGTCCAGCTCCGTCTGGTCGAACTTCGGCCGCCACACCATGTCGGCGATGACGTCAAAAGCCCGCTCCAGGTGGCGGTCCAGCACGCGGGTGTAGACCGAGGTCGCCTCCTTGCCGGTGCCGGCGTTCAGCTCGGCGCCCATGGCGTCGAAGATCTGGTCGATCTCCAGTGACTCAAAGCGCGGCGTGCCGCGGAAGAGCATGTGCTCGATGAGGTGCGACAGGCCGGCTTCGTCCTCGGATTCACCGGCACTGCCGGTCCCGATGAACACGCCCAGCGCTGCGGACCGCACCGAAGGCATGGCCTCCGTCACGACCCGCAGTCCTGAGTCCAGCTCGGTGATGCGGTGCTCGCTCAACACGAGCGGACCGCAGCGGTCGCCGACCGGACCGGATCGGCGCGACGCACAGAGCGCGCGCCGCACATGTCCGGCCCCGTTGCCGACGACCCGAGCACTAGCCCTCGTCGCCGCCGGAGCGGTGACGCGGACGGCCTGAGCCGCGCGGGCCACGGTCACGGTCGCGGCCGCCTCCGCCGCCGCCGTCTCGGCGCGGCCCGCGGGGTCCGCGGTCGCCGCCGCCTCCGCCGCCGCCGCCGAGCCGACGCCGGCCAGCTCCTCGACGGACTTGCCCTCGACGTCCGGGTCGTTGGCCATGCGCAGGCCGATGCGGCCGCGCTCGCGGTCGACCTCGACCACGCGCACGTCGATGACGTCACCGCGGTTGATGACCTCTTCCACCGTGTCCACGCGGTTGCCCGGGGAGACGTTGGAGATGTGCAGCAGTCCGTCGGTGCCCTTGGCGAGCTCGACGAACGCCCCGAAGGTCGTGGTCTTGACGACCTTGGCGCCGACGAACGAGTCGCCGACCTCTACCTCCTTCATCATCGAGCGGATCCGCTCGGTGAGGGCGTCGGCCAACGCGCCGTTGGCGGAGTAGATGAGGACCTGACCGTCGTCGTTGACGTCGATCTGGGACTCGAACTCCTCGCCCAGGCCGCGAATGGTCTCGCCGCCCTTGCCGATGAGCAGGCCGATCTGGGACTGGTCGATCTTGATCTTCGAGATGCGCGGGGCGTGCTCGGAGAGCTCCTCGCGCGGGGCCTCGATGACCTTCGCCATCTGACCGAGGATGTCCAGGCGGGCGACCTTGGCCTGCTCGAGAGCGTCCTTCATGATCTCGAACGTGACGCCCGTGATCTTGATGTCCATCTGAAGGGCGGTGATGCCCTCCTCGGTACCTGCGACCTTGAAGTCCATGTCGCCGAGGTGGTCCTCGACGCCGGCGATGTCGGTGAGCACGACGTAGTCGTCGCCCTCCTTGATGAGCCCCATCGCGATGCCGGCGACGGGCGCCTTGATCGGGACGCCGGCATCCATCAGCGACAGCGACGAGCCGCAGACCGAGGCCATCGACGACGAGCCGTTGGACTCGAAGATGTCCGAGACGACGCGGACGGTGTACGGGAAATCCTCGATGGACGGGATGACCGGCACGAGCGCGCGCTCAGCCAGGGCACCGTGCCCGATGTCGCGGCGCTTGGGGCCGCGCATGAAGCCGGCCTCACCCACCGAGAACGGCGGGAAGTTGTAGTGGTGCCAGTAGAACTTCTTCGTCTCCAGGCCCAGCGTGTCCAGACGCATCTCCTCCTTCAGCGTGCCGAGAGCGGCGACGCTGAAGGCCTGGGTCTGGCCACGGGTGAAGAGCGTCGAGCCGTGCGTGCGCGGCGCGACACCGACCTCGATGCTGATCGGACGGATCTCGGTCTCGTGACGGCCGTCCGGACGCTGCTTCTTCACGGCGATCCGGTTGCGGATCGTCGACTTCTCCACGGCGCCGAACGCCTTGGAGGCAGCGGCCTGCTTGTCGGAGAACCCTTCGGCCTCCGGGTCGCCGGCGTACTGCTCGACGACCTCGGCCTTGACCGCGTCGATCGCGGCGTAGAGCTCGAGCTTGTCGGTGTTGGACGTGGCGGTGTCCAGAGCGGCGCCGTGCGACGCCTGGATCTGGGCGACGAGGTCGGTGTCGACCTCACCCTCGGTGGAGACCTCCATCTTCGGCTTGCCGCACTTGGCGGCCAGCTCGTGCTGGGCGGCGCACAGCTTCTTGATGGCGTCGTGCGCGATGTCCAGCGCGTCGAGGATCTCGGCCTCGGAGACGACGTTGGCGCCGCACTCGACCATCAGGATGGCCTCTTCGGTACCGGCGACGATGAGGTCCATGTCGCAGTTGTCGAGGAGATCGGCCTCGTTCGGGTTGACGACGAAGTTGCCGTCGACCTTGCCGATGCGGACCGCGCCGACGGGGTTCGGGAACGGCACCGGTGAGATCATCAGCGCAGCGGACGCGCCGTTCATCGCCAGGATGTCGTACGGGTGCTCGTGGTCGACGCTCATCGTCACGGTGACGAGGTGCGTGTCGTAGCGCCAGGTCTTCGGGAAGAGCGGGCGCAGCGGACGGTCGATCATGCGGGCGGTGAGGGTGCCCTTCTCACCCGAGCGGCCTTCGCGCTTGAAGAACGAGCCGGGGATCTTGCCCGCGGCGTACATGCGCTCTTCGACGTCGACGGTGAGCGGGAGGAAGTCGGCGTCCTTGAGGCGGCCGACCGTGGCGGTCGAGAGGATCATCGTCTCGCCCTGGGTGACGACGACGGAGCCGGAGGCCTGGCGAGCCATGCGGCCCGTCTCGAAGCTGATCTCCGTACCGGCGATCTCGACGGTGACCGTGGTCACGGCGTCATGAGTCATATGTGTTGTTCCCTTCGTGCCCGCGCGTCGGTCGGCGGGCTAGTGATGCTTCTCGTATCGGAAGTACCCCGAGTCTAGCCCGAAGGCGCCACGTCACGCCCGGCGGCCCACGCCTGCACGAGTTCGGCTGTGGGCGCCCCGGGGTACCGGTGCGCGCCGGCGAAGAACGTGGGCGTGACCGTGGCACCACCGCGGAGCGCGTCGAGCACCTGGGCGCGGACGCGCGCCTCCACCGACGGGTCACGTCGGTCGCGCTGGAAGCGCTCCACGTCGAGCCCGAGCGCTTCGCAACGGGACCACAGGTGCGGATCGTCGACGTGGCCCTGGTCGGCGTAGAGCGAGGCGGCCAGCTCCCAGAAGCGGCCTTGACGGGCGACGGCCTCCGCAGCCTGCGCGAGCGCCACCGCCCGCGGGTGCTTGGACTTGAGCGCGAGGTGCCGGAAGGCGAGGCGGATCGGTGCGTCGCGCACGCGCTCGTAGGCCACCGCGCAGCGCGGGCAGGTGAAATCGGCGTACATCACGACCTCGGGCGTCCCTTGCGGACCCCGGACGTGGTCCTCCGGGCCCACGGGCGGCACCGGCGCGCTGCGCAGGTCGGTCATGGGGGCAGCGTAGGCGGTGGAAGTCCGTCGGGGTGCCTCGCTCGTAGCCTCGACACGATGCGCATCCACACCCTGCACCGCGAGCAGCGCCTGGACGGGACCCCCGCGGAGGTCTTCCCGTACTTCGCCGACGCCTTCAACCTCGAGGCGCTGACGCCGCCGCTGCTGCGCTTCCGCGTGGTGACGCCGGCACCGATCAGCCTGCACGTCGGCGCCCTGATCCAGTACGCGCTGAGGCTTCGCGGCGTCCCGGTCTCGTGGCTGACGAGCATCCAGGGCTGGGACCCGCCGCACGAGTTCGTCGACACGCAGGTCAAGGGCCCGTACGCCTTCTGGCACCACACCCACACGTTCGTCGCGGTCGGCGACGCCCACACGCTCATGACCGACACCGTCCGTTACGGGATCGCGTTCGGGCCGTTGGGAGAGCTTGCGCACACGCTGTTCGTCAAGCGTGACGTGGAGTCGATCTTCGACTTCCGGGCCCAGGAGATCCCGCGCCTCCTGGCCGAGTTCCGCGAGCACGGAGCCTGCGCGACCACCTGAGCGCGCCACCCGGGGCCGAACGTCCATTTCCGCGAGCCGCAGCGGCGGAAATGGACGTTCGGCCCGTGCGGGCGGGCCGGCGGTCGCGGCCCGTCAGAGGTTGTCGAACAGCAGGTTGACGCCGGGCAGGTCGCCGGGCGAATCGGCCAGGTGCGACCACGTCACGGTCCGGTCGGGGCCGACGATGACGAGCGCGCGGTTCGTCATCCCGGCGGGATCGAAGTACGCCCCGAATGCCTTCGACGCGGCGCCCTTGGGCTCGAAGTCCGACAGCTGCTCGATCGAGACGCCGAGCTTCTCCTTGAACGCCGACTGCGACCAGGACGCATCGGTGCTGACGCCGTAGACGGTCGCGCCCTTTGCAGCGAGTTCGTCGATGACCTCGTCGTAGATCTGCAGCTGGTCGGTGCAGACCGGGCTGAAGGCGAACGGGTAGAAGACGAGGATCGTCGTCTTGCCGTCGAGGTCGGCGGGCGTGAAGTCCTCGCCGTCGGCGGTCTTCAGGACGAAGTCCGGGACGGGACTTCCTGCGGCGATGATGGGCATGTCCGTCACCCTAGTAAGACGTCAACGGGAGGAAGCGAGCCGGAGGCACGCTGTCCCAGGGGATCGGCGACAGCCGACCCGCAGGCGAGGCTCAGCGCCGCAGCCCGAGCTCCTTGATGAGCGCGCGGTACCCGTCGAGGTTGGACTTCTCGAGGTAGCGCAGCAGACGCCGGCGCTGGCCGACGAGCATGAGCAGACCGCGACGCGAGTGGTGGTCCTTCTTGTTCGCCCGCAGGTGCTCGGTGAGGTCGTTGATGCGCGCGGTGAGCAGCGCAACCTGGACACGCGTGTTGCCGGTGTCCTTGGGGTTCTCACCGAACTGGGTGACGATCTCTTGCTTGCGCTCTGCGGAAAGGGTGCTCATGGGCGACGTGGAAGGCTAGCAAAGGCCTTGGCCTCGTCGACGTCTCGTGCCATCTGCTCGAGCAGGACCTCGACCGTCGTGAAGCGCTTTTCGCCCCGCAGCCGCTTGAGAAACTCGATCCGCAGCGGCTGGTCGTAGAGGTCCCCGCCGAACTCCAGCAGGTAGGCCTCCACGAGCACGCCGAGGCCCGTCTGGAACTGGGGACGGACGCCGACGTTCGTCGCCGCGGCGTGCCAGACACCGTCGGCCGTCCGCGCCCGGCAGGCGTAGACGCCGTGCGCAGGAGTGACGTAGCCGTCCGGCGGGACGAGGTTCGCGGTCGGATAACCGAGCGTGCGTCCGCGCTTCTCCCCGTGGGTCACGATGCCGTCCATGACGAACGGCGCGCCGAGGAGCTCACCGGCGTACTCCATCGCCCCGCCGAGGACGAGCCCGCGGATGTGGCTCGAGCTGACGATCTCACCGTCCGCCTCCAGCAGTGGGACGACGCGGGTGCGAAAGCGCTCTTCGCGCTCCAGCAGCCTGCTGTCGCCCCCCGCGCGATGTCCGAAGTGGAAGTTCTCCCCCACCGCGACATCGGTCGCACCGAGCGTCCCGATGAGAACGTCGTCCACGAAGCTCTGGGCGCTGCGGGCGGCGAACTCCGTGTCGAACGGGATGACGACGAGCTCTTGCACGCCGAGCTCGCCGACGAGCTCGGCCTTCCGCTCGATCGTCGTGAGGAGCTTCGGCGCCGCAGCCGGGGCGATGACCTGTACAGGGTGCGGATCGAACGTCAGCACCGTGTCGGCACCCTCGATGACCGCACGATGACCGCGGTGGACGCCGTCGAACGTGCCGACGGCCACACGGCGGGGCCGCGCGACGGCCTCGGCCAGCGGGACGATCTGAGCAGCTTGCGTGGTCATCAGCCTCTGAAGCCTACGGAGGGCACGAGCAGCCCGCCCTCCGCGCGGCGAGCCAGGGCCACGGGACCCGCGGAGTCCTGCAGCAGGACCGGGCGGTCGTCGTGGGCGTCCGCGTGCGGTCCGGCGACCGTCACCGCGACCCCGTGTCCGGCGCGAGCGGCGTCCGCCGCCCCGAGCGTGACGGTCGGCAGGAACCGGGCGAGGGCCTCGCCGAGCGGGATGCCGCTGGCAAGCGTGCCGTGCGCGTCGGCGTCCTCGACACGAAACGGCCCGATCGCCGTGCGCCGCAGCGTCGTGCAGTACGCGTCGCCGAGGTCGGCGACGAGCGACCGGACGTAGGTCCCGGACGAGCACTCGATGAGGAAGGTGTCCCGTTCGACCTCGTCGAAGCGGTGCACGGTGACCTCCCGCTCGGGGACGTCGACCACCTCGCCGCGCCGGGCCTTGGCGTACGCGCGCTCCCCGTCGACCTTGATGGCGCTGTAGGCCGGCGGACGCTGACGGATCCGGCCCGTCGGGAGCGTCAACGGCCGGTCCGGGAGCACCCCGGTCTCGGTGATCTCGCCCTCGGTGTCGCCGGTCGACGAGACCGCGCCGAACCGGGCCGTCGTGATGTACGTCTTCGCCAGGGCCATGAAGTACGCCTGCGCCTTCGTGGCACGCCCG
>CAVVQN010000009.1:0-215739 GCA_963750375.1 Paraconexibacteraceae bacterium
GAAGAAGACGAAGGTGAGGACCAGGTACATGATCCCGATCTTCTTGTGGTCCGTCGTGGTGACCCACGACGTCCAGCCTTCGCGCTCGCGGACGACCTCACGCGCGAGGATCTGGGGGACGGGCGCGGCGTCGTGCGCTGCGCCGGGAGGGTGATCTGGGGAGTAGCCATGGAAGAGGGGGCCTTACGGCGTGGTTGCCTGGTCGGAGCTCAGCGTCTTCTCGAACGCCTCGCGGGCGGTGGCGGCGGCCTTGTCGCCGGCCTCCGTCGCTGCCTTCTGATCAGCGAGGAACTTCTCGAACTCCTGGGCGGTCACCGCCTTGACGGTGGCGACCATGTTCGCGTGGTTACGGCCACAGAGTTCAGCGCACTGCCCGCGGAAGGTCTGTCCGGCGAGCTTGGCCGGGATCTTGAACCAGGTGCGGTTCGTGTAGCCCGGGATCGCGTCGAACTTGCCGCCGAGCTTCGGGATCCACCACGAGTGCGCGACGTCCTGCGCGCGGATGTCGAGGGTGATCGCCGTGTCGACGGGTACGACCATCGGCTCGTAGGCGAAGACGTTGTTCAGCGTGTTCGTGTCGCCGTCGGGGTAGGTGAAGCGCCAGACGTACTGCTGGCCGTTGACCTCGATGTTCAGCGACTTGCCGTTGGGCGGAAGGCGCTTGGTCACGCCGGCGGTCAGGACGCCGTTGGCGCGTCTGCAGCCCGTTCGGGCCGGTGTCCGACGGGTTGCGGATCCCCGGCAGGGCGGCGAACGTGAAGCCCGCGAGGACGACGAGGATGACCGCCGCGCCGACCGTCCAGCCGATCTCCAGGCGCGTGTTGCCGTGGATCTGGGCGGCGACGGCGCCCTTCTTCGCCTTGAACTTGTAGAGGCAGTAGAAGAGCGTGCCCTCCACGCCGACGAACACGACCACGGCGACCCCGAGGATCAGCTTGTAGAGCGTGTCGATCTTGTCGGCGTTCGGCGACCCGCCGGACTCCGGAGTGAAGAAGTCGGCAGAGGCGGTCGCGGTCAGGAGCAGGGACAGCACTCCGACGGCGAGGGTGGCCAGCGCGAGGCGCCGGCGGGTGGAGGTGAAGCGTTCAGATCGCAAGGCGGGCGGGATTGTATTCACGATCAGGCGGAGGGGTCGGAAGAGGGCATGATCAGCGTCCTGAGAAGGCGGTTGGGCGTTTCTGGATGAAGGCGGTCACGCCTTCGACGAAATCCTGCGTTCCGGCCATGTCCTGCTGGATCCGGGCTTCGAGTTCGAGTTGATCCTGCCAGCCCGCGCAGCAGCCAGGCGTTGAGCTGGCGCTTCGTGCCGCCGTAGGAACGGGTGGGGCCGTCGGCGAGACGCAGCGTGAGGGCCTCGCCGGCGGCCTGCAACTCACCGTCGGGCACGACCTGGTTGATCAGCCCCCAGGAGAGGGCTTGGTCAGCAGGGACACGCTCGCCGAGCATCGCCATCTCCGTCGCGCGGGACAAGCCCACCCGGCTGGCGACGAACGCCGACGCCCCGCCGTCGGGCACCAGGCCGATGTTCACGAAGGCGAGCAGGAAGTAGGCGCGTTCGGAGGCGACGCACGAGGTCGGACGAGAGCGCGAGCGAGAGGCCGACGCCGACGGCGGGGCCGTTGACGGCGGCGATGACGGGCTTCTCCATCGCGCGCACCGCGGTCATGATCGGGTGGTAGCGCTCGTCGAGGCTGCGGTAGAGGTCCGGCCGGCCGTCCGGGCGTCAGTCCCGGCGCCGCCGACGTCCTTGAGGTCGGCGCCGGAGCAGAAGGCGCGGCCTGCGCCCGTGATGCACACGCGCGCGTACGTCCGGGTCCGGGCCGACGACCTGCGCAGCGCGGTCATGAGATCCGCGCTGAGCTGCGAGTTCCAGGCGTTGAGCGCTTCGGGGCGGGCCAGCTCGACCTTCGCGGCGCCGCCGCGGCGCCAGAGGTTGACGGTGTCGTACTCACCGACGAGTTCGAAGTCGCTCATGGCCCGCCATCCTATGGACGCTCATGTCCCGGCGAGCAGCCGCGTACCGTAGAGGCCATGTCACGCCCCCGGATCGGCATCTGCACCTCCCTCGAGCGGGCGCGCTTCGGCGCGTGGGACGAGCAGGCGGCGCTGACGCCCTACGCGTACGTCACGGCCGTGCAGCGCGCCGGTGGGATTGCGGTCCTCCTCGCCGCCGGACGCGCAGTTGTCCGACACGCCGGACGAGGTGCTCGACCTGCTGGACGGCCTGATCCTCGCCGGCGGCGTCGACGTCGACCCCTCGTTCTACGGACAGACCCCGGACCCGCACACCCTGGGCACCGTCCCCGAGCGCGACAGCTTCGAGATCGCGCTCGCCAGGCGTGCGCTGGAGCGCGATCTGCCGCTGCTGGGCATCTGCCGGGGGATGCAGGTCCTGAACGTCGCGCTCGGCGGGACGCTCATCCAGCACGTCCCTGACCTGGTCGGCAACGACGAGCACCGGCGCAACGTCGGGACGTTCGAGGGGAACGATCATGCCGTCCGTCTTGAGACCGGCTCGCTCGCCGCCGCTGCGGCAGGGGAGGAGACCCACGTCACGCGCTCCCATCACCACCAGGCCATCGACGCGGTCGGCGAGGGGCTGCAGGTCACGGGCTGGTCGCAGGGCGACGGGCTGCCGGAGGCGGTCGAGCTCACCGGGCAGCGCTTCGCGCTCGGCGTCCAGTGGCACCCCGAGGCCGACGAGACCTCCCGGGTGATCGCATCCTTCGTGCGCGAGGCCGCGGCCGCCGTCGAGGTCTGAGGCCGCAGGCAGGAACGCCGCGCGGATGCCCGGGCCCCCGGGGCCCGGACCTCAGGCCGCCTGGCGTGAACGGGCCATCCCCTGGCGAGCGCGGCAGACGAGGGCCTTGCTGCCGCCGACGCTCACCCCGAGGACCGGCGCCATCTCCGCGTGAGGTCGTCCTTCCAGTTCGTGCATGACGAGCGCTTCGCGCTGGCGCGCGGGCAAGGCGTGCAGCGCCCCGACGACCAGACGGAACGTCCTCACGCTCGCACGCGGCCTCGTGGGGACCGGCCGTGCCGTCGCGGAGCACGGCGTCCAGGCCGTCGAGCGCCACGGTGCGGCGTGGCTTGCGCAAGCGGTCCAGGCACGCGTTGCGGACGATCGCGTACAGCCACGGCTTGACCGCGATCTCCTGGGCCTCGTGGGTGCGCAAGGACGCAAGCGCCCGGACGAACGCGTCCTGCACGCACTCCTCGGCGTCATGGTGGGCGCCGCCGAGAATGCTCGCAGCGAAACCGACGAGCGCGGACTCGTGGCGCCGGACCAGTCGCGTGAAGGCGAGATCGTCGCCTGCCCGGATCTCGCGGACGAGCACGTCGTCGTCGGCAGGCTTCGTGCGGGCGTGGGCGAGGTCGATGCGGCGGGCGGTGGCGGGCATGGCGGTGCTCCTGTGTGGCGGTGGGCGTGTCCACAGGCTCGAGGACCGCGGCCCGGCCGGCCAGATCCCCGAGGGTGTGGCCCGCCCACCGCAGGTGGTGCATCCGTCACCCCAGGGTGGGTTGACAGCAGGCCGTCGCCGGACCGTGTGGCATCGTTCGCGGACATGGAGGGAAGCGCCCGTACGCCCGTGTCCGCCCACGCCGCGTCCCCCGCGGAGCTTCGCGACCGCATCGAGGCCGAGCGCCGCGGACGGCCCTTCCTCGTGCTGCGCGACGGATCAGACCCCGGTCACCCCCAGCGGATCGTCGACCTGGACCCCGACCGGCCGCGGCTGAGCGTCGGGCGGGCGGCGCAGAACGACATCGACCTGCAGTGGGACACCGAGGTCAGCCGCCTGCATGCCGAGCTCGAGCAGATCGGCGGGGAGTGGACGATCAGCGACGACGGCCTCTCCCGCAACGGGACGTTCGTCAACGGTGCGCGGATCAGCGGCCGACAACGGCTGCGCGACGGGGACGTCGTCCGGGTCGGTCGCACGCAGCTGGCGTTCAAGCGTCCGGAGGCCGAGGACTCGATGCCGACGCATGTCGCGGGCGGGCGCGCGCCTGTCACGGACCTGCCCCCGCTGCAGCGCAAGGTCCTCCTGGCGCTCGCCCGGCCCTACAAGCACGACGAGTTCGCCGTCCCGGCGACCAACCAGGAGATCGCGGACGAGCTGCACCTGTCGGTCGACGCCGTCAAGTCACACCTGCGCACGCTCTTCGGGCGCTTCGGCATCGAGCACCTGCCGCAGAACCAGAAGCGCTCGCGCCTCGTCGCCGAGGCGCTGCAGGCAGGGCTCGTGTCGCGTCCGCGACCTGTAGCCGCCGTCACGGTCAGTGGCGCAGGTGGGCGACCGCGCCGACCGCGGGATCGGTGATCCACACGTCCTCACCGCGAGCGGCGACGGCGAACGGGTTCGTGAGCCCGCTGATCGTCTGCAGGCGCTTCGGTGGGTCCGCCGAGCTCAGACGCGTGACCGTGCCGTCGACACGGTTGGAGATCCACACGCTGCCGCCACCGATGTCGATCCCGGTCGGGGTGTCGCCGGTCCGGAACGTGCCGCGGACCCGCAGCCGCCGTGGGTCGATCCGGGTGACGGTCGCATCGCCGCTGTTGCAGACCCAGACGTATCCGTCGCCGACGGCGACACCCCTCGGCTCGGCGCCGACGGCGATGCCCTGCGTCAGCCCGGTCCGCGGATCCACGCGCGTCAAGAGCCGGCGGGTGCGGGACACGACCCAGACGGCGTCTTCGCCGACGCTCATGTCCTGCACACCGTCGGGGATGTCGAGCGGAGAAGGTCACCGCGCCGGTCTGCGGCTGCAGCCGCACGATGCGGCCCGGGCGCCGGAGCGCGACCCAGACGCCGCCCTGACCGGCTGCCACGACGACAGGGAGCCCGTCGGGCAGGACGAAGCGCGGCCCGCGTGAGGTGCCCGTCACCGGGTCCAGGCGCAGCAGTGAACGCGTCTTCTGCTTTGCGACCCAGAGCGTGTCGAAGCCCACCGCGAGGCTCGCGACGCCGACGCCCACCCGTACCGTCCCCAGAAGCTTGCGGTCCGGCGTGGAGATGCGTGTGAGCCCGGCGTTCTCAGCGCTGGAGACCCAGGTGACCCGTGCTGTCGTCACGACGTCGTTCGGGCTGCTGCCGGCCGGGATCGTCCCGGTCAGGCGTGCGGGCGCCACCGCGCCAGCAGCAGGGAGCTGACGGTTCGTGCTCGTCGTCGTGGGCGACAGCGCGTCGTCGGACGAGCCCAGCAGCAGCGCGACGAGCCCCGCCACGAGCCCGACGCTCAGCAGGACGATGAGGAGAAAGGCCGTCTGCGGGCGGTGGCGCCGCCCCCCGGCTCGCCGACGACGGCGCCCGGTCGTGGGGGAGTGGGCCGTTGCGACGGCCGCGGTGCCATCGGTAGGGGAGGTCGCGGAGAGCGCCTCGTCGGGCGTGCTGACGGTGTCGGCGTCGACGGCGGCCTGCGACCCCGGGGGTGCCGCCGCGCCCACGGCGACCACCCGCTCGGGACCAGCCGCTGCCCGATCTTGGAGGCCGACCGCGGCCAGGGCGGCGCGACCCAGGTCTCCGGCCGAGGGAAAGCGGTCGGCCGGATCCTTGGCCAGCGCCCGGACCACGACGCCGCTGAGAGCGTCGGGCACGCCGTCGGACAGGGCGGGCCGGCGGCTCGTGCAGATGCGCCCACAGCGTCGCCTCGTCCGACTCGCGCCGGTAGGGCGCCTCCCCGGTCAGCGCGTGACTGCAGCACGCAGCCGAGCGCGTAGACGTCGGTCCTTGCGTCCACGCCGCTCCCCGCGGATCTGCTCGGGCGCCACGAACCCGAGCGTCCCGACCCAGCCGCCGGCCTTCGTCGCACCCGACGCAGAATGCACGCGCTTCGTCAGGCCGAAGTCGGTGAGGTAGGCGTGATCGCCCGCCCCGAGCAGGACGTTCGCGGGCTTCACGTCGCGATGGACGATGCCGGAGGCGTGCGCCGCATCCAGCGCCGCACCGATCTGGGCGACGATCCGGGCCGCACGGGCAGGGGGGAGGGCCCCTTCGCGCCGGATGAGCGTCCGAAGGTCTTCGCCCAGCGACGTAACGCATGGCGAGGAAGAGCCGGCCGTCGCTCTCGCCGGCGTAGAAGACGGGGATGACGTTCGGATGATCGATTCCGGCGGCGACCCGTGTCTCGCGGATGAAGCGGTCGCGGAAGACCGGGTCCTCGGCGAGCGCCGGGGTGATGAGCTTGAGCGCGACCGTGCGGTCCAGGTCCAGCTGGGTGGCCCGGTAGACGACGCCCATGCCGCCGCGACCGGCGACTGCGTCGATGCGATGGCCGGCGAACGCCTCGCCGCGCTGAAGCTCTGACGACACGTCGGCCCTACCCCAGGAGCCCCTGAGCGCGAAGCCATGAGCCGGTGCGTCGCATGCCCTCCTGGAGGTCGACCTGCGGCGTCCACCCGAGAACGTCGCGCGCCCTCGCGTTCGGATAGGCGCCACCGCGGGTGACGTAGATCATCGACGCCTTCGAGAAGGCCGGCTCCGTGGAGGTGACCCGTGCGCGGACGCCCTCCAGGGCAGCGGCAACGGTCAGCAGCGGGCGGGGAAGGGTCCGGACCGGACCCAGGCCGAGCATCTGCGTGTAGTGCCCGAAGAACTCAGCCGCGGTGACCGGATGCCCGTCGTGCGCGATGAACGCCTGCCCGGCGGCGTCCGGGTGGGTGAGCGCGCGGACGATGCAGTCGACGAGATCGTCCACGTAGACGGGGGTGATGATCCCGTCCCCCTTCCCGGGCAGCACGAAGCGGCCACTGCGGAGCATCGCGACCGGCCGCAGCGTCCACGGCACGGACCCTGGTCCGTAGACGTCACCGGGTCGGACGACCGCGGCGCCACGCGCCAACGCGAGCTCGTGGGAGGCGGTCTTCGTGTCGACGTAGACGGCGCCGACCGTGCGGGTGGGAGCGTCCTCCCCGAGGTCGTGTTTGGCCTCGTACCCGAGCGTGGCCACCGACGAGAGGTGCACGACGCGGCGGACGCCCGCGTCGCGGGCGGCATCGAGCACCGTCCGCGTCCCCCCGACGTTGACACGGACGAAGTCCGCCATCGCACCGTGCTCGGCCACGAGCGCCGCGGTGTGGATCACCCCGTCACACCCCGCCAGGCCGGCACGGACAGCCCCGGGATCGGTGACGTCGGCAGCCTGGAAGTCGGCGCCCACGGCCTGGACCGCCGCTGCGACGGCGGCATCACGGTCCACTCCGACGACCTGTGCGCCCTCGGCGACGAGCCGCGTGCAGGTGGCCAGGCCGATGAAGCCGCCGGCCCCGGTGACGGCGATGCGGCTTCCCCTGAGCGGGGCGGCGAGAGGATCGTCCATCGGCCAACCTATACTCACCGGCCCTTGCGTCTGTCCAGTCGTGCCAAGCGCGGCGCCGCCTGGGGGGCGGTGGCAGCCGGCGTCGCCGCGCCGCTCCTCCGTCGGCGCGCTCGCCTTCCCGTCCCGGTCGTCACCGCTTGCGCGGTCGCTGCCCCGATCGCGCTCTGCGTGGCGGTGCCGCGGAGCCGGACGCGGGACGTCGCGACCTGCGTCCTGCAGATGTGGGGCTACCTCGCGCACTACGAGATGCCCAACGACGACCCCGAGGCCTTGAGGGCGCGGGTCCGGATCGACTACCCGGTGCGAGTGGACCGGTGGATCGGCCTCGGCGAGCTCCCCGGTGCCCGGCTGCAGCGCGGCCTCGGACGTGTCGGCGCCGTCCGTGGACCAGAGCAGGTGCTCGTCTGGTCGCACTGGCTCTGGTTTCTCGTGCCTCACGGGACAGCGTTGTTCATGCTCCTGCGCCACAGGGAGCGGTTCGAGCGCGCGGCCCTGCACACCTACGCGGTCTTCGACCTGGGCCTCATCGCCTACTGGGCCGTGCCGACGGCGCCGCCGTGGTACGCCGCAGAGCAGGGGCGCGCCCCGGAGCTTCGACGCATGATGGTCGAGCACGGCGCGGACTTCTGGGGGGAACGCTGGGAGCCCCTGTACGGTTTCCTGGGAGGAAACCCCCTCGCCGCGATGCCATCACTGCACTTCGCCACCTCGATCATGGCTGCTCATCTTCTCCACGAGGTAGGACCCGTTCACGGCGCGGTCGGCTTCACGTACGCGACGACGCTCGGGTTCGCGCTCGTCTACCTCGGTGAGCACTACGTCATCGACCTTCTCGCGGGCCTGGCGCTCACCGAAGGGGTGCGGGCGGCCGCCCCGCGGGTGGCCCCGGCCCTGGGCCGGGCCGGGCGCCTCATCCAGCGGCTCCAACTCCAGGGGCAGCCCGCGTGACCGACGACCGCGCGCCCCGCACCGATGCGGACCCGCGCGCCGACGAGATCGATGACGACGAGGCGATGCCGCGGATGCAGATGACGCGCGACCGCGCGTTGCTGCTCGGCCTCTTCGTCCTCTCCGCCATCGCCTTCCTCTACTTCGTCCTTCCGCAGCTGTCGGGCGTGAAGAACACATGGGATCGGCTGGACCAAGGCGATCCGTGGTGGATCGCGCTGGCGCTCGGCTTCCAGGTTCTGGCGATGGCGTCCTACGTCCTGCTCTTCCAGGGGGTCCACGTTCCCCCGGGCTCGCCGATCACCTACCGCGAGAGCTACCTCATCACGATGGCCGGGCTTGCGGCCACGCGCCTCTTCGCCGCCGGCGGCGCGGGCGGCGTCGCCCTGACGGCCTGGGCGCTGCGACGCTCCGGGATGCCCCGTCGGGAGGTCGCCGAGCGGATGATCGCGTTCCTCGTCCTGCTCTATGGCGTGTACATGCTCGCCATGGTCGTCGCCGGGTTCGGGTTGTACTTCGGCTTTCTGCCGGGGCCGCAGACGTTCGCGTTGACGATGCTCCCGGCGGTCCTGGCGCTCGCGGCGATCCTCATCATGGTGGCCATCGGGCTGGTCCCTGGCGACCTGGAGCGGCGGCTTGACGGGTTTCACCCGTCCAACGCACGGGTGGCCAAGGTCGTGCGTCGCCTGGCGACGGTCCCGGCGTCGCTGTCGGGTGGGGTCCGCTTCGCGCTCAGGAGCGCCCGCCGCCCAGATGCCGCGCTGGTCGGGACGTTCACCTGGTGGATCTTCAACATGGCGGTCCTGTACGCGGCGTTTCGGGCGTTCGGCGACGCCCCGCCCGTCGCGGTCCTCGTCATGGGGTACTTCGTGGGGCTGCTCGGCAACCTGTTGCCGCTGCCGGGCGGCATCGGCGGCGTGGACGGCGGGATGATCGGGGCCTTTGCGGCCTTCGGCGTCGACCCTGGGCTTGCGCTGGTCGCCGTGCTCGTCTACCGGCTCTTCGCCTTCTGGTTGCCGACGATCCCGGGCGGCATCGCGTACTTCCAGCTGCGCGGCACGGTGAACCGCTGGACCGAGCAGCGCCGTATGGCCGGGGCGGCGTCGCCGGCGGCCGCCACGTCATCGACCGGCGCTACTATACAAAGTGAAGTGACCCGGTAGGTCTTGTCCCCCAGTCCCGAAGAGAACCCCTGAACATGAGCCCTGACACCGCCACCGAAGCCCGCGTCGAGAACGTCATCATCGTCGGAAGCGGTCCCGCGGGCTACACCGCGGCCCTGTACACCGCGCGCGCCGACCTGCAGCCCCTCGTCATCGAGGGATTCTTCTGGGGCGGTCTGCTGCAGCAGACGACCGAGGTCGAGAACTTCCCCGGCTTTCCAGGCGGCGGCATCGAGGGGCCCGCGCTCATGACGAACATGCGTGCTCAGGCTGAGGAGTTCGGCGCCCGCTTCGAGACCGACGAGGCGACGGAGCTCAAGCTCTCCGAGGAGCCCGGCGGCGTCCACGAGGTGCACGTCGGCGACGAGGTCCACCTCGCCAGGACCGTCATCCTCGCGATGGGCGCCGAGCACAAGAAGCTCGGGGTCCCCGGGGAGGAGGAGCTGGCAGGTCGGGGCGTGAGCTACTGCGCCACGTGCGACGCCGCCTTCTTCAAGGACAAGCCGACCGTCATCGTCGGCGGCGGCGACAGCGCGATGGAGGAGGCCATCTTCCTCGCCAAGTTCTCCTCGAAGGTCGCTCGTGGTGCACCGGCGCGACGAGTTCCGTGCCTCGGCGATCATGCAGGACCGGGCGCGCGAGGTCCCGAACCTCGAGTTCCTGACCCCGTACGAGGTCGTCGCCTTCGAGGGGGAGCCGCAGCTGCAGACCGCCCGTCTACGCAACACGGTCGACGGCAGCGAGAAGACGATCGAGATCAACGGCGCCTTCATCGCGATCGGGCACATGCCGCAGTCGGAGATCGCCGCAGGACAGGTCGACACGGACGATGAGGGCTACGTCGTGACGATCGGCAAGTCGACACTCACCAAGCGTCCCGGTGTGTTCGCCGTCGGGCGACCTCGTCGACCACACCTACCGTCAGGCGATCACGGCTGCGGGGTCAGGCTGTCAAGCCGCCCTCGACGCCGAGTGGTACCTGCGCGACACCCCGGCCGAGCCGTCAGAGCAGGTCCTCGAGCGCGAGGTCTGAGTCCGAGCGGGACCGCTCCCGCTCACGACGTGCGCAGGAGCTTGACCTGACCATCGTGCGTCAGGCTCCCGTGGGCACCGGTCGGCACCGGCTCGTCCCGCCACGCTGGGGGCGCGGGCCAGCCGCCGCGGGCCGAGGGCCGCCGAGGGCTCCGTCGGCGGTCAGCGGGGAGCGCACGAGGAGCTCGCCGTCATCGGCGACGGCGACGAGCACGCCCGCCAGCGGCACGCCTGAGCCGTCGGCCGGGCGGCGAGCGCCGCCGGCGTCGGCATGAGCGACCGGGCCGGTCTGCGTCGTCGCGAAGACGGCGTGCAGGACGTCCTCGCCGAAGAGGTCGGCCGCCGCCTCGACGAGGGCCGCGTCCAGCGGGCCACCGTCGACGACGACGCGCCGCAGGGCCATCAGGTCGGCCGCCTCGGTCAGCGCGTGCGGCAGGGCGACGAGCGACCTCAGGCGGGTCGACGTCCAGGACGGCGGAGGTGACCGAATGCTCGGCCAGTGCGCGCAGCAGCGCGGCATCGTCGTCATGGTCGGGCAGGGTGACGACGGTCCCGCCCGTGATGAGCGCGACGCCGGCCCAGAACTGCGGTTCGGTGCGGTGGAACGCACCGCTCAACAGGTGCACGCCACCGCGGGGCAGGTCCACGCGGGCGAGCAGGTCCCCGACGACGGGAGCGAGCCGTGCCAGGTGCTCGGGTGTCCGGATCCGGTGGACGAGGCGGAGCCTGTCCCGGCCGCCCGTGACCTGGATCGCCGTCCGCCGGCGCCTGCTCCCCGCTCAGCCGGTGCGGGCGCTGCGTCGGCGTGGCGGGTGGCAAGGTCCGGCAGGGCCCCGGCATCGAGCACGGTGAGCGGGCCGGCCGGGCCGTCGCGGTAGGGCGAAGCGTGAACGACGAGCAGCCGACAGTCGGCGATGGCGGCGACCGCGCGGGCGTCCGGGACAGCCAGCGAGGCCGGGAGGAGCACGGGAGCGGCTCCGAGTTTGGCCAGCGCGAAGAGCAGCGTGAGGGCGTCGATGCTCGGCGCGAGCCCCAGCGCGACGCGGGTTCCCGCCCGGACGTCGTACTCGGCGTGCAGGGCCTCGGCCAGCGCCTCGGCGAGGCTGTCGTGCTCAGCACGGGTCAGCGTGCGTCCGTCGCGGGCGTCGACCACGGCAGGCGCATCCGGAAGGGCCCGTGCGAGATGCTCGAGTGAGCCCGGCCGTGGAGCAGGGGTTCCGCCGCGCTCCGCGAGCCGCGGATCCGGCGGGTCCGTCACCTCAGGCTGAGGTGCGCGGAGGGCCCTGCAGCGGCGGGTGGGAGCCGCCTGCGGCGGGAGCGCTCACCTGCGTGGGGCGGGGGAGCGGGGTGACCTTCGGGTAGGTGAAGTGATGGTTGTCCATAGCTGTCTCTGAGTAGAACGCCGGAACCCGACTGGTGTTACGCCGGGTAGTAGATTCCTCACAATTGGGCGAGATCCTGCGTGATGGGTCGGTCGCCGGCGCTCAGAGCTGGACGAACTGCGGACATATTGGCCGAAGATCGACCGACAACTGGCCATGGTCGAGTCAGTCCACGATGGTCCCCTCCAGCTGTAGGAGGGAGACCTTGCGATGGATTCCGCCGGTGTAACCCGTCAGCCGCCCGCTCGTCCCGACGATGCGGTGACACGGCACGACGATCGGGATCGGATTGGAACCCAGCGCCCGCCCCGCCGCCCGCGCGGCGGCGGGGTTCCCGGCGGCCGCCGCCATCGCGCCGTAGGTCGCGGTCATCCCGTAGGGGACCGCGCACGCCGCCTCCAGGACACGCCGCGTGAACGGGGTGGTCAGCGTCAGGTCCAAGGGCAGCGTGAACCCGGTCCGTCGGCCGTCGAAGTACTCGTCGAGCTGGCGGCGGACGTCGTCGCAGTTGCGCCGGGGCCTCGAGCAGGCGGGGGGAGAGGCGCGCGGCCGCCGCGTCCAGGATCTTGTCGACCCCTCCGTGATGGTCCTCGTAGGCCAGCATGGCCAGGCCGGCCCGGGTCTGGACGGCGACGAGGCGGCCGAGCGGGGACGAGACCGTCGCGTAGACGACGTCACCTTCGCCGCAGGCCGCGGCTCGCGCACCGAAGCGAGCGGCGGCTGCGGCGGCATCCGCGGGATCGACAGGCGGCGGAGGGAGGACGTCGGTCATGGTCGTGCTGGTCTCCTTGCGTAGGCGGGCGAGCCCTTCGTGGGCCGAGCGACGGGCGGCCTCCTCGCTGCAACCGAGGGCGGCGGCGATCTCCGCGTGCGTCAGGTCCGCGGCGTACCGCAGCGTCACCGCGGCCCGCTGCTTGGGGGGCAGCGCGGCGAACCCGTCGCCACAGCTCGTCGTCGGACGGTCCCGGGTCATGGTGGGCGACCTCGGGGACCACGTCGGTCGGGACGTCCCCGCGCCCGCGCGCCGACAGGTGATCAAGGGCCTTGCGGTGGGCGATCGTGAGGACCCACGCCCGCTCGTTTGACCCGGGTCGCAGGCGGTCGTACGCCCGCAGGGCGGCGAGGAACGTCTCCTGAAAGCAGTCGTCGGCGTCGACGGGGCCGACCATGCCGACGAGATAGCGCCACACGCGCGGCGCGTGAGCGTCGAGAAAGCGCTGGAACGGAGGCAGGGACGAGGGAACGGAGACGGACACCTGGATGGTCAACGCCGACGGCGCCGTCGACGTGAGATTCTCGCGCTCAGCCATCGTCGTGGCGGTGGAAGCCCTCCCCGGTCGCCTCACCCAGCCGGCCCTCGGCGACCATGCCGCCTGCAGCAACGGGGCGGCGCGGTAGCGCTCCTCGCCGAGCTCGGCGCGCAGCGCGTCCAGGACCATCAGGACGTGGTCCAGGCCGATCGCGTCGCCCCAGGCCAGCGGGCCGCGGGGGTGGTTGAGGCCCAGGACCATGCCGTCGTCGATCGCCGGCGGCGTCGCCGGCGACGCCCTCCTGCAGCGCGAACGCCGCCTCGTTGACGAGCTGGCAGACGATCCGGCCGAGCACGAGGCCCGGCGTGTCCTGGACCCAGACGGTCCGCAGGCCGAGCGACGCGACGAACTCCGACGATCCGGTCGGCCGCGACCGTCGCGGTGTGCGCGCCGCGGGTCAGCTCGACGGTCCCGCCGGCCGCGAGGGGCGGCAGGGCGTGGAAGCCGACGCATCCCGCCGCCCTGGTCGAGCTGGTGCAGCGATCCGTCGGCGACGAGCAGCCCCTGCGGAGCCCCCTGAAGCGGTGCGTCGCCGGGCTCCTGGCCGCAGTCCAGAAGAAGCCACGGGACGGCGTCGGTCTCACCCGGTTCAGCGACCTCCCAGCCGGCGTCGACCGCGAGGTCCCGCAGGTCGTGGGCGACGGCGAGGTCGCCGGCGATGACGACGAGGCCACGGTCGCGGACCGCCGGTCGTCCGTGGCGCGCTCCGGCGGCGGCGTCGGCGCAGGCGGATCCTCCTTGTGACACGTCCGGCCGGTCGGCGTCGTACGCGTACCAGCCCTGCCCGGTCTTGCGGCCGAGGCGGCCGGCGGCGACCATGCGGCTGCTGAGCGGCGACGGGCGCCAGCGCGGCTCGCCGAAGCTCGAGCTCGGCAAACGACTTGGAGACCTCGAACCCGACGTCGATGCCGACGAGGTCCTGAAGCTCGAACGGGCCCATGCGGAAGCCGGCGGAGCGGACGATCGCGATCGATCGCCTCGACGTCGCGACACGCGGTCCTGCAGCAGGCGCAGGGCCTCGCCGCCGAACGGCCGCGTCGCAGCGGTTGACGAGGAACCCCGGCCCGTCCGCGGCATCGATGACGCGCTTGCCCATGGCCTCGCCGGCGGCCCGGGCGAGCGCGAGCGACTGCGGTGGAGGACTGCAGCGCCGCGACGAGCTCGACGAGCCGCATGAGCGGGGCCGGGTTGAAGAAGTGCAGGCCGACGACGCGGCGAGGGGTCGGCTGCCGCGCTCGCGATCGCCGTGATCGGGATCGACGACGTGTTCGAGGCGATCACCGCCGCAGGAGCGATCGCGCTCAGGGCGGCGATGAGCTCGCGCTTGACGGTCAGGCGCTCAGGCGCCGCCTCGATGATCAGGTCGCACCCGGCGAGGTCCTCCAGCCCGTCCACGCCGGTCAGCCGGGCGGCGACGGTCGCCGGGTCGTCGACCAGCAGGCCCTTGGCCGCGAACTTCGCGATCCCGGCTGCTGCGCTGTCGAGGCCGCGCCTGCGCGCGGCTGCGTCCGGGTCGAGACAGCGACGTCGCGCATGCCGGCCTGCGCGCCGAGCTGCGCGATGCCGGCGCCCATCGTGCCCGGCGCCGACGACGCCGAGGCGCAGCGGCGCCGCATCACCGCGGGGACCAGCGCGTTGATGCCGGTCTGCGGCGCGTCCGATGATGAGCTTCTGGATCTGCGACGTGCCCTCGTAGAGCGTCGTGACGCGGATGTCGCGGAAGTGGCGTTCGACGGGGTGGTCGTCGACGTACCCGGCCCCGCCGTGCACCTGGATGGCCTCGTTGGCGCACCAGACGGCCGACTCGGTGGCGAAGAGCTTGGCGATCGACGTCTCGGTCGTGTTCGGCTGGCCCGTGTCCTTCAGCCAGCCGGCGCGCCAGACGAGCAGGCGCGCGGCGTCGGTCTTCACGCGCATGTTCGCGATCATCGCCTGGACGAGCTGGAAGGAGGCGATCGGCCGCCCGAACTGCTCGCGCTCCACGGCGTAGCGCGTGGACTCGTCCAGGCAGCTCTGGCAGACGCCGACCGCGCCCGCGGCGACGCTGAAGCGGCCGGAGTCCAGGGCGCTCATGGCGACCTTGAAACCGTCGCCGACCTGCCCGAGCAGCTGCTCGTCGGACGCGAAGACGTCGTCGAGCGCGATGGAGGCGGTGTCCGACGCGTGCAGGCCCATCTTGCCGTGGATGGCGGGAGGCCGCGTAGCCGTCCTGAGCGGTGTCGACGAGGAAGCAGGCCACGCCGCGGTGCCCGAGCTCCGGGTCGGTCTGAGCGAAGACGAGCGCGACCTTGGCGACGTTGCCGAGCGAGATCCACATCTTCGCGCCGTTGATGCGCCAGCCACCGTCGACCTTCGTGGCCCGGGTCTTCTGGTTGGCGGCGTCGGACCCGGTGTCAGGTTCGGTCAGCGCGAAGCAGCCGAGCCATTCGCCGCTGCACAGGCGCGGGAGGTAGTGCTCCTTCTGTTCCTCGGTGCCCCAACTGAGGATCGCCGAGCAGACGAGCGAGGTGACGACGCTGACGACGGTCCTGGCCGAGCTGTCGGCCCGCCCGACCTCTTCCACGACGAGCCCGTAGCTGCGGTAGTCCAGCCCCGCGCCGCCGTACTCGCGCGGGACGATCGCGCCGAGGTAGCCCTGCTCGGCCATCCGCTCCGACGAGGTCGAGGTCGAAGTGGTGGTTGCGCGCGTTCTGTTGCGCGCGCGGCGCGATGACCGCGTCGGCGAAGTCGCGCGCGGTCTCGCGGATGAGCTGCTGCTCGTCGGTCAGGGCGAAGTCCATGCGCGCGAGACTATCCCGCCGCGGACGCCACCAGAACCGTCGCCAGGAGGCCGTGGACCGTCCATCCGATGGTCCGCAGGCGGTCTGCTCGCAGGAGCTGACGGTGGGCCTCCTCCTCGAAGCCGGCGCCGAGCCGACGGTGCGCCGGGACGGCGCCCAGCCCGGTCACGAGCCATGTCGAGAGGGCCGCGACGAACGCCACGGCGGCGACCGCCGTGGAGACCGCATGGGGACGCGTGAGCAGGGTCAGGATCGAGCCACCGAGCTCGGCCGGACATCACCGGCAGGACGATCAGGGTGATCCGTCGGCTGTGGTCGGCGTGGTACTGCGCCCAGCCGTCCGCGCCCACCCGGGAGAAGAGCGGGGTAGTGCACGACCTGCACCATCCAGCCCAGGCCGGCCATGAACCACGCAGCGGAGGCAGTGATGAGGAGGAGCGTCATGGTCTGGGTACGGCAGGCCGGCGACCATCAGCCCACCCTGGGCGCGCGGACAGGGTGGGGCGGTCGTAGACTCGGGCGATGGACCCCTTCGTGGTCATCATCCTCGGCGGGCTGGCGCGGCGTGATCGTCGCCTGCCTGCTGCTCGGGCAGGTTCTACCCCGGCAACGGCGTCGGACGTCCTGGACTGGAAGCCGACGCGCTCGCCCGAGGTCGAGGTCCAGAACGAGATCGACGACCTCGAGCAGATGCTCGAGGCCGCCAACCGCCGGCGCGGCGACGCGGCGCAGCCGGAGCTCACCGAGGCGTCGCATGCAGCACGACGGTCGCGCAGGACTCCGCGCGAGCCACGCGCGCAGCGACGACTACACGGCCGACCAGGAGATCGCCAGATGCTGCGAGGCCAAGAACAGCGCGCGCGAGGCGAAGGGGCTACCGGCGCTGAGCGTCGAGGACTACCGCGCGAGCTGGAGGCCGAGGCATGAGGGTCCTGCTGGTCGGGAGCTCGCCGCGCGGCCTGGCGCTCGCGCGGCGCCTGGTCGCCGAGGGTCACGCCGTCCGCGCCGTCACCCGGTCCGAGGCCCGTCGCGCGGAGATCGAGGCCGCGGGCTGCGAGTGCTACATCGGTGATCCCGACCGCATCGGGACGCTGCGCTACGCGCTGGAGAACGTGACGATCCTCGTGTGGGCGCTCGGCTCCGCGACGGGCGCCGACGCCGAGCGGATCGCGGCGCTGCACGGCTCGCGCCTGAAGATGATGCTCGAGAAGACGACCGACACGACCGTGCGCGGCGTCGCTCTACGAGGCGGCGGGCACGCTGCCGGACGCGGTGCTGGCCCGGGGCGTCGAGGAGATCCTGTGGGCCAACAGGCCAACGAGATCCCGTACGCGCTGCTCGAGGCCGACGGCAGCGATCCGGACGCGTGGGCCGACGCGGCGCTGGCGACGATGGCGACGCTGCTGCAGGACCGGCCGATCGCCGGCCAAGGCGCGCTGCGCGGCTAGTGAGTCGTCCAGGCTGACGGGCTTGACGACGGGCGCCTGGCTGTTCGACCAGGCGGCCTGCGGCTTGCTGTCGTCGTCGATGGCGCTGAGGATGCCGTAGACGCCGAGCAGGAGCGCAGCGGCGACCGCGAAGCCGACGAACGTCCGCGCCGAGCTTCGCGACCGGGCCGGGGCGACGGGCCTTCTCGGTCGCCAGGCGATCGTGGGCGCTGACGCCGTCGCGCTCGTCGTAGGGCAGGAGGTCGACCTTGATCTCGCGCCGGGGCTTGCGCTCGGGCAGCGGCAGGTCGCGGAGCTTCGAGAGGTCCATCCGCGCGCGGCTTGTCCTTCGCGGTGTCGTCCGTGCCGTCGTGCGTCTCGTCCGTCATCGGCTTCATCATCCCGCCGCTTCGCGCCCGCGTGCACCAGCGCGACGCGCCAAGCGTGTGCAGAACGCTCCTGCAGGAATTCGTGCAGACGGGTCGAAAGAGCACGAACATCCCTTGTGAACGGGCGGCCTCCGGGCCGCCCGTCGCTGTTCGTACGGGAGCTTCAGGAGCTCCGGCGGCAGGCGGTCGAGCAGGTCGCCGAGCATGCGCGCGGTCGCGCCCCAGACGAGGTGCTCGCCGACGACGTAGACGTCGGTGCGGAACGGGATCGCCGCGCCGCATCAGGCGCTGGCGGGCGTAGCCGTCGCGCAGGTCGGCGCAGCGGGAGCTCGAGGACCGCGGCGACCTCGGCGGCCGACGGCGCCCAGGCGTGCCCGGGCTCGATGAGGCCCGACGAAGGGGTAGACGGCGTAGTCCGTGGCGATCGTCGGCGTCGGCTGCAGCGCGCCGACGAGCTCGACGGCGTCCGGGTCCAGGCCGATCTCCTCGTGGGCCTCGCGCAGCGCGGTGAGGCGCAGGTCGTCCTCGCCCTCGTCCTGGCGCCCGCCGGGGAACGAGATCTCGCCGGCGTGGCGGCGCATGTCGTCGCGGCGCTTGGTGAAGCACCGCGGTGAGGCGCCCCGTCGGCGTCGAGGTAGAGCGGCACGAGCACGGCGGCGTCGACGCGGCCGTGGACGTCCAGGGCGGCGGCCTCGGCCGGGTCCAGGAGGACGTCGCGCAGCGCGGCGGCCAGCGCGGCGCGGTCCTGCGGGACCGGCGGAGCGGCGGGGCTCAGCGCCGCGTCAGCGGGCGAGGGTCACGCGCTCGACGCGCTCGGCGAACATGACCTCGCCGTCGAGCGTGCGGTGCACCGGGCACTTCGCGGCGATGACCTTCAGCCGCGCGACCTGCTCGTCGGGGAGGTGGTCGGGCATGCGCAGGACGAGGTCGAAGCGGGTGGGGCAGCCGCGGTCGGACGGGCGTGTACTCGCAGCTGACCTCGATCGCCGCCGAGGTCCCAGCCCTTGCGCTGGGCGTACATCTCCATCGTGATCGCCGTGCAGGAGGCCAGCGAGGCGGCCAGGAGCTCCTGCGGCGAGGGCCCGGCGTCCTCGCCGCCGTCCTCGCCGGCTCGTCGGCGAGCAGCTGGTGTTCGCGGACCCTGACGGTCTGCTTGAACGTGCCCGCTGCGGGTCGAGGTAGCCTTCATCATGTGCTCTGATGGTACGCCTTCGGCCCGGCTGCGGCGGCAGTCCGCAGGTCGGTCATGCCAGCGGATTCAGCAGCAGGCCCGGTCGGCACCTTCGGGTAGAAGAACGTCGACTTCGGCGGCATGTTCACCCCGGCGGCCGCGACCGCCCGGACCTGCTCCACCGGGCTGGGGCGCAGGAAGAAGGCGCAGTCGTAGGTCCCGTCGAGGACGAGCGCCAGCGCCTCCTCGTCGGTGCGCGAGTAGCCGAGGCCGTCGAGGTGGCTGATGTCGTCCTCGGTGAGGCCGAGCGGGCCCATGAGGAGCAGCGCCTCCAGGACGGCGGTGTCGAGCGTCGCGGTAGGCCTCCGGCATGCCCGGGAGGGCGGCGTCGGCGATCGCCTGGCTCTTGAGCGTGCAGCGGAAGGCCCGCTTGAAGTGGCTGTCGATGTAGCCGAGCTGCAGCGGCGCCGCCGCCCGGCGGGCGGGCGCAGCTCGGCGACTGGTCGATCTCGTCGATGTCGAAGTGCTCGCGCAGCGTCGTCGCGAGCGCCTCCTGGCGCGCCGGGTCCTGCGCCAGCCCGCGGACCAGGCGGTGGGTCGGGTGGACGACGAGCCCCGGGTCCTGCATGCGCGACGAGCTGCATGAGGATGTAGCGGTGGTCGCCCTCGCCGCCGATCTCGTCGGCATACGGCGCGGGCGGTCTCGTAGCGGTGGTGCCCGTCGGCGATGAGCAGCTCGGTGTCGGCCAGGGCGGCCTGCGGCGGCGGCGATCGGGCTCGGGTCCGTCGACCCGCCACAGGCGGTTGACGCGTGCCCTCGTCGTCGGTCGCCTCGCCGAAGGGCTCCGCGTCGAGGGTCGGCGCGAGCAGGGCGGCGACGCGCGCCTGCGGGTCGTCGAAGAGGCTGAAGATCGGCGAGATGTTGGCCCGCGTGGCGCGGGTGAGGCGCCAGCCGGTCCTCCTTCGGGCCGGGGTGCGTGCGCTCGTGCGGGCGGATCCGGCCGGGGCCGTAGTCCGTGACGCGGACACGCGGCGAAGAACCCGCGGCGGGTGCGCGCGCTCGCCGTCCGGGCCGGCGAAGTCCTGCTCGAGCACCCAGAGGGCCGGCGCGTCGTCGCGCACGAGGATGCCCTCGTGCGTGCCAGGACGCCAGCAGGGTCGCGGCGTGCGCGTAGCGGTCGGCTGCCGTCGGCGTCCTCCGGCAGGTCGACGGCGACGACGTTGTGGGGCGAGCGGGCCAGGAGCGCGGCGCGCTGGCGCGGCGTCGATGACGTCGTAGGGCGGCGCGATGACCGCGACTGCAGGGCGGCGACGCGCGCCGAGGTCGTAGTGCAGGGCGCGAAGCGGCTGGATCTCGGCCATGGACCGACCGTAGCGCCGGCATGGTGCTGCGTCGTGGTGCCGCGGCGCGGTCGGCGGTCGGCCGGCCCGGGGTCGGTGGATCGACCGCTCCCGGTGCTTGCAACGCCCCGTCGATGACAGGGAAGGGGCGCTCAGGCGTCCAAAAGCTGTCACCGGGCGGGGGACGGGGTGCAAGCCGGACGCCGCCCGCCGGCGCAGGACCCTAGAGTTCGCTGGGCGGGGCGTGGCTCAGCCTGGTAGAGCGCCGCGTTTGGGACGCGGAGGTCCTCGGTTCGAATCCGGGCGCCCCGATGGACGGTGAGGCTCGCCGGCGCAGCGCGCCGGTGGGCCGCTCGCCGTCGCGGCGCTCCGCCGACGGCCCCATCCGGGCCGGGCGCCGACTCAGCGGCGGAGCCTCGATCCCGCGCGATCCCGGGAACGACGCACGAGCCAGACGAAGAGCATGGCGAAGAGCACGGAGAGGATGAGCCCGCCACCGCGTTCGCTACGGAACAACAACGCCGCGACGAGCGCCGCGGTCGCCGAGCCCGCCAGTCCGACGAGCATCGTCTGGGGTATCGACATCGGGTCAGGGCCGGGGAGGGCAAGCCGCCCGAGACCTCCGACGACAAGGCCCGACAGGGCAAGCAGGATCAGGTAGAGGACGAGGCTCATCACCGGCTTCGTGCCCGTGATGGCTCGACGGCAAACGGTGTCGCCGCACCCGATCCCGTCGACGCACCCGCGAACTGCGCCGATATCCTCGGCCGGCCCGCCCCCATAGCTCAGCTGGATAGAGCAGCGGACTTCTAATCCGCAGGTCCCTGGTTCGAATCCAGGTGGGGGTGCTCGCTCGCTCCGCTCCCCTCAACTGCTGGGAGGCGGCTCCGACGCCCTGCGTCGGTGCCGAGGACCTCGACGGGTCGCTGGGCCTTAGAACACCGCAGCTTCGGGTATCCGCCCCATGTGCGTGTCCGCGTTCTCTTCCTGGCCGTCTGCCTGGTGACGATGTTGCCCGCGAGCGCGTGGGCGCTCGCGGGCAGCGGCTCCAGCCGATTCCGTCGCTCACCCGGTTTCGGAGGGGGTGGCTATGGCTCGCGCGGGCGGGGCTCGTACGGCGGCGGCGGAGGGCACTTCTTCTTCTTCGGCGGCGGCGGTGGCGGAGGTGCCGGCCTCCTGCTCATCCTCCTGATCTTCTTCGGCGTGGTGATGCTGACCCGCAGCACGCGCCGACGCCGCTGAGGGTCGGCTGCGGCAGAGCCGGAATCGCGTGACCCGGTGAAGCTCGCGCGGTAGCGTCGGAGCATGTCTGCACCGATCGCCCCGCTGCCGTCCTACAGCCACGGCACAAGCCTCGTGCCGTTGCTCGGCGACACCATCGGCGCGAACCTCGAGCGGACCGTGGCGCGCGTGCCGGACGCGCCGGCGATCGTCGCCTGCCATCAGGGCATCCGCCTGACGTACCGCGAGCTGGACGCCGAGGTCGACCGTGTGGCGCGCTCCCTCTTGGCCGCCGGCCTGCAGGCCGGCGATCGCCTGGGCGTGTGGAGTCCGAACCGCGTGGAGTGGGCTGTCGTGCAGTACGCGACGGCGAAGATCGGCGTCATCCTCGTCAACATCAACCCGGCGTACCGCACGCACGAGTTGCAGTACGTGCTGCGGCAGTCGGGGTGCCGGATGCTCGTCGCGGCCCCGGCGTTCAAGACGAGCGACTACGTCGCGATGGTCGAGGCCGTGCGAAAAGATGTCCCTTCGCTCGAGCGCGCCGTCTTCTTCGACCTCCCCTCCTGGGATGAGCTGCTCGAAGCAGGCGAAGACGCCAGGGGGCAGGAGCTACGGGCACGTTCGGCATCCTTGGACCCGAGCGACGCGATCAACATCCAGTACACGAGCGGGACGACCGGCTTCCCCAAGGGCGCGACGCTCAGCCATCACAACATCCTCAACAACGGGTTCTTCGTCGGCGAGAACATCGGGCTGACCGAGGCGGACCGCATCTGCGTCCCGGTTCCGTACTACCACTGCTTCGGAATGGTGATGGGGAACCTGGCCGCGACCACCCATGGCGCATGCGTGGTCCTCCCGGGCGAGGCATTCGAACCGGAGGCCGTCCTGGACGCGGTTCAGACCGAGGGCTGCACCGCGCTTTACGGGGTTCCCACGATGTTCATCGCCGAGCTCGAGCATCCGGCGTTCGACACGTTCGACCTCTCGACGCTGCGCACCGGGATCATGGCGGGCTCACCGTGCCCTGAGCGGGTCATGCGCAAGGTCATCGATCGCATGGGGATGGCCGAGGTGACGATTGCCTACGGCATGACCGAGACCTCACCGGTGTCGACGCAGACGGCTGTCGACGACGACCTGCACCGGCGCACGGCGACCGTCGGGCGCGCACACCCGCACGTCGAGGTTCGCGTGGCGGACGCGCTGACCGGGCGGACCCTCCCGCGGGGTCAGACGGGCGAGTTCCAGACCCGCGGCTACAGCGTGATGCTCGGCTACTGGGAGGATCCGGACAGGACCTCCGAGGCGATCGACCAGGCGCGCTGGATGCACACGGGTGACCAGGCGATCATGGACGAGGACGGTTCGCTACGGATCGTCGGACGCATCAAGGACATGGTCATCCGCGGCGGGGAGAACATCTATCCGCGCGAGATCGAGGAGTTCCTGTTCTCGCACCCCGACGTGGCCGACGTGCAGGTCGTCGGTGTCCCGGATCCGCGTTTCGGCGAGGAGGTCTGTGCGTGGGTCGTGCTGCGCGAAGGGGCGACGGTCGGGGACGATGAGCTGAAGGCGTTCTGCCGCGGGACCATCGCGCACTACAAGGTGCCCCGTCACGTCATCGTCTGTGACGGCTTCCCGATGACCGTCACCGGGAAGGTCCAGAAGTTCCGGTTGCGGGACCAGGCCGTCGAGCGGCTCGGCCTCGCTGTCGCGGGGTAGCGCCTTGCCCCCGGGGAGGCGCCCGGGGCCCGAACGAGCGGGCCCGTGGCGCGGCGGTCGGCCAGAGATGCCGGCCGTGATGCCGGCTCAGGCGATGGCGGACAACCCGTCCGGGACGCCTGAACCGGTGCTCGATCCCGTCGGGGTGTCTGCGGGCGGTTCGCCCAGCAGGACGATCGACCCGTCGCGCCGCGTCAGGCGCCCCTGGCGCTCGAGCTGCTGAAGGCTGAGCGTCACGGACGGACGCTGTGCGGCGATGAGGTCGGCGAGCAGTTCGTGTGTGAGGCGGAGCGGGAGCAGCACGCCGTCGGGGGTGACGCGTCCGAAGCGGTCGGCCAGATGCCACAGGGCGAGCCACAGGCGAGCGTCGATGCGGGCGTGCTGCGCGATGGCCAGGTGCACGAGAGCGTTGCGGGCGCGACCGGTGGCACGCGCCATGAGTCGGACGCCGATCTCGGGGTACAGCGCAGCGCGCCGGACGAACCCGGTGTCCAGCACGGCAAGCCGAGCGCCTTCGACGACCCGCCACGTCACCGCGAACGGCAGGGTGGCCCCGTCGACGGTCGCGTCCTCGGTGCGCAGCAGATCACCGGGGCCGAGGAGTTCGACACCGTGCCGTCGCCGGCGACCGGCCCGGCGCGCGACGACGCCGTCGAGGATGAGCAGGCCGTACCCGCCGCGGGTCGGGGCCAGCGCGCTCTGCGCGTCCCACGAGCCGCTGGGGACGTCGATGACGGTCGCGCGGCACTCGCGACGCGCAGCCCCGAGTCGGGGCTCGGTGAGCGTGCGCGACAGGTCCGGGTCTTCGTCGAGGATGGTGACGATCTCTGGATTCACGTCATCGTGCTACCCGGGTCACGCGGGTCTGACGCAGGGTTTCGACCTGTGGTGTCACCCGCCCGCTCTATCACGACCTCCGTGCCGACACGGAGTCAGTATGCGAACGGGATTCGGCGCCCACGCATCGTACGCGTCCTCCGGCTATCCTGCGCTCGGCACGGTGGGCGTAGCTCAGTTGGTAGAGCTCCTGGTTGTGGTCCAGGCGGTCGCGGGTTCGAGTCCCGTCGCTCACCCCTCGTGCGAAAGCGGGGATGTGCAGGGGTTTGCTCCGTCAGGCGGTCCGCGACCGGGCGCGAACGTTCGCAGTCACCGGGGGCTGCGGGGCACCGGTCGCGGGTACGGATGACAGGTTCTGGCGCCGGAGGGCCCAGGTTCTGTCACCGGCGGTCGCCACGGCGGCGGCCCCGGTCGGCGCTTCGGCGCCTACGTCGCAGCCATGACGGCAGGCGCTGCGTCGAAGTGCGCCGCCATCTCCGTCACGGGCATCGGACGGCCCGTGTGGAAGCCTTGAGCGAAGTCGACCCCCCAAGTGCGCAACTGCTCGAGGGTGTGGTCGTCACCGACCCACTCGGCCACGGTCTGCATGCCCATTCCCTGGGCGACGTGGACGATCGACTCGATGACCAGCTCGTCGGTGCGGGTGCGTGGGCTGCGGATGAAGTCGCCGTCGATCTTCAGGAAGTCCGCCGGCAGATGCTTGAGGTAGAGGAACGAGCCGAACCCCACGCCGAAGTCGTCCAGCGCGAAGCGGCAGCCGAGGGCACGCAGCGTCTCGGCGAAGTGCCGTGCCTCGTCGAGGTTGGCGATCGCCGCCGTCTCGGTGACCTCGAGGATGAGGCGAGACGGTTGCACGCCGGTCTCGGCGATCCGCTGAGCGATCAGCCGCGGCAGCTCGAAGTCGCCGACCGACCCGCCGGAGACGTTGACCGACAGACACAGGTCTCGGCCGGCTGCGCCCTGCTCGGCGAGCATCTCGATCGCACGTTCGATGACCCAGCGGTCGATCTCGTGGATGAGTCCCAGGCGCTCGGCTATGGGCAGAAACGCTCCGGGCGGGAACTCCTGTCCGTCGTGGTCGCGCATCCGGAGGAGCAGCTCATAGCGTGAGCAGCTGCCGCCGGCGACGTCGACGATCGGCTGGCAGACCAGGGAGAAGCCGTCGCCGTCCAGAGCTGCACGGATGCGTTGCCCCCAATCCACGCCTCGGGCGACCTGGTTGCCCCGACAAGCGGACGCCAGGGCCACCCGGTCCCGTCCGCCGTCCTTCGCGGCGTACATCGCCCGTTCGCCGGCGGTGCGCAGAGCATCGCTGTCGGCGTCCTCCCCCGAGGAGACCGCCACGCCGATGCTCGCCGTGGTGCGCAGGACGGTGCCGTCGATGACGGGTGTGTGGTGCCGGAGGGCCTGGAGGAGCTTCTGCCCGAGCGCTGCTGCTTCCTGCTCGGTCGCGTGGGGCAGCAGCACCGCGAACTCGTCGCCGCCGAGGCGACCGAGGACATCGCTCTCGCGCACGCCGTGGGCGAGGAGCCGGGCCACGCTACGCAGCAGGTCGTCGCCCGCCCGGTGGCCGCTCATGTCGTTGACGTACTTCAGACCGTCCAAGCCGATCACGAGGATTGCGCACGTGGCCCCGTAACGCGCTGAACGAGCAGCCTGCATGCTGAGCTCCTCGGTCCACCGCCGGCGGTTGAAGAGGCCGGTGAGGGAGTCCCGCTCGGAGGCGTGCCGTAGCTGCTGCTCGAACCGCCGACGCTCGCTGACGTCGCGGGCGATCGACGACACCCCGACGATCTGCGGCCCGTCGCGGACCGGGGACAGCGCCAATGAGACGTCGATGATGCGCCCGTCGATGCGTTGGCGCTGGGTCTCGTAGTGGTCGATCCGCTCGCCCGCCAGGATGCGCTGACGTGCGCGACGCTCCTTCTCCCGGCGTACGGGTGGGACCATCATGTCCATCGGCTGGCCGAGGACCGCGGCGGCAGACCACCCGTACAGCCGCTCGGCTCCGGGGTTCCAACTCGTGATGCGCCCCTCGGCGTCCGAGGCAACGACGGCGTCCTCGGAAGACTCGATGATCGATACGAGCCGCGCCTGGGCCTCGCGGGCGCGGACCTGGTCGGTCACGTCCTCGCACACGCCGACCATGCGCAGGGGTTGGCCCTTGCGGTCGCAGATCATCTCGCCCTGCGTGCGCATCAGGAAGACGCTTCCGTCAGGACGCATGGCGCGTTTGACGTCCTCGAACGGCTGATGGTCGGCGAAGCACCGGGTGTTGCGCTCGTTCACGGCCGGCCGGTCGTCCGGGTGGACGCAGGAGAGGAAGTGCTCGTAGGACAGCTCCACCGAGTCCTTCGGTATGCCGTAGATCTGCCAGAGGCCGTCAGACCAGTTCACGACGCCGGCGACGATGTCCCACTCCCACGAGCCGATCCGTGCAAGCTGCTCGGCCTCGATCAGACGCCGCCGGCTGCGCTTCAGTTCGTCCTCGACGAGGTGCTGGTGCGTTGCGTCGCGGACGACGATGCCGCTCAGCCCGCCGGCTGCGTCGATCGACGAATGCGCGACGTCGACGGGGACCGTCACGCCGTCGTCCCGGACGGCGTGGAGTCCGTCGGTCGGCAGGGTCGCGCCAGGTGCCCATGCCAGTTCTGGCATCAGCGCCGACAGGTCACGCCCGTCGAGCGCGCCGGCAGCCACACCGAAAAGCGCCTCTGCGCGGGAGTTCGCCTTGACGACGATCCCGTTCTGGTCGACGGCGAGCACCGGATCCGGCGCCCAGGCCAGGAGGCGGATCACGATCGGGTCAGGACGGGCGGGGGGACCCCACTGTGCGCTTGCCGACGGGTGGTCCACACGTCCAGTGTTCGGCACGTTTGCGCGTGTGGGTGACACGACATTCGTCTAGAGAGCCGGAATCCGGCTCACGAGTCCTGAATCGCGCGACCGGGGCGCGCCGCCGGCTCGGTGTCGCACCTCGGTCGCGGGCTCCGCGACCAGCGTGCGCCGCCGCCGCGCCGCGGGCTCGGTGTCGCACCTCGGTCGCGGTCTCCGCGACCAGCGTGCGCCGCCGCCGCGCCGCGGGCTCGGTGTCGCACCTCGGTTGCGGGCTCCGCGACCAGCGTGCGCCGCCGAACCGGTGTCGTTCCTCGGTCGCGGGTGCCTCCGGTGGCCGAGTCCGTCGCGGTGTCCCGGCAGCGGCCCGCGGGTCGCCGGGACACCGGGTCGCGGAGGGTCAGCCGGCCGGCGCGGGCACGATGCGGATGTACGGCCGCGGCTCCTGCCAGCCGTCCGGGTACTTCTCCTTCGCGGCGTCGTTGCTCACGGACCCCGCGATGATGACGTCCTCACCCTGCTGCCACTGGGCGGGCGTGGCCACCGCGTGGCCGGCGGTGAGCTGCAGCGAATCGATGACGCGCAGGACCTCGTCGAAGTTGCGCCCTGTCGTCATGGGGTAGATCAGGACGAGCTTGATCTTCTTGTCGGGCCCGACGACGAAGACGTTGCGCAGGGTCGCGTTCTGTGCAGCGGAGCGCTCGGTCGGATCCCCATCTGCGTCCGCGGGCAGCATGCCGTAAGCCTTGGCGATCGAGTGGTCGGTGTCGCCGATGATCGGGAAGTTGACCGCTGTGCCCTGGGTGTCGGCGATGTCCTCAGACCACTTCGCGCTGCCTTCGACCGGATCGGTGGAGATCGCGATGATCTTCACGCCACGCCGATCGAACTCGGGCTTGATGGAGGCCATGTACCCCAGCTCGGTCGTGCAGACCGGCGTGAAGGCACGGGGGTGCGAGAAGAGAACGGCCCAGCTGTCGCCGATCCAGTCGTGGAACGAGACCGGGCCGTCGGTCGTGTCGGCCTGGAAGTCGGGGGCGGTGTCGCCGATGGTCAAGCTCATCTTGAGATCTCCTGTCGTAACAGAATCAGTGAATTAGCGATCGGGTTTCAGGATAGACGGTGGGCCCAATCGGCCGCCGGCCGCGGACCAGCCGCGGTGCCGTCGGCTCTGACGGCCGCAGGCCCGACCCTTCCATGCCCCGGTGCCGAGACGTCACTGCACGGGGACGGGCTCCTTGGGAGCGTCGTCTGCCACGGACTCGTGCACGGCGGGCGGCATCATCGGACCGTCTCCGGCGGGATCCAGGACATCGCTCGTATGCCAGTCGTAGCGGCCCTCCAGAAGCCGCTGGGCGGCGGCATAGGACGGCGTGTCGTCGTTCGAGAACAGCTCGGAGAAGAGCTGATCGGCCCGGCGGCGCGCCTGCGAGGCGAACAGATCAGCCAGCTCGACCGCCTGCTCGGCACGCAGCGGATCCTCTCGGCCGATCGTCTGCGCGTAGCTGCAGGCGGCGGCGATCGCGAACAGCTCCGCTCCGATGTCCACCACCCGGCCCAGCAGGGCGCCCTTCTGTTCCAGGCCGGCCTGGTGGCGGCCCATGAGCCCGAAGGTCGAACGGGCCAGCTTGCGTGAGCTGCGTTCGACGTAGCGCACGTGCTTGGCCAGCGCGCCGAACTCCTCGAAGGCGCCGGGCTTCTGCCCCTCGCCGGTGACGAGGGAGGGCAGCCAGCCTGAGTAGAACTTGCCGGCCGCCAGGGCGGCCTTCGCCTTGTCCTGCAGCGCGGTCTTCGGGTCCAGGATGTCCCCGGCGACCGAGAGGTGCTGGTCAAGGGCCTCGCGGGCGATGAGCAGGTGCATGATCTCCGTCGAGCCTTCGAAGATGCGGTTGATCCGCATGTCCCGCAGCATCTGCTCGGCAGGGACCGGCTTCTCGCCGCGGGCCGCCAGCGAGTCGGCCGTCTCGTAGGCGCGACCACCACGGATCTGGACCATCGTGTCGATGGCCTGCCATCCGAGTTCGGAGGCGTAGAGCTTGGCGAGCGCCGCCTCGATCCGCACGTCGGTGCGCCCGTCGTCGGCGATGCGGCTGGACACGTCGACGACCGCCTCCAGCCCGAAGCTCGTCCCGGCGAGAAACGCGAGCTGCTGGGCCACCTCATCGTGCTTGCCGACGGCCTGGCCCCACTGCTTGCGCTCGACGGCCCACTCGCGGGCGATCTTCAGCGCGTACTTCGTGGAGCCTGCCGCGATCGCCGGCAGCGACAGGCGGCCGATGTTGAGCGTCGAGAGCGCGATGCGCAGGCCCTTGCCCTCGCCGCCGATGACGTTCTCCTTCGGCACGAAGACGTCCTTGAACTCGGTGAGCGAGTTCTCCAGGCCGCGCAGCCCCATGAACTCGTTGCGGTTCTTGATCGTGATCCCGGGCTCACGCGCGGGGCAGATGAAGGCGGTGATGCCGCCCTTGTGACCGTCGGACTTCGGCACGACGGCCATGATCACGACGACGTCGGCGATGACGCCGTTCGTCGCCCAGAGCTTGGTCCCCGTGATGCGGTAGCCCGAGCCGTCGTCGGTCGGGACCGCCTCGCAGGCCATCCGGGCCGGGTCGGAGCCGACGTCCGGCTCTGTGAGCAGAAACGCGGAGATGTGGTCCTTGGCGACCTTGGGGAGCCACTCCCGCTTCTGCTCCTCGTTGCCGAACGACTTCAGCGGCTCGGGCAGCCCGATGGACTGGTGGGCGCTCAACAGCGCGCCGAGGGCCGAGTGCCACGCACCGGCCAGCGCCAATGCCCTGTTGTAGTAGACCTGGGAGAGGCCGAGACCGCCGTACTGCTCGGGGATCTTCATGCCGAGGGCGCCGAGCTCCTTCAGGCCGTCCAGGACGTCGTCGGGGATCTTCGCGTCGCGCTCGATCTGGAACGGGTCGACCTTCTCGGTCAGGAACGCGCGCAGGCTGCGAAGAAACCGCTCACCCTTCTCCACGGAGTCCGCGGGAAGGTCGGGCTGGGGGTGGATGAGGTCCAGCCGGAAGTTCCCGAGAAACAGCTCGCGGCCGAAGCTCGCTTGCGTCCAGCCGGCTTCGCGGCTCTCCTCGGCGACCTGCTTGGACTGCTCGTATGTGGGATTGCTGGCCATGTCCGTTGCCTACCCAGCGGTCGCGGGCCTTACGCTTGACTGACGGCGGGAGAAGATGGGTAGCACCACCCGGATGCCGCGCGCCCCTGCCCTTGACGGACTTCGCGGGATCGCCGCCCTGTCCATCGTGGTCCTGCACGCTTGGCTCTACACCACGACGAGCGCCGAGAAGACCGACTCGGTGCTCGATGCGGCGGTGCATCAGTTCCGCCTGGGCGTGCCGCTGTTCTTCGTCCTGTCGGGATTTCTGCTCTACCGCGCCTGGGTGCTGGCGGTACGTCACGGACGGCGGGCCCCCTCCGTCGTCGAGTTCGCGCGGCGGCGGGCGTGGCGGATCGCTCCGGCCTACGCGCTGGCCCTCGTCGGGACGTTGGCGCTGCTGGCGCCGCTGGGGGACGTGCGTGGGGTGGACGTCCCGGACGCGCACCTGCTTGCGCTCTTCGCGGTCTTCGCCTCGAACCTGCATCCGCAGACCGTCGGGGCGCTGGACCCTCCGATGTGGACGCTCGCCGTCGAGGTGCAGTTCTACGTCCTGCTGCCGCTGGTGGCGGTCGCGGCGGCCGCGATCGCCGGGCGTGGGCCGCGGTGGGTCCTGCTCGTGCCCCCGCTGCTGCTCCTCGCCGGCGGGACCGCCTTCAACCTCCACACGTCAGACCAGGCCGGCAGCATCGTGGCCGCCACGAGCCTGATGGCGCTCGCGCCGTGCTTTGCGTGCGGGATGGGCGCGGCCGTGCTCGCCGATCACCCGGCGCTGCAGCAGCGGATGCTCATGGCGCTCGTGGCGATCGCCGGACTCGGGCTCGTCGTCGCTGACGGCGCGTGGCACGAGGGCGACGCCGGGCAACTCGGTCGGGTGCTCCGCGATCTGCCCGCCGCGGTCGGGTTCGCCGCGATCGTCCTCGCCGCCTCGGGTCCGTGGCGCCGCCGTCTGGCCTCGCGCCCGTTGCAGCTGCTCGGCACGCTGAGCTTCCCGATCTATCTGTGGCACATGCCGCTCATGCTGGGCCTGCGGGGCGCCGGCCTGTTCCCGGAAGGGCGTCCGGTGGCGGCGTTCTTCGCGGTGATGGCCGCGACGCTGCCGGTCGCCTGGCTCTCTTGGACGATGGTCGAGCGCCCTGCGTTGCGGCGCTGTGCCGATCGTGGGCGGCGAGCAGGCGCGCGGGATCGCGCCGACCGCGTGCACCCGGCGGAGTTCGCCGCTGCCGGCGGTGGGGTCCCCGGTCCGCAGGCCCAGCGTCACCCGGTTGCGGCCTGAGGGGGTCGGCCACCGGACTGCAACGCCTCGCCCGAGGCCGAGGGGGTCGCGCTGCTAGCGTCGCGCGCCGGTTGCGGGACCGGTGCTCATCATGTTCCCCCTTGCGCTCCCCCGCCGCCGGATCCCGCGTCGCACGCTGTGGGTCGCCATGTTCGCGCTCGCCGGCCTGTCGCCGGCGACGGCCCGCGCCGACCTTCCGGGCCGGCTCGACGCCAACAAGGCCAAGGACCGGGCCCTGCAGGGTGCGATCGGAAGCGACAGCCGGCAGATCGACCGCTACGAAGGCCGGCTGTCGGATCTGCGTCAGCAGCTCGCCGGCCTGCAGCACGGGGTCGACGTCGAGGAAGGGGAGTTGCACGGTCTGCAGCGGCGCCTTCGAACCGCCGAGGCGACCCTCGTCGCGCTGCGGTTGCGCAGCCGCCGCGACGATCGCGTCCTGGCTCGGCAACTTGTCGGTCAATACGAGGCTCCGAAGGTCGACGTCGTCACGGTCCTGCTGCAGTCCCACGGCTTCGCGGAGTTGCTGGAACGTGCGAACGGCATGAAGGCCGTCGCCGAGCAGAACGCGACGATCACCCGGCAGGTCCGGCGGGATCGGACCGCGGTCACGGCTCAACGCCGGCGCCTCTCCGATCTCGAGGTCCGGCAGGCCCGGGTGGCGCAGGCCGCGATCGTCCAACGCGACCGCGTGGACGGAATCCGCATCGAGTTGATCACCCGCGAGTCCGCGTTCCGTTCGGCTCGGGCCACGAAGACCGCTGAGCTCGCCGCGCTGAGGGCGGACCGCCGACGCCTCCGCGTCCGGCTCGTGGCCCTGCAGGCCAGGAGTGCCGCGTCGGTCCCGGGCTCGGGCGCCGCGGGATCCGGGCCCGGACTGCCGGCCGGGGGCGCGCCGCCGTTCGTGCCCCACGGCGGGACGTACGGTCTCTTTCTCGCGGCGGGCACGAACTACGGCGTGGGGGACACCCCGAGGATCGCAGCTCGCCTGGACTTCATGGGGAAGGTCCTGCACCTGCACCTCGTCGGCCTTTCGGGGTACCGCACGCCGCAGCACTCCCTCGAGGTCGGCGGCTTCGCCAACGACCCGCACACCAGGGGGCAGGCGTCCGACACCCCGGGTCTGGAGGGCCTGTCCGAAGCGACGCTCAACCGCTACGGGCTGACGCGGCCCTTCGGCGGAACCGCCGAGCTGGACCACGTCCAGCTCGTCGGCAGCATCTGACCTGCAGATCCGAGCGGCGCCGCACCTGGGTCGCGGAGCGCGCGACCAAGGTGCGGCGCCGGGCATGAATCCATTTCCCGTAAAGCCGACCCGGTATTGACACGGGCCTGCGCGGTCCGTACCGTTCGCCGCGGTCAAGAGTGCCAGCGTCAAGCCCCGGCTCGCTGGCCGGCAACCCTCCACCGCGGTGGGGTGCCCCGGGTGAACGACCAGGCCACACCGGCCGCGCAAGCGGTCCTGTGGCAAGCGCGGACCCGCACCGGGCGGGTCCGGAGACCCACCGGAGACCCCATGACGCTCATCGAAGACCGCCCGACGACCGCGACCTCGGCGACCGTCGTCGCCCCGTTGCTCCCCCTCGTCGGCGCCGACCTGGCCGTGCCGGTCCTGGGCGGCGGCAGCGTTCGCTACGTGAACCTCGACTGCGC
Organism: Paraconexibacteraceae bacterium; assembly: GCA_963750375.1. Classification (GTDB taxonomy): domain Bacteria; phylum Actinomycetota; class Thermoleophilia; order Solirubrobacterales; family Solirubrobacteraceae; genus Paraconexibacter. The sequence continues at coordinate 32,926 of CAVVQN010000009.1, forward strand.
CGCCACCGCGCCGGCCCTGCAGGCCGTCGCAGACGCGGTCGCCGCCGCGCTGCCCGTCTACGCCAGCGTCCACCGCGGCGCCGGCCTTCCGTCGCAGGCAAGCACCGCTCGCTACGAGGCCGCGCGAGCGGCGGTCGGGCGCTTCGTCGGCGCCCGGCAGGACGACGTCGTCGTCTTCATCCGCAACACGACCGACGCGCTGAACCTGCTGGCCGCCGCCGTGCCCGAAGGCGGCGAGGTGCTGTGTCCTCGACGTCGAGCACCACGCGAACCTGCTGCCGTGGGCGCGCGGAGCCGCACCGCGTCGTACCGGTGCGCCGACTCGCTCGCCGGGACCCTCACCGCCCTGCGGAACGCACTGGCGAACGGCCCACGCGCGCTGCTCGCCGTCACCGGCGCCTCGAACGTCACGGGCGAGGTGCTGCCGCTCGGAGCGCTCGTCGCACATCGCGCACGCCGCCGGCGCCCGCGTCGCCGTCGATGCCGCGCAGCTCGCGCCGCACCGCGCGCATCGACCTGCGCGCGCTGCGGCGCGGACTACGTCGCGCTCTCGGGCCACAAGCTCTACGCGCCGTTCGGCACCGGCGTGCTCGTCGGCCGTCGCGACTGGCTCGACGCCGCCGCGCCGTACCTCGCCGGCGGCGGCGCCGTCCGCGACGTCGCGGCGCGGACGGCACCGATTGGCTGCCCGCGCCCCAGCGCCACGAGGCCGGCACGCCGAACCTGCTCGGCGCCGTCGCGCTCGCGGCGGCCTGCGAGACGCTCGGTGCGCGCTGACCCGCAGGCGCGCTCGAGGCGCACGAGGACGCGCTGCGGGCGCGACTGCTCGCCGGCCTCGCCGAGCTCGACGGCGTCGGGTGCACTCGCATCTGTCGGAGGGGCGCCGAGGCGATCGGCGTCGTCGCGTTCACGGTCGACGGCTGCGCGCCCGGGCCACGTCGGCGCCTACCTCTCCGCCGAGCACGGCATCGGCGTCCGCGACGGCCGCTTCTGCGCGCACCCGCTGCTCCCGCGGCTCGGCCTCCCCGGAGGGCGCGCTGCGCGCGAGCTTCGGCGTCGGCTCGCGCCGCGAGGACGTCGACCGCCTGCTCGACGCGCTGGCGCAGCTGCTCGCCGGGCGCGCGAAGGCGACCTATCGGGTGACCGACGGGCACTGGGCGCCCGTCGGCGATGACCGCGACCTCTCCGCTTGGGGTCCGGACGCCCCGGGAGGTTCCTAGGCGGAGCCCGCCTCGACCGGTTTCGTGGCGCCGGAGGAGTCCCCGGCGAAGCGGGTCCGCAGGTCCTTCTTGGAGAACTTGCCGACGGACGTCTTGGGGACCTCGTCGATGAGCTCGACCGCTCGGGGATCCAGAACTTCGCCACCCGGTCGTCGAGGAAGGCCCGGACCTCTTCGCCGTCGAGCTGCTCGCCCTCCCTCGCGACGACGCAGGCCAGCGGGCGCTCGCCCCAGCGCTCGTCCGGCACGCCGATGACCGCTGCTTCGGCCACCTTCGGGTGGCCCATGATCTCGTTCTCGAGCTCGACCGAGGAGATCCACTCGCCGCCGGACTTGATGACGTCCTTCGTGCGGTCCACCAGACGGATGTACCCCTCGCCGTCGATCGTGGCGACGTCGCCGGTCCGCAGCCAGCCGTCCTCGGTGAACGAGTCGTCCGAGCGCTCGTCGTTGTAGTAGCCGGCCGCGACCCACGGTCCGGTGACCTGGAGCTCGCCCTGGGCGACCCCGTCCCACGGCAGGACGTCGTGCCACCCGTCTCCACGATGCGTGCCTCGACGAGCGGGCTGACGAGGCCGACGTCGCGCGCAGGTCCGCAAGCTCGTCCTCGGTGCCGTTCTCGAGGTGGACTTGATCGTGGCGACCGAGCCGATCGGGCTGGTCTCCGTCATGCCCCACGCCTGCAGGATCGGCAGGCCGATCGGCCTCGGAAGCCCTCCGAGAGCGACCGGGGCACGGCCGAGCCGCCGCAGAGCACCATCCGCAGCGCCGAGACGTCCTTGCCCTCCAGCTCAGGGAGGACGCCCATCCAGATCGTCGGGACGCCGGCCGCGAGCGTCACGCGCTCCTCGCTCGATGAGCTTCGCGACGGACGGCGCCGACAGGTCGGGACCCGGCATCACCAGCGACGGCGCCGCGTCATGACGGCCGCGTGCGCAAGGCCCCACGCGTTCGCGTGGAACTGCGGGACGACCGGGAGCACGACGGTCGCGCTCGTTCAGGCCGAACGTGTCGGCGAGCATCGTCGCCATGCCGTGCAGCGTCATCGACCGGTGGGAGTACACGACGCCCTTCGGGTTGCCGGTCGTGCCGCTCGTGTAACACATGGCCGCGGCGCTGTTCTCGTCCTCGACGTGGAAGCGCTCGACCGGCGTCGGCGGCCGCCAGCAGCTCCTCGTAGTCGCGGACGCGCGGGTCATCCGGGATCTCGGGCCCGTCCTTGCCGTCGTCCATGATCACGACGTGCTGACGGTCTCCAGCTCGTCGACGAGCGGCCAGAGGAGCGGCAGCAGCGAGCGGTCGACGAAGACGACCTCGTCCTCGGCGTGGTTGGCGACGAAGACGACCTGCTCCGGGAAGAGGCGGATGTTCAGGGTGTGCAGGACCCGCCCGCTGCAGGGAGCGGCGAAGTAGAGCTCGAGGTGGCGCGCGGTGTTCCAGGCGAAGGTCCCGACGCGGCCGTCGGCCGACACACCCAGGTCATCCAGCACCCCGGCCAGCCGGCGCGTGCGCTGCGCCCACTCGCCGTAGGTCGTCCGCTCACGACCGTCCTTGGTGACCGTGACCACCTCCTTCCCGGGGAAGAACCGCTCGGCACGCTCGAAGGCGTGCACGAGCGTGAGCTGGGCAGGTTGCATCAGTCCGCGCATGACCACAGCCTCGCCTATCCGGCCGCCCACCGGCAACCCGGAAGCCAGAGGCGGCCCAGGTAGGGTCCCGTCCATGGCATCCGTCGCCTCCGGGAGCTTCGCCGCGCCGGTCCCGAGCGTCACCCGCTGGGCGCGCAACGGGGAGGCGAGCATCGCCTACCGGTCCTCGGCGACGGTCCGGTGGACATCGTCTTCCTCTGCGGCCTCATCCGCCACATCGAGGTGATGCTCGAGGAGCCGGGGCCTGCGACGCTGGTTCGAGCGCATCGGCGCAGACGCCCGCGTCGATCCTCATGGACCGCCGCGGCAGCGGCATGTCCGACCTCACTGGTCGGCGACTGGACGATCGAGGACGAGGTCGCCGACGTCGAGGCGGTGCTCGACGCGCTGGGGACCGACCGCGCGGTGCTGCATCGGCTACACCGGCGGCGGCCCGGTCGCGCGCTGGCCTTCGCCGCGCTGCGCCCCAGCGGACGCTCGCGCTGATCCTCTACGCGCCGGTCGTCCGCAACCTGCGCGACGACGGAGATCGAGTGGACCAGCACGACGAGGAGCGCGACGCTGCGCGTCGCGGACGATGGTCGCGGCGTGGGGGACGGGCGCGAACCTCGACGGCATGGCGCCGAGCGTCGGCGGACGACGAGCGGATGCGCGCGTGGCTGGCGCGGCTCGAGCGCCAGTCGATGACGCCGTCGGGCATCGTCAGCGCATGCGGCGGACGATGGCCACTTCGACGTGCGCCGCATCTGGCGCGGATCCGCGTGCCGACGCTCGTGCTGCACCGCGACCGGGGACGCTCTGATCGACGTGCGCCACTCGCGCTACGTGGCCGAGCGGATCGCCGGCGCGCGGCTCGTCGAGCTCCGCCGGCGACGACAGCCTGCCGATGGTCGGCGACACCGAGGCGCTGCTGGGGGAGATCGAGGCGTTCCTCACCGGCGGGCGGCGCGGCGGCGGGCCGCAGCGCGAGCTGCTGACCGTCCTGTTCACCGACGTCGTCGACGCGACCACGACGCGCCGCGCGAGCTGGGCGACGCGCGCTGGCGCGACCTGCTCGCCGCCCACGACGAGGTCGGTCCGCGGCGCGCTCGCGCGCTTCGGCGGGGCGGAGGTCAAGACGATCGGCGACGCGTTCCTGGCGACGTTCGCCGGGCCGCCGTCGCAGGCCGTGCGGTGCGCGCGGGCGATCATCGACGCCTGCCGCGGCCGCTGGGCATCCAGGTCCGGGCCGGCATGCACACGGGCGAGTGCGAGCACATCGGCGGGGACGTCGGCGGGATGGCCGTCCACATCGGCGCGCGCGTCGTCGCGCTCGCCGGGCCGGGTGAGGTGTGGTCTCGGGGACGACGTTCGGGACCGTCGTGGGCTCGGGGCTCTCCTTCGCCGACATGGGCAGCCGGCAGCTGAAGGGCGTGCCGGGCCAGTGGCCGATCTTCCGTCTGGCGCGCTGAGGCGCCCGGCCCGGGGCGGGTTCAGCCCCGGGCGGCCCGCCGCGCCCGCAGCCGTGCGCGCAGGACGCCTGCCACGAGGACGAACCAGTCGTCAGACCGGCGAGGAAGTGCGCGAGCGGCCCGGTGTACAGGCGCGCGTAGGCGCGCTCGGTGCGCGTCAGGATCCGCTCGGCCATGGGCCCAAGGTATCGTGAGGCCCACATGGCCGCTGTCACCGACCCCATCACCACCACCGTCGCCGAGCAGCCGGAGTCGCGCGTGCGCGTCGCCGTGCAGGTGAGCCCCGACGAGCTGAACCGCCGGCTTCAGGACGCCGCGCGGCAGATCGGGCGCGACCTGCGGCTGCCGGGCTTCCGCAAGGGCAAGATCCCGCCGCCGGTGGTGATCCGCCAGGTCGGCCGCGACGCGGTGCTGGAGGAGGCCGTCCGCTCTTCGCTGGGCCGTTGGTACTCCAGCGCGATCGACGCGTCGGGCATCGTCCCCGTCGGCGACCCCGACCTGGACTTCCCCGAGATGCCCGAGGCCGGCGCGCCGCTTGAGTTCTCGTTCGAGATCGGCGTGCGTCCGGTCGGCGACCCTCGGGGACTACAAGGGCGTCGAGGCCCCGCGCCGCGACACCGAGCCGGACCCGAAGCAGATCGACGACCAGGTGCAGCAGCTGCGCGAGCGCGCCGCGCGCCTGGAGACGAAGGAGGGCGCGGCCGAGGCCGGCGACTACGTCGTCATGGACTTCAAGGGCTACCTCGACGGCGAGGCGTTCCCGGGCGGCGAGGGCCGCGACCAGATGGTCGAGCTCGGCGCCGGCACGCTCATCCCCGGCTTCGAGGAGCAGCTCGTCGGCGCGTCCGCCGGCGACGAGAAGCACATCGAGGTCACAGTTCCCGGACGAGTACCAGGCCGAGCACCTGGCCGGGCAAGGCCGCGACCTTCGACATCACCGTCAAGGAGGTCAAGGTCAAGGAGCTCCCGGAGCTCGACGACGACTTCGCCTCCGACAACGCCGGCTTCGACACGCTCGAGGAGCTGCGCGAGGACCTGGCCGCCAAGCTGCGCGAGGACGCCGAGAAGCGCGTGGACGGCGAGTACCGCGAGGCCGTGCTCGACGCGGTCGCCGCGAACGCGACGGTCGAGATCCCCGACGGCGCTCGTCGAGGCGCGCGCGAAGGAGCTCTTCGACCGCATGATCCAGTCGCTCTCGCAGCAGGGCATCACCCGCGAGACCTACATGTCGATCACCGGCAAGTCCGAGGACGAGGTCCTGGAGGACGCCAAGCCCGACGCCGAGCAGGCGCTGCGGCGTGAGGCCGTCATCGCCGCCGTCATCGAGGCCGAGGACATCAAGCCGTCAGACGGCGACGTCCTGGAGGCGCTGACCGCCGCCGCTGTCCAGGAGAACACGACGCCGGAGAAGCTGCGCGCCCGCCTGGAGAAGAACGGCCGGCTGGGCGAGCTGCAGAACGACCTGGCCCAGGGCATGGCGATGGACCTGCTCGTCGAGCACGCCAAGCCGGTCGCCCGCGCCCGCCGAGGAGCCGCACGACCACGATCACGGCGACCACGAGGGGCACGACCACTAGGTCGTTCCGCCCGGGCCTCGGGCCCGGGCGAGCTCCGTCAGGTCAGACGGCGACGGCCACGGGCTCGCCGCTGCGGGCCGCCTGCGGCCTGCTCGCGTGAGTCCTTGGAGGAGATGATCAGCGCCGACAGGACGGCGGCGAGGATCGCGAAGCCCGAGCCGATCATGAACGCCCGCGAGTACCCCTCGACGAGAGCTTCGGGGCGCCGCGCAGCCCCGGCGCCGAACTCGGCGATCCTCGACGTCGAGACCGAGACGAGGATGCGACGCCGAGCGCGCCGCCGACCTGCTGCGAGGTGTTGATGAGGCCCGATGCCAGGCCGGCCTCGCCCGCCGTCGTCCCGGTCATCGCGGCGATCGTCACCGGGACGAACGAGAACCCGAGCCCTGCCCCCGCCAGCATCGACGGGCCCAGGACGTCGACGACGTAGGTCCCGTCGGCGTCGATGCGCGAGAACCACGCCAGGCCCACGGCGACCATGAGCAGGCCGGCGATGAGCGTCGGCTTGAAGCCGAGGCGTGTGACGAGCTGCGACGCGGCACCTGCGGAGATGATGATCACGACGGAGAGCGGAAGGTACGCCAGCCCGGTCCTCAGCGCGGAGTAGCCCAGGACGTACTGCAGGTAGAACGAGATGAAGAGGAACATCGAGAAGAGGGACATGCCGGTGAGCAGGCCGGCGATGTTCGCGCCGCGCAGCGTGCGCAGGCGGAAGATCGAGAACGGCATGAGCGGATGGGTCGTCCGCGACTCGACGGCGACGAAGACCGCCAGCAGCACCGCGGCGCCGATCATCCGGGTCACCGTGGCCGTCGACGACCAGCCGGCCGCTTCGGCGTCCACCAGCGCGAACACGAGCAACGCCAGCCCTGCCGTCACGGTCACCGCGCCCGGGATGTCGAAGCTCGAGACGTCGGTGTCCGCCCTGGACTCGAGCAGCACCCGCGGCGCGGCGACGACGACGACGGCGGCGACAGGCACGTTGACGAAGAGCACGAGCCGCCAGTCGATCTCGGTCAGCGACGCCACCGAGCAGGACGCCCGCCGCGCCGCCGGCGCCCGCCACGGCGCCCCAGACCCCGAGGGCCTTGTTGCGCTCGGCGCCCTCGGAGAAGATCGTCGTCACGAGCGAGAGTGCCGCAGGGGAGATGAGCGCCGCGCCCAGGCCCTGCAGCGCGCGGGCGCCGATGAGGAACTCCTGCCCGCCGGCGATGCCGCCCAGAAACGAGCCGAGGCCGAAGACGTACAGGCCGATGATGTACATGCGGCGACGCCCGACGAGGTCCGCCAGCCGTCCGCCGAGCAGCAGAAAGCCGCCGAAGGTGAGGGTGTAGGCGTTGATGACCCAGGAGAGGTCGGCCTGGGTGATCTTCAGGTCGGTGCCGATCGTCGGCAGCGCGACGTTCGTGATCGACGCGTCGATGACGATCATGAACTGCGTGAGCGCCAGGAGGATCAGGGCGCGGTTCTTTTCGTGCGGCGTGTCAAGCGACGGCATGAGGTGGACTCCGGTTCGGTTTTGCGGTCTGCACGATAGGGCGGCGGGCTCATGACGGGCGCGTGGTGACCGGACTGCAGGCGCACGCTCGGTGGCCGATGACCCGGGTCTGGAAGCCGGAGGCCCGTTGCTAGGCTTGCGCGACGTCGCGTGACCGTCTGAGGTCGTGGCAGGAAAGCGGCGTTCCGAACCGAAACGAAGCGAGGAACATGAGTCCCCTTGTCCCCATGGTGGTCGAGCAGACGTCGCGCGGAGAGCGCGCGTTCGACATCTACAGCCGACTGCTCAGCGAGCGGATCATCTTCCTGGGCACCCCCATCGATGACCAGATCGCCAACCTCGTCGTGGCGCAGCTCCTGCACCTCGAATCCGAGGATCCCGACAAGGACATCTCGATCTACATCAACTCGCCGGGCGGGTCCGTCTACGCGGGCCTGGCGATCTACGACACGATGAACTTCATCAAGCCGGACGTGTCGACGATCTGTGTCGGCATCGCGATGAGCATGGGTGCGCTCCTGCTCTCCGGCGGGGCGAAGGGCAAGCGCATGGCGCTCCCGAACGCGAAGGTCATGATCCACCAGGTGAGCTCCGGCTTCCAGGGACAGGCGACCGACATCGAGATCCACGCCCGCGAGGTCATCGAGCTGCGGGCCAAGCTCGACGAGATCCTGGCCAAGCACACCGGCAAGGACGTCGCCGAAGTCAAGAAGAACACCGAGCGCGACTATTTCATGAGTTCCGCCGAGGCCGCCGATTACGGCATCATCGACCGGGTGATCTCGGAGCACTAAGCTCCGAGGTCGCACGCACCCACTGAGGAGAGGGAGATGGCGCGGCCTACGGACTCCAACGAGCAGCTGCTCTGCAGCTTCTGCGGAAAGTCACAGCGACAAGTCAAGAAGTTGATCGCCGGTCCCGGGGTCTACATCTGCGACGAGTGCATCGATCTCTGCAACGAGATCATCGACGAGGAGCTGACGGCCCCGCCGTCCTTCGACCTGGACAACCTGCCCAAGCCGAAGGAGATCTTCGGCGTCCTGGACGAGTACGTCATCGGCCAGGACGACGCCAAGCGCACGCTGTCCGTCGCGGTGTACAACCACTACAAGCGCGTGCAGATGATGCAGGCGACCGACAGCGACATCGAGCTGCAGAAGTCGAACATCCTGCTGCTCGGCCCCACGGGCTGCGGCAAGACGCTGCTCGCGCAGACGCTCGCACGCATCCTCAACGTGCCCTTCGCGATCGCCGACGCCACGGCGCTGACCGAGGCCGGCTACGTCGGCGAGGACGTCGAGAACATCCTCCTCAAGCTCATCCAGGCTGCCGACTACGACGTCAAGAAGGCCGAGACGGGCATCATCTACATCGACGAGGTCGACAAGATCGCCCGCAAGGCCGACAACCCGTCGATCACGCGTGACGTGTCGGGCGAGGGGGTCCAGCAGGCGCTGCTGAAGATCCTCGAAGGGACGACGGCCTCCGTACCTCCGCAGGGCGGCCGCAAGCATCCGCACCAGGAGTTCCTGTCGATCGACACGACGAACATCCTGTTCATCTGCGGCGGGGCCTTCGCGAACCTCGACAAGGTCATCGAGCGCCGGGTCGGGCACAACGGGATCGGCTTCGGCTCGACGCTCGCATCGTCCACAGACGACATCGCCGGGGAGGTCTTCGCCAAGACGCTCCCCGAGGACCTCGTGAACTACGGCCTGATCCCGGAGTTCATCGGGCGCCTCCCGGTCATGAGCGCCGTGAACCAGCTCACCCGGGACGACCTCATCACGATCCTCACCGAGCCGCGCAACGCGCTCGTGAAGCAGTTCCACCGCTTCTTCTCCTTCGACGGCATCGAGCTCGTCTTCTCCGACGAGGCGCTCGCGGCCATCGCCGACAAGGCGCTCGCGCGTGAGACCGGCGCCCGCGGACTGCGGTCGATCATCGAGGAGACGCTGCTGGACGTGCAGTTCGAGCTGCCCTCTCGCCGTGACGTGAAGAAGTGCGTCGTCACGAAGGAGACGATCGAGCAGGGTCGGCAGCCGACGCTCGTCACCGAAGCCACGCCGGACGCCGAAGGCGACGACGCCGCTGCCGCCGAAGCCGGGTGAACGTCGCTCCCATCCCGTTCGCCGGGGCGGCCCACGACCGCGCCGGCGAGCGCCGGCCGGACGCAGAGTGGATCGACGCGGCACGGGCCGACCCGGCGAGTCGTCTCGTCGTCCTCACCCGCGAGGGCGCGCTCGTCCGTGGCGACGTCGGCACGATGGGTCCGGACGACTGGTACGCCCCCACCGCGGGACGCCTGGCGGTCGCCCGGCTGACGGTCGCGGGGGGAATCCCGGCCGATGCCGTGCTCCTCGGAGTCGACCACGCCGGGGCCGCCGTCTTCGCGTTGGACCGGTTGCCGGACGGCGCACCACGCCCCGACGACGTCCAGCCCCTGGACGTCCGCGCGGCCGCGGCCCTGCTGACCGCGGATGAGGCCGGTCTGCTCGCGCAGGCCAACACCCTGCTGCACTGGCACCGGACCACGCGCTTCTGCGGCAGCTGTGGTGAGGCGACGACGTCCTTCGAGGGCGGGCACATGCGCCGCTGCACCAACGGCCATCAGCAGCATCCGCGGACCGATCCGGTCGTGATCATGCTCGTCGTGGACCAGGCGCAGGACCGCGTCCTGCTCGGGCGCCAGCCGTCATGGCCCGCGCGACGCTACAGCGCGCTGGCCGGGTTCGTCGAGCCGGGGGAGTCGCTGGAGGCAGCGGTCGCCCGTGAGGTCCTTGAGGAGACGCGGGTGCAGGTCGGGCGAGGTCCGGTACGTCGATTCGCAGCCCTGGCCCTTCCCGGCGTCCCTCATGCTCGGCTTCGAGGCCGATTACGCCGCAGGCGAAGCAGGCATCGGTGACGAGGAGCTCGACGATGTGCGCTGGTGCAGCCGCGAAGAGGTGCACGCGGCCGCGATCGCCGAGGCAGAGCGCAGCGACGACTCACCCGTCCTGCTCCCGCCGAGGCTCGCCATCGCCCGGCACCTCATCGACGGCTGGCTCTTGCGCGAACGACCGGCGCGGGCCTGAACGTCGCGTTCTCGCGTCCTCGCCCTATCCTCGGACCATGCCCTCGATGCGCAGGCTGTCGCCCCTCGTTGCCACCATGCAGGCCGGCTTCATCGCCCACGAGCACTGGATGAAGCTCCCCGCCGCCGACCGCCGTGCGCTGCTGTCGCTCATCGCGAAATCCAGGGGCATGCCGAGGAACCTCACGGCCGCGGAGCGCAGCGAGGTGCGCCGGATCGTCTCGCTGCTGGACGCCAAGGCAGCGGTCTGGAAGCTTGCGCCGGTCGGCAAACGTCTTCGGGGCGGCGCCAAGCGCTGACGCGCCTGAGGCGTCTCGTCCGCGCCGGCGGCGGACCGCCCGCGCGACACCCTCGTCCATAGACTGCGGCGCATGTCGCTGCAGGACCGCCCACGCTTCGATCCGACCGAGGTCGAGCCACGCATCACCGAGGCCTGGCTGGGCTCGGGCCTCACGCACCCCGAGCCGGAGGGAACGGCGGCGGAGAACTACTCCATCGCGATCCCGCCCCCGAACGTCACGGGCGCGTTGCACATGGGGCACGCGCTCAACGGGTCCATCCAGGACACGCTCACCCGCTGGCACCGGATGTCCGGGCGTCGGGCCAAGTGGATCCTCGGCACCGACCACGCGGGTATCGCGACGCAGGCACAGGTCGAGAAACTCCTCAAGACCGAAGGCACGAGCCGGCTGGAGATCGGGCGTGACGCCTTCACCGACCGGGTCTGGGAGTGGCGCGCGCAGTACGGCGGGACGATCGTCGAGCAGTTCAAGCGCCTGGGCGCGACGTGCGACTTCGAGGCCGAGCGCTTCACGCTGGACGAGGGCTACGTCCAAGCGGTGCTGAAGGTGTTCGTGCGCCTCTACGACAAGGGCCTGATCTACCGCGACAACTACATGGTCAACTGGGATCCGGGGACGCGATCGGCGATCAGCGACCTCGAGGTCGAGGACCGGGAGGTCACCGACACGCTTTTCCGCGTGGCGTACCCGTTGACGGACGGCAGCGGCGACGTCGTCGTGGCGACGGTCCGCCCGGAGACGATGCTCGCCGACACCGCGATCGCGGTGAACCCGGGCGACGAGCGGTATGCGCACCTCGTCGGCAAGACGGTGACGCTGCCGCTGGTCGGCCGCCGGCTGCCGATCATCGCCGACGAATACGTCAAGACCGACTTCGGCACCGGATGTCTGAAGATCACGCCCGGTCACGACCCCAACGACTTCGAGATCGGCCGCAGGCACGGGTTGGCGGAGATCAGCGTCATCGGCGAGGACGGGCGCATGACGGAGGCGGCCGGGGACGAGTACGCGGGCCTCACGGTGCAGGAGGCGCAGGCGAAGGTCGTCGCGGCCCTCCGCGAGCAGGGGTTCATGCGCCAGGAGGACCCGTACACCCACACGGTCCCCTTCAGCCATCGGTCCGGGTCGCGCATCGAGCCCCTCATCTCGCTGCAGTGGTTCATGCGGATGGACGAGCTGGCGCAGCCCGCCCTCGACGTCGTCCGGGAAGGACGCGTCCGCATCCACCCCGAGTCCCAGCGCCGCCGCTACGACGAGTGGCTGTCGAACATCCGCCCCTGGTGCATCTCCCGTCAGCTGTGGTGGGGACACCAGATCCCCGTCTGGTACCGCGGCGAGGAGACCTACGTCGGCATGACGGCGCCGGACGGGGACGGCTGGGAGCGGGATCCCGACGTCCTGGACACCTGGTTCAGCTCGGCCCTGTGGCCGTTCGCGACGCTCGGCTGGCCCGACGAGACGCCCGAACTGCGGGCCTTCTATCCGACCGACGTCCTCTCGACCGCGAGGGACATCCTCTTCCTCTGGGTCGCACGCATGGTGATGATGGGGCTGGAGTTCACCGGGGACGTCCCCTTCGAGGACGTCTACTGCCACTCGGTCATCCAGGCTCCCGACGGCCGGCGCATGAGCAAATCCCTGGGTACCGGGATCGACCCGCTCGTCCTCATCGAAGGCGGCCCGCGGCCCGCCGTGTACGGGTCGGGGGGCCGGCCCCCCGGCGACTTCCCCGCCTACGGCGCCGATGCGGTGCGCTTCGGCCTGCTGGCGATGTCCTCGACGCAGGACGTCCGCTTCAGCGAGGAGAAGGTCGCGCAGGGGCAGGCGCTGGGCAACAAGCTCTTCAACGCGGCGAAGTTCGTCGTCGGCAAGGTGCCGGACGGGACGATCGCGGCCGCTGCGCCGTCGACCGTCGAGGACCGCTGGATCCTCAGCCGCCTGGAGGCCGCGAAGGCCGACGCAGCCCACCGCATCGCGACGTTCGACTTCTCGAAGCTCGCGCTCGGCCTCTACGACTTCGTCTACGGGGAGCTGTGTGACTGGTACCTGGAGCTCATCAAGGGCCGCCAGGTGGAGGACGACGAAGACCTCGCGGCCACGCTCCTGCACGTGCTCCGGGAGACCGTCGCGCTCGTGCACCCGGTCATGCCGTTCGTCACCGAGGACCTCTGGGTCAACCTCCCCGGACACGACGGGCGCCTGTTGGCCTCCTCAGAGCTTCCCGCGCCGGCGCCTGCGTTGCGCGACGAGGTCGCAGAGGCGCAGATCGCCGCGCTGATCGAGGCCGTGACCATCGTCAGGGCCTGGCGCAACGAGGCCGGCGTCCCCGCCGGCGCGTTCCTCGACGCCCGGCTGTCGGCCACGGGTTATGACGGCACGACCGCTGCCCTGGGCCGGTTGGCGCGCATCAAGCTCACCGCCGACGCGGACGCGGCCGCTGCGGGTGCGATCGTCATCCCCGGCGGGACGCTCGACGTCCTGGCCTCCGGTGCCTTCGATCCTGCCGAGCTGGGGCGCAAGGCGGCGGCACAGGCCGACGCGCTGCGCAAGGAGATCGCCCGAGCAGAGGCCAAGCTCGCCAACGCGGGCTTCACGGACAAGGCGCCGGCGGCCGTGGTCCAGGCCGAGCGGGACAAGCTCGAGCGCCTGAGGGGGGAGCTCGCCCGGCTGGAGGGCGGTCTGTGAGCGGGCCTGCTGGGCCCGCGCTGGGCGCGCGCGCCGCCGAGGCGCACCTGCTGGGCCTCGAGCTCTTCGGGATGCGCTTCGGCACCGAGCGGATGCGCCGGCTGCTCGCGGGCCTCGGCGACCCGCAGGCGCGCTTTGACTCGATCCATGTCGTCGGCTCCAACGGCAAGTCGTCGACGACCCGGATGCTGGCCGCGATCCTCCAGCGGCAGGGGCTGAAAGCCGGTGCATACCTCTCGCCGCACCTGGTTCGCTTCGGCGAGCGGATCCGGGTGGCCGGGGAGGACCTGGCCGACGAGGCGTTCGGGGCCGCGGTCTCGCGGGCGATCGCGGTGGCCACCGACCTCGACAGCGCCGCCGCCCCGGACGATCGCGTCACGCAGTTCGAGCTGCTGACCGCCGCGGCGCTGGACGAGCTCGCCCGTCAGCGCGTCGACGTCGCTGTCGTCGAGGCCGGCCTCGGCGGGCGGTATGACGCCACGAACGTCCTGCCCTCGTCGGTGCAGATCCTGACGAACGTCGGCCTGGAGCACACGCGCTGGCTGGGCCCGACGATCACCGACATCGCGCAGGAGAAGCTCGCGGTCGTCCCGGACGGCGGCACGCTCGTCCTCGGAGCTGGCCTGCACCCCGAGGCCCGGAAGGTGGCGGACGCCGTCTGCGCCGAGCGCGCGGCGCGCCTGATCGTCGCTCCGCCGGCGCCGCCCGCGGGTGTGGAGCTGCTCGCGCAGGGCAGCTTCCAGCGCGGCAACTTCGCGCTGGCCTGCGCCGGGGCAGCGGCCTACCTCGGAGGCGAGGCGGACCCCGTTGCGGTGCGGGCCGCCGCTGCGTCGACGCTCGTCCCCGGCCGATGGCAGCGGATCGCCTCCGCTCCGGAGACGATCGTGGACGGCGCCCACAACCCCGACGGGTTCGACGCACTGGCCCAGACGCTGCAGGAGACGCTCGGCGGGCGCCGGCTGGTCGCGGTGCTCTCGATCCTCGAGGACAAGGATGCCGCGACGATGCTGCGGGCGCTGTTGCCGCTCTGCGCGGAGGTCGTGTGCACCCACAACGCAAACCCGCGGTCGCTGCCGCCGGCGACGTTGCAGTCGCTCGCCTCGCAGCTGGGCTGGCCGATCACCCGGCTGGAGCCGGATCCGCACCGCGCGCTAACGTTGGCCCGCGAACTGGCGGGACCGGACGGGCTCGCGCTCGCGACCGGGTCGCTGTACCTCATCGCCGACCTCATGCGCCCCGCCGACGGACACCAGGCCTCGACACTGTGAATCCGGACGACGACGGGCCCTCCGTGCTGCTCATGATCGCGGGTGTCGCGATCATCGTCGCGCTCGTGATCCTCGTGTTCTTCGCCGCGGGTTACGTGTTCGGCCGACAGTACCTCTAGAGTCCTGCCCTCAAATGCTCCACCTCGGCGTCTTCGGCATCGACAGCGGCGGCCTCAACACCGCCGTCAAGCTGCTCATCCTCTTTCTGGTCGTGATCTGGCTCGCGCTCGTGTACTACACGTACGCGGACGCCCGGCGACGGGTCGCCGATCCCATGCTCATCGGGTGCGCGACGCTCGCGAGCCTCTTCCCGTACGTCGGCACGATCATCTACATGATCGTGCGCCCGGCGGAGTACCTCGACGACGTCCGCGAGCGCGAGCTGGAGATGGCCGCCGCCGAGGCGCGCATCCAGCGGCTGGACTACTTCCTGTGCCCGCACTGCGACTACCAGGTCGAGAAGGACTTCATCCGGTGTCCGTCCTGCACGAGGAAGCTGAAGGATCCGTGCGTCACCTGCGCCAGGCCGTTGGACCCGGAGTGGCGACTGTGCCCGTACTGCGAGACCGAGGTCGTGCACCAGCAGGTCGCTCCGCGCCGCCGGCGCCGCCGCAGGACCGAGGAGGGTGAGTCGACCGCTCCGCCCTCCGTCGAGGCCTGATCAGCCCCCGCGGGCGCCGGGCCCGCGCAGCAGAGGCGCGACCCCTAGGATCTGGCCCTCATGGAAAAGACTCTGATCCTCGTCAAACCCGATGCCTTCGCCCGCGGGCTCACCGGAGAGATCCTCTCCCGGTTCGAGAACAAGGGCCTGAAGATCGTGGCCCTGAAGCTCGTGCACACGCCGCGCGAGACCGCGGAGACCCACTACGCCGAGCACGCGGAGCGGCCCTTCTTCGGCGAGCTCGTGGACTTCATCGTCTCCGGTCCGCTCGTCGCCCTCATCCTCGAAGGGCAGGACGCGATCAAGGCCGCTCGTCAGCTCATCGGCGCGACGAACCCGCTCGAGGCCGCCACGGGCTCGATCCGTGGCGACTACGCCATCGAGATCGGCACGAACATGGTGCACGGCTCGGATGCGCCGGAGTCGGCCGAGCGCGAGATCGGCGTCTGGTTCCCCGAGCTCTAGGACGACGGGGCGCTGGGCAGCCGCCCGTGCGCACACCGGACCGCATCGCGCCAGAGGACGGGCGGAGCACCTCCCCGCTCGTCCTGGCCAGCGCCTCACCGCAGCGCCGGGCGATCCTCGAGCAGTTGGGGGTGCACTTCGAGGTGTGTCCCGCCGACGTGCAGGAAGCCGCCGTAGGCATCCCGGAGGACGTCGCCCTGGAGAACGCCGTGCTCAAGGCGACCCACATCGCCGCCCGCCGGCCGGGTCGGACCGTCCTGGGCGTGGACACGCTCGTGACGTTCGACGGCGAGATCTTCGGCAAGCCACCGTCCTCCGAGGCCGCCGCCGCCACGCTCCTGCGCCTGCAGGGGCAGGAGCACGCGGTGCTCAGCGCGATCGCGGTGTGCGACGGTGATGGGGGTGCACCCCGCACCCGCGTCCAGCGCACCCGGGTGTGCTTTGCGTCTCTGTCGGCGTCCGCGGTCGCCGCCTACGTCGCCACGGGGGAGTGGCAGGGACGGGCCGGCGGCTACGCCATCCAGGGTCGGGGCGCGGCACTCGTCGACGGCATCGTGGGCGACTACCTCAACGTCGTCGGTCTGCCGATCCCGGCCCTGCGCGAGCTGCTGCCGGGGCTGTTGGACGTCTGACCGGCGGTATTGCAGCGAAATCGGGCTTGCAAGTCCGCCGCCAGCCATAGGCGGCCACCCGCCGGACGCTAGAGTGGGGCCCCGGACGTGGCCCGCACCTGCTGTCGCCGCGTCCCTTTTTCTGCGCATGGGCATGTTCTCCTACCTCACCGGATTCGGCGGCCGCGACATGGCTGTCGACCTCGGCACCGCGAACACGCTCGTCTACGTGCGCGGGCGCGGCATCGTCCTGAGCGAACCGTCCGTCGTGGCGATCGACTCGCGGACCGGTGAGGTCCACGCCGTAGGCATCGAGGCCAAGCGCATGCTCGGCCGTACGCCCGGCACGATCCAGGCGATCCGCCCGCTCAAGGACGGCGTCATCGCCGACTTCGACGTGACGGAGGAGATGCTCCGCCACTTCATCCAGAAGGTGCACCAGAACCGCTTCGCGCATCCGCGGGTCGTCGTGTGCGTCCCGTCCGGGGTCACCGGCGTCGAGAAGCGCGCGGTCGAAGAAGCGTGCCTCTCGGCCGGCGCCCGTCAGGCCTACCTCATCGAGGAGCCGATGGCGGCAGCGATCGGCGCCGGGCTACCGGTCGGCGAGCCGACCGGGTCCATGGTCGTGGACATCGGCGGCGGCACGAGCGAGGTCGCGGTGATCTCGCTCGGCGGCATCGTCGTCTCGCAGTCCATCCGGGTCGGCGGCGACGAGCTCGACGACGCGATCATCAATTACGCCAAGCGCGAGTACAAACTCCTCATCGGTCAGCAGACCGCCGAGGAGGTGAAGCTCGAGATCGGCAGCGCCTACCCGATGGAGGAGGAGGTGCAGGCCGAGATCCGCGGGCGCGACATGGTCTCGGGCCTCCCGAAGACCGTCGTGCTGACGAGCGAGGAGATCCGCCAGGCGCTCGAGGAGCCCCTGTCGCAGATCATCGACGCCGTGAAGGAGACGCTGGACCGCACGCCACCCGAGCTGGCCTCGGACATCATGGACCGCGGCATCATGCTCGCCGGCGGCGGATCGCTCCTGATGGGGCTGGACGAGCGCCTGCGCGAAGAGACGCAGATGCCCGCTCATCTGGCCGAATCACCCCTGACCTGTGTCGCGGTGGGCTCCGGACGTTCCCTCGAGGAGTTCGAAGTCATCCACCGCGCGAACAAGACCTCGCGCGGGCGCACGAAGCGTCGCTACTGATGGCGTCGGCCGTCACGATGCGACGGCTGCGCTGCGACCTGCGCCCCCTTTTGGAGTATCTCCCTAGGTGTATGACCCCAAGACGATCCGTCGCCGGCGTGCGGTCCTCGCACTGCTCGTCGTCAGCTCTGTCGTCCTCCTGACCGCGTCGTTCGGTGGAGGGGGCGGCGCGGGCTCGGTGCAGCGCGGGGTCTTCGAGATCGTCTCCCCGATCCAGGACGGGGCGAGCCGCTCGCTCAAGCCGTTCCGCGACCTCTTCGGCTGGTTCGGCGACACGTGGCGGGCCAAGGGCGAGAACGACGACCTGCAGAAGGACCGCGACGCCCTGCGGATGCAGAACGCCCAGCTCGAGGCGCGGCTGCGGCGGGCGGGGATCGCGAAGGGACTCGCCGAACTGCAGCTGGCCGACATGGGCCCGGTCGACGCACGGGTCATCTCCGTCACCCCGACCCTGCTCTTCCAGTCGTTCGTCATCAACAAGGGGACGAGCGACGGCGTGCGCGAAGGGCAGGCCGTCGTGACCTCCGGGGGGCTCGTCGGCCGGGTGTCGGTCGCGACCTCGGGCTCGGCCACCGTCAAGCTGCTGACCGACAGCGACTTCGGCGTCCAGGCCCGGGTGGCGAAGGACGGCACCCCCGGCATCGTCACCTCTTCCGGAGGCTCGCCCCAGGACCTCGTCATGCGCACGACGAACCTCAAGGCCCCGGTCGCCGAGCGCTCGATGATCACGACCCGCGGCACCGCGATCGACGCCAAGCTGCCCTCGCTCTTCCCCCCCGACATCCCGATCGGCGTGGTGACGCGGGTGGACGACGCCGGGACCGACACCCAGGAGATCCACCTGCGTCCGTACGTCGACGTGCGCGCGGTGGACCAGGTCCAGGTCTTGACACGCGACCCGGCCAACCTCCCGTGAACGTCGCGACCGGCCCGCTCACCGGACGCCTTGTCATCCTGGGTCTCGTGGCCTGTCTGTTGCAGATCACCGCGGTCTCCCAGATCACGATCTTCGGCGCGCACGCGGACGTCGTCCCGCTCGTCGTCGCGGCCTGCGGCTTGCTGCTCGGTTCGCTGCCGGGTGCGGTGATCGGCTTCTTCTGCGGCTTCTTCGTCGACAGCGCGCTCATCCAGACCCTGGGCCTGTCGTCGCTCATCTATCTCGTGGCCGGCTACGGGGCGGGACGGCTGCGCGAGCTGCGCGACCCGCAGGCCGCCGCGGTCCCCGCGATCGTGGGTGCTGCCGCGACGACGACCGTCACCGTCGGGTACACGATGATGCAGATCCTGCTCGGGACGCAGGTCACCGTGAGCGGACTGTTCGTGCAGCAGATCGTCGTCACGATCCTCGTCAACACGCTCATCGCGCTGCCGGTCTACGCGGCCGTGCGGCGGTGGTTGTTGCCGGTCCTGCCCGACGACCCGCGCCGGCGCCGGCGCCGCGCGTCCACCACGCGTCTGTCACCGTTGTCCAGGGCCTGATTTCCGTGCTCGACCCGATGCCCACCGATCGCCGTCCCCCCGTCTCGCCGCAGATGGCGATCAGGGTCGCCGCGCTCGGCGTCGTGGCGTTCGCGCTCTTCGCGATCATCTTCTTCCGCCTCTGGTACCTGCAGGTCCTCTCCGGCGACCAGTACCTCGCCCAGGCACAGACGAACAAGGTGCGCGTCCAGCCGCTGCCGGCGCCGCGAGGGTCGATCCTCGACCGCCGCGGGGACACGATCGTCGACAACCGCCCGGCGATCGTCGTACGCGTCAAGCCCGAGTCGCTGCCCGCCAGCGAGAAGGAGGCCGCGGCCCTCTACGGCGACGCGGTCATCAAGCGCTCCGAGCGTCCCAAGGGCAGCCGCGGGAACCCGGTCCCGATCCCGCCCGTCCCGGCTGACCTGATGCCGCGCTTCGCCAAGCTGGCCGGGACCCTCGGCATGAAGGTCCAGACCGTCCAGGACCGCGTCGTCCGGGGCCTCTTCCTCGCCGGGTACGCGCCGATCATCGTGAAGACCGACGTCGACGAACAGGTGCGAGGCTTCATCGCCGAGCGCCAGGAAGCCTTTCCCGGGATCTCGGTCGACAACGTCTTTCTCCGCAACTATCCCCAGAGGGAGCTCGCGGCGCAGCTGCTGGGAACCGCCGGGCAGATCTCCCCGGAGCAGCTGAAGGACAAGGCCTACAGGGGCATCCCCGCCGGGTCGATCATCGGCCAGTCGGGCATCGAGTCGACGTACGACGAGTTTCTCCGCGGCCGTGACGGCAAGGAGCGGCTGCTCGTCGACGCCCAGGGGAACCCGCGGGGGACGGGGACCCGGCGGGACCCGGTCTCCGGCCGCAACCTGCAGCTGACGCTCGACCTGAAGCTGCAGCGCGCCGGCCAGGACTCGTACGCGCAGCTTTCGGGCGGAAACCCCGGAGCGTTCGTCGCGATGGACCCACGCAACGGTGACGTGCTGGCGATGGGCTCATTCCCGACCTTCGACCCGAGCGTGCTCGCCAGCCCGATCTCGCAGAAGCGGTACGACGAGATCTTCAACACGGGGACGACGCCGCAGTTCAACCGCGTCACGGGCGCGAACTATGCGACGGGCTCGACGTTCAAGCCGGTGACCGCCCTCGGTGCGCTGGAGTCCGGCGCCATCGGCCCGAGCGACACGATCGTCGACACGGGCTGCATCAAGATCGGCATCCAGGAGCGCTGCAACGCGAAGAAGGCGGTCTTCGGACCGGTCGACCTCCGCAACGCCATGAAGGTCTCGTCCGACATCTACTTCTACACGCTCGGTCAGCGGACGAACACCCGTCGTCCATCTGGTGGCGCGATACAGAAGGCGGCTCGCAAGCTCGGGTTCGAGCGTCGCACGGGCATCGACCTGCCGGGCGAGTCGACCGGTCTCGTGCCCGACGCCGCCTGGCGTGCCCGCGTCGCCAAGGAGGAGCAGGCGTACGAGAAGCGCAACAACGTCCCCTGCTGCACGATCTCCGACAAGCGCCCGTGGTCGATCGGCGACAACGTCTCGTTGGCGATCGGTCAGGGCGACCTGCAGGCCACCCCGCTGCAGATGGCGACCGCCTACGCCGGGATCGCCCAGGGCGGACGCATCCCCGTCCCGCGGCTGGGCAAGGCCGTCCAGGACGACAAGGGCCTCCAGATCCAGACCCTTGCGCCCAAGGCCCCGCGACGCGTGAAGATCCAGGCCAGCTACCGTGACGCGATCATGGACGGGTTGCATCTTGCCGCCAGTGCCGAGGGTGGCACCTCGACGTCGGTGTTCACCGGATGGGACCAAGGGCGGTTCCCCGTCTACGGCAAGACCGGCACGGCCCAGGTCGTCGGCAAGCAGGACCAGTCCTGGTACGTGGCCTACAGCTACGACGGGCCGGACAAGAAGCGGCCGATCGTCATCGCGGTCACCGTCGAGGAGGGCGGCTTCGGCGCGGCCACCGCAGCCCCGATCGCCTGCCGGATCATGAGGACGTGGTTCGCCTTCGGGGCGCCCAACTCCAACAAGGCCGCCACCTGTGCGTCCGGGAGCGACGCGACGTTTTGAGCACGGTTCCGTCCGTCACCGACCCCCGCCGCTCACGCACCTCCAGCGTGCGGGCCGCAGCGCCGCCACGACGGCCGCTCTCGCTCGCGCTGCCGTTCGACCCGGTGCTCGCCCTGGCGGTCGCCGGGATCTGCGCCTGCTCGCTCATCACCCTGTCGACCGTCTCCCAGCGCGGCCTGCCCGACGGCTTCTACATGAAGCGCCAGCTCCTGTACTTCGTCGTCGGAGCGCTCTTCGCCACGGTCGCCAGCCGGATCGACTACTCCCGCCTGCGCGAGCTGAAGTACGGCTTCTACGTCTTCATCATCCTCTCCGTCCTGGCGGTGAAGGTCATCGGCTCGGACGCGCTCGGCGCTCGTCGGGCGATCCAGCTGCCGTTCTTCTCCTTCCAGGCGTCCGAACTGGGCAAGGTGCTCCTCGTGGTGGCGCTGTCCGGCTTCCTCGTGGAGCGGGCGCGCATGCTCCAGCACTGGAGCACGTCGGTGCGGATCATCGCGCTCGCCGCGCTGCCGGCCGGGCTCGTCATGGTGCAGCCCGACCTGGGGTCGTCCATGGTCTACGGGGCCATCACGCTGGCGGTGCTGTTCGTCGCCGGGATCCCGGGGCGGTACTTCGCCGCGCTCGGCGTCGTGTTCGCGATCGTCGTGGCGGGTGTGCTCGTCGTCGCGCCGGCAGCCGGGGTCGAGGTCCTCCACGACTACCAGACCAACCGCCTGACGGCGTTTCTGCACCCGAGCGACAACTCGAACGACATCGCCTACCAGCAGAACCAGTCGCGGGTCGCGATCGGCTCGGGCGAGAAGACCGGTCGGGGCGACGGCGCGACGCAGACCTCCTACAACTTCCTCCCCGAACATCACACCGACTTCATCTTTTCCGTCGTCGGTGAACGATGGGGTTTCATGGGCGCCGCGCTGGTGCTCTCGTTGTACTCCCTGCTGATCTGGCGGGGCCTACGGGCGCTGACGATGGCGAAGAACCTCTACGGCGCGCTGCTCGCCGGGGGCATCACCGCGATGATGCTCTTTCAGGTCTTCATCAACGTCGGCATGACCGTGGGAATCATGCCGATCACCGGAATCCCCCTCCCGCTCATGAGCTACGGGGGCTCCTCGGTCATCACCACCTTCCTGGCCATCGGCCTGCTGCAGTCGATCTACGCGCAAGGGCGCGCATCCTCTGCCGGCAAGGGTCGATTGCTGGGCTTTCAGCCTTAGAGAGAGAGACAGACGTGAGAAAGCAAGTGCTGGTCAGCGTTGACCGGGCCGAAACCCGCATCGCGCTCCTGGAGGCGACCGGTCAGGTCGCCAGCAAGCCCTCCGGTGGAGGCGGTGGAGGCCGCGGTCGCGGTCGTGCCGCCGCGGCGCCCAAGCCGAGCGCCAGCGCCATGGACGGCTACCGCGTGGCGGAGCTCTACTTCGAGCGCCGCGGCAACCGCTCCATCGTCGGCAACATCTACAAGGGGAAGGTCGACAACGTCCTGCCCGGCCTGGAGGCGGCGTTCGTCGACATCGGGCTGGACAAGAACGGCTTCCTCCACGTGGACGAGATCGTCCTGCCCGGGGTGGAGACCGTTCGCCGGGGACGCGGCAAGGATGACGGTGGCAAGAAGATCTCCGACCTCCTCAAGCCGGGTCAGGAGATCGTCGTCCAGGTCGTCAAGGATCCGCTGAAGTCCAAGGGCGCGCGCCTGAGCATGGACCTCACGTCGCCGGGCGCTACATGGTCTACACCCCGACGGGGGAAGGCGTCGGGGTCTCCAAGCGGCTGGACGACAAGGAGCGCGAGCGGCTGCGCAAGGAGGCCAAGGGGCTGGACCTGCAGGGAGGCGGCGCGATCGTCCGCACCGCGGCTCACGGTGCGACCCGCCCGGACTTCGAACGCGAGCTGCAGTACCTCTTCAAGCTCCATGAGGTCCTGCAGTCCCGCGTGGACTCCACGCCCGCGCCGGGCCTGGTCTTCCAGGAGGCCGACCTCTCCGTCCGGGTCGTGCGCGACATCTTCGCCGCCGACTTCGAACGCGCGATCGTCGACGACGAGCAGCAGTACCAGCGCCTCGTCTCGTTCTTCACCCGGACCGCCCCGGAGCTCGTCGAGCGCGTCGAACTGTGGCAGGAGTCCAAGCCGCTGTTCGAGTCCACCGGTGTCGACGAGATCATCGACGGGCTCATGTCCAAGCGCGTGGACCTGCCCTCCGGCGGCTACCTGCTCATCGACTACGCCGAGGCCGGCACGGTCATCGACGTGAACTCCGGGTCCTACGTGGGACGCGGCAAGCAGGCCCGGCTGGAGGACGTCATCACGAAGACGAACCTCGAGGCTGCCGAAGAGGTCGTCAACCAGCTGCGGTTGCGCGACATCGGCGGCATCATCGTCATCGACTTCATCGACATGGCCCGGGCGACGCAACCGCGACGCCGTGCTCAAGACGCTGCGCAAGTCCCTCGACGAGGACCGTACGAAGACCTTCACCGCGGAGATCTCGCGCCTCGGTCTGGTCGAGATGACGCGTCAGAACGTCACCGAGGGCGTCCGGGAGATCATGTCCCGCACCTGCCCGCTGTGTGACGGCGAGGGCGTCATCCGCTCGGAGGAGACGATCGCGATCGACATCGAGCGCAAGCTCCGTGAGGTCGCGCTGCGTGCCCCGCGCGACGTGGAGGCATTTCTCGTGCGCGTGCACCCTGGGGTCAGCGCCCAGTTCACCGGTCACGGTGCTCGGGTCCTGCACGCGCTGGAAGGAGAGACGGGCAAGCTCTTCCACTTCACCGGCAGCGAAGGGCTGAAGCTCACGCACTTCGATGTCGTCATGGAGGGGACGAAGGCCGAGGTCTCCGAGGCGGCGATCCCGTTCGAGGTCGGCGACGAGGTGCTCGTCGCGATCGTCGAGCCGCACATGTACAACGTCGATGACGCCGTGGCGAAGGTCGACGGCTACATCATCAGCGTCGTCGGCGGGGGTTCGTGCGTCGGCGAGAACCGTCTTGTCCGGATCTCGGACGCGGGACGCACGGCCGCGACCGCCTTCCTCGTCGGCGATGACGGAGAGGTCATCGAGCCGCCGGAGCGCGCCTTGGCGGGCGATGGCGTAGAATCCAAGCCTAGGCGCCGTGGCCGCAGAGGCGGACGGCGCCGTTCGGCTGCTGCGAACGGTGCGGCGCCTGACCCAACCCCTCCGGAGTCGTAGAACCCATGTACGCGATCGTGAAGACCGGCGGTAAGCAATACCGCGTCGAGCAGGGCCAGAAGCTGCTCGTTGAGCGGCTGGCCGTCGAGGCCGGCGACAGCCTGGTGCTGGAGCCGCTGCTGTTCTGCGGGGACGACACCGTCTTCGACGCCGACGGGCTGACGAAGGTGAAGGTCGACGCGACGGTCGTAGAGCACCTACGCGGCCCCAAGCTCACCGTCTTCAAGTTCAAGCCCAAGCGCGGCTACAAGCGCAAGACGGGTCACCGCCAGGAGCTGACCCGCATCGAGATCACCAACATCGCACTGGGGAAGTAGAGACACATGGCACATAAGAAGGGCCTCGGCTCCTCCCGCAACGGTCGCGACTCCAACGCCCAGCGCCTCGGCGTGAAGATGTTCGCCGGCGAGGTCGTCACCGGCGGCGAGATCATCGTCCGCCAGCGCGGCACCGTCTTCAAGCCCGGCGCCGGCGTCGGCATCGGCAAGGACGACACCCTCTTCGCCAAGGCCGAGGGCACGCTCGTGTTCAAGACCGGCCGTCGTGGGCGCGTCGTGAGCGTCGCCCCTGCTGCAGACGCGGCAGCCGCGGAGTAGACGCCGTGACGCGGTCCCAGGCAATGCTCGGGGCGCGGCTCATCGCCGTGGGCCGGGTGCTCTTCGGGGCCGCCATGGTCGCCAAGCCGGCCCAGGTCACCACGCCGTGGCTCGGAGGTACGGCGTCCACCGCCGGCACGCAGGTCGCCGTCAGGGCTCTCGGCATCCGTGACCTGATGCTCGGGGCGATGACGCTCCACACGCTGAACCACCCGCAGGTCGGGCCCCGCTGGGTCGCCACGTGCGCCGTGAACGACTTCGTCGACATGGTCTCGACGATCGCCGGCCGTGACGAACTGCCTGCACGCGGCGTCGCCGGAACTGTGGCCCTGGCCGGCGGCACCGTCGTCGCCAGCGTCGCCATCGCCGGCGTGCTGCAGCGCACCGCGCCCGCCGACGCCTGACGAACGAAGCCCGCCTTGCACGTCGGGACGGCGCGGATCGACGGCCATCCCGACGTTCGGGAGATCGTCCCGTCGTTCCACTGCGTCCAGCGCTACCGCGAGCGGATGCCGATCCGGGTGGCCGGGGTACAGGCCGTCGCTGCTGCGTTGCTCGACGCCCTCGAAGCCGCCGACATCACGGCCTGGCCTCCGGGTTGGGCGGTGGGCGACAAGCCCGCGACGCTCTGGGCCCGCCACGGCGACCTCGCGTTTCCCTTGGCGCCAAGCGGCGAAGCAGGGCGCTGGGTGGCGCTCACCTGCCTGCGGCGCGGCGACCGCTGAGCGCGGCACGCGAGCCGGCAGTGGCCGGGGTGAGCATCCCGACGAGCCACGGCATGACGGCCGAGACCACGCCCGGCAGGTCCCTGGCCAGCCGATGATCGCCGGAGACCGCCGCGACGGTGCGTCCCGGACCGTCGGGGACCATGCCGAAGCGATCGTTCATCCCTTGGACCACGAGCACGGGGACGGGCACCGCCTCCAGTTCGGGGAGCCGGGTCTTCAGCGGGGTGTCGGGCTTGCGCTGGGGCGGGTGCAGCGGGAAGGCGAGACAGAGCACGCCGACCGCCCCTGTCGCGCCCGCCGTCCGGCAGGCGACGCGCGCGCCCGACGAGCGCCCACCGCAGACGACCGGGAGCCCGGCGATGGGGCCGTCCTGCAGGTGGCTCAGCACCGCGACCCAGGCCGTGTCCAGTTGCGCGGCGGGCGCGGCGGTGCGACGGCCGGCCACGCGGTAGGGCTGCTCGACGAGGACCACCGTGATGCCGCCTGCGGTCGCTGCCGCCGTGACGGCTTGCAGGTCGGGGGCGGTGACCGACCCCCCGGCCCCATGGCCGAGGACGAGGGCGCCCTGCGGATCCCCGGCGGGCGCGTGCACGTGGACACGCGCCGGGCCGTGGGGCGTGTTGACGTCCACGCGACCGGACGTCACGCTTGCGTCCGGGTCACCCGTCCTGGGATGTCGGGCGGATGAGGATCTCGTTGACGTCCACGCGGCGGCGGCTGACCGACGGCGTAGAGGATCGCGTTGGCGATGTCGTCGGCGTGCAGGGCGCCATCGCCGGCACCGTCGTCGAAGAACGGCGTGTCGACCATGCCGGGCTCGATGACCGTGACGCGGACGCCCGTGCCGTTGAGCTCCTGACGGACGGATTCGCCCATGCCGGAGATCGCCCACTTCGTCGCGGAGTACAGCGAACCGGGCATCGCGCGCCGACCGGCGACCGAGCCGGTGAGCAGCAGGTGGCCCTTGCTCTCCTTCAGGGCGGGGATGGTCGCGCGGATCGTCAGCGCCGCGCCATAGACGTTCGTCAGGACCATCGACTTCCAGTGCTCGGACGCTCTCCTTGAGGAAGCCGCGCGAGGCACCGAAGCCGGCGTTGGCGAACGCGACGTCGAGCTGCCCGTACGCGTCGAGCGTCTGGGCGACGAGCGCCTCCATCTGCTCCCACTCGGTGACGTCGCACTCGATCGCCAGCGCACGGTCAGGTCCACCGATCTCTTCGGCGAGGGCTTGGAGCTTGTCGGCGGAGCGGGCGGCGAGCACCACCCGGTACCCCGCCCGGGCGGCGTGACGGGCGGTGGCGGCGCCGATGCCGCTGCTCGCACCGGTGATGAGAAAGACCTTGTCGTCGTTGGGCATGGCTCGACCTTAGAGAACGTTCGTCGATCGATCCACCCGCCTGGCGCGGCGCCTTTCATCACTCACCGCGAGCACTTGGCCGACCGACGGATCGCCCCGCCTCACGCGGACCGAAGCATCACTCGCGGTCTCTCGCCAGGTCCGGCGACCGGGGCGTGAGGGGCGGCAATACGCCCGCTTACCTACCATGGAGGGCGAATGCTCTACGACAAGGCCCGCATCTTCGTGCAGGGCGGAGGTGGCGGCGACGGCTGCATGAGCTTCCGCCGGGAGGCGCACGTCCCCATGGGCGGTCCCGACGGTGGCGACGGCGGCCACGGAGGGGATGTCGTCTTCGTCTGCGACGACTCGTTCCGGGACCTGCAGGCCTTCAAGCGCCGCGCGCACTACAAGGCTCCGCGCGGTCGCCACGGCGAGGGCGCCCAGCGTCACGGCTCCAGCGGCGACACGCTCTTCGTCCCCGTCCCGCCCGGCACCCAGATCACCGACCTGGACGGCACGGTCCACGACCTCGTCATCCCGGGCCGCAAGGTCGTCATCGCCCGCGGCGGATCCGGCGGCCGCGGCAACCGGTGCTTCACCCCGCCGACGCGCCAGGCGCCGCGCTTCGCCGAGCGCGGCATCGTGGGCGACGAGGGCTGGGTCGAGCTGCGTCTCAAGCTGCTCGCCGACGTCGGGCTGGTCGGCCTGCCGAACGCCGGCAAGTCCTCGCTGCTGGCGCGTCTGACGCGAGCGGCGCCCAAGGTCGCGCAGCTACCCGTTCACGACGCTCGAGCCGATGCTCGGCACGCTCGACGGCAACGAGCGCCAGCTCATCGTCGCCGACATCCCCGGGCTGATCGAGGGCGCCTCCGAAGGGCGACGGCCTCGGTCACGAGTTCCTCGCGCACGTCGAGCGCACCCGGCTGCTCGTCCACGTGCTCGACCTCGAGCCGCTCGACGGCACCGATCCCGACGAGAACTTCAAGGTCGATCGAGAACGAACTCGAGCTCCATGATCCGCGTCTGGCCTCGCTGCCCCGGATCCTCGTGCTCTCCAAGGCCGACCTCGTCAGCCCCGAGAAGGCCGAGGAGGCACGCGCCCGCTGGCAGGCGCGCTTCGACGCTGCGGTCCCTGCGCGAGAGGCGTGGGAGCCGGACGACCCGTTCGCCGCCACCCCGGTCCTCATCACCTCGGCGGCGACGGGGTTGGGCCTGGACGAGCTGACGCTCGCCCTCTTCCGCCGTGTGCCCGTCCTGGCGCCGGCGACCCCACCCACGGGGTCTACGCGGCATCCGGGTCCGGTGCGAGCGTCGCCGACGAGCTCGACGAGCTGCCCGCCCATCAGACGTTCCGCCCCACGGCCCGTAAAGCCTGGGAGGTCGAGCACGTCGACGAGGGCTTCTTCCGCGTCAAGGGTCCTGAGGTCGAGCGCCTGCTCGCCCGACACGACCTGGAGAACGAGGACGCGCTGGCCCACGTCGAGCACCGCCTGGGCAAGATGGGCGTCATCCGCGCCCTGCAGGAGGCGGGGTTCGAGTCAGGTGACGACGTCGAGATCGACGGCGTGGTGTTCGAGCTGGACTGACCGGCGGCGTCAGGCCGCCGCGGAGACGGCCGGCTGCAGGTCGTCCCCGAACTCGACGAGGTAGTCCGCCGGATCGAAGGTGGCCAGCGCGCGCTGGAACTCCCAGGTCGTCCCCGGCCACAGCACCGACGATCCACCGTCGGCGTCCAGGTACCAGCTGTTGCACCCGCCGGCGGTCCAGATCGTGCCCTGCAGCCGGTCGCGCAGCGATGCCGAGAACGCCTGCTGCACTTCGAGGCGCACCTCCACGGAACGTGCGCCGGTGCGCTCGAGATGACGCAGCGCCTGCAGGACGTACTCGATCTGCGTCTCGGCGTAGAGGAGGGCGGAGGTGTGGCCCGTCGCGGTGTTGGGCCCGACGAGCATGAAGAGTTGGGGTAGCCGGCGACGGTCGTGCCGAGGTAGGCCTCGCGCCGCTCCGCCCAGCGCTCGCGCCAGCGCCACGCCGTCGCGGCCGTGCAGCGGGTCGGCGACGGGCATGATCTCGAAGCCCGTCCCGAGGATCAGCGTGTCGACGGCGTGCTCGGTGCCGTCCGCCGTGACGACGCCGCTCGGCCGGATCTCGGTGATGCCGTCGGTGATCACGTCGACGTTGGGCTGCGTCAGCGCGGGGTAGGAAGTCGTCGGTGACGATGATGCGCTTGCAGCCGGTGCGGTAGCTCGGGGTGAGCTTCGCCCGCAGCGCCGGGTCCTTGACCTGCCGGCGCAGCCGCGGCCTCGGCGACGACCTGCACGACGCGCGCCGCGTCGCGGGTCGCTCAGCGACAGGCCGAGGACCTCGCGGTAGACGATACTGCCTGCGCGCGCACGGCGCGCTGCACGGCGGGGAAGCGCCGGTACAGGCGCGCGCTCGAGCCGCGTGATCTGGCGGTTCATGCGCGGGATGCGTCCAGCCCGGGGTGCGCTGGAAGACGAGCAGCCGCTGCACCATGGGCTGGATCTCCGGGACGAACTGGGCCGCCGAGGAGCCGGTCCCGATGACGGCGACGCGCTTGCCGCGCAGGTCGTGGTCGTGATCCCAGCGGGCGGAGTGGAAGCACGTGGCCGGCGAAGGTCTCCAGCCCCGGGATCTGCGGCGGGCACCGGATTGCTCAGCGGTCCCATGCCCGAGACGACGAACTGGGCATCGACGGCGCCGCCGCGGTCTGCAGATGCCAGACGCCGGCGTCCTCGTCCCAGTCGCCGCCGGCGACCTCGTGGCCGAAGCGCACGTGCCGCAGGACGTCGTGCTCGCGCGCGAGCCCGCTGGATGTAGGCCCAGATCTCGGGCTGCGGTGAGTAGACGCTGCGTCCAGTCCGGGTTCGGCGCGAAGGAGTAGGAGTACAGGTGGGACTGCACGTCGACCGCGCAGCCCGGATAGCGTGTTGTCGCGCCAGGTGCCGCCGAGGCCGTCGGCGCGCTCGAGGACGAGGAAGTCGTCGATGCCCTCCTGCTTGAGCCGGATCGCCATCCCGAGCCCGGCGAAGCCGGCGCCGATGATCGCCAGCCGCGTTGCGGCGGCTCCCTGGGTCCGAGACATGTCTTGACCCTAGGTGGTCCCTGCGGCCCGACGCAAACGCCCCGCTCGTCGTACAGTCACCCGGCCATGCCGTGCACCGTCATCAAGCTGGGCTCAGGGACCGTCGCCGGGACCACGGGGGAGCCACGCCTGGACGTCCTCGGCCGGGTCTGCGACTCCGTGGCCGCCCGTCGTGCTGCCGGGGAGGACGTCATCGTCGTCTCCTCCGGGGCG
Organism: Paraconexibacteraceae bacterium; assembly: GCA_963750375.1. GTDB lineage: Bacteria > Actinomycetota > Thermoleophilia > Solirubrobacterales > Solirubrobacteraceae > Paraconexibacter. The sequence continues at coordinate 63,294 of CAVVQN010000009.1, forward strand.
ATCGCCCATGGCGTGCACGTCATGGGCCTGCAGGTGCGCCCGACCGGCATCGAGGACCTCCAGGCCGCATCGGCGGTGGGTCAGGGCAAGCTCTACAACGTGTGGGACGACCTGCTGGCCGAGCGCGGCGTCAGGAGCGCGCAGGTCCTGCTGACCTTCTTCGACCTGCACGCCCGGACGCAGTACCTCAACGCCCGCCACACCGTCCAGCGGCTCCTGGCCTGGGGGGTCGTGCCCGTCATCAACGAGAACGACACGACGACCACCGACGAGATCTCCTTCGGCGACAACGACTTCCTCGCCGCGCAGGTCGCCGTCCTTGCGAACGCCGACCGCCTGGTCCTGCTCACCGACATCGACGGGCTCTACAACGCCGACCCGCGTCTGCACGACGACGCGCAGATCGTCCGGGAGGTCCACGACTTCGACGCGCTCGGTGACCTGGACATCGGCTCTTCGACGTCACCCCTGGGGAGCGGCGGCATGCGCTCGAAGGTCGTCGCCGCGGAGATGGCCAGCGCGGCGGGCATTCCGACGATCGTGGCCAACGGCGTGCGCCCGGGCGCGTTGGACGCGGTGCTGGCCGGGGAGGACGAGGGCACGCGTTTTGCAGCTCGCGAGGCACGCCATTCGTCGTTCAAGCTCTGGCTGAAATACGCGAAGCCCACCCACGGGACCATCCTCGTCGACGCCGGGGCGGCCCGGGCACTGCGGGACGGAGGCACCTCGCTGCTCCCCGTCGGCATCACGGCGGTCGACGGGACCTTCGACGCCGGGGACGCCGTGCACGTCGCCCACGCCGGGACCGTCATCGGGAAGGGCATCACGAGCTACTCGGCCGCCGAGCTGCGGCGCGTCGCCGGGATGCAGAGCACCAGGGTCCGGGAGGTCCTGCCGCTGGCCAGCGACGAGGCCGTGCACCGCGACTCGTTTGTCCTGAGCTGACCGGCCGGGGCGCCGGGTGCCGCGCGGACGCCGGTACGATTGCCCGATGGCCACCACCGTCGCGTCCGTCTCGGAGATCTGCCTGCACGCGCAGGCAGCGGCCCGTGAGCTTGCGGCGTTGCCGTCGACGATCAAGGATGCGGCGCTGCGCGCGATCGCGGACGCGCTCATCGCCCGGACACCGGAGATCCTGGAGGCCAACGGCCGCGACATGGACGCCGGCCGTGAGGCGGCGCTGTCGCCCGCGCTGCTGGACCGCCTGCAGCTCACGGAGGACCGGGTTGCGGCGATCGCCGCGCAGGTCCGCGACATCGCCGCGCTGACGGATCCGGTCGGTGAGGTGGTCAGCGGCGAGCGGCTGCCGAACGGGCTGGACCTGACGAAGGTGCGAACGCCGCTCGGCGTCGTCGCGGTCGTCTACGAGGCCCGGCCGAACGTCACGATCGACGCCGCAGCGCTGTGCTTGAAGTCGGGAAACGCCATCGTCCTGCGCGGTTCGTCGAGCGCCGCGCACTCCAACGCCATCCTGGCCGCGATCGCTGCTGATGCCGCCTCGGCCGCGGGTGTGCCGCACGGCGCGATCGCGCTCGTCGCCGGCGGGGGGCGCGAAGAGCTCGCAGAGCTGGCGACCCAGACCGGTGTCGTGGACCTCATCATCCCGCGGGGCGGCGAGGGTCTGAAGCGCGCGCTGAGCGGCGTCGCGACCGTCCCGGTCATCTATGCCGCCTCCGGAAACTGTCACGTGTACGTCGACGCGTCGGGCGACCCGGACGCCGCCGAGGCGATCATCCTCAACGCCAAGACCCAGCGTCCCGGGGTCTGCAACGCGGCGGAGACGCTGCTCGTCCACGCGGACGCGGCCCCGGCCGTCCTCCCGCGCGTCCTGCGGGCACTCCATGCCGCGGGCGTGCAGCTGCGCGTCGACGGCCGCACGCGCGCCCTGGCCGGTCCGCTGGCCGGCGAACTGCACGACGCGACCGACGAGGACTGGGACACCGAGTTCCTGGAGCTCACGCTCGCCGTCGGCGTCGTGGACAGCGTCGACGAGGCGATCGCGCACGTCAACCGCCACGGCTCGGGACATTCGGAGGCGATCATCACCAACGATGTCGCTGCCGCCCGTGCCTTCGAGCGGACGGTGGACGCTGCATGCGTCTACGTCAACGCGTCGACGCGCTTCACCGACGGCGGTGAGTTCGGCATGGGCGCGGAGATCGGCAACTCCACGCAGAAGCTGCACGCCCGGGGCCCGATCGGCCTGCGCGAGCTGTGCACGACGAAGTACGTCGTGCGCGGAGACGGGCACGTCCGGCCCTGAGCCGTATCGGGATCCTCGGCGGGTCCTTCAACCCGCCGCACATCGGCCATCTCGTCATGGCCCTGGAGGCCCGCGACCAGCTCGCGCTGGACCACGTCCTCCTCATGCCGGTCCACACACCACCACACAAGGAGCTGGACGGCGACCCGGGGCCGGCGGTCCGCGCCCATCTGTGCCGTCTGGCGACCGACGACGACGAGGCGCTGCACGTCAGCACGCAGGAGGTGCAGCGCGGCGGCCCGTCGTTCACCGTGCAGACGTTGACGGCTCTGGCCGCCGACCATCCGGGCGACGAGCTCGTCTTCATCGCCGGCGCGGACATGGCGCTGAGCCTCCCGTCCTGGCGGGAGCCCGAGCGGATCCTGCAGCTCGCGACGCTCGCGATCGCCGCTCGCGAGGGCATCGGCCGCGACGACATCGTCGACCGGCTGGTCGGCCTGACCGGGGTACCCGAGCGCCTGGCCTTCTTCTCGATGCCCCGCCTGGATGTCTCGAGCTCCGACATCCGCCGCCGCGTGCGGACCGGACGACCCATCCGTCACCTCGTACCGCCTGCCGTCGCCGGGTACCTCGATGCCCATGGGCTGTACCGTCTGACGGGATGAATCCCGAGCAACTGACCCAGGCGATCGCCGATTTCGCGGCGGACAAGAAGGCGATCGACCCGATCGCGTTGGACCTCCGCGGGGTGGCGGGCTACACCGACGTCTTCCTCATCGCCTCCGGCAACACCGAGCGGCAGGTCAAGGCGATCCACGACGGGATCAACGAGGGCATGAAGAAGGAGCACGGCATCCTGCCCCGCCGGGTCGAGGGAACGGGGGAGGCGACCTGGGTCCTCATGGACTACCTCGATGTCGTCGTCCACCTCTTCACGCCGGACACGCGCTCGTTCTACCGCCTGGAGCAGCTCTGGGGCGACGTGCCGCGGCTCGCGCTGACGCTCCCCGGCCCGGACCCGGTCGCCACGGGCCAAGGCGGTACGGACGCCGGGTAGTCTGGCCCGCATGAGCGAACAGGTCGCGTTGATCACCGGCGGAGCCAGCGGCTTCGGCAAGACCCTGGCAGGGACCCTGGCCACCCGCGGGGTGCAGGTCGTCCTGTGCGACGTGGACGAGGAGAACGGCCGGGCCGTCGCCGAGGCCGTCGGCGGCACCTTCGTCCGCTGCGACGTGAGCGACCCAGAGCAGAACGACGCGGCGGTGCGAGTGGCCGTCGACACCTGCGGTGGCCTCGACATGGCGTTCCTGAACGCCGGCATCGTCAGCGGCACCGGGCTGGGGGACGACTTCTCGCTCGAGCACTACCGCCGCGCGATGGGGGTCAACTTCGACGGTGTCGTCTTCGGCATCAACAGCGTCCTGCCGGCCATGCGGACGCGTGGCGGTGGGTCGATCGTGGCGACCGCCTCGCTGGCGGGTCTGACAGCCGTCCCGATGGATCCGATCTACAGCGCGAACAAGCACGCCGTCGTCGGGCTCGTGCGGTCACTCGGTCCCGCGCTCGCCGGCGACGGCATCCGCATCAACGCGATCTGCCCCGGGTTTGCGGAGACCGGGATCATCGCCCCTATCCGTGACGGCCTGCTCGAGGCCGGGCTGCCGATCATCCCCGCCGAGCAGGTGACGGATGCCGTCGTCGAGCTCTTCGACGGAGAGATGTCAGGCGAGTGCTGGTACGTACAGGCCGGGCGTGCGGCGGAGGCGTTCGGCTTCCGCAACATCCCGGGCCCGCGCGCGCCGGCCTGAGCGACCGCTCCCCGCGATCGCCCTGGGGCGACGGGTCTGGGCCCGTCGCCCCGCAAGGTCCGAGCGTCAGCCGATCGCCGCCACGCCCGTCGGGCACTTCGCGGCCCGCGAGGTGCGCAGGTGATCGAGGAACACCGCCGAGTCGTACAGCCGGTCGCCCTGGTCGAAGATCGACAGGTAGAGCCGGTGCAGACCGGATGTCGTCTTCGTGGAGGCGCGGAGGACCCGTGTGGCACCGTCGAACGTCGTCCCACGGGCGCGGTAGGCGGTCATGCTGCCCGGGCCGACCTTGTTGATGCGGATCGGGTTGCCCTTCGTGTCCCGCGCGAAGTTCCGGGGGGCGGTGATCGTCGGATCCTCCTTGGTCGCCGCGCTCCAGTTGGACCCGTCGAGCTCCGCGATGAACGCATCGTTGAACTGGTCGCCGACGAACTCGGGGTACTCCTCCGAGAGGAAGCGGTAGTCGAACGAGAGGCAGTTGTGGCCCTTCGGGACGACGAGGTCAAGGCGCATGATCACGACGTCACGGGCGCCACGGATGGAGGGACCGCCGGACCCCGTTCCCTTGTCGCCCTCGGAGTTCGGCAGCGCGGCGTAACGCGCGTTGCCGGTGGAGAGGATGGCGAACCTGCTCCCCTTACGCGGGAAGCCGGCGAGCTTCGTGGTCGAGACGGCGGCGGGCTTGGCACCGGGTGGCAGGGCGGAGAACACGCCCCTCCGGACGAGGCCGGGCTGCGTGGTCATCGCCTTGCCCAGCGGGGTGGCCGACGGGTTGAGGGGGTACTCGGTGATCTTGGCCGGGGCCGAGGTGGGCATGGCGACCGCGAGGCTCACGAGTGCGGCGGCGGTCACCGACTTTCCAGCGAGGTTCATGGGCGCGACTTTCTGTGGACGGGACGAGGCTGTCGGCCCATCACTACCCGTCCCGGCGACGGAGCCGTCCCAGAAGGTCATGCGGATGACACGCTGTCTTGGGCGGTCACCGGAGGCTGGAGCAGCACGATGATGCCGTCCCGGACCTCGACGGGGACCGCCGTGAGTTTGAAGCCGACGTTCACGGCGGTCTGCACGGCCTTGGAGTAAGGAGTGACCCCGAAGATCTTCCCCTGCGGCCCGCGCACCATCGCGCCGGTCTCCACGTCGTATCGCGCACGATGCCACGGGCATTCGAGGCACCCGTCGCGCACCTGGCCCCTGCCGAGCTTGGCGAACTGGTGACGGCAGAGGTTCGAGACGGCGAAGGGTCTCCCGTCTGCGACGCCGACGGCGAGGACCCCGTGGGCGTCGGTGCGGACCTCGGTGACGCCGCCGGGCGGCAGGTCCGCCACGGCGACGAGCCGCGACCCTTGCGCCTGGACGACGGTGCCGTGGGTGATCTCCGGAAGGGACGGGTGAGGGGCCATGTCGGCGGGGCTACCCACTACAGCTGCTCCCGGACACCCGCCACGTGCTCGATGCGCCCGAGCTGCTCGTGCAAGGTGCCGCGCAGGGCGACCTGACCATCGGCGCGGCGTCCGAGCGGCAGGATCGTCGTCTGCCTGGCGTCCTCGAGCGCCATGGCGAGCGCGGTGTACACGGCGAGGGCACAGAGGAGGACGCCGACGACGCCCGCGAGGTGCATCCACGTCGTGCTCGCGGTGACTTGGAAGAGTCCGGTGGTGAGAAAACGGAGGGCGGTCGTGGCCAGGACGGCGGCGGGAACCAGCTTGCCGGTCGCGGCCGCGGCCGCCGGGACGAGCATCGCGACGGCGGCGAGGAGGAGAAAGAGGCCGAGCGCGCCGCTCGTGGCACCTGCGGGGGAGGTGAGCATCACCAGGGCGATCGACAACCACGTTCCCGACAGCAGGCCCATGCCCGTCGCGGCGACCACGTCCCGCGCGAGGTACCCGAAGACGGAGGCCACGAGCTGCAGTGGGAACACGAAGGCCGCGAGGATGAGCGCGACGTCACGCCCCTCGTTCGCCGCCAGCCAGCCGAGCTGCAGGCCGCTGAGCAGCAGGGTGCCGCCGGCGAGCGCGAGAAACCCCACGGGGAGCGGGTTCGCGATCGGCCGCAGCACGATCCGCGCGGCGTGTGGGGGAGCCGTCATGCGACGAGCAGGGCTTGTGGGGCGGCGGCCTTCATCCGCGTGCGCAGCCACTTCAGTGCAAGCGCTGTCTCGCCCTCGCAGTCGTCCACCACCTGCAGGAGCTCGTCGTCCCGCAGGCCCTTGGCCGCCTGGCCCGTGAGGGTCCAGGCCATGTCGCACTCGAGCGGCCATGACGTACAGGTCGAGCAGGTCGCGCAGCAGTCCGAGGGCGCCGCCCCGGGTGCCGCTGAACATCTCGGCGTGCAGCCGGTCGGGTCCTTGCGTCCCGCCTTGGCGGTAGCGCTCGCGGAACGGCTCAAGGCGTTCGGCATGAGCGTCGCATTGCCGCGCGAGCTTGTGGGTCAGGTGAAAGACGTCCGTCTCGTCCCGGTGTCCCTCGCCCACCTCCCGGAAGGCCCGGGCCAGATCGAGCTGTGCGTGGTGCAGCAGATGGAGGAGGTGTTCGACGTGCACGGGTCAGGCCTCCACTGGCGCCGCGGCGCCGACGGTCGGGGCGGGGGAGGGCCGGCCGTGAGCGTCCTCGAGCTCGATGACGCGCACGGCGGCGACCTTGAAGATCGGCTGCTTGCTGACGGGGTCCCAGGCAGTGGCCGTCATCTCGTTTGCAGCGCGCGCTGCGCCACGCATCTCAGGCTGGTCCCACCAGCCGTAGTGAAACGGGACAAAGACCGCACCTTCGCGGATGCCGGTGATGCGCACGCGGCCTTCGACCGCACCGCGCGGAGACTCCACACGGACCAGTGCGCCCTCGCCGACGTCGAGCTGCGCCGCATCCTCGACGCTGAGCTCGACCCACACGTCGGGAGCGGCCGCCTGCAGCTCTGGTGCGCGCCCGGTCTTCGTCCGGGTGTGGAAGTGGAACACGGTGCGACCCGTGGACAGCAGGAGGGGGTACTCGTCCGATGGCGTTTCGAGCGAGGTCTCCGGTTCGGCCGGATGGAGGAACGCACGCCCCTCGGGCTGCTTGGCCACGTACTCCTCCTTGGTGAATGCAGCTCCGGTCGCCAGATCATGCCCGTAGCTCTCGCTTGTGCCTGGATCGGTGTTGAAGTGCCCGTCGACGTAAAGACGCTCGGTCCCGTCCGGGGCATCCTCGGTGCACGGCCACTGCACCGGGCCTTTGCGAAGCTTGGCGTAGGACATGCCGCTGTAATCACACGGCCGCCCGCGCGAACAGGCCTTCCAGGCTTCGAACGCCCCCTCCGGGTCACTCCAGGGAATGAGCGGCGATCCGTCCTTGTCACGGAAATCCATCCGCCGGGCGTAGTCGAGGAAGATGGCGAGGTCCGGGCGGGCCTCGCCGGGCGGCTCCACCGCCTTTTCCGAGAGATGGACGGTGCGGTCGACGTTCGTGAAGGTCCCGGTCTTCTCGCCGCACGTGGCCGCTGGGAGGACGACGTCGGCGTAGGCCGCGGTCTCGGTCAGGTAGAGGTCCTGCACCACGGTGAAAAGCTCCGGGCGGGAGAGGATCCTGCGGATGCGCGAGATGTCCGGCAGGGAGACCGCCGGGTTCGTCGCGCTGATCCACAGCAACTCGATCGATCCCTGCTCGCAGTACCGCCACAGCTGCATGGCGTGGGTCGGGGGCGCCCAGTGCGGGATCGTGTGCTGCTCGACGTTCCACAGTTGCGCCAGCTCTGCGACGTGCTCCTTGTTGTCCCAGTTGCGAAAGCCCGGCAGATCACCGTCGGCGCCGCTCTCACGGGTGTTCTGTGCTGTCGGCTGCCCGTTCATCTGATAGAGCCCCGCTCCTGGGCGGCCCAGCATCCCGCGGACGAGGTGCAGGTTGTTCACCTGGCACGCTGCGGCCGTCGCCTGGTTGGACTGGTAGAAGCCCTGCAGGACCGTCGACAGCAACGCCTCGCAGCAGCCGACGAGCTCGGCCGCGGCCTCGACGTCCCGAGCGCTGACGTCGCAGAGCTCGGCGACGCGCGAGGCGGTCCAGGGTTCCACGGTGCGCGCGAGCTCCTCGAAACCGAGCGTGTGCCGGGCGATATACCCGTCGTCGGTCCAGCCACGAACGATGACCTCTCGCAGGATGCCGTTCATGAGCGCGACGTTCGTCCCGTTGCGCGGAGCGAGGTGGACATCAGCCTCACGGGCCACCGGGGTGGCGCGGGGGTCGACGCACAGCAACCGCGGCGGGTCCTGACCCGCCCGGCGGTCCAGCATCCGCATCCACAGGACGGTCTGGGTCTCGGCGACGTTGTGACCCCAGATCGCCAGGGCGTCGCAGTGGTCCACGTCCGTGTACGAGCCGGGCTGACCGTCCGTGCCGAACGACGCTTTCAGCGCGGCGGCGGCGGTCGCCGTGCACAGCCGTGTGTTGCCGTCCATGTGCGGGGTCCCGAGCCCCGCCTTGCCCAGGACGCCGAGCGTGTAGTACTCCTCCAAGAAGAGCTGACCGCTCGTGTAGAACCCGAAGCGGCCCCAGCCGCCGGGGCCGTCGAGCAGCTGGTTGGATCGCTCGACGATGCGGTTCATCGCCGTGTCCCAGTCTGTCTCCACAAGCTCGTCGCCGTCACGGATGAGCGGCCGTGTGAGGCGGTCGGCGGCGTTGTTCGCCTGCCAGCCGTAGCGATCTTTGACGTCGACGCGACCATGGTTGACGCGGTCGCGCGCCTGCCCGCGCACCCCCACGATCGTGTCGTCCCGCACCGCGTACTCCAGGCCGTCACCGTTGGAGTGCAGGATCGAGGCGGTCTTGACCCAGCGGTCCACGTCCGCCTCGACGAGACCGTCACGCAATTCGACATCCACGCGCTCTGGCCAGCGCTCCCCGCGGTTGTACGGCGTCCGGGCGCCCCAGGGGTCATCGATCGCTTCGGGCATGACGCGGTCGTACCCCGCCGGCGCCGGACATGTGCACACCCCCGGTGAGAAGTCACTCAGGAAACCGCCCGCGGGCGTCGGGCAGGGCGCTGCTAGCGTGGCGCGCCGTGGCCATCCTGCTCGCCCTCGGCACATCGCTGAGCTATGGCCTCGCCAACCTGCTGGCGCCGCTGTACGCGCGACGGTATCCGCTCGCCGCCGTCCTGCTGGCCGGTCAGCTCGCCGCGCTGACTGCGGCAGGTGTCGCCCTGGTCGTATCGGGCGAGCCGCTCCCCAGCGGCCATGCGGTGCTGTTCGGTGTGCTGGCGGGTGCGGGCAACGCGATGGGGCTGATCGGCTTTCTCCTGGCTGCCGACGCCGGTCCGGTGTCCCTCGCCGCTCCGATCGGGGCCACCGGTGGCGCGCTGCCCGTCGTCTACGGGCTGGCCCAGGGCGACCCGCTGGGAGGCCTCGAGGCGGCCGGCCTTCTGCTCGCGCTGGTCGGCGTGATCCTTGCCTCCCGGCGTCCGGTCGACCCTGATCCGGAGGTCGAAAGCGGCCACGACCTGCGGGCCTGCGTGGGCTTTGCGCTCATGAGCGCGCTCGGCTTCGGGCTCCTGCTCATCCTGCTGCCCAAGGCGTCGGTCGACGGCCGCTGGTGGGCGCTCGTGGACGCCCGCCTCGTCATCGTCCTGGCGGTCCTCGCGTTCGCGGCGACCACCGGGCGCAGCCTGCGTGCGCCGCGCGCCCGGTTGCCGCAGCTCGCGGTGCCCGGTGTCCTGCTGCTCACGGGCACGCTGCTGTACACCCTGGCCACCGAGCGTGGCTCGCTCTCGGTCGTCGCGGTCCTCGCGAGCCTGAACCCGGCGGTGACGGTGGGGCTGGCCGTCTTCGTCCTCTCCGAGCGGCTCGCCCGGGTCCAGACGGTGGGCATCGTCTGCATCATGGCCGGGGTCATCGCGGTCGCCGCCTGAGCCCGTCGTGAGGGGAGCGCCTCGACCCGGCGCGTCTCTCAGGCGGCTTCCGCCGCGACGACGCTCGTCGGTTGCTGCTGCAGACGGGCGCCACGGGGAAGCACGAGTCCAGCGACGACGAGGCCGACGAGAAAGAGGCCCGCCGCAGCCGTGAACGCGACGGTGTACCCGTGGACCTCGGCGGTGGCGGCCAAGCCCGGCTCCCCAGGATGGGCGCCGCGGTAGTTCGTGGCGGCGGTGGCGAAGATCGTCGACAGGACGGCGGTCCCGACGGCTCCCCCGACCTGCTGGCAGGTGTTCACCATCGCCGACGCGACACCCGCCTCATCTCGGCCGACGCCGAGCGTCGCGGTCGCAAAGGACGGCGCGAAGATGCACGGCATGCCGACGCCGATCATCAGCAGGCCCGGCAGGACGTCGTCGACGTACTGCGACGACGGCTCGAGGTTGCGGAAGAAGAGGAGCATCGACAGCGCCCCGAGCGTCATCCCGGTCATGACGATCGGCCTTGCACCGAACCGCGGCAGGACCTTCGTCTGCACGGTGGGCGCGACGATGAAGATCACGAGCGTCATCGGGAGAAAGCCGACGCCGGTCCGCAGCGGCGAATAGCCGAGGTCCTGCTGCATGAAGAACGTGAGGAACAGAAAGACCGCGAAGACGCTCGCCCCGGCGATCATGATCGACGCGTACGCGCCGCCACGGGCGCGGTGCCAGACGATGTGCAGCGGCAGGAGCGGCTGCTTGACCCGCTGCTGGGTCAGCACGAACGCCACGAGGAGCACGACGCCCGCGGTCAGCGAGACGACCGTCGTCGTCGCCTGCCAGGACGTCCGTTCGGCTTCTGAGAAGCCCAGGACGATGGCGAAGAGCCCGGATCCCGCAAGGACGACACCGGCCCAGTCGACGCGCGGGCGCTCCTGAGGGCGCTCGTTGACGAGCAACCGCATCGCCATGACGGCGGCGGGGATCGCGATGAGGAGGTTGACGTACAGGCACCACCGCCACGAGAGCGCGTCGGTGAGCGCGCCACCGAGCAGCAGGCCGATCGACGCCCCGGACGTCGCGACGGCGGCGAAGATGCCGAACGCCTTGGGACGGTCGGGCGAGTCGGCGAAGGTCACGGTCAGCAACGACAGGGCGGCCGGGGCGAGGAGTGCTCCGAACGCGCCCTGCAGCGCGCGGGCGGCGACGAGGACCCCGAACGACGGAGCCAGACCGCCGACCACCGAGACGGTGGCGAAGCCGAGCAGGCCGCCGATGAACGTCCACTTGCGACCGAAGAGGTCGCCCACCTTGCCGCCGACGAGGAGGAGGCTCCCGAAGGCCAGGGCGTAGGACGTCACGACCCACTGGCGGCTGGCGGTCGAGAAGCCGAGATCCTGCTGCGCCGACGGGAGCGCGATGTTCACGATCGTCGAGTCGAGCACGACCATGAGCTGGGCGATCCCCAACAGCGCGAGGACCGCCCAGCGATTCGGCTCGGCGGCGGCTGGCGTGGGGGAAGGCATCCCCCGGAACGTACAAAACGCGGACGTGCTCGTGCCCGCCGCCGCCGCGTGCCCCGGCTCCGCGCTTGCCGCCTGTGCCCGCCGCGTCAACCGAGGACCGAATGCGCGCCGAGCTTGCAGACGAGCAGGACGACCTTTGCGGAGGACGAGTTCGCATCACGTACGGCCAGCGGCTGGGCGCTCTGCTCGGCGATCCGGTGCACGAGCGTCCGCGCAGCGTCCGGAGGCGTGACGGTGGCGAACCGCACGGGGACGGCCGCGAACGCGGCGCGCAGGGGCCGCCCACCCTTGGCGAGTGCTCCATCGGCCACGCCGACGGCCTGCACCTGCCCACCGCGCACGCGGTACACCCAGGCCGAAGCGCTCCCCGCGCGCCGCACGTAGATGCCGCCACCGACCGATCGTGCGCGACCCGCGAGCACCGCGGCGGGCTGGCCCGGGCGTACGCCGCCGGCGCTGTGGGCATGCGCGGTCGTCGCGACCAGCCCGACCCGGTCACCCCGGAAGACCGCGGCCAGGCCGCGGTGCGCGTTCGCCTTGCCGCGCGCGCACCAGGTCCAGGTCCGCGTCCGCGTGGCCGGCTGCCCTGCGGCGCGGAGCGTCGACTCCGGCGTCGCGCCGAGGCGCACCGACCCCAGGCCGCGCGACGTCAGACGGATGCGCGAGTCACGGCACGCCAGGTGCGGCACCCCCGAGGCGCGCTCCCACATCTGGAGGTACGCCTCGGCGCCCTGCAGCATGTCGTCGGTGATCGCGGTCCCGCTTCCGAGCTTGCGGACCTCTTCCAGCCAGTCGGCGTACATGCCGTAGTGGGCGATGCCCTCCTTGCTGTAGTCGAACGTCCGCTCCCCGCTGCGCTGGCGCTCGAACTGGACGCTGCCGTCATACGAGCGGAACGGGTAGGTGACCTTGGCCGGTGACCCCTGGGGAACGGGCCCGCCCTGATGAGCGAGGCCGCCGAGGTCGGCGCCGAAGCCCCAGCCGAAGAGGTAGGGCGTGCTCTTGGGACGCAACTGCTTGTAACGCTCCACGAAGCGCGTGGCACCGGCGGCCTGTGGGAAGGCCATGCCGCCGAGCGCCCAGATCCTCGGCCAGTTGCCCGGGTCCATCCACGAGTGCGGGGACATGACGCCCGAATAGTCACGCGACTCGGCGATCGTGAGCGTCTGGTCCACCGCGGCCTGGCTCATGTGGTCGGCGTTGACGATCCAGCCCTTGTCCATCATCCGGCGCACGACGTGCGCGCCGAGGGCGCTCAGACCCCGCGTGTTGCAGTGCGGGGGAGGCCCGTAGACCGGGAGCGTTCCGCCCGGGATCCCGAGCGCGCTCAGGGCCGCGCCGCCCTGGGCGAGCGTCGGGATGGAGTTGTCGGCCTCCTTGCCTGCGCACGGGCCGGCGTCCCAGAAGCGCCCGGCGCTCTGACGGTTGCCCGAGTTGACGACGAGGCCGGCTGCGCCCTCGTCGAAGCGCACCCCGGTCAGCGGGTTGTCGTACTTGTTCAGGAGAAACGCGGACCGCACCCCGATCTTCTCCAGTTCGTCCATCTGCTTGTCGATCTGGGCGACGTCGCAGGTCGGGTTCTGGACGTCGTGGCAGCCGTAGGGCTCGGAGATCTCCATCTCCAGGATGACCGCCATCCGGCCGCTGTTGATGACGCGGCGCGCGGCGTAGGGGTCCTCCACGATCTGGAAGAAGCCTCTGCCCGGGCCGCCGGCCTGCGCGTCGACGTACTCCTGCAGTTCCCGGATCGCCTTCATCCCCCGGCGGACGCTGTCCATCTCGTCGCAGGAAAGATGGCGCCGGGCCATCTCCTCACAGAGGATCCGGTTGTCGGTGATCCCCATGACCATGACCCGTTCCCCGGCCATCCATGCGCGCTGGACCCAGCGCCAGTACGTCCCTTCGTACGTCAGGTTGTCGCGCGACCATGCGCCGAACGTCGGATAGCCCACGGTGCTGTGCGGCTTGACCGGCGTGCCGTAGCTCAGCGTGTTCTGCAGGACTGCGGCGCTGCCCTGTGGTCCTTCGATGTCCGAGCAGTCCGGGAGGGCGGCCGTGACGCCGTACCGGCTCCAGGGCCGACCGCAGTGGAAGTCACCGCCGAAGTACTGGTACGTCATCCAGTGCATGTGTCCGTCGATGAGGCCCTTCACCGCGCCGAACGGCACGTTGCCGCGAGCGGGGGTCCCTGTCGCGTTGAGCTCGAGCTCGGGGAACGTCGCGCAGCCCTCCGCGGGGACGAAGCGCAGCCGGGCAGCGTCGCCTGCATCGGCGCGCGCCGCGGTCCGCAGGCCCCCGTCGGCCGACGCGACCAGGAGGCGGTCGGGATCCGAGGCTGGCGAGAGCGTGAAGGCACCGTCCGGGGCGTCCTGGACGCCCCAGTCCGCGGCCGGCCCGGGGGCTGTCGCCGGCGCCACGGCGGTACCGTCGGCGGCGAGGTAGCGCGTGTTCTTCGTGAAGAGCATGTACCGGCCGAGCGCGGTCGCCTTCAGGCGCAGCGCCTGCGCGTCGCGTGGGGCGACACCGGCGTCGGCCGGCTGGATGGTCCAGCAGCCGTTGGCCAGGGAGTACTTCGTGATCGGCGCGGGCTGCGCCTGCGCGGCGTGCGCGCCCGTCGTCACCACCAGGGCCATCGCCAGCCCTGCCACCCTGCTCATACGCCTGTGCATGCCGATCCCGTTCTCGTCTCTGGGCTGGCCGGACAGCCAGCCGGCGGCGAGTCTAGAACGCGAGCGTTCAGAAGGCGCCGCTCCCTGGACGGGCGGAGGCGCCCCGGACGACGGCGGCCACGGTCGGCGGGTCTCGGGCACGTCCGCTCCGTCAGTCGTCGAACAGCCCGACCTCGTGGTCAGGCTCCTTCGGGCCTGAGAAACAGACGGATGGCTCCGGTCTCGAAGGTCGTGCTGTCGGTGAGCCGCAGCCGGACCAGGTGATCGGGGTCGTCGAACAGTCGACGGCCCTTGCCTGCCACGACGGGCGTGAGCGACAGGACGAGCAGGTCCAGGAGGTCGTCGGCCAGCAGATCGCGCGCGAGGCGTCCGCAGCCGTAGCTCAGGAGCTGCTCGCGCTCCCGCAGGCCGGCGATCTCGTCGTAGCCGACGATCGTCGTGTGGTCCCATTCGTCGGCGGACCCGAGCGTCGATGACACCACGTATTTGGGCATGGCATTGAGGCGGTCGGCCATGGGGCCGGTCTGGTCGCGCCACGCCCGGGCCAGACCCTGCCAGGTCTCGCGCGCGAGCAGCAGCGCATCGGCCGCCAGCGCGAGGTCGAGCGCTCCCTGGCGTCCGGCGTCGCTCATGTACGGCAGGAGCGCGTCGGCGGGCGGGGCGTCGATGACGCCATCGAGCGTCGCGTGCGTCTGGACGGTGAGGGAGGTCATGGGGGTGAGACGGCTCGGTGGCGCCCAACTCATCGCCGGTGCCCGGTGACGGCTGCCCGGCCCGAAGTGTCGGCTCTCGCAGTCCCCCGTCGGGAGGCCGGGCCGAGTCGCTCCACCAGGTGCAGCGCGAGCTGTAGCTCGAGGCGCTCGGCGCGGTCCGGGACACCTCCGAGTGCCTTGAGGCGGTAAGTCACCGTGTTGCGGTGCACGCCGAGGCGCGCGGCGGCCCGTGACGGGCTGCAGCCCTCCTCCAGGAACACTCCGAGCGTCTGGCGCGTGCGGCCGGCGGTGCGGGTGTCTGCTGCGAGGGGTCCGAGGACGCGAAGGACGAAGCGGTCGCAGTCGTCAGGCTCGCGGGAGAGCAGCGCGGCGAGCTCGAACTGCTCGAAGAAGGCGACCCCGCCAGGCCCGGAGCCTGCGCGGGTGACCTGTGCGGTCCGGACGGCGTCGCGGTGGGCCTGGACGAAGCCCGAGAGCCCGATCTGGATCGTCGAAGCGGCGACGAGGACGTCTGCACCCGGGACGAAGGCGCGCAGCGGCTCGAGGTCGAGCCGTCCTCGCGTGCTCAGCCAGGCGTAGGTGCGGTGGCGCGCCGGGAGTGCGAGCACGCGCACGCCCTCGACGGCGCCGGCGATGCGGGCGAGCTCGCGGCCGAGGTCTGCGTCGCCTGAGCTCGCGAGGACCAGCGCGACGTGGTGCCCGTCGAGCGGATGGTTGAGCGTGCGGGCGGCGGCGTCGGCGTCAACCGCTTCCTCAGCCAGCAGGCGGCGGACCAGGTGCGCCCGCCTGCCGTCCACGCTGCCCTCGTGCGTGCGCCGCTCGGTCTCGTAGGCCTCGCGGATCTCGACTGCTGCTGCGTCGATGTAGGCCACGATCGTCTGCAGCAGCGCGGAGGTCGCTGACGCGAGCATGCCCGGCGACGCGATGCGGTCCAAGCGCCGCTGCCACCAGTCCGTCGCCACGCCCTGCGCACTGCGGTAGGCCTCCAGCAGCGAGATGAGCGGGATGCCGTGCTGGATCGTCGACTGCAGCAGGTCGCCGGCGTCGGTCGGGAGCCCGGCGGTCAGCGGCCGGCCGGTTCCCGTGGCCAGGAGCCGGTGCACACGCCGGACGTTCGCCTCCACGGCGGCCCGCATGTCCGTGGCCACGTCGGGGTCGACGAAGAACTCGGGGACCGTCTGCCGCAGTCGCTCGAGGATGCGGGCATCGAGGTCGACCAGCTCATCTGCATGCGCTGCAGCCAGGTCGGCGAGAAGCGGCTCCGGACTCTTCATCCGGTCGAATATGGCGGATTGCACAAAGAACTTCCAGATCTCTGGCGGACCGCACGAGATCGCGGTCGGCCCAGCTGCGACGGTCGCCCCATGACCGAGCGCAGCCGCTTCTCTCCCTTCCCCACCCACCTCGGCGACCTGGACACCTTCGCCGACGGCCCGCCACACGAGCTGTTTCGCCGCATGCGCGACGAAGCCCCGGTCATGTGGGAGCCGGCGCCCCAGGACTGGCCGCAGATCGACCAGCCCGGGTTCTGGAACGTGACGCGCGCAGAGGATGTCGCGAAGGTCAGCAAGGACCCGGCGACGTTCTCCTCCTGGCTCGGCGGCTTCACGATGCGCACCGACGAGGTCCTTCCGCTCGACCTGCAGCGCAGCGTCATGATCGGCAAGGACGGTGCCGAGCACGTGCGCATGCGCTCGACGGTCAACAAGGCGTTCACCCCCTGGCGGGTGCGCGGGCTCGAGAAGGAGGTGCGGGCCGGCGTGGCCGCATCGATCGACACGGCGCTGGCGGCAGAGACGTGCGACCTCGTCGCGGACCTGGCCGGGCCGCTGGCCACGAGGACCGTCACCGACCTGCTCGGCGTCCCCGAGGGCGACCGAGAGCAGCTGAACCGCTGGACCGACGCGTTCCTGAACGCCGACGACGAGGTGGCCGGGGGTATGCGCGGAGACGTCGCCCTGCAGCAGTCCGCCGCGTACCTCATGGCCCTCCTCCTGGAGCGCGAATCCCATCCGGCCGACGATCTCATCACCGCCCTGGGGCAGGCGACGTACGACGGCGAGCCCATGCCCCGCGAGGAGCAGGTCGGCGTCTTCAGCCAGCTCTTCGCGGCGGGCATCGACTCGACGAAGTCGACGATCGGCAACGGCATCCTGACGCTGCTCGGACACCCCGAGCAGCTCGCCCTCCTGCGCGCCGACCCGTCGCTCGTCCCGTCGGCGGCGGAGGAGATCCTTCGCTGGACGCCGCCGTTCACCCACATGCGCCGCACCGCGACGCGGGACGTCGGGCTCGGCGGCCAGACGATCTCCGAAGGCGATTCCGTCGTGGTCTGGCTGCCGTCGTCCAACCGGGACCCTCGGGCGATCGACCGCGCCGACGTGTTCGACATCGCCCGCACCACCCAGCGCTGCCCGCACCACGCCTTCGGTGGAGGAGGCCGCCACTTCTGCCTCGGTGCCGGCCTGGCCCGCCTTGAGCTGACGATCTTCTTCGAGGAGCTGCTCGCCCGCACGGACGCCATCGAACTCGCCGGCCCGCCCGAACGCATCCGGTCCTGCTTCGTGGACGGCTTCAAGCATCTGCCCGTGGTCCTGACCCCCGCCCGCCATCGCGCCGTCGCCGGCGGCGCCTGAAGGAGCTCACCCCATGTCCCTTGCCGCTGCAACGCTCGTCGACCGCGCCGACGCCCACGACGCCGCCGCCGCCACCGACGCCGACGCCATCGCCTGCCTGCACGAGTCCTTCGCGCTGCAGCGCGCAGCCTTCCGCCGTGAACCGCATCCCACACGCGACGAGCGTGCCGAGCACCTGATGGCCCTCGCCGGGATGCTCATGGGCGCGCGGACACGGATCCAGGAGGCGGTGGCGGCCGACTTCGGCTCACACCCGGGCGCCTTCACCGACCTCATCGAGATCCTCGCTCCGGCCGGCCGCGCGGCGATGGCCATCGAGCAGCTCGACGCCTGGATGGCCGAGGACGAGCGCCCGGCCGACCCGGCCGTCTTCGGCACGGCACGTGCGGCCATGCGCCTTGAGCCGAAGGGCGTCATGGGGAACATGGCCCCCTGGAACTTCCCGTTCGAGATCGGCTGCGGGCCGCTCGTCGAGATGCTCGCCGCGGGCAACCGGATCATCGTCAAGCCCTCGGACCTCACCCCGGCCTGCGGTGAGCTGTTGGCCGAGCTCGTCGCCGAGACTTTCGACCGCGACCACGTCGCCGTCGCCGTCGGCGGGATCGAGCTGGCCCGCGAGTTCACCCGCCTGCCATGGGACCACCTCATGTATACCGGCAGCCCGGGCGTCGGGCGGGAGGTCATGCGGGCGGCCGCCGAGCATCTCGTTCCGGTGACGCTCGAGCTGGGCGGCAAGTGCCCGGCGGTCCTGACCCCGAGCGGCGTCACCGCCGACGCGGTGCGCCAGATCGTCGGGACGAAGCTCATCAAGAACGGCCAGATGTGCATCACCGTCGACCACGTGCTCGTGCCGCGGGCGCAGCTACCCACGTTCGTCGCCCTGGCCCGCGAGGCCGTTCCGCCGGGGCACACGGCCTCGCCCGACTGCGTCGGCATCATCAGCGAGCGGCACCTCGAGCGGCTGGAGGCGCTGCTCGCCGAGGCTCGCTCCTCGGGCGCCGCGATCGTCGAGCTCGACCCCGGCGCGACCGTCGACCGGGCGACCCGGCGCATGCCGTTGACGCTCGTCCTGGACCCTGCCCCGTCGCTGCGCCTCGGCCGCGAGGAGATCTTCGGGCCGATCCTGCCGGTCATCCCGTACGACGACCTCGACGAAGCGGTCGCCGCCATCGACGCAGAGGACCGGCCGCTGGGCCTCTACGTCTTCGGCGACGATCTGGACGAGTGCGAGCGCGTCGTGCGGAGGGCGCGCTCGGGCGGCGCCTGCATCAACGCCTGCGCGCTGCAGGGCGCGCTGCCGTCGCTCGGCTTCGGCGGCAGCGGGACGAGCGGGATGGGTCGCCATCACGGCATCGAGGGCTTTCGTGAGTTCAGCACTGCCCGCGGCGTCGTCATCCGGGGGACGGGGGACGCGATCGAGCTCCTGCAGCCGCCATACGATGCGACCGTGCAAACCGTGGTCGACGGCGCCTTCGCCGCGCCGGCATGAGGGCTTCTTCGTGCTCGGCCATGCGGCGCGCCTCGACGCCTCGTCACCGGCGGCGCCCTCCGTCTCGGGCGGGCCACCTGCCGGGCGCCCCGCGCCGCCAGCGGGTGACGTCGACGACGTGCTCCAGCGCCAGCGCGTCGCGCAGCCGCGCGTCGTGGGTGGCCACGACGAGCCCGCCGCGCCATCCGTGCAGCGCGACCTCCAGCACTTCGAGGGCGTCCACGTCAAGGTGGTTCGTCGGCTCGTCAAGGAGCAGACAGGCCGCGCCGCGATGGGCCAGGAGCGCCAGCTCCGCGCGCGTGCGCTCGCCGGGGGACAGGGTGTGCACCGGCCTTGTCACGACCTCTGCGCCGAGGCGGACCGCGGCCAGCGCGCCCCGGGCGGAGGCCTCGTCCAGCCCGGTCGCGGCCCGCAACGCCGCGCTCACGCCCAGCGCCGGAGCGAGCGCGCCGCGGGCCTGCTCCGAGCTGCGCGACACGGCCGCCCGCGCGGCGGCCGGCGACCGGCATCAGCACGCCCGCGAGCGCGCGCAGGACGGTTGTCTTGCCGCTGCCGTTCGGTCCGGTCAGCAGGATCCCGGCGCCCGGGCGCGACGTCGAGGTCGACCGGCCCGATCCGCACGTCGCCGACGGCGAGCACGGCGCCCACGAGGGCGACGCCGTCCCCGCCGTCCGCGGCCGCCAGCAGGAGCTTCGAGGCCGCCTGCTCCCACGGCCGCTCCGGCACCGTCATCCGCTCCGAGCGCCGTCCGAACGCACGCATGCCGCGCTGCGCGCTCTCGATGTTCAGGTGGCGGATCGCTTTGTCGGAGTCCCCGGGCGCGCGGCGTGCGCGGCGCTCGCCGGCGGCCGCGGCCCGCACCCGGTCACGCTCGGCGACCCGGAGGCGGTCACGCTCAGCGGCCGCCCGGTCGTGCGCCTCGATCGCGGCGCGGTGCGCGTTGTCGCGCTCGCGCTCATATGCGGACCAGCCGCCGGCCCAGCTCGTCGCCGCACCGTCCTGCAGCTCGATCACGCGGGTGGTGACCCTGGCGAGGAACGCGCGGTCGTGGGACACGACGATGCAGCCGCCCGACGCCGCGCGGACGAGGTCCCGCAGGGCCACGAGGCCGTCGGCGTCGAGGTGGTTCGTCGGCTCGTCCAGCAGCAGCACGTCCTGCCGCGCGAGCGCGAGCGCGGCAAGCCCGGCGCGCGCCGCCTGCCCGCCGGACAGCGAGGCGACCGGGCGGTCGTCCAGCAGCACCGGGTCCAGCCCGACCCGCGCGGCCGCGGCCGGAATGCGGGCGTCGATGTCGTCCCCGCCGAGGGCGATCCACGCGTCGAGGGCCTCCGCGTGGGCCTCGAGGACGCTCAGGTCACCGGCGGCCAGTCGTGCCGCGAAGGCGTCGAGCCGGGCGCTCGCCGCGGCCACGCCCGAGCGGGCGAGCAGCAGCGCGCGCACAGACGGGGCGGCCTCGGTCACCTGCGGCAGGTAGGCGACCCGGGCGCCGGCCGCGACGCGCACGGTGCCGGCGTCGGGCGGCGGACCGACGCCCGCCAGGGCGCGCAGAAGCGTCGACTTGCCGCTCCCGTTGGGGCCGACGAGGCCGACACGGTCGCCGGGGGACAGGTGCAGGCTCACGTCGTGCAGCAGCACGCGTGGGCCGTGGGCGAGGGTGACGCCGTGGGCGTCAAGCAAGGATGACAAAGCGATCTCCGGACGAGCGAGCGGGCAGGGCATGCGCCATCACGCGGCGGCACGTGACGGCACGTGCACGGCGGCGGTCGGGGTGATGGCGGGGCTCAGCTGCGCATGGAGAGGCCGCGAGGGCCTGAAACCATGAAAGCACAGGGCATCAACGGTCGTCAATCGTCGCGCTCGACCCGGGCGTCACCGGACCGGCAAGACGCGATGCAGGGCAGGTCCTTCGATCCGCCCTCGGCGGTGCGCTGTCGAAGAGACCGTCGGCAACTGTCCTCAGACGCCAGAAGCCCCCGCGGGGCGGGGGCTTCTGTCAGTGGAGCCAGGGGGGCTCGAACCCCCGACCTTCTGGCTGCCAGCCAGACGCTCTCCCAGCTGAGCTATGGCCCCTGAGGATGCTGCCCGGCAATCGTAACAACGCGGCGCGTCCGGTGGGGTGACGGTCGTCCGTCAGCCGCGGCGCGGAAGGAACTCCGGGACCACGAGCTCGTCGTCGCCCACCGTCACCCGGTCACGGCGTGGGGTGCCGCCGGTTCCGGAAGGACGTCGTGCGTCGCGCACGAACGGGCCACCGGGTGCCCCGCCCGAGGGCGCGGCCTGGTCCAGGTCCGCGGTGAGCGCCGCGTGGGCGAGCTTCACGTCCCCGAGCAGGCGGCCGGCGTTGCGCTGCAGGGACGCGCCCAGGTCGCGCAGGTTGTTCGACAGTTCGTTGCCGTCGCGCATGACCTGCGTGGCTGCTTCACGCGCTTCGCGGACGATGACCCGGGCGTCCTCACGGGCGCTGGTCAGCGTCGCGTCAGCCTCCTGCTCGGCGTCCCGCCGGACCTTCGCGGCCGCTTCGTCGGCCTCCTGGAAGGCGACGATCCGGTGCGCGTCAGCTTCGCTTCGCAGTCGCTGCGCGTCTGCGGCGATCGCCTGCGCCTGAGCGCGCGCGGCGGCGACGATCTCGGCGGCCTCGGCCTCGGCCGCCTCCACCCGCAGCGCGCCGGCGCGGTCGGCCTCGGCGATCCGCTCGCGGGCGCGCAGCTCGGTCTGGGCGCGCAGGTCGGCCGCGGCGGTCTCGGCGGCCTCGACGATCGCCGCGACCTTCTCCGAAGCAGCCTGGATGGTCGATGCGGGCGGCTGCGGGGTCAGGGCACCGGGCTGGATCAGGTCGCCTTGGTCGCTCATCCGACCAGGGTAGATCCCTGCCGCAGCAGGTCCCGCAAGAACACGACCACGGCCTTCGAGAAGAGCTCGGGGCGCTCCCACGGGAGGAAGTGTCCGCTGCGAGGGACGACGAACGGGCCCGTCAGATCGGTGAAGGCGACCTCGCAGCGTTCGGGCCAGTCCGGATACATCACGTGGTCGTCGGGACCGTGGAGTGCGAGGGTCGGGACGTCCGAGACGGCAAACCACCGCGGTGTGGCCGACAGCGGACGACGGCCCTGGGCGCTCTCGTAGTTGCCGAAGGACGCGCGCAGTCGCTCGCCGTCTGCGAACGGCTCGGTCATGAAGTCCACCTCCTCCCGCGTGAAGCCACCTGGGGTGCCCCAGAAGCGGGAGCCGTAGAAGGACGCGACGTAGCGCCGCCGCCGGTCCGGCGTGTCGAGCTCAGCCGCCAGCGCGTCGGCGTCCTGACCCTGCCGGACGAAGTAGTCGGCGGCCTGGCGGACGACGGGACTCGGCTGCGTCGACAGACCCGCTGCGAGGTAGCGGTCGTCCAGCATCGGCAGGATGCAGTTGAAGAGCACCTGCCTGGCGACGAACCCGTCGTGGCGCAGCCCCAGGTCCTGGATGATCCCACCGCCCAGGTCGCCCCCGCACGTGGCGATGCGCTCGTGTCCGAGGACGTCGTGGACGAGGGCGTACAGGTCCGCGCTGTGGGCGGCGAGGTCGTGGGGGCCGTCCACGTCGGCGTCCGACTCACCGAAGCCGCGCAGGTCGGGCGCGATGACCTCGAAGCCGGCGGCCGCCAGCGGCGCGACGACCTTCCACCACAGGCGCTTGGTCTCCGGCCATCCGTGGACGAGCAGGAGCGGAAATCCGCCGGCTCCCTCGCGCAGGTAGGCCAGCGACGTCCCGCCCGGCAGGGCTGCGTGGTGGGTGACGAACGCCCGGGGATCGGGGGCCGGGGCGGAGGGGGTCGTCATGGTGGGTGACTCTAGACTCCGCCTCCGTGAGCACCGAGGACCGATACGACCCGCAGACGATCGAGCCGCACTGGCAGCAGGTGTGGGCCGACGAGCGCACCTGGGAGGTCTCGAACGACCCGGACCCGCGGGAGAAGTCCTACGTGCTGGAGATGCTGCCGTACCCGAGCGGCGACCTGCACGTCGGGCACGCGAAGAACTACATGGTCGGCGACGCCGTCGCGCATTTCCAGCGCCGCATCGGCCGCCGCGTCCTGCACCCGATGGGCTACGACGCCTTCGGCCTGCCGGCGGAGAACCACGCGATCAAGACCGGTGTGCACCCGCGCGTCTCCACCGATCTGGCGATCACGTCCTTCCGCGAGCAGTTCCGCTCCTGGGGCGTCTCGATCGACTGGTCGCGCGAGCTGTCGACCTGCGAGCCCGAGTACTACCGCTGGACGCAGTGGATCTTCCTCCAGATGTTCGAGGCGGGCCTGGCGTACCGCAAGGCGGCGACCGTGAACTGGGACCCCGTCGAGGAGACGGTCCTCGCCAACGAGCAGGTCGTCGACGGCCGCGGAGAGCGCTCCGGCGCCCTCGTCGAGGTCCGGCACCTGGAGCAGTGGTTCTTCCGCATCACCGACTACGCAGACCGCCTCGTCGACGACCTCGACGAGATCCAGTGGCCCGAGCACGTCAAGACGATGCAGCGCAACTGGATCGGGCGCTCGGAGGGCGCGGAGGTCACGTTCCGCAACGACGAGCTCGGGATCGACTATCCCGTTTTCACGACGCGCCCGGACACGCTCTTCGGGGCCACCTTCTTCGTCATGGCGCCTGAGCATCCGGACGTGGAGCGCCTAACCGCCGGGACCGGGCACGAGGAGGAGGTCCAGCAGTACGTCAACCGCGCGCTGACGACGGACAAGGAGGACCGGGGCAACGCCGAGCGCACGAAGACCGGCGTGTTCCTGGGACGGACGGTCACGAACCCTGTAAACGGCGAGCAGCTGCCGATGTACGTCGCCGACTACGTGCTCATGGAGTACGGCACGGGCGCGATCATGGCGGTGCCCGGGCACGACCAGCGCGACTACGACTTCGCCCAGGTCTTCGGCCTGCCGGTTCGCCGGGTCGTGGACGGCGTCGGCGAGGGGGGTGACGACGATGGCCTGCCCTACACCGGCGACGGCCTCATCGTCAACTCGCACCCGGACTTCGACGGATTGGACAAGACCGCGGCGTTCGGCGCGATCGTGCGCTGGCTGGACCGCGAGGGCAAGGGCCAGGCCTCGACGAACTACCGCCTACGGGACTGGCTGCTCTCGCGCCAGCGCTACTGGGGCTGCCCGATCCCGATCGTCCACTGCGACGTCTGCGGCATCGTCGCCGTGCCCGAGGAGCAGTTGCCGGTGATCCTGCCGGAGGTCGAGGACTACAAACCCAAGGGCAGGTCGCCGCTGGCAGCAGCGACCGACTGGGTGAACACGAGCTGCCCGAAGTGCGACGCGCCGGCGCTCCGCGAGACGGACACGATGGACACGTTCGTCGACTCGTCCTGGTACTTCTTGCGCTACTGCGACGCGCAGAACGACCAGGCGGCCTGGGACCCGGAGGTCCTGGCACGGTGGGCGCCGGTGGATCAGTACATCGGCGGGGTCGAGCACGCGATCCTGCACCTGCTCTACGCGCGGTTCTTCGTCAAGGCGCTGGCCGACCTCGGCCACCTCGACCACCAGGAGCCCTTCAAGCGGCTCTTCACCCAAGGGATGGTGACAAAGGACGGGGCGAAGATGTCCAAGTCCAAGGGGAACGTCGTCTCGGCCACCGGCATGGTGGAGAAGTACGGCGCGGACACGATGCGCACCTACGTCCTCTTCATCGGGCCGCCCGAGCAGGATGCCGAGTGGTCGGACGAGAGCGTTGAAGGGGTCCACCGTTTTCTCGCGCGCCTGTGGCGCCTGTCGGCGGCCGCTGCGGCGGGGCCGGGTTCGGGCGCTTCGCAGCCGGATCCGGAGACGCTGGCCGAGGCCGACGTCGAGGTGCTGCGCAAGGCCCACTGGGCCATCGACAAGGTGACGTCGGATCTGGCCGGGCGCTTCGCCTTCAACACGGCGATCGCCGCGGTCATGGAGCTGACGAACGACATCTCCCGCGCGGTGGAGAAGCGCGACGACGCCGAGCCGCAGGCCATCCGCTTCGCGCTGGCGACCGCAGCGTCGCTGCTGCAGCCCTTCGCGCCGCACCTGGCGAGCGACATCTACGAGCGGCTGACCGGGCGGCGCGTCTGGGAGCAGCCGTGGCCGGCTGCCGACAGCACGCTGCTGGAGCGGGACTCGGTCCAGATCGTGTTCCAGGTGAACGGCAAGGTGCGCGACCGCGCAACGGTCCCGGCGTCCGCGTCGCGGGAAGAGCTCGAGGCGATGGCGATGGCGAGCCCGAAGGTCGCGGCCCACCTCGACGGCAACACGGTCGTGAAGATCATCGTCGTGCCGGGCAAGCTCGTGAACATCGCCGTCCGCCCGGGCTGACCGGGGGCGGCCCGCCGGTCCGGGGTCGCCGGGCAGGGCGTGCGCAGCGGCGGTCACGCGGAGGTCACCGAGACGGCACAGGAAGACGGGTCCGGTGGTGCAGGGCGCTCCGTAGCCTCGCTGAGGTGTCGCAGATCACCCGCGGTCAGTTCCTCCTCGTCGCCGTCGTGCTCGCCCTCGTCGTCTGGAAGGTGGCCCACACGGGGGTGCCTCCGACCCCGTCTCCGACGGCCGCGCCGCGGGGCACGCGCAGAGAAGCGGGGCCCGACCCGCGACCGGCAGGGTCTCCTGCCGCTCCGACGCTCGTGCGGAGCCCTCAGAGCCTGCTCTTCGTGCACGTCGCGGGGGCGGTGCGGCGGCCCGGGGTCTACCGGCTGGGCGCTGGTGCGCGTCTGGCGGACGCCGTGCGCCGCGCCGGTGGAGGTACGCGCGGAGCCGACCTGGACGCGGTCAACCTCGCGGCGAAGGTCCACGACGGGGTCCAGGTCATCGTGCCGCGTAAGGCACCGGCGGCGCCGACGGGCGTGAGCGCTCCCCCTGGCGCGGGAAGCGGGGCTGCGACCACCGGCGTGCCGCCTGGGGCGGCAGCGGCAGCCATCGTCGACCTGAACGTCGCGACCGCCGAGCAGCTCGAGACGCTCGACGGGGTGGGCCCGGCGACAGCGGCGAAGATCCTGCAGTTCCGGTCAGAGCACGGGCCGTTTCGGAGCGTCGATGACCTGGAGCAGGTCCCGGGGATCGGACCGAAGAAGCTCTCGGCCATGCGGCCCCGGGTCCGGGTGTGACAGGGGCGCCGGCGCGGCTTCCCGCGCCGTGGGGGCATGCGGGCCTCGGGGCCCTGATCGTGGGTCTCGTCGCCGGTCCGCGGGCCGCACCGTGGGTGGTGGCCGTGCTCGTCCTCGTCGTGGCGGGTTGCGGCCTGGCGGTCGGGGCGCGGGCGGTGACGGCGTGCCTCTTGGCCGCGGCTGTCGCGCTCGGGGCCCAGGCAGGCCTCGCGCGGACGCGGGCGCTCGATCACAGCGATCTGGGGTCCTGGGTCGCCCATGTCGTTCGCGGTGAGGTGACGGTGCTGCAGGCGCCCCGGGCGCAGCGCGACGGCGGCTGGACGGCACTGGGCGGGTTCCGTGGGGAGCCGGTGCTGCTGCGGGTGTCCGGCGGTGGGGCCTTCGGTGCGGTCCCACGGCCGCGGCCACGACCGCGGCTCCCGGCGGTCGGTGCTGTGCTGCGTGTCCGGGCCGCGGTCGCTGCGCCCGACGACTACGCGGCGATCCTCAGGGCGCATGCCGTCCTGAGGGCGATGGCGGTCCGGGTCACCGGTCGCCGCCGGGGCGGGGCGCTCGGTGTGGTGGACTCGCTGCGCGTGCGGGCGCTGGCTGCGCTGGCCCGCGGTCCCGACCGAGACCGAGCAGCGCTGCTGCAGGGCATGGTGCTCGGCCAGGACGCCGCCCTGGACCCCGACGTCCGCGACGAGGTCCGTGCCGCCGGCCTCAGCCACCTGTCGGCGGCCTCGGGCCAGAACATCGTCCTGCTGTCGACGATGGTCGTCGCCATGAGCGTGCTCCTCGGGGTGCCGTTCGGTCTGCGCTGGGCCGTCGTGCTGCTGACGATCGCCGTCTACGTCCCGCTCGCCGGCGGCGGTCCTTCGATCCAGCGGGCGGGGATCATGGGGGCGGCGGGCGTGGTGGCGCTTCTGGCGGGACGACCGGCGGCGCGGTGGTACGCGCTCGGCCTGGCCGCTTCCGCGACGCTCCTGCTGGACCCGCGGGCCGCCGCTGACCCGGGCTGGCAGCTCAGCTTCGTGGCCGTGGTCGCGCTGCTCCTGCTCGGGCGCCCGTGGACCGAGCGCCTCCGGCGGCGCGGCTTGCCCGGACCCCTGGCCGAGGCCGCCGCCGTGACCGCCGCAGCGACGCTCGCGACAGCGCCCGTCATCGCCACGCACTTCGGAACCGTCGCGCCCGCCTCGATCCCGGCCAACCTGCTGGTCGCTCCGGTCGTGGCACCGATCATGTGGCTCGGCGTCTCGGCGGCGCTCGCCGGCCAGATACAGCCAGGCCTCGCGGCCGTCGTGGACGCGCTCGCAGATCCGCTGCTGCGATGGGTCCTGCACGTCGCGCACGTCGCGGCGAACGCGCCTGGGGCCGCAGTGCACACGACGCCCGTGGTCGTCGCGGCGCTCACGGGGTGCGCTCTGGTCGCCGTCGGAGGGCGCGCCCCGTGGCGCGTGAGGGTGGGCCGCCGACGCCGCATCGTGCTTGCGGTCCCGGCGCTCGGCTGCGCCGCCGCCGTGGTCGTCGGCGCCTACGCGACTCGGCCCCCGTCGGCACCTGTCCCACCGCCGCCTGCCGGCCTTCGTGTGACCTTTCTCGACGTCGGGCAGGGCGACGCGACCCTTGTCCAGGTTCCCGGT
This sequence comes from Paraconexibacteraceae bacterium, assembly GCA_963750375.1. Lineage (GTDB taxonomy): Bacteria > Actinomycetota > Thermoleophilia > Solirubrobacterales > Solirubrobacteraceae > Paraconexibacter. The sequence continues at coordinate 90,929 of CAVVQN010000009.1, forward strand.
CACGCAGTGCTCGTCGACGCGGGGCCGCCGGACGGGCCGGTGCTCGCACGGCTGCGGGAGGCCGGCGTGCGGCAGCTGGACCTGCTCGTCGCCACGCACGCCCAGGCCGATCACGACGGCGCCGCCGCGGCGGTCCTGGCCGCGTTGCCTGTCGGGCTCGTCCTCGACGGACGCGATGGCGTGCGCTCCACGTTCGGGGACGCCATGGCCGCCGTGGCCCGTCGGCGCGGCGTAGGGCTGCTGCCCGGCCGGGCAGGGCAGGTGCTGCAGGCCGGCGCTCTGAGGCTCCGCGTCCTGAGCCCCGAGGAGGGCGCCGACAGCGGCCAGACCGGCGCCGATCCGAACGACCGCGCCATCGTCCTCGAGGCTTCTGTGACCGGTGGCGGTGGCAATAAGGATCGCGAGGATGATCCCGGGCGCGTGCTGCTCACCGCAGACGCGGAGTCCGACGTCCTGAGCCGGCTGGACCTCGAACCCGTCGACGTGCTGAAGGTCGCCCATCACGGGAGCGCGGACCCCGGTCTGCCGACGCTGCTGGAGCGGCTGACGCCGCTCGTCGCCGGGATCGAGGTGGGCGCCGGCAACACCTACGGTCATCCCTCGCCGGCAACCCTCAAGGCACTGGCAGGCGTGCCGCGTACCGTCCGGACCGACCGGGACGGCACGGTGCGCGCCGATCTGGGCGTGGGAGGGTGGACGGTGCGCCGTGCCCGTGATCCGTGACCGGTGGTCGCGTCGGCGCCGGCGACTACCCTTCGTCGCCGATGCCCGCCTGGAAGCCCGCGTTCCTCATCCATGGCGACGACCACGGTCGCGTCGGGGAGCGCCGTGCCCGGCTGCGCGAGATGGCCGAGGTCCAGTCCGGGAGCGGCGGGGTCGAGGTCTTCGAGGGGGAGGCGTCGACCCCGGAGCTCATCGCGCTGGCGCTCAACGCGATGACCTTCGCGATGGGGCAGCGGTTTCTCGTCGTGGACGGGGTCGAGCGCTGGAAGGACGCGGACGTCAAACGGCACCTGCAGCCCACGCTCGCCGCGATGCCGGAGGCGACGACCGTCGCCTTCTTCGCGCGCGAAGACGGGCGCGTCAAGGTGCCGCCGGCCCTCGTGGCAGCCGTCAAGGCCGCGGGCGGCCAGGTCGCGACCGAGACCCTGCTGACAGGCAGGGAGCTGCCGCGTTGGGCGATCGGCGAGGCGCGCAGGCTCGGGATCGATCTCGAGCCGGGCGCAGCGCGCCTGCTCATCGACCTCGTGGGCGAGCGCCAGCAGCGGCTGCTGCGCGAGCTCGAGAAGCTCGCCCTCGAGCACGCACCCGGCACGGTCCTGGGTCCGGGGGAGGTCCAGGCTGCCGCCGCGCCATCGGCCGAACAGCAGGTCTGGGGGTTCGTCGACGCGCTTGTCGCGCGTAACGCGTCCCGTGCGATCCGCGCCTACCTCGAGCTCCGCGAGCAGGGCGAGACCGTCGGGCGCCTCGTGCCGCTCATGGCCCGGCGCATCCGCGAGATCGAGATGGTCGCGGCCCGCCTGGAGGCCGGCGAGTCCCCCGCCCAGGTCAAGTCGGCGATCAAGGGCTCGCCCTGGCAGCTGGACAAGCGCATCAAGGACGCACGCAACACCGACCTGGAGAGCCTGCGCGCGGCGGTCATCACGCTTGCCGACCTCGAGTTGTCGACGCGCGGCCTGTCCGAGCTCTCCGACGACACGGCCACGATCCGCGCGATCGTGTCCATCGCCGCTTAGGTCTGCCTCGTCGCGAGCGATGGGGACGCCCGCCTGACGCGGGCAGATGTGCCACTCACCTTCGAGCCGGCGCCGAAGGATGCATCGACCCGTCCGACGCGGGCGGATCCGCCACTCGAAGCGACGGACTACGCCCGCAGGCGCCAGCCCGTCCGGAAGAGCCGCAGGTTCAGGGCGAAGAGGACGGACACCGCGGCGACGAGAAAGAGCAACGACAGCGCGATGTTCGTCTCGGAGTAGTCCAGGAAGCCGTAGCGGACGAGGCTGATCATGTAGTAGACGGGGTTGAAGTGGGTGAGCGTCTCGTACGGCTGGGGCAGCAGCGACGCCGAGTAGAAGACCCCGCCGAGGAAGATCAGCGGCGTGCAGGACGAACGTCTGCGCGAAGGAGACGTCGTCGAACTGCTCGGCCCGCACCCCGACCAGCACCCCGAGCTGGGAGAAGAAGAAGCCGACCAGGAAGAGCGACGGCACGAGCACGAAGCGGATGGTCGACCGGCAGGTCGACCAGCAGCGAGGCGCTGAGCGAAGGTCAGCAGTCGCGATGAGCATGCCGCGCAGGAAGCCGCCGAGCGAGAACGCCAGCAGCAGCTCCAGCGGCGAGGCGGGCGAGGAGAGCTGGTCGTCGATCGCGCGCTGGAACTTCTGCTGGAGGATCGACGAGGCGTTGTTCGAGAACGCGTTGATCGCCCAGGCCATCATGATCAGGCCCGGCACGATGAAGACGACGTAGTCGACGCCGTGCAGCTTGCCGATCCGCGAGCCGAGCGCGGCGCCGAAGACGGAGATGTAGAGGAACGTCTCCAGGAGCGGGCGCTCCGAGCGTCTGGCGCTTGATCTTCCAGAAGCGGCTGACCTCGCGCCGCAGCAGCGAGAAGAAGCGGATCTGCGCCGTCGCTCATGCGTCCATGCCCGTCCTCGCCGACGTGTGCACGCGAGAGCTCCTTGCGCCCGACGAGCTCCAGGTAGGCGTCCTCGAGCGCCGGCGACGCCGTACTTCGCGGCGAGCTCGCCGCTGGTCCCGGTCGCGACGATCTGGCCGTCGTTGATGAAGGCGATCCGGTCGCAGAGCTGCTCGGCCTCTTCGAGGTAGTGCGTCGTCAGGAGGATCGTCGTCCCTTCGGCGTTGATCTGCTGGACGTAGTGCCACAGCTCCAGGCGCAGCTCGACGTCGACGCCGGCGGTCGGCTCGTCGAGGATGAGGAACCGCGGGCGGTGCATGAGGGCGCGCGCGAGGATCAGCCGGCGCTTCATGCCGCCCGAGAGCGTGCGCGTGCGGTCGTCCCTCTTCGCCGTGAGCGAGAACGCGTCGAGCAGCTCGGCGACGCGCTCCTTGCGCTCCTTCTTCGGCATCCCGAAGTAGCCGCCGTGGTAGTCGAGCGTCTCCTCGAGCGTGAGGAACCAGTCGAGGTTGAGGTCCTGCGGCGCGAGGCCGACGGCAGCTGCGGGCTTGCCCGTAGTCGTGCGACCGCGTCGTGTCCGAAGACGTTGATCGAGCCCGGACGTCGGACGGCGCGAGGCCCGTCGTGCAGTGGATGAGGGTCGACTTGCCCGCGCCGTTGGGCCCGAGCAGCCCGAAGAACTCGCCGTCCTGGATCTCGCAGCGACACGCCGCGCAGCGCCTCGGTCCCGGTCGGGTAGCGCTTCGTCAGACCCTGGATGTCCAGCGCGAGGGTCCCGTCGGTTGCGGGGATCTCGTCCTGCGGATGGGCGCTGCGAAAGAGGGATGCCATGCCGGTGCTCCTGGACGACGGGGACGTGCCTGCCCGGCCACGGTACCGGCGGCACGAAAAACACCGCCCGGGTCGGGGCGGTGTCGGGTCCTGCTCACGCGACGCCCTGCGGGCGCCTGATGCGCGGGGTGCTACTCAGGCTGCCCGGCACGTACGCGGGCGGCGCGGGCCTTCTTGCGCGAGCCGGTGTTCTTGTGCAGCGCGCCGCGCTTGACGGCCTTGTCGATCGAGCGACACGAGCTGCGCGGTGATCGGTGTCGGCGACCTCGGCGTCGTCCCCGGCGGCCGATGCCTCGAGGCGACGGAAGTAGCGTCTTGATCGAGGACGTGTAGCGGCGGTTCTCGAGACGCTCGCGCTCTGCGCGGAGGATGCGCTTCTTCTGGGATGCGATGTTGGCCATAAGCGACGGCGAAGTGTAGCGCCGCGGCGCGGTCGACGCCGTGCGGCTCGAGCCCCGGCTGCGCCGCGCCGTCCTCTAGCCTGCGGCACCTGGCTGTCCGATCCGTCCCAAACCCTGGAGGAGCCGCCGCCGGAGCCCGCCAAGCGCGGTGGGGTCGCCCGCAACACGGTCATCTTCTCGATCGCCACCGGCCTCAGCCGGATCATGGGCCTGGTGCGCGAGGTCGTCGCCTCAAGCTACTTCGGCACAGGCGGCGGTGCGTCGGCGTTCACCCTCGCCTTCCAGTTCCCGAACCTCGTCCGCAGCCTGTTCGCGGACGCGGCCATCAGCGCGGCCTTCGTCCCGGTCTTCACCGAGCTGCTCGAGAAGGGCCAGCGCAAGGACGCCGCCCAGCTGGCCACGACGTTGCTCTTCTGCATCATCGCGGCGCTCGGCGCGATCACCGCGCTCTTCATCCTGTTCGCGGGCGTCGATCATGCCGCTGTTCCTCGGCGCTGAGTTCAGCGCAGCCCTGGTCGACCTGACCGATCGGGCTCAGCCAGGTCCTGTTCCCGATCGTCCTGCTGCTCGGGGTCAACGGGCTCGTCGTCGGCATCCTCAACGCCTACGGGCATTTCGCCGTCCCCGCGATCGCGCCGCTGGTCTGGAACATCGTGATCATCGGCTGCTGGTCGCGGTCCGGCCGTTCTTCACCGGGCGACGACGAGCTCTACGCCTACGCGATCGGGGTCCTGATCGGCACGCTCGTCCAGCTGCTGATGGCGCTCCCCGTCCTCGGGCGGCTCGGCTTCCGCTTCGTCGCGGACGATCAGCCTGCGGGACGAGCGCATCCGGCAGGTCTTCGTGCTGATGCTGCCGGTCACGATCGGCCTCGGCGTCATCAACTTCGATCTGCTCATCAACTCGAGCCTCGGCACGCTCGTCTCCGAGGAGGCGCCGCGCGCGATCGACGCGGCGTTCCGCGATCTACATGCTGCCCCAGGGGATGTTCTCGCGTCGCGCTGGCCACCGTGCTGTTCCCGGCCCTCAGCCGCTTCGCCGCCCGGCGGGACCTCGACGGCCTGCGCGCGTCCATGGCCAACGGGCTCGCGCCAGATCTTCCTCCTGCTCGTCCCGGCCGGCGTCTTCTGCGCCGTCCTGGCGACGCCGATCATCGCGCCTGGTCTACGAGCGCGGAGAGTTCGACCGGCGGATCGACCGAGCTCGTGTCCTCGGCGCTGTTCTGGTTCTCCTTCTCGCTGCCGTTCGCCGGCGTCGAACCTGCTGCTGACGCGGAGCTTCTTCAGCCTGCAGCGCCCGTGGATCCCGACCGGCCTGGCCGCCGTGAACCTCGTCGTCAACGTCGTCATCAGCCTGCTGCTGTACAGGCCGTTCGGGATCGTCGGGGCTCGTCATCGGCACCGCCGTCGCCAGCGCCGGCATGACCCTGCGGGCAGATCTACTGGCTGCGCCGCCTGCTGCACGGGGGCCTGGAGGGCGCGGCGACCTGGCGCGGCGCTCCTGCGCATCGGCGCCGCCAGCGCGCTGCTCGGCGCGGTGAGCTACGGGACCTGGTGGGTCGTGGACGACGTGCTCGGCCGGGTCGCTGCCCGCCCAGGTGCTCTCCGTCGGCGGCGCCGCCGTCGCCGGTTTCGTGGTCTACACGGCCGCGGTGCTGGCGCTGCGCGTCCCCGAGGCGCAGCAGATCAGCGGCTTCGTCGCACGCGGGTCCGCCGCAGACGCGCCACCGGATGACACGGCGCAGGGCCGAAGGCGCGCAGAGGGCGGGCACCGAAGCCCCGTATCCTCGCGGACTCCATGAGCGACCAGTCGCACATCCGCAACTTCTCGATCATCGCCCACATCGACCACGGCAAGTCGACGCTGGCCGATCGCATCCTGGAGATGACCCACACCGTCGACCCGCGCGGCGATGCGCGACCAGCTGCTGGACTCGATGGACCTCGAGCGCGAGCGCGGCATCACGATCAAGGCCCAGGCGGTCCGCGTCTACTACACCGCCAAGGACGGCGAGACCTACCAGCTGCACCTCATCGACACGCCCGGCCACGTCGACTTCACCTACGAGGTCTCGCCGCAGCCTCGCAGGCGTGCGAGGGCGCGCTGCTCGTCGTCGACGCCTCCCAGGGCGTCGAGGCCCAGACGCTCGCGAACACCTACCTGGCGGTCGAGGCGGGCCTGGAGATCATCCCCTGCCTCAACAAGATCGACCTGCCCGGGCGCCGAGCCCGAGCGCGTGGCCGGCGAGGTCGCCGAGCTGCTCGGCGAGGACCCGGACGTCGATCCGGCGCATCTCCGGCAAGACGGGCGAGGGCGTCGAGGAGGTCCTCGAGGAGCTCGTCGCGGCGCGTCCCGCCGCCGGCGGCGACCCCGACGCGCGCGCCGCGCGCGCTGATCTTCGACTCCGAGTTCGACCAGTACCGCGGCGTGGTCGCCTACATCCGCGTCGTCGACGGCGATCTTCAGGAAGGGCGACGCGATCCGCGCGATGGCCGGCCGGCACCGAGGCCGACATCGACGAGATCGGCTTCTTCACCCCGGCGATGACGCCGATCGACCGAGCTCGGGCCGGGCGAGGTGGGCTACGTCATCACCGGGTCTGAAGGACGTCACGCTGCTGCGCGTCGGCGACACGCTGACGACCAAGCGCCGACGGCGCCGACCGAGCCGCTGCCCGGGCTACCGCGAGGTCAAGCCGATGGTCTTCTGCGGCCTGTTCCCGATCGACGGCGACGACTACCCGGACCTGCGCGACGCGCTGGAGAAGCTGACGCTCAACGACGCCGCGCTGGACTGGGAGCCCGAGACCTCCGACGCGCTGGGCTTCGGCTTCCGCGTCGGCTTCCTCGGCCTGCTGCACATGGACATCGTGCGCGAGCGCCTGGAGCGCGAGTACGACCTCGACCTGATGGCGACGATGCCGTCGGTCGGGCTACGAGGTCACGCTGACCAACGGCGAGGAGCTGCAGGTCCACAACCCGTCGGACTTCCCCGACCCGGCGCGCGATCGCCGAGATCCGCGAGCCGTATCGTGCGCGCCTCGATGCTCATGCCCAAGGAGTACGTCGGCACGGTCATGGAGCTCTGCCAGGAGAAGCGCGGCGAGCCACGCCGGCATGCACTACCTGTCGCGCCGACCGCGTGCAGCTCGAGTACGACCTGCCGCTCGGCGAGATCGTCCTGGACTTCTTCGACCAGCTGAAGTCGCGCACCCGCGGCTACGCGTCGCTGGACTACGAGATCACCGGCATGCGCGCCTCGAACCTCGTCAAGCTCGACGTCCTGCTCGGCCGGCGACCCGGTCGACGCGCTCTCGATGCTCGTCCACCGCGACAAGGCGCAGGCGATCGGCGGCACGCTCGCCGAGAAGCTGCAGGAGAAGATCCCGCGCCAGCAGTTCGACGTCCCGATCCAGGCGGCCATCGGCTCGGCACATCATCGCCCGCGAGACGGTCAAGGCCTTCCGCAAGGACGTCACCGCCAAGTGCTACGGCGGCGACATCTCCCGCAAGCGCAAGCTGCTCGAGCGCCAGAAGGAGGGCAAGAAGCGGATGAAGCAGGTCGGCCGCGTCGAGGTGCCCCAGGAGGCGTTCCTCGCCGTGCTGGAGCTCGGGAGACGGCAAGTAGCCTGCCCGGCATGGATCTCGGGTTGACCGGCAGGGCCTGCATCGTCACCGGCGCCAGCCGCGGCATCGGGCTCCAGACGGCGCAGCCGGCTGGCTGCGGAGGGGGCGCGTGTCCTGCTCGTCGGCCGCGACGCCGACCGCCTGCGGGACGCCGCGGCGCGAGTGGGTGGGACGCCGTTCGCCGCAGACGTCACCGATCCGGACGCGGGGACGCGCATCGTGGACGCCTGCCTGGAGGCCTACGGGACCGTCGACGTCCTCGTCAACAACGCCGGTACGTCGTACGTCAAGGCGCTGTCGGACCTGCAGGACGAGGACTGGCGCCTGAACCATGAGTTGCATGTGATGGCCCCGATGCGCCTCATGCAGGCCGCGGCGCCGCAGATGCGCACCCGCGGGTGGGGACGGATCGTCAACGTCTGCTCCTCCGCGGGCAAGCGTCCGTCGCCGATGAACGCCGCCTACGCGGTGAGCAAGGCGGGCCAGCTCTCGCTTTCGCGCGTCTTCGCCGACGCCTACGCCGCTGACGGCGTCCTCGTCAACGCGGTGGCCCCTGGGATCACGGCGAGCGAGCTGTGGGTCGGCGATGGGGGCATGGCCGACCAGATCGCTGCCCAGGGAGGCGGCACGCGCGAGGCGGCGATCGCCGAGCGCAGCGCAAAGGCGCCGCTGGGTCGGATGTCGGAGCCCGGTGAGATCGCAGACGTCATCGTCTTTCTCTGCAGCGAGCGCGCCTCGAGCGTCGCGGGCGCGGCGTGGTCGGTGGACGGCGGCGCGGTCGCGATCATCATCTGATCAGCAGGGCGCCCGAGCGCGGCGCGCCGGACGGGCAGTCGGGTTAGGGTCCTGCCATGCCCGTGAGCACGAGCGCCGTCGGCAAGAGCTACCCGCAGACGGTGTACGCCGTCGGGCGCGAGAAGGTCCGCGAGTATGCGCTCGCGGTGGGGGAGACCGATCCGCTGCACCTGGACGTCGCGGCCGCCCGCGCCGCCGGTTACGCCGACGTCATCGCCCCTCCCATGTTCGCCGTCGTCTACAGCGCGCCTGCCCTCGGGCCGGCGCTCTTCGATCCCGAGGTCGGCATCAACTTCGCGCTCATGGTGCACGGCAGCCAGGAGTTCCGCTGGGGGCCGCTCGTCGTCGCCGGCGACGAGATCACCACGTCGGTGACGGTGAAGGACATCTCCGAGAACGCCGGCAAGGGGTTCTTCGTCTTCGAGTCCGTGTCCACCAACCAGGACGGCGACACGGTCTGCGTCGGGCACCTGGACCAACATCGTGCGAGGCGTGTGAGATGACCGACATGACCCCGGGAAGCGAACTTCCCGAACTCAAGACGACCCCCGATCGCTTTCTGACCGTCCGTTACGCGGGCGCCTCGGGCGACTTCAACCCGATCCACATCGACGAGGAGTTCGCCAAGCAGGTCGGTCTCCCTGGCCGCATCCTCCACGGGCTCTGGACCATGGCGCAGGTGGCGCGCGCCCAGACCGAGGCCGCGGGCGGCGCGCACACCCTCAAGTCGCTCTCGGTCCAGTTCCGCGGCCTCGGGCATGCCCGAGCGCGAGATCGTGGTCACCGGCACCGTCCGTGAGGTCTCCGACGGCGTGGCGGTGGTCGACACGGTCGCCACCCAGGACGGGACGCAGATCATCCGCAACGCGGTCGCGGAGCTCCACCTGCCGTGACGGGCGGGCCGGCGCCCGGCGCCCGTCCTACACTGGCGGTCCGTGACCCTCACCGCCCGCCAAGAGCTCATCCTGCGCAAGGTCGTCGACGCGTACGCGGCGACAGGGGCACCCGTCGGCTCCAAAGCGCTGGCGGCCGATCCGGACCTGGATTGCGGGCCGAGCACGATCCGCAACGAGCTCTCCCAGCTGGAGGAGAGCGGTCTGCTGGCGCACCCACACACCTCGGCGGGGCGTGTCCCGACCGACGCCGGGCACCGCTACCACGTCGATCGACTGCTGCACGGGCCCGACCGTCTGCCCGTCCGCAGCCTGGGCATGGACATGCAGCTCATGCGGCGCGAGGTCGACGAAGCGATGCGCATCACGACCGAGACGCTGTCGCAGATGACGAACCTCATGGCGCTCGTCTCCGCGCCCCCGATCGACACGGCGACCGTCCGCCACGTCGAGGTCCTCACGCTGCAACCGCAGGTCCTGATGGTCGTGATCATCACCTCGACCGGGGGCGTGACCAAGCGCGTCTTCACGTTCGACCAGCCGGTCGACCCGGGGCTCGTCGCGTGGGCCGGCGAGGAGCTCAACGGCCGCCTGAACGGCGTCGGTCTGGGAGCCCGGACGCTGCGCGGCCGCCTGTCCGACGCGAAGATGGGCCCCCGCGAGCGCGCGTTCCTGGAGGCCTTGTCGCCGGCGTTCACGGACCTCGTCTCCACGGCTGAGGATTCGCTCTACGTCGACGGCGCCGCGCGCCTGCTCGCCGAACACCGCCTGCAGGACCTGGATCAGATCGACGACATCATGACCATGCTCGAGCGGCGCGTCTCGCTGCTGGACGTCCTGCGCAGTGCCCTGGGGGAGCGGGACGTCCTCGTGCGGATCGGGTCCGAGAACACCGAGGAGGCGCCGGCCCTGCGGTCGCTGGCGCTCGTGGCGGCGGGCTACGGCCTTCCGGCGCGGAAGCTGGGTACCGTGTCCGTCATCGGACCGGTCCGGATGGACTACGCCGTCGTGATCGGGTCCGTGCGCGAGGCCGCCCTGCAGCTGTCGCGCTTCATCGAAGACATCTACGAGACCGCTTAGGCAGGCCTTCACACGCATGAGTTCCACCGTCCCCCGCGACCCCTACGAGGTCCTCGGCGTCACCCGCGACGCTGACGAGTCGGCGATCAAGAAGGCCTTCCGCAAGCTCGCCCGTGAGCTGCATCCGGACGTCAACTCCCACGACCCGCAGGCCGAGGAGAAGTTCAAGGAGGCCGCGGAGGCCTACGAGATCCTCAACGACGGCGAGCGCCGCGCGACCTACGACCGGTACGGGCACGACGGACTGCGCCAGGGCGGGATGGGTCCGAACTTCGACGGCTTCGGCTCGATCACCGACCTCTTCGACGCCTTCTTCGGTGGTCAGGGCGGCGGGCGCGGAGGCCCGGCGCAGGGGGACGACGTCGGCATCCAGATCGACATCACGCTGACGCAGGCCGCCCACGGCGCCAGCGTGCCGCTGAGCTTCGAGGCCATCGAGCGCTGCGGGACGTGCAACGGCAACGGCGCCGAACCCGGGACGCCGATCGTCGGCTGCGAACGCTGCGGGGGCGCCGGGCGCCTGCAGGGCGTCAGCCGCACGCCCTTCGGGCAGGTCGTCCGGACCGTGGCCTGCGACGTGTGTGGCGGCGACGGCAAGGTCGCGCAGACCCCGTGCGAACAGTGCGACGGTCGCGGGCGCGAGGTCGGGCGTCGGTCCCTCGACGTCGACGTCCCGGCGGGCATCGCGGACGGGCAGCGCATCCGCCTGTCCGGACGCGGCCACGCCGGCGAGGCGGGCGGTCCACCCGGCGACCTGTACGTCCTCGTCCGCGTCCAGGCCGACGAGCGGTTCCTCCGCGACGGTGACGATCTCGTCACGGTGCTCGACGTCCCGGCGCCGCTGGCCGCGCTCGGCGTCACGCTGGCGGCGCCGACGATCGACGGAGAGGTGGACGTCGAGATCCCGGCCGGCACGCAGCCTGGGGAGACGCTGACGGTCCGCGGTCAGGGCATGCCCGGACTTCAGCGGGCCGGCCGCAGCGGGAACCTGAGGGTCGTCGTCAACGTCGTCGTCCCGCGCAAGCTCTCCAAGGAGCAGCGCCGCATGCTGGAGGAGTTCTCGCAGACCGTGACCGCGGAGAACCTGCGCTCGGACGAGGGCATGGTCTCCAAGCTCAAGCGCCTCTTCCACGCCTCGTGATCCGCCTCGCGGTCCGCGTGCGGCTCCAGGACGCGGAGCTCGCGCTGGCCGAGTTGCTGCAGCTCGCCCCCGCGGGGGTCGAAGAGGTCGACCTCGGCGACCGGGTGGAGTACGCGATCTACGGCGCGCCGGGTGAGCTGCCGGAACTGCCGGACCTGCGGGCGGCGGCGGGGGACGCGCTCGTCGAGGTCACGACGACGCACGTCGCCGACGACTGGGCGCAGCGCTGGAAGGACTTCCACCAGCCGATCGAGGTCGGTGGCCGCCTCGCGGTCCGTGCGCCGTGGCACCCGGCGCCCGACCCCGGAAGCGCGCTCATCGACATCGTGATCGACCCAGGGCAGGCCTTCGGCACCGGCGCGCACCACACGACCCGGCTCTGCCTCGAACTGCTGCTCGAGGTGGATCCTCGCGGCCGTGCGGTGATGGACGTCGGCTGTGGGTCGGGCGTGCTGGCGATCGCGGCGGCCAGGCTCGGTTTCGGCCCGGTGTCGGGCGTCGACCACGAGCGTGAGTCCGTGTCCGCGACCGCCGCGAACGCGACCGTGAACGGCGTCGTCGTCGACGCAAGGCGCCATGATCTGCTGCGCGACGGACCGGCGGCCGGGGCGCCGGTCGTCCTGGCCAACCTCCTGCGACCGCTGCTGCTGCAGGTCGCCGCAGAGGGCTTCACGGGCACGCCGCCGGATGTCCTGATCGCCTCGGGGCTCCTGCGCCACGAGGCGGACGAGGTCGCCGCGGCCTTCGCCCGGGAGCTGGGCCTGCGCGAGGCCGACCGCCGCCACAGCGGCGACTGGGCCGCGCTGCTGCTCGTCCGCTGAACGGTTTCCGGGCCGCGAGCCCGCCGATCGATGCATCCGCCCGCCTCCGGCGGGCAGATCCGACGGTCGGGCCCGTGCATCGGCCGACTGATGGATCCGCCCGCCTGGGAGGGGCGAATCTGCCGGTCGCGGTGACGGGCCGGGGCCGGCCGGGCGCCGTGACGGTCACGTCCCACCGGGTCCGGCTAGGCTTGACACCATGTCCACCCGCACCGACGTGTCCATCCCGTCCGGAGGCGAGACCCTCGCTGCCTGGCTCTTCCGCCCCGAGGGCGCCACGGGTGACGTCCCCTGCGTCGTCATGGCCCACGGCTTCAGCGCCACGCGTGGGGAGGGGCTGATCCCGTACGCCGAGGCCTTCGCCGAGGCCGGCTTGGCGGCACTCGTCTTCGACTACCGCTACTTCGGGGACTCCACCGGCGAGCCCCGGCAGCTGCTGGACATCAGCGCACAGCGCGCGGACTACCGCGCCGCCGTCGACTTCGCGCGGAACGTCGGCGGCGTGGACCCGGCGAAGATCGCACTCTGGGGCTCGTCGTTCTCCGGCGGGCACGTCATGGCGCTGGCCCAGAAGGATCCCCGCGTGGCCGCGGTCGTCGCGCAGGCCCCGTTCACCGACGGACTCTCCATCGTGAAGATCACGTCCAAGAGCCTGCTCCTGCGGGCGACGGCCGACGCGGTGCGCGATCAGGCCGGTGCGCTGCTCGGCCGCCCGCCGGTGCTCATCACCGCCGCCGGCGAGCCCGGAAGCTACGCCGTCATGACCTCGCCCGAGGCGCTCCCGGGCTTCACCTCGATCGTCGGGCCGCAGTCCAAGTGGCGCAACGAGGTCGCGGCTCGCGTGATGCTGCACATCGCGACCCAGAACCCGGCGGGTGGGGTGGGCAAGCTCCAGATGCCGTTGCTCATCTGCGCCTGCGACAAGGACGAGACGACGCCCCCGCAGAACGCCGTGAAGGCTGCCGAGCGGGCGCCGAAGGGCGAGCTCAAGCGTTACCCGCTCGGTCATTTCGAGATCTACTCGCACGAACAGGCGCGCACCGACCAGGTGGAGTTCCTGTCGCGGCACCTCCTCGGCGCGCCGGTCGCTGCGAAGGCCGGGAGTTTGTAACAGGATTGTGCGGTTCGCCTCTTCCCGTTGCGGGGAGGAGACTGGATGTATGCCCTGGCACATCGTCATCGCCGGAGGGGGCTTCGGCGGCTTCCATGCGGCCCGCACCCTCGAGAAGCGCCTGGCCCCGCAGTCCGCCCGGGTCACGCTCGTGACCGACAGCAACTTCATGCTCTACACACCGCTGCTGCCCGGCGCGGCGGCCGGGACGCTCGAGCCGCGTCACGTCGTCGTGCCGCTGCGCGAGGAGCTGCACCGCACCGATCTGCGCCTGGGGACCGTCGTGGGCGCCGACCCGCAGTCCAACACGCTCCAGGTGTGCTCGCCGGAGGACGGAGAGATCGAGCACCTGCAGTACGACCAGCTCGTCGTCGCCCTCGGGTCGGTCTCGCGTACCCTGCCGGTGCCCGGCCTGGCCGAGCACGCCGTGGGCTTCAAGTCGCTTCCCGACGCCATCTCGCTGCGCAACCGGGTGCTGCGCACCCTCGAGATCGCCGAGCGGATGGAGGACGGCGACGAGCGTGAGCAGTGGCTGACGTACGTCTTCGTGGGTGCCGGCTACGCAGGTCTCGAGGGCCTGGCCGAGCTGCAGGACTTCGCCGCCGATGTCCTGGATCTGTACCCGCGTTGCCGGATCTCCGGCATCCGCTTCATCCTCGTCGAAGCCCAGGATCGCGTCATGCCCGAGATCCCGGCGCCCCTGGCCGAGTTCTCCACGCGCGAACTGCGCTCCCGCGGCATCGAGATCAGGACCGGGACGACCCTCGACGCCGTCACGGAATCGACGGCGACGCTCTCGGACGGTGAGGTCGTCCCGACCCGCACCGTCGTGTGGACTGCCGGCGTGCGGCCGCAGCCGGCCGTCGCGCACCTGGGCCTGCCGCTGGATCGCAGCGGACGCATCGAGGTCGCGCGGACGATGCTCGTGAAGGGCACCTCGAACGTCTGGGCCATCGGAGATGCCGCGGCGGTCCCGGATCCCGCCCGCGGCCTGAGGGTCGCCACGCCGCCGACCGCCCAGCACGCGATCCGTCAGGGCCGACTCGTCGCCAAGAACGTCGCGGCGACGATCGGGACGGGCAAGGTCCGTCCGTTCCGCTTCAAGACGAAGGGCGTGTTCGTCGACATGGGGCGCAACCAGGCCGTCGCTTCGACGATGGGCCTGCGCTGGCGCGGTGCGCCGGCCTGGTGGCTGGCTCGGACCTACCACCTGGCGATGATGCCGGGGGTCAAGCGCAAGGCCCGGCTGCTCATCGACTGGAACGTGGGCCTGATCTTCGGGCGCGATGCGTCCGAGCTCGGCCAGCTCGGTCACCCCGACTCCCTGGCATCCCCGGACGCCACACCCCAGGACCCGTCGACCGGGCCGGTCGTCGGGCAGGACGGAAGCGACGAGGGCGCCGCCGAGAACGGTTCCGCCCCGGCCGCCGCTATCGTCAACCGAGGATGACGCTGACGGACACCGTGAAGGGCGATCTGATCGCCGCCATGAAGGCGGGGGAGAAGGATCGCGTCGGTGCCCTGCGCCTGGTCCTCTCGGAGCTGCAGAAGGCGACGAAGGAAGGAGCGGACGACGAGCAGGCGGTGCTGCGCCGCGAGCGCAAGCGCCGGGTCGAGGCCGCCACCGCCTTCCGGGCCAACGGCCGGGACGAGCTCGCCGACGCCGAGGAGGCCGAGGCGCAGATCATCGAGCGGTACCTGCCCGCCGAACTGGGCGACGACGAGCTTCGCGCCATCGTGCAGGCCGCCGTCGCGCAGGTCGGGGCGTCGTCACCGAAGGACATGGGGGCCGTGATGAAGGCCGCCATGCCGCTGATCGCCGGACGCGCCGACGGCAAGCGCGTCTCCGCCCTCGTCAACGAATCCCTCAGGAGCTGATCCGAACACCCGTGCGCCGCCAGATCGAGGTCTCCAACGACGTCGCCGCCGCCCTCACCGGGAGTGGTGACCAGATCCTCAAGGCCCTCGAGTCACACGTGGGCTGCTCGCTGTTCGTCCGTGGCAACCTCGTCACGTTGGACGGCGACGCCGAGTCCGTGGCGGCTGCCTCGATCGTCGTGCGGGAGCTGTCGGCCCTCGTGCAGCAGGGTCATACGGTGGACGCGGACATGATCCGCACGGTCACCGGTGCGCTGGCGCAGCACACGCCCCCAGCGCAGGTGCTCGACGACGTCGTCTGGCGCCACCGCGCGACGAAGGTCGTCCCCAAGAGCGTGCAGCAGAAGCGCTACGTCGACTCGATCCGCAACAACACCGTCACCTTCGGTGTCGGCCCGGCCGGCACGGGCAAGACCTTCCTCGCGGTCGCGGCCGCCGCCGCCGCGCTCAACCGCAAGGAGGTCAGCCGCATCATCCTGACCCGCCCCGCCGTGGAGGCCGGCGAGCGCCTGGGCTTCCTGCCGGGCGACCTCATGGCGAAGATCGATCCGTACCTGCGGCCGCTCTTCGACGCCTTGCACGACATGATGGACGTCGAGAAGGTGGCCGCACACCTCGAGAAGGGCGTCATCGAGGTCGCGCCGCTGGCCTTCATGCGCGGCCGCACCCTGAACGACTCGTTCATCATCCTCGACGAGGCGCAGAACACCACGCCCGAGCAGATGAAGATGTTCCTCACGCGCCTGGGCTTCAACTCGCGGATGGTCGTGACCGGCGATGTCACGCAGGTCGACCTGCCGCGCGAGCAGCAGTCCGGTCTCGTGGTCGTCGGCGACATCCTCAAGTCCGTCGACGACATCGACTTCGTCCGGTTCGGGGGTGAGGACGTCGTGCGCCACCGGCTCGTGCAACGGATCGTCGAGGCGTACGGCGAGCACGCGGAGCGCTCGGCGCCGGAGCTGCGCCCGGCGGCTCACGCGCGGCGCGGCTGAGCCCGGGCCCGGGGTGTCGGGCGCAGGCTGTCAAGATGGAGGCTTGCTCGACCTCGAACTCATCCAGCCGCAGCTCGCCCCCGGAGCCCCGCCCGAGGCCGAGGTCCAGCGCCTCGTGGGTCTGGCGCTCGCATCCGCGGGTGTCGAAGAGGGGCACGTGGCCGTCGAGTTCGTCGACGCCGACCGCATCGCGGAGCTCAACGTGCAGTTCCGCGGCAAGGACGGTCCGACCGACGTCCTCTCCTTCGGGGTCGACGAGGACGGCGAGTCTCACGGTCCGCGCGAGCTCGGCGACATCGTCATCTGCGCCGCACACACCGAGGACCTCCGTGAAGCGATCGTCCACGGCGCGCTGCACCTGGCCGGCATGGACCACGAGACCGACGACGGCGAGATGCTCGCGCTGCAGGCCGAGATCCTCTCGTGGTGAAGCCGGCAGACCTCGCTCGGTCAGCTGCCTCGACCGGTGTCGCGGGCACGGCCGGCGTGACGAAGGCGGGCTTCGTCGCCCTGGCCGGCCGACCGAACGTCGGCAAGTCGACGCTGGTCAACGCGATCGTCGGCCGCAAGATCGCGATCGTCTCCGACAAGCCCCAGACGACGCGGCGCGCGATCCGCGGCGTCGCCACGTCGCAGGACACGCAGCTCGTGCTCGTCGACCTCCCGGGAGTCCAGCGTCCGCGTGACACGCTCACGACCCGGATGCAGCGCAAGGTCGAGTCCGAGCTGCGCGATTCGGACGCCGCACTGTTCATCCTCAACGCCGAAGAAGGCGTGGGCCCCGGCGACCGCTTCATCGCCGCCGCGCTGCGCGAGGCGAAGGTCCCTGTCGTCATCGCCATGAACAAGTGCGACCGACTCGACAAGGCGCAGACGGTCAGCGCGCTGATGGCCGTCGCCGAGCTCGACGTCGCCGACGACATCTTTCCCATCAGCGCCAAGACGGGGCTCGGGGTGTTCGCGCTCACCCAGCACCTCCGTGACCTCGTCCCGGAGAGCCCGTTCCTGTTTCCGATCGAGGACAGCTCCGACCAGTCCGAGAACGTCCTGCTCGCCGAGCTCGTGCGCGAGCAGGTGCTGCGGCGGACCTTCCAGGAGGTCCCGCACTCCGTCGAGGTCATGATCGACGAGGTCGAGGAGGTCCGTGGGCCGTTGACCCGCGTGCGTGCGATGGTCTGGGTCGAGACCGAGTCCCAGAAGGGCATCCTGATCGGAACCGGGGGCAAGATGATCAAGGCGATCGGCGTCGCGGCCCGGAAGGAGCTCGAGCGCGAGCTCGACATGCAGGTGCACCTCGATCTCAGCGTCCGCGTCCGCCGCGGCTGGCGTGGGGATGACCGCATGCTGGATCGTCTCGGGATCGAGTGACCCACCGGCCGACGGCAGTCCCACCCGAGGGCGGGCCCCGAGCTACGGAAGGCTGTCGGTGAGCGTGTCGGCGAGCGCGCGGACGTCCTGCGCCCCGAGCGACGTCGCCGTGAGGTGCGGGAGGACCAGCACGGGGACGGTCGCTCCGGCCTCCAGCCGATCCAGCTGCGCATGCTGGCCCGCGGCGCGGGCCGCCTCCCGCGAGATCGCTCCGTGGACGCGGCCCGCGATCGCGACCCCACCGGCGGCGCCGACGTCCTCGGCCTCCGCCTCGGTCCAGCGTGACGCCAGCACGTCGTTGGCGACGATGAGATCAAGGCCCCGGTCGAGGGTCTGCTCGACGCGGTCCTGCAGGTCCAGGGTCTCGCTCACCGGCAGTTCGCCCGGGATCGTCACCGCGACGATCGCCGTCTGTTCGGGGTCCGCGATCGACCGGGCGACGGCGCCGGCCTGGGAGGCGATCGGCCCGATGCGCGCGATGTCCGTGAACGTCTTGGGTGCCCGCAGCAGCCCCAGCGCGTGGCCTGTCGCCGGAAGGTCGGCGATGACGAGGTCGTACGTCTCGTCGTGCTTGGTCCAGCGGGGTTGCTGGGCGAGCTCCCAGATCTTCGTCGCGGTCACGAGCTCCCGCGCTCCGGGCGCCGCCGCGACGAAGTACGAGAAGAGGTTCGACCGCGTGAGGATGTTCACGAGCGAGCGCGAGCCCAGCTGCTTGGCGAGCCACGCCTTGAGGGCATCGTCGGGATCGACGGAGACCGTCCAGAGCCCCGGCCGCACCTCCTGCTCCTGCCCGAGCGGTTTCGGCGGCGCGTCCAGAAGACGGGCGATCCGCGACTGCTCACCGACCTCGCACACCAGCGTCTTGCGGCCCGCGTCCGCAGCGGCGACGCCGAGCGCGGCTGCGACCGTCGACTTGCCCACCCCGCCCTTGCCGGTGACGAGCACCAGCGGTCTGTCGAAGATTGCGGTCATCCGTGTCGTCCTGAGACTACGTAGTTCGCAGCAGAGTGGATGACCTGACCCCCGACGACGCCGTCGTCCGCGCGGCCTACGAGCGTTGCCGCCGCCTGCAGCGCCGGCACGACCCCACGTTCTTCCTGGCCACCGCACGGCTGCCGCGTGCCCGCCGCCCGGCGGTGCACGCGCTGTACGGGTTCCTCCGCGGCGCCGACGAGATCGTCGACGGCCGCCACCGGGCCGGGGACCCGGCCGCGCGCCGCGCCGCGCTGAACACGTGGCAGGCGGCGCTCGAAGAGAACCTGGCGAAGGACGCATCCGACGCACCCGGTGCTCGCTGCGCTCGCACACGCCGGTCCGCGCCACGACCTGCCGCTGCACCTGCTCGACCGGTACATGGAGTCGATGCGCGTGGACTGCGACGACCGGGTCCGGATCCCGACCCCGCGGGACCTGGATCGGTACATGGACGGCAGCGCCGCGACCGTCGGCCGGCTCATGGCCCCGTTGCTCGACGCCGGCGATGACGCGGTCGAGCCCTTGGCGCAGCTCGGTGTGGCGTTTCAGCTGACGAACTTCATCCGTGACGTGCGTGAGGACTGGGAGCTCGATCGCGTCTACCTGCCCGGGCTGGACGAGGAGACGCTGCGGCTGGGTGTCGTCACGCCGGCCTTCCGAGGCCGGATCGAGGTCGAGGTGATCCGGGCCCGGGCGCTGTTCGCCCACACCGATGCCATCGAGGCCGAGGTCCCGGCAGCCGTGCGCCCGGGGATCCGCTTGGCCCGCAGCGTCTACGAGCGGGTGCTGGACCGGATCGAGCGACACGACGGCGACGTGCTCTCCAAGCGGACCGGGCTCGGGCCGGCGGGCGTCGCCCGCGCGGCGCTGGGCAGCCTCCGCCCGCGCTAGGGCGCGCCCCCTTCCGGTCACGCCGCGCTCCACCGGGGTGCCGGCGTCGTGGCGGACGCGGCATCGGCGGGGGTGCTTTGTACGATCAGCCCGTGGACATCGCCTACGACGAGCACGGCCTGGTGCCGTGCGTCATCCAGGACTGGCGCACGGGGCGAGGTCCTGACCGTCGCCTATGCCAACGCGGAGGCCGTGGCGCTGACGCAGCAAGACGGGGGAGATGCACCTGTGGAAGCCGCTCGCGCCAGGAGATCTGGCACAAGGGCGCCACCTCCGGCAACATCCAGAAGGTCCGCGCGCTGCGGGTGGACTGCGACAACGACGCCCTGCTCGCGCTCGTCGAGCCGGACGGGCCCGGCCTGCCACACGGGTGAGCGCAGCTGCTTCTTCACCGGTGACATGGGGCGCCGGCGCCCCCACGAGGTGCTGCCCTGCGCTCGAGCGCGTCCTGACGGAGAGCGCAAGGCCCGGCGCCCGGAGGGGTCCTACACCGTGCAGCTGCTCGACGACCCGGCGCTCACGGGCGAGAAGGTGCGCGAGGAGGCAGAAGAGGTCACGCGCGCGGCGCGGGAGGAGACCGACGATCGCGTCGACAACGAGGCCGCCGACGTCCTCTATCACCTGCTTGTCCTGTTGCACGGGCGCGGGCGCACGCTCGCGGACGTGGAGGCCGTGCTCGATGCCCGCAGCCGCTGACGGCCATACGGCCGGCATCCCCGCGCTGACGCCGTCCCTCGAGGAGGTCCGCGCGCTCGCGGCCGACTTCAACCTCGTGCCGCTGAGGTACACCTTCATCGACGACTGCGAGACGCCGGTCAGCGCGTTCCTGAAGCTCCGCGGCACGACGCCGGAGTTCCCCGCCTTCCTCCTGGAGAGCGCCGAGCAGGGTCAGCGCGTGGGGCGCTACTCGTTCATCGGTCTGCGTCCCAAGCAGATCGTCCGCTGGTCGCTCGGCGACGAAGGTGATCCGTACGCCGTCGCCGCCGAGGCAGTAGGCCGCTATCGCCAGGCGCCGCTGGACGGGCTGCCGCCGTTCTCGGGCGGCGCGGTGGGCTTCTTCGGCTACGACCTCGTGCGCACCGTCGAGACGACCCTCGGCGAACCCAACCGCGACGTTCTCGGGCTGCCTGACATGGCGCTCATGTTGTCGGACGTCCTCGTCGTCTTCGACCACCTCAAGCACACGGTCACGATCCTCGTGAACGTCTACGCCGAGGCGCCGGAGGACGTCGATGCGGCCTACGCCGACGCGGTCGCGACGATCCAGAAGGCGCGCGCCCTGCTGGCCGGCCCGGTCCCCACGGCCCCTGAGCGCAGCGAGGCACGCGCCGTCCCGGAGTTCACGTCCAACATGCCGCGGGAGGACTTCGAAGGCATGGTCTCCCGGATCGTGGAGTACGTCCACGCGGGCGATGCCTTCCAGGTCGTCCCCTCCCAGCGCTGGAGCGCGGAGCTCACGGGCATCGATCCGTTCAGCGTGTACCGGGGTCTGCGGGTCGTGAACCCCTCGCCGTACATGTACTTCCTGGACTTCCAGGACTTCCAGATCGCCGGGGCGTCCCCCGAGCCGTTGTTGACGGTGTCCGGGACGCGGGTCTCCACGCGCCCGATCGCGGGGACCCGCCGCCGGGGGGCCACCGAGGCGGAGGACGCCGAACTGGCGCAGGGCCTGCTCGCCGACGAGAAGGAGCGCGCCGAGCACGTCATGCTCGTCGATCTCGGGCGCAACGACCTGGGTCGCGTCTGTGAGTACGGGACGGTCAAGGTCGACACCCTCATGGGCGTCGAGCTCTATTCGACGGTCATGCACATCGTGTCGAACGTGTCGGGCACCCTGCGCGACGGCGTGAAGGCGATGGACGCGCTGCGGTCCGTCCTGCCTGCCGGGACGCTGTCGGGGGCGCCGAAGGTCCGTGCGATGCAGATCATCGACGAGCTCGAGCCGATCAAGCGCGGCGGCTACGGCGGCGCGATCGGATACCTCTCCTACACCGGGGACCTGGACACCTGCATCCACATCCGGACGGTCGTCATGCAGGACGGGAGCGCCCACATCCAGGCCGGCGGCGGCACGGTGGCCGATGCCCTGCCGGAGTACGAGTACGAGGAGTCCGTCAACAAGGCCCGGGGCGTGAAGCAGGCCATCGAGTTGGCGGCCCGTCAGCCGGACTGGAAGTGATCATGCCCTCGGTGCTCGTCGTCGACAACTACGACTCCTTCACGTACAACCTCGTGCAGTACCTCGGCGAGCTCGGCGCCGACATCACGGTGGTGCGCAACGACCACGCGACCGTGGACGAGCTCCTCGAACGCCGTCCGGAGAGGGTCGTCGTCTCCCCGGGCCCGTGCACGCCGACGGACGCCGGCGTCTCGATGGAGGCGATGCAGCGTTTTCCCCAGGCCGGTGTCCGGACGCTGGGCGTGTGCCTGGGCCACCAGTCCCTCGCCCAGGTCTTCGGGGGGGACGTCGTCCGCCACGAGCCGGTCCACGGCAAGACGACGGCCATCACCCACGACGGCCGCGGGGTCTTCGCCGGGCTGCCGCAGGACCTCGTGGTGGGGCGCTACCACTCGCTCGTCGTTCAGGAGGCCACGTTGCCGTCCTGCTTTGAGGTCACCGCCCGCGGCGGCGGCGTCATCCAGGGGATCCGTCATCGTGAGCTTCCCGTCGAAGGTGTCCAGTTCCATCCCGAGTCGGTCCTGACCGAGCACGGACGCACGATGCTCCGGTCGTTTCTCGGCCACGTCGACGCCCGCGCTCCGGGCGAGGGTCGCCCGCCGGACACACCTGGACGTGTGGTCTGACGATCTCGCCGTCCGGCCGTGAGGGGTCTGCTCACCCGAGCGGTGCACTAGCCTGCGGCGCTGCAATGGAGAACGACGCGCTCACCGCGGCCATCGACGACCTCGCGTCCGGCCGGGACCTGCCCCGAGAACAGGCGGCGGCCGTCCTGGCCCACATCATGGAGGGACACGCCTCCGACGTGCAGATCACCGCGGTCCTCATCGCGCTGCGCACGAAGGGCGAGACGGAGGCCGAGATGGCCGGCCTGGCGACGACGATGCGCGTCCTGGCCACGCACGTGAACGTCGACAGCCCCGATCTCGTCGACACGGCGGGGACGGGCGGCGGGCGCCAGACCTTCAACGTCTCGACGACCGCGGCCCTCATCGCGGCGGGCGCGGGCTGCTCGGTGGCCAAGCACGGCAACCGCTCGGCGACCGGGGTCTCCGGCAGCGCCGACGTCCTGGAGGCGCTCGACGCGCGGATCGACCTGAGCCCCGAACAGGTGGCGCGGTGCATCCACGAGGTCGGCTTCGGCTTCATGTTCGCCCCGGCACACCATGCGGCGACCCGGTTCGTCGTCCCGGTCCGCAAGGCGCTGGCCGTCCGCACGATCTTCAACGTGCTGGGACCCCTGACGAACCCGGCGGGCGCCCGCCGGCAGGTGATCGGGGTCTCGGACCCGGGTCTCGTGGAGCGTATGGCCGGGGCTGTCGCCACGTTGGGCTGCGATCGGGCGCTGGTAGTGTCCAGCGCCGACGGCCTGGACGAGTTGAGCCTGTCCGGCGTCACCCACGTCGTGGAAGTCAACGGACAGCAGATCGCGCGATACGACGTGTCCCCGGCGGACGTGGGACTCGACGACGCACCGTACGAGGCCGTCGTGGGCGGGCTCCCCGCCGAGAACGCGGCGGTCACCCGTGCGATCCTGGCCGGCGAGCGCGGCGCGCCGCGGGACATGGCCGCGTTCAATGCCGGTGCCGCGATCTACGCCGCCGGCCGCGCCGGAACGCTTGAGGAGGGCGTCCGCGCCGCCGAGCAGGCGATCGACTCCGGGGCCGCGGCCGTGACGCTGAAGCGCTTTGCCACCCTCTCGACCGACCTTGCCGGGGGGACCGATCCGGCATGAGCGTCCTGGACCGGATCGTCGAGAGCACGCAGAAGGAGGTCCGGCGCCGCAGCAAGAGCGTCCCGCTGGCCGAGCTCGAACGTCAGCTCGCCAGCCACGCGGGGGAGGACCGTCCGTTCAGCGAGGCCCTGACCCGGCCGGGCATCTCGGTCATCGCCGAGCACAAGCGGGCATCTCCGTCGGCCGGGAGCATCCGCGAGGGCGCGACCGTCGAGGAGATCGTCACGGCCTACGAGCGCGGTGGCGCTGCGGCACTGTCCATCCTCACCGAAGGACCGCACTTCGGCGGGTCCCTCGACGACCTGCGTGCCGCCCGGGCGGCCTGCGGGCTGCCGATCCTGCGCAAGGACTTCATCGTCGACCGCTACCAGCTCGTGGAGTCCGCGGTCGCCGGTGCCGACGCCGTGTTGCTCATCGTCGCCGCGCTTGACGACAAGAGTCTGGAGCGGTTGTACGTCGATGCCTATGACCTGGACCTCGCGGTCCTCGTCGAGGTCCACGACGAGGACGAGCTCCAGCGTGCGCTGGAGGTCGTCGACGCCGACATCATCGGCATCAACAACCGGAATCTCGTCGACTTCACCGTCGACGTGGAGCGCACGTACGAGCTGCTCGCCGACGTCCCCACGGGCAAGACCGTGGTTTCGGAGTCGGGCCTGCACCATCGCGAGCAGCTCGAGGACCTCGAGCGCGTCGGGGTCGACGCCGTGCTGGTGGGCGAGTCGCTCATGCGGGCCGATGACCCGGAGGTCGCGCTCTCCCAGCTGCTGGGACACGGGTCCGACGGCCTGCCCGACCTCGTCTGACGCAAGCGGGCGAGGGATCGGGGGCTGACAGCGGCCGCGAGGTCGCGCCTTTATCTCTCGTATAGGCGCCGTTTGGGACCCGTTCAGCGCCGGCCGGTTTCATCAGACGCATGAGACGGACCTCGATCCCCGTCATGGTCGTCTCCGCGGTCCTCGGTGGGGCGATCACCGCAGGCGGTGTCGCGCTCCTGGACCTCGGGTCGCAGACGAACACGACGACCGTGCTGCAACAGGCGCCCCTCGCGGCACCGGACGGCCGTATCGGCGCGGGCGGCGCGATGACCGCTCGCGACCTCTACAAGCGTGATTCGCCGGGCGTCGTGTTCGTCCGAGCCGACGTCGTGGCCCAGACACAGGCGTCCCCCTTCGACCTCGGCGGGCCCACGGAGCAGCGCGGGACGTCGACCGGGTCGGGCTTCGTCATCGATGGCACCGGCAACATCCTCACGAACGCCCATGTCATCGACGGCGCCGTGAAGGTGACCGTGCAGCTCGCCGACAAGCAGGTCGTCGCAGCGCGGGTGATCGGCAAGGACACCTCCTCGGACATCGCGCTCCTGAAGATCGATCCGGACGGCCTGAACCTCAGCCCACTCGAACTCGGGTCGGCGAAGAGCGTGCAGGTCGGTGACCCCGTCATCGCCATCGGCAACCCGTTCGGCCTGGACCGCACGCTCACCACCGGGGTCGTGAGCGCGCTGCAGCGCCGCATCTCCGCCCCGGACGGCACGGGCATCAGCAACGTCATCCAGACCGACGCCGCGATCAACCCGGGCAACTCCGGCGGGCCGCTGATCGATGCCGCCGGCAGGGTCATCGGCATCAACTCCCAGATCGAGTCGGGGTCTCGCGGCGGGGGCAGCGTCGGCATCGGCTTCGCCGTGCCGATCGACACCGCAAAGGAGATCCTGCCCCAGCTCAAGACAGGCGGAAAGGTGCAGCGCGCCTATCTCGGCGTGTCGTCGCTGACCGTCGACGGGTCCCTCGCGGCGCTGAACCTGCCGGCAAAGACGGGCGCGCTCGTGCAGACCGTGCAGGCTGACAGCCCGGCGGCCAAGGGCGGTCTCCGCGCCGGGGCGTTCAGCGCCCAGCTCGGGGGCAACGACATCGTCCTCGGCGGCGACATCATCCAGTCCGTCGACGGCAAGCCCGTCAGGACATCAGACGAGCTGTCCTCCCTGATCAGCGCTCACAAGCCCGGCGACAGGGTGAAGATCGGGCTGCTGCGCGACGGCAAGAAGGTGCAGCTCTCGACCCGCCTGGCCTCCCGTCCCGACGTGACCGAGGTCGGCTGAGGGGGCGGAGCCCGGGTCGGCGGTCCGGAGCGCTGGTCCCGGCGGGTCACCGCGTACGATGGGTCGGTGCGCTCGACCCGTGTGAAGATCTGTGGCCTGACGAACGTGGAGGACGCGACCGTCGCCGTCGAAGCAGGGGCGTGGGCTCTCGGCGTGATCCTCTGGGCCGGCTCTCCGCGCGCCTGCGCTCTGGAGGACGCTGCCGCGATCGCCTCGGCCTACCGTCGTCAGGCCGAGGTGTGCGGCGTCTTCGTCGATGCGACGATCGACGAGGTCGCGTCAGCGGTGGATGTCGCGCAGCTCACGATGGTGCAGCTGCACGGCGACGAAGGACCGGTCTACTGCGCCGAGGTCGCGCGGCGGACAGGCGCCAAGGTCGTCAAGGCCGCGCGTGTCGGGTCCCGCTCGGACATCCAGGCGATGGAGCGCTTCCGCACCGACCTGCACCTGCTCGACACGCGCGTGGAGGGCCAGCGCGGCGGGACGGGGCAGACGTTCGACTGGTCCCTGACGAAGCTTCGCATGTCACGCGTCCCACTCATCATGTCCGGAGGGCTCGACGCGCAGAACGTCGCGGCGGCGATCGAGGCCACGAAGCCCTACGCGGTCGACGTCGCCAGCGGAACCGAGGCGTCGCCCGGCGTGAAGGACCACGAGCTGATCATCGGCTTCATCGAGGCCGTCCGTGCCGCCGACAAGGCGATGGCCGACGCCGGCGAACCCGCCGAGGCCGTCGCCGACGTCACCGCCCAGGAGGTTCCGTCATGAGCACCGTCGAGCACCGGTTCGGCCCCTACGGCGGGCAGTACGTCCCCGAGACGCTCATGCCTGCCCTCGGCGAGGTCGAGGCCGCCTGGGGGGTCGCCCGTCAGGACCCTGCCTACCTCGAGGACCTGCGCGAGCTGCTGCAGGACTTCGTCGGGCGTCCCTCGCGGCTGTACCGCTCAAGGCGCCTCTCCGAGCACGCCGGACGCACGATCTACCTCAAGCGCGAGGACCTCAACCACACCGGATCGCACAAGCTCAACAACGCGATCGGGCAGGCGCTGTTGGCCCAGCGGATGGGCAAGCGGCGGATCATCGCCGAGACCGGCGCCGGTCAGCACGGTGTGGCCACCGCGACAGCCTGCGCGCTGCTCGGTCTCGAATGCGTCGTGTTCATGGGGACGGAGGACATCCGCCGCCAGAAGCCCAACGTCGAGCGGATGCAGTTGCTGGGCGCCCGGGTGCACCCGGTGGAGGCGGGGACCGGGACGCTGAAGGACGCGACGAGCGAGGCGATCCGCGACTGGGTCACGAACGTCGAGACGACGCACTACATCATCGGTTCGGCGGTCGGACCGGCCCCCTATCCGGTCATCGTCCGTGACCTTCAGCGCGTCATCGGCGACGAGGCCCGGGCCCAGCTGCTCGAGCGCGAGGGCCGCCTGCCTGATCGCGTCGTCGCGTGCGTCGGCGGCGGGTCCAACGCCATCGGCATCTTCACGGCGTTCGTCCAGGACGATGGCGTGCAGCTCATCGGCGTGGAGGCCGCGGGTGACGGCCTGCAGTCCGGCCGCCACGGCGCGCCGCTCACGGTGGGTGGGCAGTCCGGCGTGCTGCACGGCTCCATGTCGGCGGTCATGCAGGACGACGAGGGGCAGATCACCGAGGCGCACTCGATCTCCGCGGGCCTGGACTACCCCGGATCCGGGCCCGAACACGCACACCTGCGTGATCTGGGCCGAGCCCACTACGTCGCCGTCACGGACGCGGACGCCCTGCGGGCCTTCACGACGGTGACGAAGCTGGAGGGCATCATCCCGGCCCTCGAGACCGCGCATGCGTTCCACTTCGTGCTCGAGGAGCCGTCCGACTCGTCGCTGGACCTCGTCTGCCTCTCCGGTCGCGGCGACAAGGACCTCGCGCAGGTGCTCGAGCACCTGAAGGCGGAAGAGCTGTGAGCGCCACGGGCACCGGAAACCCGTCGGGGCGGGCCGTCGGCGAGGGAGCCGCCCGGATCGCAGAGGCGTTCGCGACGAGCGGCAAGCGGGCCGCGCTCATGCCCTACCTCATGGGCGGCTTTCCGGACATGGAGCGCTCGCTCGCGATCGGGCGCGCCTACGCCGACGCCGGCGCGGACCTCGTCGAGCTCGGCGTCCCGTTCTCCGATCCGCTGGCTGATGGCCCTGTCGTCGCGGCCGCCGGCACCGCCGCCCTCCGCGCCGGTGCCACGGTGGCGCGCGTCATGCAGCTCTGCGAGGCGCTGTCGGAGCGGCTGCCCGTCGTCCTCATGTGTTACGCCAACCTCGTGCTCGTCCGCGGCCCGGAGGTGTTCGCCGGCGCCCTGCGGGACGTCGGCGCCAGCGGCCTGATCGTCCCTGACCTGCCGATGGAAGAGGCGCCGGGCGTGCTGGCCGCCTGCGATGCCGCGGGGATCGCCCTCGTCCCGCTCGTCGCTCCGACGACCCCTGACGAGCGCCTGCACGCCATCGGCTCGCGCGCCCGGGGCTTCCTCTACACGGTGGCGGTCACCGGCACGACGGGCGAGCGCCAGGCGCCGCTGGGCGAGCGGGTCGCGCGCATCGTGCAGCGGTCAAAGGGTGCGACCGACGTGCCGGTCGCCCTGGGCTTTGGCATCACGACGCCCGAGCAGGCCTCCGAGGCCGCCGACGCCGGGGCCGACGGCGTGATCGTCGGCAGCCGCCTCGTCCGTGAGGCGGCCGAGGCCGACGACCCGGCCAGGGCCGTGCGTGACGTGGTGGCGGCACTGGCCGCCGGGCTCGCGTGAGATAGGCTGCCGACCATGGGAATCGTGCTCGCCACCACCGTCGGCCTCATGTTGTGGATCGTCATGTGGTCACTTGACGTCAAGGCCATCGACGGGTTCATGATCACGACGGTCATCGTCCTCCTGGCGGCCACCGTCAAGATGCTCGGGCCGTACCTGCCGGGCAACCGCGACGCCTGAACCGACGGCCCCGTGCGCGTCAGAGCTGTCGTCACGGGCTACCTGGCCGCAGCGCTGGCCTTCTCGTCGGTGGCGTGCGGTGATGGCGACGGCAACGCCGCGACGGGTGCGGACACTGCGACGACGCTGACGGTCTACTCGAGCCTGCCGCTCCGCGGGCCGGCGGCGTCGCAGTCGCTGTCCATCGTCAACGCCGAGAAGCTCGCGCTGGAGGACGCCGGGGGCCGCGCTGGGCCGTACATCGTGAAGTACGTCAGCCTGGACGACTCGGCGGGACCGGACGGCTGGGAGCCGCAGGCGGTCGGGGCTGCGGCGCGCAAGGCCGCGCAGGACAGGACGACGATCGGCTATCTCGGCGACCTGGACTCGGGAGCCTCCGCGATCTCGATTCCGGTCTCGAATGAGGCGGGCGTCCTGCAGATCTCTCCGTCGAACACGGCGGTCGGTCTGACGAAGGCCGTCGGGGCAGACAAGGGAGAGCCCGAGAAGTACTACCCCTCCGGGACGCGCTCGTTCGGCCGGGTGATCCCGGCCGACGACGTCCAGGCGGCCGCGCAGATCCAGCTCCAACGTGACGAGGGGTGCAGGGCGACCTACCTCGTGCACGCCAACGAGTTCTACGGCAAGGGCATCGCCGACCAGATCGAGCGCCAGGCGCCGGCACGTGGGCTGCGGATCGTCGCCAACGAGAGCATGGACCCCCGGGCGGACACCGCGGCCCTGACGTCGCTCGTCGAGAAGGTCGTAGCCGAGCGACCCGCGTGCGTCTTCTTCGGCGGCCGCACGGCAAGCGCCGCGGTCGCGCTCTTCACCGCGCTGCACCGCGCGCTGCCCCGGGCCAAGCTCTTCGGGGCCGACGGTGTCGCCGAGACGTCGTTCACCGCCGCGCTGCCTCCGGCGGTCGCAGCACAGGTACGCCTGACGACCCCGAGCCTGGACGCCCGCATGTATCCGCCCGCCGGTCAGGCCTTCGTCCGGCGGTACCGCGCCAGGTTCGGGGCCGCTCCTGAGCCGCTGGCGATCTTCGGATACGAGGCGATGAGCGTCCTGCTCCAGGCCGTCCGCGATGCGGGACCCGACGGAGACGACAGGGCGGCGGTCACCGCCGCGTTCTTCGCCATCCGGGACCGGCGATCGGTCCTCGGGTCGTACTCCGTGGACGCCGGCGGCGACACCTCGCTGCGCCGATTCGGCGTTGCCGTCATCAAGGACGGCCGCCTGTCGTACACCCGGGTCATCGACCCGGGCCCACGCTGAGCAGCGGGCTCAACGCCGGCGTAAGACTGCTGCAACGGCCGCGAAAAACGTTTGGTGTGTCCTTGACACCTTTCGCGGGCGACCGCGACGGCGGGTCTGGACAAAACTCTTTCCCGGTGGGACTGAGGAACTGCTTATGATGCCGCCGAGTAGTGATTCCAAAGAGGAGGAATGTCACTTGCGTTCTCGCGCGAAGGTAGTGGCCGGGTGCCTGGTGGGCACCATGGCCTTTGCAGTTTCAGCCTGTGGAGATGACAACAACGACAGTTCGTCGTCGTCGTCCACCGGCACCAGCACGGCGGCCAAGGCCGCTGATTCGGTCGCGGTGTACTCGAGTCTCCCGCTGCAGGGTGCCTCGAAGGACCAGACCAACGCCATGGTCGACGGCATCAAGCTTGCGCTGAAGGAGTCCGGCAACAAGGCGGGCGACGTCAGCGTGAAGTACACGTCGCTCGACGACTCGACCGCCCAGGCGGGCAACTGGGACGAGCAGCAGGTGGGTGCCAACGCCCGCAAGGTCGCGCAGGACAAGAACGCTGTCGCCCTCATCGGCGAGTTCAACTCCGGTGCCACGAAGGTCTCGCTCCCGATCCTCAACGAGGTCGGCATCGCGCAGATCTCGCCGGCCAACACGTACGTCGGCCTGACGACGGACGAGCCGGGCTCCGAGAAGGGCGAGCCGGCGATCTACTACCCGTCGCAGAAGCGGACCTATGCCCGCATCGTCCCCCGCGACACGATCCAGGGTTCTGCCCTCGTGACGCAGATGAAGAACGACGGCTGCACCGCCGTCGCGCTCGCGAACGACAAGGACACCTACGGCGCCGGTCTGACCCGCGTCATCGGCATCAAGGCCAAGGAGCAGGGCCTCAACGTCATCGGTGACACCGGCATCCAGCCGGACGCCGCGAACTTCCGTGGCTTCGCCTCGGAGCTCAAGGGCAAGAAGGCCGACTGCTTCTTCTTCGGCGGCGTCACCGCCAACGGAGCGATCCAGTTGTACAAGGATGTCAACGACGCGCTGCCCACGGCCAAGCTGTACGGCGGCGACGGCGTCTGCGAGTCCGGTTTCACGAACCCGAAGAAGGACGGCATCCCGGCGAAGGTCGGCAAGTTGTTCTCCTGCACGGTCGCGACGCTCGACCTGGCGTCCTACCCGGGTGGCAAGGCGTTCATCGACTCCTTCAACAAGGAGTACAACGACCCCAAGCCCGATCCGTACGCCATCTACGGCTACGAGGCGATGAAGCTCGTCCTCGACACGATCAAGAGCAGCCCCGACGCGACGTCGCGTGAGGGCTTCCTGAAGGCGCTGTTCGCCACGAAGGACCGTGACTCGGTCCTCGGCAAGTACTCGATCGACGAGAACGGCGACACGACGCTGACGGATTACGGCCTCTACAAGGTCGGCTCCGACGGCAACCCGACGTACGCCTCGACCATCAAGGCGGCGGGCTAGCCCGCAGAGTCCAGCCAGCCGCCGGCGGGACCGGGCGCACGCGCCCGGTCCCCCGGCGGCGAGTCTGGCGAAGAGACCATCTTGGCTACCACCGAAGCTCCTTCCGCCCCCGCCGCCGCGCGGCCCCGCCGCACGAACGACGCGCTCCGGGAGGCCCTGTCGAAGTACGGCCTGCTCGCCGCGTTGGCCGCTCTGCCGATCTACTTCGGCATCCACGATCTCGCCGGCGACCAGGGGAACCTCTCGCGCCTGGGCGAGAACCTGATCCGCGGGCTCTCCAACGGCTCCATCTGGGCGCTCATCGCTGTCGGCTACACGCTCGTGTACGGCATCATCGAGCTCATCAACTTCGCCCACGGCGACGTCTTCATGATCGGCGCCTTCACCGCGTTCTCGTTCACGGGCACGCTGGGCCTCACGCTCACGAGCGGCTCGCTCGGGCTCGTCTTCGGGCTGCTGGCCACGCTCATCATCACGATGATGGTCACCGGCTCGCTCAACGTGATGATCGAACGGGTGGCCTACAGGCCGCTCAGAGGGCTCCGAAGCTCGCGCCCCTCATCACCGCGGTCGGGTTCTCGTTCATCCTGCAGAACGTCGGCCTCCTGTGGCGCGGCGGCAGCCAGAAGAGCGTCCCGGACCTCATCAAGCACAACCACGAGATCGTCACGATCCTCGGGGTGCCGATCAACAACGGCGACCTCCTGGCCATCGGTGTCACGGTGCCGCTCGTGATCGGGCTCACCGCGTTCATCACGAAGTCACGGCTCGGCAAGGCGATGCGCGCCACCGCACAGGATCCGGACGCGGCGCGGCTCCAGGGCATCAACGTCGACACGACGATCTCGGCGACGTTCCTGATCGGCGGCATGATGGCCGGGGCCGCCGGCCTCATCTACGCGCTCTACCAGACGTCGGTCTCGTTCAACATGGGCTTCCAGGCCGGGCTGATCGCGTTCACGGCGGCGGTCATGGGCGGCATCGGCAACCTCAAGGGAGCGGTGCTCGGCGGGTTGGTGATCGGCGTCATCCAAGAGCTGGCCGACAACCGGATCGGCGGCCAGTGGGTCTCCGCGGTCGTCTTCGGCTACCTCATCATGATCATGGTGTTCCGTCCCCAAGGACTGATCGGCGAGCAGACGAGGGAGGCAGGATGAGCACCATCGATCCCGCAACGACGGCCGGAGCGGCCGAGAAACCCGCTCGCAAGCGCCCGTCGCTGTCACTTCCTCACCTGTCGAAGAACGCGAACCGCGGCCTCGTGTTGGGGGTTCTCGTCCTCGCGGTCCTGCTGCCGTTCGCGTTCGAGCCGACGTCCGGGTTCTTGAACGACTGCGTGCTCGCCTTGGCCTACGTCGTGATGGCCCTCGGCCTCAACGTCGTCGTCGGCTTCGCCGGGCTGCTCGACCTCGGCTACGTCGCGTTCTACGCGGTCGGTGCCTACTCGGTCGGCTGGTTTGCGTCGACGTTCTACACCGACGCCAGCTTCCACGTCGGCGTCACGGACTTCGTGGAGCAGATCCCCGGCGTCCACCTGAACTTCTTCCTCGTCATCGTCATCGCGATGATCCTGTGCGCCTGCGCGGGCATCATCATCGGCCTTCCGACGCTGCGGCTGCGCGGTGACTACATCGCCATCGTGACGCTCGCGTTCGGCGAGATCATCTACCGGTTCGCCGTCAACGGCGACGAGATCCACCTCTTCGGGAAGAACTACCCGCTCACCGCCGGCCAGCAGGGCATCGGCGCCGCTCGACAAGCCGAAGCTCCCGTTCATGAAGGAGCCGCTCAGCGCGCTGCAGCTGCGGCCCTGGTACTGGCTCGCGCTGGGCATGGTCGTCATCGCGTTGCTGGCGGTCGTCGCGGTCCGCGACTCTCGCCTCGGCCGGGCCTGGATCGCCATCCGGGAGGACGAGATCGCAGCAGCGTCGATGGGGGTGCCGCTCGTCAAGACGAAGCTCCTGGCGTACGCCATGGGTGCGGCCCTCGGCGGGATGGCGGGGTCCTTCCTCGGCTTCTTCGCGACGACGGTCAACGCGAACTCCTTCAAGTTCTCGTTCTCGATCTTCGTGCTCTCGATGATCATCCTCGGCGGCCTTGGCTCCATCTGGGGTGTCGTCCTCGGCGCCATCGCGCTGACGTTCATCAACTACTCGCTGATCCCGGACGTCCTCAACGGCGTGCCAGGATCGATCGGGCTCGACTTCGAGCTCTCCCAGCTGTCGTTCGGGATCTTCGGCTTCCTCGCTCGTCATCGGCATGGTGCTCAAGCCCGAAGGGCTGCTGCCAGAACGCCGGCGGAAGATCGAGCTCACCGAAGGCGTCGGGACCGACCAGTCGCTCGAGGGGGCGCGCTCATGAGTCCGGACGCCACGAACGCCGGCACGGACGGAACCGCGACGGTGCCTGCCGGAGCTGGCGGCGAGCAGCTCATGGTCGTCGAGGGCGCGTCGAAGATCTTCGGCGGTCTCGTCGCGGTGAACGACGTGTCGTTCTCGATCCCCCGGGGTGCGATCGTCTCGATCATCGGCCCCAACGGTGCGGGCAAGACGACGTTCTTCAACCTGCTCACCGGGCTCTACCGCCCGACGTACGGCACGGTGACGTTCGCGGGCAAGGACATCACCGGCGTCCGTCCGGACAAGATCACGTCGCTCGGCATGGCGCGGACCTTCCAGAACATCCGCCTGTTCGGGACCATGAGCGCCCTGGAGAACGTCATGGTCGGGCAGCACGCCCGCATGAACGCCGGCCTGGTGGGCTCCATCCTGCGCCTGCCGGGACAGCGCAAGGAGGAGGCACGCGTCCGCGCCAAGGCCCGGGAGATGCTCTCCTACGTCGGCCTGCGCCCGCAGATCATCGACGAGATGGCGATCAACCTCTCCTACGGCGACCAGCGCCGTGTCGAGATCGCGCGAGCCCTCGCTTCCGAGCCCCAGCTGCTGCTGCTGGACGAGCCGACAGCCGGGATGAACCCGGCGGAATCCGAGAACCTGACCCAGTTCATGCGCAAGCTGCGCGACGATCTCGGCATCTCGATCCTGCTCATCGAGCACGACATGAAGGTCGTGATGGGCGTCTCGGAGTACGTCACCGTCCTGGACCACGGAGAGAAGATCTCCGAAGGACTGCCCACCGCCGTGCGCGCCGACCCTCGCGTCGTCGAGGCCTACCTCGGAAAGCAGGGCTGACCATGGCCTTTCTCGAAGTCGACGACATCCACACCTACTACGGCAACATCGAGGCGCTCAAGGGCGTGTCGCTGTCCGTCGAAGAAGGCGAGATCGTCACGCTCATCGGCTCCAACGGTGCCGGCAAGTCCACGACGCTGCGCTCGATCTCCGGGCTGACGCCCGATCCGCTCGGGCGCGATCCGGTTCGAAGGCAAGGACATCTCGCACGTCGCCCCGCAGAAGATCGTCGCCCTGGGCATCTCGCAGTCGCCGGAGGGCCGCAAGTGCTTTCAGCGGATGACGGTGCGCGAGAACCTCGACCTCGGCGCCTACCTGCGCAACGACAAGGCCGGGATCAACGAGGACATGGAGCGGATCTTCGACCTCTTCCCGCGCCTGAAGGAGCGGGAGAAGCAGAAGTCCGGCACGATGTCCGGCGGCGAGCAGCAGATGCTCGCGATCGGCCGCGCGCTGATGGCCAAGCCCGCGGCTGCTGCTGCTCGACGAGCCCTCGATGGGCATCGCCCCGATCCTCGTCGACCGGATCTACGAGACGGTCGTCGAGATCAACAAGCAGGGCATGACGATTCTGCTCGTCGAGCAGAACGCGAACTACGCGCTCGGCGTGTCGCAGCGCGGCTACGTGCTGGAGACCGGCGCGGTCGCGCTGTCCGATGAGTCCGCCGCCCTGCGCACCAACCCCGACGTCCAGAAGGCCTACCTCGGAACATGATCGCCACCGTCCTCGCACTCATCGGGGTCAAGGCCCTCTACCTGCTGTTCGTCTGGCTGCGTCAGCGCGATCGCCGGCGCATGGCTGTCGGAGCGCAAGGGCTACGGCGAGAAGCCCGGCCTGGCCAGCGGCCTGCTGCTGACGTTCGTCGGTCCGCTCGTCTGGCTTCTGATGCCGGCCAAACCGGGCTCGCGCTGGAAGGCCAAGCGCGAGCAACGCGACGACGCTTCCTGAACCCGCGGGCGGCCCCGCGCCCAAGCGGGCGCGTCACAGCGGGACGCACCCTCTACTCTGAAGCCATGCCAGACGACGCACCGCGCCCTGCGGCGGACGCACCGCGGAACCCGGCGGACGACGCGAGTCGCTCCTCCCGGCCGCCCAAGGCCCCGGAGCGCCAGGGCGACCCGGGGCGCACGCCCTGGCGCGTCGAGCCGGCGCCCGACGGCCGCGGGACCCCGGAGAAGAAGGGCAAGGACGGTAAGGGCACCGGCCCCAAACCGCCCGCCGGCATGAGCTGGCAGCGCTTCGGGATCGTCCTGCTCGCGCTGTTCGCGATCAACTTCTTCCTCACGACGCTGCTGCCGGGCGGCGAGCGCCCGGCGTCGCATCTCCTACACGCCGGTCTTCCTCCAGCAGGTCAAGGCCGGGAACGTCAAGGAGATCTCCTCGCGCGGGGAGACGGTCTCGGGCAAGTTCAAGGCCGAGGTCGACCCGCCCGGCGAAGCAGGGCAAGACGAAGAAGTTCACGACCGAGATCCCGACGTTCGCCAGCAACGGCGAACGCGCTGGCGGCCCTGCTGCAGGAGAACGACGTCGTCGTCAACGCCGAGCCGCCGAACCAGGGCCGCAGCCTCGCTCTCGAACCTGCTCATCTCGCTGCTTGCCGACGCTGCTGCTCATCGGCGCGTTCATCTGTCATCGCGCGCCGGGCTGCAGCGAGCGCGGGCGGCGGCCTCGGGGCGCAGTTCGGCCGCTCGAAGGCCAAGCGCGTGGAGATCGGCAGCGACGCGCACGACGTTCGCGGACGTCGCCGGGATCGACGAGGCCAAGGAGGAGCTCATGGAGGTCGTCGACTTCCTGCGCAACCCCGACAAGTACACGGCGCTCGGCGCGAAGATCCCGCGTGGCGTGCTGCTCTCCGGGCAGCCCGGCACCGGCAAGACGCTGCTCGCGCGGGCCATGGCCGGCGAGGCGGAGGTGCCGTTCTTCAGCGCGTCGGCCAGCGAGTTCATCGAGATGATCGTCGGCGTCGGCGCCTCCCGCGTCCGCGACCTGTTCGACGAGGCCAAGAAGGCCGCCCCGGCGATCATCTTCATCGACGAGCTCGACGCCGATCGGCCGCGCCCGCGGCGGTGGCGGCGTCACTCGGCGGCCACGACGAGCGCGAGCAGACGCTGAACCAGATCCTCACCGAGATGGACGGCTTCGACCCGTCGATCGGCGTCATCGTCCTCGCGGCGACCAACCGTCCCGAGATCCTCGACAGCGCGCTGCTGCGGCCGGGTCGCTTCGACCGGCGCGTGGTCGTGCAGTCGCCCGACAAGGTCGGCCGCGAGCAGATCCTCGAGGTCCACACGCGGTCGGTGCCGCTGGAGGACGGCGTCGACCTGGACGGGATCGCCGCCTCGACGCCGGGCATGGTCGGCGCCGACCTCGCGAACCTCGTCAACGAGGCGGCGCTGCTGGCGGCCAAGCGCGGCCACCCGCGCGTCGCAGCTCGACGACTTCACCGACGGCTGGAGAAGGTCATCCTCGGGGCCGAGCGCCGGGTCGTCATGAGCCACGACGAACGCGAGCGCACCGCCTACCACGAGGCCGGCCACGCGCTCGTCGGCATGCTCACCCCGGGCGCCGACCCGGTCCGGAAGATCTCGATCATCCCGCGCGGCATGGCGCTCGGCGTGACGCTGTCGGCCCCCGAGGCCGATCGCTTCAACTACGACGAGGCAGTACCTGCGCGGCAAGATCCTCGTCGCGCTCGGCGGCCGCGTGGCCGAGGAGGTCGTCTACGGCGACGATCACCACCGGTGCCGAGTCCGACATCCAGCAGCTGACCCGAGATCGCCCGCGGCATGGTCGACGCGCTGGGGGATGAGCGAGGCCGTCGGCCCGATCGCCGTCGACGCCGCGCAGCGGAACGAGCATGCTGCTGCCCGGCGCCGAAGCCGTCTCACAGGCGACGCAGGAGCTCATCGACCAGGAGGTCCGCCGGATCGTCGACGAGGCCCACCACGAGGTGACGATGCTGCTCACCGAGCACCGCGAGCAGCTCGAGTCGCTCACCGCGGAGCTGCTGGAGGCAGGAGACGCTCGACGAGGCCGAGGCGTATAAGGCGGCAGGCGTGGCGCGGGCCAAGCGGGAGGAGCGTAGAGGCCGCCGACCGCCGGGTTGACCCCGTCGGCTCCGCTCGCGGAGCCCGCCGAGGTGTAGGCGCCTCTACTTACCCAGGGCGCTGCTCAGCGCCTCGTCCAAGTCGGGGTGCTTGAACGAGAAGCCCTGCTCGAGCGCCCGCTTGGGGACGGCCCGCTGGCCTTCCGTGACGATCTCGCTCATCTCGCCGTAGAGGGCCTTGATGGCCAGGGCGGGCACCGGAAAGATCGACGGGCGGTGCAGCGCCTTGCCCAGAGCCTTGGAGAAGGCCTTGTTGGTCACGGGCTCCGGCGCCGAGCCGTTGTAGGCGCCCCGCCACGACGGGTCGTCCAGGGCGGCGAGATACAGGCCGACGATGTCGTCCAGGTGGATCCACGGCATGTACTGCTCGCCGCCGGCGACCGGACCGCCGACGCCCGCTTTGAACGGCGGCAGCATCGTCTTCAGCGCGCCGCCGGACTTGTCGAGCACGATCCCGGTGCGGATGTGGACGACGCGCACGCCGAGCCGCCGGCGCGCGTCGGCCTCGCCTCTCCCAGACGCACGCAGACGTCGGCGAGGAAGTCGTCGCCGGGAGGGGTGGCCTCGTCGACGACGCTCGTCGCCATGCTTGCCGTAGAAGCCGACGGCCGACGAGGTGACGAGGGCGGCGGGGCGCGGCTCGGCAGCGGTCAGGCCCGCCACGAGGTTGCGGGTGCCGGTCTCGCGGGACTCGAGGATGGCCTGCTTGCGCTCGGCGTTCCATCGCTGCGCGACCGGTTCTCCGGCCAGGTGGATGACGGCGTCGCGGCCGGCGAGCGCGTCGGTCGGCGCGGGGCCCGCGAGGGCGTCCCAGGCGATGGCGGCGTACCCCGAGGGCGGCGGAGGCCTTCTCGGCGCTGCGCGACAGCACGGTGACCTGGTCGCCGCGGGCTTTCAGGGTGGCGACCAGGCGCTGGCCGATGAGTCCGGTGGCCCCGGTGATGGTGACGTTCATGCCAGGGATACGACCAGGATGACGGTCACGGATCAAGGCGCGCTGCCGGCCGGCAGTCCGACGCCGACGTGCGGATCCCGGTCAGACCGCCCGCATGCGCTCGGTGTCCTTGGCCGCGAAGCCGATCGCGTGCTCCTCGGCCATCGCCGCACCGGACGCGCGTGCCTCGTCGGCCACGGCGGCGGCGACGGCGGGCGCGACGTCCCGGTTGAACACCGAGGGGATGATGTAGTCCTCGCGCAGGTCGGCGTCCTCGACGATCTTGGCGATCGCGCGAGCGGCGGCCATCTTCATGGCCTCCGTGATCTGCGGCGCGCGCACGTCCAGCGCGCCGCGGAAGATGCCGGGGAACGCGAGGACGTTGTTGATCTGGTTGGGGTAGTCCGAGCGGCCGGTGGCGATGATCCGCGCGTAGGGCGCTGCCTCCTCGGGGGCGACCTCCGGGTTCGGGTTCGCCATCGCGAAGACCATCGCGTCCTTGTTCATCGCCTGGAGCGCCTCGGCCGGGAAGATGCGCGCACCCGACAGGCCGATGAAGAGGTCGCAGCCGTCCAGCGCGTTGGCGGGCGGGCCGCTGATCTTGTCCGGGTTGCTCGTCTCCGCATACCAGCGCTTGATGGCGTTCATCGAGCCGTCGACGTAGTCGGCGCGCTCGGTCGAGAGCAGACCCCGTGAGTCGGCGCCGATGACGTC
This sequence comes from Paraconexibacteraceae bacterium, assembly GCA_963750375.1. Classification (GTDB taxonomy): domain Bacteria; phylum Actinomycetota; class Thermoleophilia; order Solirubrobacterales; family Solirubrobacteraceae; genus Paraconexibacter. Next base: position 129,997 of record CAVVQN010000009.1, read on the forward strand.
GCGCACCCCGGCCGACAGCAGGATCTTCGTGACGGCCACGCCGGCAGCGCCGAGGCCCGTGACGAGCACCTTGAGGTCCATGAGATCGCGGCCGGTGAGCTTGCACGCGTTCAGGAGCGCCGCGAGGACGACGATGGCGGTGCCATGCTGGTCGTCGTGGAAGACGGGGATGTCCAGCTCGGCCTTCAGACGATCCTCGATCTCAAAGCAGCGCGGGCGCGCTGATGTCCTCGAGGTTGATGCCGCCGAACCCGGGCGCGATGCGCTCGCACGGTCTCGACGATCTCGTCCGGGTCCTTCGTGTTCAGGCACGATCGGGAACGCGTCGACGCCGGCGAACTCCTTGAAGAGCATCGCACTTGCCCTCCATGACCGGCATGGAGGCCTCGGGGCCGATGTCGCCCAGGCCGAGCACGGCGGTGCCGTCGGAGACGACGGCCACCGTGTTGCGCTTGATCGTGTACTGGAAGGCCTTGTCGCGGTCCTCGGCGATGGCCATGCAGACGCGGGCGACCCCGGCGTGTAGGCCATCGAGAGGTCGTCGCGGGTCCTCAGCGGTGACTTGTTGTGCTGCTCGATCTTGCCGCCGACGTGCAGCAGGAAGGTGCGATCGGTCGTGTCGACGACGCGGGCGCCCGTCCAACGCGTCGATGGCGTGCGGTGATGCGTCCCAGTCCGACGGTCCCGCGGCGTCGACGGTGATGTCGCGCATCAGCGTCGTATCCGACGCGTGGACAAGATCGACCGCTCCGATGACGCCACCGGCCTGACCGATGGCGGAGGCGACGCGCCCGAGCATGCCGGGCTTGTGGTCGATCTCGACGCGGATCGTGAGGGAGTACTGGGCGGAAGGGGTGGTCGGCACGATGCCCGGAAAGATAGCTTTTGCCGGGCTCGCGACCCCTGCTCCTACCGGTCGGGTCGACGTGTCCGCGAGGTCGCCGTAGAGTCACGGCCATGAGCAAATGGACCGCGGCTGACCTTCCGTCCCAGGCCGGGCGTACGATCGTCGTGACCGGCGCCAACAGCGGCATCGGCCTCGTCACCGCCCGCGAACTGGCGCGTTCGGGTGCTCGCGTCGTCCTCGCCGTCCGCAACGTCGCCAAGGGCGAGGTCGCCGCCGCGCAGATCGGCCACAGCGCCGAGGTGCGGCCGCTGGATCTCGCGTCGCTGGCGTCCGTGCGCGCCTTCGCAGACGCATGGGAGGGGCCGCTCGACGTCCTCATCAACAACGCCGGCGTCATGGCTGTGCCCGAATCACGCACAGCCGACGGCTTCGAGATGCAGTTCGGGACCAACCACCTCGGCCACTTCGCCCTGACTGGGTTGCTGCTGCACCGCATCGGCAGCCGCGTCGTCACCGTCTCGAGCGGCGCGCACCGGATGGGCAAGATCCACCTGGACGATCTGAACTGGGAAGGCAAGTACCAGCGCTGGCCTGCGTACGGTCAGTCCAAGCTCGCCAACCTGCTCTTCACCTTCGAGCTTCAGCGGCGCCTGGCGGCCAGCGGGTCGCCGGTGCGGGCGCTGGCCGCTCACCCCGGCTATGCGTCGACGAACCTGCAGTTCCACACGGCGTCCGTGCAGGACAAGATCATGGGCGTGGCCAATCGTCTTCTCGCCCAGAGCGCCGACATGGGCGCGCTGCCCACGCTGTTCGCGGCCACCCAGGATGTCCCGGGCGCCTCGTATGTCGGCCCGGACGGCATCGGTGAGCAGCGCGGTCATCCGAAGCTCGTCGGCTGTACGTCGGCGGCCACGCGACGAGGCTGTGGCAGCACAGCTCTGGGAGCGCTCCGAGGCGCTTACCGGCGTGACGTACACGTTCGGCGCGGCTGCTTCGGTGAGCTGACGGGCGTGCCCGGCGTCGCTGCCCGTCCGGCAGGCGGCCATCGCTAGGGTCACGAGCCATGGCCGAACGTCCCGACGAGCTCTTCCTCATCGACGGCAACTCGCTCGCCTACCGGGCGTTCTTCGCGCTGCCGGAGTCGATCGCGACGTCCACCGGACAACCGACGAACGCGATCTTCGGGTTCGCCTCCATGCTCGTCAAGCTCCTCACCGAATACGGCGTGAAGCCGACGATCGTCGTCTGGGATGCCGGCAACTCGGGGCGCAAGGACATGTCACCCGACTACAAGGCGACACGGACCTCGCGCCCGGACCTGCTGAAGGAACAGTGGCCGCACCTGCTGGAGATCGTCGACGCCTTCGGATACCGCAACACCCACGTGGACGGCTATGAGGCTGACGATGTCATCGCCTCGATCGCCCAGCGCGCACGCGAGCTGGATCCGCCGATCCGCTCCGTCGTCGTCACCGGCGACCGGGACGCGTTCCAGATCATCGACGACGACGGCATGGTCGCGATCATGGCGACCGGGCGGGGCATCACCGACACGAAGCTCTACGACCGCCAGGCCGTCATCGACCGGTACGGGCTGGCTCCGGAGCTCATCCCTGATTTCTACGGCCTGAAGGGCGACACGAGCGACAACATCCCGGGGGTCCCGGGCATCGGCGACAAGACGGCAGCGGCGTTGCTGCAACAGTTCGGCGACCTGGAGACGGTGCTCGCGAGCGTCGACCAGATCTCCGGCGCCAAGCGGAAGGAGAACCTGGTCGCCCACGCTGACAACGCACGGTTGTCGCGGGATCTGGCGACCATCCTGCGCGACGTGCCGCTGGTGGACCTGGACCCGGCGACACGAGGCGGCGCGGGCGCCTGACCGCTCACGTCTGCGCGAAGTCTTCCGCGAGTTCGAGCTGCGCGGCGCCGCTGGCCCGGCTGGAGGAGGCGCTGGGTGATCCCGGCGGGGACGCGGCGCTGCCCGGGGGCGGCCCTGAGGGGTTCCGCTCACGGGCGACGTCCAGCTCGCCGCGCGTGTGCGCGAAGCGACGATCGCCGACCTGCGTGTCCTGCCCCCCGGGCTGGAGGTGGCGGTCGCGCTGTCGGTCCCCGAGGCGCCCGAAGGCGAGCTCTTCGCGCTGGACGCCCAAGCTCGCTTCGGTGTCTTCACGGGGGACGCGGGCGTGCTCGTGGGACCGTGCGCCGACGCGTCGGAGGTCGTGACTGCGCTGGGGGACAGGCCGGTCGTGATGCACGACGCCAAGGCCATGGGCCCGGTCCCGGCGAACCTCGCCCATGACACGCTGCTCGGTGCCTACCTGCTCGAGCCCGCTCGGCGTGGCTATCCGTTTGCCGAGCTGTGCGACGAGCGCGGGCTGGCGACGGGCATCGAAGATGCCGCTGCCGCAGCGGCCCTGCTGACAGGGGCGCTGGCGGGGTGGCAGCGGGAGCAGCTCGTGGAGCGCGGGCTCCAGGAGCTCATGGACGAGGTCGAGCTGCCGCTCGTCACCGTCCTGGCCGGCATGGAGGCGGCCGGGATGCGCCTGGACAAACCGCGGCTGGCGCTCATCAAGGCGCGGGTCGACGAGGAGATCGCGTCGCTGGAGCGCCAGGTCTGGGAGCTGGCGGGCGAGGAGTTCGTGATCGGCTCCCCACAGCAGCTCGGCCACGTCCTGTTCGAGAAGCTCGGGCTGTCGCGCAAGCGGCGTGGCAAGACCGGCTTCTCCACCGACGCCCGCGTCCTGCAGGCGATCCGCGACGAGCATCCGATCATCCCGAAGATCGAACGCTGGCGGGAGCTCAACCAGCTCTCGAAGACCTACCTCGATGTCCTGCCGCACCTCACGGACGACGCGGACCGCATCCACACGACGTTCCTGCAGGCGGTGGCGCAGACCGGCCGGCTGTCGTCGACGAACCCGAACATGCAGAACGTGCCGGTGCGGACCGAGCTCGGTCGTGAGATCCGCGGCTGCTTCCGGGCCGCCGACGGGCACGTGCTCGTCAGTGCCGACTACTCGCAGGTCGAGCTCCGGATCCTGGCCCACGTCGCCGGGGAGCAGGTCCTCAAGGACATCTTCCTGCGGGGTGAGGACGTCCATACCGCCACGGCGTCGACAGGTCTTCGACAAGCCGGCCGAGGCGCTCACGCCGATGGACCGCTCCAAGGCCAAGATGATCAACTACGGCATCGTCTACGGCCTCAGCGACTTCGGCCTGGCCGATCGCCTGAACATCCCGCGCGAGGAGGCCAAGCTGTTCATCGACACATACCTCGAACGGTTCTCCGAAGGTCGCGCAGTTCATGCAGGACACGATCGAGCAGGCCAAGGAGCAGGGCTACGTCACGACGCTCTACGGGCGCCGCCGCCAGATCCCCGAGTTGCGGGCCCGCAACTTCCAGGTGCGCACACTCGGCGAGCGCCTGGCAGTGAACACCGTGATCCAGGGCACGGCGGCCGACGTGATGAAGCTCGCGATGATCGCCGCCGACCGCGCGCTGAAGGCGTCCGGACTCCGGGCCCGGATGGTCCTGACCGTGCACGACGAGCTGCATCTTCGAGGCGCCCGAGGCCGAGGCCGACGCGGTGGCCGAGCTCGCGCGGGCCGAGATGACGCGCCCGTGGTCGCACGAGCCGCCGCTGGCGGTCGACGTGGGCTACGGCGTGTCGTGGATGGACGCGAAGTAGGCTCGACCGCGTGATCGACATCGTCGCCCAGGACCGCTTCGTCCTCCGCCAGCGCCTGAAGTTCGTCATCAACCAGTACGAGTTCTCCCTGCCCGACGGGGACGGGGACGGGCGACGCGTTCTGCTTCGTCGAGCAGAAGCGCTTCAAGTTCAAGGAGGACATCCAGTTCTTCGCGGACGACAAAAAGACGACGCCGCTCATGCGTATCCTTGCCCGCCAGCGCTTCGATCCCAAGGCCCGCTACGACATCACGGCTGACGGCGCTCCGATCGGGGCCATCCAGAAGGTCTTCGGCAAGTCGCTTGCTGCGCTCGACCTACACGCTCTTCGATGCGGCCGGCGAGGAGGTCTGTGAGGCGCGCGAGACGTCGATGGGCAAGGCGATCTTCCGCCGAGCGGTCGGCTTCGTGCCGTACATCGGCGGGTTCGCCGACTGGTTGCCGATCGCCTACGACTTCGAGTTCGTCCGCGGCGAGGCGGTCATCGCCGTCAACGTACGTCGGCGCTTCAAGTGGCGCGACGTGTACGACATCGACGCGTCCGCGGACACGGAGCGCGTCCTGGACCGTCGGCTGCTCCTCGCGGCGACGGTGGGGATGGACGCGCTGCAGGCGCGGTAACCCGCCCGACGTACGTTGCGCTCAGGCCACGCTTCGTCAGGGACGGGTCAGCAGGGCGAGAAGGTCTGCCAGGACGTCGTCCCACTCGCGGACGACGTGGTGCCAGGTGACCCGGAAGGTCACGAGCCCTACCGCCAGCGCCTGCTGGTCGCGTCGGCGGTCGCTGTCCATGGCCCGGCGCTGTTCGTGCCAGGTCCTTGAGTCCAGCTCGACCATCACGCGCTGCTCCGCAAAGAACAGATCCGCCTTCGCCCGCCGTCCAGACGCAAGCTCGAGCGGCTGGTTACGCACGAAAGGCGGAAGGTTCTTCACGCTCCGGAGCTTCAGCAGCACAAGGTTCTCGAGCTCGCTGTGTGTCCTGCCCCGACCCGGGTCGTCGCGCAAGGCGGCCACCGCGGCGGCGAGGTCTCGCAGCCCATGGTGCCCGGGACGGCCGGTGATGACGGCGTCCAGGTCCCGGAGCCCGACGATCCGCCGCGCCAGCGCCTCGTTCAGCGCGATCGCCAGCGCGTCGGCGTCGAGTCGGGCTGCGAGATCGAGGAGGACGTGGGCGGGCTTCAGGACCGGGAGCCCACGTCGGATCGTGATCATCGAGCTGTTGATGCCCTTCAGCTCATGCACGGTGACGCCGCTGTGGTCGCGGCGGCCGGTGGGCGCCGCGAGGTGGACACGTCCCGTCCAGGGATGGATGTTGTGAAACGCGCCGCCGGAGAGGTCGCTGAGCGCGGTGTCCGTGCCGGCGGCGAGGTGGGCCGCCCAGTACCGGCCGGTCGTCGACAGCCGCGCGATGCCGACGGCCCTGACCCCACGGTGCACACGGTGGAGGTGATGCTTCCGCGTGGCCGTGTGGATGGCCTGTGTCGAAAGGCCGCAGGCGGCGAGCTGCTTCGTGCTGATCGCCCGGCCCTGGCGCCCGGCGACGAGCGCAACCTGCTCCCATGGAGGACGTCCCCGACAAAGCGCTTGCAGAACCCGATCTTCGTGCGGCACCCCCTCAGCGTGGGCGATCGCCCTGCGCCGCCACAACCGCGAAGTGGTGTCGAGACTGCGTCAGGCCAGCGTCGGCCCTGCTTCAGGCGAGTGCGGGGACAGCGACCGACGAGCCTGCCGGTCTCTCGTCGCCCAGATGCCCGCGGCTGTCCGGCCACGTCGCCTCGAGCGCGAAGGACGGCGGCGCGATCCGCAGGTAGTGGTTGAAGGACCAGTCGACAAACGACCTGCGGTCCATCAGGTCCAGCGCGGCGTCCATGATCGGGAACCTGTTCAGCCAGCTGACGAGGCCCTGGGTCCGCCACATCCAACGGAAGGACCAGGCGTGGTCGTCGGAGAACGAGCTGTACCGCTGCAGCGCCTGCTCGCGCGACTGGCGCCCGTCGACGACGGCACGCAGCTCGCGGCCGGCTGCCAGCCCGAAGTACAACGCGGTACGGATGCCCTCCGCGGTCGTCGGCAGGCAGTGGCCCGCGCTGTCGCCGACGAAGAAGACGCCGTCCTCGACGGCGGGGCGCAAGGCGTGCGGGATCCAGTTGCCCTGGTAGCCGTCCGGCGCCACGCCGAGATCCCGCGCGAGGTCCACCGTCGGCTGCTTGACCTTCACACGCGGGTCGAACGATCCGACGCCGACGCGGACCTCGTCGCCCGCCGGGAACTCCCACGAGTAGCCGGGGCGGATGTAGTCGCAGTCCAGCCAGATGGCCAGATCCCGGCTGTGGGCGTCCGCTGCCTTCGGATGGACCTCGAGCCCGCGGGAGAGGCGCGCGTCAGGCGGTTGGATGGCGTCCGGCTGGGACGACAGGACGCGGCGCCAGCCCAGCGCGTCCACGACGAGCGGTGCGCGCAGGTCCCCGCGGTCGGTGTGCACCGTGTGCAGGCGCTCGCCCCGCGTGATCCCGTCGACCTTGGCGGTCTCGAAGGGCACGTCCGGCGACTGGTCCTTCAAGAGGGCGCAGAGCTTGCGGTAGTCGAAGGTGGAGAAGGTCCACGGCAGCGTCCAGCGGTAGCTCTTCTTCGACGGCGCGCCGCCCTTCTGCTGCCCGCGATGGATGACGAGGTCCGCGAAGGTCTGGACGATCGACTCACCCAGCCCCATGTTCGTCAGCCACTCGGTGGGAGCAGCGCAGGCGGACGTCTGGCGCTCGCCGATCTCGTAGCGATCGATGAGGAGGACGTTCGCTCCGCTGCCCGACAGTTCACGCGCGATGGTCAGGCCGGCGAAACTGGCCCCGCACACCAACACGTCGTAGTCGCCTGCGAGGGGCGTGCGCTCCTCGCCTCTTTTCGTCGCTCGAACCGCCATCGTCGCGGGAGTCTAGGCAAGGGCCGACCGGCAGGCTCTGACATGGCGCAAAGCGTTACTCTGACCTGTCCATGACCCAGACCATCACCCCTACTACGACATCCGAAGCCAAGATCGTTCCCGGCTCGGATGGCCTGCTCCTCGAAATCGACGGGCAGATCGTCCCCAACTACGACGCGACCTTCACACTCTTCGAGGAGGGTGAGGTCGTCAGCGGCAAAGTCGTCCGCATCGACAAGGACGAGGTCCTTGTCGACATCGGCTACAAGAGCGAGGGGGTCATCCCCTCCAACGAGCTTTCGATCCGCAAGAACGTCGATCCGGCCGACGAGGTCGAGATGGGCGAGGAAGTGGATGTCCTCGTCCTCACCAAGGAGGACCAGGACGGCCGCCTGATCGTCTCCAAGAAGCGTGCGCGCTTCGAGAAGGCCTGGCGCCGCATCGAGGCTGCCGCCGAGAGCGGCGAGCCGGTCGAGGGCCTGGTCATCGAGGTCGTCAAGGGCGGACTCATCATCGACCTCGGCGTGCGCGGCTTCCTGCCGGCGTCGCTTGTCGACATCCGTCGCGTGGCGAACCTCGACGAGTTCATGTCGCAGACCATCGAGTGCAAGGTGATCGAGCTCAACCGCTCGCGCAACAACGTCGTCCTCAGCCGCCGCGCGGTGCTCGAGGAGGAGCGCAAGGAGCAGCGTCAGGAGATCCTGGACCGCCTGCAGCCCGGCCTCGTCGTCGAGGGCCAGATCTCGAACATCGTCGACTTCGGCGCGTTCGTGGACCTCAACGGCATCGACGGCCTCATCCACATCTCCGAGCTGTCGTGGTCGCACGTCAACCACCCGTCGGAGATCCTCAACATCGGCGACACGGTCGCCGTCAAGGTCCTCGACATCGACCGCGAGCGTCAGCGCATCTCCCTGGGTCTGAAGCAGACGCAGGAGGACCCGTGGCAGCGTGTCGTGGACACGTACAACGTCAACGACGAGCTCGCCGGCAAGGTCACGAAGGTCGTCACCTTCGGCGCCTTCGTCGAGATCCTCGACGGCGTCGAGGGCCTGGTCCACATCTCCGAGCTCGCCAACCACCACGTGGAGAACCCGCGGGAGGTCGTGCAGCCCGGCGACGAGGTCCGCGTGCGGATCCTGGAGATCGACTCCGAGCGTCGCCGTCTGTCGCTGTCGGTCAAGCGCGTCGACGGCCAGGTGCTGCCGCTGCGTCCGATCGAGGGCCTGCTGGATGAGGACATGGACGACCACGGCCTGAACCCCGACGAGTTCGGCCCGCCGAGCATCCCGACGCTGCAGGCCGTCGACGAGATGGGCATCGCCACGGAGGCACCGGCCGAGGCCGGGACCGAGGCGGCTGCTGCCGGCGAGGCGCCGGCCGACGAGGCCGCCGGTGATGAGCCGGCCGCTGAGGAGGCGCCCGCTGCGCCGGAGGCCGAGGCCGCCGTGGCCGAGGAGCTCGTCGAGGTCGACGAGGTGGCCGCCGCGGAGACGCTCGAAGCCCCGCTCGAGGAGGCTGCCGACGCGGCCCCCGCCGAGGAGGTCCCCGCCGAGGACGCCCCCGAGGGCGAGGCCGACGCCGCCGACGAGGCGCCCGCGCCCGAGTGACCGGACCTTCCGCGCCCCACCCGCCGCTCCCATCCGGGGCGCGGCGGGCGGCGGTCGCGGACCCGCCATGGCCCACGAGCACCGTGTTCCTTTCGTCGGCCTGACCGGCGGCCTGGGCTCCGGGAAGTCGACCGCGCTCGCGGAGCTCGACCGCCTCGGGGCGATGACGTTGTCCACCGACGCAGTGGTCCACGAGCTGTACGCGCAGGACGCGGAGCTGCGCGACCTCGTCGTCGAGAGGTGGGGGGCCGCGGTGGCGCCCGGCGGTGTCGTGGACCGGTCCAAGATCGCCGAGCACGCCTTCGCCGACGCGGACGAGCGTCACTGGCTCGAGCAGCAACTCTGGCCCCGCGTGGGCCGGCGAGTCGTGGAGTTCCGGGCCGCCGCCACGGCCGCCGACCCGCCGCCTCCCGCCGCCGTGGTGGAGACCCCGTTGCTCTTCGAAGCGGGGATGGAGGTCGCCTACGACGCGACCATCGCGGTGATCGCCCACGAGGAGGTCCGCGCGCAGCGCGCCGCCGCGCGCGGCCACAAGGCCGTCGACGAGCGCACCGCCCGGCAGCTGACCCAGCAGGAGAAGGCCGAGCGGGCGACGTATGTGGTGATCAACTCCGGCACGCTCGAGGAACTGCGCGACGCCCTGTCCGTCGTCCTTGGCAAGCTGAGCTCCACAGCCAAGTGAACGCCCGCCCCGCCGACAGACACCGCGCCGCCCGCGCCGCGCCCAAGCCACCCCGTTCGGCTCGGAGTGCTCGTGCGCCGCGTCCGTCGGCGGCCGCCCGCGCCAAGGCGGCCCGCTCCCGCACGGCGCGTCGACGGCGCCGGTTGCTCTCGCTGGCCTTGACCGTCGTCGTCGGGGCCGTGGCCGCGGCCGTGATCCTGCCCACGATGCACCAGGCGGTGCAGAAGATCACGTTGCCCCTCAAGCACGAGGACATCATCCGCCAGCAGGCCACGCGAGAAGGGCCTTGATCCCGCGCTCATCGCGGGCGTGATCTACGCGGAGTCCCACTTCCGCGACGGACAGGTCTCCAGTGCCGGGGCGCTCGGGCTGATGCAGCTCACGCCAGAGACCGCGAAGGACATCGCCCGGCGCTCGGGCGGGTCGGCGTTCGGGATCAAGGATCTGGCCTCCCCGCAGGTCAACATCAGCTACGGGGCGTACTACCTGCGCTACCTGAAGGGGCGCTTCGGAGGGAACACCACGCTCGTCCTCGCGGCCTACAACGCGGGGGAGGGAAACGTCGACAAGTGGATCGGCGAGGCCGCCCGCCGCGAGGAGGACTTCAAGGTCTCCGACATCCCGTTCTCCGAGACGCGCAGCTACGTCGACAAGGTGCTGAGACGCGCAGCGCGACTACCGGGCGACTACGCCGCCGAGCTCGGCCTCTGAGGGCCGTGCAGGCCGTCGCGGGCCCGGCACGGGCCTGACCGCGGGCCGCGCTACCTTGGACGGACCGTGCCGCCCTTCCGCCTGGACAGTGTCTACAGCCCCGCGGCCGATCAGCCCAAGGCCATCGACGAGATCACCGCGGCCGTCGCGGCCGGCGACCGCTACGTCACGCTCCTGGGCGCGACCGGCACCGGCAAGACGATGACGATGGCCGCGTCGATCGAGCGGCTGCAGAAGCCGGCGCTCGTCCTGGCCCACAACAAGACGCTCGCCGCGCAGCTGTGCAACGAGTTCAGGACGTTCTTCCCGGACAACGCCGTCGAGTACTTCGTCTCCTACTACGACTACTACCAGCCCGAGGCGTACGTCCCGTCCAAGGACCTCTACATCGAGAAGGACTCGGCGATCAACGCCGAGGTCGACCGGCTTCGTCACGCCGCCACCGCCGCGCTCTTCGCCCGCCGCGACGTGATCATCGTCGCGTCGGTCAGCGCGATCTTCGGCCTCGGTTCGCCCGAGACGTACGACGACAACCTCCAGAACCTCGTCAAGGGCGCGACGATCGACCGGGACGAGCTGCTGCGCAAGCTCGTGACGATCCAGTACACGCGCAACGACGTGGCGCTTGGCCGCGGCTCCTTCCGCGTCCGCGGCGAGGCGCTCGAGATCTTTCCTGCGTACAGCGATTCGACGGCCTACCGGGCCACGCTGTTCGGGGACGAGATCGAGCGCCTGCAGGAGTTCGATCCCTTGACCGGCGAGCTCGTCCAGGACGACCTCGAGCACATCGCGATCTGGCCCGCCTCGCACTACAACGTGCGCGACGGGACGATCGACTCCGCCGTCGCCGCGATCGGCCGCGAGCTGAACGACCGCTGCGCCGAGCTCGAGGCCGAAGGAAAGCTCCTGGAGTCCCATCGCCTGCGTCAGCGCACCCAGTACGACATGGAGATGCTCAAGGAGATGGGCTTCTGCAACGGGATCGAGAACTACTCGGGGATCCTCGACGGCCGGCCGCGCGGGGATCGGCCCTACTGCCTCATCGACTACTTCCCCGACGACTTCGTGTGCTTCATGGACGAGTCGCACCAGACCGTCCCGCAGACCGGCGCGATGTACGAGGGCGACCGCGTCCGCAAGCAGACGCTCGTCGACTACGGCTTCCGTCTGCCCTCGGCGCTGGACAACCGGCCCCAGACGTTCGACGAGTTCCTGTCGATCACCCCGCAGATCGTGTTCGTCTCCGCGACGCCGGGCAAGTACGAGCGCTCGCACTCCAAGACGATCGTGGAGCAGATCGTCCGTCCGACGGGCATCGTCGACCCGGCCGTCGAAGTCCGCAAGACGAAGAACCAGATCGACGACCTCATGAACGAGATCCGCATCCGGACGGACCGCAGCGAACGGGTGCTCGTCACGACGATCACGAAGAAGATGTCCGAGGACCTGACCGACTACCTGCTGGAGATGGGGTTCCGGACGCGGTACCTGCACTCGGAGATCGACACCCTCGAGCGCATCCAGATCATCCGGGACCTGAGGCTGGGGGAGTACGACGTCCTCGTCGGCGTCAACCTGCTGCGCGAGGGCCTGGACATGCCGGAGGTCTCGCTCGTCGCGATCCTCGACGCCGACAAAGAGGGGTTCCTGCGCGGGGAGACCTCGCTGATCCAGACCATCGGACGCGCGGCCCGCAACTCCGAGGGCACGGTCATCATGTACGCCGACAAGGAGACCGCCGCGATGACCGCCGCGCTGGGGGAGACCGATCGTCGCCGCGCGATCCAGCTCGCCTACAACGAGGAGCACGGCATCACCGCGACGACGATCTCCAAGGGTGTCAGCGACATCGCGGAGTTCCTGCAGGCCGAGGGGAAGACGCCCAAGGGCCGCAAACGCTCAGAGCGCAAGCGCAAGGACGTCGGTTCCGGCGCGCCGCAGGACCTCGAGAAGGCGATCGTCGAGCTCGAGGAGGAGATGTTGGCCGCCGCCGAGGAGCTGCGCTTCGAGTACGCCGCCCGGCTGCGCGACGAGATCCGCGACCTCAACCGGGAGCTCAAGGGGCTGCAGAACGCGGGCGTGATGAGCGACTGACCGCAGCCCCCGGTCCTTGCGGCCCCGCCGTGTGCAGCCCGCGCAAGGACGACCGGGAATTCAGGGCGTGCCGGGAGCCGACGTCGTCCCCATCGCCGGTCGCGGGGGCTGCGCATAGTGGTCTTGGAGGTAGGCCACGATGCGCTTGGCGGACTCCTGGCGCACGGGCGCGCCGTAGCGCTTGATCATCTTCTGGACCTCCTGCTTCCAGACGTCCGGAGCGAAGCCGTCGTGGCGCACGATCGGTGCGAGCGAGTGGCAGGTCGTGCAGGATTCGATCACGAGGTCGCGGTCCTTCCCGGGCCTCAGCTGCAGGTCTCGGGCCCTGGGCAGCGGCGCCGCGGTCCCGCGGCTTGCAAGGACGGGGGAGGGTGGGGGCCCGTCGTCGCCGGATCCGGCGATCCAGACCACCGCCAGCGCGACGATCGCGATCACCATGATCCCGAGGGCGACGCGCTCGGCTCTCTGGGTGGCCCGCATCAGCGGACCTCGACGACGGCGGCGAAGGTCCGGACGGCGTTGTTCTTGCGCGCCCCGTCCGCCAGCACCTTCGCCGTGATGTCCATCGGTTGCTGCGAGCCGTCCTTCGCCGTCGCGCGGCTCAGGACCCGGAGCGTGCCCGCGGCCCCGGCGGGCACCTCGGCGTCGAAGACGCGCCACACGTGACGCCCGACAGAGGGCTGCATCCGCGCCCGGGTCCAGGACCGCCCGTCATCGACGCTGACCTCGACCTTGGCGATGCCAGGCCCGTGGTCCCAGGTCACGCCGCGGACAGGGATCGTGTCACCGGCGCGGACACGGGTTCCGTCGGTCGGCTTGACGATGAGCGACATCGGCTTGAGCAACGGCGTGCCGGGCGCGTTGCCGCGCCAGTCGTCCGGGTGCGGCGTCCGGCGGATGTCGATCTCGACGACCTGCTTGACCCAGCCCGGCGCGTAGGCCCCGGGGACGACCACCCGCAGCGGGAAGCCGTTCCAGAGCGGAAGCGGCTCGCCGTTGAGCTCGTAGGCCAGCAACGGCCCTTGCGGCAGCATCGACTTCAGGTCCCAGTGCCGCCAGTAGTCCCCCCTGGCGGTCGCGATCGTACGGCCGCCGCGGAAGGCCACGACCTTCGCGTCCGGCAGGGCGCCGGCCGCACGCAGCACGGCCGTCAGGGGGACGCCGGTCCATTCGGCGCACGAGAGGTCGCCCTTCGTCCACGGCAGGCCGGGCACCAACGGCCGGAGAAGTCCTCGTCCGAGGCCCGAACAGGCGCCGACGGCTCCGACCCGGACCGACGGCAGCGAGCGGAGGTCGGCCAGCGTGAGGTCGACCTGGTCGGACGCCGCCTCCCCGCCCACCCGCAGGCGATAGTCCTCGGGTCCGATGCGATACACGTCCGCCTCCCGGTACCGGACGTAGTAGTCCTCGCGGTCGGTGAACGGTGCGTGGCGCTCCCCGATGAGCTTGCTCGTCGGGGTCTCGTAGTTCGGCGGCAGGTCGTAGACCTGCCCGAGCGGGGCCTTGCCGGGCAGCGCCACGAGCGGAAAGGGCGTCCCCACCGGTGGAGCGGGCAGGGTGGAGCCGGCGTCTGCGGGCCAGAGCCCGCTGCGAGCCGCGAGCGCGGCGGTCGCCGTGCTCGCGCCGAGGGCGAGCAACTGACGGCGGCTCATTGTGGGGTGGGTCTCCACGGAGCGGCTTTCGGTCGGGGACGGACGAGCTCTCTGGATGGCGGCTACCCGGCGTCGCGGGACCCCAAACCGGGTAACAGGCCGTCCGACGACCGCTGCCGGCAGAGCCGTGGACGGCCCCGCGAGCGAGAACTGTCGGGCCTCAGGACGAGCGCCGTGCGTACCGACGCGCCACGTCCGATCGCGCCGGTCAGCCAACACACCGGAAACCGCTGCATGGTGTCCCGCCCTCCTGGCAGGATGGGCGCCGTATGACGCGCCGATCGGGGTCAGCGCTGTCACCCCCGCCATGAGGAGACACCGATGTCCCGTATCGCCACGCTCGTGCTCGTGCTCGCCATGCTCTGCCTGTCGGGCTCCGGTACCGCTCCTGCGAGAGCCGCCGATCCAGCCTCCCCGAACGATCCCGAGTTCAGCGGCTGCCGCGACAAGAGCGCGATCGAAGGCTGCGCCGGCAGCGGGCAGTGGGACCTGTACGGACCGCTGACCGGCAAGTGCGCCAGCGGTCTTCCGCGCCCGGATGGGGGCCTCCCGTGCTGGGCGCCGCTGGCGCGCGATCCGCAGCACGCCGCCGGCGTGAACATGACCGGCGCGTGGGCGCAGGGCAACCTGGGGCGCGACGACATCCTCGTCGCGTACATCGAAGGCGGCGTGAACTACTCGTCCGACGGCATCAAGGACGGGCTGGACGGCGTGTACCTCAACGAGGCGGAACTGCCGCGTCCCGAGCACTCCGACGGCTCGCCGGCGGCGACCCATGACGCGAACGGCGACGGGCGCTTCGATGTCCGCGACTTCGCGGAGGACCCCCGTGTGAACCCGCCCTGTCCGGCCGGGGTCAAGCCGTTCACCAAGCACGAGGAGGGGACGACCCGGGGCTGCGCGGCCGGCGGCCGCCACGAGTACCTCAACCGGGTGAGGATCGCCGGGGAGAAGACCGCCTACCTGTCGCCCGAGGACCTCATCGTCGTCTTCTCGGACGGGACGGACGCCGACCACAACGGGTACGTCGACGACATCTCCGGGTGGAACTTCGACCGCGGAACGAACGATCCGCAGACAGACGATCTCGCCTACAACCATGCTCCGGGGCTCATCTCGCTCATCGGTGGCGAGGCGGACAACGGGTACGCGGGGGTCGGTGTCTGCCGGACGTGCCGTGTGGTCCCGATCAAGCAGGGGTCCGAGTGCCTCGGCCGGCCCGATCGCTGGTCGGAGTCCATCCTCTACGCGACGGACCTCGGGGCCACGACGATCAGCTCGGTCGTCGTCTCCTACGCCTATTCGTCGACAAACCAGCGCGCGATCGACTACGCCTACCGCCACGGGGTGGCGCTCGCGCTGGACTCGAACGACTTCGACGCGATGGATCACACGGACGGGATGCTCTTCGACCACGTCATCCCCGGGAACTCGCTCGACATCGACCAGGACGGCGTGCGGCCCGAGGCGACGACGAGCTTCCGGGCGCGGTCCAACGTCACGAGCTACGGCACCCACAACGTGTTCAGCGGCGGCGAGGTGACGACCTCCGGTGGCACGCCGTTCATGGCCTCGATGATGGGCATGATCCAGGCCGCCGGCCTGATGGCCCACGACCGGGGTGTCCTGCCAGGGCCACTGCAGCCCGACGAGGTCAAGCAGCTCATGATGGACACCGCCTCGGCGGTCGTCCCGCAGCAGCAGTCGCCGCAGACCCTGCGGCAGTGGCCGGGCAACCCCCTGTCGGCCACCGACGCGGAGCACACGAACTGGTCCACCCAGTACGGCTACGGCCGACCGGACATCGGCGCCGCCACGGCGATGGTGCTCACCGGCAAGATCCCGCCGACCGCCTCGTTGACGGGCCCACGCTGGTTCAGCTACCTGGACCCGGCGACGACGAAGTCGGTGGACGTCACGGGGTCCGTGGCGCCCAGCCGGGTGAACTCCGGGGGCTCGGCGCACTGGACGCTGGAGTGGGCGGTCGGCGCCGACCCCGCGGACGCCGACTTCAAGACGATCAGCGAGGGCACGGGTGCCCGCAGCGGCAAGCTCGGGACCTTCGACCTGACGCAGATCCCGCGGAGCTTCTGGGACCACCCGCCCGCCGGGTCCCTCCAGCCCGAGGCGGCAGAGCAGTACACCGTCTCGCTGCGACTGCGGGTGAAGGACCCCAACGGGCTCAAGGGCGAGGACAGGCGCTCGATCGGTGTCCACCATGACCCGGCACTCTCAGGGGGCAAGCCGCGGCACATCGGCGGAGAGCTTTCGGGCGCGCCGACCTACGTCGACCTCGAGGGCCGGCACGAACTGGACCTCGTGTTCTCGACCTACGACGGGGTCGTCCGGGCGCTGCGTCCGAACGGCACGAGCGTCCCCGGGTTCCCTGTCCGCTCGTCGACGATCCGCAGCTTCGACAGACACCACCCCGAGGGCTCCTCCGCCCGCGCCTACCGCACGGTGAAGGCGTTCCGCGACCAGCGCGATCCGCTCTCCGGCGTCTCGGTGGGTGATCTGAAGGGCACGGGCGAGCTCGACGTCGTGGCCTCCGGCATGAACGGCCGGATCTACGCGTGGGATTCGAAGGGCCATGTCCTGAAGGGGTTCCCGAAGACGATGGACACCCCGGCCGACCAGCACGCCGTCCCGACGCCGCGCTCCGCAACGCCGCACAGCCGCACTCCGCTGCGAGGCGCATGGGCGCAGCCGACCCTCGCCCCGCTGGAGGGGGGCAAGCGCCTGGATGTCGTGCTGCCGGGCTGGGACGGCAAGGTCTACGCGTGGCGCCCGGACGGCACGCGCCTGCCGGGCTGGCCGGTCACGATCGAACTCCCGAAGGCAGACTTCGCGCGAGACGGCGTCGAGCCCGGGGCGTTCATCCACGATCCCAAGCTCATGTACTCGGTCGCGGTGGGGAACGTCGTCGGCAAGACCGGACCGCCGCAGGTCTTCGTCTCGTCCTTTGACTGTTCGGGCAAGAGCGTCGCGACGCAGGACACCGCGACCGGCCTTCTCGGCGGCGGCTCCACGGATGCCAAGGCGTGGATGTACGGACTGTGGGCGGACGGCTCGCGTCACCCCGGCGGCGCGTACCTCCCACACTGGCCGGTGGCGGTCAGCGGCCTGGCCTTCTGCTACGACCAGTCCATCGACTTCGTCGGTGAAGGCGCCTCACCGCCGCTCATCGCAGACGTGGACGGGGCTCCGCGCGTCATCACGAGCGCGCCGACCGGGCAGCCCGTGTCGATCACCCCGGATGGCAAGGTCGACAAGGGCATGGACACCGCGTGCGCGAGCGCCGACTGCGGGCCGAACCCGCCCTACCGTCCCTCGGGCGACACCCACACGATCACGCTGACGGGCCAGGGGGCGGTGGGAGACCTCTCCGGGGACGGGAGCTCGGACTACGTCCAGAGCTCGACCGGCCTGGAATCGATCCTCACGTCGCTCGGCCAGGCCGGGCAGGCGTCCCTCCCTCAGGTCTACGAGAAGGCCTGGGACCCGGCGACCGGCCGCCTGCGCTCCGGCTTCCCGGTGCGTCAGGATGGCTTTCCGTTCTATGACGCGCCGATCGTGGCGGACGTCGCGGAGGGCGGCGGCCGCGCCCGTGCAGCGATCGAGGCGAACGACAACTACTGGGTCCACGCGTGGGGGGCGAACGGCAAGGAGGCCGCGGGCTTCCCGAAGTACACGGGCCAGTGGGTCGGGTTCGTCGGCGCGGTCGGGGACCCCCGGCTCGACGGACGCCAGCACCTCGTATACGGCACCAGGGAGGGCGACCTCTTCGACTGGGCCGTGCCCGGCGAATCGGAGACGAACACCGCGTGGTGGCACTACCGCCACGACGAGCGGCTGACCGGCGATGAACGGACGGACACGCGGCGACCCTCGGCGCTGCGGCGGTTGTCGGCACGCCGCTCGGGCGCGACGGTCGCGCTGCGCTTCGCGGCCCCCGGCGACGACTGGAACATCGGGCGCGCCACGCGCTACGAGGTCCGCTGGAGTTCGCGACCGCTCGGCGCAGACCGTGGCCGAGGACACCGCGTGAGGGTCACGAGGACTCCAGCGACAGGCGGAACCGCAGAGCAGGTCGGCGTGCGCTTGCCGCGCGCGGCCCGTTACGTGCAGGTGCGCGCGATCGACGACGCCGGAAACGCCGGCGCCGAGGGAGCGTCAGCCCGGATCCGCCGCTAGACGGGAGGGCGCGCATGATCGTTCGGTGACCTCCACTGTCGGTCATGCGCGCCGGGTCGCCCCACCACGGGGCGTTCCGGAGCGGCCCTGTCATGCTCCGCCGTCCGTGAGGCCGTGGCGACCATGACCCCGTGCCGACAGGCTCCAGCCCCACGGCATGAGCTCCGAGAGGCGATCCTGGCCTGGTACGGGGCGAACGCGCGGGACCTGCCGTGGCGCCACACGACCGACCCGTACGCGATCCTCGTCAGCGAGGTCATGTCGCAGCAGACGCAGGTCGCGCGGATCATCCCGCGGTACGAGGCATGGCTGGAGCGCTGGCCGGACGAGGGCGCGCTGGCGTCCGCGCCGCTCCCTGACGTCCTGGCCGCGTGGGTGGGGCTGGGCTACAACTCCCGCGCCGTCAGGCTGCAGCGGGCCTGTGCGATCCTCGCTCGCGACGGCTGGCCGACGGACGCGGCCGCACTGCGAGCGCTCCCGGGTGTCGGGCCCTACACGGCAGCGGCCGTCGCCTCGTTCGCCTTCGGGGAGGACGTCGCGGCCGTCGACACGAACGTGCGGCGGGTCACCGGACGCATCGGTCTGGGGAGCCCCCAGGAGCTCGTACCGCGTGGCCGGGCGAGCGTCTGGAACCAGGCGGTGATGGAGCTCGGGGCGCTCGTCTGCGGCGCTCGGAGCGCGCGCTGCGACGGGTGCCCGGCCTCTCCTTGGTGCGCCTCCCGCGGGGACGTCGTCGTCGCACGCCGCCGACCGGCCGGGACCGCTGAGCGCTTTCAGGACACGAACCGATGGGTGCGGGGGCGGATCGTCGCGGCGCTCGCGGCCGGAGAACCGGTGCCGGCGGACATCGAGGCCCAGCGCGTGCGGGTCGCGCTCGACGGTCTCGTGCGCGACGGTCTCGTGGAGGAGGGTCCGGGTGGCAGCGCCATCGTCGGCAGCCGACCGGCGGGCGGGCAGGTCCCGCCCAAGGGTCCGCTAGGGTTGACCGGCCAGCAGACCTGATCCGGGGAGATGTGCGGCGCCGTCGCCCGACCCCCGAATATCGCGAAGGAGCAGCACCGTGGCCCTTGATCGCCAATCCATCGAGAAGAAGGACTTCCCGATCGCCCGGCGCGGGTATGACCCGGAGGCGGTCGACGCGCACCTGGAGCGCCTCTCCACCGAGGTCGAACGTCTGCAGCGCGAAGCGGCCTCGGCGGCGTCCGGCTCGGCTTCCGCAGCACCCGGCGCCGCCGCCGCGAGCCCAGCGTCGATCGCCGTCGCCGCCAGCGAGAGCGTCCGTGCCATCGTCCAGGCCGCCGAGACGAGCGCGGCCGGCATCGAGGCGGGTGCCCGCGAAGAGGCCGATCGCATCCGTCGCGAGGCCGAGGCCCACGCACGCCAGACCCGAGACGAAGCGGTTGCGAAGAACCAGGAGCAGGTCGGCGCTGTCGGTGAGGCCACGTCGCTCATGCTGCAGCGGGTCGACGCGATGGAGAGCGAGATCGGAGCGCTCGTCGAGAGCTTGCGTACCGGAGCGAACCGTCTCGGGGCCGACCTGTCGCTTCTGCAGGGCAACATGGGAGAGCTGTACGACGCAGCGGGGACGTCGCGCGAGCCGCAAGCGTCCAAGCCGATCGAGAGCATGCCGCTCGCCGTCCCGCCACGCGCGGAGGCCGAGCCGGCCGCCGCCGAGACGCCCCAGGACGAGCAGGACGCTCCGCAACGTTCGCTGCCGCCGATCCCGGAGGAGGCTCCGGACCCGTCGCCGCACGTCGAAGCCCCGGTCACCCCGCCCGGCCTCTTCGAGGCCACCGACAGCCCTTCGGCCACGCCGGAGGCGGATCCCGTCGCCGCCGCGGCGCCGCTGCATGTCGCGTCGGACGCACCGCCGGCCGGTGGTTCCGACGTCGACGTCGACGGTGCCAGGCTCATCGCCCTGAACATGGTGCTCAACGGCGCCACACGCGACGAGACCGACGCCTACCTGCGCGACAACTTCGACCTGCCGGACCGCTCGGCGCTCGTCGACGAGGCGTTCGCCACCGTCGAAGGGTGATCGGCTGCGCCGATCACCCTGGATGAACGACTTCGTCGTCCATCCAGCCCAGGCGCGTCCACCCTCTCGAACGTCTGTTCGGGCGGCTAGGCTTGTGTATTCATGCCGCCGTCGAATTCCATCGTCGTCTCAGGTGCCCGTGAGCACAACCTCAAGGACGTCTCGCTCTCGATCCCCCGAGACGCGCTCACGGTCATCACGGGACTGTCGGGGTCAGGGAAGTCCTCGCTGGCCTTCGACACGATCTACGCAGAGGGCCAGCGCCGCTACGTCGAATCGCTGAGCGCCTACGCGCGCCAGTTCCTGGGACAGATGGACAAGCCGGACGTCGACTCCATCGAGGGTCTGTCGCCGGCGATCTCGATCGATCAGAAGACGACGTCGAAGAACCCGCGGTCGACGGTCGGCACGGTCACCGAGATCTACGACTACCTGCGCCTGCTGTGGTCGCGCATCGGGCATCCGCACTGCCCCAAGTGCGGGGCCCCGATCGCCGGTCAGTCCGCGGAGCAGATCATCGACCAGGTCATGGAGCTGCCAGAGGGCACGCGCTTCATGGTCATGGCGCCGATCGTCCGCGGGCGCAAGGGCGAGTACGGCAAGCTCTTCGAGGACCTGCGCGGTGACGGCTACGCCAGGGCCAAGGTCGACGGCGACCTGCGCGGTCTGGACGAAGAGATCGTCCTGGACAAGAAGTTCAAGCACGACATCTCGCTCGTCGTGGACCGGCTCGTGATGCGCGGCGAGCTGCGCAAGCGGTTGGCGGACTCGATCGAGACGGCGATCGCGCTCGCCGACGGGATCATCGAAGTCGAGATCCTGCCGGAGCGCGGGGCGCCCGAAGGGACCCACGGCAAGGTGCTGACGTTCAGCGAGAAGTTCGCCTGCTTGAAGTGCGGCACCTCGATGCCCGAGCTCGAGCCCCGGATCTTCTCGTTCAACTCGCCGCACGGCGCCTGCGAGCGGTGCACGGGGCTGGGGTCGATGCGGGAGATCGACCCGGGACTCGTCGTCCCGGACCCGTCGCTGTCGCTGGACGACGGCGCGATCGCGCCGTGGGCGAACTCCAGCTCGCAGTACTACGACCAGATCGGCGAGGCGATCAGCGACGCGTACGGCATCGATCGCACGATCCCGTTTCAGAGCCTGCCGCAGGCGGAGCAGGACCTCTACCTCTTCGGGCTCGGAGATGACCGTGTGCCGGTGACGTACAAGAACCGCTACGGACGTACGCGGTCCTACAACGCACGCTTCGAGGGCGTCATGCCGAACCTCGAGCGGCGCTATCGCGAGACCGACTCCGAGCAGATCCGCGAGCGGATCGAGGAGTTCATGGCCGTTGTCCCGTGTCCGTCGTGCAAGGGGTCGCGCCTGCGTCCGGCGTCGCGATCGGTCCTCGTCGGTGGGACGGCGATCCACGAGTTCTGCAACCTGTCCGTCCGCCGCGCGATCGCATGGCTGGACGAGGTGCAGCTGACGGAGACCGAGCGCCACATCGCGCGCCTCATCGTCCGCGAGATCGAGGAGCGGCTGCGATTCCTCGAGGACGTCGGCATCGGATACCTGTCGATGGACCGGGCGGCAGCGACGCTCAGCGGTGGCGAGGCCCAGCGCATCCGCCTGGCCACGCAGATCGGCTCGGCCCTCGTCGGCGTCCTGTACGTGCTCGACGAGCCCTCGATCGGGCTGCATCAGCGCGACAACACAAAGCTCATCGGGACGCTCGAGCGCCTGCGCGACCTCGGCAACACCGTGCTCGTCGTGGAGCACGACGAGCAGACGATGCGCGCTGCCGACCACCTCATCGACATGGGGCCGGGTGCCGGCGAGCACGGCGGGCGCGTCGTGGCCCAAGGCACCGCGGCCGAGGTGGCCGAAGGTCAAGGAATCGCTGACGGGTCAGCACCTGGCGGGGACGGCCGTCATCGACGTCCCGGCCAAGCGCCGCAAGCCCACGGGGTACCTCGAGATCCGCGGCGCGCAAGCAGCACAACCTCAAGGGCGTGGACGTCCGCGTCCCGCTCGGGACGCTGACCTGCGTCACCGGTGTCTCCGGGCTCGGGCAAGTCGACGCTCGTCAACGAGGTGCTGTTCAAGGCCGTGGCGAACAAGCTGCACCGCGCCCGCCAGCGGGCCGGCGCGCACACGGCCGTCCTCGGCCTCGACGCGCTGGACAAGATCATCACCGTCGACCAGTCGCCGATCGGTCGCACACCGCGATCGAACCCGGCGACGTACACGGGCCTGTTCGACGTCATCCGCGACATCTACTCCAAGACGCAGGAGGCCCGTGCCCGCGGCTACAAGCCGGGACGCTTCTCGTTCAACGTCAAGGGCGGGCGCTGCGAGGTCTGCAAGGGCGACGGCCAGATCAAGATCGAGATGCACTTCCTCCCGGACGTCTACGTCCCGTGCGAGCAGTGCCACGGCAAGCGCTACAACAAGGAGACGCTCGACGTCCGCTTCAAGGGCAAGTCGATCGCGGACGTCCTGGCGATGCCGGTCGAGGAGGCCGTGGTCTTCTTCGAGCACATTCCGAAGATCCGCCGACGGCTCGAGACGCTCAACGACGTCGGCCTGGGCTACATCCGTCTCGGCCAGCCCGCCACGACGTTGTCAGGTGGCGAGGCCCAGCGCGTGAAGCTCGCGACGGAACTGTCGAAGATCGGCACGGGGCGGACGCTGTACATCCTCGACGAGCCGACCACGGGGCTGCACTTCGCCGACGTCCAGCGGCTGCTCGTCGTCCTGCACCGGCTCGTGGACCAGGGCAACTCGGTGGTCGTCATCGAGCACAACCTCGACGTCATCAAGACGGCGGACCGGCTCATCGACATGGGGCCTGAAGGCGGGGAGGAGGGGGGTACGGTCGTCGCTGTCGGCACGCCCGAGGAGGTTGCGGCGAGCCCCGGCGTCCCACACGGGGGAGTTCCTGGCGGAGCTCGTCGTCCCTGCGAAGCGACCGGCATCCACGGGCCGGCGGCGGACGCCGCGGGTCAAACAGGAGAAGGCAGCGGCCTGATACGACGGGTGCGTGGGCGCCGTACGGACAGGGATCTGTACGGGCCCACGGCACCAGCGCCTCGACCGGCCTGCGTTGAGCGCCGGTCGCCAGCGTCCGCTCCCACCCCGAGAGCGGACACAGCGGGGCCTGTCCTTCCGGGCAGGCGAAGGTCCACGGCCGGATGTCGCTGCCCGGTCCGCCTGTCGTGCTCGGCGCAGCATCGAGCCTCACCGGCCTGAGCACCATGGGACATCCGTCCAGCGGTTGGGCGGGAGCGGGCGCGCCGGGCGGCGGTGCCGGGACGCCGCCCTGAGGGGCGGTCTGCCACCGTGTGCGGCATGACCCGGGCACAGGCACGGCAATGGCTGCAGAAGTGGCGCTGGTACGAGCGCTCGTCGTTGCCCTGGGTGCGAGCGCGGATCCATTGGGAGATGGCACGCCGGGAGGCCTTCGTCCGTTGGCCGGTGCACGGAAACGTCCTCGAGGCGCTTCGCGAGAACCGGCTGCAGATCGGACCGCAGGTCCTGCTGGAGCCGGGGGTCTGGCTCACGTGCCCCGGCGACGCCCGGATCGTCATCGGTCGCGGGACCTTCCTCAACCTCAACGTCCAGGTGGCCGCGGTCGAGCTCGTGCAGATCGGGGAGCACTGCATGTTCGCCAACGGGTGCTTCGTGACCGACGGCAACCACCGGTTCGACGATCCCGTCAAGCCGGTCCCGTGGCAGGGCTTCACGACGAAGGGCCCCACCCGCATCGGGGACAACGTCTGGTGCGGCGCGAACGTCGTGGTGACCAGCGGGGTGACGATCGGGGAGCGGTCGGTCATCGGGGCAGGCTCGATCGTCACCACCGACATTCCGCCCTACAGCATCGCGGCCGGAGCACCGGCGAAGGTCCTGCGGACCATCACGTACGCCGAGGACGGCTCGCAGGACCCGGACCCGGGCTCTGCCGCACGCTGACCGACGGTGCGGAGCGCCTACTTCGTCGTGATGAGGATGACGCCGTAGGCGACCATGGCGAGCGTCGTGGCGACGCCGATGATGGCGAGCAGGCCGAAGAGCGCCGCCGGGGCGGTCCGATCCTCGCGACGCATGTCCGACGAGCGCGTGGCGCCCAGGACGGTCAACGCGAAGACGAGGCTGACGCCGATGCCGGCCACGGCCGCCGTCCATCCGGTGCGCCAGAGGGCTTCCACGTCGATGACGGTCGCAAGCGACATCTCAGACCTCCGCCGCCGTGAGGGCCGACCCGCGGCTGACGCGCCGCAGGAAGACGAGGGCGAGGGCGATGAGCGCGGCCACCGACACCACGAGGGGCCCGACCGCGCCGTTCCCGAAGATGGAGGTGATCCCGTAGGTCGCGGCACCGATGAGCGCGGCAGCCGGGATCGTCAAGACCCACGCGATGACCATGTTGCCTGCCACGCCCCAGCGAACGGCGCTCAGGCGCTTGGCGGCACCGGAGCCCATGACGGCGCCGGAGATGACGTGCGTCGTGGAGAGGGGAAAGCCTGAGTGCGACGCAGCGAGGATGGCGGCGGCGCCCGCGCCCTGGGCGGCGAACCCCTGGGCGGGGTCCATCTTGATGATGCGGCTGCCCATCGTCCTGATGATGCGCCAGCCCCCTGAGTAGGTCCCGAGTGCGATTGCGCTGGCGCTCGCGATGACGACCCACTGGGGGACCTCGAAGTTGTCGGCGTCGATCGAGCCGTGAGCGACGAGCGCGAGCGTGATGATGCCCATCGTCTTCTGTGCGTCGTTCGTCCCGTGGGACAGGGCGAGCAGGCCGCTGGAGGCCCACTGCCCGAGACGGAAGCCCCGGTTGACCGGGCCGGGGCGCAGGCGTCCGACGACGCGATAGATGACGAGGATCGAGACGCCGGCGACGAGGAAGGCGAGGATCGGCGCGATGACGGCGGGGACCATCACGCGGCCGACGAGCCCCTCGCCGATGATCGACGACGGTGCCCGCGGAGACGAGGGTCGCGCCGACGAGCCCGCCGATCAGCGCGTGCGATGAGCTGGACGGAAGGCCGAAGTACCAGGTGATGAGGTTCCAGGCGATCGCGCCGATGAGGCCGGCGAACACGATCGTCATCGTGATCGCCGCCGGGATCGACGATGTCCTTGGCGACGGTGGCCGCCACCTTCAGCGAGAGGAATGCCCCGATGAAGTTCAGGATCGCCGCAAGCGTGACGGCGAGCTTCGGGCGGCAGCGCGCGGGTCGAGATGCCGGTCGCCACGACGTTCGCGGTGTCGTGGAAGCCGTTGGTGAAGTCGAAGCCGAGCGCGGTGGCCACGACGATGACGAGGATGATGTCCGATTCCACGGTGGTGCCCGGGTGGGGGAGGCGGTGAGGCGGTCGGCCTAGTGGTTCTTGATGACGATGGCCTCGAGCACGTTCGCGACGTGCTCGGTGGCGTCGATCGCATCCTCGAGGCGCTCGAAGATGTCCTTCCAGCGGATGACGACCATGGGGTCGATGCCGTTGTCGAAGAGCGATGCGATCGCCTCGCGGCAGATCCGGTCCCCGTCGTTCTCCAGACGGTTGACCTCGACGGTGTAGTGGCTGATGTCGTCGAACCCGCGCATCCGGGGCATCGCCTCTGCGATGAGGCGGCACGCCTCCAGCAGGACGTGGGCCATGCGCTGAGCCTGCTCCATCGGAGCCTCGATCTTGTACAGCCCGAGGTAGTCGGCGACCTCTTCGGTGAAGTCGACGATGTCGTCGAGGGCCCCGGCGAGCGCGAAGATGTCCTCGCGATCGATGGGCGTCACGAACGTGTTGTTCAGCCGCTTGATGATGTCGTGCGTGATGCGGTCCCCATCCTGCTCGCAGATGAGGATGTCCCGCGCCAGCTCGGCGTTGTCGGGGAACGACCGGAGCATCCGGTCCAGGAGGTCAGCAGCGCGAACGGCGTTGCTCGCGGCCTCCTCGAAGAGATCGAAGAACTCGCGGTCCTTGGGAGCGAAGACCTGTGAAAGGCGTGCCATGGCGAGGGCAGCCTACGTGAAAGCGGCGCGGGAGGCGGGGTGCACGAGCAGCCCTGACGCAAGCGTCTGCCCGCACACCTTCTGCGGATGCCGGTACCGTCTCGAACCAGTGAGTCCGAAGCCGTCGACCGTCACCGTCACCGGGCCCGATCGCGGCGCCCTGATCGCCAACCTCACCGTCCGATTCGGGCGCGTCGAGGTCTTGAACGAGCGTGAGGTCGTGCTCCCCGGGGGCGCGCCCGGCTGGGAGCTGACCGTCGAGCATCGGCCCTTCGTCAGCGACCTCGGGAGCCCCGCCAACGGGCAGGCGGCAGCGCCGGTGGCACGGGGTTCGCGGGCTGCGCGCGGCGCTCGCTCGATTCGGCCCACCCCGGCGACGCAGGAAGACGAGACACAGGCCGCAGCCCGGGCCGCCGAGGCAGAGGCAGCGCGGCTGGCGGTCGAGCGCGAGGCCGCGGAGGTCGCGGCGCGGCGGGCGGCCGAGGAGCGGCACGAGGCCGAGGCCGAGGCCGAACGGCAGGCGGCTGCGTCGGCAGCGTCCCGTGCGGCGGCCGACCGCGAGCAGACCGAGCTGGGGGCGGTCCGCGCGCAGTTGCAGGCCGCCCATGACGAGGCCCGTGCAGCGCGGGCCGAGGCGGAGGCGGGCCGGCGCGAGGCCGAGGCGCTCCGTCGCCAGACCGACGCGCTCCGTGCTGAGGTCGCCGCGTCACGTGAGCAGTCCGAGGCGCTGCGTCAGGAGGCCGATGCGGCCCGGGAGCAGGCACAGGCGGCGGTGGCCGAGGCGGAGGCCGCGCACGCCGAGGCCGACGCCCTGCGCGCGGACGCTCGGGCCCACGTCGAACGTCTGGAAGCCGAAGCGCTCGCGGCCACGGAGCAGGAGGTCCGGGCGCTGCGCGAAGAGATGGAAGGCCGCTACGAGACGGCCGAGGCCGCCGGTGAGGCACGGGTCGCGGAGCTGCGCGCCGAGCTGGAGGCCGAACGGACCGCGCTGCTGGAGGAGCTCGAGCAGGAGCGGCTCGCCATCCAGGCTCACGCCGACGAGCGGCTGGCGCAGGAGCGCGCCGAGCTGGAGGCGCAGACGCGGGAGGCCGCTGAGGCATTGCGCACCACGATCGAGGCCGAGCGCGAGCAGGCGCTGGCCGAGGTGGCCGAGGCTCGCGACGCGGTGGGCGAGCAGGTCGACGCCGTGCTGGCCAAGCGGGAGGAGGAGGCGCTTGCGCAGGCTCGCGCCCGGATCCAGGCCGCAGAGCAGGAGGCTGCCGAGATCGTCGAGGCCGGTCGTCAGGATGCCGCTGCGCGCCGACGTCAGGCCGAGGCCGAACTCTCCGGGGCGCGGGCGGAGGTCCGCGAGCAGCTGCGTGCATCCCGTGAGCAGGCTGCCGCGCTGCTCGCCACCGCGCGCCGCGAGGGCGATCTGGCGCACGCCGAGGGCGTCGAGCTGGCCAAGACCGTCAAGGCCCTCAACGACCGCCTGCGCGACGTGGGCCGCAGGTTGGAGGTCGATGTGACCCAGGCGCAGAAGGCGATCGCCGAACGCACGTCATTGCAGTCCGTGCAGGCGCGCACGCGGGCCGAAGCGCCGGACCTCGAGGCAAGCGCCACCGCGATCGCCGCGCAGGTCGTCCGAATTCTCGGCGACCACGACAGCGGCGCCTCCGAGCAGCGCAGACCCTGACGCGGAGCGTGGACCGCCGCCGACCCGGTCGGCAGGGATCCACACTCGTCGCGCCTGGGGTCGAGGGCCGGCGTGCTCGGGACGGTCGTCCCCCGGGTCGGCCCCGCGCCTCAGGCGGCGTCCGCGGCCAGCGCTGCGTGCAGGTCGGCGACCTCGGTCGCGTCCATCGAGTAGCCGTGCTCGGGCCCCGGGTAGCGCTCGGTCCGCACGTCCTCCGCGTAGGCCGCGACCCCCGCGATCATCTCGTCGAGCAGGTCGGCGTAGCGCTGGACGAACTTGGCCCCGCGCCCCTCGCGGATCCCGAGGAGGTCGTGGAACACGAGGACCTGACCGTCCGCGGCCGGCCCGGCACCGATTCCGATGACAGGGATCTCCATCTGCGGCATGAGCGCCTCGGTGAGCGCGCTCGGGATCGCTTCGAACACGATCGAGAAGCACCCGGCATCCTGCAACGCCAGCGCTTCACGAGCGATCCGCAGGGCGGCCCCGGCGTCGCGGCCCTGCGCCTTGTATCCGCCCAGCGCTGTCGCTGTCTGCGGCGTCAGGCCCACGTGGCCCATCACCGGGATCCCGGCGTTGACGATGGCGCGCGCGCGGCGGACCGACGTCTCACCGCCGCCCTCGAGCTTCACCGCGTCGCAGCCGGCCTCCTTGACGAAGCGGAAGGCCGTTGCGACGGCCTGCTCGTCGGAGATCTCGTAGCTGCCGAACGGCAGGTCCCCGACGAGAAACGGCTGGGTCAGGCCACGGCGTGTCGCCCGGGCCAGGACGAGCAACTCGTCGAGCGTCAC
Organism: Paraconexibacteraceae bacterium; assembly: GCA_963750375.1. Lineage (GTDB taxonomy): Bacteria > Actinomycetota > Thermoleophilia > Solirubrobacterales > Solirubrobacteraceae > Paraconexibacter. The sequence continues at coordinate 158,902 of CAVVQN010000009.1, forward strand.
CGCGACGGTCGAGTCGTAGCCGAGCACCGTCATGGCCCCGAGTCACCGACGAGCACGAGGTCGACACCGGCATGGTCGGCCGCCCGCGCGCTGGGGTAGTCGTACGCCGTGACCATGACGATCGGCTCGCCGAGGGCCTTCTTCTCGATGAGGCGCGGGAGCGTCATCGGCAGGCGGGAGGTGTCGACCGGGACGCTGAAGATGGAGGGCATCGTGGACATGACTTGGCTCCTTGCGGAAGGGTGGCCGCGCTAACGCGGCTCGGAGAGGAGGGTCGCCACCGCGTCGTCGACGGTGATGATCCGGTTCGTCTTGGCCTCCACGTGCACGACGCGGGGCTCGTAGGTCGCCATGTCCTGACGGTCGTACTGGCCGTAGGAGATGACGATGATCGTGTCGCCGTGGTGCACGAGACGGGCGGCGGCACCATTGACCTTCATGCAGCCCGAACCGCGCTCACCGGCGATCGTGTAGGTCTCGAAGCGAGCACCGTTGTCGACGTCGACGATGGCGACCTGCTCGTGCTCCATGATGTCGGCGGCCTCCAGAAGATCAGGATCGATCGTGATGGAGCCCACGTAGTGCAGGTCACAGTCGGTGACCGTCGCGCGGTGGATCTTGGACTTCAGCATCGTGCGCTGCATGGTTGTTCAGCGTCTCCCGTTGGGGGTGGTTCCGAGGGTGGTGTTGTCGATCAGGCGTGTCCCGCCGACGTCGGCGGCGACGGCGACGAGGGTCCCGTCGCGGATCACCTCCAGCGGGGCGAGGGTCGAGGGGTCCACGAGGGCCAGGTACTCCGGCCGGACCCCAAGGTCGGTCATCGCCGCGGTCGCGGTGCAGCGGACGCGCTCGGCGTCGCGCTCCCCGGCGGCGAAGGCGGCACCGGCGGCGTCGAGGCCGGCGCTGCAGCGCCAGCGCCTTGGCGCGGTCGGCGCCGTTCAGGTGCACGTTGCGCGAGCTCCGGGCCAGACCATCGGCCTCGCGGACGGTCGGGACCGTCTGGATCCGCACGGCCAGGTCCAGGTCCTGGACGAGCTTGCGGATCACCAGCACCTGCTGGGCGTCCTTCTCCCCGAAGAAGGCGACGTCCGGCTGCACCATGTTGAAGAGCTTCGTCACGACGGTCGTGACGCCATGGAAGTGGCCGGGTCCGCGGTGTGCTCCCTCGAGGGTCTCCACGAGCGGACCGGACAGCTGCACGGTCGTGCTGAAGCCGGGCGGGTAGACCACGTCGATCGAGGGGGCGAAGAGAAAGTCGGCTCCGGCATCCGACGCCATGCCGGCGTCGGCCGCTTCGTCGCGCGGGTATGCGTCGAGGTCGGCCGCCGCGTTGAACTGCGTGGGGTTGACGAACAACGAGACGACGACGAGGTCACACGTGAGGCGGGCCTCGCGGATGAGCGCGAGGTGGCCCTCGTGCAGGGCGCCCATCGTGGGCACCAGCCCGACCAGGCCGGACGGCGCTGGCGGCCGGGCGGCCCGGACGGCGGTCCGCAGCTCGACCACGGTACGGAGGGTGCGCATCAGAGGGCCCCCGTGGTCATCGGCGCCGGTCGGCCGGCCAGTGCCCGCGTGCGGTCGGCAAGCGCGTCGAAGAGGTCCAGCAGCTCGGGGGTCCGCTCGGCGACGGCGGTGCGCTGGCGTGCGACGGTCGCCTCGTCTCCGCGCGCGATGGGGCCGGTGAGCGCCGCCGGGCCGCCGCAGCGGGCCCAGTTGGCGACCGTCGCTTCGACGAGCGGGACGAGCAGCTCGCGGGAGGCGCCGGTCGTGGACAGCAGCGCCTCGGCGGCGTCCTGGAGCGTGACGAGGAAGTTCGAGGCGAGCGAGGCGGCAGCGTGGTAGGCGGCGCGGTCGTCGTCGGCGATCGTCGTGGGGATCAGTCCGAGCGCGAGAGCGACGGTCCGGGCGGCGTCCTCGGCCCGCGCGCTCGTGCCCGCCACCGCACAGCCGGCACCCTGAAGGCCGCCCCGTCGCGCGTGACGGTCATGAGCGGGTGCAGCGCCGAACGCCTCGTGGGGGGCCAGCACGTCCAGGCCGGTGGCGCCGGAGCTGTGCCCGACGAGCAGGCCGGGGCGCGGAGCGATCGCGGCGGCGGCCTGGGCGATCTGCGCGTCCGGGACGCAGAGGAGAACGATGTCGTGGCCGGACCCGTCGAAGCCACGACCGTACGGCCCGGCGACGGGGATCCCCGCAGCGGGAAGTGCCGCGGCGAGCGCGGTGCCGAGGCGGCCGGCGCCGACGATGGCGCAGCCCAGGACAGTGGAAGGGGTCATGGTCTTCGGGTCCAGCTCCCTTGGGATGCCGGCGCGAGTGACGGTGAGGGTGTGGCGGCAGTGTGTGGCGGCGAGGTCCGGCCCAGTGAAGGTGACGGCCTCGTCATCAAAGATACCCCGCGACCGGCAGAACGCAACACCCGACCCGCCCAGGGTGGTCGCGACGTTACGCTGCAGCCCGTGCCGGAGAGCCTTCAGACGCGCGCGCAGGCCCTGGATGCGCTGCGCCGGCAGGCCCTCTGTTGTGCTCGTTGTCCCAAGCCGGCGGCGACGCGGACACAGGTCGTGTTCGGCGGAGGACCGCCGGACGCGACCTTGATGTTCGTCGGCGAGGCGCCCGGGGCGGCGGAGGACCGCCTCGGCGAGCCGCTCGCAGGCCCGGCGGCTGCCCTCCTGGACGAGGTCCTGACCTCCATCGGCCTCCGGCGGGCGGATGTCGCCGTCATCAACGTCCTGAACTGCCGCCCGCCGGACAACCGCAGCCCGCTCCCCGCCGAACTGGAGAACTGCCGGGAGTACCTCGTCGGTCAGATCGAGCTCACGCAACCGGTGCTCGTCTGCAGCCTGGGGGCCTTCGCCACGCGCGTGCTGCGCGGCCGGCCGGGACCGATCACCTCACTGCGCGGGCACGCGGAGATCGTCGTCGTCGGGAACCGGGCGGTGCGGCTGCTGCCGCTCGTGCACCCTGCCGCGGCGCTCTACACCCCCGCGGGCGTCGCGCAGCTGCGAGCGGACGTGGAGCGGATCCCTGGGCTGCTTGCGCTCGGGCCGCCCGAGCAGCCGCAGTCGCAGCCGGGCCCGCGGCCTGAGGCCGAGCCCGAGGAGGCGCCCGTCGAGGCCCGCTCGCGGTCACGGGGGAGACCGCCGGGCACCCCGCACGCTCCGGCCGTCGAGCCGGCCGACGGTGCCAAGTCTCCGCACGACCACGCCGGCACGACCGGGCCGGCGGACGACGAACCGGGGCCGGACGGGCCGCCCGCCCCGCCGGCCGAGCAGCTCCACCTGTTCTGAGCTGGTTGGATTCGGCGCTCGCCGAATCACGATGCGATCCACGGCGCCCGCCGCATGATGCGTCCCATGTCCCCGGTCGCCGTCCTGCGTCTCCCCGGCGTCGCCCGCCTCCTCACCGCCTGCCTTGTCGGCCGCGTGCCCCAGACGGCGATCGGGCTGTTGCTCCTACTGCGTGTCCGTGACCTCGGGGGCTCCTACGCGGTCGGTGGCATCGCCGCCGGGGCGTTCTCGCTGGGCCTGGCGGCCGGCTCGCCGCTGCTCGGGCGCATCGTGGACACCCGGGGACAGACGCTCGTCCTGCAGATCGGTGCCTGGGTCACCGCGGCCGCCCTGCTGGCCCTCGCGGTGCTTCCCGACGGGACCTCCGCGGTCGTGATCCTCGCCCTCGCGTTTCTCTGCGGCGCCACGCACCCGCCGCTGTCCGCATGCCTGCGGACGCTGTGGGGATCCGTCCTGCCCGACGCCGACGCCCGGCACGCCGCCTTTGCGCTCGAGGCCCCCGCGCAGGAGCTGTGCTTCATCTTCGGCCCGCTGCTGTTGGTCACCGCCGTCGCCGCTCACGACCCGGCTGCCGCCCTGGCCCTCTGCGCCATCATCCTCCTGGCCGGGACGCTGACCTTCGTCGCCGCCCCCGCCTCGCGTGACTGGCGCGGGACCGCCCGTCCGGACGGCGCGTCACGCCCGCCCGCCCTGGGGACCGCCGGCGTCCGGACGCTCCTGCTGGTCGGGCTCGGCATCGGCTGCTCCTTCGGGGCCATCGAGGTCGCCATCACCGCGAGCGCGGAAGCCGCCGGGGCCCGCGGACAGATCGGTGTCCTGATGGCCGTGTGGGGCATCGGATCGATCGCCGGTGGCGTGCTCGCCGCGCGCAACGGTGCACCGGCCGACCGTGCCGCCCGCGTCGTGGCGCTGCTGGTGGTCCTCACCGTCTGCGATGCGCTGCTCGTCGTGGCCGGGCCACTGTGGGTGCTCGGGGTCGGGCTCGTGCTCTGCGGGGCGGCCATCGCGCCGCTGTTCACGATCGTCTTCTCGCTCGCCGGAGACCTGGCCCGCGCCGGGACGGTCACCGAGGTGTTCACGTGGCTGAGCACCGGCATCAGTGCGGGCGTCGCCGCCGGCGCGGCCGCGGCCGGGGCGATGGCGGAAGGGCCGCTCGGACCCGGCGGCGGGTACCTCGCAGCCGCGGTCATGGTCGGGATGGCGGCGCTGTCGGCGCAGCTTCGGGTCGGCACGCTCGCGGTCTGACCAGCCGGGTCACAGGTTCCAGGCGCGGTCGGCGGTCAGGCCGGCCGGCGCCGTGCGGCCAGCAACGCCCGCAGTTGGGCGTACTCGCGTCCGGCGTCGCGCCGCAGCGCGCTGCGCCCGGCCGCCCGTGTGGCGAACGTCAGGCCTTGGGCCAGGTCGTCCCACGCCCGTGCCCGCGGGCCCAGGACCCCGCCCACGACCTGCCGACGCCGTCGCGCCTGCAGCTCGTGCGCCGGCCCGAGCGCCGGGCCGGTGCTGTGACCGCCGGTGTGCGTGAGGACGTGCTCGGGGTGCAACACCGTCGGCACGCCCGTCGCCCTGGCCTTCAGGCAGAGCTCGAGGTCCTCGTAGAAGAGAAACACCTCCGGGTCAAACGGACCGAGCTTCCGCAGGGTGGACGTCCGCGCGGCGACGCAGGCCGCGATGGCCCAGCCGACCTCGCGCGAGGTGCCCGCGCGCCACGGGTCCACGGACTCCCGCAGGGCGCGCGGCAGAGCCCGCGGATGTACGAGAGCAGGCAGCAGGTCGCGCGCGGCGCCGGGAACGGGGTGCGCGCTGCGCTGGAGCGTCCCGTCGCCGTTCAGCAGCCGGGGGACGTGCAGGGCGTCGCGTCCGGCCGCGGCAACCGCGCAGCTTCGCGAGCGCGTCGTCGTGGACGATCGTGTCCGGGTTCAGCAACACGGTGACCTCATGCTCAGCCAGGGCGACGCCGTCGTTGCTCGCTGCCCCGAACCCAGGGTTGTCGGACCGTCGGATGACGCGGGCGCCGGCCGCCTGCGCCAGAAGTGCACCTTCGTCCGTCGCCGAGCCGCTGTCGACGACGACGAGCTGGCTGGGCGGACGGTCGACGCGCTCGAGCGAGGCCAGAAGGCGTCTCAGCTCTTCGGCAGAGTCATGCAGGACGACCACCGCGGAGTACGGCACGTCCGGGCTCATCGCGCGACCGCTCGGAGGACGGACGTCAGCTCGGCGGCGGCCCGGGTCCATGACAGCCGCGCGGCAGCCGATCGAGCGTCCGCCCCGAGCCGCGCACGTCGGACGGGATCGGCCGCGAGCGCGCCCAAGGCAGCCGCGAGGGCGAGCTCGTCGCCGACGGGAACCCGCAGCGCCGCGTCGCCGAGGGTCTGCTCGAAGACCGGCAGGTCGCTCACGACGGACGGGGTGCCGTGGAGCGCTGCCTCCAGCGGCGGCAGGCCGAACCCCTCAAGCCGGGACGGCATGACCACTGCCAGTGCCTTGCCGTACAGGGCGTGCAGCGTCGCATCATCGACCCGGCCGAGCCGGAGCACGCCCTGTCCGGTCTGCAGGGCGGCGCTGCGCCCGGTACCCGCGACGACGAGCCCGGCGTCCAGCCCGTCCCGCCGGGCCCGGGCAAAGGCCGCCGCCAGCACCTCGGGACCCTTCCGAGGCTCGAGCGCGCCGACCCAGAGAAAGAACCGCGGGGGCACCCCGGGCGGCAGCGCGGCAGGCGGACCGTCAGGGGGCGCGTCCACGCCGGGGACGATCACGTGGATCCGCCCGGCCGCTGCCGGCCAGCGATCGGCGACCTCCGCCGCCACGGCCTGCGTGTCACAGACGACGGCGGCAGCCCGTGCCACGAGCGCGCCGGGACGAGCCACCCGGTGCCAGGCGCGCTCATAGCGCGTGAAGTCGCGCGGCCGGGTGAGAAAGGACAGGTCGTGGATCGTCAGGACGACCGGGACAGCGCGCGTCACGGCGACGGGGGCGACCGCGGGCAGCCAGACGACGTCGGCTCCGCCGCCCACGACATCCAGCCGCGGACGGCCGGTGGCCGCAGCCAGGCCGAACATGATCCTGGAGGGCAGACGCCCGCGGTGCACGGTCATGCCGGACGCCGGCGCCGCACCTGCCGGGGCGTCCGCCGGGACCACGACGTGCCACTGCGCCGGCGACCCCGGAGCCCCCGTCGGGGCTGGTCCCGCTGAAGCCGGGGCGGCAGCCGCCTCCAGCATGCGGCGCGTGTACCGCGCGACACCGCGACCAGACGTCAGGGAGCGCGCGTCGACGAGGACCTTCACCTGCGCCAACCTACCCGGGGTGGGGCCACGCGACGGTGGGTGAGCGCGGCGACCCAGCGGGCGCGACCGGATGGTCATAGGATCGGGGGCGCATGGCTTTCCAGCCCCACATGCCTCCGCGGGTTGCGCTCGTCCACGATTTCCTGCTCGACGTCCGTGGCGCCGAACGTGTCTTTCTGGCGCTGGCCGACCACTTCCCGGACGCCGACATCTTCACGGCGGTGCACGATCCGGTGGGGACCGAGTATCGCTTCGCGGGCCGTCGGGTCCACACGACCTTCCTCCAGCGTCTGCAGCCGACGGCCCGCACGTTCCGGAGCCTGTTGCCGCTCTATCCGTACGCGATCGAGTCGCTGGACATGCGCGGGTACGACGTCGTCATCTCGAGCTCGAGCGCATGGGCGCACGGGGTGATCGCCGACGAGGACGCCGTCCACGTCTGCTACTGCCACAACCCCTTCCGCTACGCATGGAACGCTCGCGAGCAGACGCTTTCCCAGGCCCCGCTGGTGCTGCGGCCGCTGCTCGCCGTCGTCCTCTCGCGCTGGCGCGTATGGGACACCGTCGCCGCCGCACGCGTGGACCGGTACATCGCCAACTCGTCGACGACGGCGCGCCGCGTCCGCCGTTATCTCGGGCGCGATGCCACCGTCGTGCCCCCGCCAGTGGCGCTGGACCGCTTCTCCCCTGCGGAGCCCGGTTCCGGCTACGTCATGCTGTCCGAGCTCATGCCGCACAAGCGGATCGACGTTGCCGTGCGGGCGTTCTCGAGCCTCGGCCGGCCGCTGACCGTCATCGGCAAGGGGCCGGACCTGCGTCGTCTGCAGCGCCTGGCAGCACCGAACGTGACCTTCGTCGGACATCTGGACGACCGCGAGGTCGCCGAGCGTCTTGCGACCTGCCGGGCGCTGGTCGTGACCGCGACGGAGGAGTTCGGCATCGCCGCCGTGGAGGCCCAGGCTGCCGGCAGGCCCGTCATCGCACTGCGTGAGGGCGGTCTGCGGGAGACGGTCGTCGAGGGGGTCACCGGCGTCTTCTTCGAGACGCTCGATCCGCACGAGCTCGCCCGGACGGTGCGCGCCTTCGACACGGACGCGATCGACCCTCAGGCCTGCGTGGACAACGCGGCGCGTTTCAGCACCGAGCGCTTCACGTCGGCCATCGACCGTGTGGTGCAGCAGGCGCTGCGCGGGGACGTCGACCGCCTGTCGGGCCCCGGGGAGCGCCGCCGCCCGCCGCGTCGTTCCCGTGGCCTCGCCGCCTCGGCGTAGATGGCGGCATCGACCGCGCCGGTCGCCGTCTGCCTGGCGGTGCATCGCCCGGATCCGACGCTGCTGCAGCGCCAGCTGGAATCGATCCACCACCAGCGTGACGTCCCTTGGACGCTCGTCCGCTTCGACGATCTGCAGGGGATCGGCGCCTACGCCGCCTTCGAGCAGGCCCTGCGGCTCGTTCCAGGCGACGCACGGTCGATCGCGCTGTGCGACCAGGACGACGTCTGGCATCCCGAGAAGCTCGCGACGCTGCAGCATGCCCTCGACGGCGGTGCGCTTCTGGCCTATGGGGACCGGAGGGTCGTCGGCCGGGACGGCACCGTGCGCTCGACGAGCTCCTGGTCGACCCGTGAGAACGGCTGGGATGACCTGGAGGAGCTGCTGTTCACGAACACGGTCGCAGGAGCGGCCTCGCTGTTGCGCCCCGAGGTCCTCGAGCTTGCGCTCCCCTTCCCGATGGAGCTCTCCGGGAGCTTCCACGATCACTGGCTGGCCGTGTGTGCGCTGGCGCTCGGCGACCTGGCCTACGTCCATCGTCCGGTCGTCGACTACGTGCAGCACGACGCAAACGTCGTCGGGCACGCCGAGGTCCCGCGACGGTCTGACCGCACGGGGGAGGGGCCTTGGCGCGAGAGGGCTCGTCGCGATCACGAGCGTCACGTCCGGCGTCCTGCCCTCTTCGCGCAGACCCTGCTGTCGCGCGCAGGGCCTCGGATGACCCCCGCCAAACGGGCTGCGGCCGAGCGCGTCGCCTCGGGCGATGCCCACCTGGGACGACTCGTCCTCGGGGCCCTGCGCGAGCAACGTCGTCCCCAGCGGACGCTCGAGGCGCGCCGCCGCGCGCTGCGTGGGGCTGTGGGACGGCGCCTCGGAGCCTTCTGAACTGAGCCGGCGCCCTCGCGTCCGGGGGTCGGGCGCGGTGCACCGGACCTCGCGCGCCCTCCGCGTCAGCGCTGCAGGACGCGGCGGATCTCGTCCTTGGTGACCGCCAGCTGGCCTGGCGCGACCCCGAGCCGCTTGCGGACGCGTGCCAAGGCGTCGGCGACGGAGAACGAGCTCGAGTCCGCCAGCCGCTGCAGGACCTCCTCCTGCCGGGCCAGACGTTCCTTCAGCTGCCACAGCTCGATGAGCCGGGTGTGGCCGAGGGCGAGATGATGGACCCGGTTGGCCTCCAGGCGCTCGAGGAGCGGATGCCGGTCCCAGGCATCGACGATCCGCGCGACGTCATCGGCGTACGGCGCCGAGGTCGACCACAACAGGCCGAAACCGAAGAACGACGGGACGACGACGAGGCGCACGTCGTCGCGCGAGGCCGCGAAGTCCTCGACGGCCGTGAGCACGCCGTTGCGCGGGCCCCCCTCGGTCCTCGCGGACCGCGGATACGGGAGTCCGCCGGCGGGCCGGAGGCCGGGCTCGCCGGGAAAGATGCCGCCGGCGTCCCCGGCGACGGGCAGACGCCGGTCCGCCGGGATGAGCTCGGCGGCGTAGTAGTCGTCACGGCGGGCATGCGGCCAGTTGACGTCGTGGAAGAGCAGCAGCGGAAGATCACGGCCGTCGCAACGCTCGGCGATCAGCCGTAGCTCCTCGGTGACGGTGTGCCAGTTGTGGTCCCCGTCGATGACGATCGCGTCGGGCATCGCGATGTGCGGCAGCGCGTCGATCGACGTCTCCCGCACGAGCTCGAGCGACGACTCCTGCTCGGCAAGCTTCTCGAGGTCCGGTTGCGGCATCGGGTCGACCGCAATGACCGACGCGCCGGACTGCGAGGCCCACGCGATGAGCACCCGGGTGAGGTCGCCCGCGAAGGCGCCGACCTCGGCGACCGAGCGCACGCCGGCTGCGTCCAGGCAGGGAAGCATGAGCTCGGCCGACTGCGACAGCGACACGCCCCAGCGGTCGGGGTCGTGGAGATAGGGATCGAAGTCGGGGATGCGGTGGGCGGCGGCGTCCATGGGGGTGAGGCTCCTAAACGGCGATCGGCACGTAGTCGGGGAAAGCGGACGCGCCGAAGAACCAGCTCTCCACGGCGTAACGCGGGTTGGGCATCGACGGATCCGACGCGGTCTGGTGCAACATGAGCTCGTCGAAGAGCAGCGCGTCGCCAGGCTCGAAGATCGGCCGCACGATGCCCTTCGGGCCGGCGGCCTCCTCGGCGGCCGACTGGGAGACCTGGTAGTCCAGGACGGCCTCGTCGGTCGTCACGGTGACGAGGTCGTCCAACCGCCGGGGGACGATGTCCAGGCCAGGTGCCTCGTCGCCGCAGCGCGAGAGCGAGAGCCACAGGTTCACCGCGCTGACCTGGCCCAGGAACTTGCCGTCCTGGTGCCAGGCCCCGGTCACCGTCGGCTCGGCCTTGCGCAGCGTCGTCTTCTCGAGCGTGAGCATGCCCGGCTCGCCGAGGTAGCCCTCGACGAGTTGCGGCACGCCGGCGGCCGCGAAGAGCTCGAGCATCTGAAACGTCAGACGCGGGGAGTCGGCGGCGAGCACGCCGCCGCCCATGCGGACCCAGTCACGCACCATGACGTCCTCGTCGGGCGGCTCGGGCTTGAACTCCGCGTAGTAGGTGGGGTCGAGCTGCTCGCCGTGGATGACGAGCTCACGCTCGGCGAAGGTCGCTTCGATGCCACCGGCCAGCGCCAGGGCGTCCTGGCGGGGGACGAGTCCCCGGACGAGCAGGCACCCGTCGCGCAGGATCGCGGCACGGAGGATCTCAGGCGTCACGTCGGCGGCATCGATCTCGGGCACCGTGGCGGTGTCGGGGAGGCGGGTCCCGTCGGCATCGACGACCGACGTCGGCGTGGCGCCCGCCTGCAGGCGCCGGCGCCCGGCGAGGTGACGCAGGCGCAGGATCTGCGCCTCGCGGGCCGGATCAGGCTCGCCGCGGTTGGCCTGCGTGAGGCGATCGATCTCCGTCAGGAGGGTCGGGAGGTCCGTCCGCGCCGGATCGGCGACCGCCGCATCCTCGCCTGCGCGCTTCTTCCAAGGTCGCTTCATGTCGGGCGGACCTTACCGGCCGCCGCCCGGGCGCCGGGGGTCACGGCGCGGCCGCGAGGACCCGCGCCGGGGCTCCCACGACGGTTGCGCCCGGGGGCACGTCGTCGACGACGACGGCGTTCGCCCCGATGGTCGCCCCCGCCCCGATCGTCACGGGACCGATGAGCTTGGCTCCCGTCCCGATGCTGACACCGGGGCCGATCGTCGGGCCGCGGAGGTCGCCGGCGCGCAGGCCGATCGTCACCCACGGGGCGATCGTCACACCCGGATGGATCTCGACGAGCCCGTCGACGACGACCTGTCCGTGGACGATGTACACGCCGGGGTGCACGAGGACGGGGTCGCCGATGCTGACCTGCGCCAGCGCCATCGCCAGGCGGTGCGCGACACGGTCCACGAGGGGTACACCGGCGGCCTGGGCGGCGGCCTTCAGGCGGTACAGCGCCTGGGCGAGGAAGGCGTCACTCACCCACGCCAGACGCACGAGCTCACATGCCGTCGCGAGGCGTGAACCCGACGTCGCCCCGCGCTCGCCGCGGAACCGGGCGGTGATCTGCGCATCCGCGACGACCGCTTCGCGTAGGCGTGGGTGCCTGGCCCGCAGCTCGCGCTGGAAGGCGTGCGGGCCTGTCGGCGCTTGCTCGCTGGCGGACGCGGTCATGCTGCCAGCCTAAGCGTCCGGCGCCGGCCGGCGTGAGGTCGCTCGTTAGGGTCCCGTGGCGTGAATCCCGTCCTCTCCGCCGCGCCAGCGGTGTCCGCCTTGCGCGTGGAGCTCGACGCGCCCTTGCCGGCGCGGGTGAGCGTCGGCGCGGGGACGGCGCTCTTCGTCGCCGGGTGGTGCGTGGCCGCCGCCGGACGCGTCGCCGGGCTCACGCTGCTCGTCGGCGGCGAGCGCCAGCCGCTGTCGGCGGTGCGGATGCCGCGCCTGGACGTGCTGCGCGCGCTGCATCCGGGCCTGGACCCGTTCGCGCTCAGGGACGTCGAGGACGACCCGGCGTCGCCCGAGGATCCGGGCCTGCACAGCTACCGCAGCGGCTTCTGGGGCACGGCGCGGCTTGGCCCCGGGCGCACCGGTACGTGTCGCATCGCGCTGGAGGCCCGGCTGCAGGACGGCACCGTGCTGCAGCACGAGCTTGCGACCGTCGAGCTCGAATCCCTGCCGGCGCCCGTGCCGGTCCCGCTCCCGGCCGGAGCGGGCGAGGATGCGCCGCTGGTGGCGATCTGCATGGCGACCTACGAGCCCTCCGCGGACCTCTTGACCGCCCAGCTCGAATCGATCCGCACGCAGACGCACACGCGCTGGGTCTGCGTCATCAGCGATGACTGCTCCAGCCCGGAGCGCCTGAAGAGGATCCACGAGGCGACCCGGGGCGACCGGCGTTTCGTCGTGGATCGCTCGCCGGTGAACCTCGGCTTCTACCGCAACTTCGAGCGGGCGCTGGCGCTGGCCCCGCTCGAGGCCACCCATGTCGCGCTGGCCGATCAGGACGACGTCTGGCACCCGGACAAGCTGCGGTCCCTGCTCGACGGCATCGGCGGCGCGCAGCTCGTCTACAGCGACGCCCGGGTCGTGGCCCGGGACGGCACCGTCCTGGCCGACACATACTGGGAGCGGCGCCGGAACAACCACACCGACCTGTTGTCCTTGCTCGTCGCCAACGCCGTGACCGGTGCCGCGATGCTCTTCCCGCGGCGCCTGCTGGACGACGCGCTCCCGTTTCCGCCGGCGCAGTTCGCCCACTTCCACGACCACTGGCTCGGGCTGGTGGCGCTGAGCTTGGGCGACATCGCCTACGTGGACCGGGCGTTGTACGACTACGTCCAACACGGGGACGCCTCGCTCGGGCACGCGGCCGCCAACCAGATGCGCCCGCTGCGTTCCCGGCTGGGGCGCCTGCGCGCCGACCCGCGCGAGCGTGTCCGGGCCTGGCGCCAGCACTACTTCGTGGACGTCGCCCGGCTGACCCAGGTCGCGACCATCCTGGAGCTTCGTCTCGTCGACCGCATGCCCGCCGCCAAGCGGCGGGTCCTGCGGCGCTGGTTGCGCACGGACCGCTCGCTGATCGCGCTCGGGCGCCTGTGGCTGCGCGGCACGCGTGAGCTCGTGGGCCGGCCGCAGACGCTGGGAGCCGAGTGGATGCTCGGCTACGCGTTCACGTGGCGGCGGCTGCTGGCGGCGAGCGTGCGCGACCGACCCGTCCGCGGGCTGCGCCTGGACGCCGTGCCACCCGTCGACCTGGCGCCGCGCCCCGGGCGATCGGGCGTCGCGATCCCCGCCGTCCGGGCGATCGCCGACAAGATCGCCCCACTGCGTCTGGCCGTGGAGGACGGAGCACCGCCCCGCGTGAACGTCCTCATCCCCGCGGTCGACCTCGAGCACTTCTTCGGGGGGTACATCGGCAAGTTCAACCTCGCGCTGCGCCTGGCCAGGCAGGGGTTGCGGGTGCGGATCGTCACCGTGGACCCGCAGCCGCCACTGCCGGGCGGGTGGATGCAGCGGCTGGAGGCCTACGACGGGCTGGCGGGGCTGGCAGGCGAGGTCGAGGTCGCGTTCGGGCGTGAGTCCGCCGGCCTTCCGGTCAGTCGCCAGGACCGGTTTGTCGCCACGACATGGTGGAGTGCCCACGTCGCCCACGCCGCGGCAACGTCGCTCGGCGGCGAGCCGTTCCTGTACCTCATCCAGGAGTACGAGCCCTTCACGTTCCCGATGGGGACGTACGCAGCGCTCGCCGACGGCTCGTACGCGCTGCCCCACGTCGCGCTCTTCTCGACCGAGCTGCTGCGCGACCACTTCCGCCGCAACGCGCTCGGCGTGTTCGCCGCCGGCACCGATGCGGGCGATCGTGCCTCGCGCTCCTTCCAGAACGCGATCACCGCGGTGCAGCCGCCGACCGTTGCCGAGCTGCAGGCCCGTGCGACCAAGCGGTTGTTGTTCTACGCGCGCCCTGAGGCCCACGCCGCGCGCAACATGTTCGAGCTCGGGGTGCTCGCGCTCGGGCGCGCGTTCGAGCTCGGAGCGTTCCGCGACGGCTGGGAGCTGCACGGCATCGGGACGGTGGCGGCCGGCGGCGTCCTGGACCTGGGCGGGGGCGCAGAGCTCCAGCTCGTCCCGCGCGCACAGCAGCGCTCCTACGCCGACGTCCTGCGTGCCCACGACGTCGGGCTCTCGCTGATGTACACGCCCCACCCGAGCCTCGTGCCGATCGAGATGGCGTCCGCGGGCCTGCTGACGGTGACCAACAGCTGTGCCAACAAGACGGCAGAGGCGATGGGGGCGATCTCGGCCAACCTCCTGACCGTCGCGCCCACGGTCGAGGGCATCGCCCAAGGGCTGCTGGCCGCCACCACGGCGGCCGCCGACAGCGAGCGGCGGGTGCGCGGGAGCGCGGTCGCGTGGAGCCGGGACTGGGATACGTCCTTCGACGCCGCGCTGCTTGACCAGCTCACCGCCTGGCTGGCGCACGGACGCTGACGTCAGGACCTCCGACCCGGCGTTAGACTGCGCGCCGTGCCCTTCGCCGCTCACCGAACCCGAGCCCTGATCGCCGCCGCCTGCGTGGCGGGGGTCGTCGCGGGGACGCCCGGTCTGGCCGCGGCGCAGAGCGCGGGCGACGACCAGTACCAGGATCCGCTGGCCGGGCAGACGCAGGCTCCGGCGGCGACGGTGCCGTCCTCGACCCCGCAGCTGACCCCGACCGTCGGCGGCTCGTCGGGCAGCGGCAGCTCATCCGGCGCCGGCGGGAGCGGGACCGCGACGGGCTCGTCCCGCACCGGCGGCACGACGACCTCCCCGACGCAGTCCTCGGCGACGAGCCTTCCCAACACGGGCGTCGACGGCCGCATCCTGGCGGCCCTCGGTCTGGGCCTGTTGCTCTGCGGCGCGGGCCTTCGCCTGCGCACCGCTCGCGAACGCTTCTGAGGTCGGCGGACCACCCATCTAGCCTGTCGGCAAGGTGATAGGCCGCGGCCCCCAAGAGACGACGTCCCCGGCACAGACCGAGGCTCTCGGAGCCGCGCTGGCCGCCGGCCTGCGCCCAGGTGACGTCGTCCTGCTCTACGGGGAGATGGGTGCCGGAAAGACGACGTTCGTCCGCGGCGCCCTACGCGCACTGGGGAACCAGGGGCCGGTGACGAGCCCGACCTACACGATCGCCCGCCATTATGAGGACGGCCCTGTGCCCGTCGCCCACCTGGACCTGCATCGCCTCGCGGGCCTGGAGGACGAGGACCCGGCGTTCCTGGAGGACCATCTGGACCCGGCGGGCATCGCCTTCGTCGAGTGGCCGCAGATCGCGGACGAGGCGCCGGAGCTGGCCGCCCGGGTGGCGGCCCGCGTGCGCCTCGAGCACGTGGCGCCCGACCGGCGGCGTGTCGAGGTGACGCAGTGATCGTGCTGGGGATCGACACGGCGACGGCCGACACCTCGGTGGCGCTCGTCAGCGACACGGAGGGTCTCACCGTGAGCCTGTCGCGCCATCACCGGCCCGCGGCGGGCGAGCGGCCCGGCCACGCCGAGCACCTGCTGGGCCTGTCGGCGACCGTCCTGCACGAAGCCTCGATGACCTGGGGTGCGGTTGATCGGATCGCGGTCGGCGTCGGCCCCGGCACGTTCACCGGGCTGCGGATCGGGGTGGCCAGCGCGCGGGGTCTGGCTCAGGCGGCGGGCTGCCAGCTTGTCGGGATCTCGACGCTGCACGCGCTCGCCCACGCGGCGGGTGGCGAGAGCGCCGGGGCGCCGGTCCTGGCCTGCGTGGACGCCCGCCGGGGAGAGGTGTTCGCGGCAGCGTGGGCCGGCGGCGTGTGCGTGCAGCCTGCACGCGCCCTGACGCCCGCGGCGCTCACCGCGCTCCTGACGGGCCTGGACGGGCGCCCGCTTGCCGTCGGCGACGGAGCCGTCCGCTACCGCACGGCGTTGGAAGGTGCGGATGTGCCACCGGACGGGGACGCGCGTCACCACGTCGACGCCACCGCGATCTGCCGGTTGGCGCGATATGAGCCCGCCGCAGACCGTGACACGCTCATGCCCGACTACGTCCGGGATCCGGATGCCGTCCGCCGCCCGCGGGTCGGCGCGGCCTGACATGACCGAGCCCCTCGTCCCCGACATCCGCCGCCTCACGTACGCGGACCTGCCGCAGGTCATCGCGATCGAGCGCAGGGCCTTTCCGACGCCGTGGTCGCTGGCGATGTTCGTCCTGGAGCTCTCGAAGCCGAGCGGGATCTGTCTGGCGGCCTGGTGGACACCGCAGGACGGGGCGCGCGAGCAGATCTGCGGGTACCTCATCTGCAGCCGGTACGACACGACGTGGCACGTGATGAACGTGTCGGTGGATCCGGCGGTGCGTCGCCGGGGCGTCGCCACGACGCTCCTGAACGGCCTCCTGGACCGGGTGAACGACCCCGCGGGGCAGTACACCCTGGAGGTCAGGCCGTCGAACACCGGTGCCATCGCGATGTACGAGCGGTTTTCGTTCATGACGGCCGGGATGCGCCGCCGGTACTACCAGGACAACGGCGAGGACGCCCTCATCATGTGGCGCACGCCGGCGACCCTGAAGGGGCGCCTCGATGACGTCCCCAACGCCTGGCCGGTGCCGCCGACAAAGCAGAGCACGCCGTGATCCTCGCCCTGGAGACAAGCTGCGACGACACCTGCGCGGCGGTGGTGACCGACGACGGCAGGATCCTGTCGAACGTCATCTCCTCGCAGGAGATCCACGACGCCTATGGCGGCGTGGTGCCCGAGATCGCGTCCCGCCAGCATCTGCAGCTGGTGAACCTCGTCGTCGACGACGCGCTGAGCCGGGCGGGCATCGGCCTGGGTGACGTGCGGGCGATCGCGGCCACGCGCGGTCCGGGCCTCGTCGGCGCCCTGCTCGTGGGCTTTGCGACCGCGAAGGCGCTCGCGGTGGCCCGAGGGCTCCCGCTCATCCCGGTCGATCATCTGCAAGGGCACGTCGCGGCGAACTTCCTCATCGGGGAGGACGGCGCGCCGGGGATGGAGCCGCCGTTCCTCTGCCTCGTGGTCAGCGGGGGTCACACGTTCGTCGCGCGGGTGGAGGACCACCGCACCTTCGAGGTGCTCGGCCGCACGCTCGACGATGCTGCCGGTGAAGCGCTGGACAAGGGCGCGCGGCTCCTCGGCCTGCCGTTTCCAGGAGGTCCGCACATCGAACGCCTTGCCGCCGGCGGAGATCCGGGCGCGTTCGCCTTCCCGGTCGCCCACGGCGTGCCCGGGCTGGACATGAGCTTCGCCGGCCTCAAGACGGCGCTGTTGTACGCCGTCCGCGACCTCGACGGGGCGGCTGCCGGGGGGGCCGCCGCCAGGGCTGCGGACCTCGCCGCGTCCTACCAGCATGCCGTCGTCGAGCAGCTGGCGCGGCGGGTCGAGCGGGCGCTGGTGGCGACGGGGCTGGACCGACTGGCCATCGGGGGTGGCGTCGCCGCGAACGGCCCGCTGCGCGAGCGTCTGCGTCCCCTCGCGTCGACGGTCCACATCCCGCCGCGGGCGCTCTGCACCGACAACGCCGCGATGATCGCCGGGGCCGCGCTCTTCGCCGAGCCGGCCGACGCGGGGGACGTCGCGGGTCTGGGCGTCTACGCCACGGACCGCCGGTCCCTGTGACCCCGGCGATCGTCACGATGTACGGACGGCCGGGGTGTCACCTGTGCGACGAGGCCCGTTCGGTGCTGCAGCGGTTGCAGTCCGAGCTTGCTTTCACCCTGCAGGAGGTCGACATCGAGTCCGATGACCGCCTGCACAGGGTGTACTTGGAGCGCATCCCCGTCGTCGCGCTGGACGGTGAGGAGCTCTCGGACTTCTTCGTCGACGAGGCCGACCTGCGCGGGCGGCTGTCCGGACGGGGGAACCACTAGAGTCGGGGCCTCGGATGAGCGCTGGAGATCTCACGAGCCAGGAGGCCCTGTCCCCGGCCCCCGAGCGCCTCTCCATGGGCGTCGCCGCCCGTCTTGCGCGCTACCTGCAGGTGTTGACCCAGGCAAAGCGGGAGGGCAAGGAGACCGTCAGCTCGCAGGAGCTGTCGATCTGGACGAAGGTCAACTCCACCCAGATCCGCCGCGACCTCTCGGGCTTCGGGAAGTTCGGCAAACGTGGCGTGGGCTACAACGTCGACGCCCTCGTCGCGCAGATCCGCAAGATCCTGCGGACGGCCGGCCCGCACAACATCGCGCTCTTCGGCGCCGGGCACCTCGGCCGCGCCATCGCCAGCTCGGACATCTTCGCCGACCACGGGTTCAGCGTCGTCGCGGTCTTCGACAGCGCACCCGACAAGATCGGCTCCGCCGTCGGCCACCTCACGGTGCGGCCGGTCAGCGAGCTGGCCGCCGCGGTGGAAGAGGAGGACATCGTCGTCGGCGTGCTCGCCGTCCCCAACCAGGCCGCGCAGGAGCTGGCGGACGTCCTCGTCGACGCCGGCGTGAAGATCATCTTCAACTACTCCGAGGCGCTGCTGCAGGTGCCGCCGGAGGTCACGGTCCACACGTCCAGCCCCGCGGTCGACCTGTTGTACGCCCTCTACTTCTACCTGACCTGACGCGTCCGGCCCGCTCGAGATGACGTTCACCTGTGACGGAGTAGAGGAGGTCTTCGCAGCCTCCCAGGACGGCACCGTCGGGCTGGAGGAGGAGTTCATGATCCTCGATCCCGTGTCGCTGGACCTCGTCCCGCGGTACGAGGAGCTGCACGCGGCTGCGCAGGGCGACGAGGTGCTGCGCGACGCGGTCGCCGGCGAGCTCATCTCGAGCGAGATCGAGATCCGCTCGGGCCGTGGGGAGGACCTGGCCGACGCGGCAGGGCGTCAACGAGAGGCCCGCAGGCGGCTCTTTGCGCTGGCCGGGGCCCACGGCGCGGCGCTCGGCAGCACGGGCACACACCCGTGGGCGGACTACCGCGAGCAGTCAAACATCGACACGGAGCACTACCGGCGCGTCGTCGACGGCCTGCAGTACGTCGCCCGCCGCAACAACACCTTCAGCCTCCACGTCCACGTCGGTGTCTCCGGAATCGACCGCGCCGTCCGCGTCTGTGACCGTCTGCGTTCGGTCCTGCCGCAGCTGCTGGCCCTCAGCGCCAGCTCGCCGTTTCTCGACGCCCGCCACAGCGGCCTGCACTCGGCCCGCACGCAGTCGTTCACGAAGAGCTTTCCGCGGTGTGGCATCCCCGACGCCTACGGCTCGTGGGCGGAGTACCGGCGCTACATCGAGCTCCTGCTGGCCACCGGGTCGATCATCGAATACACGCAGGTCTGGTGGTCGGTGCGCCCGCACTTCTCGTTCGGGACGGTCGAGGTCCGGATCTGCGACGCGCAGGTCACGGCGGACGAGTCCGACGCCCTGACGACCCTGCTCGTCGCGTGCATCACGCAGGCTGCGCGGGACGAGGACGAGGGCCTTCCGATGCCCGACCACCCGCGCCGCCTGCTCGAGGAGAACCTGTGGCGGGCGATCCGGCACGGCATGGACGGGCGGATGATCGACCTGTCGGCACTGCGCGAGCAGCCGACGGCCGGTGCCGTGGAGGATCTGCTTGTCTGGACCGCCCCGGTCCGCGGAGAGCTCGGCCTCGAGGAACCCCGGCTCGCCACGCGCAACGGAGCCCAGCGTCAGCGCGAGGCGCTGGCCGCCGGGCAGAGCATGCAGGACGTCTTCGCCCACACGGTGCGCGAGACGCAGGAGACCTACGCCCAGGAGGCACCCGCACCATGAGTGAGCAAGACCAGCCCCCCATGCCCCTCGGCCCGGACGGCGAGCCGATGACCGAAGAGCAGCTCGCTGCCGCCTACGAGGAGCAGATCAAGCAGCTGCGCGTGGAGGACGTCGTCCTGCAGACGATCGTCTCCCTGCTGAACCTCGGCGGCCGCAAGGCGGGCCTTGCCCCGGGCACCGAGAACGAACGGGACCTCGGCCAGCTCGCGCTGACGATCGAGGGCGTCCGCCGCCTGCTGCCCCTCGTCGAGGAAGCGCTGGGGCCGGACGCCTCGCAGCTGAAGGAGGCCGTCTCCCAGCTCCAGGTGGCCTTCGTGCAGCTCGGTGGAACCGCGTCCGGTGCCCCTGCCGCCGACGGGCCGGGCGAGGCTCCCGCACCGCCGCAGAAGGAGTCCCCGCTGGCACCTCCTGGTGCGGGCAAGCTCTGGATCCCGGGGCAGTAGCGCCGCAGGGCACGGGCGGGATGTCGACGCCCGTGCGAACCCCGGGCGCGGGCGCCACCCCGGTGGCTGCCGCGCCCTAGACTCCGGCAGCGCCGATGGCCGAACGACGACTCCACGGTCTCCAGCGCGTGCTGGGGGTCAACGCGCTGTTCTCGACGGCCTACGGCAACGTCGGCTCCTCGATCTACTACGCGCTGGGCCTCGTCGCGAGCTTCGCGCTCGGCCTCACGCCGGTGGTGTTCATCATCACCGGCTTCATCTTCTATCTCACGGCCGCCACCTACGCCGAGGCGACCGCGATGTACCCGGAGGCCGGCGGCTCCTCCTCGTTCGCGCGCCACGCCTTCAACGAGTTCTGGAGCTTCTTCGCCGCGTGGGCGCAGATGCTGAACTACACGATCACGATCGCGATCTCCGCGTTCTTCGTGCCGCACTACCTCGGCGGGGTGCTCGGGATCGACGCCGCTGCGCAGCAGCCCGGCCGACATCTTCTTCGGGATAGGCGTCGTCGCCCTGCTGGCGTTCGTGAACGTCCGCGGCGCCGAGGAGTCCGCCGGCGTCAACATCGCCCTGGCGGTCACCGACTTCCTCACGCAGCTTCTGCTCGTCATCGTCGGCTTCTTCCTCGTGCTGAGCCCGAGCACCCTCGTCGACAACGTCCAGCTCGGGGTGGCGCCGAGCTGGAAGGACTTCTTTCTCGCGATCCCCGTGGGGATGATCGCCTACACCGGCATCGAGACGATCTCGAACATGGCCGAGGAGGCCAAGGACGAGACGAAGACGATCCCCGCCGCCATCAAGCGTGTCGTCATCGCGGTCTTCGCGATCTACGCCGCCCTGCCGGCCGTCGCGCTGAGCGCCCTCCCGGTGTTCACGGCGACCGCAGGGAGCCTCGCGGTGACCTCGGGGGAGGCCGACGTCGGCGACCAGGTCACGCTCCTCGGTCTGACGGAGAAGGCCGGCGGCTTTGCGGGCGACCCGATCCTCGGCGTCGTCAGGAAGATGGATCTGGGCTTTCTGCAGATGCCCGGCGAGATCTACGTCGGGTTGCTCGCTGCGACGATCCTGTTCATCGCGACGAACGCCGGCATCATCGGCGTGTCGCGCCTGGTCTACTCGATGGGCCTGCACCGCCAGGTCCCCGACCGCCTGCGCCAGCTGCACCCCAAGTACGGCACGCCGTGGATCGGCATCCTGCTCTTCGGGGCGAT
Organism: Paraconexibacteraceae bacterium; assembly: GCA_963750375.1. GTDB lineage: Bacteria > Actinomycetota > Thermoleophilia > Solirubrobacterales > Solirubrobacteraceae > Paraconexibacter. Next base: position 180,116 of record CAVVQN010000009.1, read on the forward strand.
CGCCTGCGTGGCGATGATCCCGGGCAAGGCGGCGTTCCTGGGCAACATGTACGCGTTCGGCGCGATGTTGTCGTTCACGATCGCGCACGTGTCGGTCATCCGCCTGCGCCTGACCAAGCCGGACGTGAACCGGCCGTACTCCGGCCCCGGGAACCTGCGCATCCGGGGTCGCTCGCTGCCGCTCTTCGCGATCCTGGGCGGGTTCGGGACCGGGTTGGCCTTCCTCGTCGTGACGTTCCTGCACCTCGACGTCGCGGCCGCCGGCACGGCGTGGCTCGTGCTCGGGATGTTGATCTACCCCGTCTACCGTCGCAGCCAGGGCCTGGACCTGACGACGACGACGAAGATCGCGATCCCGTTGCCGGTGACCGAGCGCGAGGCCGAGTACGAATCCGTCCTCGTGGCGCTCGACGCGTCGCGTCCCTACGCGCCGGGGGCGCTGGCCACGGCCGTCAAGGTCGCCGCGCGCCGACGCCGCGGGATCTACGTCCTCGTGACGATCCCCGTGCCGCAGACCTCGCCGCTGGACGCCGAACTGCCCGAGCAGGAGCTCGCCGCGCAGGCCATGATCGAGCAGGCCCGCCTGCAGGGTGGGCGGCGCGTGACCGGTCGGACGCAGAAGGTGCGAGCCGGGCAGGCCGGGTCGACGATCGTCGAGACCGCCACGGCGATCAGGGCGCGGGCGATCGTGCTTCCGCTGCCGCCGCGGACCGCATCGAGCACGGTCTTCGGCAAGACCGTGGAGACCGTCCTGGCCAAGCGTCCGTGCCGCGTCATCATCCAGTCAGACCCCGATGTCGCGAAGACCGGCGCGTCGGCGGCCGTCACCGGTCCGGGTCGCTCATGAGCGAGCCACCGAACCTGCACCGCTCCGGGACCCGCCTCCTCTCGGCGCTGATGCTCATCCTCGGGCTGGTGATGCTCGTGTCGACGCTCGGGCGCGGCGGCGGTCCCCTGTCGATCGGCGTCGTCATGGGCCTGCTGTTCCTCTTCGCGGGCGGCGGTCGCCTCTACGTGTCCCTGCGGAGCGGCGGCTGATGCCCGACGCCCAGGAGCGCGCGACCGAGGCGGGCCGGACGACCGTCGGCTCGCCGGTGCTGTTCGCGGTGGTGTGGACCGCGCTGGCCAGCGGGATCTACTTCTCGCTGGGGGTCGTCGCCGACCACGCGCTCGCGCTGACGCCCGTCGTCTTCCTCGTGGCCAGCGGGTTCTTCGCGCTGGCGACCATGACCTACGTCGAGGGTGCCTCCCTGCATCAGGATCGCGGGGGCTCGACGGTCTTCGCGCGTTACGCCTTCGACGAGTTGTGGAGCTTCATCGCGGGGTGGGCGGTCCTGCTGGACTACATCATCCTCGTCGCCGTCTGCGCGCTGTCGGCGACGAACTACGCGGCGGCGTTCTGGTCGCCGCTGGACAACGGGGCCGTCGAGACCGTCGTCGCCATCGGGATCATCCTGTACGTCGCCGGGGGCACGATCCGTGGCTTCCAGAGCACCCGGGCGCTGCGGCTGGTCTCGATCGTCGTGGCCGATCTGGTCCTGCAGGTCGCGCTCGTCGTGGTCGGCATGGCGCTCCTGTTCGATGGGGGCGCGCTGACGGACTCGATCGACCTGGGGGCCACCCCGACGTGGTCGGACACGATCTTCGCGCTCGGCGTCGCGACCGTCGTGCTGACCGGGCTTGAGTCTGCTTCGGGTCTGGCGGGGGAGGTCGGCGCCAAGTCCAAGGACCTCAAACGCCTCGTCACGAGTTCGACCGCGTTCGTCGTCGTCGTCTACGTCGGGATCGCCGTGGTCGCGACGATGGCGCTCCCCGTCGTCAACGGGTCCACGTCGCTTGCCGACGACAACCTGGAAGCACCCGTCCTGGGCATCACCCGCAGCTTCGAGCAGGACTGGCTGGCCACGTCGTCGACCTATGCGCTGGCTGCCGCCGCGACGATCACGCTGATCGCGGCCGCGAACTCGGCGATGCTCGGGCTCTCACGCCTGGCGTACTCCCTCTCGCTCAACCGGCAGATCCCCTCGGCGCTCGGCCGTCTGCATCCGACCCGGTCCACGCCGTACGTCGTCATCGTGCTCGCCGCGATCCTCGCGATCCTCCTCGTCCTCCCGCAGGACCTGGATCTCCTCGTCGGCATCTACGCCTTCGGGTCGTTGCTGGGGCTGACGATCGCGCACGCCGCCGTGGTTCGCCTGCGGTTCAAGGAGCCAGACAAGCGGCGGCCCTACCGCATCCCGCTGTCGGTTCCGGTCGGAGCCGCCAGCCTGCCGCTCCCGGCGGTGCTCGGCGCGCTGCTGGCCGGACTTGCGTGGATCAGCGTCGTCATCTTCCACTCCGGCGCCCGCTACGTCGGCGTGGGCTGGATGGTCTTCGGGGTGGCGTTCTACGTCATCTACCGCGTCTCCCAGGAGAAGCCGGTGCGGACGCGGGTGACGGTTCCCGAGCTCGCCCTGCGGCAGACGGCACGTCCGGCAGAGATCTCCTACGGCTCGATCCTCGTCCCGCTGATGGGGTCGCCGCTGGACGACGACATCATCCAGACGGCCGGCCGGCTGGCAGGAGAGCAGCACGAGGACTTCGACTCGGAGGAGGGGGCCGTCGTGGAGGTGCTGTGGATCTTCGAGGTCCCGATGTCGCTTCCGATCGACGCGCGGCTGCCCGAGGGCCAGCTCGAGCGCGCCCGCGCTGCCCTGCGCCGCGCCAAGGCCGTCGGCGAGGAGTACGACGGCGTGGAGGTCGCCACGGCGACGATCCGGACCCGGAGCGCCGGGTCGGCGATCGTCGACGAGGCCCGTCGTCGTGGGGTGGAGGCGATCGTGCTCGCTGCCGAGGAGCCGTCACGGATCCGCGGCGGCGCCCGGCTGGGGGGCCGCGGAGGACCGCGCGACAACTTCGTGGGGGAGGTCACGAAGTACGTCGTCGCCAAGGCGCACTGCCCGGTCATCCTCACCGCTCCGCCGACCGACGACATGCCCGAGCCGGGGGCCGCGGAGCGCGCCTGAGCGATGCGGCGCCAGGCCTGCGGGGGCTCAACGCCGTGGACGCCAGAAGGACTATGGTCCCGCCCATGTTCGTGCTCATCGTCGGAGCCGGCCGAGTAGGGGCCGCCACCGCGCGCTCCGCTCTTGCCGCCGGCCACGAGGTCTCCGTCCTGGACGACGACCCGTTGTCCCACGAGCGGCTGGACGCCGGCCAGCCGACCTCCTGGGAGGACGCGGGCGGGCGCTTCACCGTCGGTCACGGCATCGAGGTCGAAGCGCTCCTGGAGGCCGGCATCGACCGGGCCGATCTGTTCATCGCCTCCACCCACGGCGACAACACGAACCTCGTCATCGCCCAGATCGCGCAGAAGCGCTTTGAGGTGGAGCACGTCATCGCCCGCGTCATGGATCCCGCCCGCGCGGCCTGGTACGAGACGCAGGGGCTTCGGACGGTCTCCCCGACGCGTCACGCGATCGAGATGTTCGAGTCCGCGCTCACGGAGATCGCGCGCTGATGTACGTCATCATCGCCGGCGGCGGCAAGGTGGGCTGGAACCTCACACGTGAGCTCCTCGGCAAGGACCACGAGGTGACCCTGCTCGAGGCCGAGCGCGATCGCTATCTCACGATCGAGCAGGAGCTCGAGCACCAGGTCCAGTACGGCGACGCGACCGAACTGTGGGTCCTGGAGCGTGCGGGGATCCAGCGGGCGGACCTCGTCATCGCCGTCACCGGCGACGACGAGGACAACATGCTCATCTGTCAGATGGCGAAGGAGAAGTACCTCTGCGAGCGGATCATCGCGCGCGTCAACAACCCGCGAAACCGCGAGTGGTTCGAGCTCCTCGGGATCCAGCCGACAGTCAGCGCGACGGACCTCATCCTGCGGCTCATCGAGCATGAGGTGCCCTCCTACGGTCTGGTGCACCTGCTCGACCTCCGGGACGAGCGGCTGGAGATCATCGAGATCGAAGTCGCACCGGGGTCGCCGGCGGCAGGACTCGCCGTCGCGGAGGTGCCGCTCCCCGAAGGGGTGCTCATCATCTCGATCCTGCGTGGGGGCGCCGGCTTCGTCCCCAAGGGGGAGACGATGATCAACGCCGGCGACGAGGTCCTGCTCGTGCTCGACCCCGGTCTCGAGGACTCGATCACCAAGCAGTTCGCCGCGCCCGCCGACCACTGAGGGCGTCGACACCGGGGCTCGCGGGTCCAGACGCTCGACGCTCAGCCTGGCGAACCCGCGCGTAACGCCCCGGGGGCTCAAGGCCGCGAGGAAGGGGGCGGTGGGCAGGTCGTCGTCGGGCGGGACTTCCCACGGCCGCGGGCACGGCAAAGGCGGCTGAAATCGCGAGCTTCCCGGCTCGCGTGAGCGCTCCAGGGCGGGAGGGAGCGACGGACGAGGATTGCCTATACTTTCCGTCCCGGCCGCCGGCCGGGATCCCGTTGCGGGATGGTGTAATCGGCAACACGTCTGCCTCTGGAGCAGGTATTCTAGGTTCGAGTCCTAGTCCCGCAGCCTCTTGAAAGCGTCCCTTCAGGGGGCGCTTTCGTCGTCGGGGGACGGCACCGCACGGCCCTGCCCCCGCCCCGGCTTTGCCCGGGCCGCGGCCCCGGCGGCGAACGCCGCGGCGGACCGGGGCGAGCTGTCCACGCGCCAATCGGTCTGCTTGCGCAGGTCAAACCACAGCAGCGACTTCACCGCTGGATGGTCGCCGAGCGTGGCGAACATGTCGGTGATCCACCGGGCCTTGTCCCCGCCGAGCTCGGCGCTGCTGACCTCGCTGATCTGGACGGGCTTGAGCGGTGCGATCCGGGCCAGCGTCTCCAGCGAGCCACCGAAGATCGCCGCGAAGCTCCGCCAGCCGGTCCAGTCCAGGGCGTCGCCTCCGTTGAACCCCGAGAGCCCGACCACGTCCACGTAACGGTCCCCTGGGTACTCCGACGGATCCAGACGGCGGGCAACCGGGCTCCAGACCCACTGCACGTTGGTCGCGCCGAGGGCCTCGAAGCGGTCGTGCAGGTACCGCCACACGGCCACGAACTCCCCGCGGCGGTTGCCGTTGCGTTGTTCGGACCACGGGTACCACGTGCCGTTCATCTCCTGGGCGAACCGCAACATGACGGGCTTGCGGAACTGCGCCAGGGTCCTGGCCCAGTCGGAGATGTAGGCGTCGTGATCTCCGCGGAGGATCGAGGCAAGCGTGTACTTGTCCTGGGGTCGGCGCAGGCCGGCCGCGTGGTCCCACGGCTCCCAGCTGATCTCAGGGATGCTCCCGCGAGCGTCCACCGCCTGCAGTCGGCCGAGGTCGGGCCTGCTGTGCTCCCAGTCGGCGAACCACATGACGATCCCGGCGTGGGTGCGGACGGTCTGCTCGAAGGCGTTGACCTGCCGCAGCCCGGCGGTCCCCCACGGCGTCGTGGCGTGCTTGGCCATCGCGTCCGTCGTGACGCCGATCGTCAACCCGGTGTTCGTGTCGGCGGCGACCGGCCACCCGGCGGACGCCTGGGCGGGGGCCAGGCCACCGTCGATACGAGGCTGCCCGGCGATGACACCCAGCAGCACGAGGCCGGTGGCCGCGGCCGTCGCGGCGATCTTCCCGGTGCAGGCTCGCAGGACCAGCGGTCGCAGTTCAGGGGGGTGCTCGCGGATGTGCAGGACGAGGATCGCGGCCGACGCGGTGAGGTACAGCGCGACGTTGATCCAGGCGAGCGTCAGGTATCCGCGCGCCTCGCCTGCATCCACACCCAGGATCATCGGAGCCCCCGACGTGAGGGCCAGCAGGAGGTAGGGAGCCACGACACGCATCGGCAGCGGGGCGGCGCCCTCGCGGCCCTTCGGGGTGACCTTGAACGCGAATTCGCGTCGCGCGAGACGGCCGGCAACGGCGTGCACGCAGCCGATCAGCGCCCAGGGCCACCGGATGAGCTGAAACAGCGCCATCTCCCACGAGACCGCCTTCGCCGTCCGCGGACGCAGCCAGTCCAGGTCGCGCAGCCACAGGACGGTCAACAGGAGCACGAGCATCGCGGGACCGAAATGCAGGTAGAAGTCGCCGAGCGACAGGCGCATGAACGGGGTCTTCGTGACGATCGCGGTGATCGGCACCGCGACCGAGGCAAGCATGAGCAGCCCGAACAGCGGATACCAGACCTGGCAGAAGCCCAGGCGCACCTTGGCTTGGAGGCTCAGCCCGTTCCAATACTGCCGGCTCACCCCCAGGAGCACGTTCATCATGCTCCGCGACCACTGGAACTCCTGGGTCAGGCAGTCTGCGAGCGTCTCGGGGCCGTCGCCGTGGGCTTCGGCATCCACCGCAAAGACGCCTTGCCAGCCGTGCGAGCTCATCATGAGCGTCGTCGTGAAGTCCTCGGCGAGCTCAGGTCCGAGCCCACCGATCTGCTGCAGCGCCCGCGTGCGCACGGCGTAGTGCGAACCGATGCAGCTGGGGGCGAAGCCACCGCTGTGACCGGCCTGGGCCGGACCGTGCAGAACCGCCTCGGCGTACAGCCGGCCCCGCGCAGCCCAGGAACGATCAGCGTTGCGATCGCAGATGCTGGGCGCGGCCACATAGCCGACGAGGGGGTCGGTGAACGGCGCGACCATCCTCCTGAGGTAGTCGGGCGCCGGCACGTGATCGGCGTCGAGTTGCACGACGACGTCGTAGAGCCGATAGCCCCAGATGTCGTAGAAGAACGCGAGGTTGCCCTCTTTGCACTTCGTGCGGCGCGGCCAGCTCGGCTGGTGGTAGCCCGGGACGTTCTCGCGGCACGAGATCCGAACCCCGTTCCGCGCGCACCACGCACGCGTTTGCGGGGTCGGTGACTCGTCGGCGAGCCACGTGTCAAACGGCTTGGGGAAGGACTGGGCGAGCATCGCTTCCAGGGTCTCGCGGACCACCGGCCACGGCTCCGACGGGGCTTTGGTGACCACCATCGCCGTGACCAGGTCCGGGATCCCGACGTTCGGGTCCGGCCGCTTCATCCGCCAGATCCAGAAGTAGAACCAGACCGGAAGCACGACGGTCTCCACGCCGAGCAGCAGCGAGTTGATGATCGCCGCGGCCGTCGAGGACGCATGGGCGGGCTCCAACCACCAGGCCCAGGCCCAGGCCGTCGTCACCGCCCACGTCGCGACAAGCCCCGCAAGCCGCAGGCGCTGGGCGTCTGTCAGCGCGTCGCGAAGGTGCCTGTCGGCGCGGCGACGCCGGCGCGTCGTCCGCCGCTCGCCGTACGCCGCGTGAGGTGTCGACGCTCCCGAGACGGGAAAGGAGCTCATCCGCGCCGGTACCGGGGGTGTGCCGGCGATGGGCCGTGGGTAACGGGCGCGGACGCTCCGATCGTCAGCTGCGAACACGGCCGCGGAGTGCGTCTTTGACGTCGGTTTCTGTGCACCCGCGGACATGGCGGCCGCCGTACCCGGCGTCGCCACGGTTACGCCTGCGGACCGCCCGCGTCGTCAGTGCTGCGACGCGATGCCCGCAAATGTGGTGGACTACGTCGGTGCCCGAACGGGGGCATGTTTCAAACATCGACGTGGCCGGGGGGCCGGGCGGCATCAGGGGCATGGGTCAGCGCTTTTACAGCCGGTGTTTCGGGGTCTTCGCGCTCGCGTCGTCGCTCGCATGCCTTGCGGCGTTTCCCGGTCCGGGCCAGGCGCAGACGTCGCCCTGTCGTGCCACCGTGTCGGGCACCATGAACTCGTCCCCTTCAGCGCTGCGCTTCGGGATCTACCCCGGCGGTGCCGCCGGCTCGGTGTCGGCAAAGTCCGCTCCGCTGCCCGAGGATCCGCAGCGGCGCCTGTCCGCGCTGCGTCAGCTTGCGGGAGCGACGCCGTTCGTGGTGCATGTCTACACCGGCTTCTCCGGGGACCGGGAAGCCGACGACGGCACGATGCGGTGGCTCGACGGTGAGATCGCCGGGTACACGGCCGCCGGCCTGCTGGTGGAGCTCGTGACGCGGTACGAACCACGCGGAGGCGAGACCTCCGCCAACATCGCCGGGTTCGCCGAGCACGTCCGCGGTCTGGTCCATCGTTACGGGACGGACCCGGGATTCGTGGCGCTGCAGGTCGGAAACGAATCGAACCTCTCGGGGGCGGCGGCAGCCTCCGACGGGGCGTACGCCGGAGCGCTCAAGGCGGTGGTGCGCGGGGTCATCGCGGCGAAGGACGCGGTGCAGCGCAGCGGGCACACCCAGGTGCGCGTCGGCTTCAACTGGGCCTATGACGAGCGCGCTTCGGCGTCGCACGAGTTCTTCCAGGGGCTCGCCGAGGCCGGCGGCCCGGCGTTCGCCGCCGCGGTGGACTGGGTCGGCCTGGACGCCTACCCCGGCACCTGGGCGCCCCGGCTCACGTCGGACGAGACGCTCCCGGGGAAAGCAGGGGAGGCCGTCGTCACCGCGGCGCAGACCCTCCGTGCCTGCCTCATGCCGATCGCCGGCCTGAGCGGCGCCGTCCCGATCCACGTCGCCGAAAACGGGTTCCCGACGGGGCCCGGACGGTCGACGGCAATGCAGTCGGACGTGCTGGCGGCGATGGTGCGGGCGATCGACGGGTCCCGCGGCCGCCTCAACGTGACGGACTACCGTTGGTTTGATCTGCGTGACAGCGTGAGCGACGACGGGAACTTCGAGAGCCAGTACGGCATCACGCGGGACGACTACACCCCCAAGCCGGCGTTCTGGGTCTTCCAGAGCCTCGTGGCCGAGTTGTCCGTGCCGCGCGGGGACCCGCCGGATGGTTCCACGAGCCCGCAGGCGCCCGCCGACGTCCGCAGTCCCGGCTCATCCACCGCGTATGGGGCGTCGACCGCCTGCCAGGCTTCTCCGGTCAAGGTCAAGGTCCCGTCCTGGAGGGGGCGGCGCGTGGCGAGGACCGTCGTCCACGCCGGCGGCCGGATCGTCAAGCGGGTGAACGGCGGCTCCGCGACATTCCGCGTGACGCTGGCTGCCGGGGTCCAGCGCCTGAGCGTGCGTCAGGTGGCGGCCGCCGGCCGGAAGGGGCAGGGCCGGGCCACCACGCGCACCACCCGACAGACGGTCACGGTGTGCCGTCCGGCCAAGCGCCGCAACGCGGCTTCTCGCGCCGGTGCGTGGCGGTCCCTCGCCTCGCCGGCCATGGCGCAATACAGCTGACGCTCAGGCCGCGGACTGCTGTGCCCAGTCGCGGTACAGGCGCCAGTAGGCACCCTCTGCGGCCAGAAGCTCGTCGTGCGTGCCCTGCTCGAGCACCCTCCCGCCATCGAGCACGATGATCCGGCCTGCCTGACGGATCGTCGAGAGACGGTGTGCGATGACGATCGACGTGCGGCCGGCGAGCAACCGCCGCATGGCGACCTCGAGCTTGCCCTCGGTGTGCAGGTCGACGTTCGACGTGGCCTCGTCGAGGATGAGGATCCGCGGGTCGGCCACGAGCGCCCGGGCGAAGGCGACGAGCTGGCGCTGGCCCGCGGAGAGCTGGACGCCGCGCTCGCCGACCTCCGTATCGAGGCCGTGCTCGAGCCGGGCTATGATGTCCTCGGCGCCGACGGCGTGCACCGCGGCCTCGATCTCGGCGTCGGTCGCGTCGGCGCGACCGAAACCGATGTTCTCGCGGATGGTCCCGCTGAAGAGGAAGGCCTCCTGGGGAACGATGCCCATCTGCCGGCGCAGCGACGACGCACGGACATCTCGCAGGTCGACGCCATCGACGGTGACCGCGCCGCTCGTGGGGTCATAGAACCGGGCGACGAGCTTCGCGAACGTCGATTTGCCCGCTCCGGTGGCGCCGACGAGCGCGACCGACTGCCCCGGCGGGATCGTGAGATCGATGCCTCCGAGCGCGAGCTTGAAGCCTTCGTCCTGTGTCCGGTAGCCGAAGGAGACGTCGTCGAAACGGATCTCGCCGCGCAACGGGGCCGGCAGGTCCTTTGCGCCGGGCTTGTCGGTGAGCGTCGGCTCCTCGTCGAGAAGCTCGAAGATCTTGTCCAGCGCCGCCATGCCGGACTGGTAGGTCGTGTAGACCTGCGACAGCTGTCCGATCGGGTCGAAGAATCCGTTCAGCGCGGCGATGAACCCGACGAGCACGCCGATCGTGACGTCGCCGTCGATGGCCTGCTTGCCGCCGTAGAGCAGGATCGCCACGGTTGCCAGGGCGCTGACGAACTCGACGACCGGGAAGTAGGCGGCGTTGAGCTTGACGGTCGTGAGGTTGGCTTCGCGGTTGCGTTCATTGCGCGCCGCGAACTCGGCGATGTGCCGTGGCTCCTGCGCGAACGAGCGGACGACGCGGATCCCCGACAGCGTCTCCTGCAGGTAGGCGGTGATCGAGCTGATCGTCTCCCGCGTGCGCCGGTAGGCGTCCGCGGAGGCGACCCGGAAGGCGAGCGAGCCGATGGCCATCACCGGAAAGATGAGGAAGGTGATCAGGGCGAGCTCGACGTCGAACGTCAGGAGGATGATCACCGACCCCAGCAGCGTGAGCGTGGCGCTGAAGAGCGTCGTCACCGCGTCGGTCACCAGCGCATCGAGCGCCTCGACGTCGTTCGTCATGCGCGAGACGAGGACGCCTGCGGGACGCCGCTCGTAGAACCCGACCGGCTGCTCCTGCAGGTGCCTGAAGATCTGCAGCCGAAGATCCTGGAGCGCACGCTGGCCGATCCAGCCCGTGAGATACGTCTGCGCGTACGTTGCGACCCAGACGACGAAGGCGCTCACGACGAACGCGACGACGATGATGTTCAGGAAGCCGACGTCCTTTGCCAGGATGCCGTCGTCGATGGCCTTCTGGGCGAGGGGGGCGGGGGCCAGTGCCGCCGCCGTGCCCAGCAGCAGCGAGGCGAACATCGCGACGACGCGCAGGCGGTAGGGCGCCAGGAGGACCATGAGACCACGGAGCTTGCGCCCGCGCCCCTGGGTGCCGCGCAGGCGGCGGCGCAGGTCGTCGCGACGCGAGAGCGGACCGTCGGCCAGAGCGCTCATCAGAACCCCGCGACCTTCGGCTCCAGCGGTTTGCGGGTGAGGAAGACCTGGTCAGGCAGCCCCTTCTCCACGATCTCGCGATACAGCGGCGAGGCATCCAGGAGCTCCTCGTGGCTGCCGTGCGCGGCGACGGTTCCGTCCTCGAGGACGACGATCTCGTCCGCCAGTGCGATCGTGGACAGCCGGTGGGCGATGACGATCGTCGTCCTGCCGGCCATGACCTCACGCAGCGCTCCCTTGATGGCCTGCTCGGTCGTGGCATCGACGGAGGACGTCGCGTCGTCGAGGATGAGGATCCGCGGGTCGGCGAGGAAGGCCCGGGCGATGGCGATGCGCTGGCGCTGGCCGCCGGAGAGCGTGAGCCCCCGCTCACCGACGCGGGTCTCGTAGCCGTCGGGCAGGCGTTCGATGAACCCGGCCGCCTGCGCGCGCTCGGCCGCAGCGCGGACCTCCTCAGGCGTCGCTTCGGCACGCGCGTAGGCGATGTTCTCCGCGACCGACGCGCTGAACAGGAACGGGTCGTCGTTGACGATGGCGATCTCGGCGCGCAGCTCCTCGGGGACGACGTCGCGCACGTCGACCCCGTCGACGACGACTGCGCCGTCGGTGACGTCGTACAGGCGCGCGACGAGCTGGACGAGCGCGGTCTTGCCTGAGCCGGTCGCGCCGACGACGGCAAGCGTCTGGCCGGCGGGGACGCGGAGGTCCACGTGCGACAGGGCCGGGGCCTTCGTGCCCTCGTAGCGCAGCGTCACGTCGCGAAACTCGATCTCGCCGTTGCCTGCCGGCAGCGGCCGGGCGTCCGGGCCCGAGCGGATGCGCGGCTCGCGGTCGAGGATCTCGAAGAGCCGCGCGCCGGACGCGGTCGCGCGCTGGGAGAGCCCGAGCGCGACCCCCAGCTGCCGCATGGGCCCCAGGAGCATGAGCAGATAGGTGTAGAAGGCCGTGAACTGACCCGTCGTGAGCGAGCCGTCGATGACGCGCCGGCCACCGAAGAAGAGGATCGCGGCAAGCCCGAGCTGCGGCAGGAACCCGATGAACGGGTTGTAGAACGCCTGCAGGCGTGTCGAGATCATCGCCTGGTCGAACACGCGGTCGACCGTGCCGTTGAAGCGGCGCAGCTGTCGGTCCTCGGCGGCGAAGGCCTTCACGACGCGCACACCGCTGATGTTCTCCTCCACGTCTGCGCTCAGCTCGGCCAGGCGCTGCTGCACCGCCTGGATCGCCGGCCGCGAATTGCGCCCGAACCGCGTGGCGATGACCACGACGAACGGCACGGGGAAGAGCGCCATGGCCGCCAGGCCCGGGTCCGTCAGGAACATCGCCGCGGACGCCAGGAGGATCGTCAGGCCCGACTGCAGCAGAAAGACGAGGCCGTAGCCGAGGAAGAACCGCACGGCGGAGAGGTCGACCGTCGCGCGCGACATGAGCTGGCCGGTCTGCTGGCGGTCGAAGAACGCGAGCTCCTGGTCCAGGAAGTGGCCGTAGAGCCTGGTCCGTAGGTCGTATTCCACCCCGAGCGAGACCTGCCCCGCCACGAGGCGGCGGGCGACGGTCAGGAGCAGGCGGAGGACCCCGGCCGCGGCGACGGCGCCCCCGAGGACCATGAGCGCGTGGTTGTCGCCGCCGCGGACCTGGTCGATCGCCCGGCCGGTGAGGTACGGGATCGCGACCGTCATGACCATCGCGGCGGCAGCCAGGAGGAGGGAGCCGATGACTCCGGCCCGATAGGGCCGCAGGAAGGTGAGCAGTCGCCAGAAGGTCGCCATACGGACAGGGACAGTCTAGTTGCTTGGGCAACGACCCTCCGCCGTGGCGCTCCTGGCGCCGACGAGGGCCCCACGTCGTCACGGGTCGGTCGCTGTCATCCTGCTCGCGATGCCCGTCACGCCCGTCGGTGCCTGCAGCACGTGCGCGCACCAGAAGATCATCAGGAGCGGCCGTGGTTCCTCGTTCTCGATGTGCCTTCGGCACCGGTCCGACCCGCGGTACCCCAAGTACCCGCCGCTCCCGGTCCTGCGCTGCGCCGGCCACGAGAAGCGCAGCCCCCAGACGCCCCCGCCGGCGTGAAGCGGCGCCGTGAAGCGCCGGAGATTCAGCGTCGGGGCACGCCGAGCACCAGATGCGGGGCCACGGTTCCGCCGGCAGCGACGGCGACGGCGGTGCCCGAAGAGCGTGCGATCCCCCCGTGCCAGTCCAGTTCGCCGCTGCAACGAGGGCAGCAGCCCACCGCCCGCAGGCCTTGCGCCATCGTCTGGCTGTGCCACGTCCGTTCGCAGGAGCGACAGCTCACCAGGGGCTTGTCCATGCTCTCCCATCGGAACACGGTCGGTCGGACCCGATCGGTTGTTCGTCCAGCCCGTGCGGGCACTGACCTGCGCCTGGGCTCCGCGGAGGTCCCGGTGCCCTGATCACGGGCGCCCTCGTCAGCGGTCCCGGCGCGGGTCCTGGTCGTCGGGGGCGTCATCTCCGGCCCGCACGAATGCGATGCCGAGGCCGACGAGCACGCCGACGAGGACCGCCAGGATGATCGGGCCCAGGATGCCGTCGCCACCGGCGACCGCCGTCAGGATGCTCAGCCCGAGCCCCACGACCACCGCCACGGCGAGCACGAGGGGATTTCGGCGGTAGAAGTCCGTGATCGAGCGCATCTGCGCGGATTATGGTCCAGGTCGACGGCGGACCGCCTCGACGTGGCGCGTCGGAAAATGGCCTGGACGTCTCGCCGACGTGCCGACGGAGCGCTCAAGCTCCTCCATGCGTATCCCGATGGCCGTGGTATGCGCCTGGCGTCGTCCCTTGTCCTGTCCGCCTCGGTGGTGGCGATCGGCGCGGGCGCCCTCGTTCCGCCATCGGTCCTCGCCCGCGGGGCCGCCCCCGGCGTCGCCGTGCTCACGCGCTCCGTGTCGATCGCCGTCCCCGATGGCCGCACGCTGCCGGCCGTCCCGTCCGTCCCGGCGGTGCCGCTCCCGGGCCTGCCGCCGGTGGCCGGCCTCTCGGCCGTCCTGCCGCCGGACGTCGACCTCGTTCTCGGTGTCGCCCCGGCGGCCCCCGTCGCCCCGGCACGCACCATGCGGATCCGGACCGGCGGCCAACCGCACGACGTCCTGCGTGGGACGAGGCGCGCGGACCTCATCCACGGCCTCGGCGGGGCCGACGACATCTCCGGGCTGGCCGGCGACGACCACCTCTACGGCGACACCGGGCCCGACACGGTCCGCGGCGGCGCCGGCGACGACTGGCTGGACGGAGCGGCCGGCGGCGACAGGATGAGCGGCGGTGCGGGTCGTGACGTCATCTCCGGAGGGTTCGGGCTCGACGTGCTGCACGGCGGGGCCGGGGACGACGTCCTCTACGGAGGGCCGGCAGCGGATTCCGTCTTCGGAGACGACGGCAACGACATCCTGCACGGCGGCAGCGGCCCCGACCTCGTCGACGGTGGGGCGGGGGACGACGTGCTCTTCTCGGATTCCGGCGGAGACGTGCTCCGCGGCGGGCCGGGCGACGACGTCGTCCGCATCAATGACGGCCACAGCGTCGAATCCGTCGACTGCGGCGCCGGTGACGACATCGTCGTCCTGGATCCGCGCGGCGCCCCCGGCGGCATCTCCGACGATCAGCTGCGCCGCCGTGGCGGCATCATCAACTGCGAGCAGGTCATCACGAGCCCCGCGCCGCCGAAGGATCCCGCTCAGGGCATCACCTGGCTGGCCCCGTTCGACGGTGGCAGGGGGACGGGCACCCCGCGCAACGACAACCTGCTCGGCAGCCATGGCGCCGACGTCATCTCCGCGGGGGCCGGGGACGACGTGCTGTGGGGCGACATGCTCAACAACGACCGCAGCCCGGCGCTGGACCGGCTCTACGCCGGTCCAGGAAACGACATCGTCTACGGCGGGCCTGGACGCAACGTCATCGATGGCGGTTCGGGTGACGACTACCTGCAGGGCGGGGTGGGGCGCAACACGATCCGGGGCGGCTCGGGGGCCGACACGATCCGACTTCGCGGCGAGGGTCCAAACCGGGTGTCGGCCGGGGCCGGGGACGACACGATCTACTCCTACACCCGGCGTCGGTCGACGATCTCATGCGGCCCCGGCCGCGATCGCGTCGAGATGAGCCGTCACTCGCGCGCGGCCGCCGACTGCGAGACCGTCGTCCGCAACTGACGCACCCGGGCACCGCGTGGCGCGTCGGCAAAGGCGCGCAACCTCTACCGTTGTACGCCAGTTCTTCTTCGTGATGCTCGGACGCGCCGCCCAGACCTCGGTTCTGCCGGGACCACCTGCCCCGACCGGGCGGACCCTCATCGCGTCAGCGGTACCCGGCCCTCCGAACGCAAGCCGGGGGCCCCCAGCGGCGTGTCCGCCCTGCGGCTCGAGATCCAGGGGCTGCGGGCCATCGCGGTCCTTCTCGTCGTCGCCTACCACCTGTGGCCGTCCGCCGTCCCCGGCGGTTACGTCGGCGTCGACGTCTTCTTCGCCATCTCCGGCTTTCTCATCACCGCGCATCTGTTCCGCGAGGCGGGAAGGACCGGGCGTGTCTCGCTGCCGCGGTTCTGGGCTCGTCGCGCTCGGCGTCTGCTGCCGGCCTCGCTCACGGTCCTGCTGTTCTGCGCCCTGGCGACGCTTGTCGCGGTGCCGCAGATCTACTGGGAGTCGTTTCTGAGCGACATCAGGGCCAGCGCGTTCTACATCCAGAACTGGCATCTGGCCTCCAGCAGCGTCGACTACCTCGCGTCCGCCGAGCAGCCGTCTCCGGTCCAGCACTTCTGGTCCCTGTCTGCGGAGGAGCAGTTCTACCTCCTGTGGCCGGTGCTCATCCTCGTCGCTGCGGCCCTCGTCCGGACGGGGTCGCTCGTCCATCGCCGCCGTGCCGTGGCCCTCGTGCTGGGCCTCGTGACGGGCGCAAGCCTCGCGTTCTCGCTGGCGTACACGGCCTCGAACCCGACCGAGGCGTACTTCGTCACCCCGACGCGTGCCTGGGAGTTCGGCGCAGGCGGCCTGCTCGCCCTGCTCGTCGCCGGGCGCACACCGCCCCTGGTGCTGCGAGCCCTCGTGTCCTGGACCGGCATCGCTGCGATCGCGGTGGCCGCCTTCGCGTACACCGACGGAACCGCGTTTCCCGGGGATCGCCGCCGCGCTGCCGATCGGCGGCGCTCTGGCAGTGATCTGGGCGGGGGCGCCCCGCCTGCCGTGGGCGCCGACCGGCGTGCTCGCGCTGCGCCCGGTCCAATGGATCGGGGACGTCTCCTATGGCATCTACCTCTGGCACTGGCCGCTGCTGATCCTGGCCCCCTACCTGCTCGGGCACGGGGTGGGCACGGGCACGCGCCTGGCGGTGCTCGTGGCGTCGTTCGCCCTGGCCTGGGTCACGAAGATCACGGTCGAGGACCCGGTCCGACGCAGCCGGATGCTCCTTGCTCGACGCCCGCACGTCACGTTCGCGCTGGCGACGGTCGCCACCGGTCTCGTCGTGCTCCTCGCGCTCGGCGGCACGAACCGGGTCCAGGACGAGATCCGCGAAGCCAAGGCCAAGACCGCGCGCACCGTGGCCGCGCAGCCGCGCTGCTTCGGCGCCGCATCCCAGGATCCGAACAAGCCGTGCGTGAATCCGGCCCTGCTACGGACCGTGGTCCCGCTGCCGCTGGAGGCCAAGGACGAACCGAACCCGGCGTGCACCCGCAAGACCCGCGTCGGCGCCGTGAGCGTGTGCGAGTTCGGTGTTCCCGCAGAACAGGCGACGCGCACGTTCGCGCTCATCGGCGACAGTCACGCCACGCACTGGCGCGCCGGGCTCGAGGTCGTGGCGCGACGCAAGGGCTGGCACGGGCTCTCGATCACCCATACGGGATGTCCGTTCTCGCGCGCGACCTACGACCTCCCCGAGCCCGCGCGGTCGCGCTGCGTCGCCTGGAACCGGCAGGTGCCCACGCAGTTGGCGCGGTACCCGATGGTCGACACGGTCTTCGTGTCGAGCATCACCGGGGGCCGCATCGTCGTGCCGCGCGGCGAGACGACGACCCGGGCGAAGATGAACGGGTATCAGCGTGCCTGGGCCAGGCTGCCCTCGTTCGTCAAGCGTGTCGTCGTCATCCGCGACACGCCGAAGGCCACCGGTGACACCCTGCAATGCGTCTCTGACGCCGTTGCGGCGGGCGACGACGCGGGCGCGGCATGTGCGATCCCGCGACGGCGCGCCCTCGACATGGATCCGGCGGCCGCGGCCGCTCGCGCCCTGCCGCGCGATCAGGCGCAGGTCGTCGACATGACGCGGTACCTCTGCGGCCTGCGGCGGTGCCGGCCGGTCATCGGCGGCGTGCTGGTGCACAAGGACGTCCATCACCTGACGCGCGAGTACGCGACGACGCTCGGTCCGCTGCTCCTGCGCAAGATCGACCGCCTGGAGCTGAGCTGGCGCTGACGGCGCAGGCGGCGATCCGTGCGGTCGTCGCCGGACGGGTCCAGGGCGTCGGCTTCCGCGACGCCACGCTCCGGCACGCCGAGGACCTCGGGCTCCTGGGCTGGGTGCGCAACAGCGACGACGGGACCGTGCACGTCCACGCCGAGGGGACCGCTGGAGCCGTCGACGCGCTCGTCGCTCTGCTCCGCGAGGGGCCGGCCGCCGCCGTCGTGGACGGGGTCGCCGTCCAGACGGTGAAGGTCGAGGGACACGAGCAGTTCGCCGTCCGCGGGGTCCCGGCCGGTGTCTTCGTCGTGCAGGAGCACGCGGCCACCGCGCGCCACTTCGACCTGCGGCTGGAGGTGGGGGGTGTCATGCGTTCGTGGGCGGTCCCCAAGGGTCCGTCGATGGATCCCGCCGCCAAGCGGCTGGCGATCGAGGTCGAGGACCACGGCATGGGGCACAACACGTTCGAGGGGGCGCTCGGCGACGGCGGGGTCATCGTCTGGGACCGCGGAACCTACGAGCAGGGGGGACGGGTCGGGTGGCCCGAGGCCCTTCAGCGCGGGCACGCGGTCTTCGTCCTGCACGGCGAGAAGCTGCAGGGCGGGTTCGCCTTGCAGCGCACCCGCACGGGCCCGAAGCCGCAATGGTTGCTCATCAAGCGTCGCGATGAGGCCGCAACGCCCGGCTCAGACGTCGTCGCCGAGCATCCGGAGTCGGTCGTGAGCGGCCGCACGCTCGACGACCTGCTGGCCTGAGGCGCCCGACCCTCGGGTCAGAGGTCGCCCAACACCTCGCGGGCGGCACGCTCCCCGGACCGGACCGCGCCGTCCATGTACCCGTTCCAGTAGTCCGAGGTCTCCGTGCCCGCCCAGTGGATCCGGCCGACCGGCGTCCGGAGCGCCGGACCGTAGCCCGTCAGGGTTCCCGGGCCCCCGAGCCCGACCGGGGCACCCTCGCGTCCACTGCTCGCGCGCCCAGGCCGTGTCGAAGAACGCCTTGGGCTTTCAGGGCCTTCGGCCCGAAGAGCGCGGCAAGCTCCTCGAGGACCTGCGTCCGCTTCTGCGTGGCGGTGAGGCGCCCGTAGCGGCGCGACTGGTCCCCGCCGACGAAGCCGAACAGCACGCCCGGATTCCCTGACGGCGGCGAATCGTCGAAGGTCGCCGAGACCAGGCCGTTCGGCGACAGCCCCTGCCCCGTCAGGCCCTCGTCGCGCCAGAACGGCCGGTCGTACACCACGGCGACCTTCGTGGCGCCCCCTGGAACAGGCGCTGGGTCAGCCCATCGCGCTCGGGGGGCATCAGGGGCTGGAAGTCGATGCGCCCGGCCAGCGTCGGGGGCACTGCGACGATCACGCGCTTCGCGCGGTAGGTCCCCGTGTCGCACTCGCACTGCACCCGCCCGGCGGACTGCACGATGCGGCGGACGGGGGAACGCAGCACCAGCGCGCGGCCCAGGTGGGAGGCGAGCCCTTCGGGTAGACGCTGCGAGCCACCGACGAAGCGGGACTCCTGGGCGCCGCCGCGCGTGTTGAAGTTGCGCTCGAACGTCCCTGGGTTCTGCTCGTTGCCGGAGCTGGCGATGTAGAACAGGACGTAGAGCAGTGAGAGCTCGCCGGGTTCGGCGCCGAAGATCGGGCGAGTGGCGAGCGGGATGAGCTGCTGGAAGCGGGGGGTGGCGAGGTTGGCCTTGATCCAGCTCTCGAGCGTCTGCGAGTCGAGCTCGGCGGCCTTGGGCGCCTTCCACGGTGCACCGACCGGAACGGAGGTCGACATGTCGTTCAAGCGGGAGATGGCCACCGCCAGCTCCGGCAGGATCAGGGGGTCCAGGGGCGCCGTCCCCGTGGGACCCGGTGTCGCTGTACGTGGAGCGCGAGCCGTCGACGTCGATGTAGACGTTCTCGCCCTTGTCGTAGACGTCGAACAAGGGGACGTCCAACGTCCTTGGCGAGCTTCAGCAGCCGGTCCTGGGTGGGCCCGATGAACGTTCCCCCGCGCTCGGAGACGGCGCCGTTGCCCAGGTCGTGGGCCCAGACGCGCCCACCGACGCGACCCCGCGCCTCCAGCACGATGACCGAGCGCCCGGCGGCAGCAAGATCACGGGCGGCAGTCAGCCCGGCGAGGCCGGCGCCGACGATGACGACGTCCGCGCTCGCACGACGAAGGCGGCGCGGCCTGGACCTGGAACCGGTTGCGGCGTCTGCCGGGGTGCCGGACACCAGGGCTCCGGCGGCGGCGGTGGCTCCGGCGCCGAGCAGGCGGCGACGGCTGATCTTCTGGCTGGTCATAGGGCTCCGGGGTTTGGGCCGGGAAGGGCCGCGAGACGCACAGACCGGAACGTAGGCGAACGGGGTGAAGGGCGCAACGCGGAACCGGCCGGCAGCCGCCGCGCCGGCCGAACCGCTGCTATACCCTCACGGCGATGCGGCGCATCGTGCTCACTGGCCTCGATCGTCCTGGCGGCGTCGACGGTCGCCGCGCCGACCGCCCAAGCGCTGCAGGCTGGAGCCGGGCGCTCGGACATCACGCCGCCGACCGGCTTCTACACGATGGGCTACGTCCGATCTGATGCCGTAGCCCGCGGTCAGCACACGCGGCTGTATGCCAGGGCGATCGTGCTGCAGCAGGGAGGCTCGCAAGCTCGCGCTGGTGGCCACCGACCTCGGGATGACGCCGGCGGCATGCTCGCGGAGATCGGCAAGCGGCTCGCCGCTCAGGGGTTCAGCGAGCGCAACATCCTGATCTCGGCGTCGCACACCCATTCCGGGCCTGCCGGCTTCTCGCCCTTCACCGCCGACAACTTCGTCGCGCCCACGCAGGGCACCCCGACGCAGTTCAACGTCGACACCGACAAGAAGCTCTACGGGTTCCTCGATCGAGCCGGGTGGCGCAGGCCATCGTCCGGGCCGACCTGGACCGGGGGCCCGCCCGTGCCGCCTGGGGCTCCAGCACGCTGCTGGGGATCACACAGAACCGCAGCCTCGAGGCGCTGCTGGCTGACTTCGGCAAGGATCTGCCCTACGGCAAAGGCACGCTTGCGATGGTGCCGGGCGGTTACCGGCGCAGCATCGACCCGCAGGTCGACGTCCTGCGGGTGGACCGGGTTCGCGGACGGCGCACGGTCCCGATGGGCGCGTGGCTCTCCTTCGCCGACCACGGGACCGTCGACCCGTACACCTTCGGCGTCTACAGCGCCGACCACACGGGGCCGGCGTCACGCATCTTCGAGGCCGGCGTCCGGCAGGCCGGCAACGTCCCGACCGGCGACGAGGTCGTCGGTGCGTACGGCAACTCCGATGCAGGCGACATGACCGCGGGGCTCGGCCGTCGCGGTCCCGCGCGGGCGGACGAAGTCGGCGCTGCCGAAGCGCGGGCCATGCTCAGTGCCTGGCGGCTGGCCGGCCGGCGCCTGACCTCCCGTCCGTCGCTCGACCTGCGCTGGACGAGGATCTGCTTCTGCGGGCGCCGCGACAGCGAAGGGCACGCCGTGAGCGCGCAGCCGTCGGTGGGCCTCCCGTTCCTCACCGGCTCAGAGGAGAACCGCGGCCCGCTGTACGACCTGGACCACGTCAACCACGAGGGCAACCGCCTGCCGTTCGCCACCGGGCCGCAAGGCAACAAGATCCAGGCCCTGGGTCCGCCGGTGGCGTCGTTCCCGACGGCCGTCCCGCTGATGACGATCCGCGTCGGCGACGGGCTCCTGGTCTCCGTCCCCGGCGAGATGAGCGTCGAGATGGGTCGCCGCACCCGCGCCGCGGTGCTGGCTGCAGCCCGCCGGCTCGGCGTGCGGCGGGTCGTGATCGCCGGGTACGCCAACGAGTACGTCCACTACTTCGTCACCCCCGAGGAGTACGACCAGCAGCACTACGAAGGCGGATCGACGCTCTACGGCAAGTACAGCTCCAACGTCATCCGCGACGGCCTCGTCGACCTCGCCGCGCGGATGGCGAAGGGCGAGGACGCCCCGGCGCCGGCCGACTTCGATCCCACGAACGGCGTCGTGCCGGACGCAACGCCCTACGACCGTGGGCCCGGGACCGCGACGCCGCTCGGGCAGCCGAGTGCGACCGCGCGCCTCACCCGGGCCGCGTTCGCGTGGCAGGGCGGCCCGCGCGGCCTTGACCGTCCACTCGATCGCGCCTTTGTCAGCGTCGAGCAGCAGGTGGGTCCCCGCTGGAGGACCGTCGCCGACGACCTCGGTCTGCAGATCGTGTGGCGCGTCGACGATGCTGGACGCTATGACGCCCGGTGGCAGGTGCCGATCGGCGCCCGTCCCGGGCGCTATCGCTTCGTCGTCACGGCCAACCGCTACGGCGTGCGCTCAGAGGTGTTCGAGGTCGGCCGCGCGCAGAACGCTGCGCGCGCGCCTCGTGAAGGTTGCCGGCGGCCGGGCCATCGTGGCCCTGGACTACCCCCCGCTGGACGACGCAGCTGACCTGACGAGCCATCCCCGAACGGCGTCGGGCGGTCGCGCTGTGGTCACCGTGGCCGGGCGCACGCTCGCGGTCGCGGCGCGGCGCGGTCCGCTGGCCGTCCCGCTGCGCGGCGCGCCGGTGAGCGCTCTGCGGATTGCGGCGGGCGCTGCTGCGGACCGCCTCGGCAACGTGACGGGTGCAGCGTTCGACGCAGCGCCCTGAGGCGCGTCGGCGGCCTGGACCATCAGCGCAGGCCGGCAGCGTGGAGCGCGGCCCGCAGGCGTGTGGCGGACCTGCTGGTCGCCGCGTCGGCGGCTGCGAGCCAACGGACGCGACCGGCGCGGATTCCGCGCAGGACCCGCGCCCCGTCGCGATCATGGGGTCCGATCAGCACGGTGGTCGAGCCGAGGCGAAGAACGCGTTCGCCGGTGGCGACCCGGGCGCGCGACCCAGGGCCGGAGCCGTCGAGGGTTGCATGGCGCGGCGCGGTGCTCGCGACCAGCGCCACCCGGTCGCCGCGGCCGAACACGACCCGGACCGGCCGTGACGACGGGCGTGCGCCCTCGACGCACCAGCGATACGTGCGACCGGGTCGCAAGGTCGGCTGCCCGGCCTGACGCAGGATCGTCGGCGCGCTCGCGCCGAGCTTCAGGGGACCCAGCCCAGACGCGCTGACGCGCTGCGCACGCGGGCGGCACGCCGACCACGGCACCCCGCGAGCCCTCTCCCACGTCTGCAGGTACGCCTCCGCGCCCCGGAGCAGGTCGCG
Source organism: Paraconexibacteraceae bacterium (assembly GCA_963750375.1). Classification (GTDB taxonomy): domain Bacteria; phylum Actinomycetota; class Thermoleophilia; order Solirubrobacterales; family Solirubrobacteraceae; genus Paraconexibacter. The sequence goes on from CAVVQN010000009.1 coordinate 202,644, forward strand.
CGTCACCGCCGCTCCGCCGCGCCGGCGTACCTGCTCCAGCCAGTCGGCGTACATCCCGTACGTGGCCAGGCCGTCGTGGTTGATGTCGAAGTCGCGCTTGCCCCAGCGCTCGCGACGGAGGGAGACGGAGCCGTCGATCGAACGGAACGGGTAGGCGATCGGGTCCTTCGTCTCGTCGCCCGGCCGGCTCTGCGGGGCCAGGCCGTTCATGTCCGAGCCGTACCCGATCCCGAAGACGAACCTTCGATCGCGTGCGGCGGTCGCCTGCTGCCAGCGCTCCAGCCAGTCCTTGGGGCCGGGATTGGCCGTCGGGGAGACAAAGCCGCCGGCGCTCAGGATGCGGGGCATGAGCGCGGCGGACAGCTGGCTCTCGGTCTGGTGCGAGGAGACGATGCCGCCGTAGCGGCGGGCCTGGAGCCGGTCAAGGACGGCGTCGGCGGTCTTGACGCTCATGTGGTCGACCTCGACCAGGACGCCCGCGTCGGCCAGGCGGTCGATGAGGTAGCCGCCGAGGTCGGTGAGGCCATGCGTGTTGCAGTGCGGCGTCGGGACGAGCACCGAGGTGGGGATGTCGTTGTCGTGCTCGGGCCCGCTGCAGGTCTCGACGCTCCAGGGCGAGCCGGTCGCGAAGACGTTGCCGGACTGGACGACGAGGCCCTGTTCACCCGGGTCCATCTTCGTCCCGCCGAAGGCGTTGTCGAACTTGTGGACGGGGAAGATCGAGCTGACGCCGAGGCCCTGCAGTTCGCGCATCCCGGCGTCGACGTCACCGCGGTCGCACTCGGGGATGTCGGCGTGCTGGCCGCAGCCGAACAGCCGCGAGACCTCGATACCCAGGACGACCGCGACCTTGCCGTCGGCGATCACCCGGCGTGCCTGGAACGGATCGCGCACGATCCGCAAGAACCCCTTGCCCGGCCCGCCCATCTGCGCGTCGACGTAGTCCTGCAGTCGGTGCATCGCCGCGAGCTGCGCACGGGCGCTCAGCATGTCGTCGCAGGCCCGCTTGCGCTGCGTCATGACGGTGCACAACGGCTCGTTCTCGACCGCCAGCGCGACCATCACCCGAAGCCCACCGCGCCACGCGCGCTGCAACGAGGTCCAGTACATGCCCTCGGACGCGACGGCGCTCGGTCGCGGCCAGCCGGGGAACGTCGGCCAGCCCGGCCGGGCGGTCGACCCGCCCTCGAGCAGGTCCGCCACCGCGCCGTTCGTGCCCTGGCGCTTGGACGTGCAGTCCGGCAGGGCGTAGGCCGGGCCGTACGGGTGCCAGGGCGTGCCGCAGTGCCAGTCGCCGCCGAAGATCTCGAACGCCGCGATGTGACCATGCGTGTCGACCGTGCCCCGGACCTCTCCGGTGCGCGGCGCCCTGCCCGGCTGCGGGCCCCTGACGTTCGGTTGGGCATCGGGGAAGACCGCGCACCCTCGCGCCGGGCTGAACGTCACGCCGTGTCGCTCGTGCCCGGACGCGACGTTGACCAGCGTCAGGTCGGGCTCGACACGCCATTCGGCGTGCGGACCAGGGGTGGCCACACGGGTGATCGTGCCTGAGGCATCCTCAGCCAGGAAGTCGTCGGCCGAGCCGAGGAGCAGGTACTCGCCCAAGCGCGTCGCGTGGAAGCGGAGGGGGTCGGCGGCGACAGGGCCCGCCGAGGTCGCCACGCTGAAGCACCCACCGGCGAGGGAGTAGCGCGTCATGGTGGTGCCGTGGGCGGCCGGCGTGCCGACGGCGAGGACCGCCATCGCTGCGAGGACCGCGGCTGTTGTCCTGTGCGGGCGCATGCCTCAACGGCTGCGCGCAGCCCGCAGGCGCAGGCGGGCCACGCGGATGACCTGCCAGCGCCGCGAACCTGCGGGCCGGAGCTCGACGCTCACGTCGCGCAGCCCGGGGGCGATGACCCGGCAGGCCGGCGTGCGACCCGGCCGGCTCGCGCAGGTGCGGGCCGGGACGATGATCGTCTGGGCACCGCGACGGACAGCCGCGCTCCGGGTGACCGACGGTTGTGATCGTGCGACCCGCAGCCGCAGGCGTCCAGGGGTGGTGGCGCGAACGCGCACGGCGATCGTGCCGTGGGTGCCGCCCGTGCTGTGCACGAAGCGGACGGTGGCCGGCCCTGGCGTCGGCGAGCATCCGGGGGCCAGCGGGCATCGCAGCGGCGGCTCGGCGTCGACCTTGACCGCGTCGTCTGAGACCAGTCCCTGCAGCAGACCCGGCCCGAGGGTCGCCAGGCGGACGAGGTCGGCGCCGAGGAAGATCTGCTGGAGGCAGACCGAGCGGTCGATCCGGGCTGGATCGGCAGGCCCCGGATGCCCCAGGGCGTCCGTCGCCAGCGCGTAGGCGACCGCGTCGCCGGCGAGGTAGATGTGGTCGAACCCGTCGACCACGCGTCGTCCCGGACAGACCTCCTGGATCTGGACCGATCGTCCTGCGGCAAGGGCGTTGACCGCGGGCTGCGGGGTGACGACGGTGTCGGCGAGCGTGCCGATGGCCGTGTAGGAGGGCCCGGGCGGCAGCGGCCGCCGGGCCAGGGCTGTCATGTATCGCGACCCGGTGGCGACCTGCCAGAACGGCGCCGAGCACCTCGTGGCGCAGTTGGCTCGTATCGCGTCCGAGCCGCGCTCGTACAGGCCGGCCAGGCCGATGACGTCGTCGACGAGCGGTGCGAGGGTGGGGAAGAGGCGCAGGACGTGAACGGCGTGGAAGGCGCCCTGGCTGTGTCCGATGATCGCCATCCGGCGCCCGCTGCGGCGAGCGACCTCCTGCACCGCGGTGCGGACGTAGAGGACGGAGTCCTGCACGTCGACGGTCGACTTGAGCGGCGGGTCGACCGTACAGACGCCGTGTCCTGCCGCCCGGAGGGCGTGTGCGTATCCCCAGGACCAGTTCTGTTCGGCGTCGACCCCCGTCCCGGGGATCAACAGGACGGGCGTGCCGGTGGCTTCCGGGATGCCCTGGCAGCTCACCGCGGCGAGTCGTTCGGCCTCAGAACTGGGAGCCGCCCAGGCGCCGGGCGCCCAGAGAAGCATCGCCAACGCGGCTAGGAGGGGGGACAGGACCCGGCGCGGCTGCACGCGCAGGGTTCTACCACGGGGCGGTGCAGCGCGAGCCGGGCGCCGAGGCCCGGCTCGGTTGCTGCGCTGGTGGGGCCCTCAGGCCTCCACGAGATTGGACTGCTGCCCGCCGACGGTGATCTCCACGCGGCGGGGCTTTCGCTGCTCGGGCTTGGGGATCGTGATGTCCAGAACTCCGTCGGCATAGGACGCCTGCACGGCCTCGGGGTCGACCCCCTCGGGCAGGGTGAGCGTCCTGCGGAAGGCACCCGAGGCGCGCTCCAGGCGGATGAGGCCGCCCTCTCTGAGTTCGTGCTCGTCCTTCCGCTCGCCGCTGATCGTGAGGGTGTCACCCTCGAACTCGATCGCGATGTCCTCCTGGCGTAGTCCCGGTAGGTCGGCCCGGAGGGTGTAGTGATCGGTGCCCTCCACCAGGTCCATCGCCGGTGCCCAGTGCCGCGGGCCGCGGGCCTGCGGGGGCTCGATGAACGTGGAGAAGAGCCGATTCATCTCGGTCTGCAACGAGTCCAGCTCGCGCGTCGGCTCCCAACGGATCAGTGCCATGGCTGATACCTCCTGAGGTCGATGAACGAAGACGGGACCAATAATAAATCTCAGTCGATAGATGTCAAGTCTTGACTTCGCCGGGAGGTCCGTCGCACAATTCCGCGACCGGTTTCCTCGACGACCTGGGAGGTCCTCCTCATGACACCGATCGGCTGGCAACTGACCCCCGAGCTGACCGCACCGCCCCTGGGGCCGCCACAGGGGCTGAGGCCCCCGACGGACGTGATCGTCAGCGACGGTGACGTCGTGCTGACGATCGACCTTCCCGGCCTCTGCCCGGCGGACGTGAAGATCGAGCTCGACACGGCCACCGGCGCGGTCATCGTCCGCGGCGAGCGACCCGCGCCGCCGGCGCAGCATGGTGCGCAGTACGCCTGTCGGGAGCGGCGGTTCGGCCGGTTTCAGCGAAGCTTCCACCTGCCTGACGGTGTGGATCCGGGGACGATCACGGCCTCGATGGAGCACGGCGTCCTGTCGCTGCTCGTGCCTCGAGCGGCCCGTCCGGCCCCCAAGCGGATCCCGATCATGTCGAGCTCGCCGGAGACGGTGACCGAGACGGCGGTCGAGGCAGAGGCGGAGACCGAGCGGCGTCGCCGGTTCTCACTGGAGGGCATCCGATCCGAACTGCAGCGCTCCCCGCGCCGATCGCCAGGCAGGCGCCGGGACGGCTGACGTCCGAGGCGCCGGTGCCCCGCCGCGAGGGTCTCGGTCAGCCGAGGCCGGACGCGCGGGGCGGACGCCCGCGGCGGGGCGCGACGCGACGACCCTGGACGGTCACGACCGGCGGGCGGCCTTCGGCCTTGGAGGCGCGGATCTGGACGATCCCCGAAACCGGGCCGAAGACGCGCCGGGTACCCCTTCCCCGCGGGGAGACATCGGTCGCGGTGAAGGTCGCCCGGCGCAGCCTCAGGCGAAGCGACCCGGAGCGCCTGCGGTCCACCAGGACCCGCACGGTGCGGCCGCCCTCGACCACCTGCACGCGGCCCGTCGCCTCCGCCGCGCTCAGCCCGAGGCGAGCCGCGGCGGTCTGAGCGCGTCGGCTCCCCCGGGCACCCGAGCCGTCGCGACCGAGTGTGCCGGGCGTGAACTCGAACTCGGTTGCCTTGAAGGGGCAAGGCGCGCGGTGCAGGGCGCCGGGGAGAGCACCGTGGTCCAGCCATTCGGCGTACCCGTCGAGGATCGTCTCCTCGTTTGCGAGCGCCACGTGCTCGACGCCGCATGTGTACTGCAGGTGCACCGGATCGCCGAACGGCCTCGCGGTGCCCACCGGGCCCTGGACGGCGCTCAGGCCCGGGACGGTCCCGTCGCCGTCGACCCACGTGACGCCGACGCCATCCGTGCCCTTCGGACGCGGCCGAAGGTCGACCCCGCCGATCGTGGCGTTGCCGCTGCCTGCGACGGCGCGGACGTCGATCCGGCCGCCGTCGTTGAAGAAGCCGTCGAAGAGCAGCCGGTGGTAGCCCTGTGCCTGCTGGTACAGCGCCGGGTTTCCGCCGAGGTCGTCGAGCACGCGTGCGGGGTCGGCCTTGCGGCCGTCGACCGTCAGCCAGGACCCGAATCGAGGCCCCGGGAACAGCTGGTAGAGCCCGCCCAGGTTGCGCGCGAGCTGCTTGAGCCTGCTGTTGACGAAGAGCACATCGAGCCCCGGCCCCTCGAGCGGTGTCTCCACGCCGAACGCGACCGGGAAGATCGCCTTGGGCGACCCCCAGTACGGCGAACCGAGCGTCAGCACCCGCGCGACCTTCTCCGGGTGCATCTGCGCGAGGTAGGTGCGGATGAGGAGGCCCCCGTAGGAGTGACCCCAGAGCACGACCCGCCCGACGCCCTGCCGTTTGCCGAGCCCGTCGCGCGCGAGCAGCTCGTCGATCTTCTCGTCGAGCGCGAGCAGGCTCTCCTGAGGGCGCTTGCGCCAGTCCCAGCCGAGGACAGCGCCTCGATCGCCGAAGTGCTCGGACATGTATGTGCTGACGCCGGCGTAGATGTTCAAGCCGAGAACGCGGCGCACGGGCTCACCCGTCGCCTTCGTGCCCGGGCACCCGGCGTTCGTGAGGCCGTCCGCCGCAAGGGTCATCTTCAGCGGAACCGGGCGTGGGAGAAGGCCCCCGGGCCAGAGGTTGTCGTTGCCGCAGGCGATGACCGACCCGAGAAACCCCGGCAGAAAGACGACCGGCAACTGCTGGGGCTGCACGTCGAAGAGCACCCCAGGGGAACCGGGGTACCCCAGCGCCACGCGTTCGGTCTCGCCGTGCCGGACGTCGCGCGCGGTCTCGGTGGCGAACGCGTACTTCTCCACCAGCCCGCACTGCCCGTCGACGCAGCCTCCGGTGAGCACGCCGTTGCCGGTGGGGGAGAACGTCGCGAAGTCGTGCACCGGGTAGGAGGCGAGGTCCGGGCCACCGGTCAACGGCCTCACATGGACGCGAAACCCGCTCTCGGACACGCTGACGTACGAGAAGCGCTCCCCGTCCGGTGAGACGTCGAGGCCGGCCGGAGGCGTCACGTCTTCGGTGCCGGCGAGCGGCGAGGCACCGCCGCCGAGCCCGACGCGCGCGATGTGGAGCCCTGCGTCGGTGGACCGGGCCGCGAGGAGCTCCTGCGTGCCGGGGATCCACTGCAGCATCAACAGCACCGAGTCCTCCCCGAGGTCCGTGCGCTTGACGGCGGCCCCACCGTCGACGTCGACGGTCCAGACCTGCATCCCCTCGTCGCGCCTGAGGGGGTCGTCCTGGCCCGCGTGCGTCAGGCGGACGAAGGCGACGGTCGTCCCGTCGGGACTGAACGTCGGCGCAAAGTCGCCCACCGTGTGCCCGAGTTCCCGCTCGTCGTCACGATCGCGGTCCACGAGGTTGGGATCGGGCGACGTCAGGCGGGTTGACGTGCCGGTCGCCACGGTGTACATCCAGATCGACGTCTGGTGCCAGCGGGGGCGCCCGTTCTCCGGGGGGTCACCGGGGTCCAGCTCAGATCGGGTGAAGACGAGCCTCGTCCCGTCCGGCGACCACTGTGGCCTGGTGACCGAGCTCACCGTGCGCTCCCCGAGCGCCGGATATCCCTTCGGCGCGATGGTCGTCCACCCCGCCTCCGGTCCCGTCTGGGTGGCGGCCTGCACCGGGTCCCAGATGCGCACCGGGCCGCCCGCGGCGATCGTGGCCACCTTGCCCGGTGTGCCCGGACCGACCGCGTCGGCGGCCCCGGCCGTGACCGCGAGCACAGCGCACCAGACGAGGAAGGGTCCGGCGATCCGGCGCACCGCCGGGCCGGCATGGCGGACGGCGCGAGTCCGCAAAGGCTCGAGCGGGGGGCATCCTGCGGCCTTCGCGTGATGCACTGCGCCTGCCGCCCTCGTACCTCCGAGACACCGCCGCTCCCCACGTCGACCCGTCGACTTCCGGCCGCGTACTCAACCCGGCACGAACAGAGTGCGTTCAACACGCGTTGTCAGCGTGAGAACGTGCGCTGCCTGGCGGTGCCCGGCCGCGATTGTCGGTCGTATGGCGGCTGGTTAGCATCGCGGCGTGCCTGGATCCCGCCTCACCGTGCAGCGTTTGCGCAGGCGCTTCCTGGCCGCCGTCCTGGCGTCCTCGCCGCCGGCGCAGTCGGCACGGGCATGGCCGCCGCCGAGTCGCTCGTCTACGTGAAGGGAGGGGACATCCACGTCCTGGATGCCCGTGGCGACCGCGCGATCACTTCTGACGGCGCTTGGGAGGCCCCCTCCCAGGCCGACGACGGGACGATCTTCGCGGTGCGCAAGAGCTCGGGGAGCGCGGGGCACACGAACCGCGCGATCGTCCGGCTGGACCACACCGGCCGGTCCATCGGCCCGGTCCTGCATCCCGTCACGCCCGACAGCTCGCAGAACGGGCCGTTCGACCTCAAGGCCGCTCCGGATGGGAAGCACGTCGCCTACTGGCTTCTGCGGCCGACGATCAGCGACGGCCCCGTCGCGGGCATGACCGCGACCGACCGCGACGATCCCGAGCACAGCTATCTCCTCACGGGACACTGGAAGCCGTTCTGGCTCGACAGCGCGACGTTCGCGATGTTCGACACCCAGCACTACCCGCGGGCGCTCACGTACACGGTCGGTGACGCCCAGAGCACGCCCTGGTTCGGCGATGACCCCAGTTCGCGGGTGTCGGCCGGCGATCGCAGCCGCGACGGCAGGCTGCTGGCGACCGTCGAGGTCGACGAGGGCCGGCTTGTCGTCTCCACCCTCGCCGGCCCGCCGCCCGGCACACCGACCGCGGTCTGTGAATTCAGGGGAGCGGCAGGCAGCTTCCAGAGCCCGACGTGGTCGCCCGACGGGCAGCGCCTGGCCTGGGCCGAGGACGACGGCATCCACGTCGCAACCATCCGCGATCTGGGCACCTGTGACCTGCCGGCGTCGGTCCTCGTTCCGGGTGGTCGTCAGCCCGACTTCGGCCCCGCCGACGCCGGCCCCGCCGGCGTCGGGGGTCCGGCGCCCGCCGCGAAGGTCAGCGCAACCGTGGCCGCCCGCGCGACGCGCGCGCAGATCTCCCGGGGCCTGGCGGTCACCGTCAGGTGCCCGGCAGCGTGCAAGGCCTCGGCCCGCCTCCTGGTCGGCAGCCGGACCGTCGCCCGGGCCTCGACGCAGCTGACGCGGGCAGGCAAGCGGGTGCTCCGATTGCGCGCGAGGATCCCCAAGGGCGTCCGCAAGGTGAGCGTCCGCGTGATGATCGGGTCCGCGCGGGACGCCGCCACCGTGACGATCACGGGGTGACGCCCCCAGAAGCGGAAAGGCCCGCGTCAGCGGGCCTCTCCGGATAGCTGGGGGGGGACTCGAACCCCCGACCTCACGATTATGAGGACGCTCAGGGCACTGCGCCGGTCCGGCGATCGTCCCGCAAACGCTGGGTTTCGGGGTGGGCGCTCATGGGAGCGGTCCGCACTCCTCCGCGCTGCCCTGCTGCCATGGCGCTGCCATCAGACGGCCGCGATTCGGGCGGCACCGTAGAGGCCGTCGAGACGGTCGCGACGCTGCGCGCGGCGAGCGTCGTCGTCGAGCAAGTGCGCGTACGTGCTGGCGGTGATCGCGACCGAACCGTACCCGAGGCGGCGGCACACGGCGGGCAGGTCCCACCCGTCCGCAAGCAGCGCCGAGGCGTGCGCGTGACGGAGCTGCGTGCGGCCCGACCACCGGGACCACCTGCCCGGCACGCTTGCACGCGCGGACGAGGCCGCGCCGGGCGACGTTGCGGTCGTCGAGCGGGGCGCTCGCGGCCGCGCTGACGAAGACGAACGCGCCCGGGGCGTGTCGGCGCCCGCTCAGCCTGTAGCGCGCGCCAGGGGCCACACGAGCGACCCGGGCAGGTCGAGCGTCCGCGGCGCGTGGCGCGTCTTCAGCGGCACGCGGCGCCCGCCGACGATCGAGACTGCGCGGCGATCCTGGCGGTGCCCGCGCCTTGAGGTCGAGGTCGCCCCAGGTCAGCCCCAGCGCCTCGCCCGATGCGGCAGCCGGTGTCCGCCAGGAACGCGAGCGCCGGCGCGGTACCGCGCGCCGGGGCCGGGGCGATCACGGCGGCCATCTGCTCGGGCGTGAGGATCACCTTCGCCCTCGCCCTCGCCTTCGGCTCGTCGCGCGGGGCGCTCCGGCCCGCTCCAGCGCCGCGACCGGCGAGCTACCCGCGTAGCCCTGGCGGCGCGCCGCGTGCCCGTAGACGCGGTGCAGCGTCGTCAGCGCCAGCGCGATCGTGGCGGCCCGGTAGTGCTTGCGCGGGCGCCGCCGCAGCGGGCCGTCCTCCGGGTCGGGGAAACAGCGCTCGTCGCACGCGATCCGTAGGCGGGCGTGATCGCCCTACCGCCCACCTGGTGACGTCGTCGGCGGTGATCGCGACTCCAGGCGCCGCCGTCCGAACGCGGGCAGGACGTGAACGTCGAGCGACGCGCGGTAGGCGGCGACGGTCGTCGGCCGCAGATGCCTGCCGAGGCGAACCACGTCTCGGCGGCCGCCGGCACGGTCAGGTCGGGCACGGGGCGACCCGCACCCCTCGGCTTATGTCGGCCTTGGTCTGTGCGAGCCGGGCCTCGGCCTCCTTCATCTTCGGGCCGATGGTCTCGCGGCGCTGGCGGCCGTCGGAGTCGCGGAACGCGATCTCGTAGACGGCGCTCCCGTCGAGGTTGGTCCGGCGGTAGACGCCTGGGCGAACTCGTTCTCGTGGGCGCCGCCGGTAGCGTGCTGGGCACTCATGGGAGGATCGCTCTCCTGTGGGTCATGGGTGGGACCGCGCCAACGGTCGCCACCCCGCTTTTCTGCGGGGGAACTCCACCCATAGTATGACTCATACGGCCCCCTTCATCCAGCAATCAAGCGCTTTTCGGTCGAAGTAACGGCGGCCTCCTCGGGGCCGCTCGGCTGGGAGCACGGCAGGCCTTCGCGGACGAGGCGGTCCAGGGCGTCTGGGGACCCCAGATCCAGGTAGGTCACGGCGTTGGCCGGGGTGAGCCAGCCGCCGCCCTGCTGGGGCAGGTACGGGGCTAGGGCCTCGGCCAGGCTCCGGGCCAGGTCGGGGTCGTGAGCGACCTCCTGGGCGATCGCGGCGACCATCTCGCGGGCCAGGCTCGTGCCGAGCGCGCTCATCGCTCGAACTCGGTCCGACTCTCACAACCTATACAGACAACCCGGCCGGGGTGGTTGTCAGCGCCGCGCCGCACTCGCAGACTGCCGGGGGCGACGCATGGGACGAGGTAGCGGGACGGGGCATGCCCGACCTCGTCCCTTCCGGGGACCCCCTACGGGGGGTCTGGCCCCCCCGGCGGACGAGGTTCGGTCAGCGATACTACGGGGGGCCACCTCGTCCCCCACCTCGTCCCTCAGCTCGGGACGAGGTATCGAGTACATCTTCGCCTGCCCCTTGAGCGTGAGGTTCAAGGCCCCGTCCCGCACCAGAGTGTCAGCGCCTGGCGCGTCAACGCCGCCTTGCCGCCGACACCTTTCTCGACGCCGTTCTTCGACACGGGGCCGTGCTCCGTGACGTAGGCAACGACAGCCTGATGACGCTCCTCCCAGGCGTCGGCTTCGCTGGCGAACGGCGACACCACCGCGACAGCACGCACGACTCACCCGCAAGCTCGCGCCGTAGTGTCATCGACGGCCACGCCTCGCCGTCCTCGGGGCCTTGTGGCAGGACAGTCGCACCGTGGGACTCAGCCCGTCCCGCTCGATGAGCGCCATCACGTCCGCGGCTCCTCGCAGCGCCGTCGACCCGCGTTCGGTGTCGCCGTTCTTGCCGGTGTGATGCACGACCAGACGCGAACTGACGGTCTGCTGGTCAAGGCTTTCGATGAACCGGCCGACGTCGGGCGGGCGCTGTTCTCCTCACCGCCGACCATGCAGCGGGCCATCGTGTCGACTACGAGCAGCGCCGTCGGTTTGAAGCTCGCCAGGGTCGAGCTAACCCGCTCTACGACCGACGTGTCGAGCAGGTTGACCGCCTCGGCCACGAGTGAACCTGCTCATGTCCGGTCGGCCGTTGGCCTCCCACCATGCGACGGCGCGCCGCTTCAAGCCTCCACGTCCTTCGGCGGCCACGTAAGACGACATGGCCGTTCTGTACGTCGCGGCCTTGCCAGGAGCGGCCGGTGGCGACGGACAGCGCCCAGTCCAGCGCGAGGAAGCTCTTGAACGTGCCGGGAGCGCCGAAGATCACGGCTAAGCCCTCCGGCACCAGACCGTCGATGAGCCATATGGGTCGGGCAGGGCGCGCAGATCCTCGAAACTCAGGGTCGGGAGGGCGTTCCATGCGTCGTCCGTGCCCTCGTCCAGCTTCGGCCCTTGGTACACGTCGGAAAAGCATTCGTCGCAGAGGGCGCGGCCGCCCCAGGCACGCACGAGCTTCAGCTCCTCGCAGATCACGCACACGTCGTTGAAGCCGTCGAAGTCGCCGATGTCGATCACGACGCGCACCGGCAGTCGGGGCACATGTCGACAAAGCCGCGCCGGTCCAGCTCACCGCGCTGATATGCGTCGATCGCGTAGGCCCAGGCATCGCACGACTTGCAGAAACGCAGCTTGCTGGCGGCGACGCCAGACCTACGAGCAACACTGGAGTGGGCTGCCGAAAGTGGCGGTGGTTCTCCGCCTTCACCGCCGGTGGTGTCGGTGGGACCGGCGCGCGTGCCCCGGTCCGACGACGAGAGCCGGGACGGCGAACGTGACGGCCACGAGGCGCACGGCGGTGGCCTGTCGAGGCGTTGCGGGTCCTGCGGCGCATCGTCGCCGCCACCTCGCGGTTGACGCGGCGAAGAGCATGGAAGTCTTCGCTGAGCCACTGCATGGCCGGGACCATGCTCTCGGCGTGCGCGTCGATGGTCGCCTTCTCGTCGCGCGTCATCGGTCGGCTGTCGTGGCAGCTACGGACCTGCGTCGGGTCGTCCGGCCGCTGGCCCTCCGTGTCGTTGAGGGAGAAGACGCCCCCCTCATTGGGTCGAGGCATGGTGCTCCTTGATCGAGTCGCGGGCACCCGCTCAGGTTCCCTGTCGCACAAGGTCGCAGCGGCTTCGGACAGAAGTCAGCGGGACCACCCGGCGCGGATCAAGGGACGCGCCGAGTGGTCCGGAGACAGGCGCGGCAGGTGGAGCCCGCTCCGGGCGCTCGGAAGGCAGCGCCTACGGGTCAGGCTAACCGGCTCGGTGGACGATTTCGAACCCCGGCGGCCGCTGAGTGTCAGGACCCTATATACAGGACTTCAGGGCAGCATTCCGGGCCCGAAAGTTCTGGCGCATGCACGCCTCAAACTGCGCGTCCTCGGTGTCCGGGGCCACCCCGGGGGCACTTGTGGCCGCAGCGGGCGATTCTCGGGGCCGGGGGGAGCACCCGGGAACGCTGCGGCGACGTAGGCGTCGACGGCCTGGGCCTCCTCCGGCGTCATCTCCTGGGAGGTCATGCGGCCGTCCTTCTGACGCGGGTGCTCGGGCTGCTTGTGCCAAGGGCGCTCGAGCGCGTTCGGCCGCGCGTCGCGCGTGACGCCCGGCGGGACCGGGCCGACCGTCGGGGCGGGCTGCGCGCCGAACGGGCCGTGATCGACGGTCGCCTTGATCCACTGGCCGGTCCGCAGGAGAGCGAAGTGAGCCTCTTGCGCCTGCTTCACTTCGTCCTGGGCGGCGCGGATCCTCAGCGTCCGCTTCGGCGGCCTGGGTGCGCAGGTCGCTCAGGATGCGCGGCTCGGCCTCGCGAACGCGTCGACCGTCGGGGTGGCGACCTCGGCCAGCACGAGCACCGCCGCCCACTGGACGGCCGTCAGGTCGCGGATGACCTGCTCGCGGGCGGCGAGCGGCGTCCGCTCGTCGTTGGCGGCCTTGCCGGTCCGCTGGGCGTCGAGGAGCTTCGCGCCGTGAGCGCGATCCTCCTCGGCGAAGGCGGCCGCAGCGGCGGCCAGGCTGCCGTCGAGTGCGCTCGCGAGTCGGTCGCGCTGAAGTACATGGCGTTCGCGGAGATCGTCCACGACGGGTCGAGTCCGAC
>CAVVQN010000010.1:0-94079 GCA_963750375.1 Paraconexibacteraceae bacterium
ACTGTCCTCTACTGGTTCAGGTTGGTCTTGCTGGGTCATCCGGATCTCGAGGGGGCTCATGCGGCGCCCACCGTATCGCCCGCAACCTGCGCCACGTGCCCACCCCCGCTGTCGGCGGCAGACGGTCAGGGACCCGCTGCGCCGGACGTCGCGTCGCCGTCGCCGGTGCTCTCGCCCAGGCGCACGGGATCGATGCCCTCCGCGTTCGGCCCGGGCGGCGGCGGCCGCGCCCGCGCCGTGGACCGACTTCCACAGCAGGCGGTCGATGTCGCGCTGGGGGCTGCAGTCCAGGCACCGCGGGCAGGCTGCGCGGCGGCGCGCGCGCCGGCCGTGCCGCGCGGGTTGTACTCGCAGGAGCGGCACTTGCGCGGGGACGTAGGCGAACGGCGCGGCGTTGGCCGGCGTCGCGCTGGAAGGCGTCGTACATCGGCGTGGCGAGCTGATCGAAGAGCCCGAGCGGCTTCATCCCGAGGATCAGCTCCATCGAGCGGATGACCGACGAGGAAGTCGTAGCGGGTGTGGACGACCGCGCCCGGCTTGGCGTACGGGCGAGATCACGAAGGCCGGGATGCGGTGCGCGTCGACGTGGTCGGCGCCGTCCTGCGAGTCGTCCTCGATGACGAAGATCGCCGACGACTTCCAGATCGGCGAGTGCGAGATCGCGTCGACGATCCGGCCGAGGCACTCGTCGTTGTCGGCGATCATCGCCGGCGGCGTGCGGTTCGCTTGCGCCGGCCGGGGTCGAGCGTGCGTGTGATCGTTCGTGAGCGACGAGGTAGTTGAACGCCGGGACGGTGCGCCGTCGCGAGCTGCGCGCGGAAGCGCTGCTGGAAGCAGTCGAAGCGCGACGTCGCGCCCGGTTGGCGCGCCCGGGCGGCACGACCGTGTCGAACACCTGGTTCGTCCGTGATCGAGTCGTCGCCGATCGACGCGTCGTTGGCGTAGCAGCCCGTTCCGACCGCCGAGGTCGCGACTTGGCGAACTTGCCGCGACCTCGCCGGCGTCTCCTGCTGGCGTGCGGTCCTTGTCGGTGAGCGGGACGCGTCCCGGCGATCGCCTCGCCGTAGTTGAAGTAGCGAGATCCCCTGGCGCTCGGCCTGGTCGAAGAGGAAGCCGTTGTCCGGCCAGGTGACCGCGTAGACGCCGAAGTCGTACGGGCGGCCGCGGCCGCCGTAGTTCTGGAACCAGTTCTTGTTGACGTAGTCGGAGACCTTCGCCGCGCTCGTCCAGAAGTGGCCGTCGATCGACGCCTCGGAGTTCGCGTAGACGTGGTCGAGCAGCGGGAAGCGCGCGGCCGAGCGCGTGGACGTTGGGCGTCGTGTCGCTCGCCGAACAGCGCCAGCTTGGGGTCGCCGTCGCCGCGCGGCGTCGTCGCCCAGGACCTGGTCGTAGGTGCGGTTCTCGCGTGACGATGTAGAAGACGTGCTTGATCGGGCCGCCGGGCGCAGCGGCGTGTCCGGCGGCGCGCGCTGCGCGTTCGTCGGGCGGATCTGGCTGTCGGCGCTGCCGGGTCAGCGCGCGCGAGCCGCGCCGTCGCTCGGGAAGTCGGCGATGCCGGCCGACCCGATGTTCAGCAACGGCAGGTACTGCGTGCGGTTGATGCCGTCGTCGCTGTCGTCGGGCGAGTTGGGCTGCGGGCCCGTTCGGGTTGGGGCCCGGTGCCGAGCCCCTTGCCGCTGAGGTAGAGCAGCTGTGAGCAGCGCTTGGCCTTGGCCGTCCGCTTCGGCGGCCGGTCCGCAGACCGCACGGGTTGCGCGCTGGCCGCGCCGTCACCTCGACGTCGGTCGGGTACTGCGGCGGTGGGGATGCGGCCGACGAGCGGATAGTCGCCGTCGGCGCGCCGGGCGCCGCCTGCGCGCCTCGCTCGCCTGCCTCAGCTTCATCCTCACCCGTCGGCTTGACGCGGGCCTGGGCACGGCGTGATCTCGCGCGGCGAGGACCGCCTCGCCTGCGGCCCGGGCCCTGGCGGTGTGCGCGCGCGTCGATGTCGGCGCCGGCAGCGCGAACACCGCGATCTCGTCCGCCCCGGATTCTGCGACCAGCAGCCGACGACCGTCCGGCGTGACGGTCAGGTCCACGGGCGCGGTACCGAGGCCCTCGGGCCGGCCGACCGACAACGTGCGCGAGACGACCATGCGCTTCGTGTCGAGCACCGCCACCTGGTCGGAGTTCGCGATGGCGACGTACGCGCGGTCGGCCTTCGGGTCCACCGCGATCGCTTCGGGGTGGCTCAGGTGCGCCCCGACCGTGATGTCCTTCACCTTCTTGCCGGCATCCAGGTCGACGACCGACACGGTCCCGGGGGTCTCGTTGGAGACCAGGCCGGTTCGGCCGTCGCGCAGGATCGCGGCGCCGTAGGGGTAGTTGCCGGTGGGGACGTAGCGGATGCCCTTGTCGCCACGTCGATGATCGCGGCCTGATCGGCGAGGTTCAGGGGGACGAGCAGCCGCTTGCCGTCCGGGGAGACCGCCAGCCGGTCCGGCCAGGCGACACGCTCGCCGACGTTCGTCGGCGGGAAGTTCTGTGGCGCCGGGGCGCCGGCCGGCGGCGGTACCGGGATGACCTCCCCACGCGATGCACTGCCGGTCCGGCGGTTGTAGGTGAAGACGTGGATGACGTCACCCTTGCGCCCGGGCAGGCTCTCCGGGGCCTTCTGGCCGGCGTAGGAGGAGTCCTTCACGCCGGAGACGTAGACGGTGGGGGACCGCGGGTCGATGGCGATGCCGCCGCTGGCCCCCGGGATTCGCAGCGTCTGCAGGACCCGCCCGGAACGGACCGAGACGATCCGCACGTCGTGGATCCCCCGGCCGGTGGAGACCGCCCAGTAGTAACGGCCGTCCGGGGTCAGCGCGCCGCCGGTGGGGAAGCCGCCGACCTTCACGAGCTTGCCGTACGGCTGCAGGTGGCGTCCGCTGTTGAGCAACGCCCGGTCGGGGCCGATGCGGCCGTCCTCCTTGACGAGCTCGGCCACGGCGAGGGCGCCGCCCGACAGCGCAAGCGCTCCTGCACCGGCGACGGCGAGCTGACGGATCCTCATGGTCGTGAGCCTCTCAGAAGCAACGGTCGCGCGTGCCGGGCCCGTCCGGCGCGCGCTCAGCCGGCGGTGGGTGTCAGAGGCCCGGCCGCCAGTGGCAACGCGGAAGCTCCGCGGGCGCACGCCACGGCCTCAGGAAGTCGATGCTCGCCGTCGAAACGTGTTCCCCCGACCTCCAGCGCCGGGAGTTCCACCGGGCCGCTGCTGCCCAGGCGTTCGCCTGCCGCTCGCAACGTCACGTCGATCTCGCCGTCGCCGGCGGCAGCCATGCACGCGTCCAGCGAGAGACCGGCTGCGGCAGCCGCCTCGGCCAGGATCGCCGGATCGTCGAGGTCGAAGCCGCCGCAGAACGCCAGACGGGTGGCGGCCAGGACGAACGGTGCGGCGCGCCCGGTCTCGGCGGCATGGTGTGCCACGCGCATGGCAGCCCGCGCGGGGGTCGGCGTCTCGTCGGGCCAGACGAGGGGCATCCGCAGGACACAGGCCCGGTGCTCGGCGGCCAGGCGCGCGGCGGGGTCGCCGTGACCGTGCCCCAGGATCACCCGGTCCGCCGTGGGAGCGAGGACCGGAACCCAGGTGACCCCGGTGAAACGCCGGTCGACCCGCTCGGCGGCCAGATACGTGTAGGGCGACGCGAGATCGAAGAAGAACGAGACCGGGAGCGTGTTCCCCGCACGCCCTGTGCGCGAGGTCCGCCACGAGCGTCGTTCCGACAAAGACACGACTTCACCCATAACCGGCCCCCTTCTCGTCGCGCGGCCCCACCCAGAGCTGCAATGCCTTCTTCAACGACGCCCCACGCGGAAACTTGCGCCCCGGACGTGAGATTGGCTGCACCGGCCGGCGCGCCGACGGCCGACCAGCGATCCGCTTTCAGTGGTTGACGCTTTACCGGCAAGTGGTGTTCCACCTGACCGGATTCTGTACGGCGAGTACAGTGGATGTCTCCCACGCCTGTCCCACATGACGCAAAGGAGTTCGTCATCGCCGTCTCACCGCCCGCAAAACGCCACCCGTACGACCAATGGGCGCCAGATGCCCGTGCCCTGGACCTTGTCGGGGACAAGTGGACGTTGCTCATCGTCCGTGACCTCGTCGGGGGCCCGCGCCGCTTCGTCGAGCTGCAGCGCACGCTCCCCGGGATCTCGACGGAGCAGCTGCGCTCCCGTCTGAACCGCATGGTCGCCGACGGCTTGCTCACCCGCCAGCGCTACCGCGAGGTCCCACCTCGCGTGGACTACGAGCTCACCGAGCGCGCCCGCGATCTCCTCCCCGTCATCGGCGCGTTGTCGCGCTGGGGCTACCAGTGGGCGTGGTCTGAGCCACGGACCGGGGAGGCCATCGACATCGGCGCGATCCTGCGCTCGCTCCCCGGGCTGGCCGCCGCCAAGGGCTTCCGTGGCGTCGTCCAGGTCATCGTCGCCCGTGAGGACGGAGAGGACCGCGGATACGTCGTCACGGCCAAGCGCGGCCAGGTCACGGTCGTGGAAGGCGATGCCGATGCAGCGGGCTCCACCGTCCGCGGCACGGAGGATGCCTGGATCCGTGCTCTGGGTCCGGACAACGACCGTGACGGGCTGAAGGTCACCGGGGACAGGGCTGTGGCCGGTGCGCTGCTCGAAGGGCTCACGCCCGTCGTCGCCAGCGAGGCCGCGATCGTCTGATCGACGTTCGGGCGCGTCGGGCCGGACTCGTCCGGCCTACCGCTTGCTCTTGCTCTTGCTCTTGCTCGAGTAGTCCGCAGCCACGATGTGCGGGAACAGCCGGGTGTTGCCGGCCGGGACCGGAGGAGGCTTGGCGAGGAAGCACGACGGCTTGTCGGACGTGTCCGGGACCTTCGTCATGTACTCGCCGTTCCCGGGCTCACCGGTGGCGTAGCAGTCGAAGTTCGGGAAGATCATGCGCCTGGCCCGCTCGGGACCGGCGAGCGCGTCCGGCAGCAGGTAGGCGTTGCCGCGCTCGATCTCTCCGGGCGTCGCGCGGCGATCGGAGGCGATCGAGACCGTCGACGGACCGACAGGGCCGAACTGGCGCAGGTAGTGCCCGCGTTCGTCTGCCGTACGGACCGGCACGGTGTCCACGAGCGCGCCGCCACCGTTCGCGATGAAGTCGGCCACGGTCGCCTGGTGGTATTCCAGCCACTCGAGGATCGGGTTGAGCTCCTGCAAGAAGGACTGCGACGACGCGAGCAGTGGCTTGGCGCCCACCAGGACGTCGCGTAGGGCGGGGAGCCCGGTCTTCGAGGCGTCGACGAGCGGACCGAGGCGCACGTAGAGCTTGGCGAGGTCCGGCGACAGTCGCCGCAGGTCCGCCAGTGCCGGCCCGAGATCGCGCGTGGCCGGGCGCAGGTCCTGGATGAGCGGGTCCGTCTTCTCCGCGAAGGTCTGCAGACGCGCGAGCGTCGTCTTGGACTCGTCGATGAAGGTCGGGAAGACCTTGAAGGTCTGGGCGAGCTTGTCCTGCTGTGAGCTCGTCGCGTCGAACGTGTCCCCGGCGTTGACGATGAGGTTGCGTAGCTGATCTTCGTTCTGGGTCAGCGCGCCGAAGACGACACCCGTGTTGCGTACGAGGCGGCGCACCGCCGAGGACTGCGCGTCGAGCACGGTGAGCAGAGCGTCTCCGTCGACGGCGAAGGACGACAGCGAGCCGAACGCGTCGTTGAGGTCCTGCCCGCGGCCCTGCGAGGCGCCCGCCAGGTCACGCTGCCAGTTCCTGAACGCCTGCCGCGTCGTGGGGTCCAGCGCCTGGAAGACCTCGTCGAGCTCGACGGTCTTGGCCACGTTGCCCTGTGGCAACCAGCCGTCCTCCTTGATCTTCGGTGCCGTGCGCGAGCCGCCGGTCAGCTCGACGTACGTCTCTCCGAGCAGCGTCTTGAGGCGCAGGATGGCCTTGACGTCGTTTGGCAGCGGCGCGTACTTGGAGTCGATCTCCATCGTCGCGATCGTCAGGTTCGGACGCGCGCGGTCGATGTCCTTGACACGGACCTTGCCGATGTTCACGCCCGCCATCCGCACGTCGGCCTCCAGGCCGAGCTGCGTCGCCTCGGGGAAGGCCGCCTTGACGCGGTACCCCTTGGGCTGCATCGGGACGTTGCCGCCGAAGCTGATCCACAGGAAGAGCAGCAGCCCGAAGCACGACAGGGCGAAGACCACCATCGTCAGGATGCGGCCGAAGGTCGGCGCCGTCTTCTGCATCAGAAGCCACAGACCTTCGGGTCAAGGAGCGCGGGCGCGAAGAGCAGCGCCGTGGCCGGGTTCGTGTTCGCGGTCTGCTGCAAGCGACCCGCAGGTGCCGGCGACCGTCACCGGGCGGAAGGTGCCGTTCGCATCGGACGAGCTGAAGACGGCCGCCCCGTTGTGCTGCAGCCACGCGATCCAGTAGAGGTAGCCCTCGTCACGCCCAGGCGTGCCAGGGGCCTGCTTGCCGCCGGCGTTGTAGCCGAGCAGGTTGAAGAGGCTGTTGAGGACCTTGAACGAGCTCGTGAGCTTCGGCGTCGCCGTGTCGAGGTCCGCGGCGGCGGGACGCAGCTGGCGGACGAGCGGACGCGAGCTGCGCACGAACGGACGGATGTCCTGGCTCAGGAGCGGCGTGGCCTCCTTCGCGAGCGGGGTGAGCGCACGGTTGGCCTTGTCGAGCTTGCGCACGGCGGGCCGCAGGCGCGTGACGGCCGGACCCAGGACGTCTGCGAGCGTCTGGACCTTGCCGAGCGTCTTCGTCGTCTCCTGCAGGGCCCCGGCAGGTCCCCGACGGCCCGGCTGACGCTCGCCTGCTCGGACGCGAAGGCGTTGAAGACCTCGCTGCTGGCCGACACGACCTGGCTGAGCTCCTTGCCCTTGACGGCGAGTTCGCCGTTGAGCTGGTCGAGGGAATGGATGAGGCGACGGAGGTTCTCGCGACGCTCGGCGACCTTCACGGTGACGCGCGCAAGGTCGCGGTGTGTCGGCTCGAAGCGCCGGAAGACCTCTTTGAGGTCGTTGCCGCGCTTGGACAGGCCTTGACCGGCTCCGCCGACGAGCAGCTTGAGGTAGTCCCGGGTGTCGACGTCGAGCGACGCGAGGATCTCGTCCGGGTTCACGTCCGGGAGCGTGTTGCGGATCGGGATCATGAAGTCGGCGGGCGCTGTCGGTGCGCGCTTCGTGCCCGGCGTCAGCTCGATGAACATGTCCTTCAGACCGGTCTTGGGGCGCAGCAGCGCGCTCGCGTCCGTGTGGACGAGGCCCTTGAACTCCGGGTCGACGTCCATGCGAGATGATCGCCCGACCGTTCTTCAGGTCGACCTTCGAGATGTCGCCGATCCGGACGCCCGAGACCCGGACCGTCTGGCCCTGGCCGGGGGTGACGGCCTGCGCGGTGGAGAACTCCGCCTTGAGGACGAACGGCTTGCCCTCCCACGGAAAACGCAGCCGCTGGTTGTGCAGGATGTAGCCCGCCCACGAGCGCAGCGATCAGCCCGAGGACGACGATCGCCGCGAACGGGCGGGCTCCCTCGCGGATCGCCCGCTTCATCGACCGGCCCTCCTCGCGGCAGCGCGCCGATCGGCCTCGCGGCGCAGGACCTTGAGCTTGGCGACGTCGTCGAGCGTTGCGGCGGTCTTGGACACGGTGAAGTCCTTGTCGGCGCCAGAAGCCTTCAGCTCCTTGCGCAGCCACGACACGGCACGGTCGCGGAGCTTGAGCTGCTCGGGCAGCTTGGAGACGGGGATCTCGGAGCGCCGGCTCTGGATCGGCATCGGTCGTGAGCGCAGGTCCGGTGCCTCCTGCGTCTCGCAGGCGACATCAGAGCGCAGCGCGCTGCGCACGCCCGGGGGCGGGTTGGCCCCCATGATCGGCTCGCTCGAGAGCATGTAGCCGCCGTCGGCCAGCGGCGTGGAGTAGGCGCCGCCGTTGAGCAGGACGCGGAACCACTGGCCGTTGGCGTCGCCCGAGCGGCTCTCGCCTGCGAGGCCGGGGAGCACCTTCAGCGAGTCCTGGTAGACCGGGCCGCTGGCCGGGAACTCCTTGTCCTGGATCGTGTCCTTGGACCACGGCAGGATGACCTGGTTCTGGCAGCTGGACGCGGCGCGGACCTGGCCGTACAGCGGGATGCTGCCCTGGGTCAGCCGCGCAAGGCTCGGGACGGTCGGACGCAGGTCCGCGACAAGACCGCGGAGCTCGGGGCCGCTGACCAGACCGCGCAGCTGCCGGACGAACGGGAGCCCGCGTCGCCAGCGCCGGGCCGGAGGAGCGCACGCCAGGGCGCAGGTCCGCCACGAAGGCCCGCAGCGGCGGGAACGCCTTGTTGAGCGACGCCAGCGCCGGGCGGGCGGCGCCGAGGGTGCGCGGGAGCTCGGCCAGGGCGCCGAGAGAGCGCATCGTCCTTGACGGCGAACGCGGCGGCCGTGGTGTTGAAGTCGGTGATGAACGACTTCAGCCGCGCAGGGTCTGCGTCGAGCGCTGCCGCGGTGGCGCCGGCGTTGGCGATGTAGCCCGAGAGGTCACCGTCGGCGGATGCCGAGCGTCGCGTCGTTCACGATCGCGGAGTCCCTGTACGCATCCTTCCAGTACCGGATCGACCGGTTGTAGCCCGCCGGCCCCCTCGCCGGAAAGACCGGTGGAGAGGGACTTCAGCAGGCGCTGCAGGTCGCTTGCCGCGTCGGTGCCTGAAGCGTCGTGAGGACCTGGTCGAGCTGCACCGGGGTCCGCGTCTGGTTGATCGGGATCGTGTACCCCTCGTCGATCGTCGGCGCGCTCGGCGAGCCGGGCTGGACGTCGACGAAGAAGTTGCCCTCGAGGAAGATGCGCGGGCGGATCGCCAGCGTCGCGTCCTCGTGCAGCGGCATGCCCTTCTTGTCCAGGCGCATCGTCACGCGCGGCGGCAGACTCGCCCGGGCCTGCTCGCCGCACGCCCACGACCTTGCCGACGTTGACGCCGGCGATACGCACCGGCGAGCCCTTGCGGATGCCGTTCGCGTTCTTGACGGCGGCGCTGAACTCGTAATGGTGGCGGAACGGGATCTCCTTGCGGAACCCGAGGAACGTCCCGAGGGCGACGATCGTGAGCACGATCACGCCGATCGAGAGGTTGGAGAGGCCCTGTCGCTGTCCGCGTCTCATGGCTTGGGGGTGGACGGAGCGTCCGGGTCGGCGGGCTTGGCGCCGCGCCCACCGGGCGTGGCCGTGAAGGTCTGGCCGGCCGGGACGCGATCGGGGTTCATGCCCGAGCCCTTGCCGTTGCGGTCGATCTTGGCGTAGGTCGGACCGACGCGCAGGCCACCGGAGATCGGCGCGTCGGCGACGACCTTGTCGTACGGGTCGCCCTTGATCGTGCGGTCGCGGTACGGGTTGCGCGCGCTGGACGTAGCCGCGTCTGGCCGGCCTGGCAGTTGGCCTCGCCCTTGTCGGTGATCGCGCGGCCGTAGGCGGCGGTGTGCAGGTACTGGCCCTGCTTGCCGTGCGCGAACTCGTTCGCGTCGTCGGAGGAGACGTGTCGTTCTCACCGGGCGGTGCTTGCGCGCTGGAGTTCAGGAGTGCGCGCTGCTCGCTGCCGCTGGGGTCAGGCGCGCTCAGGTGCTCGGCGGCGAGCGTCCAGAAGAAGTTCCAGCTGTTGCAGACCGTCACGTACGGGCCGAGGAAGCGCAGCGTCGGCTGGAGCGTGGTGACCGTCGCGGTGAAACCGCGCAGCGCGCCGATCGTCGTCGGTGCGACCGCCAGGTCCCGCAGCGCGTCCATCGAGCCCTGCAGGTCGTCGTACAGACCGACGGTCCGCGCGGGTGCACCGGCGTTCCGACCTCCAGCGCGCGGTTCACGTCCGGCAGCGCTGCCTCCAGCTCACGGGAGGCGACGAGCAGGTCGTCGCGAGAACGCGGCGGTGTGCATGAGGAACGGCCGCTGCACCCGCAGCGAACGGGTGCCCACGAGCAGCGCGTCGCGGGCTCTTGGAGATCGTGTCCTTCAGCGCCTGCGGATCGCGCGAGAGCGCTTCGAAGGTGTTCGCCATCGTGGTGAAGAGGCGGGCGTTGATCTTGGAGACCGGCGCGACGATCCGCGCGGCGTCCGCGAGCTCGGCGAAGAACCGGTCCAGCTGGGTGCGCGGGTCCGCGAGGTTGCGGGTGACGCGCGCGAGGTGACCGAAGAGCGAGGGCGCGACGCGGATCGTGTCGTTGAGGTCAGCGCCGCGACCGGTGAACGCGTCGCCGAAGGCCTCGAGGTTCGCCCGCGAGTTCAGCCGCGTCGGGGCGGTCGAACGTGTTGTAGACCTCGTCCATGTCGACCGGGACCGATGACTGGGTCGCCGGGAGCGTCCCGCCGTTCGGGATCGTCCGCGAGGACGTTCCCTTCTGCAGTTCGACGTACTTCAGGCCGAGCGCCGAGCGCGGGCGCACCTTGACCTTGGTGTCCACGGGGATGGCGCCGATGCGGTCGTCGAGCTTCAGGTGCAGGAGGGCCCCGACCTTCCCGTTCGCCAGGCGGGTCGGCTCCATGTCCTCGATCACCCCGATGCGGTACCCGCCCGAGCGCACCTCGTTGCCGCTGACGAGGTTCGCCCCGTTCGCGAACTGGACGTCGAGCGCACGCGTCGGGACGAAAGGGAGCCCGTTGTTGGCGTTGTAGGCCAAGAAGACGGCGACGACGACGACAAGCGTGGTGACCGCGCCGATGAGCACCGGGTTGGCGACGATGGAGGCGCGTCCGCGGCGGTTCATCGGCCCATGAGGAAGCTGAGGAGGGACGTTCCGGCGGCGCGCGAGCGGCTCGTGGCCTGCAGCTCGTCGCGGGCCATGGCACCGGCGGCGCCGAGCGTGATCTGGCGGCCGATCCCGCCGACGGGCGGCAGGCCCTTGCCGGGCAGCGACGGACCCTTCGGGAGGCTCGGCAGCACGGGCAGCGGCAACGGGAGCTTCGGAGCGCCGGCCGGGGGCTGGGCCCCGGCGGTCGGCGCGGCCGTCCCGGTGGCGGGCGCTGGCCGCGTCGGGCGTTGCGGTCTGCGGTGCGCGATCGCCGCTGCTGCGCTTGATGTCGGAGGCGCGGCGGATCGTCTTGATCGCCGGCGCGAGCGGTCGGGTCGGTGAAGTTCAGACCGGGCTGGTTGGGGCCCAGGTGCGTGTCGCACTCCTCCTTGAACTCCTCGTAGCGCTTCTTGCCCGCGTAGGGGGCGCAGTTGGAGCTCTGGGGGATGACCCCGATCTTCAGGATGTGCTCGTTCGCGTCGTAGATGTTCGTCGAGAGCGTCTGGTCGTAGGCGTAGGTGCAGCAGCGCCTCCAGCCCGGTGTACCCGGTCGGGGCCGGGCGGCCTGTGGCCCGTGCGGCGCGCGGGTCGTTCTCGACCGCGTGCGCGGGGTCGTCCAGGTGCTCGAGGATCGCCGCGAGGTTGCCGCCGAGCTCGGGCGTGCCCTTCGCGAAGGTCGCGAGCTGCTGCACGACCGGGGTGGCGGAGCGGACAGCCTCGCCGCCCGTCTTGGATGCACGCGCCAGCGCGCGCAGCGCCGGACGGTTGGCGTCTGCAAACGGTCCGAGGTCGTCGAAGAGCCGCTCGAGCTGATCGGCCGACCGGCTCAGGCTGCGCAGTGCCGGCGCCTGGGCGTCGGCGGTGGCGCCCAGCGCGGCCATCGTCGGCTTCAGCTCCTCCAGGAACCCGGGGAGGCGCTGGAAGCCGAGGGCGATGTCCGGCTTGCGCTCGGCCGAGGCCACGGCGGTGTCGCGGGCCTCGACGACCCACCGTCCGACGTCCTTGCGGTTGGCGGCGAGGTCTCCGACGACCTGGTCGGCGTC
The DNA here is from genome assembly GCA_963750375.1 of Paraconexibacteraceae bacterium. GTDB lineage: Bacteria > Actinomycetota > Thermoleophilia > Solirubrobacterales > Solirubrobacteraceae > Paraconexibacter. The sequence continues at coordinate 11,784 of CAVVQN010000010.1, forward strand.
ACGCGTGAGATCGGCCAGGACCTGGTTCTGCTTGGCGAGCTTCGCCAGGACCTTGTCGGTCTCGCGCAGCGCCGGGGCGGCACGCCGGATCGCGCCGTCGAGGTTCTCGCCGTTGCCGGCCACGCCGGCGCCGAGCTCGTTGATCAGGAGGGCCAGGCGCTCGCGGTAGGGGCGGCGCAGGATGTTGTTGACGAGGTCCGGGGCGATCGTCGAGCTCGTCCGCGACGACCGGGATCAGCGTGCCGGGCTTCAGCTTGACCGACGAGGTCCCGGGGAGGCAGTCCAGGAAGTACTCGCCGATGAGCGACTGCGGCCGCGTCTCGCAGCGCGTGTCGGCGCGCAGCGAGCCGAAGCCGGCCTGCGTGACCTCGAAGTCGCACGATCGCGCGGTTGTCCCGCTCGAGCTTGAGGTCGGTGATCTTGCCGGCGCGCACTCCGGCGACCTTCAGGTCGGCGCCCTCGATGAGGCCGAAGGCGTTGTCGAGCTCGACCGCGTACTTCGTGCCGCCCGAGGACGAGTCGCCCGCGCCGGCGGCGACGGTGACCAGTCCGCCGGCGAGCAGCGCCGCGGCGAGGGTGGCGAGCACGCGCTTCACGGGCCCACCGGAATCTGGGTCGGGTCACAGGTGCCGGGCGCCGGATCCCAGAGCGAACCCCGCTCCACCGAGCCCGGGCAGCGGTTGCGCTGGTCCGAGCGACGCGACCGCCTTGAAGGCCGCGTTGCCGACGGTGGGATCGAGGATCGGCTTCAGGACGCCGTTGAGGTTCGTGAAGACGTTGGCGTACGGGCGCGGCGCGCGAGGCGCCGCCGAGGGCGTCGTAGATCCCTGAGTGGCTGAAGTCGTCGAACCAGCCGGTCAGGTCGACCGCGTACGGGCCGGGCGAAGCCGAGCTCGGGGGTCGCCTCGTCCAGCGCCTTGACGGTCGCCGGGAACGCGCCCTCGCGCTGCGGCGCCGGCGCGCTCGGCCTTCTTCGTCGCGATCTTTGCGAGCGGGACCGTCGAGCCGCGTGAGCTCCACGAGGTCGTTCGCGGTCGCCGGGGCCCGGACGAGCGACGCGAGGTCGCGCACGGTCGGTCGCGGCGTCACGGGCGAACGGGCGCAGCGCCGCCAGGAACGGTCGTAGCTGCTTGGCCACCGGCTTGCTCTCGCGCACGAGCGGGTCGAGGTCGTCGAGCGCGCCGCGCAGGTTGACGAACGTCGAGTTCGCGTTGCGCATGAAGTCCGGCAGCTGGTCGATCGATGATGCCAGCGCCTGCTTCTGGCGGCCGATGGCGCCGGTCGTCGTCGCGAGGTCGTCGACGAGGCCCGCGAGGTCGTCGCGACGGTCGGCCACGTCGGTCACCAGGTGCGAGCTCGCATCGATGAAGCGCCGCAGCAACGGCGTGTCGCGGTTGATCTCGCGAAAGAGGCGGCAGGTCGCGGCGAGCGACGGGTTGAGGTACAGCCAGCCGGCGTTCGCCTGCGTCCGAACGGCCCTGGTAACTGCGCGCAAAGCCCTGGATGACGCCCTTCAGTGCCTGGCGCGACTTCGGGTCGAAGGTGTTGAAGAGCTGGTCCAGATCGACCGCGCTCGTCGTGTCCGCGGACTGGATCGTTCCGCCGTCGTCGATCGTCGTCTTCGAGCCGCCGGCCGGCATGCGCAGGTCGACGTAGCGGTTGGCGACGCCTGAGAGCGAGGCCTGGCGCACGGTGGCCAGCGTCCCGCGACGCAGCGGTGCGTACGTGTCGTCGTTGATCGTGAGCGTCAGATCCGCCTGACCGCTGTCCGTGAGCTCGATGTCCCGGACCTCCCCCACGCGGTTGCCGGCGACCTGCACGAGGTCGCCTTTCACGAGCTGCCCGGCGTTCTGAAAGCGCGCGTGCACGGTGTAGTCGCCGCCGCCGGAACCCAGGAGCACGAACGCGACGGCAACGACCGCTGCAAGCGCAGCGGCGACCGTCAGGGCCCTCCCGAGTACGTGCGACTGCGACAACCGGCTTCTCCCACGTCGTTCGTCACGGCCCCCGAATCCGGCCGCGATCGGTGGCGAGCCTAGGGAGCCTGCTGCCAATAAGTCAAAAGGCAACTGTCCGGTGCATCATTTCCGTCATCTCGGCGAGCGGCCCGGCGCGGCGTGTCCTCCGGAATTTGTCGCGGGCTTGACCGCAACCCTGCGGGGGCTAGCCTGGTTCTCATGCGCATGAGAACCATGACCCGGATCCTCCTTGCCGCCGTGGCCAGCGGCCTGCTGCTCGGCGCCGGCACCGGTGCGGCGGAGGCGAGGACGAACATCGCCGTCGGCATCGGTGACCAGAGCCCGGCGATGTTCGACTCGAGCTTGTACAAGGCCCTCAAGCTCAAGAAGACCCGGTACTTCATTCCGTGGAACGCCATCCACAACAAGACCGACCTCGAGCGCGCGGATGCGTTCGTCAAGCGCGCGCGGACCTCGAAGGTGAAGGTCCTCATGCACATCGCGAACCGACAACTACGCGTCGAAGAAGGCGAAGTTGCCGTCCGTGTCCGCCTACAAGAAGGACATCAGGCGGCTCGTCTCGCCGCTACAAGCGGCTCGGCGTGAAGGAGTGGGGCGTCTGGAACGAGGCCAACCACGCTTCGCAGCCGACCTACGCAGCCCCAAGCGCGCTGCGGAGTTCTTCGTCGCCTTCCGCTCGCTGTGCTCGCGGCTGCACGATCGTGGCGCTGGACATCCTCGACCAGGCGAGGCGTCGGCCACCTACATCAAGAAGTTCTACGCCGCGGTGCCGTCAAGTCCAAGCGCCAGTACGCCAAGATCGTCGGGATCCACAACTACTCCGACGTCAACCGCAAGCGTTCCAGCGGGACGACGACGATCATCAAGCGCCGTCAAGAAGGCGGACAAGATCAAGACGCAGTTCTGGCTCACGGAGACCGGCGCGCTCATCTCCTTCGGGCGCTCGTTCCCGTGCTCGGAGTCGCGGGCCAAGAACCGCACGACGTACATGTTCACGCTCGCGAAGAAGTCCGCAGCGACATCAAGCGGCTGTACTCCTACAACTGGCAGGGCACGGATTGCCAGAACCGCTTCGATGCGGGCCTCGTCCATCCGGACGGCACCGCGCGCCCGGCCTACGACGCCTTCAAGGCCGGAGCGAAGTCGTTCGCGAGGTGAGAACTTCGTGAGGACGGGGCGGGGCGCGCCATCGCGCGGGCTACGCTGAGGACTGTCGGTGGTGGCCTCGCGCCGCCACCTTCTTCGTAACAACCGGCCTGTGTCGGTGTTGTCTTTGCAGCACCCTTCCTGTGGAAGTCTCGAGCCTCAAGCCCCTCGGCGCAGCCGGCCTGCGCGGCCCCACCCCGCTTCTGCGGCTGGCCAGGGCGACGAGCGACTCGTCGCCCTGACCCGACGCGGGAACCAGGCCGCGTACGAGGCGCTCGTCGCCCGCTACCAGTCCCGCCTGCTGGCGTTCTGCCGGCACATGCTCGGCTCCCGTGAGGACGCCGAGGACGTCCTGCAGGAGGTGTTCGCTGCCGCGTTCAACGCGATGATCGCCGACGATCGGCCGATCAACGTGCGCCCGTGGCTCTACCGGATCGCACGCAACCGCTCGCTGAACCACATGCGCCGTCAGACGGCGATCGGCGTGGACTCGATGGACGTCCACTTCGCCGACAACGGCACCTCCACAGCCGACAAGGTCCACGCCCGCGAGCAGTTCCGCGAGCTCATCGCCGACGTGCAGGAACTTGCCGAGACACAGAAGACGGCGCTGCTGCTGCGTGAGATCGACGCTCTGAGCTACGAGCAGATCGCCGAGGCGATGGAGACGACCGTCCCCGCGGTCAAGTCGCTGCTCGTCCGCGCCCGCGTCTCGCTGGCCGAAGCCGCCGAAGCCCGACGCATGGCGTGCGCCGAGGTCCGCGATGAGCTCGGCGAGGTCGCCGAGGGCCTCAAGCGCCGTAGCCCGCCCGTGCGCCGCCACCTGCGCCAGTGCGACCGCTGCGCAGCGTTCGACAAGGATCTCCGGACGACGAACCGTGCGCTGGCGGCGATGTTCCCGCTCGGCCCGCTCCTGCTGCTGAAGAAGTTCCTCATCACCCAGGGCGCCGGTCACGCGGCCGCCGGCTCGGCGACCGCCGCGGCGCAGCGGGCGGCCGTGGCCGGCATGGGGACGAGCAGCGCCCTCGGCGCGCGGGATCGGCGCCGTCGTGACGAAGACCGCAGCCGGTCTCGCCGCCGCGGCGATCGTCACCGCCGGCGCCGTCGAGGTCGACCACGTCCGCCAGCGTCCAGCGGTCCAAGCCGAGAAGGCGCAGGCCGCTGTGGCCAAGGCGCGTGCCGCGGCACGTCCGGTCGCGCCGCAGGTCGTCGTGTCCACCCCGCAGCCACTGCTGCACGAGCCGACCGACGATGTCATTCCGGCGCCGCCGTCGGAGGTCGCAGATCCCGTCGCCGCCGAGCCCGTTGCGGCGAAGGCCGATGCGGCGGCGGTCGCCCCCGACCCCGCCCCCGCCCCGGCCGCTGCGGACACGCCTGCTGCCACCGATGGCGTTGCAACCGAAGCGCCGATCGTCGCCCCGCTGCAGACCGGGTCGGACACGACGACGCTGGCCCCCCGCCCGAACGCGAACTCGAACGCCCAGACCGGCACCTCCTCGCCTCCCGCCGGCGCGGGGTCACCGGCACCCGGCCCGACGACCGGCACACCCCCCGCGCCCGGCCCTGGACCTGGACCTGCCACCGCACCCGCCCCTCAGCCGGCCGCGTCAGAACCGGCGGCCGGTTCGAAGTCGGCGCCCGCCCCCGACCGTACCGACGGCGACGCAACGCAGCCCGCCCCGTCGAGCACGACGTCGACGGAGCCGGCCCCGGCCCCCTGAGGCGCCGCGTCAGCCGACGCGATCGCCGGGCTGCGCGTCCGGTTCAGGGTTGAGGATGAGGACCAGCCGGTCGGCGGTGTACGTCCCGAGGACGAGGCACTCGCTCATCATCGGTCCGATCTGCTTGGGCGGAAAGTTCACGACACCGACGACGAGCCGCCCGAGGAGCTCTTCCCGCGAGTAGTTCGTGATCTGGGCCGACGACCGGCGCTCGCCGATCGCCGGGCCGAAGTCGACGCGGAGCTTCCACGCAGGCCGACGCGCCTCGGGGAACGCGTCGACGGCGACGATGCGACCGACGCGCATGTCGACGCGCTCGAACTCCGCCCACTGCAGATCCCGATCCTCCCCGGACGTCACGGGCGCTCGGTCCCGAAGCGGAAGGAGCGCAGCGGCGCCTTCAGCAGATACGTGTTGCCGACGTCGGTGAGGTTCGTCGTCGTCTGCGTGGAGAACTGCGACTGGAGGTCGAGTTCCACACCCTCACGCGTCTGAGCGTCCCCGGCCGCTGGCTCCGGCGCCAGGAAGAAGATCTTGCCGAAGAAGAGCTTTCCGTCCCTGCGGGTCTGATAGGCCAGTTGGTACCCGGGGATGAAGTTGATGCGCGCCTTGCCTTCGCCGCGGTAGCCGACGCTGGGGTCGGCGGCCTTGAGCTCGGCGAGACGACGTGAGGCCAGCAGCAGATAGGCGGACGAGACGTCGCCCCTGTACGGCGGGAGCGTGAGCGGCCGGACGACGAACCTCTCGAGGGTCCTGACGTTCGGGCCGGACTGCAGCCGTACGAGCTCGCCCGGCCTCGGCGCGGCCTGCTCCAACTCCGAGCGGTAGACGAGGTTGAAGGCCGGCGACCCCTTCACGATCAGCACGCGCAGGGGATCGTCGCGGAGCACCGCCCGAACGGCGACGAGCGCGACGCACAGCAGGACGCCGGCTGCGACGAGCGCGATCCGGCGTCCGCTCGACAGGACCCGCCAGCGCGGTTCCAGGAGCTCCGGCAGGCTCGGGCCGAGCTCTTCGCGGACGACGGGCACGGGCGCCAGTCTACGGGGCCGGAGGTTGCCGGAGACGCCCGCCGGACGGCCTTCAGGGGCCGACTGCGTCGCCGGCGACCCTCAGCGTCGCGACGGCGGTGCCGTCCACCCGGACCGGGAAGTTCCCGGTCGGCAGGCCCGCAAGCGATCGCGACACGGTGCCGGAGGCGGGAACTGCGAGCGTCTCGGAACCCGGCGCCTCCACGACGATCACGTGGGACTTGCCGTCGCTGGACGTCCCGCGCAGGACGAGGCCGAGAAAGGGCGGGACCGTGACCGTCGCGGGCACGGCCGACCCGGCGGCGACGGTGAACGACACAGGCACGCGGTTACCGGCCTCGTCGCCACCCGGGGACGCCCCAGCCGCGCTGCCGCCCGCCGGTGCGCCACCGTCGCCGGCACCGTCGCTGCTGCCCCCGCCCTCGGCCGAAGCCGCTTCGACCGAGGAGGTCGCCCCGGAGGTCGTCCCGGAGGTCGTCGCGGGCGGGCTGATCGCCGCGGCGGTCGTCGTGGGTGGTCCGGGGATCGCCGGAGCCGCCGACCGCGCAGGCATCTGCGTGGAGGTCGCCGGAGTGTGCTCGGCGACCGTCTGTGTCCCGCACGCGCTCAACGAACATCCGATCAAGGCGGCGACCCCCGTCATCACGAGGAGACCTCTGCCGATAACGGGGCCAGAGGTCAACCGCTCATGTACACGCCACAGCAACATGTCATCCACTATGACGCCGCCCGCAGACGGTTGTGGATCGCCGGGCAGCGCTGCCATCACGGCGCGACGGGGGCGCTCCTGGCGGGCGTCGCGGCCACCGGTCTGATCGCCTCGCGCCTGCAGCTGAACGCCCTCGGCAGCCTGGCGCTGCTCGTGACCGGCACCGCCCTCATGGCCGACGACTGGCACGACCGCTCCATCTGGTTCGAGCGGGGCTGGCAGAACCAGCCATAAGCGGCCCAGGGGGCCGCTTACGGCAGCCCCTCTACTTCGCCGTGTACGTCTCGCCCGGATCCAGCACGACGACCTGCGCGAACCCCGCCTGTTCGACGTCCGCCTTGAAGGCCTGTGCGTCCGTCTCGATGGGCGGGAACGTGTCGAAGTGGCATGGGATCACGACGTCGGCTCCGATGAGCTCCGCGGCGACGACCGCGTCGAAGCGGTCCATCGTGTAGTGGCCGCCGATCGGGACCATCGCGATGTCGATCTTGCCCCGCTTGCCCGGCAGCGACAGATCGCTGAACAGCGCCGAATCGCCGACGTGGTAGATGCGCTTGCCGCCGAACTCGATGACGAGGCCGGCGGCGGGGGTCACTGTGCCCTTCGGCGTCGTGGAGGTGTGGAAGGCGGGCACGAGGCGCGACGTCCCCCACGCGAACACCGCGGTGCCGCCGATGTTCGTGTCGATCGCGGTCACGCCTTCTTCGCCGATCTCCCCTGCGATCTCGGTGATCGCCTGCACCGCCGCGCCTGTGCGCTTGGCGATGTCCACGGTGTCCCCGAGGTGGTCGGCGTGGCCATGCGTCAGCAGGATCGTGTCCGCCGCAAGCGCGTCAGCCGTCGTGGAGGCCTTCGGGTTGCCGGTGAGAAACGGGTCGATGAGGACGGTGACGTCCCCGTCGGTCAGCTGAAAGGCCGAGTGGCCGAGAAACGTGATGTCCATGCGGGTCAGCTCTCTTGGGTGGAGGGGTCAGGGGTGTCCAGCAGCTCATGGGCCAGTCCGAAGCCGACGGCGCACCCGATGAGCAGGCCCAGGCGGACCTCCTCGGCGACGAGGGTGCGCAGCGCCGTCAGCCGCTCGACGGGGTCGTCGGTGTCCGAGGCCTGCCGCACGGCGGCCTCGTGGGCCCCGGTGAAGTAGCCCCCGTCGTCCAGGACCGCGTTGAGCACCTGCTGCAGTGACGGCGCCGCATGTGTCACGACGTCCTGGGCGTGATCCAGGCGGCCCGGCTCGGACAGAGCGGCGACCGCGGCATCGACCTGCTCTGCGGTGTACGTCGGGGCGTCGGCCATGTCTGCCCGACTCTACAAAGGCGGCAGAACCGGGTCCTACCGAGGCTTGACCCGGGCCAGCAGCAGGCCGGCCACGAGGCCGACGAGCGCCCCGGTGACCCCCGCGACGACGTTGATGAAGGACGCGACGACCGGCAACAGGAAGACGACCCCGGCGATCACCGCGGTGCCCAGGAGGTCGGCTTCGTCGTCCTCGACGCCGCGCCGGCGGGCGAGGAGGTGCGGGATCGCCCAGGCGACGAGGAGCGCCATCGCGGCACCGTTTCCGCCGAGGACGATCGGATCCTCCTGCAGTGCAATGGCCGCGGCGGTGCCACCCATCCCGCCGAGGGCGAAGAGGAGGACGACGGTCACCGGCCCGTGACGCCGCTCCAGAAGCCAGCCGTAGAGGGCGATCGCCGTCACCGCGGCCAGCTGCGCCCAGCCGTTCTCGTAGAGGAACGGGGATGTCGCCACGCGCCACCACTCGCCGTCGATGGGGCCGTCGACGGCGACGGACACCCGGTCGACGATGAAGAGCAGGAGGTAGCCCGCGATGCCCAGGACGGTCAGGACGATCGTGGCGTAGGGGCGCCCCGTCTCGTCCCCGCGGATGCCCGGGATCTCCCCGGTACGCAACGGGCCGAGCGTCGGGCGCGGCAGCCTGCGGGCCTCCTTGACGCGCGCCTCCCCGTCCGCGCGTTCGATCTTCGGTGCGCGCTTGCGCAGGCGCTGCCCGCAGTACGGGCACTCGGTGATGTACGGGCTCACCTCGGAGCCGCAGCTCTTGCACACGACAAAGAGATCAGGGGTGCCGGCCATCCACGGTCGATGATAGGCGCCTGTGAGAGGGCGCGCTTGGCTGCAGGGCACAGCGGCCGGAGTCCGCCGGCCGCGCCGCGCCGGGAGGCCCTCCGGCACGGGGCTGCTAAGCTGCGAGTTCGCATGTGGCGCCGCCGCATGCCCGAGGTGGCTTTTCCGTCAGACGAAACTCGCCTCCCACACAGACGTGGCCCTCCGAAAGCGGCCACAGGAAGCGAAGGTTCGCATGACCCAGTCGTTTGCCGATCTCGGCGTGTCCGAGATCGTCTCCACCACCCTTGCCAAGCAGGGCTTCTCGGCCCCGTTCGCGATCCAGAACCTCGTCATCGCCGACGTCCTCGCCGGCCGTGACGTGCTCGCCAAGTCCCCGACCGGCTCGGGCAAGACGCTCGCGTTCGGCATCCCGATCGTCGACCGCATCGAGGCGACCGATCGCCGTCCGTCCGCGCTCGATCCTGGCCCCGACCCGTGAGCTCGCCAGCCAGATCGTCGAGGACCTACGTCCGCTGGCGCACGCCCGCGCCCTGTCGATCAGCGCGGTCTACGGCGGCGTCGGCATCCAGAAGCAGGCACGTGACGCCGCGAAGTCGCACATCGTCGTCGCGACGCCCGGCCGCCTCGAGGATCTGCTCCAGCGCCGCGCGATCACGCTCTCGCAACGTGAAGATCCTCGTCCTCGACGAGGCCGACCGCATGCTCGACATGGGCTTCAAGCCCGCCGTCGACCGGATCGTGAACCTCTGCCCCGCCAAGCGGCAGACGCTGTTCTTCTCCGCCACGCTCGACGGCGAGGCCGGCAAGGTCGCCAAGGCCTACACCTCCGACGCGGCGATGCACGAGCACGTCCCGCCGGTCGACCACGCCGCCAAGGCCCGCGTCGAGCACCGCTTCCTCTCGGTCGTGCACGAGCACAAGCTCCGCGTCCTCGTGGAGGAGCTGCGCCGCGAGCGCGACCTCGCGCTCGTGTTCGTCCGCACCAAGCGCGGCGCCGACCGCCTGGTGCAGCGCCTGACCCGCGAGGGCATCGACGCCGTCGCGATGCACGGCGACAAGACGCAGAAGCAGCGCGAGAAGGCGCTGGCGCGTTTTGAGGCCGGCAACGTCGACGTCCTCGTGGCCACGGATGTCGCCGCGCGCGGCATCGACGTGGCGGGCGTCTCCCACGTCATCAACTTCGATCCGCCGGAGGACCGCGAGGGCTACGTGCACCGCATCGGCCGCACCGGACGTGCCGGGCGTCGCGGCATCGGCATCACGATGGTGATGTCCGACCAGGCCCGCGACGTGGGCGCGATCGCCTCCGCACTGGACCTCGGCAACGAGTTCTCCAAGGCGGGTCTGCGCGGCGGCGGCTCCGGTCACGGCGCTCCGTCCCGCGGCGGCTCCTCCTCACGGGGTGGATCCGGCGGCAGCTCGCGTCCGGCGCGACCCAAGTCCCGTTCGGGCAAAGGTCACACCGGCCCGAGTGAGCGCAACAACGAGGCAGCCGGCTCCGGCGGCGGCTACCGGAGCTTCAGCTCAGGCAGCCCCTCGCGCGGTGGCGGTTCGTCGCGAGCCAGCGGCTCCCGCACCGGCGGCCCGCGCAAGAGCAGCAGCCGTTAGGCATCACGGCGCCGTCGCCGCGACGATCTCGGCCATGACCTCCTTGAGGTCATGGTTGGCCTCGTAGACGACGATCTGACGGCGAGCGCCGTTGTTGCGCTCGATGATGTCGGTGATGCCGTCGAGTTCTGCGGCAGAGCCGAGATCCTGCGCGTGCTCGTGGAGGCGGTCACGCAGGCGCCGGGCGAGCGTCTTGGCCGCGACCTTCTCGGCAGCGGGCAGGTCGACGAGCTCGCCCGAGAGACCATGCCTGGCCGCGAGCCACTTGTTCTCGTCGAGCATCTGCCACTGCACCTGCGGAAGTTGTCCTCCGGCGTCGAAGTCCTCGCAGAGCTCTTTGACCATCGCCTGGATGAGGGCCGCGAGCGCGAGCGTGTGCTCCACGCGGGTCTGGGCGTCACAGACCCGGATCTCGACGGTCCCGAAGCGCGGGTGCGGGCGCACGTCGTACCAGAGGTAGGTGTAGTCCTCCATGACACCGGAGCGGACCATGAAGTCGATCTGCTCGCAGTAGTGGTCCCAGTTGTCGTACTTCGGCGGGATCCCCACCCGCGGGAACGCGCGGAAGATCGGGGTGCGCGTCGACATGAGGCCGGTGGCGTCCGCCCGCCAGAACGGTGAGTTCGCGCTGAGGGCCTGCAGGACCGGCACGTGCAGGCGCATGCCGTTGGCGACGTGGATCGCCTTGTCGGGATCATCGACGGCCACGTGGACGTGGAGGCCGAAGATGAGCTCCTGGCGGGCCACGAAGCGCAGGTCGTCGATGAGGTCCTGATACCGGGGGCGCGCGACGATCCGCTGGTCCTCCCACATCGCGAACGGATGGGTCCCCGACGACCCGATGCACAGGTCCTTCGCGGCGGCGATGTCGCGCACGTGTGCGCGCAGCGCGCGCAGTTCGCGGCCGGCGGCGGCGGTGTTCGCCGCTGGGTGGGTGGCGATCTCGAGGACGGACTCCATGAGCTCCGGCTTGATGTCCCCGTGGGGCCCGGATTCGTGCAGGAGGGATTCGATGGCGTTCACGAGGTCGTAGCTCACCCCGTCCACGATCATGAGCTCCTCCTCGATGCCGATCGTGTAGGCGTCGCGGTCCTTGCGGAAGGCGTGATCCATTCGCTGGAAGCCTACCCAGCGTGCGCGGTCCACCCGGAGGCTGAGCTCCGGGGCGAGCAGGTATCGTCCACCTATGACCACTGCCGAGATGACCAGCTCGCGCCTCGAGGAGATCCTCGGCGCCGACGCGGCCACGCTGCTGGAGCACAAGTGCACCACCGTGGACGCCACCGACCTCCACCTCCCCGGCCCGGACTTCATCGACCGGGTGTGGGTCGACTCCGACCGCTCCCCGCAGGTCCTGCGGAACCTGGGAGCCCTGCGTGACAACGGACGGCTCGCCGGGACCGGCTACGTCTCCATCCTGCCCGTCGACCAGGGCATCGAGCATTCCGGCGCCGCGTCGTTCGCGCCGAACCCCATCTACTTCGACCCGGAGAACATCGTCAGGCTGGCGATGGAGGGTGGCTGCAACGCTGTCGCCTCCACCGTCGGCGTCCTGGGCGCGGTCTCACGCAAGTACGCGCACAAGATCCCCTTCATCGTGAAGCTCAACCACAACGAGTTCCTCTCGCTGCCCGAGACGTACGACCAGATCATGTTCTCGTCCGTCCAGCGGGCGTACGACCTCGGCGCCGTGGCCGTCGGGGCGACGATCTACTTCGGCTCGCCGGAGTCGGACCGGCAGATCGTCGACGTCGCCAAGGCGTTCGAGGAGGCCCATCGCCTCGGCATGGCGACCGTCCTGTGGTGCTACCTGCGCAACTCCGCCTTCAAGGTCGACGGCGTGGACTACCACACGGCCGCGGACCTCACCGGCCAGGCCAACCACATCGGGACGACGATCCAGGCCGACATCATCAAGCAGAAGCTGCCGGAGAACAACGGCGGCTTCAACGCGATCAAGGTCGGCAAGACGCACAAGCTCGTGTACTCCGACCTCTCGACGGATCACCCGATCGACCTCACGCGCTACCAGCTCCTCAACTGCTACATGGGGCGTGCGGGCCTCATCAACTCCGGCGGCGCGTCCTCGGGCGAGACCGACCTGACCGAGGCCGTCAAGACGGCGGTCGTGAACAAGCGCGCGGGCGGTACCGGCCTCATCTCGGGCCGCAAGGCCTTCCAGCGTCCGATGGATGAGGGCATCGGCCTCCTGAACGCGATCCAGGACGTCTACCTCAACGACGACGTGACGATCGCGTAGCGACCCGCTCGCTCTGTCGCGGCGCTGCGCCGCGACACCGTCGTGCCGACGCCGGGTGCCTTCGCACCCGGCGTCGCTGCTTGGGTGGACGACATGCCACCGCAGACCGCGATGTTCTGGCTTGTCGTGCTCTCCGCCACGATCTTCGCCGTCGGGCGGCTCGATGACGTGCATCACGCCGCCGGAGCGTCCGGCAGCGGACCGGCGGCCGGCGCCACGCGGCCCGAGGCCCCGGGTGGGCGCCTCCCGGCTCAGGTCGTCCGCGTCGTGGACGGGGACACGGTGCACGTCCGCCGCGCGGGTGCGAGCGCGGATGAGACCGTGCGCTACATCGGCGTGGACACACCGGAGTCCGTGAAGCCCGGCACAGCCGTCGAATGCTTTGCCAAGGCAGCGAGCGCCCGTAACGCCACGCTCGTCGCAGGGCAGCGGGTGACGCTCGTGGTCGGCACGGAACCGCGGGACCGATACGGGCGACTTCTGGCCTATGTCTTCCGCGACTCCGACGGACGCTTCGTCAACGCCGAGCTGCTGCGCGGAGGCTTTGCGCGGACGCTGACGATCCCGCCGAACGATCGCTACGCGGCGCGCTTCGCCGCATTGCAGGCCACGGCGCGCGCGGCAGGCCGTGGCCTCTGGGCACGCTGCTGAACGGTCGCGACGGGGTTCGGGCCGACCTCCCGGACGGCTCTGCGAACCCGATGTGGGCCGGTGTGATCGACTACCCTCTTCGGGCAGATGGGCGTTCGCCAAAGTCTCCACCAGCTGGAACAGGCCTTTGTCGAGGAGACGATCGCCGACCGCGAGCGCCGCGAGACGCTGCAGCGGGAGATCGAGAGCCGGAGCCGCAGACGCGAGCTCGACAAGGTCCACCGCCGGGCCTCAGCGCGCTTCGTCCTTCTCTGTCTCGTGCTCATCGCGACCGCCGTCCTCGTGACGGTGGCGATGTTCGAATCGCTCTATTACGTGATGGGCTGAGGCCGGGCCGTCAGGCCTCGCCGAGCTTCTGCAGCGCATCGTCGACCTCGGCACGGAAGCTGGCCTGGCCCGGCGCCACGACCGCTCCGCGCTCCTCCTGGATCTCGAGGTAGACCTCACGGCGGAAGACGGGGACGTCGCGTGGCGCCTGGATGCCGATGCGAACCTTCTCCCCCGTGATCGAGAGCACCGAGATCTCGATGTCGTCGCCGATCATGATGCTCTGATTGGACTTGCGTGTCAGAACGAGCATTGGACTGCCTCCCTGTCCTGGCCGCAGACGGCCGTGAAGCGGTTCGTTTGTCGTTCGGGACCTTCCCCTGGCGGCCGCCTCGGTTCCCTGTCGAGAGACGGCGCCGAGCCCCGGCTGCCGCCCATCGTGTCACGTCGCAGGCCGGGGTGCCACCGACCGGCGGTTTTGCGGTGCATTCCTATAGGGTCACGCCGATATGGCTCGTCGTTCCCTGCGTCCACACCTCAATCAGATCCGCACCTGGGTGCAGCAAGGTCGCACCGATGCGTGGATCGCGCATCAGCTGGAGGTGACCGTCCAGCAGATCGACGCTTTCAAACGCGAGAACGAGCTCGTTCCCGGCGCCTCGGTGGACGGTGGCCCCGCCGCAGACTTCGACGACGAGATCGATCTGCGCGCCCAGGACGACGAGCTCATCGCCGCCGAGCTGGAGAAGGCCGAGGCCGAGCGCCTCGTGCGTGAAGCCGAGGAGGCCGAGCGCGAGGCCGCCGCGGCCGCCGAGCGCGCCGCCCGCGGCGAGGACGAGGATTCAGGCACCGCCACCGAGGACGACGACGCACCGCGACGCCGTGGACGCCGCGGTGGTCGCGGTCGCGGGCGCCGCAAGGCGGGCCCGCTCGAGGGGACGTTCGACCACGGCGACGAGGGCTACGGCCTGTGGATGGACCCGGCCGTCGCCGACAACCCGATCTATGCCGAGCACTGGGCGGGCCACCGGCCCGTCGTCGTCACCGTCGAGGAGGATCAGATCGTGATCCGCCGCGCCGGCGAGGACGCCCCCGCCGAAGACGCGTGATCTGCGCCCAAGGGGCTGCGTGATCTGCGCCCAAAGGGCTTGATCACGTCGGGAGTTCGCCCAGAGGGCGAACGTCCCGGCCGAACCAGCCTCTGCGACGCGTGATCTGCGCCCAAGAGAGCTTGATCACCCCTCGCGCTTGAGCTCGATGCGGCGCCCGCCGGCGAAGTCGCTGGCCTCGCGGACGTAGCGGAAGAAGCTCGCGTCACCGACCATCCGCTCGTCCCATGCCCACGGGGCCCCCGGCGCCGTGGCCACCGCGATGTCGAGGCACCACCCGGTTCCCTGGTCGTACAGCTCGACCAGCTCGTCGGTCGTGAACGTCGAGCCGAGCCGCCGGCGCAGCTCGGCGAGGAGGACGTCGCAGACGCGCTCCACCGCGATGCTCTTGGCGCCCTGCACCCGCTGCCGGTCGTGGTCGCCGGCCTGCCACTGCTGATAGGCGAGATCGAAGCTCGTCACGAGGTCCGAAGGTAGCAACCGCGCCCCTCGAGGCGCGCGACGGTTCGAACCGACGCCGTACATCTCGGTGTTCCGTAACCCTCGAGTACAACTCAAGGGTTCTGAAACCGCGTCGGCATGATGCTGAGATCCCAGGCCGCTCCTGCGATCACCGCCCTGCCGTCAACCCTCGACCTGTACCTGAGCCCTTGCCAGGCCGCGGGTTATGTCACGGAAGCCCGCTGACGGAGAACGGACGCTCGCCCGGGCGGACCATGCCCAGACGGCGGGCCTCCTTCTCCAGGGTGCCTCTCGTCCGCAGGTCTGCGCGACGCTGCTTCAGCCTGGCGTTGTCGCGCTTGAGCTGCGTGACCTCGTTCTGCTTGGCCCGAGCCTCTTGCCGAACACCCCAGTAGGAGTGCAGCGGGCCCACATAGAGGCTCACGATGCCCAGGAGGACGATCAGGAGCGCCATGCGGCCCACCCGATCCCAGCGGATGCCGCTGCTGATGCGGCCTGCCGTCGCCGATGCCGCCGCGCGCCGAGGCCCCTGTACGGCGCGTACGGGCGGTCGGGACTGCTTGCCCGGGGCAGGCGCGGGGTCGACACGTCGGGCGCGGGCGGCAGCCATCCCTCCGCCTTTCGCGCCCGCGGCCCGAACTCCTGCCCCGGTCAGAGCCCCACCGAGGTCTGCCGCTCAGGAGCGGAAGACCGACCGGCCCGGGTACGTCGCGGCGGACCCCAGGGCCTCCTCGATGCGCAGCAGCTGGTTGTACTTCGCGACGCGGTCCGAACGCGAGGGCGCACCGGTCTTGATCTGCCCGCAGCCCGTGGCCACCGCCAGGTCCGCGATCGTCACATCCTCCGTCTCGCCTGAACGATGGGACATCACGGCCGTGTAGCCGGCGCCCGTGGCCATGCGGATGGCCGCGAGCGTCTCGGTCAGCGTCCCGATCTGGTTGACCTTGATGAGGATGGAATTGGCCGTCCGGGCGTCGATGCCGCGCTTGAGGCGCTCCGGGTTCGTGACGAAGAGGTCGTCTCCGACGAGCTGCGTGCGGTCACCCAGGGCGTCCGTCAGGAGCTTCCATCCCTCCCAGTCCTCCTCGTCCATCCCGTCCTCGATCGAGAGGATCGGGTAGGCGGACACCATCTGGGCCCAGTAGTCAGCGAGCTCGGCGGATGTGAGCTTCCGGCCTTCGTGCTTGAGGTCGTAGAGGTTGTCGTCCCCGTAGATCTCGCTCGTCGCCGGATCCAGGGCGATCGCGACATCGGTGCCCGGCGTGAACCCGGCCGCCTCGATGCCCGCGACGAGGACCTGCAGCGCCTCCTCGTTGGATCCGAGGTTCGGCGCGAAGCCACCCTCGTCCCCGACCGAGGTCGCCATCCCCTGATCGTGCAGCGTCCTCTTCAGCGCGTGGAAGACCTCGGTGCCCATACGCAGGCCCTCGGAGAAGGACGTCGCGCCGCACGGGACCACCATGAACTCCTGGAAGTCGACCGAGTTGTCGGCGTGCGACCCGCCGTTGAGGACGTTCATCATCGGGACGGGCAGGACATGCGCGTCCGGCCCTCCCAGGTGGCGCCAGAGCGGCAGCCCGGCTTCGGACGCCGCGGCGTGCGCAGCGGCCAACGACACGCCGAGGATCGCGTTCGCCCCCAGCCGCGACTTGTTCGGTGTCCCGTCAAGCGCGATGAGCGCGTCGTCGAGCACAGCCTGGTCGGCGACGTCACGGCCGGTGACCGCGCCGGCGATCTCGCCGTTGACGTTGCCCACGGCCTTCGACACGCCCTTGCCGAGCCACGCACTGCCGCCGTCGCGCAGCTCGGTGGCCTCGAACTCGCCCGTCGAGGCGCCCGACGGGACCGCAGCCCGGCCGCGCGCGCCCGACTCGAGCGTCAGGTCCACCTCGACCGTCGGGTTCCCGCGGGAGTCGAGGATCTGACGGGCGTGGACGGTCTTGATCTGGCTCATGGAGGTGGTGACCCCTTCGGTTCGTCGGTGATGTGGCGGGTTCAGGACTGGTGTTCGTCGCCGGCCGGCGAGGCGGGCGTCGCGGCACGGCCGTGATCCAGGAGGACGCGGGCGAAGCAGCGGAGCTTGGCGTCGTCGTCGAGCTGCGCCCACTCGTGGCCGGAGGCAGCGGCGAGGGCCTCAGCGGCCAGAACCTGTCCGCGGAAGCGGACGGCGGAGGCCCGCAAGGAGAGCTCGGGATCCACCTTGAGCTTGCGGCCGACGTTCACGACCGCGAAGAGCAGGTCGCCGAGCGCCGTGAAGGCCGCCTCGCCGTCGCTGTCGACCGCCTGGAGCGTCGCAAGCGCGGAATGCACGACGTCGTACGGGACCTCGGTCACGTCCAACCCGCTCGACGCCGCCCGCCGCTGCACCTTGCGGGCGAAGAGCGGGCCGGGCAGGTTCTCGGGGACCTCGCCGAAGATGCCGCGCTCGCGGCCGTCCTCGGTCTGCTTGATCGCGTCCCAGTTCCTCAGCACCTCGCCGGCGTCCGCGACGTCGACGGCACCGAAGATGTGCGGGTGGCGGCGGATGAGCTTGCGTCGGGTGTGCTCGGCCACGTCGGCCAGCGAGCCGCCCCCGCGCTCCTCCAGCAGCAGCGCGAGGAAGTGCACCTGGAAGAGGACGTCCCCGAGCTCGTCCAGGAGCTTGGCGTCGTCGCCGGAGTGCACGGCGTCCGCCAGCTCGTAGGCCTCCTCCAGCGTGTGCGGCACGATCGATCGCTCGTCCTGCTCGCGGTCCCAGGGGCACTCGCGTCGCAGGCGCCTCGTGAGCTCGTCCAAAGCCTGGACGGCCGTGCCGGCGGAGGTGGCGGAATCGTCGTCCACCAGCGGCAGCCTACCGGCGCGCGGACCGCGGGGGCGGTCCGCGCAGCCGGTCGGCGACCGTCTACGGGGTCGGCGTCTGCGGTGCGTCGGCCCCACCGGTCGGCGGAGTGGCCGGCGCTGCGCCCGTCGTCGTCGTCGCCTTCTTCTTCGGGGCGTTCTTGCAGTCCTGCGTCACGTAGCCCGAGCGGCAGTCGGTCTTGTCCTTCCACTTCTTGCGGAAGTCCTTGACGAAGGTGTCCAGCGCCTTCTGCTGGTTCTGCGAGGCGAGCAGCTGTTTGATCGTCGGCGTCGCTTCCTTGACCGACTGCTGCGTCGCCTTCGTGATCTTCTGGACCTTGAAGACGTAGTAGCCGAACTGCGTCTTGACCGGACCGGTCAGCTTGCCCTTCTCGGCGGCGAAGACCGCATCGTCCAGCGCCTTCTCCTGCTGACCCTTGGCCACGGAGAGCAGGACGCCGCCCTGGCCCTTGGAGGCCTGGTCGATCGAGACGTCCTTGGCGACCTTGCCGAAGGACTCGCCGCCCTTGACGCGGTCCAGCGCCGCCTGCGCCTGGGCCTCGGTCTTCGTGAGGATGATCCGCAGGTCACGACGCTCGGGCTGCGCGAAGCGCGCCTTGTTCTTCGCGTAGTACGCCTGGATCTGCGCGGGGGTGACCTTGTCCTTGCCCTTGGTGATCTTCGTGCGCAGCTTGTTGGAGAGCGTGTCGAGCTTCACGCGGAAGAGCAGGTCGTTCAGCGTCATACCGGAGGACTTCAGGAACTTCTGGAAGTCGGCCTCCTTCGGGAACGACTGCTTGCGCGTCGTGTCGAACTGCTTCTGCACTTCCTTGTCGGTGACCTTGACGTCCTGGTCAGCCGCCTCACCCGCGATCCACTCGGAGGAGATGAGGAACTGCAGGACCTGGTCGCGCAGACCCTCGTATTCGGTCTTGCACTGGGTCTTGAACTGGGTGTCGGTCTGCTCCGGCTGCCCCTTGGCAGGCTTGGGCGCCGTCTTCTTCTTGTCGGCGATGCAGGCCTTGAAGTCCGGCGGAACGGGAACCTTGACCTTGGCCGCGGCCGCGCCCGGATCCGTCTGCCCCTGGGAGGAGATCGCGGCGACGTTGAGCCAGTGCTCGAAGGTCGTCTTCTTGATCGTGCTGTCGCCGACCTTCACCACGGCGTCGCCGGGAATGCCCCCGCCACCACCGCACGCGGCCAGCAGCGCCGAGACCACAAAAAAGGCGCAGAGCGCCGAAAACTTACGAAGAGTGTGCATGTTGCGGTCAATGGTAGGCGGTCAAGCTAAGAGGCGCGTAACCGCAAGCAACACGTCGGCGGCCTTGAGCACGGCCGGGAACCGCTCGCCGGGGTCCTTGGACACCTTGAGTGAGAGCTGACTGCGGCCGGGTTCGTACAGCGCACCGGGGAGCTGCTCCTTCAGCGCGGTGACCTGCGCGGTCTCCAGGTCGACCGGGGTGACTGCGAGCCGGTCCTGCTTGAAGGAGACCGCACGGACCCCGGCCTCGCCGAGCTTGATGCGGGCCTGCTGCAGCTGGATGAGGTTGTCGACGGGCTCCGGGATCGGCCCGAAGCGATCCTCGAGCTCCTCGTGCAACAGCCCCAGCTCGGCAAGTTCACGTGCACCCGCGATCCGGCGGTGCGTGTCGATCTTGGCCTGCTCGTACGGGATGTAGTCCGCCGGCACGTACGCGTCGACGTTGACGTCCATCCGGACGGGCTCGGCGCCCTGATCGGCGTCCTCGATCGGGCCCGCGGCGGCCACCGCCTCGTCGAGCATCGACATGTACAGCTCAAAGCCGAGCGCGGCGACGTGGCCGGACTGCTCGTCGCCGAGCAGGTTGCCCGCGCCGCGCAGCTCGAGGTCGCGCATGGCGATCTTGAAGCCGGCGCCGAGCTCGGTGTAGTCGCTCAGCGCCGTGAGCCGCTTCATCGCGTCCTCCGTCAGCGCGGCGTGCGACGGGTAGACGAGGTACGCGTAGGCACGCTCACGAGAGCGACCCACGCGCCCACGGATCTGGTAGAGCTGCGACAGGCCGAAGAGATCGGCCCGCTCGACGATGAGCGTGTTGGCAGTCGGAACGTCGATGCCGGACTCGATGATCGACGTGGCGACGAGGACGTCGGCCTCGCCGCGCAGGAACTCGAGCATCCGTTGTTCGAGCACCGTCTCGTCGAGCTGCCCGTGGGCCACGACGAAGGTCATCCCGGGACAGAGCCCGCGCAGGCGCTCGGCGGTCTCGTCGATCGACTCGACGCGGTTGTGGAGGAAGAAGGCCTGGCCCCCGCGCTGCTTCTCCCGCAGCAGAGCCTGCTTGACGAGCTCCTCGTCGTACTCCCCCACGTACGTCTTCACCGGGCGGCGGCCCTCCGGCGGGGTTTCGATGACGCTGATGTCCCTCAGGCCGGCGAGGGACATCTGCAACGTCCGCGGGATCGGCGTGGCCGACATCGCGATGACGTCCACGCGGAGCTTGAGCTGACGCAGCAGCTCCTTCTGCTTGACCCCGAACCGCTGCTCTTCGTCGACGATGAGCAGGCCGAGCTCCTTCGGGCGCATGTCGCGCCCGAGCAACCGGTGCGTCCCGATGAGGATGTCGACCTTGCCCTCGTTGAAGGCGGTGATGGCCGCCTTCTGCTCGGCGGGCGTACGGAAGCGCGAGACGTGCGCGATCGTGAAGGGGTAGTCCTTCAGCCGCTCGGAGAAGGTCCCGAAGTGCTGCTGGGCCAGGATCGTGGTGGGGGCCAGCACGAGCACCTGCTTGCCGTCGTCAGCGGCCTTGAAGGCGGCACGCAGCGCGACCTCGGTCTTGCCGTACCCGACGTCCCCGCAGATGAGGCGGTCCATCGGCCGGCCCGACTCCATGTCCGTCTTGACGTGCTCGATCGCCTCGCGCTGGTCGGCGGTCTCCTGATGGGGGAACTTCTCCTCGAAATCGCGCAGCCAGTCCGAGTCCGGAGGGAAGTTGTGACCGGTGCGGCGGCGGCGCTCGGCGTAGAGGTTGATGAGCTCACCCGCGAGCTCGGACGCGGCCTTCCGCGCCCGGGACTTCATCGTCTCCCAGGACTTGCCGCCGAGCTTGGAGAGCGGCGGATGGCTGCCGCCTGCGCCGACGTACCTGCTGATCTTGGCCAGCTGGTCCACCGGCATGAAGACCTTGTCCGTCCCGGCGAACTCGAGCTCGAGGTAGTCCCGCGTGACGCCTGCCACCGTCTTGGTCTCAAACCCGGCAAAGCGCGCCAGCCCGTGGTCCTCGTGGACGATGATGTCGCCCGTCCGGAGGTCTGCGAACGACCGCAGGGCGCCGCGGCGGCGCTGGCGGACCGTCTGGCCCCCGGTGCGCTCCGTCCGCTTGCGGCGGAAGAGCCGATGCTCCGGCAGCACGGCCAGACGGATGCCGGCCGCGATGAAGCCGTCCCGCAACGATGCGGTCGCGAAGTTCAGCGCCGGCTCGGAGTAGGCGTTCTCGCTCACGGATCCGCGCCCGGTGGCGCCCCCGTCGGCCTCGCCGTACCACCGAGCCTTCATGCGCGCGAGGTTGTAGGCCGCGCGCTCGCCCTCGCCTTTGCGGGGCCACGCGACGATCGTGCGGTAGCCGCCGCGGACGAGCTTCTCGAGCTCCGGCTCGGCCTCCTTGAGGCTCCGCGCCGCCAGGTCGGCCGACTGGGCCCGGAACTCGATGTCCTGTCCTGAGTCCAGCGACGAAAGCCGGATCGCGGTGCGCGCGTCGAGCGTGGCGGTGATCGCGTCCGGGTTGACGTACAGGTGGCCGGCGTCCGCGTCGTGGAAGGCGGCACACACGTCCTGCCAATGGTCCGCGAGCGCCGGGGCGATCTCCTCCTCGGCGGCGATGAGGACGGTCGCATCCGTCGGCGCGAGGTCCAGGAACGCGTGGAAGCGGTCCACGGGCAACAGGTCGGCGATGTCAGGACGGTCGTCGTCCTCGCTGAGCAGCGCCGCCTGCTCGGCGGCTTCGCGGTGCTCGGGGGCCAGCTCGGCCGCCGGGGCGATCTCGACGCTCTCGGCATCCCCGAGCGAGCGTTGCGTGAACGTCGAAAACCAGCGCAGCGACTCGATCTCGATGTCGAAGAGATCCACGCGGATCGCGCGGTCCTCCGTGGCCGGGTAGACGTCGAGGATGCCGCCGCGGATGGCGAACTGCCCGCGGTCCTCGACCTGGTCGACCCGCTCGTAGCCGCAGGCGACGAGCTCGAGCGCGACCTCGTCGAGGTCCAGGAGCTCACCGACGGTCAGCGTGAAGCCATGGGGCCGTAGGGCCGGGTCGGGGATCTTCTCGCTGAGGGCGACGGCGGAGACGACGACGACCGGAGGTTCGATGTCGCCGGTGGTGTCGGCGGCGGCGGCGACCAGCGCGTCGAGGGCGGCGATCCGCAGGCCGGTGAGGTGTGGCGGGGGCGCGAGATGGGACTCGTAGGTGACGCCGCGACTGGGGTAGAAGCGGACGGGGCGGGGGGCCAGCCACGTGCGCAGGTCGGCGGCGAGGTCCCGGGCCTGCCGGTCGTCGCCGGCGACCACGATGGCCGGACGCCCGGCGGCGCTGGCGCCGTCGACGCCGTCCAGGAGCCCCGCCACGAGGTAGGGACGCATCGACTGGGAGACGAACGCGCGACCGCCGTCGCGTGCGAGGCGCACGCCATCGGGGCTGTCCTGCAGGTGGGTGAGGAGGGGGCGGAGGGTCATGGCGGACACGCGCAGCGACCGCGCGGGAGCGCGGCCACGACGCTGAGTGTACGAATCGCACGCCGGGGCCGTCCCTTAGTTCGTTCGCGAACAGAAATCGGCGCGAGCTGCCCGTTTTCAGTGCCGATCCCCATCCATTTGGCGCTTTCAGGCGTCCGTTTTGCCCCCACGCGCGAAGTGCTTGTAGTTCTCTTTCCCCACGTCGCCACCGGGCGGCAAGGAGTCACCGCATGTCTGACGTCAGCAACAACCTCTTCGAGACGATCGATCGCCAGCACGCGCACGAGAGCGCGGCGACCCGCCGTCAGCTCATCAAGGGCACGTCCGCAGCCCTCGCCGGCGCCGGCGTCCTCGGCCTGGCCATGGGCACCTCCCCCGCGAGCGCCAAGGTCGCCACGAGCGACGCGAACTCGCCGGAGACCATCCTGGCCGTGGCGGCCACCGCTGAGGTCCTGGCGACGATCGTCAACACGCTCGGCCCGGAGCTGCTCGGAAACAAGCTCGACAAGACGACCGCGCTGAACGTCCGCGCGGCCGCTCAGCAGGAGAAGAACCACTACGAGGTGCTGACCGGCGCCCTGGGCGCCAAGCCCGTCACGACGAAGATCCACGTGCCGGACGAGATCTTCTCCTCCAAGGAGGCCTTCCTCACGACGCTCGTCGTCGGCGATCAGGTCTTCGTCAACGCCTACCTCCTCGGCCTGACCGTCTTCGCCCGCCAGGGCACGCTCGGCGGCTCCAAGGCGGCGCGCTACGCGGGCGAGATCATGGCTGTGGAGTCCGTGCACCGTGCGCTGGCGCTGCAGTCCCTGGGCAAGCTCGGCAACGACCGTGCCTACGCGAAGTTCGGCCAGAAGGAGGACGTCGAGGGGCTGCCCACGACGAACCAGGGCGGCTTCTACCGGATCCTCGACGCCGTCGGCATCCTCGAGTCCGCCGGCTTCGGCTTCGGCAAGGCCGGCAGCAAGCCCGGCAAGATGTACGACTACGCGGACGTCTCCAAGCGGACCCCGACCGAGCCGGGCGTCAACACGCTCACCGTCTCCTAGGACGCTTCGCGCGGTGCGCGCACCGCGCTGAGGTTCAGCCGCACGTAGTCGATGGTCACGCGGCCGTCCTGCTTCTGCAGGGCGGCCGCGACGTCGTCGATGTACCCGTCGTGCAGGGCCTCTGGCAGCCGCTCCAGGTGTGAGCCCAGGACGATCGTCCGCAGGTACTCCGCGGCCGTCCGGGATCACCGGGAGCGTGACCAGCCCGGCGTCCAGTCGGTGAACCCGGCGGCGCGCAGCCGCTGCTCGGCGACGTTCCGGCGTGCTGAAGTGCCACGGTCCGCCCCAGCCGGCGAGATGCTCGGCGTAGGGGTTCGCCTCGCCCACCGCCTGCGCCGCGGCGTACACGCTGGCGACGTTGCCCCGGCCGCCGCACTGGGCCTCCAGGCGCCCGCCGGGACGCAGCGCTCGCGCCAGCGCGGCGAAGAGCGCGTCATGGTCGGGGATCCAGTGGAAGGTCGCGGTCGAGAGGATCGGGTCGACGTGCGCGTCGAGGTCCAGGCGCGCAGGTCTGGACGTGCAGTTCGACGGTCGACCCAGCCGCTGGGCGGCCGCCGCGATCATGTCGGCGGACCCGTCGACTCCGATGACGTGTCCACGCGGCAGGCGTTCGACCAACGCCTCGGTGACCCGGCCCGGTCCACAGTCCGGCGTCGAGCACCGTCTCGTCGCCGGCGAGCGTGAGGCGGTCCAGGACCGCGCGTCCCATCTGCTCCATCGGAGCCGCTGATGCGGTCATAGCTGCGGCCGTCCCAGTCGCGAGTGTCGAGCCATGAGCCGTACGTTATCACGTACATTCGTACGCGATACCTGAGCCACGCGGCCGCCACGCGGGGGCCGAACGTCCGCTTTTCAGGGTCCCGAGCGCGAAGAGTGGACGTTCGGCCAGCCGCGGAGTTGAACGTCCGCTTTTCGTGTTCGCAGCGCGAAGAACGGACGTTCGGCCGGCTGCTGGGTCGGCGCGGTCGGTCAGTGGCCGCGCCGGCGGAGCCAGAGGAGCAACACCCCGAGTGCCGCGGCGACCCCGGCGACCTTCGCCGGCTCACGCTTGGCCCGATCCGTGAGCGCCCCGAACAGCACCGCGGTACCCGACACAGGGGCCGCGGCGGCGGCCGGCGGGGTGGACGACGGCGCAGGCGGCCTCGAAGCCGCTGACCCCGGGGACCCTGCGGAGGCCTCGGAGACGTCCGGCCCGCCGGCGTCGTCGACGACCCCGGCCTCCGCGTCCGTGTCGGCCGCGCCCTCGGCCTGCAGCAGCGCCTCGAGGTTCGCGGCGAACTCCCGCAGCAGTCGGTTGGCGACGTCCTGAACCATGCCCCCACGCCCGAAGCGCGCCAGCCGCCCGGTGATCGCGAAGTCCGTGACGATGTCCACCCGGGTCTCCCCCGCGCCGGCGTCGCCGTGGACGCTGGACACGATCGTCGCCGTCGCCCCGCCCTGCCCGCGCTTGTCGGTGCCTTTGGCGTCCATGGTCGCGACCTGTGCCCCGTCGTCGACGTCCGTCATCCGCAGCACGCCGTTGTACGCCGCAGTCGTGGGGCCGAGTTTCACCTTGAACTCGCCCTTGTAGCTGCCGTCGTCCTCCTGCCCGGTGATCGCCGCCCCAGGCAGGCAGGGCGCCACCCGCGCGACGTCGACAAGCGCCTTCCAGACGACGCTCGGCGGGGCATGGACGGTGAACGACTGTTCAAGCTTCATCGGGCGATCGCCTCTAGCTGTTCGGGGGTGTCGACATCGGTTCCGTCGCCCAGGTCGCCGGACTCGACGAGCTGGGCTTTCCTCTCGGCAAGCAGGTCCCGGGCGCCCGCATCGCCGCGCAGCGTCGGGACGAGCCGCAGCAGGTCCCGCCCGAGCGCGACCGGATGGCCCGGGACGCCTCCGTAGGCGGCACGCGCAGCGACGAACGCGTCGCCCTCGCGTGTCGCACGGGCAAGCACACGCTCGATGACCGCCGGCGTCACCCGTGGCTGATCGCCGAGCAGGATGAGGACGACGTCGGCGTCGGGCTCGGCGGCGACGCCGACCTGCAGCGAGGCGGCCATGCCCTCGGCCCAGTGGTCGGAACGGACGATCCGCCCGCGGCCCACCTCCACCGCCGCGGCGACCGCGTCGGCACGAGCCCCGAGGACGAGGACCACCTCCTGCAGCGCCTCGACCGCGAGCGCTGCGTCCAGCGCGTGCTGCAGCAGCGGCCGGCCGTCCAGAGGGGCCAGCTGCTTGGCAGCACCGAAGCGCCGGGCCTTGCCCGCGGCGAGGATGACCCCCACTGCGCGCACCTCAGCCGGCCTCGTGGATCCGGGCGGCCGTGCTGTGCCTCAGCTGCCCTCCGTCGCGTCCATGGCGAACGGCGACGATCTCGGCCATGACCGAGAGCGCGGTCTCCTCGGGCGTCAGCGCGCCGAGGTCCAGGCCCACCGGCCCGTTCAGACGCTCCAGATCGACGTCGGTGAAGCCGAGCTCGAGCATCCGGTCACGGCGCATGGCCTGCATCCGTCGGGAGCCCATGACGCCGATGTAGGCCGCCTCGGAGCGCAGCGCGACCTCCAGCGCCGCATCGTCGATCTTCGGGTCGTGGGTGAGGACGACCACCGACGTGGCACGGTCGATGCCGCCGAGCTCCTCGATGGCCTTGGCCGGCCAGCCGGCGACCACGCGCTCGGCGGACGGAAATCGGTCCTCCGTCGCGAAGCGTCCGCGAGGATCGGTCACGAAGGCCCGCCAGCCAGAGATCGTCGCGAGCTTCGCCAGCGCCTCGGCCAGGTCGATCGCCCCGATGACGATCAGGCGCGGCGGCGGCGCGGTGACGTCGACGAAGACCGGCACGCCGTCGAGCTCGAGCCGCTCGGAGCGTTCAAGCCACAACAGGCGGTCGGCCGCGACACCGGCGGCTCCGTCCAGCTCCGTGGTCCCGAGCGTGCCGTCACGCGAGCCGTCGCTTCCGAGGAGCATCCGGCGCCCGTCGTCCAACCGGGTGACGAGCGCGCCCCGGCCACCTTCACGCGCCAGCGCCCCGAAGGCGAGCGCGGGACCGTCGTCGAGGCGGTCCACCCACACGTCGATCTCGCCGCCGCACGGCAGCCCGACGTCCCATGCCTCGGCGTCCGCGATGCCGAAATGCAGCAGGCGCGGCGGGGCACCGCCGAGGATCGCTTCGGCCACCTCGATCACCGCTCCCTCCACGCAGCCTCCGCTGACCATCCCGGTGACGCTGCCGTCCTGCGACACGGCCATCTTCGCTCCCGGGGGGCGCGGCGCCGAGCGTTTGACCGACACGACGGTCGCCACGGCGGCGGCCTGCCCCTCGCCTGCCAGACGTCCAGGTCGGCGATGACGTCCCTCATCTGGGGGCTCCCGGCCGGAGCGCGGGGTGCGGAAGCTCGACAGGCGGCCCGTCCAGACCGTCCGCCAGGAGGTCGGCGAGCTCGGCGAGCGAGCGCAGCGAATGTCCGGCGAGAAAGTGGTCGGTGTGCGGCAGCGCCGCCGCCATGCCGCGGGCGAGCGGCTCGTAGCCGTCCGCGGCCTTCAAGGGGTTGAGCCAGATCACGCGGTGGGCGCTACGGCGCAACCGCTGCAGCTCGGCGGCCAGCACGTCCGGCTCGCCGCGGTCCCACCCGTCCGACAGGATCACGACGACCGCGCCGCGCCCCAGCCGTCGCCCGTACGTCCGCTGCAGCTTGCCGAGCGTCTCGCCGATCCGCGTCCCCCCGGACCAGTCGGTCACCGCTTCGGCGGCGCGAGCGAGAGCGGCGTCCGGGTCGCGGCCCTGCAGCTCGCGCGTCAGCGGCGTGAGCCGGGTGCCGAAGGCGAAGACCTGCGTCCGGCGGCCGCCCGGCGCGCTCGCGGCTGCCTGTGCGTACTGCAGCAACATCCGGGCGTACGGGGCCATCGACCCCGAGACGTCCAGCAGCAGCACGAGGGGGCGCGCGACCGGAACGGGGCGGCGGACGGCGAGGTGGATCGGCTCGCCACCGGTGCGCAGCGACGCGCGCAGGGTCGCGGGCAGGTCTGGACGGCCGCCTCCGCCGCCGCGGTGCGCGGCGCGCGTGCGACGCCCGAGCCGCAGTGGCCTCCGCCGGGCGAGCTGCTGGAGCACGGCCCGCGCCAGGACGCGCTCCCGGGCCGTGTAGTCCGCAAAATCCTTGTCGTGCAGCAGCTCTTCGTCGCTCGCCGCAGCCGGAACGGGGACCGGGTCAAGGTCCAGCGGCAGCTCCGCGGCGTCCGGGTTGCCCACCCGCGGCAGAGCGAGGGTCGCGCCTGCTCCCCGAGATCGACCGGCTGCGACGACGCCGCGGGCGCCTGCGCCACGCCGAAGACCTCGTCGAACGCCTCGTCAAAGGACGGCAGATCGGACCGCTGCGCGGTGAGCACGGTCCGCAGAGCCAGGCGCGACTGCTCGCGCGACGCACAGTCCACCGCCGCGAGGGCCCGAGCGGCGGCCCCCAGCTCCCCGGCGCCGACGCGCAGCCCACGCGCGCGCAGCGCATGAGCCAGCGCCACCAGACGCTGCGCGACGACCTCGGCGCCCTGAACGCGATCAGCCACCGAGCACCCCGAGCGTCCGTACGCGCTCCTGGTCCTCGCGGACCTTCAGCACCGCGCCGAGTGCGTCCTCCAGCGCCGCATCCTCCCCGAGGGCGGCGAGCGAGCGGGCCCACGCAACCGTCTCCCCCACCCCCGGCTGCTTGTACAGGTCGTGCTCACGCAAGCGGGCGACAGCCGCCACGACACGCTCGGCGATCTGCTCCGGGACCCCGGGCGCCTGCACGCGCAGGATCTGGAGCTCGCGCAACGGATCGGGGTAGTCGATCCAGTGGTAGAGGCAACGGCGCTTGAGGGCGTCGTGCAGCTCGCGGGTCCGGTTGGACGTGAGGATCACCAGCGGGGGGTGCGAGGCGCGGACGGTCCCCAGTTCGGGGATGGTCACGGCGAAATCGCTGAGGAGCTCGAGGAGGAAGGCCTCGAAGGCGTCATCGGCCCGGTCGACCTCGTCGATGAGGAGCACGACCGGACCATCGGCTCGTCAGCGCCTGCAGAAGAGGGCGGCGCAGGAGAAAGCGTTCGGACCACAGGTCGACGTCACCGGACTGCGCGCCGTCACCGGCGCCGGCGCCCTCGGCCGCCCGCAGGGCGAGGAGCTGCCGCGGGTGGTCCCAGTCATAGAGCGCGTGGTGCACGTCGATGCCTTCGTGGCACTGCAGGCGCACGAGCTGCGCGCCGGTCGCCGACGCGAGCGTCCGGGCCACCTCGGTCTTCCCCACCCCCGCCTCGCCCTCGAGCAGCAGCGGCAGGGCGAGTTCCCCGGCCAGGAAGATGCTCGTCGCCAGCGCCCGGTCGGCGAGGTAGCCCTCGCCGGCCAAGGCGGCCTGGACCGCGTCGATGCTCGGGAGCGTCGTCGCGTCGGCCGGCCCGGGGACGGAGCTCACGGAAACCGGTTTCAGAGGCCCGCGGCCTCCCGCAGGGCCCGGCCGGTGAGCACGCGCGCCAAGTGGCGCTTGTAATCGGCGGAGGCGTTGCGGTCGGCCGGGGGGCTCGTCCCTGAGTCCGCGTTCGCGGCGGCTGCCGCGATGGAGTCCGCGTCCAGCGGCCGGCCACGCAGCGCGTCCTCGACCGCGGTGGCGCGGAGAGGGGTGGATCCCATGTTCGTCATGCCCACGCGAACGTCGGCGCACGTTCCGTCGGCATTCTTGCTGAGGACCGCCGCGACCCCGACCATGGCCCAGTCCTCGGCTCGGCGGGTGAACTTCTGGTATCCGTGGCCGTACCCCTCCATCGTGGGCAGGCGCACCTCCGTGATGATCTCCAGCGGGTCCAGGGCTGTGGTGAGGTAGTCGACGAAGAGGTCGCGGCCCGCGATCTCGCGCGCACCGTCCGGTCCGATCGCGGTGACCGTTCCCTCCAGGGTCACGAGGACGGTCGGCAGGTCGCTCGCGGAATCGCCGTGGGCCAGCGAGCCGCCGATCGTCCCCCGGTTGCGAACCTGCTGATCGGCGATCCCGGCGGCGGCGTGGGCGGTCAGCCCCAGCTCGGCGTGCCGGTCCTGCAGATCGGCGTGCCGGGTCATGGCGCCGATCCGATGGTCACCGTTCTCCCGCTGCACGCCCCGCAGCCCGGGCACGTTCCGGAGGTCGACGAGCAGCGTCGGCGCGGCGAGGCGGAGCTTCATGAGCGGGACGAGCGAGTGCCCGCCGGCCAGGAGCTTGGCGTCCTCGCCGCCGTCGCGCAGCGCAGCGATGGCCTCCTCCAAGGAGCGCGGGGCGGTGTAGTCGAACTCGGCGGGGATCATGATGCTTGACCCTCCTCGTGGGCGCCCGCGGAGCCGGTGGCAGATCGGGAGGACCCGCCCCCTCCTTCCTGGATCGCGTTCCAGACACTCTCTGAGTTCAGCGGCATGTTGAGGTATGTCACGCCGAGTGGTCGCAGCGCGTCGACGACGGCGTTCAGGACGGCCGGCGTGGCGGCGATCGTCCCTGCCTCGCCGATGCCCTTGACCCCGAGCGAGTTGACGGGGGACGGCGTCTCGGTGCGGTCGGTCTCGAAGGACGGAAGCTCGGCGGCGGTCGGCAGCGCGTAGTCGACGAACGTGCCGGTCACGAGCTGGCCGTCCTCGTCGTACATCACGTGCTCGTACAAGGCCTGGCCGATCGCCTGAGCGATCCCTCCGTGCACCTGGCCATCGATGATCATCGGGTTGATCGCCGGGCCGCAGTCGTCGATCGCGACGTAGCGGACGACCTTCACCTTGCCCGTGTCCTCCTCCACCTCGACGATGCATGCGTGCGCGCCGAAGGGGAAGACGAAGTTCTGCGGGTCGTAGAACGACGTCTCCTCCAGACCGGGCTCCGTGCCCTCGGGCATGAGCTCGGGCTGCACGTGCGCGACCCCGGAGATCTCCGCCAGGGCCATGCCCTTGTCCGGCGAGCCCTTGACGATGAAGCGCCCGTCCTCCAGGACGATGTCCTCCGGGGCGGCTTCGAGCATGTGCGAGACGATCGTGCGCGCCTTGGCCACGACCTTGTCGGCGGCGCGGGCGATGGACTCCGTGCCGACTGCGGTGGTCCGCGAGCCGTACGTCCCCAGCCCCATCGCGCCGGTGCCGGTGTCGCCGTGCATGATCTCGACCTGGGCGGGATCCACGCCGAGCTTGTCGGCGACGACCTGCGCCATCGTCGTCTCGTGGCCTTGTCCATGGGGTGACGTGCCGGTGTAGACGACGACGTTGCCCGTGACCGTCACGCGGACGATGGCCGACTCCCACAGGCCCGTCTGCAGTCCGAAGCCCGCCGGACCCGTGATCCGTGACGGCGCCAGGCCGCAGATCTCGGTGTAGGTGGAGAACCCGATGCCGCGCCGGATCCCGCGTCTGGCCGCCTCGGCCCGCTCGGCCTCGAACGCGTCGAGATCGAGCTTCGTCATGAGCAGGTCCAGCGCTCCGTGGTAGTCGCCGGAGTCGTAGACGATCCCCAACGCGGTCTCGTGTGGGAACGACTCCTTGGGGATGAAGTTCTTGCGCCGGAGCTCGAGGCGGTCCATGCCCAGCTCGTCGGCGAGCTGGTCCATGCACACCTCGATCATGTGCGTGGCCTCCGGCCGCCCGGCGCCGCGGATCGCATCGGTCGCGCACTTGTTCGTG
The DNA here is from genome assembly GCA_963750375.1 of Paraconexibacteraceae bacterium. Classification (GTDB taxonomy): domain Bacteria; phylum Actinomycetota; class Thermoleophilia; order Solirubrobacterales; family Solirubrobacteraceae; genus Paraconexibacter. The sequence continues at coordinate 43,016 of CAVVQN010000010.1, forward strand.
AAGACGCCCGTGATGTCCGTCTGGACGGCCGGGATGTCGTAGACGCCGCTCATGACGAAAGCGCCCAGCGACGGGACCGCCGGGGTCAGGAGCATGAGGTAGGCACCGAGATCCGCGAGGATCGTCGAGTGGATGGCGGTCAGCTTGCCGTCCCTCGTCGCGCCGAGCTTCACGGTGGCGACCTGGTCGCGCCCGTGATGGCAGGTCGCCATGTGCTCGGACCGCGTCTCGATCCACTTGACCGGGCGGCCGCTACGACGCGAGGCCCACGAGCAGAGGATCTCTTCGCCGGTGACCTGCAGCTTGGCGCCGAAGCCACCGCCGACCTCCGGGGCGATGACACGGATCTTCTCCTCGTTGACGCCCAGGATCAGCGCGAGGAACAGACGCACGAAATGCGGGACCTGCGTGGAGGAGTGCAGGTTGAGGGCGCCGGCGCGGTAGTCGGCCAGGACGCCGCGTGGCTCGATCGGGGCCCCGGAGATGCGATGGTTCACGACCCGGCGCTCGATGATGACGTCGGCCGCCGCAAAGCCGGCCTCGATGTCCCCGCCGCCGAGCGACCACTCGTGCACCTTGTTCGTGCCGAACTGCGGATGCGTGAGCGCGGCACCCTCCTCGAGCGCCGTCTCGACGTCCATGCAGACCGGGAGGGGCTCGTACTCGACGACGACGTCCTCGACCGCGTCCATCACGGCGTAGCGGTCCTCGCTGAGGACGATGGCCACCGGGTCCCCGACGTGTTTGACGGTGTCGCGGGCCAGCGGCCAATGTTCGGGGTTGTTGACCTCGACCTCGGGGGGCACCCAGGCCATCGGGAGCGGACCGAGCAGGTCCGCCATGTCCGCGCCGGTGTAGACCGCGACGACGTCGTCGCGCTGGAGGGCGACCGACGTGTCGATCGAGAGGATCTTGGCGTGCGCTTCGGGCGAGCGGACGATCGCGGCGTGCAGGACGCCGGTGATCGAGATGTCGTCGACATAGGTCGCGCGTCCCGTGATGAGCCGCGGGTCCTCCTTGCGCAGCTGCGAGCGGCCGACGTGGCCGCCGCCGTTCGTCGGACGGTCGTCGATGGCGGTCATGCGTTCACCTGCGTGATCGAAAGGGTGCCGGCGGCCTCTTGGACCGCCTTGACGATGTTGTGATAGCCCGTGCAGCGACAGAGGTTGCCCTCCAGGCCGTGGCGGATCTCTTCCTCCGAGGGCTCCGGGTTGCGCTGCAGCAGGTCGGCGGCCGCCATGATCATCCCGGGGGTGCAGTACCCGCACTGCAGACCATGCTGGTTCTGGAAGGCCTGCTGCAGCGGATGCAGGTTGCCCTCCTGCCCCAGCCCCTCGATCGTGAGGACCTCCGCCCCCTCGGCCTGGACCGCCAGGACCGTGCAGCTCTTGACCGACTCACCGTCGACGTGGACGGTGCATGCCCCGCAGTTGCCGGTGTCGCACCCCACGTGCGTGCCGGTCAGCCCGAGCTGGTCGCGCAGCAGGTGCACCAACAGGGTGCGTGGTTCGACATCGACCTTCCGTGCCTGACCGTTGATGGTCATCTGCACCGGGACAGTGGCGCTCACGCGGGACTCCTTGACGCTTGGAGGGGGACCTGTCGTCCGACACTAGTCCTGACTTTGACAGTGCGTCAAGGAACTGGTGGCGCCCGGTGCCCCGGCTGTCAGAGCCCGGCACCGCAACGCTCCCTGCAGGCCGCGTCCTACAGCTCGGTGCGGCCGAGGACGATGCCCTCGGCGGCGTCGGCGGCAGCGCCGATGAGCGCGGACACCTCGTCACGCCCCTGGCGCCACTTGCCCAGGACGTACCCCGCGACGATCTCCGGGTCCGTGGACTCCGGGCGCCCGACGCCGATCCGCACGCGCGCGAAATCCGGCGAGCCGAGGTTCGCCTTCAGCGACTTCAGCCCGTTGTGGCCGGCCAGACCGCCGCCGAGTCGTACGCGGATGTCGCCGAACGCCAGGTCGATCTCGTCGTGGAGGACGAGGACGTGATCCAGATCGACCTTCAGCGCGCCGCGCGCCGGGCCGACGGACCGGCCGGAGTCGTTCATGAACGTCTGCGGCGCAAGGACCGCCACGCGCGGGCCGGCAGGCATGACCCCGGGAGGCGTGGACCGTCCCTCGGTGAAGCGTCCGGCGTACTTGTCCTTCGCCTTCGGGAGGTCCCAGCGGCGCGCGAGCTCCGCGAGCACCTCGAAGCCGACGTTGTGCGGCGTGCCGTCGTACTGCGCCCCGGGGTTGCCGAGGCCGACGACAAGCCAGTCGACAGGCGGTGAGGAGCGGCCGAAAGCCATGGGAGATCAGCGCCCGACGAGACCGACGTGTCCGGCGCAGGGCGCCGGCACGGGGACCTACTCGGCGGAGTCGCCGGTGCTGTCGTCGCCTTCGGCGGCCGGTTCGTCGGCGCCGTCCTCGTCGCCGACACGCTCGGTCTCCGTCTCGATCGCGTCGTCCTCTTCGGCGCTCGAATCGATGGTCGGGAGCGTCACGGTCAGGAGCGTCGAGTCCTCGGTCTCGTCGAGGAGCGTGACGCCCTCGGGCATCGTCAGCGCGTCCAGACCGATGGTGTCGCCGAGCTCGAGGGCGGACGCGTCGAACACGATCGTCTCCGGGATCGCGTTCGGCAACGCCTCGACGTTCACCTCGCGGGTGATCTGCTCGACGATGCCGCCGACCTTCGCACCCGGCGAGTCGTCACCGTTGACGACCTCGACCGGGACGATCGAGGCGATGACCTGGTTGAGGTCCACGCGGAACAGGTCCACGTGGATGATCTCGCCGCGGACCGGGTGGCGCTGGGCGTCCTTCAGGACGGCTGACGTGTTCTGGCCGTCGATCGTCAGGTCGAGCACCGCGCCCTTGCCTGCGAGCGCGTTGCGCAGCTCACGGGCATCGACGGCGAAGGCGACCGGGTCCTTGCCCTGGCCGTAGAGGACACCGGGCACCCGCCCTTCACGGCGCAGGCGGCGCGTGGCACGCGAGGAACCGGTGTCGCGGCTGGATGCTTGGAGGTTCGTGGAGGTGTTCGTCTGGGCCATGAGCGACCGGCCATGCTAGCGGAGGGACCCCTCCCAGCGTCGCGCGGTCAGCGCCCGGGCAGGGGCGTCGCGCGGATCTGTGCCGTCCCCTTGAAGATCCGCTGGGCCTCGTACCAGGCAGGCTTCTTCACCCCCGCGAAGGTGATCAGGCCCTTCTGGTGCAGGGGGGGCAGCGGACGTGGATTGCCGCCCTGCCAGCCCGGCCGGACGCGGAACTCCTCCAAGGCCCAGTACATCGCGCCGGTGAGCCACGGCTTCGTCGCATAGACCCCGAAGTGGTAGTTCACGAAGTCCTGCTGGAAGGCGTACGTCCCCTTCTCCTCGACCGGACCGTCACGGTTGGCCTCGGCCCCGGTCTCGGTGACGACGAGCGCCTTGTCGGGGTAGCACCCATGCACGGTGTCCAGGTAGTCGGACAGGAGCGAGCGGTCGGCGACCTGGCCGTTGGGACCCGGATACCAGCCGAAGTACTCGTTGACCCCGAGGACGTCGAGCGGCCCGTACTCCGGCTGGCAGCCGGCGGCCGGATACCCGGCGACGGCGTACCCGACGGGCCGGGTGGGATCCAGACGCTTGGACGTGCGCGCCGCCTGCGCCAGGTAGGAGCCCTGGACCGCGCCGGGCCGTGCGCTGAGCTCGTTGCCGACGGACCACACGACGATCGACGCGTGGTTGCCGTTCGCCGTGATGTTCGTGGCCAGCTCCTTGGCGGCCAGATCCCGGACGATCTTCTTCTTCAGCTGCTCGGTCCGCACGGAGTACACCGGGATCTCCGACCAGTTCATGATCCCCTCGGCGTCCATGCGCTCGAGCGTGTAGGGGTGCAAGGGGTAGTGGCTGCGGGCCATGGTGGCGCCGAGCTCCTTGATCTCCGCGACCTCACGATCCCGGATGCGGTTGTCGATCGCGAAGCCGACCTTCTGGTCGTCCTCGTGCATGCCGACACCGCGGAAGTTCAGCGGCCGCCCGTTGAGGAGCCAGCGGCCGCCGACGACCTTGATCGAGCGGATCCCCGACCGCAGCGCGTAGGACTGCAGGACGGGCTTCTTGCTCCCCTTCGCCGCGGTGTCCGTCGCCTGCAGCTTCACGTCGTAGAGGTTGGGGGATCCGGGGGCCCACAGGCGCGGCCTGCGCACGGTGATCGTCCCCTGCAGCGACCGGAAGGCGCCGGGGGAGATGGCGGCCGTTCCGAGGTCGAGCTTCTGGTCGCCGAAGCGGCCGGTCACGCGGGTGCGCACGGTCCTGGAGCCGCCGTTGCGCAGGACCGTCTGCACCAGGACCGTCGCCTTGCACGACGAGCACGGCAGGTCAGGCCGCACGAGCACCCGGGAGAAGTCGACCCGGTCGACCTTGCGCAGATAGACCTCACGCAGGATGCCGCCGTAGTTCCACCACCCCCCGGTGGGCGCGCCGGCCACCGACAGCCCTGCAGGCGGGAAGTCGTAGGCGAACCGGTGGTTCTCCACCCGGACGACCAGCCGGTTGGTCCCGCTGCGCTTGAGGGACGAGGACGGCAGCCGCAGCTCGAAGGGCAGGTACGCGCCCCGGTTGCTGCCCAGCGGCCTGCCGTTGAGCCACACCTGCGAGCGATAGTTGACCGACTCGAAGCGCAGCACCCACGACAGGGCCTTGGCGGCGTCCGGCAGCTTGAAGTCACGGCGGTACCAGCCGACCGTGCCCTGGAAGGACTCCAGGCTCTCATCCGTCGCGTTCCACGCGTTCGGGACGGTCGTCGGCGTCCAGCCCTGCTCGGAGATCTGGTCCTTGTAACGCTGGGTGATCCCGATCTCCTGCGGGTCCAGCCGGAAGAGCCACCGGCCGTCCATGAGAAACCGTCCGGAAGGTCCGTCGTGGTAGAGCACCTTGCTGCTCGGAGCGGTGGCGCCGAGCGCGTGTGCGGGGGCGGTCGGCAGGCCGGCGATCACCGCCAACGCGAACGCGAACGCGACCACGGCCGCGAGGCGGCGGGCGCAGGGGGTCAACACGGGCAGGGAGGTTTTCGTCATGGGATGCGGGGGCTCACAACACACGGGGCTCTGGGGGGTTGCGGCGAGGACGGCGCTCCCCCACGGGCGAGGGTCAACAGGAGTCCTCGTTGCCGATCCGAGGACCGATGGCCAGGAGATCGACGACACCGCCGTGGACGAAGCTCCAGCGCTTGCGGACGGTGATGCACTGCACGTAGGTCTGGGCTCCGACGTCCAGCGACGTCCAGGCGACGCGCGACTGACGCGTCGTCGTGCTGAGCTTGTAGGCCGAGTCGCTCTCGAGCAAGAGGATCTTCGGGCGCCCGCCGGGGCTCAAGCGGGTCGCGTTCTGCCTGACCTGCGCAAGACACCGCGGCCGTCCTGAGCACCCGTCGAGCTCGTCGAGCATGCCTTCGACGTCCCCTGCGGCTTGGGCCTTCAGCAGCGCGTACACGGCGTTGCGCTCGGTCCCGGACGCGCTGAGGTACCGGGCGAGCTCCACCGACACGAGCAGGAACAGCACGACGGCGGGCACGATCCAGCGGGCGCGGAGCAAGGCCTGCAGGCTACTGCGCGGGGCGGTCAGGCCACGTCGCCGTTGAGCTCCAGAAAGCGGGCGACGTTCGCCTCCTGATGCTCGAGCTGCAGGGCAAGCCGAAGGGCGTGCTCGGACGCCCGACGTGTGAAGTCCTCCAGGCAGGCCTCGGGGTCCTCGCGCAGCGGGTAGATGTGCGCGACATCCTGCTGGGAGCAGGCGATGCCCATCGGCGGACGCCCTTCGGCCAGCGTCCGCGCACTGCAGACGGGGACGACCGTGAGGCCCTGCTCGGGTGCCACCAGCGCGACCGGCATCAGGCGGTGGGCGGGGACGGTGACCGGGAGGTCGACCGTCCGGTCGACGGCGATGGGCCCGTCGGCAAGGGCAGCGAGGGCCTGGCGCCAGATCTCGAGCACGGTGTCCGCGGCCAGCAGCGCCTCACGCAGCGCGCGGGCCTGGGCTGCGTAGAGCTCCTCGGCCTCCCGGCGACTCGTGGCGTCGTGCAGGTCGAGGTCGCACGGAACGCGGAGCAGCGACTGCGGGGTCATCGCCTCGCCGGCGCCGTGCCCGCCGTTGGCGACGTACGTCTGCACCGTGCCGAGGTCCTTCCGGCCGTGGAAGATGACGGTGAGCGCCTGACCGACCAGCAGCCCCTCGACGCGGAGGGCGACGGCTGCGGAGGCCTCCGGATCCAGGAGCGCCCGGCGCAGCAGCTCGTCGGCGTCGTCGCCGTCGCGTCCCCTATCTGCAGCGGACCCTTCCATCGCTCACACCTTTCCGATCGCTCGGGTGCCCACCGACATCGTGGGTCAAACCATCTCTCATGGTCTTCGACCGCGCGGCGGAACTCCTGCAGGGCACGTGGACGGGTCGGCCAGAGGCCCGGCGGGTAAGGTCCCGCGCATGGCAAAGCTCCTCTACAAGCCGTTCGGCATCGTCCTGGCCATCGTCACCGGCAAGCTCGCCGGCGCGCTGTTCGACGCCGTCTGGCCGCGCCTTGACCGCCACGGGGACGGACATGTGCCAGGACCGACGGAGCGCGGGGCAAGCCCCGGACGCGCCGTCGCCGCCACCGCCGTCCAGGCGGCGACGTACGCGGGGACCAAGGCTGCCGTGGACCGCTTCGGCGTCCACGTCTTCCACCACGTGACCGGGCTCTGGGCGGGGACGCGCAGCCCCGAGGAAGAGGCCGAGCGGGCGGCGAAGAAGGCCTCGCGCAAGGCCTCCGGGCACGAGGTCGCCGACGCCCACTGAGCGTGCGGCCGTCGGCTCGCCTTGCGCAGGGTCTCGCCTAATCGGCCCTACGGATGACGAAACCGCGATCGGCCAAGGTGGCCAGCGCGTCCTCGAAGCCCGAGTAGTCGCGTGCGAGCAGCCTGTCGATCGGGCGCCCCGCTGGCCCGCCCGTCCGCAGCCAGCGCTTGAGGGCGTCCGGGTGCACGCGCTCGCCCGCCTCTTCGGTCAGCGTGAGCAGGATCGGCAACTGCGGTTTGTCGTCCAGATCCCCGGCGACGATCGAGAGCGGGTCGGCGCCCAGCGCAGCGCAGAGCTCGTCCTCGGTGAGCCCGAGGCGCTGCATGAGGACGGCGGCTGCGGTGGCGGTCATGGACCTCTCGCTCAGCCGCCGCGCTTGCGCCGGAAGGCCGCCCACCCGTTGTCCACGAGCATGTGGGCCGCGGTGAGCGGCATCGGCTCCTTGATCACCGGCTCGTGTCCGGCGGCGATCCGCTGGATCTGGCGGGTGTGGAAGTACAGCTCAAGGGCGGCCTCCAGCTGCTTGGAGGACGGACGGCGGGAGGTCATGTCCTGAGCGGTGCCGCCGGCGGTGACGGTCCGCGCGACCGCGACGTCGAGGGCGAAGGGCCGCGCGAGGCCGACGACATCGGTCGCGCCCGACGTGATCGCCTCGCGCATCCCCGCGGCCGAGCGGAAGCCTCCGGTGACCATGAGCGGGACGGCCGTGACGCTGCGGACCTTCTCCGCGTAGTCCAGGAAGTACGCCTCGCGCTGCTTCGTCGACTCGGCCTGCTCCTTGCCTCCACCGGTCGTCATCGCCGGAGACTCGTAGGTGCCGCCGCTGACCTCGAGGAGATCCAGTCCTTCGGCGGTGAGCGCCGCGACGACGTCCATCGACTCCGCCTCGCTGAAGCCGCCGCGCTGGAAGTCAGCGGAGTTCAGCTTGATCCCGACAGGGTACGCGGGGCCCACGCGGTCGCGGATGGCGCGCATGACCTCAAGGACGAAACGCATGCGCTTCGTCGCGTCGCCGCCCCAGGCGTCGGTGCGCTCGTTGGCACGCGGGGAGAGGAACTGGCTGACGAGGTACCCATGGGCGCCGTGGATCTGCACCCCGTGGAAGCCCGCGTCCTGCATGACCTTGGCGGAGACGGCGAAGCGCTCGACGATCGCATGGATCTCGGCGTCCGTCAGCTCCTTCGGCGTCGGCGAGCCGGGGACCTTCGGGCGGATCGGCGGACGGCGCGACCGGGTGGGTGCCGGCGATCCGCAGCGCCTGGCGGCCCGGGTGGTTGAGCTGGACCCACGTCGGCGTGCCGTTCGCCTGAGCGGCCTGCGCCCAGGCCGCGAAGCGGTCGAGGTGACGGTCGTCGTCGGCGACGACGTTCTTCGGCTCGCCCAGGTGCGAGCGGTCGACCATGACGTTGCCCGTGACGAGCAGACCCGAGCCTGCGGCACCCCAGCGCTCGTAGAGGCGGTTGAGCTCGGGCGTCGGTGCGTTGACGCGGTCGCCGAGCTGCTCGCTCATCGCGGACTTGCCGATGCGCCCCGGCAGCGTCGCGCCGCACGGGAGGTCCAGTGGGGCGGCGAGGACATCGGTCGCTGCGTCAACGGTCGGTTGCATTCAGCAACCCTAGCGCCGACGATCAGAAGAGCTGGTTTTCACCGCCGAAGACCTCGGAGACCGAGTCGTCGGTGAAGATGCGGCGGATCGAGTCCGTCAGCAGCTCTGCGCAGCTCAGGACCCGGATGTTGTCCGGGGCGCCGCGGCGCAGCGGGATCGTGTCGGTCACGACGATCTGCTCGAACGGCGACGCAGCGAGGTTCTCGAACGCCTTGCCGCTGAGCACGGGGTGCGTGGCGGCGGCGAAGACCCGGGCGGCACCCTCGTCGGCGACCGTCTGACCCGCGGCCTTCAGCGTGCCGGCGGTGTCGATCATGTCGTCGACGATGAGCGCGGTCTTGCCGCGCACGTCACCGATGATGTACCCGATCTCGGCGACCTGCTGGGCGGGCCGCTCCTTGTCGAGGATCGCGAGCTCCGCGCCGAGCTTGGACGCGAACTTCTTGTTGAGCTTCACGCGGCCGGCGTCCGGGGCGACGACGACGAGGTCCTGCAGGTTGAGGTCCGCGAAGTACTGCGTGAGCATCATCATCGCGGTCATGTGGTCCACCGGCTTCTGGAAGAAGCCCTGCACCTGTCCGGCGTGGAGATCCATCGTCAGGACGCGGTCCGCTCCGGCGGACTCGAGCATCCGCGCGACGAGGCGGGCGGAGATCGGTTCGCGGGGAGCTGACTTCTTGTCCTGGCGGCTGTAGCCGAACCACGGGCAGACCGCGATGACGCGGTGGGCAGACGCGCCGACGGCCGCATCGATCATGAGCAGCAGCTCCATGAGCGCGTCGTTCGCGCTGACGCCCGGTGTCCGGGTTGCCACAGGTCGGCTGGATGATGAAGACGTCGGCACCGCGGATCGACTCCTCGTAGCGGCAGTAGACCTCGCCGTTGGAGAACGTCTTGAGCGTCACCGGGCCGAGATCGACGCCGAGCTTGTCCGCGATCTTGGCGGCCAGTTCCGGGTTCGCGCGCCCCGAGAACAGCATGAGCCGCTTGTCGTAGTCGATCGGGAGGAAGGTCGCGCCGCGCACAGCGGTCGAGAGTCTACGGACAGGGTCCGACGCGTAGGTCATGACGGTGAGGAGGGCCCGTGGTCGCTGAGGCGGGATCAGGCGCCGCGCCCGTCCGGGGCGTCGGCCTGCTGCCGCGCAGCATAGTCCTCGATGACCGATTGCCGCGCCCTCGCGATCCCGAGCGCGCCGGCCGGCACGTCCCCCGTGATGACCGACCCTGCCGCGGTCACCGCATCGTCGCCCACGGTCACCGGCGCGACGAATGAGACGTCGACACCAGAGCGCACGCGGGCACCGATCGTCGTCCGGTGCTTGCGCTTTCCGTCGTAGTTCGCGGTGATGGTCCCGGCGCCGAGGTTCGAGTCCTCCCCGACGTCCGCGTCCCCGATGTACGACAGGTGCGGGACCTTCGCGCCCGGGCCGATGTCGGAGTTCTTGATCTCGACGAACGTCCCGACCTTCGCGCCGCTCGCGCAGGACCGTTCCCGGGCGCAGGTAGGCGAACGGCCCGATCGTGACGTCGTCATGGGCGGTGGCCTCGGTGCCGAACGCATGCCGGATCGTCACGTTGTCACGCAGCGTGCAGTCCGTCAGCGTCACCTGGGGACCGACGTGGCACCCGGCGCCCACGACGGTCGAGCCGCGCAGGACGGTCCCGGGCTCCAGGATCGTGTCCTGGCCGATCGTCACGGTGACGTCGACGTCCGTGCTCCCGGGATCCAGCACGGTGACCCCGGCGCGCATGTGACCTTCGAGGATGCGACGGCGGGCCAGCACCGTGACCTGCGCGAGCTGCACGCGGTCGTTGATCCCGAGCGTCAGGGCGGGGTCGTCGATGACGTGGGCGGCCACCGTCGCCCCGTCGCCGCGCAGGATCGGCAGCGTGTCGGGGAGGTAGCGCTCACGCTGGGCGTTTGCCGTGCCCACCCGCGGCAGCGCCGCGACCAGGGCGTCGGTGTCGAAACAGAAGATGCCGGTGTTCACCTCGCGGATGAGCAGTTGCTCTGACGTCGCGTCGCCCTCGGCCTTGGTCTCCACGACCTGCTCGACGCTGCCGTCCGCCGCCCGCACGACGCGCCCGTAGCCCGTTGCGTCCTCGAGGATCGCGGTGGCCATCGTGGCCGCCGCACCGCTGCGGCCGTGGGCGTCGACGAGCGCCCGGATCGCCTCGGCCGTGATGAGCGGGACGTCGCCGCTGAGCACGAGCACCGGGACGCCGGCGGGAAGTTCGCCGCAGGCCGCGGCGACCGCGCCGCCGGTCCCGTCCTGGACGGGCTGCACGACGTGGGCGACGCCGTCGGGAAGCTGCGCAGCCAGGCTGCCGTCGGGGGAGCCGACGACGACGATCGTCGCCGCCCCGGCCTCCCGGGCGGCCTGGATCGGCCAGTGGACCATGGGGCGCCCGCAGATCGGGTGCAGGACCTTCGGGACCCTGGACCGCATCCGGGTGCCCTGGCCCGCGGCCATGATGACGACGCTGAAGCTCACCGCCGGAATGGTAAGGGGGCGGAGGGCGGCCGCCCCGGGTCCGGCCGCCGGGCTCGGTCACCAAGCGCCGCTCCGCCACGTCGATCAGAGTTGGGGAGACAGGATTTGAACCCGTGACTCACGGCACCAAAAGCCGGCGTGTTGCCTCTACACCACTCCCCAGGCGATGGACCGCAGGCCCAGGCAGACAGAGCGTACCCCTCCCCAGCGCGAGCGGCCGCGCCGGCATCGCCTCGGGAGGCCGGGGCAGATCACGACCCTCGGTTGCGGGCCGGGCGCGCCCGGCCGCCGGCCGGTGACAGACGATCAGGCGCCGCAGCCCGTGATGCCCCCGTCGACCGGGATGACGGTCCCGGTGACGTACGCCCCCGCACGGGAGGCGAGAAAGAGCACGGCGCCGACGATGTCGTCCGCGTCGCCGACCCGGCCCAGCGGCACGGTCTGCTCGACGAGGGCGCGCGACTCGGGCGTCTCGAGCAGAAACGCCGTCATCTTGCTCGGAAACGGCCCCGGGGCGATGGCGTTGACGGTGACGCCGTCGGAGGCCAGGCGTTTGGCCAGGTGACGGGTCAGCATGTGGACCGCGGCCTTCGAGGCGCTGTACGGGTAGCTCTCCATCGCGGGCGGGCGGATGCCGTCGACGGAGCCGATGTTCACGACACGCGCGGGCTCGCCCGCCTCGGCGGCGGCACGAAGCGCGTCCAGCAGCGCCACGGTGAGCGCGAAGACGCCGTCGACGTTCGTGCGCATGACGCGGTCCCATCCGCCCTGCGGGAAGTCGTCGATCGGCGCGCCCCACGTGGCGCCTGCGTTGTTCACGAGCAGGTGGAGCCTGCCGAGGTCCCGAAGGCCCGAGGCCAGCGTGGCGACGCCTTCGGCGGTCGAGAGGTCGGCGGGGATCGCGCGGCATGAGCCGAACGCCGACAGGTGCTCGACGGCGGCCGTGCAGGCGTCCGCCTTACGCGACGAGATGACGACCTCGGCCGCGCCGGCACGCAACAGGCCCTCGGCGATCATGAGCCCGACGCCCCGCGAGCCCCCCGTGACGACCGCGGTGCGACCGGCGAAGGAGAAGAGATCCTGGATCATCGCCCGGACCCTAACGAGCCACGGACCATGGTCAGCGGCGGACGCGGACGTCGAGCCCCGCCGCCAGCAGGGCGCCGAGCTCGAGCGGCGTCCGGGGGTCGGCGGCCACAGCACGGGCGTCGTGGGCGGTCGCCAGGCGCCTTTCGGATCGCAACATGCCGATCGGCGTCCCGCGGGCTCCGACGAGGGCGAACAGTTCGTCGCGGTGCCGGCCGGCCAGGGCCAGGAGCTCGTCGGTCGACGGTCGGCGTCGCGATGAGGAACGGGGACGCGTCGTACGTCGGCGCGAACGTCACGCCGACGCCGTCCAGCAGGTCGCCGTGGAGCGCGTCGGCCAGGGCGGCATCCAGGCCGGGGACGTCCGGGGCGACGAACGCCACCGGGCCGTCGTGGCCGCCGAGGGCGGCGAGGGCCGCGTCCGTGCTGTTGGCCTCGAAGGCACCAGGCCCGGCCGGCCCGGCCGTCGCTGCGGCCCACCCGCGCGCGCCGCGCAGCAGCTCCCGCGCCAGGGCCGAGGCCGCCACTGGCCCCAGGAGCGCCGCGAGGCTGTCGTCATGTGGGCCCGCCAGCGTCGACAGGACGACGACCGCCAACGTGTCGGCGACGGTCACTCCCACGAGAACGCCGTGCCGTTGCGCGTCAGGGCTGCCTCGTCGAGGTGCGACACCGTGGCTGCGAGCGTGTCCGCGAAGACCGCGGTGGAGGCGCCGACGAGACGGATGAGCTCCTGCACCGGCGTGGGCGCCTCGGGCTTGGCGCCGTTGGCGTAGTCCGTCGCGTAGCCGAGCAGCGCGTACGGGATGGCTGCCTCGCCCGGCCAGGACGGTCTCGGGGCCCGCGGTCTGCGAGACGCAGGTGACGCCCGCGTGCGTGAGCGAGCGGATCTCCGTGCGGGTGTTGAACCGCGGGCCGTCGACGTGGCCGTAACATCCGCCGTCGCGGGCCGGATGGCCCGCCGCGGCGGCGCCGGCGAGCAGCGCGGCACGCAGCGCGGGGCTGAACGGCCCGTCGAAGATCCAGTGCCCGCGACCCGGGCGCGCCGGGCTCGGTGTGCAGGGTGCAGACCGAACCGTCCGGCAGCCGGTTGGCGAGGAAGTGCAGGTCGTCGAAGACGACGAGGGATCCGAGCTCCAGCGCGGGGTCGCAGGCCCCGCAGACCGTCGCCGACAGGATCGCGTCGACGCCTTCCTGCGCGAGGGCGCAGATGTTGGCCTGGTGGGTCACCTGGTGGGAGACGAGCGGGTGGCCCTCCCGGTGGCGGCTGATGTGCACGACATCGGCGCCGGCGAAGGTCCCGCGCGTGACCGGCACCTCGCCGAAGCGGGTCGCGACGGTCGCGGGGCGTCCGTCCTCGAACCCGGGCAGGGCGTAGGTCCCCGACCCGGTGATGATCCCGATGCGCATCGGGCGATCGTAGTCGGGCGCGGGCCGAGCGAGCGCGCGTGCCACCCGCGGCCAGAGGCCGGGCCACCGCCCCGGGCCGAGCGTCCGGTCTTCGCGTCCCCGGTTGCAGAAATGGACGTTCGGCCTGCCGGCCGGACGCCGCGCGGCCAACAGGCCCGTGCGTCAGCCGCGCCGCGGTACGCGGCCGCCCGTGGCCCCGGCCTCGCTCGCGGGCCCTCCCCGGTGGGCGATCCCGAGCACGCGCATCGCCTTCAACCCGAGCGACAGCTTCTCGCGCCCGTCCGTGGACCCGACGTCCAGCCCGGAGAGCTCGCGCACACGCTCCAGGCGGTAGCGGACCGTGTGCCGGTGGGTGAAGAGGCGGGCCGCGGTGCCGGCGACGTTGCCGTCGGCGTCGAGAAACGCCTCGACGGTCTGCACGAGGTCGGTCTCGTACTGCTCGTCGTACGCGACCAGCGGCTCGACCGTCTCGGCGTAGAACCGCTGCAGTTCGGCGGGGTCCTCGCTCATCGCGGGCAGCAGCAGGCGGTAGGCCCCGGTGTCGTCGAAGGCCAGCAGGGGGCGTTCCGCGTCGCCCTCGGCGACGTTCGCCGCCAGCAGCGCCTCGTTGCCGGCGCGGGCCAAGTCCGTGACCGCCTCGGCGACCCGGCTGCGCCCCACGGCGAACGAATGGCCCGGGAGCGAGGACTGCAGCTCCCCGAGCACCCCTTCGGCGGCGCGCTTGGCCAGCCCCTCGTCGCTCCCCGGGACGAGCACCGTCACCTCGGTACCGCCACCGTCGTGCTCACGCTCGATGAGCGCCGCGACCGATCCCCCTGCCGCCGCCCGGGCGCCACGCTCGGCGGCGGCCAGGACACGGAGGCGCCAGCCGTCCTCGGACGGAACGTGCGCATGCACGCGCGCCACGACGAAGCTCGCGCCCGGGGCGAGGTCCAGGCCGATCTCGTCGGCGGCGGCCACGATCGCCTCGGCGTCCTGCAGCTCCCGGCTCAGGATGGCGCGCAGCAGCACGGCGGTGGCGTCCTGCGAGGCGCGCTCCGGGGCTCGCACGCGCTCGACCTCGGAAGCGATGAGCGTCGTGACGAGACGGATGAGCGCTCTCCCCGGCTCCCCGCGTGCGCGCATCCGCAACACCCCGACAGGCTCGTCGGCGACCCGCAGGTCGATCGTCTCGACGCCGGCGCCGTCCGCCGTCAGCGTCTGCTCGTCCGCCGGCGAGCGGGCGGCCACGGCCAGGACCGACCCGGAACGATCCACGAGCACGAGGCTTGCCTGGAGGGCTCGCGAGGCGGCGCGCACGATCTCGGGGAGTCCTGCACCAGACCCGACCGCCTCGGTGATGGCGTCCAGTGCCCCCAGATCGAGGCCCGCCGGCGTCCCTTCTGCCGGTGTGGGCATCGCGGAGCAGTGTACGGGTCGCCCTCACCGCACGACCGACCAGCAGTCGGTCCCGGGCCAGGGCGGGCCTCAGCCCTGGATGCGATCCCAGAACCAGACGACGGCCAGGCCGCCGCCTGCACCGATCGCGATGAACGCCGCGAAGATGTACAGCGTCAGGAACGACGCGGCCGCGCGCTCCCAGGCCCGCGAGTAGGACTGCCAGGCGGGAACGAGGATCAGGCCGACGTAGGCGGCGATGGCGAAGACACCGGCGGTTATCCCGACGAGATAGGTGACGGACTGGTTGCTCATGCTTGCTCGTCGGGATTCTGCCTGATGTACACGACGACGAGCGCCACCATGCCACAGAGGGCGAACATCATCGTCCCCAGGCCCCAGCCCGCGGCGACGTCGCTGAAGAAGTGCGCGCGCAACTGGATGCGGCTGAGCCCGACGGCGACCGCGAGGACGACGGATGCCGTGAGGACGAGCACCCTGGCTCCGGCGCGCGGCAGCGCGCGCAGGAGGACGACCGTGACCGCGACCCAGGCCACCGCATACGCCGAATGGGTCGACGGAAACGACGATCCGGACGTGTCGACGAGCGGACCCGACGGGCGCGCACGATCCTCGATCGCCTGCATGACGAGGACGCCCGCGACCGTCAGCACCATGCCCGCCACGAGCGCGATCGCGTCCGCGAGGTGGCGCCGCGACGCCAGCAACCCGGCGGCCGCGAGCACGGCGGCGCCCGCGACCGGGAACGAACCGAGCACGCTCAACCCCTTCGCGACGTCGACGATGCCGCCCGTTCGCAGCTCATCCGCCCAGCGCAGGCCGCGCAGGTCGCCCGGGGTCATGTCGCCGGGTCCGAGGGTGATGGCGTAACCGACGAGGACGAAGCTGCCGATCGCAGCGAACGTCAGCAACGTCGTGAGCTCCAGACCGAGGTCGCCCGGCGTGAGCCGGTTCCAGGTGAAGAGGACCGGCCGCTCCAGGCGGCGGCGGAGGGGTCCGAGGACCGGGTTGGCGTCCAGCCGCCGCACGAGCCGCCCGCGCGCCTCGTCGTCGCGCAGACGCCGGACGGCGACGGTGAGCAGCGTCCCCAGGACGATGATGGTCCCGAGCGCGAGCGACCCGGTCTTCGCCCAGTTCAGCACCTTGTCGATGGACCGCCAGAAGAAGAAGCCCAGGAGCGCGAACGTCGTCCCCCACAGGCCGGCCCCGAGGACGTCGTACGGCGCAAAGCGCCGCAGCGGCATCCCGCTGGAGCCTGCCAGGAACGGGGCCACGGCACGGATCAGGCCGACGAAGCGTCCGAGGAAGATCGCCTTGCCGCCGTGCTTGTCGAAGAACGCCTCGGTCTGCTCGATGCGCGCCTCGGTGATCTGGACCTTCGGACCGTGCCTGACGAGAAAGTCGCGCCCGAGGCGACGCCCGACGAAGAAGCTCGTCATGTCGCCCGCCACCGCACAGACCCAGATGATCGCGATGAGGACGATGACGTCGATCTCTCCCTGCCCGGCCACGACGCCTCCGATGAGGATGACCGTCTCCCCCGGAGCCAGCAGGCCGACGAACGCCCCGGTCTCCAGGAAGGCCATGATGCCGACGAGCAGGTACGTCCACGCGCCGAGGGCCTGGCCGAGGTCCTTGAGCACCTCGTCGACCTTCGGCAGGTGCACGACACCCGTGCCGTAGACGATGCAGCCCAGCGCGACGATGACCCCGCCGGCCTTGAGCGTGATCTCGAGCGTCGAGCGTTTGCGGTACAGCGCGAGGAGGATCGCTGCGGCGACGAAGAAGAAGAGCGGCTTCATGCGCGGCGGACCCGGCCGGCCCCGTGGGTGAGGGCGGACGAGGCGACCGCGTCCGGGCCGACGAGGCGCGCCACGTCGCGGGCCTCCTGCGGCGTCCGGGTCAACCCCAGGACGGTCGGCCCGCTGCCGGAGACGAGCGCGAGGTCCGCCCCCGCAGCCCGCATCCGCTCGAGGTTCTCCTTGATCGCCGGGCACAAGGAGATGGCGGCCGGCTGCAGGTCGTTGACGACGAGCGCGTCGGGGAGATCGTCCGCGTGCTCACGAACCTGGGCGCTCAGGGACGCCAGCTCATCCGCGCCGCGGGCGAGGGCGAGGGCGTCGAACTCGCGATACACGTCGGGGGTGGACAGCGGCTCGGGGTGCGGCAGCACGACGACACCGTAGACCCCCCGTCGGCGCCGGACCTCGACGACCTCGCCCGCGCCCGTGGCCAGGTGGCGACCGGGGCGGACCTGGGCGGGGACGTCGGCACCGAGCGCCGCGCCAAGGCTCAGCAGGACGTCGTCACCGAGATCCGTGCCGAAGTGCGCGTCGAGCAGCCGCAGGACCGCACCGGCGTCCGCGCTGCCCCCGGCCATCCCGGCCGCGACGGGGATCCGTTTGTGGATGGAGACCGAGACCGGCTCGCGCCGGCCTGTGTGCTCCCGGAAGGCGCGCAGCGCCCCGCTGACGATGTTCTCGCCGGTGACCCCCGCACAGAGGACCTCGTCCTGCGTCAGGTCCGGACCGGCGGTGAGCGTCACGTCGTCGCAGACGTCGACGGCCTGCATGACGCTCACGAGCTCGTGGCGGCCGTCGGCCGGTCGCGCGGCGCCGACGAAGAGGCAGACGTTGATCTTGCCCGGTGCGCTCGTCCGCAGCGGAGGCCGGGCGCCGGTGCTCATCGCAGGGCCTCGGCGAGGGCGCGGAACTCCGGGGGCGACAGCCGCTCGGCGCGGACGTCCTCGGGGTGTCCGAGCGTTGCGAGGACGGTGCGGGCGCGCTCGCGCACGTCCTTGTCGTAGGCGGGGTGCAGCTTCAAGGAGCCGGCCAGCGCCTTGCGCCGGTGCGCGAATGCGGCCTGGACGAGGGTGCGCAGTTCCCGGTCCACCGGCGGCGCGTCCGCGCGACGTTGCAGGACGAGCAGGACGCTGTCGACGTTCGGGACCGGATGGAAGACCGTGCGCGCGACCTTGTGGTGCACCCGGACGTCACACGACAGCTGCGCCAGCACGCTCGGGATGCCGTAGGCAGCCGAGCCCGCAGCCGCTGCGAAGCGGACGCCGACCTCCTTCTGCACCATGGCGACCCAGGTCGTCACATGGGGCAGCTCCTCGATCGTCTTGAGGATGACCGTCGCCGCGATGCCGTAGGGCAGGTTTGCCACGACCTTCGTCGGAGCGGGCTCCAGCGCGGTCATGTCCAGCGCGAGGGCGTCAGCGAAGTGCAGCGTCGCGTGGTCGCCGAAGGGGTCCATGGCGTCGCGCAGCGCCGGCTCGAGCGATCGGTCCACCTCGATGACGTGCGTGTGGGCCACCAGCGGCGCCAGGTGCTCCGACAGGACCCCCAGGCCCCCGCCGATCTCCAGCGCGACGTCGTCTTCGTGCAGGTCGGCGGCGCGCTCGATGACGCCGAGGATGTTCGAGTCGATGAGGAAGTTCTGGCCGAGGTCCCGCTTCGGGCGGACGTCGAACTCACGCAGCCGGCGCAACGTCGGCTGCGCCGGCAGGCCATCGCCTACCACTGGAACAGCCGGGCGGCGTTGGCGGTGACGAGCTCGTCGAACCTGTCGTACGGCACGTCACGCACCTCGGCGACGAACCGGGCGGTGTGCGCCACGAAGGCGGGCTCGTTGCGGTGCTTGCGCACGGCCTGGGGCGTGAGGTAGGGCGCGTCGGTCTCGACGAGCAGGCGATCGGCCGGGACGCGCGCGGCGGCCCGGGCGAGGCCGGTGTTCTTCGGGTACGTCACGTTGCCGGCGAACGAGAACCACCAGCCCTCGGCGATGCACGCGTCGACGTGGTCGGGCATGGAGAAGCAGTGGAGGACCACGGCGACGCCGTCGGCGTGCTTGCGCAACATGGCGATCGTGTCGTCCTCGGCCGCGCGGGTGTGGATGACGAGCGGCTTGCCGACCTCGCGGGCCAGCTCGATCTGCGCGCGAAACGCGTGCTCCTGGTCGGGCCGCGGGGCGTAGTCGCGAAAGTCGTCCAGGCCGGTCTCGCCGATCGCGCGGCAGCGCGGGTGCTGCGCGAGCACGCGCAGGTCCTCCAGCTCGGCAGGGCCGAAGCCCTGCGCGGAGTTCGGATGGCGACCGACGGCGGCGAAGACCTCCGGGTACCGGTCCGCGGCAGCCAGCGCGGTGCGGTTGGACGCCTCGTCGGTGCCGACGGTGAGCATCCGCGTGACCCCCGCCTGGCGGGCAGCCGCGACGAGCTCGTCGTTGTCCGGAGTGCAGGAGTCCAGATGGGTGTGGCTGTCGATCACGCGGCCGGCGGGAGGTCCTTGGGGAACAACGGTGCCAGCGCCTGCACCTGCGTGACGGCGCCCGCGGTCAGCGTCGCGCGCTCGTAGGCGATGTCGGGCGCTCCGAGCGCGTCGAGGAGCTTGGCGCTCGTCTCCGGCAGGACCGAGGCCAGGAGGACCGCCACGACGCGTACGCCTTCGACCAGCGTGGCCAGCACGACGTCCAGACGGTCGGCGGACGCCGGGTCCTTCGCCAGCGCCCAGGGCGTCGTCTCCTCGACGTAGCGGTTCAGGCGCCGGACGCGCTCCCACACGAGTTCGAGCGCGGGCGTCAGCTCCGCGCGGTCGACGAGCGCGGCGACCTGGTCCGCAAGCCCGTCGAAGTCCTCGCGCAGCTCTGGCTGCACCGGTGGTACCGCCCCGTCGCGGTACTTGCGGACCATCGCGATCGACCGGCTGGCGAGGTTGCCCAGTCCGTTGGCCAGTTCGGACTCATAGCGCTGCTCGAAGGCCTCCGTGGACACCGAGCCGTCCTGGCCGAACGTCACGTCGCGCAAGACGTAGTGACGCAGGGCGTCGGTGCCGAAGCGGTCGATGACGACGAGCGGGTCCAGGACGTTGCCCAGCGACTTGCTCATCTTCTCCCCGTCCATGAGCAGGTACCCGTGGATGTAGAGGCGCTCGGGCAGCGGAAGCTCGGCGGCCATGAGCAGCGCGGGCCAGAAGACCGCGTGGAACTTCAGGATGTCCTTGCCGATGACGTGCAGCTGCGCGGGCCAGAAGCGGTCGGTCAGGTCCTCGCCGGGCTTGGCGTACGACAACGCCGTGTAGTAGTTCAGCAACGCGTCGAACCAGACGTAGAAGACGTGCGACTCGTCCCAGGGAACCGTGACGCCCCAGGTCAGCGTCGCGCGTGAGAGCGAGACGTCCTGCAGGCCCCCCTTGATGAACGAGAGCGCCTCGTTGGAGCGGTGCCGCGGACCGACGAAGTCAGGATGCTCGGCGTAGTGCTGCTCCAGCCGCTCCTGGAGCGCCGAGAGCTTGAAGAAGTAGTTCTCCTCCTGCTCGCGCGTGAGCTCGATGTGGTGGATCGGGCAGCGGTTGTCGTCCTCGATCTCCGCCTCGGTCTTGAAGTCCGCACAGCGCGGGCAGTACCAGCCCTCGTAGTGGCCTTTGTAGACGTACCCGTTGGCCCGCACGCGCTCCAGGACCTCCTGCACCTTCGCCTTGTGCTCGGGGTCGGTGGTGCGGATGAAGAAGTCGACGGACGCGTTCAGGCGCGGCATCAACGAGCGGAAGCGCTCGGAGTTCAGGTCTGCCAGGGCCTGGGAGGTCATGCCCTGCGCCTCGGCGGCGTTCGCGACGGGCTCGCCGTGCTCGTCCACGCCGGTGAGGAAGAAGACGTCGTCGCCCCGCTGTCGGCGGTGGCGCGCCATGACGTCCGCGGCGATCGTCGTGTACGCGTGACCCATGTGCGGCGCAGCGTTGACGTAGAAGATCGGCGTGGTGACGTAGAAGGACCCCATGGGTCCCCTCAGGCTACCGGCGGCCCGCCGTTCGCCCGGTGCGGGTGCTCAGCGTGGCGGCAGGCGCTTGGGATGCGACAGACACGGCACGCTCCCGCCACAGGAGACGGGTCGGCGCGCGACACCGGGGACCGGCTGGACCGGGGGTTTCACGAAGAGCGTCGGGCAGACCGGCCGTCGGACCCGTGGAGCACGAGGCGTTCCGGGGCGAATCATGAGTCAATTCTCATCATAATCGCTAAGGAAGGGAAGGGCGGGCGTCAGAGCGCGGCCACGATCCGTCCCGGGACGGCCCGCCCACGGTGCTCAACGCCCATCGGTCAGCGCGCGATACAGGCCGTTCGCGCTGATGCCGGTCAGCCCGGCCACGACCTTCGCGGCCGGGCGTGGCTTGGCGCCGGACGCGATGAGCTCCCGCAGCGCCTGCAGCGCGGGTCCGACGTCGACGGCGTCCTCGCCCCCTCCGCCGGCGGGCCCGACCACGAGCACGACCTCGCCTTTCACCTCGGCGTCGGCGTACCGCTCGGCAAGATCCGAAGCGGTCCCGCGGACGATCTCCTCGTAGACCTTCGTGAGCTCCCGGCACAGCGCCACCGGCCGCTCGGGATCAACGCCGGCGAGCACCGCGAGGGACGCGCCGACCCGTCGGGGGGACTCGAACGCGACAAGCGTCTCGGGCGCCGCGGCCTGCAGCACCGCACGCAGCTCACCGGCCTTGCGCGGCAGAAACCCCGCAAAGCGCCAGCGTTCGGACGGCAGGCCGCTGACGGCGAGCGCGACGAGAACCGCGGACGGTCCCGGGAGGACCTCGACCCTGAGACCGGCAGCCACACAGGCTGAGACGAGCACTGCACCGGGATCGCTCACGAGCGGCATCCCGGCGTCCGAGACGAGTGCCACGGTCTGACCGGCCTGCATCCGCGCGACGAGGTCGTTCGCCCGCGAGCGTTCGTTGTGCTCGTGGTAGCTCACCAGGGGGACGGTGACGTCGTACCGATCCAGCAGTCGCTTGGAATGCCGGGTGTCCTCGCACGCGATGACGTCGGCGCCGCGCAGCGCGGCCAGCACGCGCAGCGTCACGTCCTCCAGGTTGCCGATCGGGGTCGGGCACACGACGAGGCGACCGACCGGGGTGCTCATCGCGCCGCCTCCTCCTGCGCCATGAGGGCGGCGCCGAGCATGCCCGACTCGGCGCCGAAGCGGGCGGGCTCGATCCGCACGACGTCGCGCGACGGGACCAGCGCGCGCTCGGCGACGACGCGCCGTGCGGGGTGCAGCAGCAGGTCGCCGGCAGCGATGACGCCCCCACCGATGACGACGACTTCGGGGTTGAAGATGTTCACGATGTTGACGATGCCGACGCCGAGGGCCTCACCCGCCGCGGTCAGGCATGCACGGGCACCCGGGTCGCCGTCATGGGCGAGCTCCGTGACGAGCGCTCCGGTCAGCGGGCGTCCGGAGGCCACCGCCGTCGCGATGGCGCCGGTCGGATCGCGCCGGGCCTCTTCGCGGCCGGTCCTTGCGAGCGCGCTGCCGGAGACCAGCGACTCCAGGCAGCCGCGGCTGGGGCAGCTGCCGTGACACGGCGGCCCGTCCCGGTCGATGACCATGTGCCCGAGTTCGCCGGCGGCGCCGACGGCCCCGCGGACGAGCCTGCCGTCGACGACGATCCCGCTGCCGACGCCGGTGCCGACGGTCAGCAGCACGGCGTGCCGGGTTCCGGCGGCGGCTCCGAAGCGGTGCTCGGCGAGCATCGCGGCGTTCGCGTCGTTGTCGACGGACACCGGGAGCCCGAGCCGCTCGGCCATGATGTCGCCGAACGGGAGATCGGCGATCGGCAGGTGGACGGTCGACACCGCAAGACCGCGCCGCCGATCGATGAGCGACGGGATGCCGAAACCGACCCCACGGACCTCCATCGGCGCGTGCCTGACGGCCTCCTGGACGCCGTCGACGATGCGGTCGAGGACCGTCGCGAGGTCTGCGCCGGCCGACGTCCGCGCCACCCGATGGTGGACGTGCAGATCGGCGTCGACGACCCCGGCGAGCAGCTTCGTGCCACCGAGGTCCACGCCGATGACGCAGGACTGCGGCATGCGGGCAATGTACTCGCGGTCGCGCCGCGGCCCGGTCCGGAGCACGAGGCACCGGGCGCCGGGTCCGGCCCGTACGCGACGATGTGCGCCAGTGCGCAAGCCCGACGCCCCCGACGACCGCCCCGAGTATCGCCGCCACCGCGCGCGTCCGGGCTTCTTCGCGCGCATGGGTCGACGGAACGCCCCCGACGACGATCTGACTGCCCTGCAGGCCCTCAGGGCGCGCGAGCAAGGTCTGGACGGACCTGACCGGGGTCGTTCCGCCCGGGTGGCCGCTCCGTCGGACGGGCAGCGCGACGAGCAGGGGCGCGTGGTCTACCGCGCCGGCGCCGGCTCGCCGGTGGCCGGCGGCAGACGCCGCGGCCGAGTACGTCTGCCGGGCGGGCGCGCAGCCCGCTTCGGCGGCACGATCACCGCGGGCCTGCTGCTCAAGTGGCTGCTGAAGGCGACGCTCGTGTGGACCGCGATCTCGCTCGTGGCCTTTGCGATCTCCGCGACGATCCATCAGTCAGGAAGCGCGGGCGGCTCCCTCGGCGGCGGCGGGCTGCCGCCGTTCTCCGCGAGCACGATCCTCGTCCTGGGCTCCGACGCACGGCCGCAGAACTCCAAGGAGCCGGGTGCCGGCGGGCCGAGTCGCTCGGACACGATCCTTCTCATGCGGGTGGGCGGCGGCGTCAACACCCGCCTGTCGATCCCGCGCGACACCGTGGCCGACATCCCCGGCCACGGGCGGGGCAAGATCAACGGCGCCTACGCCTTCGGCGGGGCCGAGCTCGCCGTCCAGGCGGTCGAGAACCTCATGGGCATCGACGTCAACCATCTCATCGAGGTGAACTTCCAGAACTTCCCGGACCTCATCGACGCGATGGGCGGGGTGCGGTACACGGGCAACTGCGTGGTCTCCAGGATCAACGGCGGCTTCAAGAACGGTGGCTACACCCTGCGGCTGAAGAGCGGGACGACGACGATCGACGGCAAACAGGCGCTGGCCTTGGCGCGGACCCGCAAGAACCTGTGCCGCCCCCGCGAGGACGACACGACGCGGGCGCGCCGTCAGCAGAAGCTCCTCGGCGCGATGCGCAGCCGCGTGTTGAGCCCTGCCGGCTTCGTCCGCGGGCCGTTCATCGGGTGGAACGTCC
Source organism: Paraconexibacteraceae bacterium (assembly GCA_963750375.1). Lineage (GTDB taxonomy): Bacteria > Actinomycetota > Thermoleophilia > Solirubrobacterales > Solirubrobacteraceae > Paraconexibacter. Next base: position 66,820 of record CAVVQN010000010.1, read on the forward strand.
CGAAGGCGATCAAGTCGGACATGAGCGCCCCCACGCTGATGGGGGTCTTCGGTGCGCTGGCGACGTCCGGGACGGCGACCCCGCGGGTCCTGAAGGCGACCCCCGTGACGCTGCCCGACGGGTCGCTGGCGCTGCAGTCGAGCGAGGCCTCGCGGCTGGCTGCGCGCCTGCGCTTCGAGGGACGTTGAGGCTAGGCCGCCTTGGGCGGCTTCTTCGCCTTCTCGGCCTTCTTCGGGGCATCGGCTGCGGGCTTCGTCGTGGTCGCGCTGCTCGGCGACGACGTGCCGCCACCGTCTGACGGTGAGGACGCGGAAGAAGACGAGGTCTCGGCCTTCTTGGCCTCGGCGGCCTTGTCGGCCATCTTCGCGTCGTGCTTGTCGGCCCCGTCTGATGCCGACTTCTCAAGCTCCCGGTTGCGGTTGCGCGTGCCGTAGTCCGTGTTGTGGAAGCCCTTGCCCTTGAAGTGGATCGCGGGCGCGTGGAGGACCTTCACGACCTTCTGACCCGTGTCGGGGTCGACGGTGAGCGTGTCGTCGGAGAACTTCTGCATGACCTCGAAGGTCGTGCCGTCTTCGCGGCGGTATTCGTAGATCGGCATCACCCAGGAGTATGCCACAGGATCTCTGGCACTCTCAAGAGGAGAGTGCCAAACGGTCGAGGTCAACTACCCTGCGCCGATGGCATCAGAGGAAGACGTCGTCACCATGGACAAGGTCGTCGCGCTGTGCAAGCGGCGTGGCTTCATCTTCGCCAGCAGCGAGATCTACGGCGGGCTCGGTTCGACGTACGACTACGGGCACTACGGCGTCCTGCTCAAGACGAACGTCAAGAACGAGTGGTGGCGCGCCATGCTCCAGGAGCGCGACGACATCGTCGCCCTGGACTCGGCGATCCTGCAGCACCCGCGCGTGTGGAAGGCCTCCGGCCACCTGGAGGGCTTCACCGACCCGATGGTCGACTGCCGCACCTGCAAGGCGCGGTTTCGCGCCGACCACCTGGCCGAGCGCGCCCCCGGGCTCGTATGCCCGAACAAGCCGAGCAAACTCCCCGGCGAAGGGCCCGACTGCGACCTCACCGAGGCCCGCGACTTCAACCTCATGTTCGAGACGACCGTCGGCCCGGTGAAGGACACCGGCTCCGTCGCCTACCTGCGCCCCGAGACCGCGCAGGGCATCTTCATCAACTTCAAGAACGTCCTGCAGTTCTCCCGCAAGAAGCCCCCGTTCGGGATCGCGCAGGTCGGCAAGTCGTTCCGCAACGAGATCACCCCGGGCAACTTCATCTTCCGCACGCGCGAGTTCGAGCAGATGGAGATGGAGTTCTTCGTTCCGCCCGCCGACGCACAGCGGTGGTATGAGCTGTGGAAGCAGGAGCGCTACGACTGGTACCTGCGCCTCGGCATCCGCCCCGACGGCCTGCGGCTGCGCGAGCACGACGCCGACGAGCTTTCGCACTACTCGTCCGGCACCGCCGACGTCGAGTACCTCTTCCCCATCGGCTGGTCCGAACTCGAAGGCGTCGCCAACCGCGGGCAGTTCGACCTCACCGCCCACGCGACCGAGTCCGGGGAGAAGCTCGAGTACTTCGACCAGGGCACGGGCGAGCGGTACGTCCCGAACGTCATCGAGCCGGCCGCCGGCGCGGACCGCGCGACGCTCGCCTTTCTCGTGGACGCCTACGACGAGGAGACGCTGGAGAACGGGGAAGTCCGCACCGTCCTGAAGCTCCACCCGCGCCTGGCTCCCGTGAAGGTCGCGGTCATGCCGCTCGTGAAGAAGGACGGCCAGCCGGAGATCGCCAAGGAGATCGTCGCCGCGCTCCGCGCGCTCATGCAGACCGAGTACGACGAGGGCGGCTCCATCGGCAAGCGCTACCGCCGCCAGGACGAGATCGGCACGCCGTGGTGCGTGACGGTCGACCACGAGACGCTGACCGAGCGGACCGTGACGCTCCGCGATCGCGACACGCTCGACGCAGGAGCGCATCGCGATCGACGAGCTGCCGGCGCTGCTGGCGGGCCGCCTCGCGGCGCCGTGGACCTCGCCCAAGCTGGGCTGAGGTCCAGGCGCCCGGAGGCCGCTACCGCTTCGCCGCTTTGCAGGTCCGGTAGCGACGGGTGTCCACGACGGTCCGGCCGCTCTTCAGGCGCATCGTGATCTTCACGGTCGCGTTCGCCGCGGAGACACCCTGGAAGCTGATCGGGATCGCGCGATTCAGGTCCGCACCGCGGACGGTCGCCACACGCCTGACCGCCGAGCGCGACGACCGCCGAGCGCACCTTGCCCCGCAACGCCTTGCGGATGTTGACACGGACGGTCCGCTTGCCCGCGCAGCGCTTGGCACGGGCCGGCGGCGGTCACGACCCTGCCGACCTGTGCGTCGCTGACGACGGGGACCGACAGCACACCCGGGACGGTCCTTGCTCGTGGAGATCTGCACCGGACCGGCGAGGTTGTTGCCCTTGTAGGCGGCATCCCCGGTGGAGACCGCGAGCGCCATGCGGTGACCCTTGGGGAAGCGGTGCACGATGCCCGCCAGCTGCACCTGGACCGGCACGGTGAGGTTCGCCAGGCGAACGGGAGCGATCACGCGGTGGGTCAGCGTGATCGTGCCGTCGGGCGCGACGTCGTAGAGCTTGAAGAAGAGCACGAGCTGGCGCGCGTCCGCCGATCCCGCCCGCAGCGTCGTGCACCGGGCGCGCTGACGCGCACGTCGGCCGTCGGGACGCCGACGACGTCGGTGTCCTGCGTCGAGCGGGGCGGTCTCGAAGCGCGCCGTGGTCCCGGGCGCGTCGCTGACCGGCCGTCTTCTGATCCAGCGCGCTGAGCCTCGGTGAAGCTCGTCGGCAGGCCGGCCGCCGGGGCGGCGAACGATCGCCATGCCGTCCTTCACGGCACCGGCGTCCGCGACCAGCGAGTCCGCGCCCGGAGAGGTAGAGCCTCTGCGGCTCTGTCCGTCGCCGGGTACGCGGGCGCGCGCCCGTAGGCCGGCGTCGCGTTCCCGGTGTACTTCACCCAGTCGCGGAAGTAGGTGAAGTCCAGCGACGGGTGCGGCGGGTGCGTCCTTGAGGTAGTGGTCGAACCACTCCTTGACCGCCCGTCCCTGGTAGCTCGCGTCCGGGCTTGTCGAGGTCCGCCTCGCCGGGCGCGGCGGGCCCGCTGTGGCCGCCGAACTGCCACACGAGCTTCACCGGCGTGCCCTGCGCCTTCGAGCGAGCGGTAGGTCGCGACGGACTCCTGGAGGTTGAACAGCGTGTCGCCCTGGCCCTGGACCAGCATCGTCGGGATGCGGATCTTGTCCATGAACGACACGACGGACGCGTGCCGTGCGAAGGCGATCGTCGCCGCGTTGGGCGCGCCGGTGGCGTCCATCTGCGACCTTGGCGGCGCAGGCGCGGTCGTCGAAGTTCGGGCAGAGGCCGAGGAGGCGGCTCGGGTCCACGTCAGCGTGCTTGCACGCCCTCAGCCTGCCCGACGCCGAAGAAGAGCGAGACCCAGCCGACCTTCTCGATGCCCGGCGTCTCGTAGCTGACGCCCTGAGCTGAAGGACGTGTTGTTCGGGGCCAGCGAGTAGGACAGATCGTTCCACGTGATGTACGGGACGATCGTGTCCACGCGCGGGTCGATTCCGGCGATCGCGAACTGGATCTGGCCGCCGTAGGAGCCGCCGACCATGCCGAGCCGCGGATCGAAGGCGTGCGCCTTGCCGTCGGAGCCCTTGGCGTCGAGCTTGACGTAGTCGATCTTGGTGCCGTCGACGGCCGCCTTGCCGCCGCCGAGGAAGGTGACGAGCTGTCTTGCCGGCCTTGCCGTCGTAGTCGCGGTCGTCGAGCGTGATCTTGCAGCCGCTGCCGCCGAAGCCGAGGCCGCTGTAGGAGAGGACGACGTATCCCTGCGAGGCGTAGAACTCCGCCGTCTTCTTCTGGTCGTCCTTGGAGCCGCCGAAGCCGTTCGTCGTGAGGATCGCCGGGGCCGGCGTTGGCCTTCGTGGCGGACGCGGGCTTGTAGAGGTCACCGATGACGTCGCACCTGATCGTGTCGTCCGGCCCGGTCATGGTGGCGAAGTGCAGCGTCTTGACGGAGAACTCCTCGGCGGATGCCGACGCTGCCGGAAGGGCGCGAGCGCGACAGCGCCGCGGACACGGCGATGAGGCCGGCGAGACGACGCCGGGACGGACGGACTGGCTGCATGGGGACCCTCTCCACTCCTTGGACACAGACGATGGCGCCGTTCATCAGGCCCGCCATGGCACGCCGGAGTGTAGGCGCTGCGGCGCCGTCGCGCCGTTCCGTGGCCGCGACGGGCGCGCGCGGCGTCAGGCCGGTGCGACGCAGCGACCGGACCGCGATGACGCCGGCCTCGATCGTCGGCGCCGCAGTCGCGATCGGGCTCGCCGAGCATCCGCAGCGCCAGCCCGTCGGCGAGGCCGAAGAGGACGTCGGCGATCGCCTCGGGGTCCGCCCGCAGCTGCAGCACGCCCTCGGCCTGCTTGGCGGCGAGCAGCGACGCGACCTGCCCGCGCGTGCGGCGCATGAGCTCGGCGAACTCGGACCGCGATCTCCTCGTTGCGGCGCGACAGCGCGAAGAGCTCGAAGATGACGGTGACGAGGCCCGGCTCGGTCTGCACGACGTCCTCGAGCTGCGCCCGCAGCAGCGCGAGGAAGGCGTCGGCGTCGGCCACGCCTGCAAGCTGCTCGTCGAGCATCGCCATCCGGACGTCGCAGTCGCGGCGGACGACCTCGGCCAGCAGCCGCTCCTTCGTGCCGAAGTAGTAGTGCAGCAGCCCGCGCGAGACGCCTGCCTCGCGGGCGACGTGGTCGAAGGTGGCTCCGGCCACGCCGCGCTCGGCGACCGACGTGCGCGTGGCGTCGACGATCCGCTGGGCCTTCTCGCCTTCGATCGAGCGCGGGGGCTCGGTGCTGGTCGCGGCCTCCATCGTCCGCCGATCGTACCGGCCCGGGAACGACGGAGGGCGCCAGGGGCGCCCTCCGGTCCGACGTCATGGCGGGGTGCGTCAGGAGGAGGCTGAGCCGTTCTCCTCGGCGGCGGCCTTCACGGCCTCGGCACCTGTCCCGTCGGGCGCACCGGGCGTCTCGGCCGTTGCGGGGTCGCTCTCGGCGGCGGACGGCACGGAGGCCGACGAGGCGCCGTCGGCGCCGGGGCCGGCACGGGCGCGGGGCTCACCGGGGCGGTCGTCGACGTGTAGTCGAACTCCTCCTCGGCGCCGAAGAGCGCGTCGAGCACCTTGTTGCGCATGTCGGGCGACGCGACCATGCCGCCGATGGACACGACCGTGAGCAGGAACACGCGGCGCTTGAGCCGACCCTTGCGCTTGCTCTTCTTCTTCGCCTTGGCCTGCTCGGCGGCCTGCTTGGCGGCGGCAGCCGCGGCGGCCTTCGAGGCCTTCTCGGCGGCCTTGGCAGCGCGGCGACGCTTGGGCTTGGCCGCCGCCTCGGCGAGCGCGGACGCCTGCTTGTCCGCCTCAGCCTTGATCGCGTCGGCGGCCTCGCGCGCCTTCGCCTCGGCCTGCGAGCGCGCGGCGCTGAGCGCCTCTTCACGCTGCTTGCGCTTCGAGCGCTTCTTCCAGGCCTTCTTCTGCGACGCCATGGCGTCGTTCGCCTTGGCCGTGAGCGCCGCACCGGCCTCGCTGGCTCGCGCCGCGAGCGCCGCCTCTGCGGCCTGCACGGACGCCGCAGCGGACTCGGCTGCGGCTTTGGCCTGCTTCTTTCTCGATGCCATCGGCTCTCCTCGATCAGTCGGACTCGTGGCCTTCAGTACGGGCCAAGCTCTCGGACGCCGTCGCCGACGCCCCTGTGAGCGAGTCTATACCCGGATTCCGGCAGGCCTACCGGCGTCGAGGTGAGCCAGGGAACGAGGCCTCCGAGGCGCGTCCTCGAGGGCCTGGTCGAGCACGTCGTCGATCGACTGCACGAACGTGAACGTCAGCCGCGCGCGCAGGTGCTCGGGGATGTCCTCGACATCCGGCTCGTTGCGTGCGGGGGCGATGACATGCGTGATCCCGTTGCGTTGCGCGGCCAGTGCCTTCTCCTTCAGCCCACCGATCGGGAGGACCTGCCCGGTCAGCGTGATCTCGCCGGTCATCGCGACGTCCGAGCGCACGGCCCTGCCGCTGAGCAGCGAGATGAGCGCGGTCGCCATCGTGATGCCGGCACTCGGGCCGTCCTTGGGGATCGCTCCGGCCGGCACATGGACGTGGAGGTCATGGGTGGCGAACCAGTCGTCGGCGAGCTCCGGGGCGATCGTGCCGACGTGTGCCCGCACGTAGGAGAGCGCGGCAAGGGCGCTCTCCTTCATGACGTCGCCGAGCTGACCGGTGCTCGTCAGCTTGCCGCTGCCGGGCATGGCGGTGGCCTCGATGAAGAGGACGTCCCCGCCGACGGGGGTCCAGGCCAGGCCGGTCGCCACGCCGGGCTCGCGCGTGCGTCGCTGCGCCTCGACGAAGAAACGCCGGCGACCCAGCAGCTCGCGGGCCTTGGCCACCGACACCGAGGTCTTGCGTGATCTTCGCCGCGCGGGTCCGCGGCCAGGGCGTCGGCGACCGTCTTGGCCACCTTGCGGCAGACCGTGCCGATCTCGCGCTCCAGGCCGCGGACGCCCGGCCTCCCGCGTGTAGTCGCTGATGATCGCGCGCAGCGCCGCGTCGCTGATCGTGATCCACGACTTCTTCAGGCCGTTGCGCTCGATCTGCCGCGGGACGAGGTAGCGCTTGGCGATCTGGAGCTTCTCGTCCTCCGTGTAGCCCGCCAGCGGGATGACCTCCATGCGGTCGCGCAGCGGCCCCGGGATCGTGTCCAGCGTGTTCGCCGTCGTGATGAACATGACGCGACGACAGGTCGAACGGGACGTCGAGGTAGTGGTCGCGGAAGCTCGAGTTCTGCTCGGGGTCCAGCAGCTCCAGCAGCGCGGACTCGACCCCGCCGCCGCCGCGCTGGTCCATGCCGACCTTGTCGATCTCGTCGATCATGAACAGCGGGTTGGCGGAGCCCGGCGTCGCGCAGCGCGCGGATGACGGTTCCGGGCATCGCGCCGATGTAGGTCCGTCGGTGCCCGCGGATCTCGGCCTCGTCGCGCATGCCGCCGGCGCTGATGCGCTCGAACGAGCGTCCCGAGCGCCCGGGCGATCGACTTGCCCAGCGAGGTCTTGCCGACGCCGGGCGGACCGACGAAGCAGAGGATCGAGCCGCGCGGGCCGGGTCCGGCCCTTCAGCCGCCGCACGGCGAGGAACTCGACGATCCGGTCCTTGACCTGCTCGATGTCGTAGTGGTCCTCGTCGAGGACGGTCGCGGGCGTGCAGCGAGGTCGAGGTCGTCCTCGGTGCTGCACGCCCCAGGGCAGCGACGCCAGCCACTCCAGGTACGTGCGGATGACGCCGTGCTCGGCCGCCGCGGTCGGCAGCGACTCCAGGCGCTTGAGCTCGCGGTCGGCCTGCTTGCGCACGTCGTCCGGCAGCGCGACGGCGTCCAGGCGCTCGCGCAGGCGCGCGGCCTCCTCCGTCGACTCGTCGAACTCCCCGAGCTCGGCCTGGATCGCCTTGAGCTGCTGGCGCAGGACGAACTCGCGCTGGCCCTTGTCGATCTCCGACTGGACCTGGGACTGGATCTTCGAGCCGATCGAGATGACCTCGAGCTCCCGGTGCAGGCCCTCGACGAGCTTGCGCAGCCGCGCGGTGACGTCGACCTCTTCCAGCAGCGCCTGCTTCTCCTCCGTCTTCATCCGCAGCGATCCGGCGATGAGGTGCGAGAGCGTGGACGGGTCGTCGATGTTCGACACCGCCAGCAGGAGCTCCTCCGGCAGGTACGGGACCTCCTCGACGATCCGCGAGAACGTGTCCTGCACCGTGCGCATGAGCGCGGTGAGCTTCGTGGAGTGCTGCACGACGTCCGGCAGCTCGGTGATCTGCGCGACGAGGTAGGGCTGTCTCCTGCGTGAAGCGATCCAGGCGCACCCGCTGGCCGCCTTGGACGAGGATGCGCAGCGTCCCGTCGGGCACCTTGAGCATCCGTGCGATCGAGCCGACGACGCCGACGTCGTAGAGCTCGTCCGGGCCCGGGGTCTCGAGCTCCGCGTCGCGGCTGGCGACCATGACGATCATCCGGTTGCCGGCGAGGACGTCGTTGACGAGCGCGACCGACCGTTCCTGACCGATGGCCAGCGGCGTCAGCGTGTCGGGCAGCGGGACCGTCTCGCGCAGCGGCAGGACGGGCAGCGCGGCGGGCATCTCGCGCTGCGCGCCGACCGGCACCTCCTGGTTGCCGCGCGCATCCCCCGCGATCTCGATCATGAGCCGAGATCCTGGATGCGCTCCGTGACGATCCGGACCTGGCGCGTCCGCTGCTCGGGCGCCGCCAACGGCAGCTCGACGCGCAGGATGCCGTCACGGTAGGTCGCCTGCGGCGGCGTCGGCGACGACCTCGGCCCCGAGCGGGATGACGCGGCGGAACGGGCCGAAGTCGATCTCCAGCTGCTGATAGACGCGGTCCTCGGCCTCCCCCGGGGCGCGGCGGTTGCCCGGCGATGACGAGCTCGCGACCTTCGATCTCGAGCCCGATCTCGTCGGGGTCGACCCCCGCGAGCTCGGCGTGCACGACGGCCACCGCCCGGCCCCGGGCGGCGTCTCGTAGAAGACGTCGACCGCCGGGCTGAAGCCACCGCGGCGGGAGGCGGCCAGGCCCGTACGGTCCAGGACGTCGCCGAACAGCTCGTCCATCTCCCGGCGCATCCGCTCGAAGTTCGCGAAGAGGTCGCGCTCAGGTCGCATGGCCCGATGCTAATGCGCGGGCTCGACTAGACGATGTAGACGTCGTCCTCGGCGGCGACGCGGACTTCACCGCCGAAGACCGCGCGGGCCTCGTCGGCGGCCCAGAGCGCGTCCAGCTCGTCGCTGATGTGGGTCAGCACGAGCCGCCGGGCCCCGGCACGCTCGGCGTGCTCACCGGCGTCCCGCGGCGTCAGGTGCCCGCGGATGCCGCTGCGCTCCGGCCGGGGCAGCGTCGCCTCGAGCATGAGGAGATCGGTGCCCTTCGCAAAGGCCACGACCTCCTCGCTCGGCGCCGAATCCGCCCCGAAGGTGAAGCGTCCGCCACCGTCCGGGCCGTCCGCGACGCGCACGTCCACCGCGCAGGTCGGCAGGTAATGGGGGACGGCCGCAAAGGAGATCGCCAGCGGCCCGACCGTCACGGTGTCGCCGGGGCCGTACTCCTCCAGCGCGAACGCCTGCTCGACGTGGTCGGGGAACATGCCGCCGCCTTGGCACATGAGCGCGAAGGACTCCTGGCGCACCGTGCGGGGCGACGAGGCGCGGGCGGGCGGGCTCGGCGACGCCCGGCCAGCGGTCCACCGGGACCGGCTGCTGCCGTGGCGCGTAGGTCAGCGCGCTCGCGAAGGGCACGAGGTCGAAGATGTGGTCGGCGTGCAGGTGGGAGATGACCACCGCGTCCACGGCGACGTAGTCGCGGTGGCGGCGCAGCTTGCCGAAGACGCCGCAGCCGCAGTCCAGCAGGACGCAGGTCCCGGACTCCTCGATGAGATATCCACTGCAGGCACCGCCGGCGTCTTGCCACGCCGGCGACTTGCCGAGCACCGTGATGCGCAAGCCTGGGTTCTCCCTCCCGTGATCGATCGAGACACTACCCGGATGCCCGTGCTGAACCTGCCGCTCGCCACGGGGACCACCGATGAGTTCGCGCACGTCGTCGTCGTCCTCGGCGGCCTGCTCATGCTCGGCGCCCTGCTCTCGGGGGTGACCCACCGCAGCTTTCTCGCCATGACGCCGGTCTTCGTCCTGGCCGGTTTCGCGCTCGGCAACGGCGGCCTCGGGGTGCTGGACTTCGACCGGCAGCTCGCCGTTCGTCGCCGACGTGGCGACGGTCGCCCTCATCGTCATCCTCTTCCGCGACGGTCTGGAGGTCGAGGCCGAACTGCTGCAGAAGGCGTGGCGCCTGCCCGCGCGCAAGCTCGTCGTCGCGATGCCGATCACCGCGGCGGTCGTCGCGGTCGTGACCCATGCGGTGACCGACCTGTCGTGGACCCAGGCGTTCCTCGTCGGGGTCCTGCTGTCCCCCACCGACCCGGTGCTCTCCTCGGGCGTGGTGACGAACCCGCGGGTGCCGCGGCTCGTGCGCCACTCGCTCAACCTCGAGTCCGGCCTCAACGACGGGCTGGCGCTGGCCCCGGTGCTCGCGCTCGTGATGGTCGCTGGGCTCGGGGGGCGACGATTTCGTCGTCTGGCGCTTCATCCTGCAGGACCTGGGGCTCGGCTTGGCGTTCGGCGTCGGCTTCGGCTTCCTGACGTCGATGCTCATGCCGCGAGGAAAGACGCTCACGGACTCCATCCCGGTGCACCAGCAGTCCCTGTACGCCCTCGGCGTGGCCTTTGCGACCTACGGCGTCGGCGGTGCTCCCGCCGCACGGCAACGGCCTCATCGCGGTCTTCACCTGCGCGATCACGCTGGGCATCCGGCGGCCGGACCTGCGGTCGGCCTTCGAGCGGCGTGCCGATGACATCGTCGAGCTGGCCAAGCTCGGCGTCTTCGTCGTCTTCGGCTCGCTGCTGACGCTCGACGGGCTCTTCACCGATGGCCTGGCGACGGTCGCTGATCGCGTTCGTCGCGCTCTGCGTCGCCCGGCCGCTCGGGGTGTTCATCGCGCTGGCGGGGGCCGGGACCGGCACGCGCCGAGAAGGCGTTCATGGCGTGGTTCGGACCGCGCGGGGTCGCGACGATGGCGTTCTCGCTGCTCGTCCTGACCGGCGGGCTGGGCGAGGCGGGAGGACGCGTCTTCAACATCGCGGCGTTCTGCGTCGTGGCGTCGATCCTCGCCCACGGCCTCTCGGACACGCCGGGCGTCGGATGGATCGCCCGCCGGACGACCGAGCGGCCACCTGCGACCTGACGGCCCGCCGGCGGACCGGGGTCGAGGCGGCCGAGACTGCCGCGGGGGGCCGGCCGTTCAGGCGCCGGCACCGGCGTAGAGCGCGGCCTGTTCCTGGGCGGTCGGAAACGCCCAGGCAGCACGCGTGCGCTGCTCTGACCGGAACTCGAAGCGCATCTGCTGCGGTGGCCTCAGACCTTCGGGCGAGTCCGGGCGGAAGGTGGTGCAGGCGGCGTCCAGCCCGAGCGCGCACAGCAGGTTGCGACCGAAGAAACACTGCTCACACGACACCTTGCGACCTGCCCCACGACCCGTTGCCATACCTGCGCGTCACACCCTCGAAATCGACTGCGCCGAGAGCCTCTCCCCCGGCGACGTCCGGCAGAAAAGCACAGCTGCTTCGACGCGTGCAAGGTCGATTCCCGCTCCTGGCAGGTTTCCCGAATCGACCCTTTCCGCAAATGCCGATGTTTTCCTCCGGCACCCTCTGAAAGGGTCTTCTGAGGCATATCCGCCCCCCTCACGGCAAGGTCGATCCCGCACGTTCGGCGTATTTTTCTCGTGACGGCGCGTTTGGATCGTGATCGGATCGGCTACGCGCCCGCTCCGACATCCGCCCGAGGGTGGCGATCGGATCCTCGCCGGTCGCCGTACCCTCCTGCACTGATGTCCCTCGTCCTCGTCACGGGCGCGTCCGGTTATGTCGGCGCCGCCATCGTCCCCCGCCTGAAGGCCTCCGGTCTGCAGGTGCGTGCCTTCGCGCGCACGCCGGCGAAGGTAACGGCCGGGCGTCGACGAGATCGTCGCCGGCGACGCGGTGACCGGACAGGGCCTGGACCGGGCGATGGACGGTGTGGACGTCGCCTACTACCTCATCCACTCGATGGAGGGCGCGACGCCGGGGTTCGACGCTGCCGAAGCGGCGGCGGCCGAGAACTTCGCGTCAGCCGCGCAGCGCGCGGGCGTGCGGCGCATCGTCTACCTCGGCGGCCTCGTCCCGACCGACCACGCCGTGTCGCGGCACCTCGGCAGCCGTCTGGCCGTCGAGCACATCCTGCTGGGGGGCGCTCCGGAGGCTGTCGCGTTCCGGGCGTCGATCGTCATCGGCGCCGGCTCGCGGTCCTTCCGCTTTCTCGTGCGCCTCGTCGAGCGGGCGCCCGTCCTGCCGCTCCCCTCGTGGCAGCGCTTTCGGACCCAGCCGATCGACGAGCGCGACGTCCTGTCGCTCCTGCACGCCGCCGGCACCCGGGAGGACGTCACCGGATCGCAGACGTTCGACATCGGCGGGCCGGACATCGTCACCTACGGCGAGCTCGTCGCGCCGCATCCGCGACCACATGCTGATCCACCGGCCCACGCTCGCCCTGCCGCTGAGCGTCACGCCGATCGCCTCCAAGTTCGCGGCGGCGATCGCGGGCGAGGATCCGGCCCTCATCGAGCCGCTGATGGAGAGCCTCGGGAGCGACCTGATCGCCGACCCGAGCCACGACGCCGCGGGCCGCTTCGGGGTGCGCCTGCACTCCTTCGACGCGTCCATCGAACGTTCGCTGCGTGACTGGGAGGCCGTCGAGTCGCTGCGGGCGAGGTGACCTGACCGCCTCGGGGCTCTAGGTTCTGTCCGGACATGAGCGACCCAGTCATCACCGAGATCGACCTCCCCGCCACGCCCGAGGAGGTGTGGGCGATCATCATGGACGTCGAGCGCCTGCGGCGAGTGGGTGAGCATCCACCGCGGCCTGGGCGAGCACACCGAGGGCCCGCCGGCCGTCGGCGCGACGATGGAGCAGACGCTCGTCCTGCGCGGCGCGAAGTTCAAGGTGAAGTGGGAGCTCGTCCGCTGCGAGGAGCCCCACCGCGCCGAATGGGTCGGCAAGGGCCCGGCCCGCTCCAAGGCCGAGACGGGTTATCGCCTCGAGGCCATCGACGGTGGCACCCGGTTTCACTACCGCAACGAGTTCAAGGCCCCGATGGGTCCGCTCGGCGCCGTGGCGTCCAAGGCGCTGGTCGGAGGGCTGCCCGAGAAGGAGGCGCACGCCTCGCTCGACAACCTCAAGCGCCTGCTCGGCGGCTGAAGCGCGCGCGGCCCGTCAGCCGCCGAAGCCCGCGATGCCGCGGGCGTCGACGTTGACCTCGACGGCGTTCCAGCTGTCCGTCCCCGCCCTCGGCGGTGCACTGGACCGTCGCTTCGACGAGGCGACCACGGTCGGCCAGGATGTGGTCCACGAGCCGGACGGCGGCGGCAGCGCGCTGCGTGCGCCGCCGCCGCGGCCGATGCCGGGTCGATGCCGATGACGCGCTGGCGCGGCCAGCGCAGCAGGTGCTGCATCGCGCGCCCGTCGGCCTCGGGTGCGTCGGTCGCGACGACGAGCAGCGCGGCCGGCGCGCGGTCACGCAGCTCGCGGACGAGCGCCTCGTCCGACGTCGCATGCCACCACGATCGCCGCGCCCGTCAGCGCCGTCAGCGTCGACCGGGCCCTCCACCCGGGGCTCGACCCCGAGAGCCGTGGCGGCGGCTTGCAGTGCGGTTCCGTCCTCACCCGTGAGCAACACGTGGCAGTCGTCGCGGGCGACGAGCAACAACGCCACGCTGCGCGCGGTCTCTGACGGTCCGGTGACGGCGACGCGGTGGCGCATGCGCGGACAGTAACGGAACCCACCGATTCCCGATGTGCGACTCACTGCATCAAAACCGGGCAGCGCCCCGCTGTGAGATGGCCCTTATATGTGAAAGAGTGTGTTCACGATGACTGATTTTCTTGACGAGAAAAAGCGTGAGATCCACGCGCGACTGAAGGAACTGCGACCGCTGGTGGACGAGTTCCAGCGCTTGGAGGCGGCCGCAGCCGCGCTGGACGGAGTCGGCGCACCGCAGTCGGACGGTCCTGCCAAGGGTGCTCGCCGGGCCAAGCGACCGAGCTCTACGGGAGGCGGCGGACGCGGGCGGCCGAAGGGCTCAGGGACCCGCTCCAAGCAGGCGCTGGCGGCCGTGAAGGGTCAACCGGGAATCACCATTCCCGAATTGGCCCAGGTGATGGGGATCGCCCAGAATTACCTTTATCGGGTGATGCCTGAATTGCAGAAAGATGGTCTGGTGCGCAAGGAAGGCCGTGGTTGGCACCCCACGGAGGCTGCCTGATGGCCTGAGCGCCGGCGGCACGGGCCGTTCCCTCAGCGGCCACCGTGTAGCGTCTGGCCGGTCCGGCCCCACCGACCCAGGAGCACCCCAGGATGGCCATCGAAGGTTCCGCCAGCATCGAGATCGACGCTCCCATCGCCCGCGTGTACGAGGTCGCCGCCGACGTGGAGAACTCCCCGAAGTGGCAACCGGAGCTCAAGCGCGCCGAGACGGTCGAGCGCGGACCCGACGGCGAGCAGACGTACGTCAAGACGGAGGTGGACGGCCGCGTCAAGACGATGAAGTCGGACCTGCGCTTCTCCTACGACCCGCCGACGGGTCTCTCCTGGGTGCAGGAGGAGGGAGATCTGAAATCGGTCCGCGGCTCGTGGGAGTTCGAGGAGCTCGGCGCAGAGCGCACGAAGGCCACCTACCACCTCCACGTCGACCTCGGCCGGGGCCTCGGCATGGTCATCCGCGGACCCCTCGTCGACATCATGCGCGCGCAGCTGTGCGACTCGATGCCCGCGAAGCTCAAGGGGTACTGCGAGGCCTGACGGCGCAGGAGACGGCCCGTACGGGCCATCTCCTGTCTCCTGATCGGTCGACCAGGCGGCCGCCGGTCCGCCTCGATCAGCCGATCAGGCCGAGCTCCTTGACCGCGTCGCGCTCGCCGACGAGCTCGGCGACGGTGGCGTCGATCTTCTCCTGCGCGAACTCCGGGATGTCCAGGCCCTGGACGATCGAGTACTCGCCGCCGGAGCAGGTCACCGGGAACGAGGAGATGATGCCCTCGGCGACGCCGTAGGAGCCGTCGGACGGGACGGCCATGGAGACGTAGTCGCCCTCGGGCGTGCCGAGCACCCAGTCGTGGACGTGGTCGATCGCGCGCTGACGCCGCGCTGGCCGCCGAGGACGCGCCGCGCGCCTCGATGATCGCCGCGCCGCGCTTGCCGACGGTCGGCTGGTACTCGTCGCGCGTACCAGCCCAGGTCGCTGCCGACGGCCTCGAACGCGTTCTCGCCCTTGACCGTGGCGTGGTAGAGGTCGGGGAACATCGTCGGCGAGTGGTTGCCCCAGATCGACGATGTGCTTGATGTCGGTCACTGCCGCGCCGGTCTTCTTCGCCAGCTGGGCGATCGCGCGGTTGTGATCCAGGCGCGTCATCGCCGTGAAGCGCTCCTTCGGGACGTCGGGCGCGTTGCGCCTGCGCGATGAGCGCGTTCGTGTTCGCCGGGTTGCCGACGACGAGGACCTTGATGTCGTCGGCGGCGCCGGCGTTGATCGCCTCGCCCTGCGGCTTGAAGATGCCGCCGTTGGCCTCCAGGAGGTCGGCGCGCTCCATGCCCTTCGTGCGCGGGCGGGCGCCGACGAGCAGCGCGACGTTCGTGCCGTCGAAGCCGTCCTGCGGGTTGTCGTGGATGTCGATGCCGGCCAGCAGCGGGAAGGCGCAGTCGTCGAGCTCCATCGCGGTGCCCTCGGCGGCCTTGACGGCCTGGGGGATCTCGAGCAGGTTCAGGTGGACCTTGGTGTCCGGGCCGAGCAGCGCGCCGGACGCGATGCGGAACAGCAGGGCGTAGCCGATCTGGCCGGCGGCGCCGGTGACGGTGACCTTGACGGGGGTGCTCATGGGGTGGTGTCTCCTTGATGATGTGGGTCGGACGCTATCGCGCTCGCGCCGGGCGATCTGCAGCGCCGCCAGGACGGTGTTCAGCGTCGTGCTCGGGCGCATCGCGGCAGCCGTGCGCTCCGGGTCCGGGCGGTAGTAGCCGCCGATGTCCACCGGCGAGCCCTGGACGGCGTTCAGCTCGGCGACGATCGTGGCCTCGTCGGCTGCGAGCCGCTCGGCGAGCGGCGACGAAGCGCGCGGCCAGCGTCGGCGTCCTCGGTCCTGCGCCGGCGAGCTCCTGCGCCCAGTACAGCGCGAGGTAGAAGTGGCTGCCGCGGTTGTCCAGCTCGCCGACCTTGCGCGACGGCGAGCGGCCCTCCTCCAGCAGCCTGCCGGTCGCGCGGTCCAGCGTCTGGCCGAGCAGCTGGGCGCGCGGCGTTGTCGGTCTTGTCGGCGAGGAACTCGAAGCGAGACCGCCAGCGCGAGGAACTCGCCGAGCGAGTCCCAGCGCAGGTGGTTCTCCTTGACGAACTGCTGGACGTGCTTGGGCGCCGAGCCGCCGGCGCCGGTCTCGAACAGGCCGCCGCCGTTCATCAGCGGGACGATCGAGAGCATCTTCGCGCTCGTGCCCAGCTCGAGGATCGGGAACAGGTCGGTGAGGTAGTCGCGCAGGACGTTGCCGGTGACGGAGATCGTGTCCTCGCCGCTGCGGGCGCGCTCGAGCGTGAAGCGCGTGGCCGCGGCGACGGGCAGGATCTCGATCTGCAGGCCGTCGGTGTCCAGCGCCTCGAGCGCGGGCCGGACCTTCTTCAGCAGCTCGGCGTCGTGGGCGCGGGTCTCGTCGAGCCAGAAGACGGCGGGCGCGCCGGTCGCGCGGGCGCGGTCGACGGCGAGGCGGACCCAGTCCTGGATCGGCGCGTCCTTGGTCTGGCACATGCGCCAGATGTCGCCCGGCGTCGACGTCGTGCTCCAGCAGCGTCGTCGCCGCGCCGGTGTCGACGACGCGGACGGTGCCCGCGGCGGCGATCTCGAACGTCTTGTCGTGCGAGCCGTACTCCTCGGCCTTCTGCGCCATCAGGCCGACGTTCGGCGTCGTGCCCATCGTCGCCGGGTCGAAGGCGCCGTGCTCGCGGCAGTGGTCGATCGTCTCGGCGTACAGGCGCGGCGTAGCGAGGAGTCCGGGATGACGTACTTGGTGTCCTGCTGCGCGCCGTCGGCGTTCCACATCTGGCCGGACGAGCGGATCACCGCGGGCATCGAGGCGTCGACGATCACGTCGCTGGGGACGTGCAGGTTCGTGATGCCCTTGTCGGAGTCGACCATGGAGATGTCGGGGCCGGCGGCGATCGCGGCGTCGACGGCGTCCTGGGCCTCGGGGTGCGTGGCCAGCAGGCTGGCGAGGCCGTCGTTCGGGCTGACGTCGTCGATGCCGTCGTAGGCGCGACCGGCGAAGGCGCGCACCGCGTGGCCGAAGATGATCGGGTCGGAGACCTTCATCATCGTCGCCTTCAGGTGGACGGAGAACAGGACGCCCTGCTCCTTGGCGTCGGCGACCTGCTCGGCGAGGAACGCGTCCAGCGCGGCGCGCGCGCATGACCGCGGCGTCGATGATCTCGCCGGCCAGCAGCGGCGTCGCTCCTTGAGGACCGTGACCGTGCCGTCGGCGGCGACGTGCTCGATGCGCACCGACGTCGCCTCCGGCGACGGTCACCGACTGCTCGGTGGAGCGGAAGTCGCCGTCGGCCATCGTCGAGACGTGGGACTTCGAGTCCGGCGACCACGCGCCCATCGAGTGCGGGTGCTTGCGCGCGAACGCCTTGACCGACGCGGGCGCGCGGCGGTCGGAGTTGCCCTCGCGCAGGACCGGGTTGACCGCCAGCCCTTGACCTTGTCGTAGCGCGCCTGGTGTCGCGCTCCGTCGTCGTAGTGCCGGGCAGGTCGTGGACCCGTGCCCTGCTGCAGCTCGTCGATCGCGGCCTTCAGCTGCGGCACCGAGGCGCTGACGTTCGGCAGCTTGATGATGTTCGCCTCGGGCGTCTTGGCGAGCTCGCCGAGCTCGGCGAGCGCGTCGGGACTCGTCCGGGCGGATGTCGCGAACTGGCGAGGATGCGGCCGGCGAGCGAGATGTCGCGCAGCTCGATCTCGACGTCGGCGGCGGCGGCGAAGGCCTCGACGATCGGCAGCAGCGACTGGGTGGCGAGCGCCGGTGCCTCGTCGGTGTGGGTGTAGATGATCTTCATGGCGCGCGCTCACGCTATCGCGTGCGGCTCCGCAGGCGCTTGCGCCAAGGCTGAACTGTGGTTCACTTCTTGGCGATGGCGTACCGCCCCACCGAGCGCACCGAGGCCCGCCGCGCCCAGCGCGCTCGCGGCAGCCACGCGATCGTCCGCAGCCGCGAGGAGCTGTCGCCCGCGGCGGCTACCGCGAGGCTCGATCGCCGCGGTCGCGGCCGGGCCGGCGTCGCGACCGGGACCGTCTACCGCCACTTCCCGTCCAAGGCCGAGCTGTTCGCCGAGGTCTTCCGGCGCGTCCCAGCGCGAGGTCGACGCACGGTCGCAGCCAGCGCGCCGTCGGTCCCGACGGCGCCCCGCCGCGCGCCTCGCCGCCGCCGTGGAGACCTTCGCCCGCCGCGCGCTGCAGCGGCCGGCGCCTGGCCTGGGCGCTGATCGCCGAGCCCGTCGACCCCGCGGTCGAGGCCGAGCGCCTGGTCTTCCGCCGCGCCTACGCCGCCGACTTCGCGAGCCTTCTGCGGACGGCGTCGCGCCGGCGAGCTGCCGCCGCTGAACGCCGAGCTCACCGCCGCCGCGCTCGTCGGCGCGATCGGCGAGGCGCTCGTCGGCCCTGTCTCCCCCGTCGGCCCCAAGACCGACGAGGACGCGCTGGTCGCGGACCTCGTCACCTTCTGTCTGCGATCCGTCCACCGGAGGCTGCAGACCATGTCCGTCGCTGACCGCAGACCACCGAGACCCACGAGGTCTCCAACCAGGCGCCGCCGCTGGCGCCGCTGAACCTCTTCACCTCGAACACGCCCGCTCGTCGAGGCGCTGGACGCGCGAGGGCGGCGGACTGGGCGCACGATCGCGCCGTTGCCGACGCGGCGGGCCGCCTGGGGCGACGAGCCGCTGCTCGAGTGGGCGGTCCAGGCGAACGAGAACCCGCCGGTCCTCAAGACGCACGACCGCTACGGCAACCGCATCGACGAGGTCGACTTCCACCCCGCCTGGCACGCGCCTCATGGCGCTCTCCTCGCGTCACGGCGTGCACTCGCTGCCGTGGACGAGCACCGAGCCGGGCGCCCACGTCGTCCGCACCGCGCTGGCGATGACGATCGGGCAGGCCGAGGCCGGCCACGGCTGCCCGATGACGATGACCTTCGCCGCCGTCCCGGCGCTGCGCGTGCAGCCGGAGATCGCCGCAGGAGTGGGAGCCGCTGCATCACGCGCCGCGCCTACGACCGCGCGCTGCTGCCCGCGCACGAGAAGGGCCGCGCGAAGGTGCGGCATGGGGATGACCGAGAAGCAGGGCGGCTCGGACGTGCGCGCCAACACGACGGTCGCGACCCCGGTGCGCGGCCCGGCGGCCCGGGCGAGGAGTACCTCATCCGTGGCCACAAGTGGTTCACCAGCGCGCCGATGTGCGACCTCTTCCTCGTGCTGGCGCAGACCGACGAGGGCGTCGGCTGCTTCGCGGTCCCCCGGATCCTGCCGGACGGCACGCGCAACGCCTTCCGCCTGCAGCGTCTGAAGGACAAGCTGGGCAACCACTCCAACGCGTCCTCCGAGGTCGAGTTCGACGGAACCTGGGGCCGGATGATCGGCGAAGCCGCGGCCGCGGCGTGCCGACGATCATCGAGATGGTCGGCCACACGCGCCTGGACTGCACGATGGGCTCGGCCGCGACGATGCGGATCGCCGTCGCGCAGGCCGTCTGGCACACCGCGCACCGCGGCGGCCTTCGGCAGGACGCTCATCGACCAGCCGCTCATGCGCAACGTCCTGGCCGACCTGGCGCTGGAGAGCGAGGCGGCGACCGCGCTGGCGATGCGCCTGGCGCGCGCCTACGACGAGGACGACGTCGCCCTGCGGCGCCTCGGCACCGCCGTCGGCAAGTACTGGGTCTGCAAGCGTTCACCGGGCGTGGCCTTCGAGGCGCTGGAGTGCCTGGGCGGCAACGGCTACGTCGAGGAGTCCGGGATGCCGCGGATCTATCGCGAGGCGCCGCTGAACTCCATCTGGGAGGGCTCGGGCAACGTGAACGCGCTCGACGTCCTGCGGGCGCTGGGGCGCGAGCCCGAGACGCTGGCCGCGTACACCGCGGAGCTCGATGCGGGCAAGCGGCACGGACGCGCGCTACGACGCGTTCGTCACGGGCCTGCAGCGCGAGCTCGCAGATCCTGAGGCCATCGAGATCCGGGCGCGGCGGATCGTGGAGAAGCTGGCGCTGGCCTGGCAGGCGGCGCTGCTGCTGCAGCACACGCCCGCGGCGGTGTCCGACGCGTTCTGCGCCGCACGGCTGGACGGCGACAGCGGCATGGCCTACGGGACGCTGCCGGCGTCGACGGACTTCGGGGCGATCATCGACCGCGCGATGCCGGCAGTCGCTGCGTGACGGCGTCGCAGGTCCGTCGCAGAGTGGCCGCCGTTCGCCACGATGAGGGCGCCACGCTGGGTGGGTGACAAGAGGACGCGACGTCGTGGTTGGGGCTGGTTCCGGAAAACGGAACCAGACGCAACCACGCGACCGTGAGGCTCGGCTCCGGGCGCGCGCACAGCGGCAGTGGGGCGTCGTGACCTGGTGGCAGCTGATGGAGGACGGCTTCAGCCGGGCTGCGATCAACCGCCGCGTCACGCAGGGGCGCCTGGTCCGGCGCCACCGCGGCGTCTACGTCGTCGGCCACGTGCCGCTCACGCCTGAAGGGGTCGGTCTGGCCGCCGCCCTCGCGGTCGGCGGCGACGCGGTGCTCGGCGAACTCTCGGGCGCCGTGCACATGGATCTCCTGCGCTTTGCCGGCCCGCAGGTGGACGTCACGACGTCCACCCGTGGGCGCCGGGCGGCGATCGACGGCGTGGCCCTGCACCGGACGCGATGTCTGCCGCAGACCGACCGGACCGTCCACCGCGGGGTTCTCGTGGCGGCTGTGCCGCGCCTCCTGCTCGACCTCGCCGCGCGAAGCGACATCTCCGATCGCGCCGGCCGACGGGTGGACGCGGTCACGGCCCGGGCCGTCCGCGAGCATCCGGCCGAGGTGGTGGCCGTCGCGGTCGCCGGCCTGCGCGCCCGCGGCTGGGACGGCTGACGACCTGCGAGAGTGAAGACATGAGCGGCGGTTCCGTCCAGCTGGCGAAGGTCTTCGGCATCCGCGTCGGCGCGACGCCGAGCTGGTTCTTCGTCCTCTTCGTCCTGATCTACATCCTCACGGGGTACTTCGGAGACGTCCTGACCGGGTCTGACCAGCAGGCGTTCCTCTGCGCGGTCGGCGCCGCCCTGCTCTTTGAGGTCTCGCTCGTCCTGCACGAACTCGGGCACGCCCTGGTGGCCCGCCGCTACGGCATCGGCATCACCGGCATCGACCTGTGGTTCTTCGGCGGCCTGGCCAAGCTCGACCGCGAACCGGAGACCGCGGGCCAGGAGTTCAAGGTCGCCCTCGCGGGCCCGCTCGTCACCGCGCTCATCATCGGTGTCTGCCTTCTCGTCGGCCTGCTGGGGGGATCGTTCGCGAACTTCACCGACACCGCGACGCTGACCCAGACGGACACGACCGCGTTCACCGCGCTCGTCGGCTTCGTCGCCGGCATCAACGTCCTGTTGCTGATCTTCAACCTGATCCCGGCGTACCCGCTCGACGGCGGGCGGATCGCCCGCGCCGCCGCCTGGAGGGCGACCGGCGACCGCAACCGCGGCACCCGCTTCTCCGGTCGCCTCGGGCCTGGCCTTCGCGTACCTCCTCATCGGCGCCGGGGCGTTTCTCGCCCTGCGCGGGGACGCGCTCAACGGCGTCTGGTTCATGGTCCTGGGCTGGTTCATGTCCCAGAGCGCGCGCGCGGCCGTCGTCTCCTCCCGGGTGCGCGAGCGCCTCGACGAGGTGACCGCGGCCGACCTCATGGCCCTCGACCCGCTGACGATGCCGCCGACGCTCACCGCCCTGGACGCCCACGAGCACTGGTTCGTCCCGCACGGCACGCCGTTCTTCGCCGTCGTCGACAGCGACGGCCGCTACCGCGGCACGCTGCGCGCAGACCGGGTGTCGGATGCGCTTGCGTCAGGACAGCCGGTCCTGCCCGTCGGCGAACTGCTCGACGGTCCCGATGATGCCCGCGTGTCCCCGGAGACCGGGCTCGAGCTCCTCATGCAGACCGCGGCGATGCGCGCGATCGGGGCGGTGATGGTCGTGGACGACGCCGACCGCCTGCAGGGTGTCGTCACCGCCGAGCAGGTCCGACGCGCCCTGGCCTCGGCCATTCCGACCCGCTGAACTCCGCCCGCTTCGGTGGGTATTCACCTGCGCCCAGAGTCGGCTGACCGTAGGCCGCTCTGGCAAGGTGGCCGTATAGAGTGCGTCCCGCAAGCCGTCCGTCGCAGAGAGAGTCAAGTTGCCTTCACATGACGTCCTGATCATCGGCGCAGGTCTCGCCGGCCAGCGAGCCGCCCTGGCGGCAGCCGAGACCGGCGTGTCCGTCGCGATCATGAGCAAGGTCCATCCGGTCCGCTCACACTCGGTGGCCGCGGCCGGTGGCATCAACGCCGCCGTCTCGGTCGACGACGACTGGCGTTCGCACGCCTACGACACCGTCAAGGGCTCCGACTTCCTCGGCGACCAGGACGCGATCGAGGTCATGTGCTCCGAAGCGCCCAAGGAGGTCCTGCACCTCGAGCACATCGGCGTCACGTTCCACCGCAACGACAAGGGTGAGCTGGACCTGCGCGCCTTCGGCGGCGCCTCGGTCAAGCGCACCGCCTACGTCGCGGACATCACCGGCCAGGCGATCCTGCACGTCCTCTACGAGCAGCTCATGAAGCACCACGAGACGGTGGAGCGCTACGAGGAGTGGTTCACGACCTCGCTCATCCTCGACGCGGAGGGCACCTGCACCGGCTGCGTCGCGCGGCACATCCGCACCGGTCGCATGGAGGTCTTCACGGCCAAGAACGTCATCCTCGCCTCCGGCGGCGCCGGCCAGGTCTGGAAGCCCACGACGAACGCCCTGATCTGCACCGCCGACGGCATCGCGCAGGCCTACCGGGTCGGCGTGCCGCTGATGGACATGGAGATGATCCAGTACCACCCGACGACGCTCGTGGAGAACGGTTTCCTCATCACCGAGGGCGCCCGCGGCGAAGGCGCGCACCTGCTGAACAAGGACGGCGACCGCTTCATGGAGAAGTACGCGCCGAACAAGATGGAGCTCGCCTCGCGCGACGTCGTCTCCCGCGCCGAGCAGACCGAGATCAACGAGGGCCGCGGCGTCGGCCTCAACGGCGAGGGCATCTACCTCGACATCACGGTCGTCCCGAAGAAGCGGACGCTCGAGGCGCTGCGCGAGATCGTCAACATCGGCAAGGACTTCGCCGGCGTGGACATCACGAAGGAGCCGATCCTCATCCGTCCCGGCCAGCACTACATCATGGGCGGCGTCAAGACCGACATCGACGGCGCTGACCCCGGTCAAGGGCCTCTACGCCGCAGGCGAGGTCGCCTGCGTCTCCGTGCACGGCGGCAACCGCCTCGGCGCGAACTCGCTGCTGGACACGCTCATCTTCGGCCGCCGCGCCGGCGAGCACGCCGCCCAGCGCGCCAAGGAGATGTCCGATGCCCGTCAACACGGAGGAGATCCTCCGTCGTGACGAAGGCATGATCGCCGAGATCATCAGCCGACCCAAGACGGGCCGGCGCATCTCGGAGATCAAGGACGAGCTCGGGACGATCATGAACCAGAAGCTCGCGGTCTACCGCGACGAGGCCGGCATGCTGGAGGCCATGGAGGTCGTCCGGCGCCTGAAGGAGGAGGCCAAGACGTCGTACATCGACGACCGCGGCACCGTCTTCAACCAGGACGTGCTGGGCGCCATCGAGCTGGGGTACATGCTCGACGCCGCCGAGTGCTGCGTCCTTGCCTCGCTCGAGCGCAAGGAGTCGCGCGGCGCGCAGTTCCGCACCGACTACCCGGAGCGCAACGACGAGGAGTGGCAGAAGCACATCAACACGACGATCACGGACGACGCCGACGCCGCCCCGAAGATCAGCTACTCGCCGGTGACGATCACCCAGTGGCAGCCCGAAGAGCGCAAGTACTAGGAGCCTGACCCCATGGAACCCAAGAAGCCGCCGCAGGACTTCACGCTGCGCGTCCGCCGGTATGACCCCGAGTCCGGCGAAGCCCCCTACTGGGACGAGCACACGATCACGCTCGAGCCCCACCGCTCCGTGCTCCAGGGCCTGCTGCAGGCCAAGGACCGGTTCGACGGCTCCATCGGCGTGCGCTGCTCCTGCGCGGCGGCGATCTGCGGCTCGTGCGGCGTGCGCGTCAACGGCCAGCCCGGCCTGGCCTGCCACACGCACCTCGGCGCCGCGCTGAAGACGGCCAAGAACGGCGTCATCGAGATCGAGCCGATGGGCAACATGCCCGTCATCAAGGACCTCATCGTCGACATGGACGCGGTCCACTGGAAGAAGATCCAGCGCGTCACCCCGTGGCTGCTCGCGGACGACGAGAACATGCCCGAGCGCGAGCACATCGTGCCGAAGGAGGCGATGGTCGACGTCACGCAGTCCATGGCCTGCATCCAGTGCGGTGCCTGCGTCTCGGACTGCCTCACGATGGAGGTCGACCCGCTCTTCATCGGTCCTGCCGCGCTCGCCAAGTCCTACCGCTTCGTCGGCGACCCGCGCGACATCCGTCAGGCCGAGCGCCTGAAGGACATCGCGGAGGACCCGCACGGCATGTACGCGTGCACCCACTGCTTCAAGTGCATCGAGGCCTGCCCCAAGGGCGTGGCCCCGATGTCGCAGATCATGCGCCTGCGTCGCCGCGCCGGTTCCGATCACCACATCAAGGACCGCAACAACGGCTACAACCACGAGCACGCGTTCGTCAAGAACATCGAGAAGAACGGCCTGCTGCACGAGAACGACCTGCTGGCCGACTCCTTCGGCGGCAAGTTCAACCCGGGCGCCGGCATCTTCCTCGCGAAGTCGCTGCCGGTCATCTCGCGCGCGCTCCTCCGCCGCAAGGCGACGCTGAAGGTCGCCCTCCTGCATCCGCACAAGGCCCCGAAGGACGTCAAGCGGATCTTCGAGACCATCGAAGGCCGCCCCGAGCGCAACGAGTTCAACCTCTACATCTCCGGCACGGACGAGGACAACGCGCCCAACAAGCCCGAGAACGCCCCCCAGAACGGGGACCACGCCGGCCAGGAGGCCACAGCATGAAGAAGGTCGCCTACTGGCCCGGCTGCGTCAGCCGCGGTTTCACCCCCGAGCTCCACGGTTCGATGGAGCAGGTCGCCCCGCTGCTCGACTGGAGCTCGTCACGCTGGACCGGGCGTGCTGCACGGGTGCCGGCGTCATCGCCGAGCACAACCAGGAGCTGGCCGACACGCTGAACGCCCGGACGTTCGCGCTCGCCCAGCAGGAGATCCGCAACGGCGCGGACCTCATGATGAACATCTGCTCCACGTGCCAGGGCGCACAGTCCGAGTGCCAGGAGCGCCTGGACGCGAGCGCCGAGTACCGCGCGCACGTCAACGAGACCCTCGCCCCCGAGGGCCTTGAGTACACCGCCGGCATCACGAACAAGAACTTCCTCTGGATGCTCGTCGAGGAGATCGGCCTCGACGACGCTGAAGGCCAAGGTCACGCGGCCACTGACCGACCTGAAGGTCGGCCCGTTCTACGGCTGCTACATCGTCCGTCCGACCACGCGGCTGGGCATCGACGACGAGCTTCCGCGCGACACGTACCTGCCGATGGTCATCGAAGCCCTCGGTGGCACGGTCATCGACTACGCCGGCTCGCACAAGTGCTGCGGCTTCCCGGTCATCACGATGAACACGGAAGCCTCGCTCAAGCAGGCAGGCAGGCACCTCGGCGACGCCAAGGACGCCGACGCAGACTGCGTCGTCACGCCCTGCCCGCTGTGTCACCTGAACCTCGACATGCAGCAGCCGCTGGCCAACAAGGCCGTCGGCCGCAACCTCGACATGCCGGTGCTGCACCTGCCCCAGCTCGTCGGCCTGGCCCTCGGCCTCGCGCCCAAGCAGCTCGGCCTCGCCCGGCACGTCGTCAAGCCCACGTCGGTCATCGACTGGTCGACGTCGGTCGTCGGTGCCGTGGGCGCCGGCTCGTCGGGGTGGTAGAGGAGCCACCGTCACGTGGCGCGCCCCGACGGGCGCGCCGACGCCGATCCTCCGGTGGCCGGCGCCGCGCCCGCGCGCGTCGCGGAGCTGCTGCGGAGCTTTCCTGTCGACCGGCGCGTTGCGGCCGACGCCGTGGCGGGTCCGGCCCGACGCACCCCGGACGATCGTGCCGCTGCTCGTCGTGCCGGACGAGGGCTCGACCCCGCTGGATCCCGCGCGGATCGACGACGCCCGCCGCAGGCTCAAGGAGCAGGCAGCCGCCGCGACGGTCACCCCCGCGCCGCTGCCTGCGGGCGAGTCCGTCGATCCGGGATCCTTCGACGAGGCGCGTGCCCGTCTGCGCGCCGGGCGTGCCCGTACCCGACGCGACTGACGCCGGAGCCGGCGACCATCGGTTCCGAGAACGAGAAAAGCGGGCCCGGAGGCCCGCTCTTCTCATTTCCCGTCTGCGTACCCCAATGTCGCCCCAGGGAAGTTCTCTGACGTCAGGGCTCCCGCGCCCGACGCTGCTGCGGTGTCGCTCCCCCAAGCGACAAGAGGAAGGATGCCCGGTGACGTGCCGCCTGTCGTCCCCCGGCCCGGGTGAATTGCGGGTGAGACAGCGGGTGATCTTCGGGTGAGGCGGCCCTCACCCTTCTGTGCTCTGCTGCCGATAAAGAGGGGTGCAGCCCCGCAGTCCCATCACCGTCGTCGTCGCGCGCTTCGAAGATCTCCTGGCCCGCGGGCTGCGGGCCTTCGTCGAGGACGACGGCGCCCTGAACCTGTCGGCGGCGGACGTAGCCTCGACGACCTGGACCGGGTTCACGGACATCCGCGCCCAGGTCGCGATCCTGAACTTCGGGTCATTGCGGTCCCCGACGGACGTCCACCGCCTGAGCGTCGCCACGCGGAAACCCGTTTCATCGTCCCCGGCCAGCCGCCCACCGCGGCGAGGCCGACAGATGTTCGCCTTCGGGCCACGGCCGCCTGGCCAAGGAGACGCAGGCCCGGGACATCCTGACGCGATCCACCTCGCCTCACGGGGCCTCCAGGTCCTGCCGCCGACGACGCCGCGCAGCGCCGGCAGCGCCATCGGCCCGCACGGCGCGGGGGCGCGCGGCTCTAATGGGAGCAACGCCGGCGGGCATCGGCGACGAGACGATGAACGGCCCGGAGCTGCTGACCCCGCGCGAAGCCGACGTGCTGTCCCACCTGCAGGAGGGCCAGTCGAACGCCGAGATCGCCCAGGCCCTGCACGTCGGGATCGAGACCGTCCGCACCCACCGGCGCAACATCTACCGCAAGCTCGGCGT
>CAVVQN010000011.1:0-85306 GCA_963750375.1 Paraconexibacteraceae bacterium
CTCGATCTCACCGGGACGCTCGAGGGCGAGAACATCCAGCCCTGCCCCTTCTGCAACGGCGATCTCCTCGGGGACAACGCCGGCAAGGGCAAGCTCGGCACCGTCCTCCCGAAGGAGGAGCAGTACTCCGAGCTGACGCTCACCGGCGACCCGGAGAACCACCCGCACCTCGTCCTCACGGATACGGAGGGCAACCAGACCGGCATCGTGGACGGCAAGATCGTCGAGGACGTCCCGGGCGTGCGGATGGTGCGGCGCTTCGCCGACGACCCGTCGCTGGGCGCCCCCGAACCGAGCTTCCAGATCCCGGCCGGCCGGGACATCAACATCTCGATCGACGGCTCGACGCTGGAGAGGAAGGCCAAGTCGAAGATCGACTTCACCGGAAACGGCATCGTCATCTCGATCGACGAGATCGTCACGCGGCCCGGCCAGGTGGACAACGCGTTCGTCGCCGGCGGCGGATACGGGCTGGTCTACGAGAACAACGGCAAGGCCGACGAGACGACGCCGTTGCTCTTCGCCGGCGTCGACGACAAGGATGCGTCCTACACGTTCGCGGCCACCGCAGCCGGGCTGAAGAAGGGGTCCTCCATCGGCCTGTTCGTCGACCAGGGGTCCGGTCAGGTGCTGCTGGACGCCGACGGTGCCAAGGGCGCCTTCGGCCCCAAGGCGTTCTTCGCCCTCGTCATCGGAAAGTCCGACGAGAAGGGCGAGTTCACCTGGGTCGACGACGATCTCGAACTGCGCGGCGGTTCGAAGAGACCCGAAGGCGCCTACTTCAACTGGAAGGAGCAGGATCTCGTCGTCGGAAAGCCGGTGAAGGTCGAAGTCGGCCCCGAAGACGGTCCGTACAAGGTGCGCAGGGCGCGCTACGAGCCCTGACCCGGGACAGCGCTCGGGAAATCCTCGGCCGCAGCGGAACTCTCCGCTGCGGCCGCCGTTACAGTCGGCAGGACGCGGATGGAAGCCTCAGCCCTCAGAGCCCCCGTAGCACTGGCCCCGCGCCGGCCCGGTGGCGTGCTGCTGCGGCTGCGCAGCGACGAGCAGCTCGTCGTGCTCGTGCGCCAGGGCAACGAAGAGGCCTTCCGCGTCATCCACGACCGCTACCGCCAACGCCTGTCCGCCTACGCGCGGCAGATGCTCGGCGGCTCGGCCTCGGACGCCGACGACGCCATGCAGGATGTCTTTCTGCGGGCCTATTCCGCCCTCCGCGCCGACGACCGGCCGCTGACGCTGCGCGCCTGGCTCTACCGCGTGGCGCACAACCGCTGCATCGATCACCTCCGCCGTCCGGCATCGCAGGCGACGGATGAGCTGCTCGAGCACTCGCGGGCGCTCACCGCCACCACCGGCGACCCGATCGTCGTGGCGGAGGGCCGCGAGACGCTGCGCCGGCTGATCGCCGACGTGCAGGCGCTGCCCGAGCACCAGCGCTCCGCCCTGCTGATGCGCGAGATGGAAGGGCTGACGTACGTCGAGCTCGCCGCCGCCCTTCAGGTGACGGTCCCGGCCGTCAAGTCGTTGCTCGTCCGGGCCCGGATGGGTCTCGTGGAGTCCCAGCAGGCTCGCGACACGCCCTGCCACGAGATCCGCGAGGACATCACCGCCGCACACGACCGCGGGGTCCGGGCCAGCGGGCGCGCCCGCCGCCACTCCCGCGAGTGCGCGGCGTGTGCCGGGTACCGCACCACGCTGAAGAGCTTGACCGGGGAGCTGAGCGCGCTCTCCCCCGCCACGGGCGCCTGGACGTCCGTCCTGAAGCTGCTCGGGCTGGGTGCCGGGAGCACGGGGGCCGCAGGGGGCGCCGCGGCCGCCGGCGGGGCCGCGGCCGGTGGTGGCGCGGTCGGAGCCACCGCGACAGGGACCATCGCCGTCGGCGCGGGCGGGGCCGCGACCAAGCTCGCTGCCGTCGTCTGCTGTGCCGCGGTGTTCGGCGGTGGCGTCGAAGCGGCCCGTGAGCGCGTGAGCACGCCCTCTGCAGGCGCGGCCGCCGACGGCAAGGTGCGACCGGCGCCGGGCACGCAGGCAGCAGGGCCCGCTCAGGGGCTCTTCCCCGTCAGGACGCTCGGCGCGGTCGAGCGCCTGGCCGTCGTGCAGCGGGCCGCAGCAACGCGCCGCGCAGCCCTGACCCGCCGCCTGGCAGCCTCTGAGCATGCCGGCGGGTCGCGGCCTGCCGCGTCGGCGATCGTCGTGACGGCCCCGGACCCCGAGCTTGCCGGCACGAGCCGCACGGTCGAGGCGACCGTGCCCGCGGCGGTGCCGACCGACGGTGGCGCAGAGGCGCCGGCCGAGACGGCGGAGGTCGGTGCACCTCCCGCGCCGAAGACGCCCGAGTTGAGCGATCCCTCCTCGTCAGGGCCTCCCGCCGGCAAACCCGACGGGAGCGGTACCGGGACCTCGTCGGCGTCCACGGCCGGCAACAGCGGCGCCGCCGGCGCCTCCGGTGGCGGGAGCACCGCCCAGGGAACGGCCGCGGGCGCCGGCACCGGCTCCCCCTCAGCCGGGCCGCGCGGTGACGGCTCGGGCAGCCCGTAGCTCCGAGCACCCGACGGTCTAGGGTCGATCGGATGGACCCCTACGCCGCCACGCTTGAACACGAACAGGTCCTCATCCGACGCGGACGACGCTCAGGCCTCTTCTCCATCGTCGCCGTGCACAGCACCGTGCTTGGACCCTCGCTGGGCGGCTGCCGCATGTGGCCCTACGACGACGCCCGCGCTGCCCTGCGCGACGCTCTGCGCCTCTCCCGCGCGATGACGTCGAAGTCCGCGGTCGCCGGGTTGCCGCTGGGCGGCGGGAAAGGGGTGGTCATGCTGCCGGGCCGCACCCCCTTGAGCGCGGCTCACCGCCGCGCCGCGCTCGAGGACTTCGGCGATGCGGTGCAGGCGCTGGACGGTGCGTACGTCACGGCCGAGGACGTCGGCACCGCCGCGCGCGACATGGACGTCATCGCCACGCGCACCGCGTACGTCAGCGGGCGCGCCAAGCGACACGGCGGGTCCGGGGACCCGAGCCCGTTCACCGCGCTCGGGGTGGCGGCCGCCGTGTCGGCGAGCGTCGACCGGGCGCTCGGCGGACGGGCACTGCGGGGCCGCAGCGTCGCGCTCATCGGTCTCGGCCACGTCGGGCTGCGCCTGGCGAAGCTCCTGACCGCACGCGGTGCGACGCTGCTCGTCAACGACATCGACCCGAGCCGTCGTCCCGAGGCCGAGAAGCTCGGGGCCCGCTGGGTGACGGCCGAAGCCGCGCTGGAGGCTCCGGTGGACGTCTTCTGCCCGTGTGCGCTGGGCGGCGTCCTGGACCACGAGACCGTCGGGCGCCTGCAGGCGCCGGTCGTCGCGGGCGCCGCGAACAACCAGCTCGCCGCCGACGACGTCGCAGGCCTCCTGCGCGACCGCGGAATCCTGTGGGCGCCCGACTTCGTGGCGAACGCCGGCGGCATCATCAACATCGCCGTCGAGTTGTCCCCCGGGGGCTACGACCAGCGGGCCGCCACCGCGAAGGTCAAGGCGATCGCCGAGACGCTGGACGGCGTGTACGACGAGGCCCAGGCCGCCGACTGCACACCGCTCGATGCCGCGCTGGCGCTCGCCGAGCGGCGCCTGCAGAGCGCCGGCGCCGGCGCCGGCGCGCCGGCTGAGGGTTAGACCGCCGCCGTCGCCGTCCCGGCTGTCGAGGTCAGGACCGGCACCGCCTCCAGCCGGACGCGGATCCCGTTGAGGAAGGCCATGCCCGCCAACGGCTCCAGGTCCGACGGTGCGCTGCCGGCCAAGCACGTTCGTGTTCGCGCCGCCTGCGGCGTTGGCCACCTGCCAGCCGCCGTGATGGCCCCAGCCGTGCGGCACCGCGACGACGCCGCGCGTCGACCTCGTCGGTGATGCGTACGTCCACCTCGATCTCGCCGTCCTTGGAGACGATGCGGACCCGGCCACCCTCGTCGAGCCCGAGCGCCGCGGCGTCGTCAGGGTGGACGCGGGCCGCGTGTGTCCGCGCGCTGCCGGCCATGAGCTTGGGCGCGTTGTGCATCCACGAGTTGTGCGACCGCAGCTCGCGCAGCCCGATGAGCCGCAACGGGAAGTCCGGGTCGTCGACCGCGCGTCCGTCCGCCAGCAGCCGCTCGAGCTCGCCGGCGATCGGGGGCGGGTCGAGGTGGACCCGGCCGTCGCCCGTGACGGACCTTCTGACGCAGGACGCCGGTCGGCAGCTCATCGCCGAGCTGCAGGCCATGCGGCTGGGCGGCGACCTTGGCCAGCGTGAGGCGCGGCCCGCTGCGGCGCAGCCCGAACAGATCGCCCTCGCGGCCGGTGCGCAGCAGCGCGTCGGCCATCCGGCGCGGGGTGATCCTGAGCCCGAGGCGCCCGAGTGCGCGCAGCCCCTTCTCGGTGCTCGGGACGATCCCGAGGCGCCTGCTGATCGCCTCGATGATCTCCCACTCCTGGCGGGCCTCGCCCGAGCGGCTCGACGATCGCCTCGGTCCACTGCACGAACGGCGTGCGGGCAAAGCCCAGGAGCGCGAGCGGCAGGTCCTCGCGCTCGAGGAACGTGGTCGCCGGCAGGACGTAGTCGGCGTCGCGGTTGGTCTCGGTGACGTAGAGGTCGATCGAGACCATGAGGTCGAGCTCACCGAGCGCCCCGCGCATCGCTGTCGGCGTCCGGGACGCTCAGCACGGGGTTGCCGGCGGAGACGAACAGCGCCCGCAGCGCGCCCTCACCGGGCGTCGTGATCTCCCGCGGGATGAGCGTGGCGGGCATCGCGCCGAGCACGTCGGGGAAGCCGCCCACGCGCGAGCGCTACTTGCCGTACGTGTCCAGCCCGTCTTCTCGGCGACCTCGTCGAGGCTGATCGCCGGGAGGCCGAAGACCGCACCGCCGGGACGATCGAGGTTGCCGGTGACGACGTTCACGGCGTCGATGAGGAAGGCCACGAGCGTTCCGAAGCGGCCCAGGCACGAGCCGGTCCGCCCGTAGACCGCGGCGCTGCGGCGCCGCGGCGAGATCGCGGGCCAGCGCGCGACGATGTCCTGCGCCGGGATGCCGGTGTGTCCGGCGGCGTCCTCCGGCGTGACCGCGCGCACCGCCTCTTCGAGCCACGCGCTGCCGGTGGACTGCCGCGCCAGCGCCGCACGGTCGGCGAGGCCCTCGGCGAAGAGGACGTGGAGCAGGCCGAGCATCAGCCAGGCGTCGGTGTCCGGGCGGATCGCCACGTGCTCGAAGTGGCGGGCGGTCTCGGTGCGGCGCGGGTCCACGACGACGACGCGGCCGCCGCGGGCGGCGATCGCCTTGCAGGTCCTCGCGGATCCGCGGGGCGGTGAGCAGCGATGCGTGGGAGACGAACGGGTTGGCGCCGACGACGAGCAGGAGGTCGGTGCGGTCCAGGTCCGGGATCGGGACGACCGCCGGCGAGCCGTAGAGCATCGCGCTGGCGGCGAAGCGGTTGGACACGTCCTGCGAGGAGGCCGTGTAGTAGTGCTGGGAGCCGAGCGCGTCGAGGAAGCCCTTGACCCAGACCGGGTGCGAGTAGCTGAACGCCCCGGGGTTGCCCATGTACCAGCCGATGGCGCCGCCGCCGTGCTCGGAGCGGATCGTGCGCAGCCGGGTGCCGATGTCGTCGAGCGCCTCGTCCCAGGAGACGCGCTCGAACCCGCTGCCGTCCTGGCGCCGGCGCATCGGGTGCAGCACGCGGTCGGGGTCGTCGTGGACTTCGAGCATCGCGATGCCCTTCGGGCAGGCGGCGCCCCGGCTCAGCGGGTGCTCGGGGTCGGGGCGCAGCTTCGTCACCTTCCCGTCCTCGACCGTCGCGACCATGCCGCACGAGCGCCTCGCAGATCCGGCAGAACGTGGGATGTTCGGTGATGGCCATGGCGCGAGCCTACCCCTGCGAGAACCACGGCGGGGGCCACTGCGGGCGCTCCACGCCCCCAGGGAGTCGTCCCTCTTCGTCGAGCTTGTCCAGGTGGGCGGCGAGCGTGATCGCGGCGGCCGGACGCAGGCGATCGGCGACATCCGACCACGCGAGGTCCAGCAACGCGTCCACGGTGCGAGCCCCGGTGTCCAGGGCGTCCAAGAGCTTGGCCTCGCGCTCGAGCCGGTGCTCGAGGTACTGCGTGAGCTTCGCGGCAGGGTCGTCGACGACCGGGCCGTGACCCGGCCAGATCCGGCGCGGTGCCAGCGCCTGCAGCAGCCGCAGCCCGGCCAGGTAGCCGCGCAACGCCCCCGGGTCCGGGGCGACGAAGACGCTGCCCTCACCGAGGATCGCGTCCCCGCTGAAGACGGTGTCGTAGATGACGAACGCGTGGTGGTCCGGCGCATGGCCGGGGGTGGCGGCGACGGCGAAGGAGGCGATCGTGTCGCCGTTGCGGATCGGCGTCGCCCCGGGGTACCGCGCGGCGTGGACCTCGACGTCGCCGATGCGACGCAGGAGTCCGGGCACTCCGTCGGCGTGGTCGCCGTGATCGTGCGTGAGCAGGATGCCCTTCGCACCGCCGCGGGCCTGGACCTCGGCCGCCACGGCGTCCAGGTGCTCGGCGAGCGACGGCCCTGGGTCGACGACCCAGCACCCGTCACGGCCGACGACGTAGCTGTTCGTCCCGGTCAGCGTGAACGGCCCGGGATTGTCGGCCCGGATGAGCGCGACGTCGACGGCAGGGCTCATCCGTCCGCTCCCCCTCAGCCCTGGGTGAGGCGGGAGACCGTCCCGCCGAGGGAGACGACGTAGACCCGGCCCTTGGTGTCCTCGCCGAACGACGCGAGGCTGTCGACCTTCGGCAGGGCCAGCCGCCGGTCGCCCGACGCACCCGTCGGCGTCAGCGTCACCGCACGGATGCGGCCGTCGCAGAAGTCGCCGTAGACGTAGCGGCCCTTCAGCGACGGCAAGCCCGGGTCGCGGACGACGTAGCCGCCGGTGATCGAGCAGTAGCCGTCGTCGTGGCGGAGCTCGAGGACGGGGGCGATCGCGTTCGGGGCGTCCTCCCCGGGCGAGTGCCGCAGCGTCCCCTCGAAGGGACGCCAGCCGAAGTTCGCGCCCAGGCCCTTGCCCTTGGCGACGAAGTCGATCTCCTCGATCTTGTTCTGGCCGACGTCGCCGATGACGAGCGCGCCGGTGCGGCGGTCGAAGGAGTAGCGCCACGGGTTGCGCAGCCCGAAGCTGTAGATCTCCTTGCGCACCCCGCCGCGAGCAGCGAACGGGTTGGACGCCGGGATCGAGTAGGGCCTTGACCCGGAGCGGCGCGGATCGATGCGCAGGAGCTTGCCGAGCGGGGAGGCGAGGTTCTGGGCGTTGCCGCGAGGTCCGTGCTGGTCGTCCGCGCCGCCGCCGTCGCCCGTTCCGATGTAGAGCAGCCGGTCGGGGCCGAACTTCAGCAGGCCGCCGTTGTGGTTGGCCTCCCGGTCGGCCATCTTCAGGACGAGCCGGGCGCTCGCGGCGTTCGCGCGGTCGGCGCCGGCCCGCCGGTACTCCACGACGCGTTGCTGCTGCGCCTTGTCGGTGTAGTAGACGTAGAAGCGCCCGCTCTTGGCGTAGTCCGGGGCGAACGCGACCGACAGCAGGCCCTGCTCGCCGCCGGAGGTCACGAGCCCGCGGATGTCGAGAAACGGGCGGCTGAGGGTCTGCCCGGCGCGGACGACACGGATCCGCCCCGCCTGCTCGACGACGAAGAGGCGGCGGGTGTCGCCGGGTGCGCCCGTGACGTACACCGGCGAGGCGAAGCGTCCCGACCCGGGCGAGGCGCAGCGGCCCGGCACCAGCCGTCCGGGCTGTCGCCGTGCCCGTCGTCGCGGCCGGCCGCGCGGCCGCGGACCCGCCACCACCGGACCCGCACGCGGTCACCCCGGCCACGAGGCCGGCGGCGACGAGCAGTGCAGCCGACGCGCCCGCGTTCATGCGTCGACCTTGTCCATCAGGCGCAGCTGCACGTCCTGGAGGTATTCGGCGGGGTCCCGGGGGAGCGCCGCGCGTTCGGGTGAGGCGTAGTAGGCGCGGTCGGCCGCCTCGAACCCTTCGGGCCCGTCGTGGCTGACGATCCAGGCGAACTCGGCGCCGTCCTGCGTCGTCCACGCGCCCTGCACACAGAACCCGTAGGCCTCGCGGGCGGGCACGATGTGCGTCCGCCAGAGCTCGACGAAGCTGTCCATCTCACCGTCGGCGATGCGATAGATGCGCAGTTGGGAAGTCATCTCTCCGATGGTATGCCCTGCGCTCAACGGGTAGGACCGGACCATGCGCATCGCCATCACCGGAGCCACCGGCAACGTCGGAACCGCGGTCGTCCGCGCCCTGCAGGCCGACGATCAGGTGCAGGAGATCGTCGGGATCGCCCGCCGGCTGCCGGATGGCCCGGCGCCGGCCAAGGTCCGCTATGAAGGGGCGGACGTGGTCGGCGGCGATCTCGTGCCGCTCCTGCGGGGCGTCGACGCGGTCATCCACCTCGCGTGGGCGATCCAGCCCGCCCGCGACCGGGCGACCACGAAGGCCGTCAACGTCGAAGGGACCGGCAACGTCCTGGCCGCCGCCGCGCAGGCAGGCGTCCGCACCATCGTGCATGCGTCGTCGGTGGGCGCCTACAGCCCCCACCCCCACGCGGATCCGGTCGACGAGTCGTTTGCGACCGCCGGCATCCCGACGTCCTTCTACTCCGTCGACAAGGCTGCGTGCGAGCGTCTGCTGGACTCCTTCGAGGCGGCGCACCCGGCCACGCGGGTCGTGCGGCTGCGGCCGACGCTCATCTTCCAGCGCACGGCCGCCGCCGAGATCCGCCGCTTCTTTCTCGGCCCGTTCTTTCCCGGCACCATCGTGCGCCCTGGGCTCATCCCCGTCGTGCCGAACGTCGCAGGGGTCCGCTTCCAAGCGGTCCACGCCGACGACATCGCACAGGCCTACCGCCTGGCCGTCCTCGATGGGCAGGCCCGGGGGGCCTACAACATCGCGGCAGGACCGGTGCTCGATCTGGGCTCGATCGCGGAGCTGTTGCAGGCACGCACCGTGCCGGTGCC
This sequence comes from Paraconexibacteraceae bacterium, assembly GCA_963750375.1. Classification (GTDB taxonomy): domain Bacteria; phylum Actinomycetota; class Thermoleophilia; order Solirubrobacterales; family Solirubrobacteraceae; genus Paraconexibacter. Next base: position 8,992 of record CAVVQN010000011.1, read on the forward strand.
GTTCCGGGCCGCCCGGCTCGCCGCCGAGGTGACCTGGCGGGCTCGCGTACAGCCGACGCCACCCGGCTGGCTCGACCTCGCGGCCCAGGCGCCCCTGCTGGACTGTGGGCGCGCGAGGCGCGAGCTGGGGTGGGCACCGACCCGGACCTCGACCGAGACGATGCGTGACCTCCTGGAGGGCCTCCGGGACGACGCCGGCGACAGCACGCCGCCGCTCGCCCACGACGCCGGCGGCCCGTTCCGGGTGAACGAGGTGCTCACCGGCCTCGGCGCCCGCAACCCCGCCTCGACCGGGCCGCGGGTCAGCGCACCGGGGTGAACGGGCGCGGCGCCTGCACCCGGACGACGTCGGCATCGTCACCGCCTCCGGCCAGGCGCTCGATCAGCGACGCGGTCTCCTGCCGCCACCGCGCGACGTTCTCGAGCTTGATGTCCTCGTAGCCGCGGATCGTGTCGGGCGAAGCGGCCAGTTCGGCGACGAGATCGCGGTTGGCCGGGGTGAGCCGGCCAAGCGCGGTGACGATGAGCGCTTCGTACTCTCCGGGGAGCGCGCGCTCGACGCGCCGCACCTGCGCCCGGCCGAACGGGTCGGCCTTCGTGCCTCGCAGGCGCTTGAGTCCCGCGAGCGCCCGGAAGGCCGGATCGAACCACTGCCCGAGCTCCAGCTTGCGCTCCATCCCCATCGCCCGCAGCGCCGGTGGATGCAGGTGGTAGACGATCTTCGCCCCCTCGCCGAACTCGGCGGCGATCTTCGCGCGCTGCACCGGGTCCAGGTGCAGGCGGGCGACCTCGTACTCGTCCTTGTAGGCCAGCAGCTTGAACAGGCCGTGGGCGACCGCGCGGGCGACCGGAGCGGTCGTGTCCCCGCAGCGGGCACGCTCTTCGATGGCCACCCGGTCGACGAAGGCGACGTACCGCTGTGCGTACCGGGCGTCGGCGTAGTCGGTGAGCTCGGCGGCCCGGCGGTCGACGAGGTGGTCCAGCGGCTCGTCGGCGGCCGGGGGCGCGGGCGGCGCGGGGGCCTCCAGCGCCGACGACGCGATCGGGCGCGGCGACGCACGCGCGGCCCCACGCCAACGCCGCGAGGTTCGTCTGGACCGCAGCACCGTTCAGGCGGATCGCTGCCTCCATCGCCTCGACACCGACCGGCAGCAGCCCACGCTGCAGCGCAGCCCCGAGGACGATCATGTTCGCCGGCATGTGGTCGCGGAAGAGGCGTTGTGACAGCGCCTGGGCGTCGAGAAACACGGCGTCCCGCGTCTGGGAGGTGATCGCCGTCAGCGCGTCGTCGAGCTCGGGGAAGCGGACGGCCGGATCGACCACCATCTTGCCGGTCGGGACCGCGCTCGTGGAGACGACGGCCGCGGTTCGCGCCGGGTCGGCGCTCTGCAGGTTCTTCGGGTTCGCGGCCCCGAGCAGATCCAGGCCGAGGTACACGTCCACGCGCCCGGCCGACGCCTTGTTGGAGCCGGTGATCGGTGTGCGTGAGAGCCGGATGTCGCTGATGACGGGGCCGCCCTTCTGCGACAGTCCGGTCTGGTCCAGCGACCAGGAGAAGTCGTCCTGCAGATGGGCGGCCATCGACAGGATCTGGCTGACCGTCACGACACCGGTCCCTCCGATGCCGATCATGCGGATCGTCGTCTGGCCGGCCTCGACGACGGCGGGCTCCGGCAGGTCCACCGGGGCCACCGGTGTCGGCGGCGCCGGGACTTCGGACCCCGCCGCCGGGATGACGGTCAGAAACGACGGGCAGTCCCCCTCCAGGCACGAGAAGTCCTTGTTGCACGAGGCCTGGTGGATCTGCGTCTTGCGGCCGAAGTCCGTGTCGACGGGCAGGACGCTCAGGCACGAGGACTTCCTGCCGCAGTCGCCGCAACCCTCGCACACGCGCTCGTTGATGAACACCCGCTGCGGCGGCTCAGGCGCCTTGCCGCGCTTGCGCAGCCGTCGGCGCTCCGCCGCGCACTGCTGGTCGTGGATGAGGACGGTGACGCCGCGCTCTGCCGCGAGCTCCTCCTGCACCTGGAGCATGTGCTCGCGCGGCCGGACGGACGCGATCTGGTCAAGCGCCACCCCGTCGTAACGCGAGCGGTCCTCCGTCGTGATGACGACCCGCTTGACGCCTTCGAGCGCAAGCCAGCGCGTGAGCTGGGCGACGCTCATGCCGCCGACGATCGACTGACTGCCGGTCATCGCGACCGACCCGTTGGCAAAGAGCTTGTAGGTGACGTTCACCCCGGCCGCGCAGGCCGCCCGGATGGCCAGCGACCCGGAGTGGTGGAACGTCCCGTCCCCGAGGTTCTGCGTGAAGTGCTCGCGATCGGTGAAGGGCGCCATGCCGATCCACTGGGTCCCCTCCCCGCCCATCTGCGTGATGCCCGTGATCGTCCCGCGGCCGTCGGGGTTCAGCAGGATCATCGTGTGGCAGCCGATCCCGGCGCCCACGAGCTCGTCGTCGGCGGCGACGGTGGAGGAGTTGTGCGGACAGCCCGAGCAGAAGAAGGGTGTGCGGACGACCGGCAGCGGGACGAGCTTGGCGCGCTGGGCCTGCTCGAGGGCCTGGATCCGTGCGGTGACCGACGGGATCACCAGGCCGGCGGCACGCAGACGGCGGGCCACGGCGCGGGCGATGAGGTCGGCGTCGAGCTCTCCCTCGGCGGGCAGGAGCAGCTCGTCGTGCTCGTCGTGTTTGCCGACGATCCGTGGCGGCTCGGTCGTCCCGTAGAGCGCGTCCCGGAACTGCGCCTCGAGGAACGGCAGCTTGTCCTCGACGACGAGGATCTCCTGCAGGTCGGCGGCGAAGTCGCGCAGCGTCTGGCGGTCCAGCGGCCACGGCATCCGGATCTGCATGACGCGGACGCCGGCGGCGCGCAGCTGCCCCGTGTCGAGCCCGAGGTCCTGCAGCGCCTGCACGAGGTCCCGGTAGGTCTTGCCGGACGCGACGATCCCCAGGCGCGGCGCGCTGCCGCCGTCGACGGTCACGCGGTTGAGGTCGTTCTCCCGCGCGTACTGCTTGGCGATCTGCAGGCGGACGTTGACGAGGTTGCGCTCGGAGATGAGGGAGTCCGGGGCGAGCATCGTCGCGTTGGGCTTGTGGTGGTAGACGCGCCCGCCGACCTCGTACGCGGGCATGATCGGCATGACGCGGTCTGGCGAGACCTCGGCGGTGCCGGCGGCATCGGCGACGTTCGTGACGATCTTCAGCGCCGACCACAGGCCGCTCGCGCGCGAGAGGGCGACGGCATGGCGTCCGAGGTCGAGGATCTCCTGCACCGTCCCGGGCCAGAGCGTCGGGACCATGAGCGCGGCGAGCATCGGCTCGGCGGCGCTCGGCAGCGTGGAGGACTTGCAGGACGGATCGTCCCCGACGAGCGCCACCGCACCCCCGTGCCGCGGCACGCCGCAGAAGTTCGCGTGCCGGATCGCGTCGGCTGCGCGGTCCAGCCCCGGGTTCTTCCCGTACCACAGGCCGACCACGCCGTCGCGCTGGGCGCCGGGCAGGGACGGCGCGAGCTGGCTGCCCCAGACCGCGGTCGCGCCGAGCTCCTCGTTGACCCCGGGTTGCAGGTGGATGTCGTGCTCGGCGCAGAGTGCGCCGTTGCGTTGCAGCTCCTTGTCGAACGTCCCGAGCGGCGAGCCCTGGTAGCCGGACACGAAGGTCCCGGTACGGAGCCCCGCCCGCACGTCGGCCCGGTGCTGGTCGACCGGCAGGCGCACGAGGGCCTGGATTCCCGACAGGAAGATCCGCCCCTCTTCCAGCAGGTACTTGTCGTCGAGTCGCACGGTCGACCGCAGGGGCATGGTCAAGCGACCATACCAAGGCTCCGGGCCGCCGTCGGGGCGCTGGCCGGATGCTTACGCGCGCTGCCCGGGCGGGGGGTCGCCCCGCCACGTGCGCTCGAGCTCGGCCATGTGGTCGTCCATGACGCGATCGATACGTGCCGCGTCACCGGAGCGGATCGCGTCGACGGTCTGCTGGTGCACGTCAAGGGTCCATTCGACCGTCGGCGGAACGTGCAGCGCCATGTCGCGGACGATGTCCAGGCGGCGCAGGAGCGTCCGCATGAGCCCGACGATCGTGGAGTTCCCCGTCGCGCGGGCGATCGCCAGGTGGAACTGCTGGTCCAGGGCCAAGAAGCGGTCCTCGTGCGTGACGACCCCATCCCCGGCGGCGCTGGCGATCTTCACCTGCTGGGCGATCGTGCGCTCCATCGTCTCGAAGTCCGCCGGACCGGCATTGACGGCCGCAAGCTGCGCGACCTGCGGCTCGAGCATCCGTCGGGCCTCGAGGACTCCACCGACCTCGCCCAGACGCAGCTCGCTGCGGCGGTGGATGACGGCTCGGGGGATGAACTCGGATTTGACGAAGGCGCCACCCGTCGGGCCAGGCCGCACCTCCAGGACGCCGGAGTCCGCAAGGACCTTGAGCGCCTCGCGCACGGTGGGGCGGCTGATCTGCATCTGCGCAGCCAACGCGCGCTCCGAGGGCAGCTGGTCCCCTTCTCGCAGCTCGCCGAACTGGATCCGCTCTGCGATCTGGTCGACCGCCTCCTCGAAAGTGCGACGCGTCTGCACGCGGGAGAAGGGGAGGGTCACGCGCGGCGAGTGTATACGCGGCCTCTGCGCCGGCCCAAGCCCCGGGACCCTCAGGTTGTCGGTCCGAGCACCGCCATCGCGGCGTTGTGCCCCGGAATCCCGCTGACGCCACCGCCGCGCCGCGCGCCCGGCGCCGCAGAGCAGGACGCGGGGGTGGTCGGTCTCCACCCCCCACGTGCCGACCTCCTCGTCGGTCTCGGCGAAGGGCCAGTGCAGGTCACGGTGGAAGATGTGGCCGCCGGGCAGGGCGAGGGCCGCCTCCAGGTCGAGCGGGCTGCGCGCCTCGATGCAGGGCGTGCCGTCCGGCGCCGTGGCCAGACGCAGTCCTCGATCGGTTCGGCCAGCACGCTGTCCAGCGACGCCAGCGTCGCCGCCAGCGCCTGCTGCGCGGGCGCCCTCGGGGTCGCTCGCGAAACAGCCGCGCGGGCAGGTGCAGCGCGAAGCAGCGTCAGCGTGTGGGCGCCGGCGGCGCGCAGCGTCCGGGCCCGAGGATCGACGGGTCGCTGAGCGAGTGGCAGTAGATCTCGCAGGGGACGGCGTCGGGGATGCGGCCGGCGGCCGCCTGCGCGTACGCGGCCTCCAGCTGCGTGTCGGACTCGTTGACGTGGAAGGTCCCGGCGAAGGCGTCCTCCGGGTCGACGGTCGGGTCCCGCAGCGCGCGGCAGCCGGGTCGAGCAGGAAGTTGACCTTCAGCTGCGCTGCCCTCCGGACGTGCTGCGGGTCCGGGGCGGGGCGTCCGCGCAGGCCGCTCGAGCACGGCCGGCGCGAGGTTGCTCAGCAGCACCCGGCCGCGCGGTGACGGCCCCGTCCGCCGACCGTGACGCCACCGCCGCGTCGTCGGGTCCGAGCCCGTCACCGCGGCGTCCGGTGCGCAGGTCCGCGCCGGCCGCTCGCGGCCGCATCGGCCAGCGCGGTCGGTCAGCGCGCCCATCCCGCCTACGGGGACGTCCCAGTCGCCGGTCCCGTTCCCGATGAGGTGGTAGAGGATGCAGCGGTTGGCCAGCAGCGACGGGTCGTCGAGGTCGGTGAACGTCCCGATGAGCGCATCGGTGCTGACGATGCCAGGCGCACGTCGTCACCGGGATGCGCTGCGCGCAGCGCCCGCCCGAGCGGGGCGTCGAACAGCGCGCTGAACGTCGCGTCGTCCCCGGCCAGGATCGCGGAGCTCGTCGCGGCTGCGCAGCGGCTCGGTGAGCGAGCGGAAGAGCGCGGGCGCCATGCGGGCCACGGCGTCGGCGAACGGCGACGACGGGACCCCCTGCACGCCACCGTCACCGACGGGCGTGTAGGCCGGGACCCGGCGGCGCACGAGCGGCAGGTCGATGCCCAGGTCGTCCGCGATGTGCCGCGGGAAGAGCGACACGAGGTAGCTGTAGCGGCTCAGGCGCACCTGCACCCCCGGCCACGGCGACGAGGAGACTGCAGCGCCGCCGAGGGCACCGCTGCGTTCCAGCAGGACGACGGACTTGCCGGCCCGCGCCAGGTACGCCGCCGCCACGAGGCCGTTGTGCCCGCCACCGGCGATGACGACGTCTGCGGAAGCGGGCAAGGACGGCGAGAGCATGCTCCGGACGGTAGTGCGCGTCGAGCTGATCCGTTCAGTCGCGCAGGGGCGCCCGCGCGAACTCGGCCATGCCCGCGACGAAGTCCTCCTCCGCCTCGAAACCCAGCCGGTCCGCGGCGAGGTCCGCGCTCGCGAAGACATGCCGGACGTCCCCGAGGCGGTAGGCGCCCGTCGTCTGCGGTGGCGGGACAGCGTCCGGACCGGCGGCGTGCAGGGCCTGCGGCCATCTGACCCACGCTGCGTGGCGTGCCGCTGCAGACGTTGAAGGCGCCTGGGACAGGCTCCTCGGCGGTGAGCGCCAGGACGTTCGCGCGGGCGACGTCGCGGACGTGGACGAAGTCGCGAAGCTGGTGGCCGTCTTCGAAGACCTGCGGGGCGCGCCCGGCGTTCAGGCTGCTGACGAAGATGGACGCCACCCCGGCGTACGGGGTGTCGCGCGGCATCCGCGGGCCGTAGACGTTGTGGTAGCGCAGGCTCGTGACCGGGATGCCGGTCTCGCGGCTCGAACGCCGCAGCCAGGTGCTCCTGCTGGAGCTTCGTGGCGGCGTAGACGTTGCGGGGGTCGAGCGGGGCGTCCTCGGTGATCGCGGACGGGTCGAGCGCCGCCCCGCAGCGCGGGCACGGCGGCTCGAAGCGCCCGGCGTCCAGGTCGGCCGCGGCCGCGGGCCGGGCGGACGATCGCCGTGCTCGGCGCAGGCGTAGCGACCTTCGCCGTAGACGACCATCGACGAGGCCTGCACGAGACGTCCGGCGAAGCGCGCCCGGGCGAGCTCGCGCAGGAGCACCGCGGTACCGAGGTCGTTGTGGGACGACGTAGTCGGCGATGTCGAGGATGTCCGTGCCGAGGCCGACCATCGCGGCCTGGTGGCAGACGTGGTCCACCCCGGCGATGGCGGCGGCGGCGGTCGCGCCGTCGCGCAGGTCGCCCTCCACCACCGGACCTCTGCCGGCAGCCCCGATGGGCGTCCGGCCCGGCGCGCGTGCGCCGCCGGGTGCAGCCAGTCCAGGACGACGACGTCATGGCCGTCCGCCACGAGCGCATCGACGATGTGCGAGCCGACGAAGCCCGCTGCGCCGGTGACGAGGATGCGGCTCACGGGGAGATCACCCGCAGGCCACCGGCGGTGGAGACGGCAAGACGCCCGCCGGCCAGGCGGGCCACGCCGAAGGCGCAGGGTCCCAGGTCGCCGGTCTGCTGCCAAGAGCCTTGACGCCGGGTGAAGCGCGTCAGGCGCCCGGAGCGCACGCCACACACGGCGATCTTTCCGGGCGCGAGGGCCGCGAGCCCGGAGGGCGCGATACGCCCGCGGATGTCGGTGACCTCGCGCGGCTCACCTCCGTCCGCGTCCCCGCGGGCGATCCGCTCGGGACGACGGCCCGGCGCGTTGTCGGCGACGAGCAGGGCGTCGGAGTCCGCGCCGGCGCGCGCGAAGGCGTACGGGTTGTTCCAGCCCCGGCTGAGGATGCGCGGGCGCTGTCCCGGAGGGCCGTCGGGATCCAGGGTCAGCAGCTTGCCGTTGGGGGTGTCGTCGCGCGGGATGGCAGACGGATCCTGAAGGTCACCGATCCCGATGACCAGACGCCCGTCGCGGAGCTGCTCGAGGTGGCCGCCGTCGGCGAGATCCGTGGACGGGGGGCCGGTCCACACCCGCCGCCGCGGGCCTGGGAGCACCTGCTCGACGACGAGGGGTTCCCCCGCGCCGACGGTCGTGAACGCGGCGAACGTCCGGCCGCCGTCGTCGACGGTGAGCCCGAGCAGCCCGCGCTGTCCACCCGTGCTGACGGGCAGGCGCACGAGCGTCCGCGCCGCCGCGCCCGTCGTCGGGCGCCCTGCGTCGTCCAGGACGTCACGCACGACGCCGGTCGTCAGCTCGCCGGCGCGCAGGCCACCGTCCGGCAGCGGGGCCAGCGCCGCGAGGACCGCGCCGGCCTCCGGCGGGCGCCGGCTGTCGGTGCCGGTCGGGATGGAGCCGCCCCCGCCCGACCCGCACCCGGCAAGGCTGGCGCCGACAGCGACGGCGACGGCGATGGCCGGCAGGAAGGGCCGCGTCCTCACCATGGACTTCTCGCCGTCGCCTGGACCGTCAACCCGAGCAGCACCTGCAGCGCGAGCCAGCGGCGTGAGCCACGGAGCGCCACGGTCGCCACGAGGACCCACGGCACGAACGGCAGCCAGATCCGCTCGGTCTCCCCCCGCGACAGCCCGCTGAGGTCCGCGAAGACCACCGCCGCAAGAGCACCGCCCGACAGCACCCAGACGCGGCGGTCCCGCAGCCGCGCGAGCCCTGCGACCGCCGCCGGGCCGAGCGCGATCGCAAACGCCGCGAGGTTGATGAGGAGGAAGTCCGCGTACGGCCGCCGCGAGGCGACCCCGGCGTCGTAGAGCACGCGTGTGGCCTGGACGCCCCCCAGCCACCAGAACCCGGCGGCGAGGAAGATCGCGAAGACGGCAGCGGTACCGGCCGCCGCCAGGATGCCGATCCGCACCGCGCGCCGGCGTATCAGGACGGCGGCGACGAGCAGACCGAGCGGGCCCGCTCCGTAGCTCAGGTGCAGCGCAAGCCCGAGCAGGACACCGCCGGCGACGGCTGTCGCGTCCGCGCGGCGGTCGGCCCCCCGGCCGCCGCGCGGCTCCCGTGTCGCGGCGACCGCGACCGCCGCGATCCCGCAGGCCGTCACACCCGCGAAGAACGCGTCCGCAGAGGTGGCGACCCAGACCGCTGCCGGCGTGAAGGCCAGATATGGCGCCGCGAGTCGGGCCGTCCGCTGGTCCGCCACCGCGCGCACCGCGACGAGCGTCGCGGGGGCGACGAGCGCCCCCACCGCGATGACCAGGGCGGTTGCCACGGTGCTCCCGCCGAGCCCCGCGTCGTCCAGCCGCGCGAGCAGCAACACGAGGCCCGGAGGGTGCCCCTTGACGTGCGTCGGATATGTCGCGAGCTGCTCGGTGAACGACGAGAGGAAGGCGTGGGTGGAGCCGATGCGGTCCACCGCCGCGAGGTACTCATACCGGGACTCCAGCGGCGCGGTCAGCGCTCGCCACCCGTCACCGGCCGCCAAGGCCACCGCCCATGTCGCCCCGGCCGCCCACGACGCGCCGAGCAGCATCCGCCACGTGGCACGCGCGGCAATCAGCGGCCCCGCCGTGACCGCGCCGACCGCCAGGACCACCGCCGCCAGCAACCGCCAGGAGATGCGCACGTCCCGCGAACCCACGAGCGGGGCGTTGCCGATGTGGACGCGGGGGTCGCGCGAGTTCAGCGCGTAGCCGAGCCGGTACCCCACCACGACGACGAGCGCCCAGAGGAGGAGGGCCGCGATGGCGTGCGGGCGCACCAGGGCGCGGCTGGGGGCGGGGACGGGAACGGACATGGTGCGGCGCCAACGGTACGCAACGCTGCGGGCCACAAGGTCCCGGCGAAGCGGAGTTTCGCAGTCTGTCATCGCAACCTGGGGCCGCGCCGCGTACGGTCAACCCGATGCCCGACGTCATCCTTCCCGTGCTGAACGAGGCCGAGGCCATCGCCTGGGTGCTCGCTCGGCTCCCGGCGGGCCATCATCCGATCGTCGTGGACAACGGTTCGACGGATGGCTCGGGGGAGATCGCCCGACGGCTCGGCGCCCAGGTCGTCCACGAGCCGGTCCCTGGTTTCGGCTCGGCGTGCTTCGCCGGCCTCACCGCGGCGACCGCCGATGTCGTCTGCTTCATGGACTGCGACGCATCGCTGCACCCCGAGCACCTGCCGCGGGTGACGCGACCGCTCCTGGCCGGGGACGCGGATCTCGTGCTCGGGGCCCGCCGTCCGGCACCCGGCGCCTGGCCGCTGCACGCCCGCGTGCTCAACGGCGCCCTGGCCTTGGAGCTCCGCCGCCGGGCCGGCCTCCCGCTGACCGACCTGGGGCCGATGCGCGCCGCCCGTCGCCAGGCTCTGCTTGATCTCGGCATCGCCGACCGGCGCTTCGGCTGGCCGCTGGAGATGGTGCTGAAGGCCGCCGCCGCGGGCTGGCGCGTGGTCGAGGTGCCCGTCCCCTACCGCCCGCGAAGCGGACGTTCCAAGGTCACGGGGACCGTCAGGGGGACCGTTCGGGCGATGCGCGACATGGCCGGGGCTCTGGCGGCATGACCGTCGCCCTCGCCGTCATCGCCAAGGCCCCGCGCGCCGGGCACAGCAAGACGCGGCTCTGCCCGCCCTGCACCCCGGAACAGGCCGCCGACCTCGCGGCCGCCGCGCTGGCAGACACGCTGGCTGCGGTCGCATCCACCCCGGCCTCGCGGCGGATCCTCGTCCTCGACGGCGAGGCGGGGGCGTGGATCCCCGATGGGTTCGAGGTCATCCCGCAGGTCGCCGGTGGACTCGACGAACGCTTGGCAGCCGCGTTCGACGAGATCGACGAGCCGACGTTCCTCGTCGGGATGGACACCCCGCAGATCACCCCGGCGTTGATCGGCCAGGGCACCGCAGCCATGGCCCGGGGAGCATCTGCCGTCCTCGGCCCGGCGGACGACGGCGGCTTCTGGGCGATCGGGCTGCGGACACCGGATCGTGCCCTCTTCGCCGGTGTCCCGATGAGCACGGGCGAGACCGGTGCCCACCAGCTCAGGCGCCTGCGCGAGCACGGCCACGCCCCCGTCCTGCTCGGGGCGCTGCGCGACGTGGACCGCTTCACCGACGCGCTCGCCGTGGCGGAGCTGGCTCCGCACTCGTGCTTTGCCGCAGCCGTCGCCGAACTGAACAGGCCCCGGGGGTCGATGGCGTGACCCCGGCCGAGCTCTACGGCGCGAGCCTTCGCGACGCCGCCAGCCGGCTGACCTTGCGCGAGGAGGACGGCACCGCGACCGACGTGCCGGTCTGCACCTACCTCGGGCGCCTCGCCCGCGCCGACCATGACGTCCTTGACCGGGCGACGGGGCCGGTCCTCGATGTCGGCTGCGGGCCAGGCCGCCACGTCGTGGCCCTCACCCGCCGTGGGGTGGCGGCGCTGGGCGTCGACGCGTCCCCCGTCGCGATCCAGGTGGCCCGTGACCGCGGCGCCGCGGTCGTCCACGGCTGCGTCTTCGGCCGCGTGCCGCACGCCGGGCGCTGGGGCACGGCGCTCCTGCTGGACGGCAACATCGGCATCGGCGGGGACCCCGCGCGCCTGCTCGGCCGCGTTCGTACCCTCATCCGCGAGGACGGCGCCGTGCTCTGTGAGCTCGAGGCGCCCGGCGTCCCCGGCCGCACCGGTCGCGTGCGCCTGGAGGCCGGCCGGGACGTCACGGGCTGGTTTCCCTGGGCTCGGGTCGGCGTCGACGCGATCGACGGCCACGCCCAGCTCGCAGGCCTGTCCGTCACGTCGGTCTGGTCTGGGGAGGGACGATGGTTCGCCCAACTCGCCGCACGGTAGGCGACGAGCTGCGCGCCGGGCGCAGCCTCGGTGACGCGTTCGACGCGGAGTTCGGCCATCTGGCGGCCGGGCCGTTCGCCGAGGACGCCTTCCCCAGCCGCCTGCACGACGAGCGCGTCACCGCGGTCCTCGGCGTCGCGCTCGGCATCGCGTTCTTCACCTGCTTCTTCACCGGGCTGATCTCCCACCTGGCCCAGCAGCCGTTGCACGTCGGTTTCCTCTCCATGCCCGCGAGCCCGGCGTGGCTGTACCGCGTCACCCAAGGCGCGCACGTCGCGACCGGCATCGCGGCGATCCCGCTGCTGCTCGTGAAGCTGTGGGCGGTCTTTCCCAAGCTCTTCGAGTGGCCACCCGTGCGCGACGCCGCGCACATCGTCGAGCGCATCAGCATCGTCCCGCTGGTCGGCGGTTCGCTCTTCATGCTCCTCAGCGGCCTGTCGAACACCGCGCGCTGGTACCCCTGGGAGTTCAGCTTCGTCCCCACGCACTTCTGGACGGCGTGGATCACGATCGGAGCGCTCATCGCCCACATCGGGGCCAAGATCAAGATCTCACGGCGCGCGCTGTCCCCCGCCGCCCGGCACGCCCCTGAGCCGGAAGGGACGGGCCTCAGCCGCCGCGGCCTCTTCGTCGCGACGGGTGCCGCCGTCGGTGTCGTGACGCTCACGACCGTCGGTCAGACCCTCCGCCCGGTGAAGGACCTCGCGCTCCTGGCGCCGCGCCGCCCCGACGTCGGGCCGCAGGGCTTTCCGGTCAACAAGGCGGCCGCGGGCGCGCGGGTGACGGAGCTCATCGCCGACCCGGCGTTCACGCTGACGATCGACGGCAACGTCCCGGCGGCGATGACGTTCACCCTCGGGCAGCTGCGGGCGATGGACCAGCACGAGGCGCACCTGGCGATCACCTGCGTGGAGGGCTGGAGCGCGGGCGCGACGTGGTCAGGCCTGCGCGTGCGCGATCTGCTGGACCTCGCGGGCGCCCCGCCGGACGCCGAGGTCGTCGTCCACTCGGTGCAGGCGCGTGGCGCCTACCGCTCCAGCGAGCTCAACGTCCCGCACGCGCGACACGCCGACACACTGCTCGCCCTCCGGGTCAACGGCGAGCCGCTGCACGTGGACCACGGCTATCCGATCCGTCTCATCTCCCCCAACCGTCCCGGCGTGCAGCAGACGAAGTGGGTCCACCGGTTGGAGGTCGTGTGACGCCCGGAGGCGACGAACCGGGCGGGCGGGCGTTCTGGCTGACAAACCTCGCGGGCATGGGTATCGCGGCTTTCGGCCTGGCCGGCCTGCTGCGCCACGCCGACGAGACGATGCCGTGGAACTGGCTGACGTACCTCGTCGGCTCGCTCCTGATCCACGACGGCCTCTGGGCTCCGGCGGTCGGCATGGCTTCGCTGCTCGCCGTCCGCACCGTTCCCCGGCGTGTGCGACCCGCCCTTCAGGGGACGCTCCTGGTCAGCGTCGCGGTCCTGCTCGTCGCGACACCCGTCCTCACGGGTCGGGGGCGCATCCCCAACAACCCGTCGATCCTCCCCGGCGACTACGGCCCGGACACGTTGAAGGTGCTCGCGGTCGTGTGGGCCGGCGGCCTGCTGGTGGCCCTGCTCGCGCTCCGGCGTCCGCCGACCGCGACGGACCCGCCGGCCCCCTGGGTCGATCCGCGTCCCCCCGGAAACCGGGGCTGGTAGTCGCGGGGCCGGTGATCGAAGCCGCCGCCCCGCGGCGGACACCCGTGCCCGGGTGGGCGGGTTCTCATTAGGATGCCGCTGGTCGGCGAGACGACCGACCGGCAACCGCGCAGCAGGAGCCATCTTGGATCAGGACCAGCTCATCGGTCTCATCACGATCCCGTTGTTCACGGGTGCCATCGGGTACGTCACGAACCTCAGCGGGGTGTGGATGCTGTTCAACCCCGTCCGCTTCGTCGGCTTCACCGTGCCCGGCCTGCGGACGGTCGCCGGCCTGCTGCCGCGCCGCTTCCAGGAGATCCCCGGCCTCATCGGCGGGCGCTTCGGTTGGCAGGGCATCGTCCCGTCACGGGCGGCGAAGATGGGCTCGATCGCCGTCGACAAGGGCATCTCCAAGCTCGGGAGCCCCGGGGAGTTCTACCAGCGCCTGGAGCCCGAGAAGATCGCCGAGCACATCCTCGTGACGTCCGAGCGGGACATCGAGCAGCTCGTCGAGCAGATCATGGAGCGCGAGCATCCACAGCTCTGGCACGACGTGCCGCCGCGGGTCAAGGCGGCGGTCCACGCCCGCGTCCGCGCGCAACTGCCGCAGATCGTGCACGCGGTGACCGACCAGATCGGCCATAACATCGATCAGCTGCTCGACGTGAAGCTCATGGTCATCAAGCACCTCGAGGAGTATCCGGAGCTGGCCGTCCGCATCTTCACCGACATCGGCGACCGCGAGCTGAAGCTCATGGTCAACTTCGGCTTCTACCTCGGCTTTCTGCTCGGCCTGCCGGTCTTCTTCCTCACGGATGCCTTCCACCACTGGTGGCTGCTGCCGATCCTCGGGACGTTCGTCGGGTACTTCACGAACCTCCTGGCGATGTCGCTGATCTTCGTGCCCGTCGAGCCGAAGTACGTGCTGGGCATCAAGTTCCACGGGCTCTTCCTGCGCCGCCAGCGGGAGGTCTCCGACATCTACGCCAAGCTCATCGCCGACGAGATCGTCACCTTGAACAACATCGGGACGGAGCTGTTGACCGGCCCGCGGGCGGATCGCACCCGCCAGATGATCGAGACCGCGATGCGTCCGGCGGTCGACCGTGCCACCGGCCCGGCCCGTGCTGCCGTCCGCGTCGCGATGGGTGGCAGGGAGTACGACGCGATCCGTGACTCCGTCGCCGTGGACGCCGTCGACTACACGATGACCCCGCTCGCAGACCCGGTCTTCAACGCCCAGCAGAGCGCGCGGATCGCCGAGCTCATCGCGCAGCGCATGCGTGAGATGCCCTCCGTCGACTTTCAGGAGATGCTCCGCTCGGCGATCAAGGAGGACGAGTGGATGCTGTACGTCCACGGGGCGGTCCTCGGCTTCGCGGGCGGCTGTGTCCATCTGGCGATCTTCGGTGTATAGAGATCACGATGAGCCCGTCAGATCATCCCGACAGCGGCACCCCCCGCCCCCCGGCGGGTACCCCGGCGAGCGGCCTCGGCAAGGCGCTCCCCGGCTTGTTGCGCATCGGCGTCGGCGCCGGGGTGCGGACGGCCGAGTGGACGGCGAACGCCTACCTGCGCGCGGGCGAGCGTGTCGTGAAGGCCGCAGTCAGCGGGGAGTCGGCAGCCGAATTGCTCCATGACGTCGAGCAGGGCGTGCGCGGTTACGCCCGGGAGGTCCTCGGCATCACCGCGATCGACGAGCGCCTGCCCGAAGCGCTGCGTGAGCGTCGCGCGGCTGCGCTCGCCGAGGAGGCGGCCACGAGTTCCGACGGTGCGGCGGCGGCCGCCACGCGGGACCTGCGCTCGCTGCAGGACAAGGGAGCGGACCTCCTGCACAAGTCCACGGACGTGCGCTACGAGGAGGCCGCCCACCCGGCCTACGAACGCATCATCGACGAGCTCGCGCCCGACGAGGCCCGCATCCTGCGCTACCTGACGATCGAAGGCCCGCAGCCCTCGGTCGACGTGCGCATCGGCAAGACGCCGCTCATCAACTCGCCGATCATCGGGACGAACATGGTCGCCCCCGGCCTGTCGATGATCGGCCAGAACGCCGGGGTGCGCTACGTCGAACGCGTCCCGGCCTACCTGAACAACCTCTTCCGCCTGGGCCTCATCTGGTTCTCCCGCGAGCCCGTCGAGGACCCGCTGCGCTACCAGGTGCTCGAGGCCCAGCCCGACGTCCTGGCCGCGCTCCATGCGCCGGGCAAGACGAAGACCGTCCGCCGGTCGATCCTGCTCACCCCCTTCGGCGAGGACTTCTGCCGTATCTGCCTGCCGGGTGTCGGGGCCGCCGCGCCCGTCCGTGCCTCGGGGGTCCACGAGAACGGCAACCGGGGTTGATCTCACAGGTTTGACCGGTTTGCCGGGTGGGGAGAGAACGGGCCTCTCAACCCCTCCCGGAGGCTCATCGTGTCCCATCGCCTGCTCGCGCCGCTCGCCGTCGCGCTCTCGCTGTCGCTGGTCCCAGCCGCCGCCTCGGCGGCCACCCCGCCGCGCAAATCGTCCGCCAAGACGATGCGGACGAAGGTCATCGTCAAGCAGTTCGTCGTGCGCAAGACGGGCCTCACCGCCCTTGGCACCGCCGCCACGAGCGTCGGCGGGGCCACGACGCGTCAGGCCGTGACGCTGCGTGCGACCACCGGCTCGACCTGCCAGGTCCTGAGCCTGCACCTGGACCGCCTGAACCTCGCGCTCCTCGGCCTGCGCCTGGACGTCAGCACGGTGAACCTCAAGATCACCGGCAACCGCGCCCGGACCCTCGGCGCGCTCTTCTGCCGGCTCGCCACCGCGACGAAGCTCGGCAAGCTGCGCAGCGCTCGCTCGGCAGCGTTGTCGCTCAACCGCCGCCTGCGCTCGACCCCGTTGCAGATGGTCGGCTTCAGCGCCCGGCTCTACCCGCAGACCGTGCCCGCCGACGCCGAGGGCGCGCCGCAGTCGGAGTCGACGGCCGGCACGCGGCAGGCCGGCTCCACGCCGCCGCCGCCGTCGGGCCCGACCTGCCCGGTGCTGGACCTGACGCTCGGCCCGCTCAACCTCGACCTGCTGGGCCTCGTCGTCGACCTCTACGGCGCGACGTCGAAGGACCCGGTGCGGGTGACCGCTGTCGCCGACCCGGCTGCGGGCATCCTCGGCAAGGCCCTCTGCCAGATCTCCACGCAGCAGCCGCAGGCGTAGCTCGCGACAGGGCTTCGGGGCCCGAGGTCCACCCGTGGACCCGGCCCCGGAGCCCGTCGCAGGGCCGGTCCGCGTCAGCGACGCGTGGCCAGGGCCGTCTCGATGCGCTCGCGCGCGGCGTCGCGCAGTGCGTCGACCGTCCCGAAGTCGGCCGGGTCCAGCGGATCCATGACCTGCACCCAGCCGTCGACATGCTCCTGGAGCACCATCCCGTGCTTGGGCAACGCGCTGCCGGTGCCGTGGACCGCAACCGGGATGAGCGGCACGCCATGCTCGATCGCGAGCTCGAAGGCGCCGTCCTTGAACGGCCGCAGGTTCCCGTCCTTCGAACGCGTGCCCTCCGGGAAGAAGAGGACGGGGCTGCCCTTGCGCAGGAGCTTGGAGCACTGCTCGAGCATCGCCACCACCGACTCCCGGTCGCCGCGTACAAGCGACACGTAGCCGTTCAGGCGCATGTTCCACCCGACGAACGGGATCTTGAAGTTCTCGGCCTTCGACACCCACTTGAACGGCCGGAAGAGCCCGAAGAGGACGAGGATGTCGATGAGCGACGCGTGGTTGGCGACGATGACCGACGGCCCGCGCCAGCCCAGATGGTCCTTGCCGGTGACGCGCAGCTTCCACATCGGGTTGATCGCGATGTAGAAGACCGCCCAGGCGCAGGAGTACTGGTGCAGGACCACCTTTCGGCGGTCGAACGGCAGGGTCACGAGCCAGATCAGCACCGCGCCCACGAAGAAGATCGGGCACGTGACGCAGATGAGCGCCCAGTAGGCGAAGGACAATGGCCGCAACATGTGCGGCAGGACCCTACCCTGCGCCCACCGCGGTCAGCGTGGTGCGAGGACGACGACCGGGATCTCCCGGTCGGTCTTGGTCTGGTAGGCGTCGTAGTCGGGCCAGACCTCGGTCATGAGCTTCCAGAGGCGCTCGCGCTCTTCGCCCTCGGCAACCGTCATCCGGACGGGAATCGTGTCGGCCTTCACCTGGACCTCCGCGTCCGGATCGGCCGTCATGTTCGTGTACCAGGACGGATCCTCAGGGGCACCGCCCTTGGACGCGACGACGACGAACCGGTCGCCGTCGTGACGGAAGATGAGCGGGACGGTTCGCGGCTCACCCGACGACCGGCCACGCGTGGTCAGCAGCAGCGCCTCCGTCCCGCGCCAGTGGTACCCGCGTTCACCGTCCGTCTCGCGATAGACCCGTACGTGCTCAGGACCGAAAAGGTTGTCGTCGGACTCGCTCATACCGCCGACCATACCGCGGGCAGGGCCGGGTGGAAAACGGTCCTCACCTGATGACGTGCGAGGTCAGCGGCCCGCGGTCCCCGTAGGGCTCGTCCCGCTCGCGGACGGCCTCCTTGAAGCCGGCTTCCGCGGCGCGCTGCTGGAAGGCGTACCCCTCCGCGGTGTGGCGGGTGATGCCGTCGAAGACGGTGCCCAGGACCTGTGTCGCGTGCAGCCCCTGCCCCATCGTCTGCTGGTTGACGAGCAGCTTCATCATCTGCAACTGGTTGGCCGGCATCCTGGCGATGCGCTCGACGAGGTCTTCGACGCGTGCGTCGAGCTCGGCGGCCGGCGGCGCCTCGATCGCCAGCCCCCACTCCAGCGCCTCGGCACCCGACAGGCAGTCGCCGGTGAAGAGGAGCCGCTTGGCCCGCTGCGGGCCGAGGCGATGGGCCCACATCGACGTCGTCGGCGAGCCCCAGACACGCGCGGGCGGGTACCCGATCTTCGCCGTGTCCTCGATGACGAGCAGGTCCGAGCACAGCGCGAGGTCCGTGCCACCCGCCACGCAGAACCCGTGGACCTTGCAGACCACGGGCTTCGTGCAGTGGAAGAGGGTCATGAACGCCTTGACGTTCCGGCTCATCATCGCGTAGTCGACCATCGGGTCCCAGGTGCCGGAAGGGTCGTGGTTGGCTCCCTGCACCGCGGCGGACAGGACGGTGCCCTCGGTCGGGACGCCGGCGCTGAACTCGCCGCTCAGCCCGTCCTCCGCGCTGGCCACGAGGTCATACCCCCCGCAGAACCCCTTGCCGTTGCCGGCCAGCAGCAGGACGTGGACCTCCGGGTCCAGGTCGGCTCGCTCCACGAGGTGGGCGAGCGTCGCGATGAGCTCTGCGGTCAAGCCGTTCCCGCGCTCGGGGCGGTTGAGCGTCAGGCGGGCGATCCGCCCCTCGACGCGATAGTCGATCACGGCCATACGGTGCTCCTCGGGTCTGGGGCCTCGAATGTACACCGGCGGCCTTCGGGTGGCCGACCCTGATGGGCCACCGTCTACGGTGGGCGGATGCTGAGCCGCGAGGACGTCACACCGCAGACCTGGGCGATCGTCGGAGGACGACCGGACGGCACACCGGGCTCGCCGCTGAACACGCCGCTGGTCGCTGCGTCCTCCTTCATCCTGGGGACCGATCGCATCTACAGCCGCAACGAGGCGACCCAGACGTGGGAGGCGTTCGAGGATCTCGTCGGGGGCCTGGAGGGCGGCCAGGCGGTCGCCTTCGCCTCCGGCATGGCCGCGTGCGCGGCGGTGCTGGACCGGCTCGGGGCCGGGTCCCACATCGTCCTGGGTGACGACTGCTACCAGGGCGTCGCCGGCCTGGCCGACGCGGGGGCGCGCGACCGCGGTTGGCGGGTGGAGCGTCTGGCGGTCACGGACCAGGCCTGGTCGACCCGGGCGAGCGAGGCCGATCTGCTCTGGGTCGAGTCGCCGTCCAACCCGCTGCTCGACGTCGCCGACGTCGGCGCGATCTGCTCCGCTCCGCGCAAGCCCGGAACCACGATCGTCGTGGACAACACGTTCGCGACGCCGCTCGGTCAGCAGCCCCTGAGCCTTGGAGCCGACGTCGTCGTGCACTCGGCGACGAAGTTCATCGGCGGGCATTCCGACCTGTTGCTCGGGGTCGCCGTCGCCACCGAGCGGGACGAGGTCGCGCGGCTGCGCACCGCGCGGAGCCTCAACGGCGCGACGCCTGGGGCCCTGGAGGCGTTCCTCGCCCTCCGCGGCGCCCGGACCCTCCCCTTGCGCCTGCGGCACGCCACCGCAAGTGCCGCGGTCCTGGCCGAGCGGCTCGGATCCCATGAGGCTGTCGGCCGCGTCCGGTACCCGGGCTTCGGGGCGATCATCTCCTTTGAGCTGGCCGACGCGCGTGCGGCCGACGACGCCTGCCGTGCCGTGCGCGTCATCCGGCATGCGACGAGCCTCGGCGGCGTCGAGACGACGATGGAGCGCCGCAGCGCCCACCCGGGCCAGGAGCACATCCCCGCCGGCCTCATCCGCATGAGCGTCGGCTGTGAAGACGTCCAGGACGTGTGGACCGACCTGCAAGCGGCGCTCGACGCCGTGGCCTCGGGCGCCTAGCTAGACGGCGGCGTCCGGCTCGGCGGCCAGCGCGAGGGTGGCGGCCAGGACGGTGTCGGGATCGTCGAGCCGCTCGCCGTACAGCTCGCGCAGCTGCGCCATCCGGTAGCGGACCGTCTGCGGGTGGACGAACAGCGCTGCCGCGACGGCGTCCCGCCGCCCCTGGTGCAGGAGCCACGCGCGCAGCGTCAGCCGCAGCTTCTCGGCGGTGGCGGGGCGCAACTCGGCCAGGGGCGCGAGGACCTGGGCACGCAGGTCCGCGAGCGCTTCGGGATCGGCGCGCAGGACGAGCTCGGCGAGATGGTCCCCCACGTCGACGACATCGGCGTCGAGGTCGTGCCCGATGCCCAGGCGCCGGACCCGGACCGCACGCTCGTAGGACGCCTGGGCCTGCATCCACGGGCGCGGCTG
Source organism: Paraconexibacteraceae bacterium (assembly GCA_963750375.1). GTDB lineage: Bacteria > Actinomycetota > Thermoleophilia > Solirubrobacterales > Solirubrobacteraceae > Paraconexibacter. The sequence continues at coordinate 29,169 of CAVVQN010000011.1, forward strand.
CCCCATGACCGCTCCGCGATCGGCGAGCTGCCCGCGCAGCAGCCCCCGCGCACGGGGGCCGTCGGACGCGGGGACGAGCAGCACCAGGGTCTCGTCGTCGGTCTCGAGCCCGGGCAGGTCGTCGGCGAGCTGCAGCGTGCGGGGGTCAAGCAGCTGTCGCAGCCCGCGCGCGCGGGGACCGGGCAGCAGTACGACGGTCAAGCTTGCCGGCGGCGTCCACCCGGCACGGTCTGCCGCAGCCTGCAGCGTCTCGGCTGGCGCACCCGTCAGGAGGTGGCGCGCCAGACGCTCCAGGTCGCGCCGGAGGACGCGATCGCTCGTCGCGCTCTCCTCGGCGTGCCCGAGGGCGCTGGCTGCCGAGAGCTCGTCGATGTAGGCGAAGGTGAGCTCGGCGAAATGGGCGAGCCCCGCCGCAGACGCGCCGGCGGCCACGGCGATCTCCGACCATTCCCGCCAGGCCACGCGCGACCCCACGCGGTAGGCGGCCAAGAGAGCGTCCATCGTCCGGCCGTTGCGCATCTCGCCACGCCCGAGCTCGTAGGCGGCGTCGAGCGCCGGACGCAGCGGTGAGCTCCGCCCCGTCCCGCGGGCACCGGACGCGACCCTGAGGAAGCCGCGCAGGGCTGTCTCGACCGCCTCCTCCAGCACCGTGTCGAGCGCGCTGTAGCCCGGCACGGCCTCAAGGACGGCGGCGACGGTGGCCGACGCGACGGCAGGGAGGTCGGCGCGGATCCGCTCGATCGCCACCTCGGGGAGGTCCAGGTTGCGCTCCATCCACCAAAACTACTCTTTTCGAACAAAAATGGCCGCCGACGTTCACATGAACGGGCCAAGAACATTCGTTGTTGAGCATTCAAGCTGTATCTATGCCGTCTGCGCTTGCCACCCGCCCCGCCCGTCCGGTCCTCGCCGTCCTGCGCGATCGCGCGGTCAGGTTGGCCGAGATGGTCGCGACCCCGCTCGTACCCGCCGACTACCTGGACCTCATGGATCCGCTGCGCGCGAGCGCTGAGCTGCGCGGCCGGATCATCAGCGTCACGCCGGAGACGAAGGACGCTGCGACCGTCGTGCTCGAGCCGGGCCGCGCCTGGCGCGGACACACACCCGGTCAGTACGTCCGCGTCGGCGTCGACGTCGGCGGCGTCCGGCTCTGGCGCGCCTACTCGCTGACGGGCGCGACCGAGCGAGAGGACGGGTGCATCGCGATCACCGTCAAGGCCATCCCCGACGGGGTCGTCAGCAACCACCTCGTCCGCGACGCCCGGCCCGGGACGCTCGTCCAGCTCGACCAGGCCCAGGGCGACTTCACCCTGGCGGACACGGCCCCCGCCAAGACCCTCTTCGTCACAGCCGGCAGCGGGATCACCCCCGTGATGGGCATGCTGCGCAACCGCTCCGCCGACCTCGAGGACGTCGTCGTCGTGCACTCCGCACCGACCGCGGACGACGTGATCTTCGGCGCCGAGCTGCGGACCCTGCACGCCGACGGGCGCATCCGCCTGGTGCAGCTGCACACCGACCGCGACGGCATGCTCGACACCGAGCGTCTCACCGCGATCGTCCCCGACCTCGCCGACCGTGAGGCGTGGGCGTGCGGACCGGCCGGCCTGCTCGACGCCCTCGAGCAGCACTTCGCCGACGCCGGGATTCTCGGGCAGCTCCACACGGAGCGCTTTCGCGCGACCGTCGTCACGCCCGGAGAAGGCGGCAGCGTCACGTTCAGTGGCTCGGCCACGACGGTCCAGGCCGACGGCGAAACCACGCTGCTGGACGCCGGCGAGGCGGCCGGGGTGCTCATGCCCTCCGGCTGCCGCATGGGCATCTGCTTCGGCTGCGTCGTGCCCCTTCGCGAAGGGGCCGTCCGCGACCTGCGGACCGGCGAGATCACCACGGCCGCCCCGGGCGACGGCATCCGCATCCAGACCTGCATCTCAGGGGCCGCCGGCGCCTGCGACATCGACCTCTAGGACACCCCATGACCGCCATCCAGAAGAAGCAGGACAACCCGGTCGCGCACCTCAGCCGGCAGGACATCGAGGACATCGGCGCCGAGTTGGACGCGATCCGCGCGACGATCCTCGACGCCCGCGGCGAAGAGGACGCCGCATACATCCGCAAGGTCATCGACGCCCAGCGCAAGCTCGAGCTCGCCAGCCGCGCGACGCTCCTCCTCTCGCTCTTCCCGCCCGCCTTCCTCGCAGGAACCGCCGGGCTGACCGTGGCGAAGATCCTCGAGAACATGGAGATCGGCCACAACGTCATGCACGGTCAGTGGGACTGGATGCGCGACCCGAAGATCCATTCCACGACATGGGAATGGGACCACGCCTCTCCCGCGGAGCTGTGGAAGCACTCCCACAACGAGCTGCACCACACGTACACGAACGTCATCGGCAAGGACAACGACCTCGGCTACGGCATCATGCGCGTCGACGAGGACCAGCGCTGGGTGCCCTTCTACCTCGGTCAGCCGCTGTGGAACCTCGTCAACGCCTGCCTCTTCGAGTACGGCATCGCCGCCTACGACCTGGAGCTCGGCAAGAACTGGTCAAGGCGCGACGAGGACCCGGAGTTCCGTCGTCAGCTCGACGAGGTGCTGAAGAAGATCCGCGCTCAGGCGGCGAAGGACTACCTCGTGCATCCGCTGCTCTCTGGCCCGTCCGCACCGACGACGCTGGCGGCGAACCTCGTCGCGAACCTCGCCCGGAACCTGTGGACGCACTCGGTGATCATGTGCGGGCACTTCCCCGACGGCGTCGAGACGTTCGAGAAGGCGTCGATCGAGGGGGAGACCCGAGGCGACTGGTACCTGCGTCAGATGCTCGGTGCCGCGAACATCACCGGCAGCCCGGTGCTGCACCTCATGACCGGGAACCTCTCGTTCCAGATCGAGCACCACCTCTTCCCGGACCTGCCGAGCAACCGCTACGCGGAGATCGCGCCCCAGGTCGAGGCGATCTTCGATCGGTATGGCCTGCGCTATGCGAAGGGCTCGCTCCCCGGGCAGGTCGTCTCCGCATGGAAGAAGGTCGTGCGCCTGTCGCTTCCGAACGATCTCCTCAAGCGCGCCGTCCGCGGTCAATTTGCTGGAACTTAGAGGCTGATCGGCGTACTGTCGTTCCCACACGAACACGACGAGGAGGCATCATGCCGACCTACCTGATCGAGCGCGAGATCCCCGGTGCCAGCAAGCTCACCGAGGAGGAGCTGCGCGGCATCACGGCCCAGTCCAACGAGGTCGTCGACGGGCTCGAGCGTCCCTACACCTGGCGTCACAGCTATGTGGCGGGCGACAAGATCTACTGCGTCCACGAGGCCGAGAGCGCGGACGACGTCCTCGAGCATGCCCGCCGCGGCGGGTTCCCGGCGAACCTCGTCACCGAGGTCGCGTCGGTCATCGACAGCTCGGGTCCTAGGACGATGCCGACCTGATCCGCAGCACCGCGCCGACGGTCCCCGTCGCCGCGCCGACCGCCCCGTTGATGACGAGCAGCAGCACCTCCGGATCCGGAAGGTGGACCTGCGGCGTGACGTCGGCCAGCCCGTGCGCCACGAGCAGACCGGTCGTGAAGAGCAGGCCGCCGAGCAGCCCGCGGTAGGTCCCCTCGAGCCGGACGTCGTGTTCGAGGCCGGCGCCGATGCCGCCGACGAACGCCACGAGCAGCAGCACGACGTACGCGGTCGACGACCAGCCGAGCGAGAGTCCGACGAGCGCTCCGAACACGGACGGGACCACGACGGCGAGCACGAACTCAAGCGGCGCCGGACGGTCGTAGAGCAGCGGAGGCATGGTCACGGGGCGAGTATGAGCGATCGCCATGGAACGCGTGAACTTTCTCATCGCCCTGAGAACGCCGGAAGCCCCGCATCGCGGGGCTTCCGGGCACTACGTGGGTCAACTTCGTATCGGGGCGAGAGGATTTGAACCTCCGACCTCGCCGACCCGAACGGCGCGCGCTACCAGGCTGCGCCACGCCCCGATGAGGCCGTAAAAGTATCCCACATCGCCGCGCTCAACGGCCCGCGCCCGCGACGGCCTTGAAGTACCGGACGGCCAGGCCGGTGATGAGGGTCTGGAACCCCTGATCGAGCCCGACGCCCTCACGGGACGCCCAGCGCTGGAGTCCGAGCTGCTCGATCTCGTCGCTCTGCCCCACGACGTCGTCCATCAGGTCAGGGTGCCGGTCGCAGAAATAGGCACCGATGGAGTAGAGGCTCGTATCGGTGAGCGACTCCAGGAAGGCGTCGACCGGCTCGGCGGGCTCGGGGGCGTCGGTCACTGACCGGCGACGATACCGGCCACCGCTCCGACGGCTCCGGCGACGTTGCCCGCCGTCTCGCCGACCAGGGGGGTCGCCGGCGCGGCGGGCAGCTGCGGGACGCCCGCGGGAACCTCCGCCTTGGGATCGACCGGCTTGCCGGACGACGGGCGCGGCGCGTTGGGCGCTGAGTTGCCCGAGAGGGGCAGGAGGTTCGCGGCGGGGGGCTGAATCGCTGCCGGCGAGGCGGCGCCGGAGGTGGGCTTCGTCAGCGCCGATCCCTGCGTTCCCGCGCCCGCGGTCGCCGACCTGCCCGGCACGGAGGCGGGGCCCGGCGTCCCGTGCGCCTGTGTGGCGCTGACGCGGGGCCGCGGCGTGACGGCGGCCCCTGGCCGGGACGTCTGTCGCGGCCGGACGGCGACGCGCGCCGGGACCTTCGCAGCGTGCGACGGCACCGCTGCGGCCACCACGGGCCGCTCGCCTCCGCGAGCGAGGCGCTCGGTGCCCTCGCCGGCACCCACCCCGACGAAGGCGACCATCGCGGCGGCGGTGGCCGCCTTGATCCATCCTCCGGCGGTGCCGGGATCGACAGCTCCGAGCTGCGCAGACCAGTGCGCGACGGTCCCGGCATGCGAGGAGCCCAGGTCCGTGGCACCGTCGCCACCGCCACGGCGCCGCAGCAGGCCCGGGAAGGGCAGCACCGCGGCGATCCGTGCCCGGACCGCCCGGCGCGGCGCCGTCGCGATCTGAAAGCCGGCGGCGTGCGCGGCCCGGCGGCACGGCTGGCAGTGCGAGAGGTGCGCAGACAACCGGCGGCTGTCGCGAAGGGAGGCCGAACCGACGGTACCGGCGATCGTGGCCTGCACCCGGACACAGCGTTCGCCGCTCGTCAGCTCGGCGTACTCCTCCGACAGCCGCCGGCGGGCACGGAACAGCGTCGACTCGACGGACGGGCGGCTCATGCCGAGCTGCTTGCCGATCTCGCGGTAGCTCAGGCCTTCGAACTCGCGCATCACGAGGATTCGATGGTGCGTCTCGCTCAGACCGCCGAAGGCGCCGCACAGGTGATCGAGCGCAGCCTTCTGATCCACGGCGACGTCGGGGCTCGGGCCGGTCGTGACAAGCCGGCCGTGATCGGCTGTCCCCAGGCCGTCCTCCGCGTCGTAGGAGATCTCCTCGCCCCGCCGCGAGCGACGGAACTGGTCGATACAGGCGTTCTTGGCGATCTCGTAGACCCACGGCTTGAACGCGATGGGGCGGTCGGTCTCGCGCATCCGCCGAAGGGCAGACATGAAGACGTCCTGCGCGATCTCCTCCGCGCGGCCGAAGTCGTTGACCATCCCGTAGATGTAGGCCGCGATCCGGCGGTGATAGCGCTCGTAGAGGCGCTCGAACGCGCGATCGTCGCCCAGGCGGGCCGCAGCGACCAGCTCGACATCGGTGGCTTCGCCGCCGGGGCCTCGCGTCGGTGCGAGACTGCCGGGGACGACGGTGAAGGATGGTGTCATTCCCTTGGTTCCGGTCATCTGCCCTCATGGCCTCCCAACCGAACGCGGGAGTTTATCTGTCGTTCATCCAGCAATCAAGCGAACGAGTGCCCGCATGACGCCCCTCTCCAGCCTTCTTCGGTATATAAACGACCTACTACAACCTGGAGCGTTCGCGGACTACTGTCCGAACGGCCTCCAGGTGGCCGGTCCCCACGAGATCGGGACGATCGTCACCGGCGTCTCGGCCCATCAGGAGCTCTTGGACCGCGCCGCCGCAGCCGGCGCGGACCTCGTCCTCGTGCACCACGGCCTCTTCTGGGAAGGCGCGCCGCGGTCCCTGGATCATGTCGCTGTCCGCCGGCTCCGGACCCTGATGGACCACGACATGGCGCTGGCCGCCTACCACCTCCCGCTCGACGGCCACCAGGAGCACGGCAACAACGCGCTGATCGCCGCCGCCCTGGGCGCGGAGGCGTGGACGCCGTTCGCCTCGCACAGAGGCATGCCGCTCGGCGTGAGCGCGACCTTCCCCGGTCCCGGCATCCCACGCGAGACGCTCGTCGCGCGGGTCCGCGACGTCACCGGAGGGCGTGAGCCGCTGGCTTTTCTGGAGGGACCCTCCACCGTCCGCACGGTCGGCATCGTCTCCGGCGCCGCCACCGATCACGTCCACGACGCCATCGCCGCGGGCCTGGACGCGTTCATCACCGGCGAGCCCGCCGAACGCGCCATGGCGATCGCCCGCGATTACGGCATGACGTTCCTGGCCGCCGGCCATCACGCGACCGAGACGTTCGGGGTGCGCCGGCTCGGCGACCTGCTCCAGGAGCAGTTCGGGATCCGGCACGAATTCGTCGACGTCCCCAACCCCATCTGAAGGCGCACACGGGGTGTGGCCCCCGGCCTATGATCGCCCGATGGAGCCCATGACCGCAGAAAGCCCCTCGCATTCCACCGGGTCGACGACGATCGCCGACCTGCTTCCGCGGGCCGCGCAGCAGTACGCCGACCGTGTCGCCGTGACGCACAAGGTCGACGGGGTCTGGCAGGAGGTCACCTACGCCGAGGTCGGCCGGATCGTCTCGGAGATCGGCCGCGGCCTCATCGACCTCGGCCTGCAGCAGGGTGATCGGGTCTGCATCCTGTCGAACACGCGCCCGGAGTGGTCGTACGTCGACTTCGGTGCGGTCACCGCGGGCTGCACCGTCGTCCCGGTCTACCAGACGAACTCGCCGGAGGAGTGCCACTGGGTCGCCTCGAATTCCGAGGCCAGCGCGATGGTCTGCGAGGACGCCGAGCAGGTCGCCAAGATCGTCGAGGTCCGCGACCGGCTGCCGCACCTGCAGCACCTCATCGTCATGGAGCCGACGGCGGCGACCGACGCCGCGGGGGCACTCGCGCTGGACGCGCTGCGCGAGCGCGGCCGCGCCCGTGACGAGGCCGAGCTCATGGCCCGTGCGGAAGCCGTCCCGGGCGACCTCCCGCTGAAGTTCATCTACACCTCGGGGACGACCGGGCCCCCCAAGGGGTGCGTCCTCACGCACGACAACTACCGCGCCGTCCTGAACATGGTCGAGCATCGCGGGCTGTTGTCGGCCGGCGACGACGTCGTCTACCTCTTTCTGCCGCTCGCGCACTCCTTTGCGCTCCTGCTGCAGCTCGCCGTCTTCGACCTGGGGGCGACGCTTGCGTACTGGGGCAAGGACCCGCAGCAGATCATCCCGGAGCTGAGCGAGGTCAAGCCGACCTACCTGCCGTCCGTCCCGCGCATCTTCGAGAAGCTCTACACGCGCGTGACGGCCGCGGCGCCACCGGAGCTCATCGCCGGGGCCACGCAGGTGGGGCTCAAGGTCCGCGAGCTGGAGGCGGCAGGCCAGGAGGTTCCCGCCGAACTGCGCGCCCACTTCGACAAGGCCGACGAGCAGCTCTTCAGCAAGGTCCGCGCCGCCTTCGGGGGCCGCGTCACCGAGGCCGTCACGGGTGCCGCGCCGATCTCCGGCGACATCCTGCGCTTCTTCTACGCGTGCGGCATCCCGGTCATGGAGGGCTACGGCATGACCGAGACGGCGACCGTCGCGACCTCCTCCACGCCCGAGGCACACAAGTTCGGGTCTGTCGGCCGGGCCCTGCCGGGGGTGCAGATCCGGATCGCCGACGACGGCGAGATCCTCATCCGCGGAGCGAACATCTTCTCCGGGTACTACAAGAACGAGGACGCGTCCTTCGGGACGATCGTCGACGGGTGGCTGCACACCGGCGACGTAGGGCGACTGGACGAGGACGGCTTCCTCTTCATCACCGGCCGCAAGAAGGACATCATCATCACCGCCGGCGGCAAGAACCTGACCCCGGCGAACCTCGAGAACGACATGAAGCAGTGCCGCTGGGTCTCCCAGGCCGTCATGCACGGCGACCGCCGGGCGTACCCGACGATGCTCGTCACGCTCGACGAGGAAGAGGTCGTCCCGTGGGCGCAGGCCGAAGGGATCCAGGACACGTCCGTCGCCGCACTGGCCCAGGAGCCCCGCGTCAGGGCCCTCGTCCAGGAGGCCCTCGATGCCGCCAACGCGAAGTACGCGCCCGTCGAGCAGGTCAAGAAGTTCTTCATCCTCGACCACGACCTGACACAGGAGACCGGCGAGCTCACACCGACGCTGAAGGTCAAGCGCAACGTCGTGAACGAGAAGTACGCCGGCCGCTTCGACGAGCTCTACGGCGGGCCCGCGGGCTGACAGGGCTACCCTCCTACTGGTGCGCACCGATCCCACCGACAACGGCGGCCTGTTCGTCGGCCGCCGCCCGGGGACCGCGCCGCTGCACTACAGGGAGCTGCCGGACGTCGGCACCCGTGGCCGCCGACGGGTCGACGGGATCATCGCCGGCCTGCTGCTCGCGCTGCAGGTGTTCCTCAACCTCCTCTTCTGGGGCCCGATCCCGGCGGGCTCGCTGTGGATCGCCTCCCAGGTCCAGTACCACACCGACAGCGTCTCGCTCGGCATCCTGCTCGGCTTCGCCGTGCTCCTCTTCGTCCTCTTCGCGGGGCTGGCGCTGCTCAAGCGCCTGGATCACGCATGGGTGCTCGTCCGGCGCGCGGCCGGGCACGACCAGCGCGAGGGAGTGATCGGCATCATCTTCGGCGTGTGCGCCGTGGTCGGCGGGGCTGCGTTCGTGTTCTGGCTGGTGTTCATCGGCGGGCTCGGCTCCATGGCCGTCTCCGGCCAGGCCTGAGGTCGCCGGTCGTGGGGTTGCTGGACCGGTACAAGCAGTTCGAGGCGCTGACCGACGAAGAGGTCAACGTCGGCAAGCGCGTCGAGGCCGCCGAGCGCCGTGCCAAGGAGCTCGCGCGCGTCGAACCGCTGGATCTCGTCCGTACGACGTGGCCAGAGGTCCCCCCGGCGGTCGTCGTCAACGCGATCACCTACGTCGCGCGACGCGGCCTGCACCGCTACACCGACCGCGACGCCTCCGAGCTGCGTGGCGAGCTCGCGACGCGCCACGGGGTGACTCCGACGCGGATCGTCGTGGGCCACGGTGCGGCTGAGCTCCTGACGGTCGCCACGCAGTCGCTGGCCGAGGACCCGACGGACGAGCTCATCACGCCCTGGCCGTCCTACGGCCTGTATCCGCTCATGGCGCGCCGCGCTCGCATCCGTGCGGTCCCGGTTCCCGGTGGGTTCTCCGTCGACGCGATCCTGTCCGCGGTCACCGACCGCACCCGTCTGGTCGCGCTGTGCAATCCGAACGACCCGACGGGAGAGTTCCTGGGCGCCGGCGCGGTCCGGGAGCTGCTCGACAACCTGCCCGAGCGCGTCGTCGTCCTGATCGACGAGGCGCTGCGCGACTTCACCGTGGCCGAGTCCGTCGACGACACCATCGCCCTGCTGGACGACCATCCGCGCGCGATCCTCTTTCGCACGTTCTCCAAGGCGTGGGGGCTGGCGGGGCTCCGCGTCGGTTACGCGATCGGGGCCGAGGGAGCCCAACCGCTGCTCGAGTCCCTGTCGCCCGAACTGGGTCTGGACGAGTTGTCACAGGCCGGGGCACTCGAGGCGTTGCGCAGTCACCCGCGCCTGCCGCGGCGCCGCGGGGTCCAGGTCGCCGAGTTGCGCGCCGACCTGACCGACGGGCTTCAGGAGCTGGGGTTCGACGTGCCGCCGAGCGAGGCCAACGTGCTCTGGGTCGCGCACCCCACGCAGCAGGGTGTCGCCTTGGGCGAGGCCCTGCAGCGTCTGGGGATCGTCGTGGCCGGCGGGGCCGCCCTCGGCGACCCTCTCCGCGTGCGGATGACCGTTCCTCACCGACCCGAACTCGTCGAACGGACCCTCCGCGCCGTCGAGCTCGCGCGCGGCTAATCGCTGGAGGACTGGCGCAGGAGCGCGCCGGTGGTCTGCTCGAGGATCTTGCGCCACGCCCGGGTGCCTTCGGGCTCGGCGTCGAAGTGCTGGACGACCTTGCGCACCCGCGTGGCGGAGATCTGCAGCCCGTGGCGCTCGCAGACCGCATGGAATCGGTCGTAGTCCTCGGTCAGCTTCAGCGTCACGGACTGGAATCCGTGGCGAGCGATGTCCGTCCGCGCGGTGAAGTTCATGATCGACGTCTGGAACATGAGCTCGTCGTCGGGCTCGGGCTCGATGAGGATGATGTCGACGCCCGGGTAGCGCTCCTCCCACTGCTTGGCCATCTCGTGCAGTCGCTGATAGGCCAGCAGCTTGAACGCCTGGTACCCGATCTGCGGGAAGCCCATGTCGCTCACGTGTCGCCGGCGGGAGCCGCGGAGCGTCGGGACCGTCTTGGTGAAGTCGTTGACGTACGGGACGAGCGGGTTGATGACGACGATGAACTTCGCGCCGGCCTCGACCGCGATGTCGAGGTTCGTCGTGGACACCAGGCCGCCGTCCACGAGCTCCCGATCGCGGACCTTCACCGGCTTGTAGACCATCGGCAGCGCGGTCGATGCGCGGACGGCCTTGGAGATCGGGACGTCGTCCCACCCAGGGCCGCCGAAGACGATCCGCTCGCAGGTGTCGAGGTCTGTGGCCGTGAGGTACAGCTCCCGCTCCACCGCACGGAAGTCGTCGGTGCGGTCGGGGTCCTGCAGCACCGTTCGGACGTACTCCTCGATGCCCGAGCCCGAGTACATGCCGCTCGGCAGCGCCTCCGCCAGGCCCAGGGCGACATCCATCAGGCTGACCGAGCCGAGCCGCGGGGCGAGCTCCCTGGCGAGCGTCATCAGGCGCCAGGGGCAGCGTGACGCCCTGGCGCGCGAACTCGAGGAGGTTGGGGCGCAGCATCTGCCCCAGGTCGATGTCCCGGAACGGCGTGGGCACCTGATGGTTGACGACGCGCATCATCTCCTCCGGCGTGACGCCGTTGGCGACCATGGACGAGACGAATGCCCCTGCGGACGTGCCGACGTAGACGTCGAACTGGTTCACCGTGCGGTTGACCGACAACAGGTCGATCGCCCGCAGCGCACCGATCTGGTAGACGCCGCCGGTGAAACCGCCACCCCCGAGGACGAGCGCCGTCTTCGAGCGCTTGGGCCGGCGCCGCGCCGAGGTTCCGCGTCGCGCGGCTGCGGCCGGCCCGCGTGCCTCTTTCGGGTCCAGCTTCACGACGTTGCCCATGGGTCTGAGTCTACGCCGCCGACGGATCGCCGCGAGGACCGCGTCGACCCTCTGGCGCGGGTGTTGCCTACCCTGCGATGTCGATGACCCGCTCCCCCGCGTGCTCTGCGCGCTTGTCACCGTCCTGATCTGCGGCTTCAGCCTCGGCCTCGGCCTCGGCGGACCCGCCACGTCCGCCGCGGAGGCTGCGACCTTGTCGCAGCTGCGCGCGAAGCTCACCGCGGAGTCCCGCAAGCTGGGCTCGGCCTCGGGGGCCTACGTCGCAGACCTCACCGCGGGCGGGCGGACGCTCTTCAGCCGCAACGCCGACGTGGCACGAGCCCCCGCTTCGAACGAGAAGCTCTTCACGACGGCCACGGCGCTGTTGCGGTACGGACCCGAGGCCACGCTGTCGACGGTCGCCCGGCTTGCGGCGGGTACGGTGGTCGACTCGCGCGGACGGCTGGACGGGGACCTGTATCTCGTCGGGGGCGGTGACCCCGGGCTGAACGACGTTGCCCTGAGGGGCCTGGCGCAGCGCCTGGTGACGGACGGCAAGCTCCGCTCGATCACAGGCGGCGTCGTCGGCGACGAGAGCGTCTTCGACACCCTCCGCGGCAGCTACGACTCGGGTTTCGGGCCCGACGACGACCTCGGGGGTCAGCTCGGCGGGCTGACCTGGAGCCATGGGCGTGCCACCCCTGGCGGGCCGGCGACCGTCGCCGCAGCCCGGCTGCAGGGGTTTCTGAAGCAGCTGAAGGTCACGGTCAGGCGCGCCGCCCGCACGGGTCGGCTGCGCGACGCCCCTGGCGGCGAGGGCAAGGTCCTCGGGACCGCGGTCTCGCTGCCGATGTCCACGCTCGTCGCGATCACGAACCAGCCCTCCGACAACTTCTACGCGGAGACGCTGGTCAAAGGCATGGGGGCGTCGTTCCGCGCCGGCGGCTCGACCTCCGAGGGTCTGAAGGTCATGCGGGCCGCGCTGCGCAAGTTCGACATCACGCCGCGGGTCGTCGACGGCAGCGGCCTGTCGCGCAAGGACCGCGCGACACCGCGACAGCTCGTGACGCTGCTGCAGGCCATGGCCGCCACGGACGTGGCGAGGGTGTTCCGCGCCTCGCTGGCGGTCCCCGGTCGGGTCGGCACGCTCGCCCGGCGCATGCGCGGCACAGCAGCCGACAACCGCTGTCAGGCCAAGACCGGGACCCTCCGCGGCGTCAGCGCGCTCTCGGGCTACTGCCGTACCGTCACGAACCACCTCATCGCCTTCTCGTTTCTCGAAAACGACATGGATGCCCTCTCCGCCAAGGCCGTCGAGGACCGGATGGTCCCCGCGCTGGTGCGCTACGAGCCCTAAGGCGGGCCGTGCTCCAGGAGCGCGAGCAGGCCTGCCTCGTCGAGCACGGGGACGCTCAGGCGCTCGGCCTTCTCGAGCTTGGACCCGGCCGCCTCGCCCGCCACCACGTAGCTCGTCTTCTTCGAGACCGAGCCCGTGACCTTTGCCCCCTGAGCGACGAGGCGCTCGGTGGCCTGCTCCCGGGTGAGGGTCGGCAGCGTCCCGGTCAACACGAGCGTCAGCCCGCTCAGCAGCCCCTCGCCAGGGGGCGGTCCCTCTTCCTCGAGGTGCAGCCCGATGGCCCGGAGGTCCTCGATGAGCTCGCGCATCTGCGGATCCTGTAGCTGCTCGGCGATGCGAGCGGCCATGATCGGGCCCACGCCGGGGGTCGCTGCGATCTGCTCAGGCGTCGCCGCGATCAGCGCGTCGACCGTTCGCAGGTGCTGGGCGAGGCTCCGCCCGGTGACGAAGCCGACCTCCTCGAGGCCGATCGCGAACAGCACGCGGGAGAAGGGCGAGGACTTCGACCGTTCGATCGCCGCGATCATCCGATCGGCGCTGACCTGCCCGAAGCCTTCGAGCTCCTGCAGGCGCTCGCTCGTGAGCCGGTAGAAGTCGCCCGCCGTCCTGACGAGCCCCTCCTTCATGAGCCGCGACACCTGCGTCTCCCCCAGGCCGTCGATGTCCATCGCGCCGCGGCTCACGAAGTGCTTGAGCAACTGCCACTGCCGTCCGGGACACGCGCGGTTCGGGCACTTCGTGAACACCGAGCCCTCCGGCTTGACCGTCGGCGTGTCGCAGTCAGGACAGGTTGCCGGCGGCAGCGGCACCGGCGCGCGGTCCTCGCGTTCGACGGCGTGCGGCGCCGGCGACAGAACCTGCGGGATGACGTCGCCCGCGCGCAGGACGATGACCTCGTCCCCGGGCCGGATGTCCTTGCGGTGCAGGTCCTCCTCGTTGTGCAGCGTGGCGAGCTTGACCGTCACGCCCCCGACGTGCACCGGTTCAAGCACCGCGAACGGGTGCAGGTCGCCGAACTTGCCGACGTTCCACATGATGCTGTGGAGCTTGGTGACCTTCATGGTCGGCGGGAACTTCCAGGCGATCGCCCAGCGCGGGTCACGCCCGACGACCCCCAGGCGTCGCTGCAGCTCGAGCTCGTCGACCTTGACGACGACGCCGTCGATCTCGAAGTCAAGACCGGTCCGGCGCTCCTGCCACGCCAGGCACTGCTCGACGACCGCGTCCTCGTCGTCGAGGACGACGATGTCGTCGTTCACCGGGAAGCCGCGGTCGCGCAGCCAGTTCAGGCCCTCGTGGTGGCTCTCGAAGCTCAGTCCCTCGGTGACCCCGACCGCGTAGGCCCAGAACGAGAGTGGCCGCTCCGCCGCGAGCTTCGGATCCAGCTGCCGGATCGTCCCTGCAGCACTGTTGCGCGGGTTCATGAACGTCGACAGCCCCCGCTCGGCGCGGCGCTCGTTGAGCTCGGCGAAGTCCTGCAGCGACATGTAGACCTCGCCGCGAACCTCGAGGAGCGCCGGCGCGTCCTCGATGCGTTGCGGGATCGTCGCGATCGTGCGCAGGTTGTGGGTGACGTCCTCGCCGACCTCGCCGTCACCGCGCGTGGCGCCCCGCTCGAGCACGCCCTCGCGGTACAGCAGGGACATCGCCAGACCGTCGACCTTCGGCTCACAGACGAAGTCGAAGGCCGGGTTCTCGATGCCTTCCCGCGCGAGGTGGTTGCGCATCCGGGTCACCCAGGCCCGCAGCTCCTCTTCTGTGCGGGCGTTGGCCAACGACAGCATTGGCTGCAGGTGGGTGACCTTCTCGAGCGAGCTGACCGCCGCTCCGCCGACCTTTTGCGTCGGTGAGTCCTCCGTGACGAGGTCGGGGTGCTCGGCCTCGAGCGCACGAAGCTCGTCCAGCAGGGCGTCGTACTGCTCGTCGTCGATCTCCGGGTCGTCGTCGACGTAGTACCGCTGCGCGTGGTGACGCAGTTCGGTGTGGAGCTGACGCACGCGTTCGGTCACCGCGTCGGGGGATGTTCCGCTGCTCATGCCAGCTCGGAGGCGGCCGGGGTGAGCAGACGGTCCAGGCCGGCGAGGCTCAGCGGGCCGATGCCGTCGTGGAACGTGAGGTCCAGATGCAGCGGCGTCACCGCGATCCGCCCACGGTGCACGGCGGCAAGGTCGGTTCCCGGCTCGTCCTCGAAGTCGGGGTCCTCGCCGTAGATGAAGAACCGGCGCGGGTGCGCGGGGTCGCTCGGGCCATCCTGCAGATCCAGGCGGTCGCGGTAGATCCGTCGGCCCAGCCGAGCGACCTCCACGCCCGCGGGGACCCCGGCGGGGACGTTGATGTTGAGCAACGTGGACGACGGCAGCGGCACGTGCTCGAGCTCCTCGACGATCCGCGCGGCGAAGCGCGCCGCGGTCCCGAACTCGAAGTCGACGCCCTGGCGGAAGTCCATCTCGCGAGCCTCGGACTGCTGCGAGACCGCGATCGCCGGGAGCCCCAGCATCAGCCCTTCCATCGCCGCGGCGACGGTACCCGAGTACGTCACGTCATCCCCGAGGTTGGCACCGTGGTTGATGCCCGAGACGACGACCTGCGGCGTCCAGCCCTCGATGAGTCCGAGCGAAGCCAGGCGCACACAGTCCACGGGCGTGCCGTCGGTCGCGAAGCCGTGCGTTCCGTCGGCGAAGTCCACGCGCTGCACCATGAGCGCCCGCCGGGTCGTGATGCCGCGGCCGATCGCTGACCGGTTGCCGTCAGGGGCCACCGTCTGCAGGTCGATCCCGTCGAGCGCCACCAAGGCCCGACGCAGGGCCTGGAGCCCTTCGGCATCGATGCCGTCGTCGTTGGTCAGGAGGACCCGGAGAGGCACGCGCTCAGGATAGTCCGGTGAAATGCGCCACCGCCCCGACCGCGTACCCGAGGTCGAACGGGCCGTCGGCACCGAGCGGCGCCAGCGAGTCCGGGCCAGGGCCGGTCGGCCAGTCGAGCACCCCGACCGGGCCGGTGGCGGCGGCCGCAGCGGCCGGGACCGGCTCCAGTCGCCGTCCGTCGGGCGCTACGGCAGCGAAGCCACCGCCGCCACCGGCGCCTTCGTCGGCCGGCATGAGCGCGAAGCCCCCCTCGTGCACGAGTTGGTGATGGTGGTGACAGAGCAGCACGAGGTTGTCAAGGCTCGTGGCGCCGCCGTGGGCCCAGTGCTCGACGTGGTGAGCGTCCAACCATCGGGTCCGGTCGCACCCAGGGAAGCGACAGCCCGCGTCCCGGAGCGTCAGTGCTCGCCGGATGGCCGGGGGAATCGACCGCGTCCGTCGACCGACGTCGAGCACCCCGCCGGCCTCGTCGACAACCGTCGGGACGATGCCCGCGTCGCAGCAGAGGCGGCGGATCGTCTCGGCCGCGAGCGGCGCACCCTCCGACAGCTCCGAGCGTCCGGTCGCGTCCTCGGGCGCCGTCAGCACGGCCGCGTCGACTTGGACGGTGACCTCCACGCGCCCACTCGTCACACGGCCTGCGTCGTCCGGCGCCGCGCAGGCGGTCTGCGCCAGCCAGACGAGTGCGTCCGCCCGCCGGGCGGCAGCGGGCGGCCGGTCCTTTCCTCCCGGGAGTCGCTCCGTGCCCTCGACGCGGGCTTCCAAGCGGGCTTCTGCCTCTCGTACCGCCGCAACCACGATCGCCCCCAGGTCGGCCGGCAGGCGACCATGGACGTGGACGGTGCCGTCGCTCTCGCCGAAGAGCTCGAGCGAGCGGTCGAGGTACGCGGCGTCCGCCTGCTCGCGCGTGACCCCGCGGAATACGGCGACGATGCGCTCGAGCTGCGACGCGCTGGCCTGACGGGCGAGTTCGACGAGCTCCGCCTCGTCCTGCACGTTCTCCACGCGCGCGAGCGCCCGCACCTTGGAGTAGCTCAGCTCGCCACGCGCAAAGGCGTCACGCGCGAGCGGCAGCTCGTCGAGCCGGCCGGCGATCCGGACGTGCTCCCTGGCGGTGACCGGTGACACGCCGCAGCGCCAGGACACCCAGTGCGCGCACGAGACGCATCCGTCGGCGGACCATCCGCCGCGACGGTCGAACTCGGCGAGCAGCAGCAACCACCGGCACATCGCCGCCGTCATCTCGGACGCCAACCCCGCGAGCTCGTCCCCAAGCTCCTCCAGAGACCGGTCCCCTCCCGCTTCCTTGAACACGAACATATGTTCCCACGCTGGGCGGACGGATCCGCACCGGGACACGGTGGCGCCGATTCCACGGAATCACCGGGGGAGTTCTCTCAGCCCGGGCGATTCCGCGGAATCGGATTCCGCGGAATCGCCCGGGTCAAGCGGCCGCACCAAGCCCCCGCACGAGCAGGAGCAGCGCGTCGCCGACCCCGCCGGACCCTGGGACCCGGAGCGCCAGCCGTCGCAGCGCCAAGCCGTTGAGCATGGCGACGACGAGGTGCGCACGGACGTCCGCGTCCGGGATCCCCAGGGCCGCGAGCGCTGCTGCCGCAAGCTCGTCGTAGGCGGCAAAGCACCGGGCCGACGCCTCGCGCAGCGTGGGATCCCGCGCCGCGTGCAGGTGCAGGTCGAGCTCCGCGAGCTGAGCGGGCTCCCCCGCGGTGGCCGAGATGAGGGCCTCCGCCTCCTGGACCAGGCCGGCGATCGTCACGCCCGGCACCCCGATGCGCGCCGTGATTGCCTCGATCCGCTCGACCTCAAGGTCGACCTGGAGGATGAGGGCCTCCTGCAGCAGCTCTGCCTGCGTGGCGAAGTGGTAGGTCAGCGAGCCGAGCGAGACCCCGGCGCGTGCGGCGACCCGGCGGTTCGTGACCGCTCCGATCCCCTCGGTGCCGATGACGTCGAGGGTTGCTTCCAACAGCCGGCGTCGCGCCTGAACCGGGCTTCCAGGTGGCATCGGGAGAGCGTATCGGCTATCTTGCTCGTTCGAGCGAACGATACATGTCGCCCACTCCAACCTGGCGACCGCCTGAGAGATCCCACCGACATGCCCGCGACAAGCGACACCCGGCCGCCGCTGCTCCCCGTGCAGGGCCTCGCCTCGGCCGCCGAGGCGCTGAGCACCGGTCGCGTCACGAGCCGAGCCCTTGTAGACGTGCACCTGGATCGGATCGCCGCGCTCAACCCGCTCCTCAACGCCTTCCGCACGGTGCGTCAGGACGGTGCGCGAGCCGAAGCCGACGCCGCCGACAAGCGCCTCGCCCGCGGTGACCGCGCTCCCCTGCTCGGGGTCCCGGTCGCCGTCAAGGATGACACCGACCTCGTCGGGGAGACGACGCCCTTCGGCAGCGGCGGCACCCACCCGACCGCCACGCAGGACGCGGCCCTCGTCCGACGGTTGCGCGACGCCGGCGCCGTCATCGTCGGCAAGACGACGACCCCCGAGCTCGGGCAGTGGCCGTTCACCGAGGGGCCCGGCTTCGGCGTCACGCGCAACCCCTGGGCGACCGACCGCACACCGGGCGGCTCCAGCGGTGGTTCCGCCGCCGCGGTCGCAGCCGGCCTCATCCCCGCGGCGACCGGCTCCGACGGCGCGGGCTCGGTCCGGATCCCCTCGGCCTGGTGCGGCCTCGTCGGCGTCAAGCCGAGCCGCGGGCTCGTCCCCACCGGCCCGCAGCACGAGCCATTCCACGGCCTGACCTGTCATGGCCCTCTCGCGCGCACGGTCGAGGATGCGGCGCTGCTCCTCGACGTGCTGGCGGACACCGGCACACGTCACGCTGTGGCCGCCGCGCAAGACCCGGGGCGTCGCCTGCGTATCGGCCTGTCCTTCCGCACGCCGATCGGCGTCCCCGGCAAGGTGCACCCCGATGTCCGCGAAGCGACCGAGCAGCTCGCCGACCGCCTGCGCGCGCTCGGCCACGACGTCGTCCACGCCGATCCAGGTCACGAGCTCGCCGGGGCGCTCTTTCTCCCGCGCGGCATGCACGGCGTCCACGAAGCCCTGCGCGACCTCGGCCAAGGGGCGACCGTCGAGGAGCGCACCCGGACGCACGCCCGCATCGGGTCGCTGCTCGGTGGCCCCGTTCTCCGCGCGGCCCGCGCCCTCGAGCGTCCGCTCGCGGCCCGGATGGGTCGCCTCTTCGACCGCGGCGTCGACGTCCTGCTGACCCCGACCACCGCCAAGACCGCCCTGCGCATCGGCGAGCTCGAGGGCCGCTCCTACTGGCCGACCGGCACCGCGATCGAGGCGGCCTGTCCGTTTGCGTTCCCGTGGAACGTCGTCGGCTGGCCGGGCGTCAACGTGCCCGCGGGCCTCGACACGACCGGGGTCCCGATCGGCGTGCAGCTCCTCGGTCGTACCGGCGACGAGCCGCTCCTGCTCTCCCTCGCCGGGCAACTCGAGCGCGCCCAGCCCGCGCCCCCCGCATGGCCGGTGCTGGCAGGCCTTACGGTCTGACCTGTGAGGAACGCGACCGCCGAGACGTCATGGGCGACGTGGACGGGTGACGAGCGCTGCGCCCCCGCCGTCCGCGAGCGGCCCGCCTGCACCGAGGCGGTCTCCGACGCCGTGCAGCGAGCCGCGCGGCAGGGGCACACGGTCCGCGTGGCGGGGTCCGGGCACTCCTTCACCCCCGTGGTCCTGACGGACGGCACGCTGCTCTCACTCGAGCGGATGGATCAGGTCATCGACGTGGACCGCCGACGCGGACACGTCCGGGTGCAGGCCGGCATCACGCTCAACGCGCTGAGCACCCACCTCTGGGACGAGCACGGCCTCGCGCTGGAGAACCTGGGCGACATCGACGTCCAGTCCGTCGCCGGGGCGACCGCCACCGGGACGCACGGCACGGGCGCGCGCCTGGCCAACCTCTCCCGCGATCGAGGCCGTCCAGCTCGTCGCCGGCGACGGCAGCGTCCACGAGCTCACCGCCGAGACGCGACGGGCGGTGACGCCTGGCGCGCGGCGCGGGTCTCCGTCGGTGCGCTGGGCGTCGTCACCGAGCTCACCCTGCAGTGCCGTGCCCGCCTTCGTCCTGCGCGGCCACGACGCGGTGGAGGATCGCGACGACGCGTCCTGCACGACCTCGACGCCCGCGCCGCCGCCCACGACCACTTCGAGCTCTTCGCCTTCCCGTACGCGGACAAGGTCATCACGCGGACGAACGACCGCGTCGACGGCGCCGCCGCGCCGCGCCGCGCCGGCACCGCCTGGGTCGCGGACGAGCTGCTGACGAACCGCGCGTTCGAGGCGCTCGTGCCGCGCTGGGCCGCCGCCGCCCCGCCCTGACCCCGCGCCTGAACCGCCTGCGACAACGCGGCTGGGCGGCTCCCCGCCGCGCGTCGACCGGTCCTACCGGATCTTCGCGACCCCGCGGACCGTCCGCTTCAACGAGATGGAGTACGCGCATCCCCCGCGAGCACGCCGCGACCGCCGCCCGCGCGGTGCTGGACCTCGTCGAGCGCCGGCGCCTGCCGATCTCGTTCCCGCTCGAGGTGCGGACCGTCGCCGGCGACGACGCGCTGCTCTCCCCCGCCGCCGGGCGCGCCACCGCCTACGTCGCCGCCCACGTCTACGCGCGGCATGCCGTGGGAGCCGTTCCTCCGCGACGTCGAGGCGATCATGCGCGAGCTCGACGGACGCCCGCACTGGGGCAAGCGCCACTTCCGCACCGCCGCTGATCTGGCGCCCGCCTACCCGGGTTGGGACGCCTTCCAGGCCGTGCGCGACCGCTTCGATCCCGACCGCCGCTTCACGAACGATCACCTACGGCAGGTGCTCGGCCCGTGAGGCCGTACCCGTCTCACACGCGCTTCCCGGAGGCAGCCGTCGAGCTGCCGCACCGGCGGCTGGGGACCGCGCCGACACCCGTGCGCGAACTGCCCGGCCTCCCCGGCGTCTGGGTCAAGGACGAGGGCGCCTACGGGGACGGGGGCTGGGGCGGCAACAAGGTCCGCAAGCTCGAGTGGATGCTGCCGGACGTCCGGCGTCGCGGTCGCAGCACGATCCTGACGTTCGGCGCGCTGGGGACGAACCACGGCCTGGCGACGGCCCGCTACGGCATCGCCGCCGGCTTGCGAGTTGCAGTGGCCGTCGTCGACCAGCCGCTGGACGACCATGTGCGGGACAACCTCGCGCGGTCTGGAGGCCTCTGGCGCGACCGTCCACCACACCCACACCGCCCGCCGCACCATGCTCGCTGGCGCCTTGGCTGCTCGCGCGCCATCGGCGCCCGTACATCCTGCCGGCCGGCGGCTCCTCGCCGGTAGGGGTGCTCGGACCCGTCGAGGCCGCCCTCGAACTGGCCGATCAGATCGCCACGGGAGTGTCCCCCGGCCCGGCACCGTCGTCTGCGCCATCGGCACAGGCGGGACGCTGGCCGGCACGACGCTCGGTCTACGCCTGGCCGGGCTGCACGACATCCGGGTCGAGGGCGTCCTCGTCAACGACCAGCTGCCCCTGGACCCCGCGCGGATCGCCAAGCTCATCGCCCGGACCGCCGCCCTGCTGCGTGGCCGTGGCGCGGACGTGCCGCAGGACGCGGTGCCGATGGCCGGGGACGTGGTCGTCGCCACGGACGCGCTGGGCGCCGGGTACGGGCACGCGACCCCGGAGGCCGAGGCCGCTGTCGCCCTCGGACCGTCCCTCGGCCTGCCGATCGAGGGCGTCTACACCGGCAAGGCGCTCGGCCGGCTTCTGCGGGTGCGGACCGCCGGCGGCTACGGCGACCGCCCCGTCGTCCTGCTGCAGACGAACGGACCGCGGCCGTGAGGCCCGCGCCCGACCCCGCGCAGCACGCCCGGCTCGAGCGGGCGACCGCCGCCCTCGAGGCGCCCTTCGTCGCCGTCGACCTCGACGCCTTCGACGCGAACGTCGCGGACCTGACCCGGCGCGCCGGCGGCGTCCCGATCCGCGTCGCCAGCAAGTCCGTCCGGGTCGCGGGCACTCCTGGAGCGCGTCCTGCAGCGGCCCGACGGGGGCTTCCGGGGCGTCCTGGCCCTCACCCTCCCCGAAGCGCTCCACCTCGTCGCGACCGGCACGACGGACGACGTGCTCGTCGCGTACCCCAGCGTGGACCGCACCGCGCTGCGCGCCCTGGCCGCCGGCGCGGACCGCGACCACGACGCCCGCGTCACGCTCATGGTCGACGACCCCGCCCAGCTGGACCTGATCGCCGCCGCCGGCGCCCGCCCGGACGCCCCCGTCCGCGTCGTCCTGGAGCTCGACGCGTCCCTGCGCCTGGCGGGAGGGCGTGTGCATCTGGGCGTTCGCCGGTCCCCGCTGCACACCCCTGCAGCGCTTGCCGCGTTTGCGGCGGACGTCGCCCGGCGACCGGAGCTCGAGCTCGTAGGGTTGATGGCCTACGAGGGCCAGATCGCGGGCGTCGGTGATGCCCCGCCCGGGGCACGGCTCCGCGGCCGCGCCATCACGCTGATGCAGCAGCGCTCGCGGACCGAGCTCGCCGAGCGTCGTGCGCAAGCCGTCCACGCCGTCGAGCGCGCCCTCGGCCGTCCGTTGGAGCTCGTCAACGCAGGCGGCACCGGCTCGCTGGAGAGCTCCGCCGCCGAGGACGTCGTCACCGAGGTCGCCGCCGGCAGCGGGCTCTACGCCCCCACGCTCTTCGACACCTATCGGGCCTTCACGCCGCGGCCCGCACTCTTCATGGCCCTGCCCGTCGTCCGACGGCCCGCGCCCGGCATCGTCACCGCCCAGGGCGGCGGGTGGATCGCGTCCGGGCCGCCCGGGGCCGACCGCCAGCCCCTGCCATGGTTCCCCGCGGACCTGCGCCTGGACCCCCGCGAGGGCGCCGGGGAGGCGCAGACCCCGCTGATGGGCGCCGCCGCGGACCACCTGCGGATCGGTGACCGCGTCTGGCTGCGACCCACGAAGGCCGGCGAGCCGCTGGAGCGCGTCGACGTCGTCCACCTCCTGTCCGGCGACGCGATCGTCGCCGGCGTCCCGACGTACCGCGGCGACGGTCAGGCGTTCGGGTAGCGCACGCCGACGAGCGTCAGCCCCTGCGGCGCCGCGGTCATTCCGGCCTCGCGGCGGTGGGCGCCGCCGAGCAGCGCGACGAACGAGGCGACATCCCGGCGGCCGCGGCCGACTTCGAGCATCGTCCCGACGAGCGCACGGACCATGTTGCGCATGAAGGCGTCGCCCTCGACCGTGAAGGTCAGCAGTGTGCCCATCCCGTTGCCACGCCGCGCGCAGGATCCGGCGCCGGAAGTGGACGTGATCGGTCTCCGTCGGAGTGAACGCGGTGAAGTCGTGCGGTCCGAGCAGCGCGGCCGCGCATGCGGCCAGCGCGTCCTCGTCCAGGGCATGGGACAGGTGCAGATGGGTCCGGTGGCCGATCGCGCAAGCTGCCCTGCGGGTGAAGATCCGGTACTCGTACGACCGCGACAGCGCGTCGCGCCGCGCGTCGAAGCCGTCGAGCGCAGGCTCGCTGGAGACGACCCGCACGTCGCGAGGCAGGACGGCGTTGAGCTGATGGGCCGGGACCGGGTCCCCCGGATGGGAGGCGACCTGGCCCGTGGCGTGGACGCCGCGGTCGGTCCGGCCTGCGACCGTCACGACCGTCTGACGCCGCGAGATCGTCGCCAGCGCCCGCTGGAGCTTCGGCCTGCACCGTCCGGACGCCCGGCTGCACCGCCCAGCCGTAGAAGTCGGTCCCGTCGTACTCGATGTCCAGCCGGGTGGTCACCGTCGGTCACGCGGGGCTGCCGTCGCCCGCGACGTTCCGGGCCGCAGGCGAGGGTCAGACGAGCTCGATGAAGACCATCTCGGTCGAGTCGCTGCGACGCGGCCCGAGCTTGAGGATGCGGGTGTAGCCACCCGGACGCTCCACGTAGCGCGGCGCGACCTCCTCGAACAGCTTGTGCACGGTGAACTTGTCCTGGCCGAGCGCGCTCAGCGCCTGACGCCGCGCGTGCAGGTCGCCGCGCTTGGCGAGCGTGATGAGCTTCTCGACCTCGGGCTTGACGGCCTTGGCCTTCGCCTCGCTCGTCTTGATGCGCTCGTGCTCGATGATCTCCTTGCAGAGGTTGGCCAGCAGCGCCTTGCGGTGCGCGGTGTCGCGGCTGAGCTTGTGACGGGTCTTCTGGTGGCGCATGGTGCTGGTTCCTAGTCGTCGCGGAGGTTCAGGCCGCGCGCGTGGAGGGTCTCGATGACCTCGTCGATCGACTTCTTGCCGAAGTTCGGGATCGCGTTGAGCTCGCCCTCGGACTTGGAGATGAGGTCGCCGACGGTCTGGATGCCGGCGCGCTTGAGGCAGTTGTAGGACCGGACGCCGAGCTCGAGCTCCTCGATGAGGATGTCGTGCATCGGGCCGCCCGCGCTGCCGCCGCCGTTGGCCGCCGCGACGCCGCCGGCGGCTGTCGAGGGCACCGGCACCGGGGACTCCGGCGCGCAGCTCCTCGACACGCTCGGGGTCGGTGAAGATCGCGAGCTGCTTGATGAGGATCTCGGACGCCTCGCGCAGTGCGGCGGTCGGGTCGATCGAGCCGTCCGTCTCGATGTCGAGCGTCAGCTTGTCGAAGTCGGTCTTCTGACCGACGCGGGCCTGCTCGACGGCGTAGGCCACGCGCTTGACCGGGGAGAAGATCGAGTCGATCGGGATGACGCCGATCGGCTGGTCCGGGGACTTGTTCTCCTCGGCGGGGCGGTAGCCGCGGCCGCGGCCGATCGTGAGGTACAGCTCGAGCTTCGTCTTCTTCTCGAGCGTCGCGATGTGGACGTCCGGGTTGAGGATCTCGACGCCGGCGGGCAGGTCGATGTCCTTCGCCGTGATCTCACCGGGGCCGGTGACGACGAGCGGAGCCTCGATCTCGGTCGCGTCCGAGTGCATCTTCGCGACGACGGCCTTGAGGTTCAGGACGATGTCGGTGACATCTTCCTTCACGCCCTTGATCGTGGAGAACTCGTGGGCGACGCCCTCGATCCGGACGCGAGGTCACGGCGGCGCCGGCCAGCGAGCTGAGCAGCACGCGGCGGAGGGAGTTGCCGAAGGTGTAGCCGAAGCCACGGTCGAGCGGCTCGATGGTGAACGAGCCGCGGTTCTCCTCGACGGATTCGCTGGTGATCCGGGGAATCCTGGAAGTCGAGCATCTGAAGGGGTCCTGTCTGTCGTGTCAGAGGGCGGTGGAGGGGGGCCGCCGGTGTTCGTGGCCGCCGCGCGCGCCGGTTTCGGGCGTCGCGCGCAGCGGGTCCAGCAGTCTGCTTACTTCGAGTACAGCTCGACGATGAGCTGTTCCTGCACCGGGGCGGTGATCTCCCGCCGCTCCGGCTGGCGCAGCACCTTCGCCGTCAGTGCGTCGTGGTCGGCCTGCAGCCACGCCGGGACCTGTGCGGTCAGTTCGGTCGCGTCCCGGATGAGCGGCTCCGCGGAGGTGCCGTTCTTCACCGCGATGACGTCGCCTTCCTTCAGCTGGTAGCTGGGGATGTCGACGCGCCGGCCGTTGATGTTCCAGTGGCCGTGCTTGATGAGCTGACGGGCCTGGCGGCGCGAGGCGGCGAAGCCGAGGCGGACGAGGACGTTGTCGAAGCGGCGCTCGAGCAGCGTCAGCAGGTTCTCGCCCGTGATGCCTTCCTGACGGGAGGCCTTCTCGTAGTAGTGGCGGAACTGCTTTTCGAGGACGCCGTAGTACCGGCGGGCCTTCTGCTTCTCGCGCAGCTGCACCCGGTACTCGGACTGCTTCTGCCGGCCGCGGCCGTGGTCACCCGGCGGGTAGGCGCGGCGTTCGACGCCGCACTTGTCGGTGAGGCAGCGCTCGCCCTTGAGGAAGAGCTTCTGCCCTTCGCGGCGGCACTGTTTGCACTGGGGGCTGGTATCTCGAGCCATGAGGTGTTCCCTTCGCCCTTAGACCCGGCGCCGCTTGCGAGGGCGGCAGCCGTTGTGGGCCTGCGGGGTGACGTCCTTGACGCCGGTGACTTCCAGGCCGGCGGCCTGGAGCGAGCGGATGGCGGTCTCGCGGCCGGAGCCGGGACCCTTGACGAAGACTTCGACCTTCTGCAGTCCCTGCTCGATGCCCTTGCGCGCAGCGGCATCAGCGGTGACCTGCGCGGCGAACGGCGTCGACTTGCGGGAGCCCTTGAACCCGGCACCGCCGGCGGACTCCCACGCGATGACGTTGCCCTCACGATCGGTCAGCGACACGATCGTGTTGTTGAAGGACGTCTTGATGTGCGCCTGGCCGATCGGGATGTTCTTCTTCGGCTTGCGACGACCGCGCGAGGGGCGCTTGGGAGCAGGGCATCACTTCTTACCGGCCTTCTTCTTGCCTGCGACGGACATGCGCTTGGGACCCTTGCGCGTGCGGGCGTTGGTCTTGGTCTTCTGACCGCGCACCGGGAGGCCGCGGCGGTGACGGAGGCCGCGGTAGCAGCCGATCTCCATCAGACGCTTGATGTTCTGGCTGCGCTCGCGCCGCAGATCGCCCTCGACCGTGTAGTCGGCGTCGATCAGGTCGCGAAGCTTGGTGACTTCCGCCTCGGTGAGGTCGCGGACGTACGTGTCCGGGGCGATCCCGGCCGTCGCGAGCAGCTCGTTGGAGGTGGAGCGTCCGATGCCGTAGACGTAAGTCAGGCCGACTTCGACGCGCTTGTTGAGGGGGATGTTGACCCCGGAGATACGTGCCATGCGTTCTTTACCCCTGGCGCTGCTTGTGACGCGGGTTCTGAGCAGATCACGAGCACCCGACCGTGGCGGCGGATGATCTTGCACTTCTCGCACATCGGCTTGACCGACGGTCGTACTTTCATGATGCCTTTCGCTGTGGTTCCGGCGGAATCTGGCTCTGGCTGCCGCTGCAGGCTGCCGCTACCAGTCGCGGAGGCATGCACGCAAGGCGAATGGCCCAAGCGCGCACGGGCTGGTGAAGATAGCAAAGGTCGCTATCAGACGGCGGGGACGTCGAGTTCCTCATGCCACGGCGTGAGGATCCGGGGACCCTCTTCCGTGACCGCGATCGTGAACTCGAAGTGGGCGGCGAGCGAGCCGTCCTGGGAGTAGATGGCCCAGCCGTCGTCCCCCATGCGGACCATGTGCCGGCCGGCGTTGACCATCGGTTCGACCGCCAGGACCATCCCCGGCTCAAGCTTGGGACCCCGTCCCGGCTCGCCGTAGTTCGGGATCTGCGGGTCTTCGTGCATGGCCCGGCCGATCCCGTGGCCGACGAGCGAACGCACGACGCTGAGCCCCTCGCCCTCCACGCGCGTCTGCACGGCGTTGGAGACGTCGCCCAGACGGTTGCCGACCCGACAGGCCTCCACGGCGTCGAACAGCGACGCCTTGGTGACCTCCAAGAGCTTTTCGGCGACGGGGGTGACAGGGCCCACGGGGAACGTCACGGCGCCGTCGGCGACCCAGCCGTCGTAGGTGACGCCGATGTCCACGGAGATGATGTCGCCGCGCTGCAGGCGATAGGGGCCCGGGATGCCGTGGACGACCATCGAGTTCGGCGACGCGCAGATCGATCCCGTGAAGCCGTGGTAGCCCTTGAACGACGGGATGGCGCCCTGTGAGCGGATGTACTTCTCGGCGGTCTCGTCGAGCTCCTTCGTCGAGACGCCCTCGCGGATCTTCCCCGCCAGCAGCTTCATCGTGCGGGTGTGGATGGCGCCGGCGGCAGCCATCTTCTCGATCTCTTCTGGGGACTTGCGGATGATCACGGTTCTGGCGAGGGGCGCCGCGGGGCTACAGGGCGTCTTCGAGGCGCAGCGTGGCGACCGTCGCCCGGATGTGGTCGTGGACCTCGGTCGGCGATCGCGTGCCGTCGAAGCGGCGCAGGAGCCCGCGATCCTCGTAGTACCTGATGAGGGGCGTGGTGAGCTCGTGGTAGTGGTCCAGCCGGGCCTGCACGACCTCGGCCTTGTCGTCGTCCCGCTGCATCAGCACCGTCCCGTCGACGTCGCACCGGCCTTCGTGCTTGGGCGGGTCGAACTCCACGTGGTACACGCGGCCCGCCTTGGACGTCCGCCGTCCGGAGATGCGCCGCACGATGTCCTCGTCGGGAACCTCGATGAGCAGCGCCGCCGTCATCCTGCGGCCGAGCTGCTCCATCTCCTGCTCCAGCGCGTCGGCCTGGCCAACGGTGCGCGGGAACCCGTCCAGGAGGAAGCCGTCGCGGGCGTCATCGGCCTGTACGCGCTCCAGCGCGACACCGATGATGACCTCGTCGGGGACGAGGCCACCGGCGTCCATGAAGGACTTGGCCTGCTTCCCGAGCTCCGTGCCCTCGGAGACGGCCTTGCGCAGCATGTCCCCTGTCGCGATGTAGGCGAGGGGGAAGTCCTGGGTCAGGCGCTCGGCCTGCGTCCCCTTCCCGGCGCCGGGTGGCCCGAGAAGGATGAGATTCAGCTCTGACACGGTCGCAGGACCCTAGCTATTTGAGGAACCCTTCGTAGTTGCGCATCATGAGCTGCGCCTCGAGCTGCTTCATCGTGTCCAGCGCGACGCCGACGACGATGAGCAGGGACGTACCGCCGAAGAAGAAGTTCGCCTGCGTCGAGTTGATGAGAATCGTCGGGAACGCCGCGACCGCCGCGAGGTACAGGGCGCCCGGGAACGTGAGCCGGGCCAGGATCCGGTCCAGGAACTCGGCTGTCGGCCGCCCGGGACGCACGCCGGGGATGAACCCGCCGTACTTCTTGAGGTTCTCGGCCTGGTCGACGGGGTTGAACGTCACTGCGGTGTAGAAGTACGTGAAGACGATGATCATCAGCGATTCGCCGATGAGGTAGGGCGCCCTGCTCGGGCTGAAGAAGTTCGCGACGTCCTGGGCCCAAGGCTGCTGGATGAGCTGGCCGACGGTGGGCGGGAACGCCATGATCGACGCGGCGAAGATCACCGGGATGACGCCGGCCATGTTGACGCGCAGGGGCAGGTAGGTCTGCCCGCCGGCGCTCATGCGCCGGCCGATGACCCGCTTGGCGTACTGGACCGGGATGCGGCGCTGCCCCTCCTGCATGAAGACGATCGCGGCGATGACGCCGAGCGCGATGAACGGCATCATCACGCGGAAGACCTGGTCGGGGTTGGTCCACCAGGCCTGCAGGCCACGCGGAAGGCCGGAGACGATCGAGGCGAAGATCATCAACGAGATGCCGTTGCCGATTCCCCGCTGCGTGATGAGCTCACCCATCCACATGAGGAGGATGGTGCCCGCGGTGATCGACAGGACGATGAGGAAGACGTGGGGGGCGTCGAAGTTCGGGATGATCGGCAGCCCCGCGTTCGGCGAGAAGCTGCGGAACAGGAAGACGTACCCGATGGACTGCGCGAAGGCCAGGCCGACGGTGAGGTAGCGCGTGTACTGCGTGATGCGCGCCGTACCGACCTCGCCCTCCTTCTGCAGCTTCTCCAGCGACGGCACGACGACCGTCAGGAGCTGCAGGATGATCGATGCCGTGATGTACGGCATGATCCCGAGCGCGAAGAACGAGAAGCGGCTGAGGCTGCCGCCGCTGAAGGTGTTCAACAGGTTCAGGACCCCGCCGGAGCCGAACTGCTGTTGCACCTGGTTGACGGCATCGATGTCGATCCCCGGGGTCGGGATGTGTGATCCCACCCGGTAGAGCGCGAGAATCAGCGCCGTGAAGGCGAGCTTCTTGCGGATCTCCGGGACGGTGAAGGAGCTGAGGATCGTCGAGAGCATGAAGTCCCTGAGGGTAGCGGCGCGGCGAGGGTGGGCGCGCCGAAACGGCGCGCCCAGAGTCACTCGACGACGGTGCAGGTCCCGCCGGCGGCCTCGATGGCCTCCTTGGCGGCTGCGCTGAACTTGTGCGCGTGCACGTTCAGCGGCTTGGTGATGGAGCCCTTGGCCAGGATCTTGACCGGGACGTCCTTCCCCTTGGCGAGGCCCGACGAGGCGAGCGCCTCGAGGGTCACGTCGGCGTTCGCGTCAAAGCGGCGGTCGAGCATCTGGATGTTCACGCCCTGCGTGTGCGTGCGGAACATCTCGAACGGCATCGACTTCTTCATGTGCGGGCCACGCAGCTTGCGCATCCGCATGTGCAGCGGCATCTGGCCGCCCTCGAAGCGCTGACGGTCCTTGGCGCCCGAGCGGGAGCCGTAACCGTCCTGTCCACGCCCGGAGGTCTTGCCCATGCCGGAGCCGTGGCCACGACCGACGCGCTTGCGCCGCTTGCGTGAGCCGGGAGCCGGCTTCAGGTTGTGGAGGCCGACATCGGCCGCGTTGTACTCAGGTTCAGCCATTGTCTTCCACCTTCACGAGGTGCCGGACGCGGTGCAACATGCCCCGCGACTGCGGCGTGTCCTTGACGTCGACCGTGTGGCCGATCTTCCGCAGACCGAGCGACCGGAGGGTGTCGATCTGCTTCTGATCCGAACCGTTCTTGGACTTGGTCTGGGTGACTTTGAAATCGCTCACGACGCCGATGCCTCCTCGGTGGATGCCTCGGCCTCCGCGGCCGGAGCATCGTCGGCGGCAGGCGCCTCGGGCTCTGTCGCGGCCGCGGCCTCGGGTTCAGCCGGAGCGTCCTCGGTCGCCGGCTCGGCGACCTCGCCGTGCGCGGCCTCCTCGGCGGCGACGTCGCTGGGCGCCTCCGCGATCGAGGGCGCGGTGTGCGCGGATCCGCTGATGACCTCGTTCGGCGTCTCGTCCTTCGGCGCAAGGCCCAGGACGGCGTTGATCGACAGGCCGCGGAGCTCTGCGACCTCCTCGGGCTTGCGCAGCTGCGCCAGCGCCGGTGATCGTCGCCTTCACGAGGTTGATCGGGTTCTGCGAGCCGAGCGACTTGCTCAGGATGTCGTGGATCCCCGCGAGCTCGAGCACGGCGCGCACGCCACCACCGGCGATGACGCCGGTACCGGGAGATGCCGGCTTCAGGAAGACGCGGCCGGCGCCGAAGACGCCGAGCGATTCGTGGGTGATCGTCGCGTTGTGCTTCGGGACGCGGAACAGGTTCTTCTTCGCCTGCTCGACGCCCTTCTGGATCGCGAGCGGGACCTCGTTGGCCTTGCCGTAGCCGACACCGACGACATCTCGCTCGTCGCCGACGACGACCAGGGCCGTGAAGGAGAAGCGACGGCCGCCCTTGACGACCTTCGCCACGCGGTTGATCTCGACGACGCGCTCCTGCAGGTCCAGCCCAGCCGGGCTGACGCTGCGATCGATAGCGGTCCTCATACGGTCAATCCTCCTTCGCGAACGCCTTCGGCGAACGCCTTGACACGGCCGTGGTACTGGTAGCCGCCGCGATCGAACACCGCGACGTCGACGCCCTTGGACTTCGCGCGGTCCGCGAGGGCCTTGCCGGCCTCCGTGGCCTGCTCGGACTTCTGCAGCGCCCGGAACGTGTCCTCGGTCCACTGGACGGACGCCAGCGTGACGCCGTCGACATCGTCGATGAGCTGCGCGTTGATCCCGCGGTTGGAACGGAACACGGAGATCCGCGGCCGTTCCGGCGGTCCCGGTGATCTTCGCGCGGACGCGACGGCGCCGCTTGAGGCGCTTGGTGGGCTTGCTCTGGACGCTCATGCGCGCTTTCCGACCTTCCGGGCGACGTACTCGCCCTCGTAGCGGATGCCCTTGCCCTTGTAGGGCTCCGGCTTCCGCTGCTTACGAATGAGTGCGGCCGTCTCACCGACGACCTGCTTGGAGGTACCCTTCACGACGATGCGCGTGGGCACCGGGACCTCGAACTCGATGCCGTCCGGGGCCTTGATGCTGACCGGGTGCGAGTACCCGAGCGCGAGCTCGAGGTCGTTGCCCTTCAGCACGGCGCGGTACCCGACGCCCTGGATCTCCAGGGTCTTCTCGTAGCCGGCGGTGACGCCTTCGACCATGTTCGCGACGAGGGAACGCGTGAGGCCGTGCAGCGCACGGTGCTCGCCGCGATCAGTCGGGCGCGTGACGAGGAGCTCTTCGCCCTCGTGCACGACCGTCATGTCGCGATGGATGCGCTCACGGAGCTCGCCCTTGGGGCCGTTGACCGTCACGAGCTCGGGCTCGATCGAGATCGACACGGAGGCCGGGACGAGGGATGGGTTTACGACCGATTCGGGACATGTGTGCCTACCAGACGTGGGCCACGACTTCGCCGCCGACGCCCGCTTTACGCGCGTCGTGGCCGGTCATGACGCCCTTGGACGTCGAGATGATCGCCGTGCCCATGCCGCCCTGGACCTTCGGCAGACGCGCGCTGGGCGCGTAGAACCGCTGGCCGGGACGGGAGACGCGCTTGAGGCCGGAGATGGCCGAGCGGCGATCGTCGGTGTACTTGAGCTGGATGCGGATGAGCTCGGCCGGGGTGTTCGGCGTCGGGCGGCATCGTCTCGCAGCTGCAGGATGTAGCCCTGCTCCTTGAGGATGCGCGACAGCTCCTTCTTAAGCTGGACGCCGGGATGTCGACCGTCTCGTGCGAGGCGCGGATGGCGTTGCGGATGCGGGTCAGGAAGTCGGCGATGGGATCGGTCATCGACATGTGATCTACCAGCTGCTCTTCGTCATGCCGGGGATGTAGCCGTTGTGCGCCATCTCGCGCAGGCAGATGCGGCACACGCCGAACTTGCGGTACACGGAGCGCGCGCGGCCGCAGCGGCGGCAACGCGTGTACTCCCGCGTCGAGTACTTGGATCCGCGCGCCTGCTTCACGCGCTGGGACGTCTTGGCCATGTGCGTCAGGCCTCCGTGGTTTCGGCGGTGATGTAAGGGTTCCCGTCCTTGGTGAACGGGAAGCCGAACGCCTCGAGCAGCGCGTACGCCTCGGCATCGGTCTTGGCGGTGGTCGTGATCGTGACGTCGAGGCCACGGACCTGGTCGATGGCGTCGTAGTCGATCTCCGGGAAGATCGTCTGCTCGCGGATGCCCATCGAGTAGTTGCCACGTCCGTCGAAGGACGTGGACTTCAGGCCGCGGAAGTCCCGCACGCGCGGGAGCGCGACGGACGTGAGGCGGTCGATGAACTCGTAGGCGCGCTCACGACGGAGCGTCACGCTCGCGCCGACGGGCATGCCCTCGCGGACCTTGAACTGCGCGATCGACTTGCGGGCCAGACGCGTGTTCGGCTTCTGGCCGGCGATCGTCGCGAGCTGCTCGACGGCGGACGCGAACTGCTTGTTGTCCTGCTTGGCCTCGCCGAGCCCCATGTTGAGGGTGACCTTGACGAGCTTCGGCGCCATCATGGGCGTCGAGTAGCCGAAGCGCTCGATGAGCGCCGGCTGGATCTCGTCGAGGTAGCGCTGCTTCAGGCGGGCATGAAGTGATGGTTGCGGACATGGTGAGACGCTCAGTCGAGCTTCTCGCCGGAGCGCTTGGCGACACGGTTGCGCGTGCCATCGTCGCGGGAGACGCCGACACGGGTCGGCTTCTTCGTCTTCGGGTCGATGAGCATGGACGTTGGAGATGTGGATCGGTGCTTCCTTCTCGACGACACCGCCGGCGGCCTTCGCCGGGTCCGTCGACTGCGTGGGGCGCTGGTGGCGCTTGATGATGTTCAGACCCTCGACGTAGACCCGGGACTTCTTGGGGTCCACGCGCAAGACCTTGCCGGTCTTGCCACGGTCCTTGCCGCTGATCACGATGACTTCGTCACCGCGTGCGGATCTTCAGGGCGGCCATGTCTAGAGCACCTCCGGTGCGAGCGAGACGATCTTCATGAAGTTCCGGTCGCGCAACTCGCGGGCGACCGGGCCGAAGATGCGCGTGCCGCGCGGGTTGTTCGCCGCGTCGATGATGACCGCTGCGTTCTCGTCGAACTGCGATGTAGGTCCCGTCCTCGCGGCCGAAGGACTTCTTCGTCCGCACGACGACGGCCTTGACGACCTCGCCCTTCTTGACGGTGCCCTGCGGCGTCGCCTGCTTGACGGTCGCGGTGATGATGTCCCCGACGCCGGCGTAACGGCGGCGCGAGCCACCGTTCACACGGATGCAGAGGATCTCCTTCGCCCCCGTGTTGTCGGCGACGCGAAGACGGGTCTCGGTCTGGATCACTTGGCACGCTCCAGGACTGCTTCGAGGCGCCAGCGCTTCGTGGCGCTCATGGGGCGGCACTCCACGACGCGGACGAGGTCGCCGGTGCCGGCGTCGTTCGTCTCGTCGTGGACGTGCAGCTTCTGGGTGCTGCGCACGATCTTCTGGTACTTGCGGTGGCGGCGGGCGTCGTCGATGCGCACGGTGATCGTCTTCTCGCCCTTGTCGGACGTGACGATGCCCTGACGCACCTTCGGCTTGCCGGTACCCTGCAGCGTCACGCGGAGCGATGTCTCGGGACGGGCTCGGCCGGGCGGTTGGCCTTGGCCTTCTCGCGCTCCTGCAGGCGGCGGCGTCGACGGGCGACCGCCTTCTTGGCCCGCGCCTCGGCGCGCTCCTCGGGCGTCGCGCCGCGACGCTTGCCACGACGGGCGCGGGCGGCGGCCTTGCGCTCCTTCGGGCTCAGCTGCGCGACCGGCTCCGCCTTGGCAGGGGTCGGTGAGACTTCGGCGCTAGCCGAAGTCTCGACCGAATCGGCGCTAGCCGATTCGGCGGTCTCGGGGGTGTCGTTCTCGGGAGTCTCTTGAGCCATCTCTACGCCTTCGCGTTCTCGTCGAGGCCACGCTGGCGCGCGACCGTCAGGACGCGGGCCAGCTCGCGCTTTGCGTTGCGCAGGCCCGCGGTGTTCTCCAGCTCGCCGGTGGCGTGCTGGAAGCGCAGCCCGAAGACCTCGCGGCGCGCCGTCTTGACCTGCTTGAGGATCTCGGTGTCGTCGAGATCGCGCAGTTGCTTGGTGTCCATCACAGACCGTCCTCTCGCATCACGAACTTCGTGCGGACGGGCAGCTTGCGGCCGGCCAGACGCATCGCCTCACGAGCGAGCGGCTCGGGGACGCCCGCCAGCTCGAACACGACACGACCCGGCTTGACGACCGCGACCCAGCCTTCGGGCGCGCCCTTACCGGAACCCATGCGGGTCTCGGCGGGCTTCTTCGTGACCGACTTGTCCGGGAAGCAGTTGATCCAGACCTTGCCGCCACGCTTGATCTTGCGGGTCATCGCGATACGCGCCGCTTCGATCTGACGGTTCGTGAGCCAGCCGGCGTCGAGGACCTTGAGCCCGTACTCGCCGAACTGCACGGTCGTCTGGGCACGGCTCATGCCGGCCTTGCGACCACGGTGCACCTTGCGGTGCTTCACGCGCTTGGGGGAAAGCATCTATCGACCTCCGCCGTATCCGCCGGGACGTCCGCCGCCGCCACCTTGGCCACCGCGTCCGCCCGGTCCGCCACCACGGCCGCCGGGTCCGCCGCGACCGCCGGGGCCGCCCGGTCCGCCACCGCGACCGCCGGGACCACCGGGCCCGCCCGGACCACGCCCGCGGCCACCGCCGCGACCGTCACGCCCGCCGCCTCCGCCGCCGCGACCATCGCGGTCGTCGGCGCGCGCCGGCGCGTCGATCTCGGTCAGGTCGACGCCGCTGAAGCCCTCGGGCATGATCTCGCCCTTGTTGATCCAGCACTTCACGCCGATGCGGCCGAAGGTCGTCACCGCCTCGAAGAAGCCGTAGTCGATGTCCGCGCGCATCGTGTGCAGCGGGACGCGGCCGTCCGAGTAGGACTCGGTGCGAGCCATCTCGGCACCGCCGAGGCGGCCGGAGACCTGGACCTTGCAGCCCTTGGCGCCCGAGCGCATCGCGCTGGTCAGCGCGCGCTTCATCGCGCGGCGGAACGCGACGCGGTTGCGCAGCTGCTCCGCGATCGACTGCGCGACGAGGTTCGCATCGAGCTCGGGACGCTTGATCTCGAGGATGTTGACCTTGACGGACTTGTTCGTGATCTTGTGGAGGTCACGGCGGAGGGCATCGACTTCGGAGCCGGACTTGCCGATCACGATGCCCGGACGCGCGGTGTGGATGTTGATCTCCACATCGTTCGCGTCCTTGCGGATCGTGATCATCGAGAGCCCTGCGTGAGCCAGCTTGCCGTGGATGTGGCGCCGGATGGCGACGTCCTCGGCGAGGTAGTCCGCGAAGTGCTTCTCGTTGAACCAGTTCGACTTCCAGTCGTGGATGTACCCCACGCGCATGGACTCGGGATGGACTTTCTGTCCCATGGTCAGTCCTTCGGGGTGAGCTGGATGGTCAGGTGCGAGGTCCGCTTGCGGATCGGCGTCGCGCGACCCATGGCGCGCGGACGGAACCGCTTCAGGGTCGGACCCTCGTCGGCGAACACGGCGACGATCTTCAGATCGTCCCGAGCAGCTCGTGGTTGTTCTCCGCGTTGGCGACAGCGGACTTCAGGAGCTTCTCCCAGTCCTCTGCGACGGCACGCGGGGTGTGCGCGAGGATCGCGTAGGCCTCCTCGACGCCCTTGCCGCGGATCTGGTCGCAGACCAGGCGCGCCTTGCGGGCCGAGGTGCGGACGTACTTCGCCTGGGCGCGGACGACGGGCTGGTCGCCGGTCTCGCGCTTGCGCTTGCTCGCAGGCTTGTCCGCCGGAGCCGGTGCGTCGGCCTTCGCCTTGGGGGCTGGGGCTTCGCGGGCTTCTCGGTGGGGGCGGGCTGCGGCGCATCGGCGACCGGTTCCTGCACCTGGGCGGGCTCCTCGACGGGAGCCTCCGCTGCAGGTGTCGGCGTCTCGGCGGCCGGTGTCTGCGAGACGTCGGTCTCCTCGACCTCGGTCTCGATCTCGTTGGGCTCTTCGGTCATCGGCGCTTCCCGGTGTCGGCGTGGCCGCGATAGGTGCGCGTCGGCGCGAACTCGCCGAGCTTGTGGCCGACCATCGACTCGCTCACGAACACGGGCACGTGCTTGCGCCCGTCGTGGACGGCGATGGTGTGACCCACCATCTCGGGGAAGATCGTGGATGCCCGAGACCAGGTCTTGAGCATCTCCTTCTTGGTACCGGCGTTCATGGTCTCGATGCGCGTCATCAGACGCTCCTCGACCCACGGGCCCTTTTTACTCGAGCGGCTCATCGCTTCCTAACGCTTGCCCTTGCCACGGCGACGGCCGCGGACGATGTGTTTGTCTGACGCCTTGTTCTTCTTACGCGTCCGGTAGCCCAGCGTCGGCACACCCCAGGGGGTGACCGGGTGACGGCCCGGGGTCGTGGACCCCTCGCCGCCGCCGTGCGGATGGTCCACCGGGTTCATGGCGGTACCACGCGTCTGGGGGCGGACGCCCATGTGGCGCTTGCGACCGGCGGTGCCGATCGTCACGTTCTGGTGATCGGCGTTGCCGATCGCTCCGACGGTGCCGCGGCACTCCGCGCGCACCAGGCGCATCTCGCCGGAGGGCAGACGCAGCGTGGCCATGTCGCCATCCTTGGCCATGAGCTGGATCGACGTGCCGGCTGACCGGCCCATCTGCCCACCCTTGCCGGGCTGGAGCTCGACGTTGTGGATGACGGTACCGATGGGCAGGTTCGCCAGCGGGAGGCAGTAGCCGACCGAGATCTCGGCCGAAGGGCCGGAGGAGACGGTCATGCCGACCGTCAGCCGGGCCGGGGCCAGGATGTAGCTCTTGACGCCGTCCGCGTAGTGCAGCAGGGCGATGTACGCCGTCCGGTTGGGGTCGTACTCGATCGCGGCGACCTTGGCGGGGATCCCGTCGCGGGTGCGCTTGAAGTCGACCTTGCGGTACAGCCGCTTGGCTCCGCCACCGCGGTGACGGGCGGTCTTGCGACCGTTGGAGTTGCGCCCGCCGGACTTCTTCAGACCCTCGACGAGGGTCTTCTCCGGCGTCGTCTTCGTGATCTCGGCGAAGTCGGGGTACGTCGCGAAGCGGCGTCCCGGGCTCGTCGGCTTGGGCTTACGGATGGCCATCTGGAATTACCCCTCGAGGCCCTGCAGGCCCTGGAAGATCGGGATGGACTCGCCGGCACGCACCTGCACGATGGCCTTCTTCCAAGAGCGCGTGCGACCCGCGGTGATGCCGCGGCGCTTCGGCTTGGACTTGACCGACGACGTGCGGACGGAGACGACGTGGACCTCGAAGAGCTCTTCGACGGCCTGGCGGATCTGCGTCTTGTGCGCGGACGGGTGCACGCGGAACGTGTACTTGTCGACAGCGGCGAGCACGTAGCTCTTCTCGCTGACGACGGGACGGATGATGACCTGGCTGGCGTCCATGGTTCTAGGCCTCCGACTCGGTCTTCTCGCCGTTGGCCCGGGCGGCCAGGGCGTCCAGCGCCTCCTGCGAGACGAGCACGTTCGCCGCGCCGACGAGGTCGACGACGCCGACACCTTCGGCGGGCAGCACGGCCCGAACCTGCGGGAGGTTGCGGAAGGACAGCGCGGCGTGCGCCTGATCCTCCGCGAGCACGATGAGGAGCGAGCCCTTCGCGCCCCAGTCGGCGATGAGCTTGACGGCGGCCTTCGTCGACGGCGTGCTGAACGACGCCGGGTCGAAGATGGCCAGCGTCTCGCGCTCGGCGTGCACGGAGAGGATGGACCGCAGCGCGGCCCGCTTCTCCTTGCGGTTCACCTTGAAGGTGTAGTGCCGCGGCTGCGGACCGAAGACGGTGCCGCCGCCGGTCCAGATCGGGGAGCGGCTCGAGCCGGCACGGGCGCGGCCGGTGCCCTTCTGACGCCAAGGCTTCGCGCCACCGCCGCGGACCTGACCGCGGGTCTTGGTGGAGTGCGTGCCCTGGCGACGAGCGTTCATCTCCGCGCGCACCGACTCGTGCACGAGGGGGCCGTTGAAGGAGGCCGTGAAGGCCTTCTCGTCGAGCTTGACGGCGGCTCCGCCGCTGAGGTTCTTGGCGCTAGGCATCGGTACGGACCTCCACGAGGCCGTTGCGTGAGCCCGGGACGGAGCCCCGGACCAGCAGCAGGTTCTGCGACGGGTCGACCTGGACGATCTCCAGGCCCTTCTGGGTGACGCGCTTGTTGCCCATCTGGCCGGGACCGCGGATGCCCTTCATCACGCGGGCGGGCCAGGCGGACGCACCGATGGATCCCGGTGCGCGCACGTTGTGCGAGCCGTGCGACTTCGGGCCGCTGGCGAAGTTGTGGCGCTTGATCGTGCCCTGGAAGCCCTTGCCCTTGGAGGTGCCGGCGACCTTGACCTTCTGACCGACCTCGAACGCCTCGACCGTGACGGTCTCGCCGACCTGCAGCTCGCCCGCTTCGTCGCGGAACTCGACGAGGTGGCGCATGGCGCCCGCGTCGGCCTTCTTCAGGTGGCCGAGCTCGGCCTTCGTGAGGTGCTTCTCCTTCGTGGCGCCGAACGCGAGCTGGACGGCGTTGTAGCCGTCGCGCTCATGCGAGCGGATGGCGGTCACCGGGCACGGCCCGGCCTCCAGGACGGTGACGCGCTCGACGCGTCCGTCCTCCAGGAAGAGCTGGGTCATGCCCAGCTTCTTGGCGAGAATCGCAGGCATGGGTCAGCCGACCAGCTTGATCTCGATGTCGACGCCGGCCGGGAGGTGGTCCAGGCGCTGCAGGGAGTCGACGGTCTTGGGCGTGGGCTGATGGATGTCGATCAGCCGCTTGTGCGTGCGGATCTCGAAGTGCTCACGTGAGTCCTTGTCCTTGAAGGGCGAGCGGATCACGCAGTAGATGTTCTTCTCCGTCGGCAGCGGCACGGGACCGGAGACGGTCGCGCCGGTGCGCGTCGCCGTCTCGACGATCTCCTTGGCCGCGGACTCGATGGCCGACGTGTCGTAGGCCTTGAGGCGGATGCGGATCTTGTTCTGGGTGGCGGTTGCCATGTTCTCGGGTCTTTCCGTCTGCCGTCTGGTGTTGGCTCTGCGCTGGGCTTCTGCGCTCTGTCCTGCGGGTCCTGCGGTGCGACGAACCTCTATTTACGCGCCGAAGGCGGGCCCCTGAACCTGCAGGGCCCGCCCCGGCTGCGTGGTGCTTCGTGCTACTGGATGACTTCGGTCACAACTCCCGAGCCGACCGTGCGGCCACCCTCGCGGATGGCGAAACGCAGACCCGGGTCCATGGCGATCGGCTGGATGAGCTCGATCTCCATCTGGACGTTGTCGCCGGGCATGACCATCTCCGTGCCCTCGGGCAGGTTGGCGACGCCGGTGACGTCCGTGGTGCGGAAGTAGAACTGCGGGCGGTAGCCGGTGAAGAACGGCGTGTGACGGCCGCCCTCCTCCTTCTTGAGGACGTAGACCTCGGCCTTGTACTTCGTGTGCGGCGTGATCGAGCCGGGCTTGCACAGCACCTGGCCGCGCTCGATGTCCTCGCGCTTCGTCCCGCGCAGGAGGCAGCCCACGTTGTCGCCGGCCTGGCCGGAGTCGAGGATCTTGCGGAACATCTCGACGCCGGTGACGACCGTGGTCGTCGTGGCCTTGACGCCGACGATCTCGACGTTGTCACCCGTGTTGACGACACCCTGCTCGATGCGGCCGGTGGCGACGGTGCCACGGCCCGTGATCGAGAAGACGTCCTCGACCGGCATCAGGAAGGGCTTGTCGAGCTCGACGCTCGGGCTCCGGGATGTAGGTGTCCAGCGCGTCCGCGAGGTCGTAGATGGCCTGCTTGTACTTCTCGTCGCCCTCGAGGGCGCCCGTGGCCGAACCCGTGATGAACGGGATGTCGTCGCCGGGGAAGTCGTACATGGACAGCAGCTCGCGGACCTCGACCTCGACGAGCTCGAGGAGCTCCTCGTCGTCGACCATGTCCGCCTTGTTGAGGAAGACCACGATGTACGGCACGCCGACCTGACGGGCGAGCAGGATGTGCTCACGCGTCTGCGGCATCGGGCCGTCGGCAGCGGAGACGACGAGGATCGCGCCGTCCATCTGGGCCGCGCCCGTGATCATGTTCTTGACGTAGTC
This sequence comes from Paraconexibacteraceae bacterium, assembly GCA_963750375.1. Classification (GTDB taxonomy): domain Bacteria; phylum Actinomycetota; class Thermoleophilia; order Solirubrobacterales; family Solirubrobacteraceae; genus Paraconexibacter. The sequence continues at coordinate 69,546 of CAVVQN010000011.1, forward strand.
GGCGTGCCCGGGGCAGTCGACGTGGGCGTAGTGCCGGTTCTCGGTCTGGTACTCGACGTGGGAGGTCGCGATCGTGATGCCGCGCTCCTTCTCCTCAGGGGCGTTGTCGATCTCTGCGAAAGACTTCGCCTGGCCGCCCATCTTCTCCGCCAGCACCGTGGTGATGGCCGCGGTGAGCGTGGTCTTGCCGTGGTCGATATGACCGATGGTGCCGACGTTCACGTGCGGCTTGTCGCGCTCGAACTTCTCCTTGGCCACTTCAGTTGCTCCTCTGGGGTTTCGACGGTTGGCCCGCCTATGGGCGAACCAGTGAAGGCTATCTCGGAACGACCTTTCCCTGCAGTCCGGCTAGGCTCACGCCACATGAGCCGCAGTGAGAACGGATCTGCATCCAGTCGTGTCCAGCTGCCGGAGAGCGGGCGCAGGTGAGCGCCACTTCTCCGGAAGCGACCGGGAACGATAGCAGAGGACGTGCCCGCTCCCCGGGCCCTGCCCGGCCGGAACGGATCGCCCTGCTCCTGCGGCTTTTTCTCGGTGTCGCCGGCGGCGTCGGAAGCCTGTTTCTCGTGCTCGCGACGACCGCGACGATCATCGACGTGAGCATCGGGACGGCCGGCGACACGGCCGTCGGCTTCGACACGGCGCTCTCGGGGGCCGACCGTCACGGCCCGGCGCTCATCATCATCGCGGTCTTCGCGGCGATCCTCCTCGTGGCCGCGGTGCAGGGGATCCGGCCCGCCATGGCCGCGGTCGCGGTCTGCGGGATCATCGTGCTCGCGATCGCGATCATCTCCGACGCCCGCAACATCGACGACACCGGACAGCTGCGCCAGTTGTACTCGGGCGCCATCGCCGGCGCGGGCAACGGCTTCTACTTCGAGACCCTCGGGGGCGCGCTGCTGCTCATCAGCGGCGGCGGCCTCCTCGTGCTCAGCGGCGGCTCACCGGCCGCCCCCGCGGGGCGGTCGCGGCCCGCTCGACGCACCCCCCGGCGCCGCGCCCGTCCGGACGGGCCGGCGGCGACGGAGCAGGCCGGTCCGGACGCCGCCGCGCCGCAGCGGGACCCGGTCGACTGGTTCACCGACTGAGGCAGAACGACGAACGCCGCCCACAGGGGCGGCGCTCGGTGCGGCAAGAGCTGGGCGGGAGTTCGCCGGGAGTTCGCCGCAGGCGAACTCCCAATCCAATCGACGCAGTCGATTGGACTACCAGCGGTAGTGCGCGAAGGCCTTGTTGGCCTGGGCCATGCGGAAGATGTCGTCCTTGCGCTTGAAGGCGCCGCCCTGGTTGTTGAGGGCGTCCATCAGCTCGTTGGCGAGGCGCTGGGCCATCGTCTTCTCACGGCGCTGGCGGGCGAACTCGACGAGCCAGCGGACGGCGAGCGTCTTCGCGCGGCGGGTCGGCACCTCGACGGGCACCTGGTAGGTGGCGCCACCGACGCGGCGGGAACGCACCTCAAGCTGCGGGGTGAGGACCTTCAGGGCCGCGTCGAGCTGCTCGACGGGGTCCTTGCCGGTCTTCTCGGCGATGATCGCGAGGGCGTCGTAGACGATCCTCTCGGCCGTGGACTTCTTGCCGTCCAGCATCACCTTGTTGATGACCTGCTGGACCAGGCGGGAGCGGTGGACGGCGTCCGGCTCGATCGTCCGGGTCTGGGCTGCTGCGCGACGGGGCATCTCTGAAGTCTCTTTCCGAACTACTTCTTCTTGACGCCGTACTGCGAGCGCGCCTTCTTGCGGTCGTTGACGCCGGAGGCGTCGAGCGTGCCACGGACGACCTTGTAGCGCACACCCGGCAGATCCTTGACGCGGCCACCACGCACGAGCACGACGGAGTGCTCCTGCAGGTTGTGCCCCTCGCCGGGGATGTAGGCCGTGACCTCGATGCCGCCGGAGATCCGGACACGTGCGACCTTGCGCAGCGCGGAGTTCGGCTTCTTGGGCGTCGTCGTGTACACACGGGTGCACACGCCGCGGCGCTGAGGAGCGGCGGTCTTCGTCTTGCGACCCTTGCCGGACTTCAGACCGGGGGTCGCGAGCTTCTTGGCCTTGGGCTTACGGCCCTTGCGGATCAACTGGGAAGTCGTGGGCATGCGACGAGGGAGGGTAGCAACCGCCGACGGATCGGCGCGGTGCGGTCCGCCCTCAGGCGATGGCTGCCGCGAGCGCGAGCGCGGCGGCGGGAGCGGTGTGCTCCAGACCCTGGTCGCGGGCCACGGGCTCGTAGGCCAGGCGCCCGGCAGCGACGTTCAGCCCGTTCATGAACCCCGGATCCGAGGCCAGGGCGGCCTGGACGCCTTGGTCCGCGAGCTTGACCACGTACGGCATCGTCGCGTTCGTCAGCGCGTACGTGCTCGTGATCGGCACGGCCCCTGGCATGTTCGCCACGCAGTAGTGGGTGATGCCGTCGACCTCGTACGTCGGGTCCGTGTGGGTCGTCGCGCGGGACGTCTCAAAGCAGCCTCCCTGGTCGATCGAGACGTCCACGAGCACCGCGTTGCGCTTCATGAGCGCCAGCTGCGCGCGGGTGACCACGCGCGGCGCCTTCGCGCCGTGCACGAGGACCGCTCCGATGACCAGGTCGACCTGCGGGAGCAGTTGCTCGATCGCCAGCGTCGAGGCGAAGACGGTCGACGCACGGTTGTTGAGGATCGTCTCCAGATCGCGCAGGCGGTCGATCGAGCGGTCGAAGACGTAGACCTCCGCCCCCATCCCGATCGCGATCTCCGCCGCGTTCTGGCCCACGACACCACCGCCGATGACCATCACCTTGCCGGCCGCGACACCGGGCACGCCGCCGAGGAGCAGCCCGCGGCCGCCCAGCGGCTTCTCGAGCATGAACGCACCGGCCTGCGTGGCGATCTTCCCCGCGACCTCGCTCATCGGCGCCAGCAGCGGCAGCCGCCCCCGCCGATCGGTGACGGTCTCATAGGCGATGCAGGTCGCGCCCGAAGCCATCAGCCCCTGGGTAAGCGACGGATCCGGCGCCAGATGCAGGTAGGTGAAGAGCGTGTGCTCCGGGCGCAGCCGGGCGACCTCCACGGGCTGGGGCTCCTTGACCTTCACGATCAACGCCGCCGTCGCGAACACCGCGTCGGCATCCGGCACGATCTGCGCGCCCTGCTCGACGTACTCGGCGTCGGCGATCGCCGATCCTTCGCCCGCTCCGGCCTGCACGACGACCTCGTGGCCGTGCTCCACGAGCTCTCTGACCCCGGCAGGCGTCATGCCCACCCGGTACTCGTCGGTCTTGATCTCGCTGGGGACGCCGACCTTCATGGTGTGAGGACCTCGTTCGTGGTGGTGGTCTCGGTGGCGATGGACATCGTGATCGTGCAGCCCCTCGCGCCGAGCTCAGGGAAGAGCAGCTCGGGGGTGAGGGCACGCTCGGCGGGCATGACGCCGGCGACCGGCCCCAGCGCGCCGAGCGCAAGCAGACGCGCGGTGGCCGAGGCGACGGCGGCGGTGGAGACGATGCCCCCGCCGATGCCCCACCCCTCGTGCGGGCGCGTGAGCGCGCAGAGCGTGACGGTGACGGGCACCCCGTCGTCCCGCCGCGGCCCCTGCACACTGACGTGTTGCGCTGACCAGGTGCGCGGTGAAGGCGGGACGGTCACGACATCGCGCGCCGGGGTCCTGCGGGCGACGACCTCGCGGAGCGCCGCCTCCACGGCCGGGGCCAGCGCGAGGCGGAAGTCGCAGTCGGCCGCGCCGAGGGACGACGGCAGCGTCGCGACCTCCGAGTGCAGCGTGTGGATGGTCTGACGCGTGCCGATCGGCGCGGGGAACTCGACGGTGCCGCCGGGGGTCAGCGGGTCCAGGGCGATCTCCTGCCCACCCCGCACGACGACGGCCGGCTCGGTCAGCTCGTCCAGCAACGTCGGCAGGGCGTAGGGGACGGCGAGCCCGCCGGAGGGGGGATCCTCGTCGACGCCTGCCGAGGCGCAACGGATCGTGTCAACGCGCTGCAGCTCACGCGCGGCACGCGCCGCCATGACGTTCGTCTTCCCGGGTCCGGCCCCACAACCGAGGATGGCGACGAGCCCGGCCTGCGCAAAAGCGTCGTCCAGGCGGAGCTGGCGGCGGGTGAGGTGGAAGAGGCCCCCGAGGTCCACGTAGTTCGCGCGGACCGCCAGCGCGGCGTCCATCGCCTCCAGGTTGCAGCGGTAGGCCGCCGCGTTGAGGACGAGCGCGTGCTCTTCGACGGCGAGCGTCAGCGCCTGGCGGTCACGGGCGTCGACCGACGCCCCGGTCGCGATGCCGCCTCCATGACGGTCGGCGACCGCGCGGGCCTTGTCGCCGTCGAGATCCAGGAGGGTCAAGCCGTCGACCCCGCGGGCGCCCGAGAGGTCCCGCACGATCGCGGGGCCCATCGTCCCACCCGCGCCGAGGACGGCGATCCTCACGCGTGCCGGTCCCGGAGAGGCGGACGACGGAGCACTAGAGGTGCATCCTCCGCGATGCCTCCTGAAGCGTGGGCCGCAGCACGGACTCGATCTCCTCGAAGTGCTCCGGTCCGCTGATGAGCGGCGGCGAGAGCTGGATGACCGGATCCCCCCGGTCGTCGGCGCGGCAGATGAGGCCCCGGCGGTACAGCTCGCCGGAGAGAAAGCCACGCAGGAGCGATTCGGATTCCGCCTTGGAGAAGTGCTCCTTCGTCTCGCGGTCCTTGACGAGTTCGATCGCCTGGAAGTACCCCGCGCCGCGCACGTCGCCGACGATCGGGATGTCGCGCAGGGACTCGAGCATGGCGCGGAAACCCGGCTCGTTCTCGCGGACGTTCTCGAGGATGCGCTCCTCGGCCAGGACGTCGAGGTTCGCCATGGCGACCGCGGCACACATCGGGTGCCCGCCCCAGGTGAAGCCGTGGGCGAAAGAGTTCGTGCCCTCCAAGAACGGCTCCATGAGGCGGTCGGACGCGATGACGGCGCCCATCGGGGCGTAGGAGGACGTCAGGCCCTTGGCCGTCGTGATGATGTCGGGCTGGTAGCCGTAACGGTCGGCGCCGAAGTACTCGCCCAGGCGCCCCCACGAGCAGATGACCTCATCCGAGATGAGCAGCACGTCGAACTCGTCGCAGATCTCACGGACCCGCTGGAAGTAGCCGTCCGGTGGCGTGAAGCAGCCCCCGGCGTTCTGGACGGGCTCGAGGATGACGGCGGCGACGGTGTCCGGTCCCTCGAACTCGATGCGCTCCTTGATGGACTCCGCGAGGGTCTCGACGCCCTGGCCGGCCGGGAGGCGGTAGAGGTTCGTGTTCGGGACGTGGCAGCCTCCCGGTGTGAAGGGCTCGAACGGTTGACGCAGGCTCGTGATGCCCGTCGCGGTCAGCGCCCCGAGCGTCGTGCCGTGGTAGGCGGTGTTCCGGGCGATGAGCTTCGTCTTGTTCGGCTTCCCGGTCAGCTTGAAGAACTGCCGCGTGAGCTTGATCGCGGACTCCACGCTCTCGCCGCCGCCACTCGTGAAGAAGACGCGGTTGAGGTCACCGGGGGCGAGGTGGGCGATGCGGGCGGCCAGCTCGATGGCGCGCGGGTGCGCGTAGCTCCAGGTCGTGAAGAAGCCCAGTTCCTTGGCCTGATCGGCGCCCGCCTGCGCGACGTCCGCGCGGCCGTGCCCGATGTTCACGCAGAAGAGCGCGCTCAGGCCGTCGAAGTACTTGTTGCCGTGCTCGTCCCACACATGACAGCCGTCCCCCTTGACGATGATCGGGATCTCGTGAGCCTCGTCGTAGGCGCCCATCCGGCTGAAGTGCATCCACAGGTGGCGCCGGGCCAGCTTCTGCAGGTCTGCGGTCGTCTGCCTCGTCGCCATGGACGCGAGCCTAACCCGGCGTCGGCACGGCGGGCAGGGGGTACGCTCGGAACATGTCGCTCAACCACGTCCGGCGGGGCTCAGGAGAGCCCCTCGTCCTCGTCCACGGCATCGGGAGCCAATGGCGCATCTGGGAGCCCGTCCTCGATGCCCTCGCCGCTGACTTCGACGTCATCGCGCTCGATCTGCCGGGCTTCGGACAGACGCCGCCCGACGGCACCGGGCCGACGGTGCAGGCACAGGCCGAGCGCGTCGAGCGCTTCTTCGACGAGCTCGACCTCGGGCGCCCGCACGTGGCGGGCAACTCGATGGGCGGAGCCATCGCGCTGGAGCTCGCGCGCCGGGGCACGGTCGCCAGCGCAACCGCCATCTCGCCCGCCGGCTTCTGGACCGGGCGCGAGCGTGCGTTCTGCCAGGCGTCGCTCTCCTCGTCGCGGCGCCTACTCGGCCTGATCGCCCCGGTCGTCCCGACCCTGCTGCGCAGCCCGGCGGGCCGGACGATGCTCCTCGGCCAGCTGGTGGCCCGACCTTGGCGGATGGACGGTGAGGCAGCGATCGACCACCTGGAGCTGCTGCGCTCGGCCCCGAACTTCGACGCCTGCGCTGCGGCCTTCGACCGCTACACCTTCCACGACGCCCACGAGCTGCAGGGCGTCCCCGTGACGGTGGCCTGGGGCGACTACGACTTCCTGCTGCTGACCCGCCAGCGCGACCGCGCGCGCAAGGTGCTGCCCTGGGCACGGCACGTGGCGCTCCCGAACTGCGGGCATGCGCCGTTCAGCGACGATCCGGAACTGCTGGCCAAGGTCATCGCGGCCGGGGCGCGGGCGCCCGTCCCGGTTCCGGCGTAGCAGCCCGCCGCGTCAGGCCGAGGCAGGGACGGTGCGGCTGCCGGCCGCGGCGGCTGCCGCGGTGGAGCGGATCGGTGCCGGCGTGAGCGCGCTGGCGACGACGACCATGATGAAGGCGACCGCCTGGACGGCGATGCCGACCGCGTCGCCCGGCATCGGATCGCCGAAGACGATGATCCCACCGGCGATGCAGGAGATGTTCGCTGCGGTACCGGTGATCGCGATGACGGAGACCGCGTCGCCGTCCTGCAACGAGCGGGCCGACGCGTAGAACGCGGTGGCCGAAGCGATGACCGCGACGACGAGCCAGGGGCTGACGATGGCGGAGATGCCGCTCATCCCGATGACTTCGGTGAGGGCCTTCACCGCGACGTTGCAGACCCCGAAGAGGATGCCGGTCGCGGCGGCCAGCATCACGCCGTGATGCTCGGCCGGGGCGCCGGCGCGTGGGCCGAGGAGCAGCAGCCCGCCGAGGCCGAGGAGCACGGCCTCGAACGCGACCATCGCCTGCAGCGAGTAGCCACCGGGACCGTGTCCGCCGGGCATCGTGACCGCCAGGAGCGCGAGGCCGATGGCGGTGAGGCCCAGGCCCCACCACTGCCGGCGGTCCACGGAGAACCCGAAGATGCGGTCCGCCATGACGGCGATGAGCACGACGCCACCCGACAGCACGACCTGCACCGTCGACAGCGGCGCCAGGGCGATCGCGCCGACGTGGAGGATCCAGCCCACGAAGCCGAGCAACATGCCGACCGCGAACCACTTGGAGCCCCACAGCTGCTTGGCCGAGCGCAGCGGGTGCCGCACGTCGACGTCCGGGACCTCGTTGCACCCGCGGTGCTTGTAGAAGAACCCGAGGTTCGCAGCGACGGCGCAGGCAAGCGCGAGGAGGATGCCGATCTGAATGCTCATAAAGGAGGTGAGGGGGGCGTCACGGCCGGGGACTGCTCTGGCCCTGCCAGGCCGCCGGGGGGACACTCCATGTATCGGATGTACCCCGGGTCGCCTTGAACGTTGCGCCCTCGTCAGAGGGTAGCGAGCCTGAGGCCGGCGGGCGTCGGTCGGTCCCGATCGTCACAGTTACGCCACAGATGACGGAGAAACCCCTGCTCCTGGTCGACATCGACGGTGTCATCAGCTTGTTCGGATGGCCACAGGATCAGCGTCCAGACGGGCTCTGGACGCAGGTGGAGGGCATCGCCCATTGTCTTTCCCCGGCGGCCGCCGCGTCCCTGCTGGAGCTCGATGCCGGACTTCGAACCCGTGTGGTGCACCGGCTGGGAGGAACGCGCGAACGAGAACCTCCCCCACCTGCTCGGTCTCGGGCCCGTGGCCGGTGCTGCACTTCGACCGGGCCCGCGGTGCGGGCATGAGCCTCGCGGGTCATTGGAAGCTCGACGCGATCGATGACCACTGCGGCCCGGACCGCCCGCTGGCGTGGGTCGATGACGTCCTGGACGACGCATGCGAGCGCTGGGCCGCGGCCCGTCCCGGACCGACGTTCCTGGTCCCCACCGACCCGTGGGAGGGTCTGGTGCAGAGGCACGCGCAGGTTCTACGCACCTGGGCCCGCGGTCTGTAGGACGGTCAGGGCGCCGCGCACACGGTGCCGTACAGCACGACCGTCGTGTCCGTGTGGGACGGCACGAGCCGCACCCGGTCGCCCGTCCGCAGATGTCCCACGGCGCCCAGCAACCGCCCGTGCTCGTCCCCCGCGCTCTCCCAGCGCACGTCGGGGCATCCGTCCACCTTCGGGGGACCGGCGTCCGTGCTGACGCGGCGCGCGCCCGCGTCGATGATGACCTCGTCGACGGCGAGTACGGCGGTGACGGTGCTCAGCACGAACGCCGCCTGGGCGAAGGACACCCCGGGCAGCGCGGCGTACGAGTGGTCCATGAGCGCATAGGAGCCCGGCTGGATCTCTGTGACCGTCGGGTGGGCGGCAGCCAGCGCAGCGGTCCCGGTCCCCGCGCTCGTCACGAGGTCCACGGCGAAGCCGCGGGAGCGCAGCGCGCCGAGTACGCCGTCAAGACGGCCCATGGCCGCGACGTGCCCTGCGGTGCGCTCACCGACGGCGCGGAGCCCCTGCAGGTGCCCGTCGTAGCCCTGCACCCCGCGTAGGCGAAGGTGCGGGGCACCGGCGACCGCGTCCGCGACCGCCAGCGCCGCCTCGGGTGTGGCTGCGCCCCCGCGGCGCTGCCCCACGTCCAGGTCGATGAGCACCGGGAGGACCGTGGTCGTCCTCGACGCAGCCCGCTCCAGCGTCGCGACGAGGTCGGGATGATGGACGACGACGGTCAGCGCGCCGCATGAGGCCAGCGTCATCACCTCCACCGCGGACTGCGGCGCCAGGACCGTGGTGAGCAGGACATCGCGAAGGCCGGCCTTCACAAAGAGGGCGGCCTCGGTGAGCGTCGCGACGGCCACGCCGACGGCACCGGCATCCACCTGGCGCTGCGCGATCCACGGCGCGAGGTGGCCCTTGGCGTGCGGGCGCAGCGCGACCCCGTGGTCGTCTGCCAGCGCCTGCATCTGAGCGATGTTCGCGTGCAGGGCGGCGACGTCGGCGACGAGCACAGGGGTCCGGAGAGCCACGGCCCTCAGCCTACGCAGGCCGCGCCGGCCGCGAACGACTGAGGGCCCGCTCGCGCGGGCCCTCCGGTCCTTCAGGTGCGGTGCCCGCCCGGACTAGGAGTCCGAAGGGATGTCGAGGTCGGCGAGCTCCTCGGCGAAGCCGGGGTCGGTGCCACCGGCGCCGATCTCCTCCAGCGATGCGATGTCCTCGCTGAACGCGCTGCCGAACCCGCCGAGCTCATCGGATCCCGAGAGCCCGAGGATCTCGTCCCCGTCGAGCAGCCCGAGATCGTCGACCGCGCGGGGCAGGGGCTCCGCCGGCTCGATCTCGATGCGGCGGTACCGCCGCAGGCCGGTGGCCGCCGGGATGAGCTTGCCGATGATCACGTTCTCCTTCAGCCCGTTGAGGGTGTCCTTCTTCCCCTCGAGCGCGGCGTCGGTGAGGACCTTCGTCGTCTCCTGGAAGGAGGCGGCCGACAGGAACGAGTCCGTGTTCAGCGAGGCCTTCGTGATGCCGAGGATGATCTCCTCGTACTGGGCCTGCTCGCCCTTCTTCTTCTTGATCTCCGCGTTCGCCTTGTAGAACTCGTAGCGATCCACGAACTGGCCGGGCAGGTAGTCCGTGTCGCCCTTCTGGTCCACGCGGACCTTCTTGAGCATCTGGCGGACGATGAGCTCGACGTGCTTGTCGTTGATGTCCACGCCCTGGGACTTGTAGACGACCTGCACCTCCTTGACGAGGTACCGCTCGGTCTCCGTGCGGCCGCGCAGGGCCAGGAGCTCGTGCGGGTAGATCGAACCCTCGTTGAGCTGCCGGCCGGCCTCCACCGTCTCGCCGTTCTCGACGAACACGCGGGTGCGGCGGGGGAACGGGTAGCGGAACTCCTCACCCGTCGCGTCGGTGATGACGACGGTCAGCGCCTTGTCGGTCTCCTCGATCGTCACGACGCCGTCCTGCTCGGCGATGCGCGCCAGGCCCTTGGGCTTGCGGGCCTCGAAGAGCTCGACGATGCGGGGCAGACCGTGCGTGATGTCCGCGCCGGCGACGCCGCCGGTGTGGAACGTGCGCATGGTCAGCTGGGTGCCGGGCTCACCGATCGACTGCGCGGCGATGATGCCCACCGCGTCGCCGATCTGGGCCGTCTTGCCGGACGCCATCGAGCGGCCGTAGCACGCCTGGCACACGCCGGTGATGGCGATGCACTTCAGCGTCGAGCGCAGCGGGACGCGCGGGTTGGCCCCGCCGTCGAGCTCCGCCCGGTATGCCTCGGCGATGAGCGCGAGCTCCGGGCGGTCGATCTCGCCGCCGGCGGCGACGATGACCTTCTTGCTCTTGCCGCCGTTCTCGGTGATGTCGAGCGCGGCGATGCGACCGATGAGGTTGTCGTTCGGCTCACCGGTGGCGGTGAACACCTCGACCCCGATGTACTCCGTCGTCCCGCAGTCGGGCTCGCGGATGATGACGTCCTGGGCGACGTCGACCAGACGACGCGTCAGGTAGCCGGAGTCCGCGGTGCGCAGGGCGGTGTCCGCGAGGCCCTTGCGGGCACCGTGGGTGGAGATGAAGTACTCCAGGACGTCCAGGCCTTCCATGAAGTTGGCCTTGATCGGACGCTCGATGATCTCGCCCTTCGGGTTGGCCATCAGGCCACGCATGCCCGCCAGCTGGCGGATCTGCTTGAAGGAGCCACGGGCACCGGAGTTGGCCATCATGTAGATGGGGTTCAGCTCGTCGAAGTGCTGCTCCATCGCCGATGCGACCTCGTCGGTGCACTTGTTCCACTGCTCGACGACCATCTCGTGGCGCTCTTCCTGCGTGATGAGGCCCATGTCGTACTGCTCATGGATCTCGGCCACGATGCCCTCGTACTTCTCGAGGATCTCGCCCTTCTCCGGCGGGATCACGACGTCGTTCTTGGCGATCGTGATGCCCGCCTTCGTGGCGAACTGGAAGCCGACGTCCTTGAAGGCGTCGAGCACGAGCGCGATCGTCGACGGGCCGTGGCGCTGGACGAGGTCGTCGATGAGCTGCGTCGTGTCCTTCTTGCGCATCGACTTGTTGTAGAAGAAGCGGTCCTCGTGGGTGAACTTCCCGCCGAGCGCCTCCTCCACCGACCGCTCGATGCGGTCGTTGTAGATGATGCGGCCGATCGTCGTGAGGATGTGGCCCTCGTCGAAGCCGGGACGGCGGAACTCCGCCAGCCCGTGGAGCTTGACGATGCCGTGCTCGTAGGCCGTCTCGGCCTCCTGCGCGGTGCGGAACACGTGCGGACGCGGCTCGTCGGCCGGCCAGTTGTCGTCAGCAGCAGCTCGGCCTTGGCCGGCAGCTCGGACTCGTCCGGGCCGTAGGTCAGGTAGTAGGCGCCGAGCACCATGTCCTGCGACGGCGTGGCCAGCGGAGCACCGTGGGCCGGGGACAGGATGTTGTTCGACGACAGCATCAGGATGCCGGGCCTCCGCCTGCGCCTCGGCGCTCAGCGGGAGGTGGACGGCCATCTGGTCGCCGTCGAAGTCGGCGTTGAACGCCGCGCAGACGAGCGGGTGGACCTGGATGGCCTTGCCCTCGACGAGGATCGGCTCGAACGCCTGGATGCCCAGGCGGTGGAGCGTCGGCGCGCGGTTGAGCAGCACCGGGTGCTCGTGGATGACCTGCTCCAGGACGTCCCAGACCTGGGGGATCATCGAGTCGACCATCTTCTTGGCGGCCTTGATGTTCTGCGCGTCCTTGCGCTCGACGAGCTGGGCCATGATGAACGGCTTGAACAGCTCGAGCGCCATGAGCTTCGGCAGACCGCACTGGTGCAGGCGCAGCGACGGGCCGGCCACGATGACCGAACGGCCCGAGTAGTCGACGCGCTTGCCGAGCAGGTTCTGGCGGAAGCGGCCCTGCTTGCCCTTGAGCATGTCGCTCAGGGACTTCAGCGGGCGGTTGCCCGGGCCGGTGACGGGACGGCCACGGCGACCGTTGTCGAACAGGGCGTCGACGGCCTCCTGCAGCATCCGCTTCTCGTTGTTGACGATGATCTCGGGCGCGCCGAGGTCGAGCAGCCGCTTGAGGCGGTTGTTGCGGTTGATGACGCGGCGGTACAGGTCGTTGAGGTCGGAGGTCGCGAAGCGGCCACCGTCGAGCTGGACCATCGGGCGCAGCTCCGGCGGGATGACCGGCACGGCGTCGAGGATCATCATCTCCGGCTTGTTGCTCGGAGTTCAGGAACGCCGACAGCACCTTCAGGCGCTTGACCGAGCGGGCCTGCTTCTGGCCCTTGCCGTTCTTGACGATGTCCTCGAGGTCGACGCGCTCGTGCTCCGGGCACAGGCCGGGCATGTCCTGCGGGCGCAGGTCGTCGCCGGGCTGAGCGGTCCGGGTCGACCTTGCGCGGCTTCGCGTCGCGGTCGAACTCGGGCTTCTCGCGCAGGAGCTCGCGGATGTACTCCGCGCCCATGCCGCCGACGAAGTACTCGCCGAAGCCGAACGGCGAGCCGAAGCGGTGCTTCAGCTCACGGAAGAACGTCTCGTCCTGCGATGATCAGCTTGGGCTGGAACTGGTCCTTCTCGATCGACTTCTCGACGTAGGAGTCCAGCGGCCAGTCCTCGCCCGCGGCCGGCGGCTCGTCGGCCGGCTCGTCGCGGTTGGCGAAGAGCTTCCAGACGTCCTTGAGACGCATGATCGCGTCCTCGTAGTACGCCTCGGTGTCGTCGATGTCCGTCGCGAAGGTCTTCTTGACCTCGTTCAGGAGCTTCTTGCGCTCGTCGTCGGAGAGCTTCTTGACGTTGACGTCCAGCGACTCGGCCCAGAGGTGGTCCTCGTCGGAGAAGTCGCCCTGGGATCCGTCGGTGAGGTAGGCGATGCGCGCCTCACGGCTCTTGCGCAGCTCGCCGGTCCGCTCCTGCTCCTCGGCACGCAGGCGCGAGAGCTCGGCCTGCATCTCCTCCTGCAGACGCGGGATGTCGCGCCAGCGGGCCTCCTGGTCGACCGACGTCACGATGGACGCGGCGAAGTACAGGATCTTCTCGAGCTCCTTCGGCGCCATGTCCAGCAGGTAGCCGATGCGGCTCGGGACGCCCTTGAAGAACCAGATGTGGCTGACCGGGGCGGCCAGGTCGATGTGGCCCATACGCTCGCGGCGCACCTTGGACCGCGTGACCTCCACGCCGCAGCGCTCGCAGACGATGCCCTTGTAACGGACGCGCTTGTACTTGCCGCAGTAGCACTCCCAGTCCTTGGTCGGGCCGAAGATGCGCTCGCAGAACAGGCCGTCCTTCTCCGGCTTCAGCGTGCGGTAGTTGATCGTCTCGGGCTTGGTGACCTCACCCGAGGACCATGAGCGGATCTGCTTGCATGACGCCAGCCCGATCTCGATGGCGTCGAAATTGTTGATGTCGATCATGCGCTACGCCTCTTCCGTCTCGTCGGTTGCCAGCTCGAGGTCCGCGGGATCTCCGTCGACCTCGGGCGTCGCTGCTTCGTCGTCGTCGCCATCGGTCGCGGCGTCGGCGGCCTCGTCGGTCTGCTCGTCCGCGGCGTCGTCGGCCACGGATGCGCGCACGCCGGAGAGGTCGATGCCCAACTCCTCGGCGGCCCGCAGCAGATCGTCGTCCTCGTCCTGCATCTCTGCGCGGTTGCCCTCTTCGGACACCACGTTCACGTCGAGGCCCAGGGACTGCATCTCCTTCAGCAGCACCTTGAACGACTCGGGGATCGACGGCTCGGCGATGTTCTCGCCCTTGACGATCGCCTCGTAGGCCTTCACGCGGCCGACGGTGTCGTCGGACTTGATCGTGAGCATCTCCTGCAGCGTGTAGGCGGCGCCGTACGCCTCCAGGGCCCACACCTCCATCTCGCCGAAGCGCTGACCGCCGAACTGCGCCTTGCCGCCCAGCGGCTGCTGGGTGACGAGCGAGTAGGGACCGGTCGAACGGGCGTGGATCTTGTCGTCCACGAGGTGCAGCAGCTTCAGGATGTACATGTAGCCGACGGTCACCATCTGGTCGAACGGCTCGCCCGTGCGGCCGTTGTACAGCCGGAACTTGCCGGCGGCCTTCGTGCCCTCGCGGCGCGTCTCGTCGACGTCCATGCGGATCGGGCCGCCGGCCTTGATGTGGTCGCGCTGCCAGTTGACGAGCGCGTTGTCCACGTCGGCGACCGAAGCACCGTCGAACACGGGCGTGGCCGTGTAGACCTTGCCCTTGCCGTGGGAGAAGCCCTTGTCCGGATCGTCGTACCAGCCCTCGGCGGCGGCCCACCCGAGGTGGACCTCCAGGAGCTGACCGACGTTCATCCGGGACGGGACGCCCAGCGGGTTGAGGATGACGTCGACCGGGGTGCCGTCCTCCATGAACGGCATGTCGTGGTCGTCGACGATCTTCGAGATGACGCCCTTGTTGCCGTGACGGCCGGCGAGTTTGTCGCCCTCGGAGATCTTGCGCTTCTTCGCCACGAAGACGCGTACGAGGTCGTTGACCCCCGGCGGCAGGTCGTCGCCGTTCTCGCGGCTGAAGGTCATGACGTCGATGACGACGCCGCCCTCGCCGTGCGGCACCTTCAGGGAGGTGTCGCGGACCTCGCGGGCCTTCTCCTTGAAGATCGCGCGGATGAGCTTCTCCTCCGCGGTCAGCTCGGTCTCGCCCTTCGGCGTGACCTTGCCGACGAGCAGGTCACCGGAGGTGACCTCCGCGCCGATGCGGACGATGCCGCGGTCGTCGAGGTTGCGCAGCGACTCCTCCGAGCGGTTCGGGATGTCGCGGGTGATCTCCTCGTCGCCGAGCTTCGTCGTGCGGGCGTCGATCTCGTACTCCTCGATGTGGATCGAGGTCGAGCTCGTCGTCCTTCACGAGCCGCTTGGAGAGGATGATCGCGTCCTCGAAGTTGTAGCCCTCCCATGACATGAAGGCGACGCGCAGGTTCTTGCCGAGCGCCATCTCGCCGTGGTCAGAGGCCGAGCCGTCCGCCAGCAGGTCGCCCTTGGAGACCTTCTGCCCGGAGCTGACGCGGGGCTTCTGGTGGATGAGCGTGCCCTGGTTGGACCGCATGAACTTCTGGAGCTCGTACTCCTTGCGCTCGTCGCCCGCCGCGTTCTCGAGGACGATCGACGTCGAGTCGACGTGGGTCACCTCGCCGTCGAACGCCGCCAGGAGGATGTCCCCGGTGTCGTGCGCGGCGCGCTTCTCCATGCCGGTGCCGACGACCGGCGCGTCCGGGATGAGGAGCGGGACGGCCTGGCGCTGCATGTTCGAGCCCATGAGGGCGCGGTTGGCGTCGTCGTGCTCGAGGAACGGGATCATCGCCGTGGCGACGGACCAGATCTGCTCGGGCGAGACGTCCATCAGCTCGACTTCGTTGGCCGAGACCGTGACGTACTGACCGGCCTGCGTGCGGCAGATGATCTCCTCGCCGACGAGGTTGCCCTTGGCGTCGACGGGCGTGTCGGCCTGTGCGATGAGCCGGATCTCCTCCTGCGTGGCGTCCAGCCGCACGATCTCGTCGGTCTTCTTGCCGTTCTTCACGACGCGGTATGGCGTCGTGAC
>CAVVQN010000012.1:0-44113 GCA_963750375.1 Paraconexibacteraceae bacterium
GATCACGACGAAGGATAGCGGGCGTGGGAAATTGCGGCGCCAGGACCCTGCGGCACCGGCGCCGGAGAACGACGGAGGGCGCCTCAGGGGCGCCCTCCGGTCCTGCAGCGATCGCGCCCACGCGGGGCGCGGAGCGGCCCCACGGCCGCCAGGCGCTACTTCAGCTCGACGCTGCCGCCGGCCTCTTCCAGCTCGGCCTTGAGCTTCTCGGCCTCGTCCTTCTCGATGCCTTCCTTGATCGGCTTGGGCGCCTCGTCGACGAGGGCCTTGGCCTCCTTCAGGCCCAGGCCGGTCGCCGCACGGACGACCTTGATGACCTGGATCTTCTTGTCGCCGGCCGCGGTGAGGATGACGTCACGCGTGGTGGACTCCTCCTCGGCCGCCGCGTCGCCGCCGCCGCCGCCCGCGGGCGCCGCAGCGGCCACAGCCGTCGCGGAGACGCCGAACTCCTCTTCGAGCGCCTTGATGCGCTCGGACAGCTCGAGCACGGAGATGCTCTTGAGCTCTTCGATCCATTCGGTGGTGGTGCTCATAGTTCTAGTCCTCCTGGGGGGTCTGGTCAGTGGTGGTGTCCGGGCGGGCGGGCCCTCATCAAGGTCTTCGGAATGCTCGGCCGGGGGCTCGTTGCCCGCGTCCTGGTCCTGCGCCGCCGCTTCTGCGTCGGATGTGTCAGCGGCGGGAGCCTCGGTGGCTTCGGCCGCGGCCGGAGCCGGTGCCTCGCCTGAGGGGATCTCGCCGGACTGCTTCTTCTCGAGGACGCCACCCAGTGCGATGGCGACGCCACCGATGAGGGCGTTGAGGCCACGCGCCATGCCGGTGAGCGGCGAAGCGACCATGCCGACGAGCTGCTGGTAGAGCACCTCGCGGGTCGGGAGCTTCGACAGCGCAACGATCTGGTCGGCGTCGAGCGACTCGCCGTTGAGCACGCCGCCCTTGAAGGCCAGCGTGTTCGTCGTCTTCTGTGCGTCGGCGATCGCCTTCGCAGCAGCGGCGACGTCACCGCGCACGAACGTCAGCGCGGTCGGGCCGGCGAGCAGCGACTTCAGCGCCGCGGTCTCCGTCTGGTCGGCGGCACGCTCGGTGAGCGTGTTCTTGACCACGCGAAGCGACGCGTCGGAGTCCTGCAGCTTGACGCGCAGGTCAGCGACCTGGGCGACGGTGATCCCGCGGTAGTCCACGGCGAAGATCGCCTCGGACTCCTGGATCTGGCCGGCGATCTCTTCGATCGCCGCAGCTTTCTGCTCTCTGTTCATGAGCCTCCTGTCGCGGGCTTGCAGCCGGAGCACGGGTGTGCGCCGGCCTGCCGCGGGTCTTGGGTGGCCTCGAGTCGTGAGGACTACGCCGCGGTGGGCGCGGCCTCCTCGAGGATGTCCTTGGTGCGGGTGGGGTCGACCTTGACGCCCGGACCCATGGTGGAAGCCATGGTGATGGTCCGGATGTACTTGCCCTTGGCCGCGGACGGCTTGGCGCGGACGAGCTCGTCGATCACGGCTGCGTAGTTCTCCAGCAGCTGCGAGTCGGGGAAGTCGGTCTTGCCGATCGTCAGGTGGACGATCGCGGTGCGGTCGGTGCGGTACTCGACCTTGCCGGCCTTCGCCTCCGTGACGGCCTTGGTGACATCCATCGTCACGGTGCCGACCTTCGGGTTGGGCATCTTGCCCGACGGGCCGAGCACGCGGCCCAGACGACCGACGAGCGGCATCATGTCGGGCGTCGCGATGGCGACGTCGAAGTCGGTGAAGCCTTCTTCGACGCGCTTGGCGAGGTCCTCGTCACCGACGATGTCGGCGCCGGCGGCCTCGGCCTCCTTGGCCTTGTCACCGCGGGCGAAGACCGCGATCTTGACCTCCTTGCCGAGACCGTGCGGCAGCGCGATGGTCCCGCGCAGCTGCTCGTCGGCGTGGCGCACGTTCAGCCCGGTCCGCACGTGGATCTCCACGGACTCGTTGAACTTCGCGCGCTTGAGGTCCTTCACCAGGGCGATCGCCTCGGCGGGGGTGTGCTCGTGGGTGCGGTCGACCTTCTGCCGCGCCTCGTTGTACGTCTTGCCGTGCTTGGCCATCAGGCCTCCACCTCCACGCCCATCGAGCGGGCGGTGCCGGCGATGATCTTCACCGCGGCGTCGATGTCGTTCGCGTTGAGGTCCGGCAGCTTCTTCTCCGCGATGCCCACGATCTGGGCCTGGGAGAGCTTGCCGACCTTCGTCTTCTGCGGCTCGGACGAGCCCTTGTCGATCGACAAGGCCTGCCGGATGAGCACGGCGGCCGGAGGCGTCTTGGTGACGAACGTGAACGAGCGATCCTCGTACACGGTGATCACGACGGGGATCGTCGTGCCCTGGTCACCCTGGGTCTGCGCGTTGAACGCCTTGCAGAACTCCATGATGTTGATGCCGTGCTGACCCAGGGCGGGGCCGACCGGGGGTGCCGGGCTGGCCTGGCCGCCTGCGGCCTGCAACTTGATGGTGGTGAGGACCTTCTTAGCCATTTCTTACTTTCCTGCCACGGTCCCGGCCTGTCCGGGGGAGTGGTCGTCGCGGATGTGTGACCTAGATTTTCTTGACTTGGTCAAAGCCGACTTCGACCGGGGTCTCACGGCCGAAGATTGACACAAGCACCTTCAGCTTGGCCTGCTCCTGGTTGACCTCCGAGATCTCTCCCGAGAAGTCCGACAGGGGACCGTGCACGACCTTGACCGACTCGCCGATCGTGAACTGCGCCTTCGTGGCGACCTTCTGCGCGACCTCGCGGTGCAGCAGGCGGTCGACCTCGGGCTGTGTGAGCGGCACGGGCTCGTTCGCGGAGCCGACGAAGCCGGTGACGCCGGGTGTGCCCTTCACGAGCTGCCAGGAGTTCTCGTTGAGGTCCAGGTTGATGAGCACGTAGCCGGGCATCGTGCGCTTCTCCTTGACCTCCTTGACGCCTTCCTTCATCTCCGAGACCGTCTCCGTGGGGATGACGACCTGGCGCAGGAAGCGCTTCTGCCCGAGCGTCTCCGCGCGGTGCTCGATGTTCTGCTTGACCTTCTTCTCGTGGCCCGAGTAGGTGTTGACGACGTACCAGCGAAACATGGGTTCTGTGTGATCCGGTTCTGGGGCTCTGGGGCCTAGAGGATGAGGTCGACGACCTTCTTGGCCGCCGCATCGGCGAGGCCGAGGTAGGCGCCGGCGATGACGACGAAGCCGATGACGACTGCCGTGGCCTGACCGACCTGGCCGCGGTCCGGCCACTGCACGCGCTGCAGCTCGGCCCACGACGCACGCAGGAAGACGAGAAATCGCGCCGGGCCCTTTGCGGTCGCGGTCCCGGGAACGGGGCCGTCCGCGCGGGCAGGGGCTCCCGCCAGCGCGGCGCGCTCGAGCTCGGCGTCGCCCGGTCGTGGGCTCGTCGTTTGAGGTGTCAGCCACGGTTCAGGATCCCGGGGTCAGCGGGTCTCCTTGTGGCTGGTATGAGAGCGGCACCACTTGCAGTACTTGCTCATGGAGATGCGGTCCGGATTGTTCCGCTTGCTCTTGTTCGTCTGATAGTTGCGACGCTTGCAGTCCTCGCAGGCGAGGGTCACAGCGATGCGCACGTCTCCGCGGGCCATACGGGCTCCCGATGTGAGTGAAGGTGGGTAAGACTCGGCGCTCGGTGATCCGGGGCAAAGAAAAGACCCGCCCCGGAGCGAGTCACCGGATGAGAATAGCGTAGCCGGGGCTTTGACGACCGGCGGGGGTGCTAGCGGGTCGGCTCGCGCCGTGGGGGGCGGATTCTGGCCGCTGACAGCTAAGGGCTCATATGAGCACATCAGCTGTCATCGAGCGCGTCCGACGGGTCGCCGAGCGTCAGGACGGCCGGGTGACCCGGCCGCAGTTGCGGGCGCTCGGCGCCGACGACGCACAGATCGGACGGTGGGCCAGGAAGGGGTGGATCGTCCACGAGCATCGCGGCGTCTACGTCCTCGGCGCGCGGCAGCTGGGGCGGTCGGCGCAGTTCCGGTCGGCGCTGTTGACGATGGGCGACCGATCCACCCTGAGCTACCTGGCGGCCGGCGCGCACTGGGAGGTCCTCAAGGGCGCGGTCCCGATCGAGGTCACCGTGCCCGCGGCGACCGGGCGTGGGCACCGCAGCACGATCAGGGTCCATCGCGCCGACCTGCCGCCCGAGCACGTCACGGTGCACAAGGGACTGCGGGTGACGACGCTCTTGCGCACGCACCTGGACCTCGCCGGCGTCCTGGCGCCGGCGCGGCTGGCCCGCATGTTCGAGCAGGCGCAGGTGTTGCATCACCTGGCTCCGGACCTCCTGGCGGCAGAGGTCGTGTGCCGGCGCGGGTACCGCGGGACTCCGGCGTTACGCAGGCTCCTCGAGGGCGCCGTCGACCCGTCCGCGGTCCGCAGCGTTCTCGAGCTGCGCTTTCTGAAGTTGTGCGAGGCGGCCGGGGTCCCCCGTCCGCTCGTGAACGAGCCGCTTGGACCCTGGGTCCCCGACTTCCTCTGGCCGGCGCAGCGTGTCGTCGTCGAGACCGACGGCTACGCCTTCCATCGCACCGCGGCGCAGCGGCGCAGGGATGCGGAGAAGGACGCCTGGCTTCGTGCGCGGGGCTACACGATCATCCGCCTCACGTGGGCGGACGTGACCGACCGGGCGGAGTACACCACGGGGCTCGTGGCGGCGGCGCTGGCCGCTCGGTGACAGGAACGGGTCGCGCAGGCGCTCAGAAGCTGTCATCGGCGGGGCTGGGGGCCGGCGGGGCTAGGCGGACGGCGGGGGCGTGTCGAGCGCGTCGAGCGCGGCGCGGAGCTCGGCGTTCCGCCGGGACTCCTCCGCATAGGCCGCAGCGTAGGCGTCGTGCGCCGCGTTGAGCGCCGCGAACTCCCGCTGGAGGCGATCAACGTCGTGACGTGCGGCCGAGAGCTCCCGGGCCTCCCCCGGCTCCGGGTCCGCCAGCTGCGCCGCCGACGGGGCGGCAACGGACGCCGCGGGCCGCTCCAGGACATACAGATCCTGCCCCGCGGCCGAAGCGGCCTGTCCCCGGACGGTGAAGGCGCGCCCGTAGTGCGCGCGCACCCACCAGCCGCTGTGCAGCACCATCGGGCCGCCCGCCGCCCAGGGACGCCCGGACCCGTGGACGCTCATGCCGACCTGCTCGTCCGTCAGCTGCCGACCGGCGATGACCTGCCCGTGGTCGGGCCCCATGAGCGTCAGCACGAGCAGACCGCCCGGGCGCAGCAGCCGCCGGAGCTCCAGCAACCACGCCTCCCAGCCGACGGCCATCTGCGAGAAGACCGAGACGGCCAGCACGACGTCGAAGGCCGCGTCCTCGAAGGCCAGCGGGGGCTCGGGCGGGCACCGGTGGGCCCCCGCCAGCGGCGGGCAGAGATGCTCCTGCACCCAGGCGACCGACGCGCCGTCGATGTCGCAGCCGTGGATCTCACAGCGCGCGCCCTCCCCCAGGAGGTGGCGCAGCAGGCGCCCGCTGCCACATCCGAAGTCCAGCACCCGCGCGCCGTCCGCGAGCCCATCCGGCAGCTGCGCCAGGAGCTGGGTCTTCAGCGCCGCGCCGACGGCGTCGAACTCGTCCTCCCACCCGTCCTGGGGCAGCACGCCGCCGGTGACGTAGGCGGCAAGCTCCCGTGGGGGAAGCGGCGCAGCGGTCATCGGCGTCCTCAGGCGCGGGCGGATGCGGCAGGGTCCAGGCGCGTCATCTGCACCCCCGCGTCGAGCGTCGTCCGCGCCGATCCGCGGTAGACGCCCTTGATCGGCGGGACGTCGGAGTAGTGGCGTCCGTGACCGACCTTCACGTGCGTCTCCCCCGCCAGGCGCCGGTTCGTCGGGTCCGCGCCGACCCACATCGGCTCGCCGCGACCGTCCGTGCCGGGCATGAGCGCCTCCAGCCAGGCGTGGGTGTTGACCTCCATGGAGTCGCTCGCCCCCGTCCTCCCGCGACGCCCAGAGGTAGCCGGAGACGTACCGCGCCGCGATGCCCTGCTTGCGCAGCAGCACGAGCCCGAGGTGCACGAAGTCCTGGCAGACGCCACCGCCGCCCACGAGCAGGTCCTCCACCGTCGAGCCGACGTACGTCGCGTTCTCGTCGTAACGGAAGCGGTCCGGGATGAGCTCGCACAGCAGGCGCAACGTCGCCAGCGGCGTCGAGGCGCGCACCTGCGAGTTCAGCTCCGCGAGCTGGTCCTCGGGAGGCTCGTCCCCGGTCGGCAGGAGGAACTCGCCGCCGGCCTCCTCGTAGGCGGTCGTCGTGATCGCCTCCCATGTGGCATCCGGCGGGGCGGGCGGTGCGGAGGTCACGACACGGGCGCGCACGTCGATCGTCAGGTGATCGTGCGGCTTGGGGATGCCGAACTCGATGACCTCGGTGCCGAAGTAGTCCGTGTGGCGGCTGATGCGCGACTCGGGGTCTGTCCGCACATGGAAATCGTCGGTGCGCTGCGTCGACGTCGTCGCCGGACGGACGCGCAAGGCGTTGAGGTTGTCGGTCACCGGCGAGTCGTACCGGTACTCGGTGAGGTAGCGGATCGAGAAGTTCACGAGAGCCTGACCTTACGAGGACGAGGCGACGAAGCCCGGGCTGGTGGCACCGGCGAAGTACCGGTCGGCGATGTCCTGGTCCACCCGGGCGAGCTCCTGCTGGACGGCTTCACAGGTGGCGCCGAGGTCCTTGCTGCCGCCCTCGGTGCGCGCCTGGAACTCGAGGTCTGCGCCCAGGCGGCTGAGGCGCAGGATGGGTTCGGAGGTCCGCGGGCTGGAGTCCGCGCGCTGCAGGACGTTGAGCGTCGATTCGACGGACGCCGCGACGGAGTCCGGGTAGGCGCGCTCGTAGAGGAGGAAGTTCGCGACCGGCAGCGCGTTCGGCTGGCCCGGGACGGCGCGACGGAATGCCTGCACCCCACCGACGGCCGCCAGCAGCGCGATCGCCTGCCCGTCGCGCACGGCCCCGACGTCCTCGACGTCGGCCTGGATGGGCAACGCGACACGCAGCATCCGCAGGACCATGTCCGCAGACTCGATCCGCCCGCCGGCGGCGAGGTAGGCAGAGGCGTCGTCGCGCAACATCGTCCGGGACGTCAGCCCCCAGATGAGCGCGGAACGCTCCTTGACGTACTGGTAGACGGAGTACGGCCCTGTCCGCAGGCGCGCGGACAGGTCGCCCTCCAGCAGCGTGAGGTTCGTCGTGTTGATCGCCTCCCACATCTCGGTGGAGATGACGTCGCGGACCGTGCGGGCCCCCTCACGCGCGCGCCCGATGCACGACACCACCGAGGTCGGGTTGTCCGGGTCCAGCGTGAGCGACGCGAGCACGTCGTCGCGGCGCACGCTCGCGACGTCGTCCACCTCGCCGCCCATGATCGCGAGGATCGACCCCCAGCCGAGCGTGACGCGGTTGGGGTCGTCGGGGCGTCCCTGCAGGTCGGCCGAGAAGACGCCGTCGAGCATGCGGGCGGTGTGCTCGGCCCGGACGAGGTTGCGTCCGAGCCAGAAGAGCTCGTGGGCGATCCGGGCTAGCACGGCGAAGCCTCGCTGTCCTGTTGTTGTTGCTGCTGCTGCCCTGACCACTCCGAGCCGTACTGCAGATCCGGCAGGCTCGGCGGCAACGTGGCGGCCATCGCCGGCTCGGCACGGTCGTTGTCGCTGCCGTCCTCCAGGACCCAGGTGTCCTTCGAGCCGCCTCCACGTGAGGAGTTCACGATCATCGACCCCGGGACCATCGCCACACGCGTCAGGCCGCCCGGGACGATCTTGATGTCCTCGCCGAAGACCGCGAAGGGGCGCAGGTCCACGTGGCGGGCCGCGAGGCCGCCGTCGACCCCTGCGGTCGGGACGGTCGACAGCCGCACCATCTCCTGCGCGATCCACTTCTCCGGCTCGCGCTTGAGGACCTCGGCCATCGCCGCCAGGTCGTCCGCTCCCGTGGCCGGACCGATCATCACGCCCTTGCCACCGGATTCGCTCGTCGGCTTGACGACGACCTGATCCAGGCGCGGCAGGATCGCGGCCAGCTGCTCCGGATCCGAGAGCAGGTAGGTCTTCACGTTGTCCAGGATCGGCTTCTCGCCCAGGTAGAACTCGATCATCTCCGGCACGTAGTGATAGATCGCCTTGTCGTCGGCGACCCCTGTCCCGAACGCGTTGGCGATGGCGACGGTGCCCGCGCGGTAGGCGCGCACCAGGCCCGGGACGCCGAGCAGCGAGTCCGGGCGGAACTCCAACGGGTCCACGAAGTCGTCGTCGAGGCGGCGGTAGACGGAGTGCACGCGCTGCAGGCCGCTCGTCGTGCGCATGTACAGGACGTCGTCGCGGACGACGAGGTCCGAGGCCTCCACGAGCTCGACGCCCATCTGCCGTGCGAGGAACGCGTGCTCGAAGTAGGCGGAGTTCAGCGGGCCCGGGGTCCAGACGACGACGGTCGCCTCCTCGTCCGTCGAGGGCGCGACCGCGCGCAGGGCGGCCAGCAGCAGCTGCGGATAGTGGTCCACGGGCCGCACCCGATAGTGCTGGAAGAGCTGGGGCACGAGGCGGGTCATGGCCACGCGGTTCTCCAGGACGTACGAGATGCCCGACGGGGTGCGGACGTTGTCCTCCAGCACCTTCCACGACCCGTCGCCGTCGCGGACGAGGTCGCAGCCGGCGACGTGGCAGTAGACACCGCCCGGCGGCCGGATGCCGTGCACCGCGCGCGCGAAGTGGCTGCGCGAGACGATGAGCTTCCACGGGACGATCCCCGCACGGACGATCTCCCGCGCGTGGTAGACGTCGTCGACGAAGTGGTTCAGCGCGCGGATCCGCTGGGCCAGGCCACGCTTGATGTGCGTCCACTCGGCGGCCGGGAGGATCCGCGGGACGAGATCGAGGGGGAAGGGGCGGTCCTTGACGGGCCCGTCCTCACCGGTCGCGTCGAAGGTGATGCCCTGCTGCATGAAGATCGCGTCGCGACGCCGCCCTGCGGACGCCAGCTGCTCGGGGCCGAGGCGCTGCAGCTCGGCCACGAGCGACGAGGCGTAGTCGTGCGGGACGCCGTCCGGAGCGAACACCTCGTCGAAGAACTCCGGCGCTGGGCGATAGACCGTGTGGTCTCGGATGTCGGTGGGTTCGGGCATGCGCTCTTCGATCTTCCCACGCGCCCCGCCGGGCAACCCCCGCGCCGGTGGTCAGAGCGTCTTGTTGAAGCGCGCAAGCACCGAACCGTCCGCGGCGAGCGCGCTGACGGTGACCGCGCCGCGCCGCAGCGCGATCCAGGCGCCGCGGGCGCTGGAGCCCTTGCGCCGGGCGAGGACCGCTCCGCCACGCCGCGTCACGCGGAAGGCCGTGACCTTGGAGGCGTCGCCTGCCACGGTCCAGGTGAGCAACGTCCTGCTCTTCCTTGCGCCCGAGCGGCTGCGTCGTCTGACGCGGACCGTCAGCGCGACGGGATCAGGGGCGGTCGGCCAGCCCCTGCGGGGGCGATGCTGCGCAGGGCGGCGGCGACGTCGAGGGCCCCGCCGCCGATCCGGCCGAGGAGCGACGCGGGTCGGCGCGCGGATCCCAGCAGCGCGTCGCGCAGCGCGGACTGCTCGGAGGTCCGGCCGGGCACTGCGCAGGAGCGCGACGGCCGCGGCGAACCTCGGGTGCGGCCATCGAGCGTCCCGATCGCAGCTCGTAACCGTCGCCTCGCGCCGTCGACAGGATGTCGACGCCAGGCGCGGTGATCGCCACGCCCTTGCCGAAGTTCGAGAACGAGGCCAGCACCCGGTCGCCGTCCGTCGCCCCGACGGCCAGCACGCTCGGGTCGGTGAACGAGGCGGGGTAGGACGGCGTCAGGTCCAGGTTGCCACCGTCGTTTCCGGCGGACGCGACGATGGTCACCCCCGCTCGCGACGCGGCGTGGACGGCCGCCTCCAGCTCGGTCGAGGGCTCCGGCCCGTTCGCCGACACGTTGATGACGTCGGCGCCGTGGGCGAGCGCGTAGCGGATCCCCTCGGCGATCGTGTCCGTGTTGCCGCCCCGGTGGTTGTCGAGGACCTTGATCGGCATCAGCGTGGCCTGCGGAGCGAGGCCCACCACCCCCGTCCCGTTGACCCGGGCGGCGATGATCCCGGCGACGTGGGTCCCGTGACCTTCGTCGTCGGCAGGATCTCCGTCCCGGTTGACGAGGTCCACCCCGTGGACGTCGTCGACGAAGCCGTCCCCGTCGTCGTCGCGGCCGTTGCCGGCGATCTCGCCGGGTTCGTCCACATCGCGTCCCGCAGGTCGGGGTCCTTGGCGTCCACGCCCGTGTCCAGGACCGCGACCAGGACCCCCGCGCCCGACGTGATGCCCCAGGCTTCCGGCGCGCCGATCGCGGCGCCCGGCTGCAGGGCGGTCTGCTCGGGGTACAGGTCGTCCGAAGGCAGGAACGTCATCGGCGAGGCGGCCTGCGCGACCGGCGATCCGGCCACACCGCCGGCGCCCAGGACGACGAGCGCCGCGACCACGCCGATGTGCAGCGCGGCACCACGAGCAGTGCGTATGGAGCGGCGGATCGTCGTGCCGGAGGACATCGTCTCCACTATCGGCACCCGCAGGGGAGACGAGAGGGGATCCCTTCCAGGGCGGACGGACGTCCAGTCACCCATGTGGGGAGGCCGGATAGGTTGGCGCCCATGCCCTCGTCGCTGCGTCTTTGGTCCTTTGCGGTCTCCCCGTTCGCCGGCCGCGTCCGCGTGGCGTTCGTCGAGAAGGGCGTCGAGTACGACCTGCTCGAGGTGCACCCCACCCGACGCCCGGCGCGCCTGAAGGAGCTCAACCCGCTCAACCGCGTCCCGGTGCTCGAGGTCGACGGCGTCCCGATCCGCGAGTCGTCGGTGATCCTGGAATGGCTGGAGGAGACCTACCCGGAGCCGCCGCTGTGGCCGCAGGATCCGGCGCTCCGGGCCTGGGCGCGCGGCTGGTCGAAGTTCATCGACGACGGCGTGTCGGCCAACTTCTTCCTCGGCATGCGCAAGCGCGCATTCGGGCTGGCCGACGACGATCCGGAGGACGTCGTCGAGCGCTTGCACGGCAAGGTCCCCGGCCAGTGGTCCTACCTGGAGGCCGCCTTGGCAGAGCATGACGGCCCCTGGCTCTGCGGCGAGCAGTTCACCTACGCCGACATCGCCGTGATGGCCGCGGCGGCCCGCATCCCGCAGTGGACACCTGAACTGGCTCCTGACGCAGCGGCCACGCCGCGGGTGGCCGCGTGGCTGGCAGCAGCGGCCCAGCGGCCGAGCGCCGCCGCCCTGGACCTCAAGGGCGAGCCCGTCGAGGGCTAGCCCCGACGAGTTGCACCGCGGCCCGTCCGGCCCGGTAGCCTCGCCGACCGTGACCCTCAAGACGACCCTGTTGCTGCCGGCCGCCGTCGCCGGCCTCGCCCTCACGAGCCTCGCCGGCTGTGGCACGACCACCATCGACACCGACAAGGCCGAGAGCGCGATCTCCAAGGCGGTGACCGAGCAGGCTGTCGCGAAGGTCCGCAGCGTCACCTGCCCCAAGGGCAAGGAGGCCAAGAAGGGCGGCACCTTCACCTGCGCGGTCGTCGGCACCGACGGGTCGACGGGCAACGCCCTGGTCACGATGAAGGACGACAACGGGTCCGTGAGCATCAGCGCGCCGTTCATCCACCCGCGTGACATCGAGACCGGGGTCGCCGCCGGTATCGAGAAGCAGGCCGGCCGGCGCGGGGTGACGGTCACCTGCCCGGAGATCATCCCCGGCAAGGCCGGTGCCAAGACCACCTGCCAGGCCGTGGCGGGCGGCGACAAGGCGACGGTCGCGGTCACGCAGACGAACGGCAAGGGCGGGTTTGACTACAAGGTGCTCAACAGCGGAGGCGGCTGATGGCGGGCGTGCCGCGGTTGCCGTTCGTCGGCGACCCCCTGCGGCGCATACGCGTCCCCGACGACCTCGACGCGGTCACGACCGTCGGTGCCGAGGCCGACCCCGGCGACGCGGGCATGACGCGGGACAACGTCGAGGCGATGTGGCGCTCTGCGCGTCGGCTGTACCGCTCCGGGGTGCATCCTGCCCTCCAGCTCTGCGTCCGGCGCCACGGGCACGTCGTCCTTGACCGGGCGATCGGGCACGCGAGCGGCAACGGACCGCACGACGGCCGCGACGCGGCACGCGTCCCCGTCACCACCGACACGCCGTTCGTCATCTTCTCCGCCTCCAAGGCGATCACCGCGATGGTCGTCCACCTCCTGGACGAACGCGGCGAGCTGCACATCGGCGACCGGGTCGCCGACTACATCCCCGAGTACGCGCAGCACGGCAAGGACCAGATCACGCTCGCGCACGTCCTCAGCCACCGGGCGGGGGTCCCGAACCTGCCCGGTCACGTCATGGACGTCGAGAACCTGAGCGACCAACAGCTGCTCGTCGACGTGCTGTGCAGCGCCCGTCCGGCTTCGCGGCCGGGAAAGACGCTCGCCTACCACGCGATCTCCGGCGGGTTCATCCTCGGCGAGGTCGTCCGGCGCGTCACGGGCGACGACATCCGGACGGTCCTTGACCGCGAGATCCTCGCGCCGCTTGGCTTTCGCTTCTGCAACTTCGGGGTCGGTGCCGCCGACGTCCCGCTGGTCGGGCGCTGCTACGCGACAGGGGCCCCGGTGCTTCCACCGGTGTCCAACCTGCTGGAACGCGCGCTCGGCAAGGCGCCGGACGCGGTCGTCGAAGCCTCGAACGACCCGCGCTTTCTCACCGGCATCATTCCCGCCGGCAACGCCGTGGCCAGCGCGACCGAGCTCTCGCGCTTCTTCGAGCTCCTGCGCAACGACGGCGAGCTGGACGGGGTGCGGATCCTCGATCCCCGCACGATCCTGCGTGCGCGTTCAGAGCAGTCCTACCGGGAGATCGACTTCACGCTGGGCTTTCCGACCCGCTACGGCCTGGGCTTCATGCTCGGCGCCGACGTCCTGAGCCTCTTCGGGCCTGACACGGAGCAGGCCTTCGGGCACCTGGGCTACACGAACACCGTCGGCTGGGCGGACCCGGCGCGTGCTGTCTCAGCCGCCCTCGTGACCAGCGGCAAGCCCATCCTGTATCCCGAGCTCCCGGACGTGTGGGCACTCATGCGGCGGATCGGGATCGAGACCGGCAAGGTCTGACGCGAACACGCTGGATGTCTGTCCCCGGACAGCGGTCGCAGTTCGGGTTTCACGACGGATGCACCGGGGCACGGCCGAAATACCGGGTCTCGCCAAAGCGAGCGTGCGTCTTTCCCCCGGACGTGCGCTCCGCGAGCCCGGTCCCCCGATACGCCACGGAAGGCCTGCCAGGTGAGGCCGCTGGAGCATCCCCCGGGTGCCCGGCGGCCCACTGGCGTTCGTCAGGCGTCCTCGTGCACGCCGCTGTTGGCCTCGCCGGCGTCCGGTTTGTCGGCTCCCGGAGGCGCCGTCTCCCCGCCCTGATCCGACACGGCCTCCTTTGTCGGCTCGAACGCCTCGTTGTCCTGGTGGTCCCGTGCGGGCGTTCCCTTGTCGTCTGGCATGCCCCCTGGTCTACCCGCGGGAAGGGGTTTGCGCACCGCCTCGAAGAGCTCGTGCGAGTCCGGCCCCTGGTGCTCGACCGCCAGGGCGGTGATCGCGTCCACGGTCCGGCGCAGCTCGTCCACGGCGGGGGCCGCATACACCCCCAGGCGGTCGCGCTCGCGCTCGAAGGCGGCCGCCAGCTCGCGGTAGTAGACGCGGGTCGCCAGATCCCTGCCCCTGCTTGAAGCGCGCCCACACGGCGTCGCCGTGCGTGCGGTAGTCGATCAGGATCGAGCGTGCGTTGTGCAGCTTGTCGGCGAGCGACACCCGCAGCGCTGCCGCTGACTTGGTGGGAAAGCCGTCGAGGTACGCCCGCTTGCGGGCAAACCACGCGCTGCGTCCGGCGGACGGCCCCGGCTCGACGCCTGGGTCGTCGATCTTGTCGCTGTTGGCCAGGACGATCTGCGCCACGTGCGAGCCGAACTCGCGCTCGATGTACGCCAGCGCCGGCGTGCCGCCCCCGTCCTCGACGACATCGTGCAGGAGCGCGCCGATGGCCTCGTCCTCGTCCCCGTGCATCTCGAGGACGAGCGACGCGACCGCGAGCAGATGGGCCGTGTAGGGCACCGGCGTCCCCTTGCGCAGCTGCCGACGGTGATGGTCGGCGGCGTAGTGCAGCGCGGCATCGAAACGCGCGGTGAGCAGCGGGGTGTCGGTGAACGATTCGGGCATGGTCGCGGTGGCGCCGCCGTCGGCGACCGCCTGACCGTATCGCCCACGCGTTACCCACATAGAAATTTATATGTGAGTAACATGGGCGGGAGCGATGACCTCCGCGGCCCACAGCTCCCCGGCGTCCGCCCCCCGACGTCTGCCCCGCGCCGAGCGCGAGCAACAGACGCTCGACGTGGCGCAGGCGCTCTTCGCCCGACACGGCTACGCCGCGGTGACGATGGACGACGTGGCGGCTGCCGTCGGCGTGACCAAGCCGCTGCTCTACAACTACTTCGGCAACAAGGAACGGCTGTACCTCGCGTGCCTCGGCCGGACGGCCGATGCGCTGATCGGGGGCCTCACCGACGCCTTCACGCGAGCATCGGACCCCGGCGAGGGCCTGCGTGACGCGGTCCGTGCCTTCTTCGCCTTCGTCGAAGCGGACCGCGCGTCCTGGCAGGTGCTCTACGACGAGACGCTGCCGGCCGGCGGCGCGATCGCCGAGCACCTGGACGCCTACCGGGCCCAGGCGACCGCGCTCGTGGGCGCGGCCCTCCAGGCCCTGGAGCCCGGGCCGGAGCCTGCCCTCGTCCCCGGCATGGCGCACGCCCTGCTCGGCGCGGTCGAGTCGCTTTCACGCTGGTGGCTGCGTGACGGCGCCGGCGTCGTGGACGCCGAGGACACCGCCGACGCGTTCATCGCGCTCGTCCGCCCCGGCCTCGCCCGCCCCGCCCGGCTGCGCGGCACGACGCCGGAAGCCGACCCTTCCCCTTCTTCGCAACCGACCGCCTCACGACCGACAGGACCTGACACCCCATGACCCCCAGCCAGCGAAAGGTCGTCGTCGTCGGCGGCAACCGCATCCCCTTCGCACGTTCCAACAGCGCCTACGCAGAAGCGTCGAACCAGGACATGCTCGTCGCTGCTCTTGACGGCCTCGTCACGCGCTTCGGGCTCGAAGGCGAGCGTCTGGGCGAGGTCGTCGCGGGCGCGGTGCTCAAGCACAGCCGCGACTTCAACCTCACCCGCGAGGCCGTCATGTCGACGCGCCTGGACGCGGCGACGCCGGCGTACGACATCCAGCAGGCCTGCGGCACGGGGCTGGAGGCGACGATCCTCGTCGCGAACAAGATCGCGCTCGGCCAGATCGACTCCGGGATCGCCGGCGGCGTGGACACGACGAGCGACGCGCCCCTGGCCGTCGGCGACGACCTGCGACGCCTGCTCATCACGCTGAACAACGCCAAGTCCAACGCCGAGCGTCTCAAGACGCTGGCGGGCGTCCGGCCCGGGATGCTCGTCCCGGCGATCCCGCGCAACGAGGAGCCACGGACCGGGCTGTCGATGGGCGAGCACCAGGCACGCACCGGCGCGCGCTGGGGCGTCACCCGCGCCGAGCAGGACGAGCTGGCCGCGCGCTCGCACGCCAACCTGGCCGCCGCCTATGAGCGCGGCTTCCAGGACGACCTCATGACCCCGTTCCTCGGGCTCGAGCGCGACCAGAACCTGCGCCCCGGCTCGACCGTCGAGAAGCTCGCCAAGCTCCGCCCCGCGTTCGGGGGCAAGGACGGCACGATGACCGCGGGCAACTCCACGCCCCTGACCGACGGCGCAGCCGTCGTCCTGCTGGCCTCCGAGGAGTGGGCGGCCGCGCGCGGCCTGCCGGTCCTGGCGGAGTTCGTCACCGGGGAGACGGCCGCAGTGGACTACGTCGGCGGTGACGAGGGCCTGCTGATGGCACCCGCCTACGCCGTCCCGCGGATGCTCGACCGTGCCGGCCTGACGCTGCAGGACTTCGACATCTACGAGATCCACGAAGCGTTCGCCTCGCAGGTCCTGTCGACGCTGAAGGCATGGGAGGACGCGGTCTTCTGCAAGGAACGCCTGGGCGCGAGCAAGCCGCTGGGCGCCATCGACCGCACGAAGCTCAACGTCAACGGGTCGTCGCTGGCCGCCGGCCATCCGTTCGCGGCGACGGGCGGACGCATCGTCGCCGGCGCCGCCAAGGAGCTCCACGAGCGCGGCGGCGGACGCGCGCTGATCTCCGTCTGCGCCGCCGGGGGACAGGGCGTCGTCGCAATTCTCGAAGCCGACAAGAAGGGCTGATCGCCGATGACCGACACCTACACGAAGCTCGCAAACAACCCGATCGGCAAGCGGATCGTCCAGCAGGTGGGACTCCCGCGCCCGACCGTCCTCGAGCGCTGGACCCCCGGTGACGCGACCGTCGGTGGGACGGTGCTGCTCGGGGCCGCACCCGGCGGCCGCCTGGCAAGGCCCGTCGCACGGGTGCTCGCGTCGTTCAGCGCGAACGTCGCCACCGCGCTGCGCGATGACCTGCGCACCGCTGCGGCGGACGCGGGTCTGGACGCCACCGTCTTCAACGCGGAGGTCCCCGGCGATGCGCGCTTCAAGGCGCTCGTCTTCGACGCCACCGGCATCACCGACTCGACGCAGTTGACGCAGCTGCACGCGTTCTTCCACCCCGTCGTCCGGCGTGTGCGGTCCTGCGCACGCGTCGTCGTCCTCGGCACCCCGCCCACCGCGGCGGGTGGACCGCGTGAGGCCACCGCGCAGCGCGCGCTGGAGGGCTTCACCCGGGCGCTCGGCAAGGAGATCGGCGGCGGCAGCACGGTCCAGCTGGTCTACGTCGAGCCCGGCGCCGAGGGTCAGCTGACCTCGACGCTGCGCTTTCTCCTGTCTGCCCGCAGCGCGTACGTCTCAGGGCAGGTCGTCCGCATCGACAAGGGCAAGGGCGACGCGCCCGTCGTCGATCCCGACCGTCCCCTGGCCGGCAAGGTCGCGCTCGTCACGGGTGCCTCCCGCGGCATCGGCGCGGCGATCGCCGCGACGCTCGCCCGCGACGGCGCGCACGTCGTCGGCTTGGACATCCCCGCGCTGGCTCAGGACCTCGAAGCGGTGACGACGTCGCTCGACGGCTCCTCGCTGACCTGCGACATCACCACGGACGAGGCCCCGGCGACGATCGCGTCGTTCCTGCAGGAGCAGCACGGCGGCGTGGACATCGTCGTCCACAACGCCGGCGTCACGCAGGACCGGACGCTCGCGCGCATGAAGCCCGAGCGCTGGTCGCTCGTCCTGGACATCAACCTCTCGGCCGAGGAGCGCATCACCGACGTGCTGCTCGAGCAGGGCGTGCTGCGGGACGGCGGACGCATCGTGTGCGTGTCCTCCATCGCCGGGATCGCCGGCAACAACGGCCAGACGAACTACGCGACCTCCAAGGCCGGCGTCATCGGCATGGTCCAGTCGCTGGCGCCGGTGCTCGCCGAGAAGGGGATCACGATCAACGCGGTCGCCCCCGGCTTCATCGAGACGCAGATGACCGCCGCCGTCCCCATCGCCATCCGCGAGGCCGGGCGCCGGATGAACTCGATGTCGCAGGGTGGCCTGCCCGTCGACGTCGCCGAGGGCATCGCCTGGTTCGCTGCCGCGGACTCGACGGGGCTGACCGGCAACGTCGTCCGCGTCTGCGGCCAGTCGCTGCTGGGGGCTTGACCATGAGCACCACCGTGAAGGAGCTGGACGGCGCCCCTGGCGTCCTGGGCAACTACCTCAAGGCCTTCGGTTCCGCGCTGCCCGGCGCCTCGTCCCTCCCGTTGCTCGGTCTCCCCGGAGGCGGGGGCAGCGAGTTGCCCGACCTGGAACTGCAGGTTCCTGCCCTGCGCACCGACCCGGCCCACCTGGCGGCGTACTCGCGGGTCTGCGGGTTTCCCCTGCGCGACACGCTGCCGGCGACGTACCTGAACGTGCGGGCCTTCCCGGTCCACATCGCGCTCATGACCGACGGGCGCTTCCCGTTCGGACCGGTCGGGCTCGTGCACCTGACGAACTCGATCGTCCACCACCGCCCGGTCGGATCGGGCGAGGAGCTCGCGCTCCGGGTCTGGACGTCGGGGCTCGATCCCCACCCCAAGGGCCGCACGCTCACGCTGCACACCGCTGTGGCAGCGGGAGGCGAGACGGTGTGGGAGGCGCGCTCGACGATGCTGCGCCTCGGCGGCGGGACCGGCGAGCGTGGACCCGCGCCGGAGGATCCCGCCGTCGGGCAGGACGTCACCTGGAGGGTTCCCGGTGACATCGGGCGCCGCTACGCCGCCGTGTCCGGGGACCGCAACCCGATCCACCTGTACGGCCTCACCGCCAAGCCGTTCGGCTTTCCGCGCGCGATCGCCCACGGGTTGTGGACGAAGGCCCGGGCACTGGCGGCCCTGGACGCCCGCCTGCCCGACGCCTTCACCGTCGACGTCACCTTCCGCAAGCCCGTGCTGCTGCCCACGACCGTGACCTTCGGGTCGGTCGCCGACGGCGGCGCGACGTCGTTCGCCGTCTGCGATGCCCGCAAGGGCTTTGCGCATCTGACGGGCACCGTGACGCCGCTGGAGGCGACCGCGAAGCCCAAGGGACGCCGCAGGACCGTCAACAAGAAGACCACCACCAAGCCTGGGAGCAAGACATGAGCACCGTCGCCGAACGCAGCATGGGCATGGGCCTGAGGGCCATGCGCCAGATCGCCGGGCTGGAGGTCATCGACCGCATCGGCCTGCGCGGACCGGCCGAGCGTGCGCTGTACGTCGTCACGAAGAACGGCATGAGCGCGGGCGCAGAAGCCGGACGGCGGTTTGCCGCCGTCCAGGGTCGCGGCAAGCCCGCGCGCCCCAAGAGCGCGTCCTCCCGCGGGCTCTTCGACCTGACGCCCGACGAAGACCAGCAGATGATCGTCGAGGCGATGCAGGAGTTCGCGGCTGCCGAACTGCGCCCCGCGGCGTTGCAGGCCGACGAGGACTGCGCTGCCCCTGCGGAGTTGCTGGCCTCCACGAGCGAGCTCGGCCTGGCGACCCTCGGGGTCCCCGAGGACCTCGGCGGATCGGCAGCGGAGAAGTCGGCGGTCACGGGCGTGCTCGTCGCCGAGGCCCTCGCCCACGGTGACCTGGGCCTGGCTGTCGCCGCGCTCGCGCCGGGCGCCGTCGCCAACGCGCTCGCCCTCTGGGGCGACGCCGACCAGCAGGCCACGTACCTCCCGGCCTTCACCGGTGACGAGGTCGCGGTTGCCGCCCTGGCGATCGCCGAGCCGCGCCCCCTCTTCGACCCGTTCGCCCTCCGGTGCACCGCCCGGAAGGGAGCCGACGGGGGCTACGTCCTGAACGGGGTCAAGGCGCTCGTGCCGCGGGCGGCCGACGCCGACCTGCTGCTCGTGGCAGCCGAGCTCGAGGACCGGGGGCCGGCGCTCTTCCTCGTGGAGAGAGCGGCAGCGGGATCGTCGCTGACGACGATCGCCGAGCCGGCCATGGGTGTCCGCGCCGCGGCCACCGCGACGGTGACGTTCCACGATGTGGCGCTGCCGGCGTCCGCCCTGCTCGGTGACGCCGACCAGGACGTCTACGCCGAATGCGTGCACCGGGCCCGCCTGGGCTGGTGTGCCGTGAGCGTCGGTGCAGCGCAGGCCGCGCTGGACTACCTCATCCCCTACGTCAACGAGCGCGTCGCGTTCGGCGAGCCGATCGCCAACCGGCAGGCCGTGGCCTTCCAGATCAGCGACATCGCGATCGAGGTCGCCGGCATGCGCCTGGCGACGTGGCGCGCGGCCTCCAGGGCGGACGCCGGCGCGCCGTTCTTCCGCGAGGCTGCCGTCGCGCGGCAGCTGTGCACGACGCACGGGGCGCGAGATCGGATCGGCTGCCGTCCAACTGCTGGGCGGCCACGGATACACGAAGGAGTACCCCGTCGAGCGGTGGTACCGCGACCTGCGAACCGCAGGCGTCCTCGAGGGCGCCCTGCTCGTCTAGGAGACCAGAACGATGATCAATCTCGAGACCCCCAAGAAGTTCAAGCCCCTCATCGGTCAGGCCCACATGGTCGCGCCAGGAGGTGCTGCGGCCGATCGCACGCAAGTACGACACCGCCGAGCACGAGCGTCCGACCGAGCTCGACTTCCTCGCCGCGATCCTCAACGGCCTGGAGGATTCCGGCGCCGCACAGGGAGCGGGCGCCGCGGGCGCCGGAAAGGGCGATGACAAGCCGGCGGTCGACGGCAACGGATCCGACCCCGGAGCCACGCGCAACGGATCGAACCTGTCGACGGCGCTGTCGATCATGGAGATGTGCTGGGGCGACGTCGGCCTGCTGCTCTCCATCCCCGGTCAGGGTCTGGGCAACTCGGCGATCGCCGCCGTGGCGACCCCCGAGCAGCTGGAGGAGTTCGGTGGCCGCTGGGCCGCGATGGCGATCACCGAGCCCGAGGCGGGCTCGGACTCCGCGGCGATCAGGACCACCGCGGTCCTCGACGAGGCCACGGGCGAATACGTCCTCAACGGCGAGAAGATCTACGTCACCGCCGGTGAGCGGGCCGAGCTCGTCGTCGTGTGGGCGACGCTGGACCGCGAGGTCGGCCGGGCCGCGATCAAGTCGTTCATCGTCGAGCGCTCGAACCCGGGCATGACGCTGGACCGCCTCGAGCACAAGCTCGGGATCCGGGCCTCTGACACCGCGGCGTTCCTCCTGCAGGACTGCCGGGTGCCGGCGTCGGCGCTGCTCGGCTCCCCCGAGGTCGACGTGAAGAAGGGCTTCGGCGGCGTCATGCAGACCTTCGACAACACGCGTCCGCTCGTGGCCGCGATGGCCGTCGGCTGCGCAAAGGCCTGCCTGGAGTTCACGCACGAGAAGCTCGCCGAGGCCGGCATCGAGGTCGACTACGACAAGCCCGCGCTCTCGCAGTCCGCGGCGGCGGCGAAGTTCCTGGCGATGGAGGCCGAGTACGACGCTGCGCGCCTCCTGACGATGCAGGCCGCGTGGATGGCCGACAACCGCAAGCCGAACTCGGTCCAGGCGTCGATCGCCAAGGCCAAGGCGGGACGGACGGGGACGGACGTCGCCTTCGGCTGCATCGAGCTGTGCGGCGCGATCGGCGTCTCCGAGACCGACCT
This sequence comes from Paraconexibacteraceae bacterium, assembly GCA_963750375.1. Classification (GTDB taxonomy): domain Bacteria; phylum Actinomycetota; class Thermoleophilia; order Solirubrobacterales; family Solirubrobacteraceae; genus Paraconexibacter. The sequence continues at coordinate 21,121 of CAVVQN010000012.1, forward strand.
GCTGGAGAAGTGGGCGCGCGACGTGAAGATCCTCGACATCTTCGAGGGGACGCAGCAGATCCAGCTGCTCATCATCGCCCGGCAGCTGCTCGGGCGCACGAGCGCGCAGCTGAAGTAGCCCGCCGCGACCGCCGAGTGATGGATCCGCCCGCCTGACGCGGGTCGATCCGTCACTCGGCGCGGTCAGGGTTGCTTGGAGGCCCGCAGGATCGCCGCGAGGACCGCGGACACGACGCCCGACAGCAGGACCGCGGGCGCCAGGGCCGTCGTCCCGCTCGCCCCGACCAGGGCGGCCGGCACACCGGCCCCGATCGCGCCGACCGAGGGCCACAACAGCAGCCAGCCGACGACGACGAACCCGCCCGTTCCACCGGTGTCGGTGTTCGTCGCCATCGCCAGCACGCTCGGCGGCAGCCGCCCGCCCCGCCGGGCCGAGAGCGCAGCGGCGAGCACCGTGAGCGGGACCGCGAGAAGTGCCATGGCCGCCAGTGCCCCGGCCGGGGCCAGGGTGGCCCCTGTGCCTGCGGCGATGGCGACCCCGGCCAGCACCGCCAGGAGCAGGACGAGCGCCGGGAGCGCGGCGTGCGCGAAGAGGACGCGGCCCCACGGGGCGCGCAGGAGGATGCGGGTACGGCCGGGCTTGTCGACCTCCTCACGCAGCGGCTCCATCAGCCGCGTCGCGGCGACGAACAGCAGGAGGCCGCCCAGCAGGGCAGCGGTCACCCGGTCGGCGGCCGCAAGCACCAACATCGCGCCCCCTCCTCCGAGGACGAGCGCCTCGGCCCCGCGCGCCGGGGTGCGGCGCAGTGCCGCCGTCCCCCGCCACATCAGCAGGGACGGGAACCAGGAACGAGCGGGCCAGCCCGAGATGCGTCCACCGGTTGCGCGTGGGGCACGGCCGATCGCCGCGGTGCTCAGCGCCTGGCGCATGGAGCGCGCGTCGAACGCCGCCAGCGACGCGACCGCTCCGGCGCGGGCCTCGGCGCGGCGAAGGTGCCGCTCGGCGGAGCAGTGGCCGCAGCGCCGCACCGCGACCGCGGCGGCGGCCGCCGACGTCGCAACGAGGAGGCCGAGGGCCAGCGGCCAGCCCTCCGCCTGCACCGGGGCGCTCGCCCAACCCCAAGGCCCGGACCAGACCACGGTCCGCACGACGCCCGGGTGATGCTCGCCGAGGACGCCGGCAGCGGTTCCGGCCGCAAGCGCCAGCCACGTCGCCGGACCCAGCGCGCGCTCTGCCCTTGCCGACGCCTGGACGCCCCACGCCGCCGCGACGGCGAGCACCCCGACAGCGGCGAGCGCGACCACAGCCCCGGCGCGCGCCGGCCTCGATCGACCGGCCGTCCCCGGCCAGGCCGAGCGCGAGCAGACCACCGAGGCCCGCGCCGAGGACCGCCCCCGCGGACATCGACAGCACGAGGCGGCGGGCGGCCAGCGCACGACGGCCGAGCGGGGCCCCGAGCAGGTGCGCGACGTCCGCCACGGTGTAGACGACGGGTCCCTGGATAGGCGCCCCAGCGCGCGACGACGACGAGGGCGACGAGGGCGACCGACGGCCCCCACGTCGCCGCACCGTCGAAGGAGAGCACCTGCGCGAGCGCCTGGTCGACGGCGTCGAAGATCCCGACGCCGAAGATCGCGGTGACGAGGACGAACGTGTAGACGGTTCCCGCGCGCTGGGCGAGCGTCGGCCCCGGCACGGTCGCATGGCGCCAGGCACGTACGGCCTGCAGGCGCGCTGCGCGGGTGCTCACTGCCATCCGCGCTCGGCGGCACGGCGACGGACCTGATCCCAAGGGCCGGTGTCCAGGACGACACCCTCTTGGAGCATCACCGCGCGGTCGGCGAGCCCGTCGGCGAACGGCAGCTGATGGGTGGTGAAGAGGACCGCGATGCCTTCCGCCTTCGCCTCGGTCAGCAGCGTCGACAGGAGCGCCTGGGACGGCGGGTCCAGGCCCACGACGGGCTCGTCCAGGACGATGAGGCGCGCCGGGCGGATGAGACCGCAGGCGAGCGCCGTCTTCTGGCGCATGCCCCGTGACAGTTCGCGCGGGAGGAAGTCGCGACGCCCGTGCAGCCCGAGCCGCTCGAGGAGCGCCGGTGCCCGCTCGGCGAGCTCCGGCTCGGGGACACCGTGCGCCAGGCCGACGAGCTCCAGATGCTCGGCGACGGTCAGGTCGTCGTAGAGCAGCGGGTTGTCCGGCACGAGCGCCAGGGCGGCACGCGCGTCCTCGGCTTCGGGTTCGGTGTGTGGGTCGGCTCCGGCGATCGTCACCTCGCCCGCGGTCGGCGTCGAGCAGCCCCGCGATGATGCGCACCGCGGTGGACTTGCCCGACCCGTTGGCACCGATGAGCGCGACGCACTCGCCGGGACGGATGTCGAGCGTGAGGCCGACGAGGGCCTCAAGACGACCGAAGCTGTGGGCGAGCCCACGGGCCCGCAGCACCGCGGGGGCAGGGCGTGACGGGAGGACGGGCGTGGTGGCGATCGGGTGCTCCGGACGACGGCAGGGATCCGGGCCGCACCCGCCGGCCACGTGGCGGTGAGCCTAGCGCGCTCGCATCGGGGTAGCGTGGAGGCATGCCCCGCACCGGCCAAGAGATCGAGCTCGCCGCGCGCCCCTCCGGCGAGCCCGAGCCCAGCGACTTCCACCTCGCACAGGTGACGGTCCCGGACCCGGTCGCCGGTGAGGTCCTCGTCCGCAACACGTGGATGTCGGTCGACCCGTACATGCGCGGGCGCATGAACGAGGGCAAGAGCTACGTCCCGCCGTTTCAGATCGGCAAGGCGCTCGACGGCGGGGCGGTCGGCGAGGTCGTCGCGAGCGAGGATCCGACCGTGGCCGTCGGCACGACCGTCCTGCACGGCTCAGGGCTGGCGCGAGTGGGCCGTCCTGCCGGCGGCGTCGGTCAAGCCGGTCGACACGACGGTCGCCCCGGCACAGGCGTACCTCGGCGTCCTGGGGATGCCGGGGCTCACCGCCTACGCGGGGCTGCTCGACGTCGCGGCCCTCACCGACGGGGACGTCGTCTTCGTGTCGGGCGCGGCCGGCGCGGTCGGATCGCTCGTCGGGCAGTTCGCCAAGCTTCGCGGCCACACGGTCATCGGCAGCGCCGGCACGGCGGCGAAGGTCGATCACCTCGTGCACGACCTCGGGTTCGACGCCGCGTTCAACTACAAGGACGGCCCCGTCCTGACCAGCCTGCGCAACGCCGCGCCGGACGGCATCGACGTCTACTTCGACAACGTCGGCGGCGACGCACCTGGAGGCCGCGATCGACGTCCTGAACGTCGGCGGCCGCGCCGCGCTGTGCGGTGCGATCGCCCAGTACAACGCGACCGGCCCCTCCCCGGGGCCGCACAACATGATCCAGGTCGTCGGCAAGCGCCTGACCCTGCGCGGCTTCATCGTCGGCGACCACTACGGGCGCTTTCCCGACTTCGTCGCTCACGTCGGCCCCGGCGCTCGCCGCCGGCCGTATCCAGGCGCGCGAGACGATCGTGGAGCGGTCTCGCGAACGCCCCGCAGGCGTTCATCGACCTGCTGCGCGGGCGCAACACCGGCAAGATGCTCGTCCGCCTGGGCTGAAGCCTCAGAGCCCCAGGCGCCGGGCCAGGGGGCGCGCGGCGAGCACCGCGGCGAGCAGCGGCACGAGCGCGACCCACAGGACCGGGTCGTCCAGGTGGAAGCCCTCAAGCCGCGTGCCGAGGACGACGACGATCACCGACAACGGCAGCATCCCGACGACGGAGGTCCAGACGAACCTCCACACGGGGACGCGTGCGGCGCCCGCCACGTAGCCGACGAGGCTGTACGGGACGATCGGGACGAGGCGCGCCAGGAGCAGCACGGTGGCGCCGCCCCGGGCGACGGTCGCCTCCGTGCGCTCGAGCCGATGCCCCCCGGCGAGGCGACGCAGCACCGGCCGGCCTGCGTGCCTCCCGATCCAGTACGTGAGCATGGCCGACCCCAGCCAGCCCGGGATCACGATCGCCAGCCCGCCTGCCAGGCCGTAGACGTAGCCGGCGGCCGCGGTGACGATCTCGGACGGGAAGAGCACCACCGCGTGGATGAGCATGAGGGCCACGAGGACGAGGACCCCGGCGGCTCCGAGGCCACGCAGGTGCTCCCGGAGGGCCGTGCCCTCCCCTCGCCACGCGTAGCCGGCCGCCTCGTGCAGCGCCGGGGTCGCCAGGACGACCGCCGCCGCCACGGCGACCGTCGCGAGCACGACGAGCAGGCCGAGCCGGCCGCGATCGTCGCCGCCGCGGTCCGGCGGCTCAGACGGGGCGTCGGCCACCGGCGGTTGCGGGCTGGAGGCGGCCAAGGACACGACCCTAACGATGCCCTCTGCCCGCCCTGGGAAGATGGCTGTCAGATCGTGACCCGCCCCGCTGACCCCTCGCTCGTGCCGTCGTCCTACGACCCGTTGGTGTGCCTGTCCCTCGAGCGGCTCGTGGAGCGCTTCGCGGTCGCCAGGGACCACGGGGACGACGCCGCCGCCCGTCAGCTCTGGGGCGCGATCGCGCTGAAGCTCGACGGCCGGCTGAAGATCCACGTCCGGTCCTTCCGGGCGCCGGTCTCCGATCGGGCGCTGAGCGCCGAGGACCAGGACGAGGCCTTCCAGCGGGCCCGGCGTCGCGTGTGGTTCAAGCTCGGCGCCACCTTCCGCGGGGTGAGCGCCGGCGAGGTCTGCAACGCCGCCAAGAAGGCGACGTGGTACGCCTGCGTCGACGTCGCGCGCGAACGGGTCAAGCGCGAACAGCACACCCACCACGCTCGCCGGGGCGCGGCCGGCGGCGACGACCTCGACGAACTGGACCGTCTGTCGCGCCTGAAGGCCGCCGCCTCCTACGATCGCGCCGCCGAGCTCACCGACCTCAACGACGAACTGGACCGTGCCATGGCACGCATGAAGAACGACAGCCACCGTCAGGTGCTGCAGCTCGAGCGGCTCGGCGTCCCGGACTCCGAGATCGCGCAGCGCCTGGGCATCACGACCGCCAACGTCTACCAACGCCGCAAGCGCGGCCTGTCCGCCCTGAGGGAGCTCCTTGCCGATGCGCCCGCCTGAAGACGTCCTCGCTGACTTCAAGTCCGAGTGGAGCGCTGGGACCGACCCGGACATCGACGCCTACCTGGCGCAGGTGCCCCACGATCAGCGCGAGGCATTCGCCGCGCTCGTCGACACGTGGATCGCACTGACGCCCGACCCCGAGCTGCGGCCCGGTGTCGCCGAGGCGCGGATGGCTGCGGACCCGGCGCTGGCGGCCCTGGCCACGACGTTCGCGGCGGCCCCTGGTTCGCTCGCGGAGCTCGTTCCGACCCTGCGGGCCGGCCGGCGCTGGTCGGTCGGCGATCTCGCCGGCGCATTCGTCGACCGCCTCAGCCTGCCGGGTACCGCGACCGGGAAGGTCGCGGAGTACCTCGAGCGCGTCGAGCGGGGCGACCACGACACGTCCACGCTGTCGCGTCGCGCCCTGGACGCGCTCGGCGAACTGTTCGGCGTCGGCGCGGGTGCGCTGACCCGTGCGGCACTGCCGGCAGCCCCGGCCGGCGCGGCCGGCGGCGCCCTGCTGCGGACGACCGACAGCGACAGCGCCGACGTCGTCGGCGAGCTGCAGCGCCTGGCCGACGCCCTACGCATCCCGGCCCCCGAGGACTGGGACGCGGTGGACGAATTGTTCTGCGCCGGAATCTGACGGACCCGGCTAGGGTTCCGGCGATGGCCCCTCGCTTCCGTCGGCGGCAGGTGACGGTGCGCGCCGTCCTCCTCTCGATCCTCATGCTGTCCTCCGGTGCTGGATCCGCCTTTGCGGCCGACAGCGGCGGGGCCTCGTTGAAGGACGTCTACCCCTTGGCGAACACGTGCGTGTCGCTGCGATCGCAGGCCACAGGACGCGACGTGGCCACGGACGCCGGGCCGTTCCGGATGCAGGCGTCCGACCTGGGCAGCTTCCTCCTCTACGGCAAGGCCGGCACGTTCCTGACGGCCGGTGACGGACCGTCTGCCGCGGTGGGCCCGGCCGCGTCCCCCGGCCCCCGAGGCGATTGGCGGGTGCGCCCGCGCGGCGGGGCCTTCACGCTCTCGCTGGCGTCCGGCCAGGTCGCTGGCGACGGACGCCGACGGACGCCTCGTCGTCGCCGACAGCCCGGGCAGCTTCACGTTCCCGGTGGCCGACGGCTGCGCGACGTTCCCGGACTCCGACACCGACGTGACCGGCGCCCCGACCCGCGGCAGCAACCCGTACGGCCAGACGACCGGCCTGCTGGAGAGCCACCTGCACTGGATGGCCTACGAGTTCTTCGGCGGCAACGCCCACTGCGGCCGTCCGTTCAGCCCGTACGGCGTGGCCGTCGCGATGGCGGACTGCCCCGACCACAAGCCCGGCGGCTTCGGGCTCGCCTTCGAGAACGTCCTCAGCGGCAAGAGCCCCACGGCGACGCACGACACCGTCGGGCTGGCCCACGTTCCGCGACTGGCCGTCCCCGACCTCGCTGACCCACGAGGGGACGTACTTCCGCTGGGTCGAGCGCGCCTGGCGCGGCGGCCTGCGGGTCATGGTCAACCTCTTCGTCGAATCCAACGCGCTCTGCAACCTGCAGCCGACGAAGACGCACGACTGCAACGAGATGAACACCGTGCGGCTGGAGATCGAGCAGCTGCTGAAGATGCAGGACTACGTCGACGCGCAGTTCGGCGGCCCGGGCAAGGGCTGGCTGCGCATGGTCAAGGATCCGTTCGAGGCGCGCAAGGTCGTCAACGACGGCAAGCTCGCCGTCATCATGGGCGTGGAGATCTCGCGGCTGTTCGACTGCCGCCTCCTCAACGGCGTGTCGGAGTGCACCCGCGAGAGCGTCCGCCGGGACCTCGACGCGCTGCAGCGCGCCGGCGTACGGTCGCTGGAGATCGCCGTCAAGACGGACAACGCGCTGTCTCGGGCGCAGCCGGTGACCCCGGGACCAACGGCATCGTCACGAACATCTCCAACAAGCTGGAGACCGGCCGCTTCTTCGACATGAAGACCTGCACCGGCGATCCGCGCTGCCGCCGACAAGACGCAGCTGACTTCGGGCCCGGGCTGTCGCGGGCCCGGGTCGGCGTTCGTCAGCCTGCTGGATCCGGGAGGAGCCACGCCCGTCTACCCGCCGCCGCCGCACTGCAACACCGTCGGCCTCAGCCCGATCGGACGGGACCTCATCGCGCAGATCATGGACAAGGGGATGCTCGTCGACCCCGACCACATGAGCCAGGCCGCGCGCCAGAGCGTGCTGGATCTGCTGGAGGCACGGCGCTACTCGGGCGTCATCTCGTCCCACAGCTGGTCCACCCCGCTCGACGAGCCGCGCATCATAAAGCTCGGTGGCGTGGTCATCCCCAAGGCGTCCGCGATCGGGGTGGCCTCGGACTCCTCCTGGTTCACCAGCGAGTACCGCCGCCTCCGCAAGCTGCGGGACCCGCGCTTCCTCTACGGCTTCGGCTTCGGCTCGGACATGAACGGCGTGGCCAAGCAGCCGGTGCGCACGGACCGACGCGACGACGAACGCCCCGGTGACCTATCCGTTCAAGTCGCTCGACGGCCGGCAGACGATCGAGCAGGCGACGACGGGCAAGCGGACCTGGGACTTCAACAAGGACGGCGTGGCGCAGTACGGCCTCTACCTGGACTTCCTGGAGGAGGCCCGCAGGCGCACGCCCTCGACGTTCACCCAGGACATGCTCAACGGCGCGGAGGCTTACCTGCAGATGTGGGAGCGCGCCACCGGCGTGCCGGCGAAGCGCCCGCTCGCGGCCCGCTCGCGGCTGACCGCCAGAGGCCTGGGGCGCGTCGGCCTCGCGGCAACACCGCAGGCGCTGCTGCGCGCGGCCGGCCAGCCTCCGGTGCGCGCTGGGCGCACGTGGCGCTGGGCGGTGTCGCGCCGCGCGCCGCTGGCGGCCGGCAGCGTGCGGATGGTGCTGTCGCCGTCGGGCCGCTCCTCCTACATCGCCTCCACCGCCCCCGGCCACACCGCGCTGGGCGTCGGCCCCGGGGACCGCATGACCGCCGCCTTCCGGGCCACCACCCGTGCCGTGCCCGGAGCGCCGACGCTGCGGATCCGCCCGGCGGGTCCGAACGCCCGCTTCGTCTACGTCGTGCGGCGCGGGCGCGTCACCGGGGTGGGCGTGGCGACCGCGGCGGCGACCCGGACCGCGGCTGCGGTCCGGGCGCTCGTGCGGGCCGCCCGCTAGTCCGTCAGTCGGACGCCGGCAGGGCGACGACGACGTCGCCGAGGTCGACCCGGGTCGGCGCGCCCGTCCCCGCGGCGCGCCGCCACGAGAGCGTGAACGGCACGGTGGCGCCGGGAGCGACGGTCGCGATGACCCCCAGACGCCGGGCCTGGAACGCGGGCATGGCCTCCTTGGGGCCGGTGGCCGGTCCGTAGAGTCCGTGGGAGAAGCCGGCGGCGAATGTCGCCGCACCCGGGACAGCACGGCCCGCGTCGTCCAGCAGCCGAGCCCGCAGGGCGTCAAGCGCGAGCGGCGTGTCGCCCGTGTTGCGCAGGCGACCGGTGAGGATGCGGTCCTGCGGCAGCTCGGAGGGCCGGGCGGCCTGGGGCTCGGCGTCCCACTCCAGCGGGCCGTGGGCACCTGCCCCCGGGCCGGATACGCGCCCTGCCGCGCCCAGCGAGACCGGCCGGAGCACGGGAAAGGCGGCCGTCGTCGTCGTACGCGCCCGGGAGCCCCCACCCGTGCCGTCCGGACCCGGGTCCGGCGGCGTGGTGAACCACGTGCAGCCGATCGGGTCGGGGTTGTTCTTCGGATGCCACTGGATGCACGGCAGGTCCGCGGCAAGCTTCAGGACGTTGCCCACCGGGTTGATCGAGCCACCGGAGTCACAGGTCGGCAGCGTCGCGGGATCGGAGGTGAGCTTCGCACCGGGCGCGACCGTGTTGCCCTGCCAGCAGTTGCGCAGGCCCTGCTCGTCCCAGAAGACGTCGAGCGTGTTCGCGTCGCGCGTTCCGTCGGGCCGGACACCGAACGTGTTCCCGGTGAACTTGTTGCCGTGGGAGGTGTCGTACGCCTTGCCTGGGTCCGTCTCGCCGCGGGCGGCCGCGGGGACGCCGAAGAGCCGGACGGCGCTGCGGTGCTGGTCGTAGAGGTAGTTCCCCGAGAACGTGTTCTCGTTCACGCCGTAGAGCATGAACCCGACGCCCACCACGACCTGGAAGACCGGGCAGACGACCTCACGCCGACGCGCCTCGAACGGCGTGCTGTTGCAGTAGGCCTCGTTGCGGTCGTCGAACAGGTTGACGTTGTTGGAGTGGATCCGGTTGCCCGTCCACTTCGAGCAGTCCTGCGGCATGCCGGGATGACCGGGGGCGAACGAGTCGTTCGCGATGCCGGCGGCGTTGTCGAAGAAATGCGAGTCGTGCGTCCACGTGCCGTTGCCCGCGGTCCCCGAGGACCCCAGCGTGTTGCCGTAGGACCGGATGTTGCGCATCTCGATGCCGAAGCCGTTGCAGTGGGCCTCGGGACCGGACCCCGGGTAGACGCCCGAGTCGCCCGAGCCGTAGGCCTCGATGTTGTCGTAGAGGCCGTGGTCGGACGTGAAGCTGAGGATGCCGTAGTGCGAGGCGTACCGGGAGACGAGCTTCGACAGGCGGAAGCCGTTCGTCTCCACGATGTTCACGTTGTTGTAGGCACCCTGCTCGAACGCCATGTTGCGCAGCTGCAGACCGTCGGCACGGTCGGCCCGCAGGATGTCCTGCTTCTTCCGGTCGCCGACGAAGAGGACGTCGCGTGCCTGGCGGCCCATGCCCTCGATGGTGAGGTTGCAACGCTGATCGCAGACACGGTCGTCGTCCTTGGGCGAGTCACCGATGATGGCGACGAGGTTGCGGCTGTTGGGACAGTCGACCTGGTGCAGGTAGGTCGGCACGCGACCGTCCTCCTGATGGTTGTCCCCGGAGCTCTCCCAGTAGGCCGGACCCTCGCACTTGGGGTCCTTGACCGGGATCGCCCGTGAGGGCTCCTCGCGGTACACGCCCGGCAGGACGAGGATGCGCGATCCGGACTTCGCCTTGTCCACGGCCTGCTGCAGGTGGCGGAAGCGGCACTGCTTGACGAGCTTGGCCAGCGCGGCGCGCCTGCGGGTGTTCTTGGGGCCCCGTCCCTTGTAGATCGAGCGGCTGCGCTTGGCCGAGTCGCTCTTGCAGACCACGAGGACCGGACCACGGGTGTTCGGCACCGGCACCTTCCCGACGGAGCGGTCGGGGTAGTGGGTGGCACGCTCGGCGTGGCCGAGCGCCACGGTCGGCACCGCCAGCGCGGCGATCAGCAGGAGCAGGACAACGGGGAGACGCACGCGGCAAGTATGCATCAGCGGTGCGCCCGGGCACCCCGATCGGGGATCGGGCACGTGCGCCGTGCGCCGTCTGTCCGTGAGCGCAGCGCTCTGAGGGCGGTCTTCCGCTACACAGTGTCGGGTGAGCGACACCTTCCCCCGCTGGCCGCCCGACTGGGTCGAGGACCACGAGCTCGAGGCAGAGGAGACGGTGGACGCCGGCTCGGGCGTGCAGCTCGTCACCGCGGTCCGCGACGACGGCCGGGTGCTGATGTCCGTCGTGTGGCCCGACGGGCGACGCTATCTCGTGGTGGAACCGGTCGGGCTCTCCACGCCCGAGGCTCTGCGGATCGGTGACCCGCCGTCGGATCCGGAGCTCGCCCGCGCGGTCGACGGCCTCTGGAACGGGGCGCTCAAGCTCGCCAAGGGCCTGATCGACGGCGAGATCCCGGTCCCCGGCACGCCGACGCCAGGCCGCCGCCGTCCGTGGCGGCGCGGCGAAGGCTGACCCGGCCGCGTCGGCGCTTCAGACCCGCAGGGCGCCCAGCGACCCGCCGAAGGCCGGCGGCAGGCGCCGGCCGCCGCCGGCCGCCACGGCTGCGAGCGTGTCGGCGGGCGACGGCAGGTCGTCCAGGGCGGCCGCGACCTCCAGGTGCGCGTGCTCCGTCATCGCGGCCAGCAGTGCCGCGCCCTCGTCGCCGGCGATCAGCCCTGCGGTCCGCAGCCGGATGCATGCCATCGAGGCGCTCACGCCGAACGCGGCGGCGAAGCGCACGACGTGCTCCATCGTCACCGGGCCGTCCTGGACCCGGTCGGCTCCCTGCGCCCATGCCATGACCGCCGCCGGTGGGATGAGCAGCTCCGCGGCGAAGGCGTTGGCGCAGCGCTCGTCCATCGCCTGCCCACCGACCCCGCCGTCACCTTCCAGCGCGCGGGCGTCGTCGACGCTGGACCCGTGCCCCAGGATGTGGTGTCCGAGTTCGTGCGCGAGCGTGAAGCGCTGGCGCACGAGGGGACGCCGGCCGTTGAGGAAGATCGTCGCCCCCGCGTCACCAGGGACATAGGCGCCGTCGACCTCACCGTTCAGCGCGCCGATCACGACGGGGACTCGCAGGCGCTCCTCGGCCAACGCGACCAGGTCAGGAACCGGCCCGACCGGGGCGATGCCGTTGCGCTCGCGCGTCAGGCGCGCCCGCTTTCGCGCGATGTTCAGCAGGTGGCTCGGGTGCATCGGCACCGGCGGACGCTAGCCGGTCATCGGACGGCTGCGCAGGCCGCACCCGGCGAGGCCGCCTCAGGAGGCCTCGACCTCCGGGACGGGCACCGCGGCACCCCGCGACGCGCTCGAGTCCTCCGAGGCCGTGAAGCCCCGATGGCGGATCCAGTCCGTCACCCCGGGCGCGAAGACGTCGGCGACGTTGAAGAGCTGACCGACCGGCGGGCTGAGGCGGCGGGGGCGCTCGACGATGGCCCGGGTGACGTACCCGGCGGCGACGTGGGGCTGGACCGCCGGCATGCCCCGGTAGGCGCCGGTGGGGGCGATCATCGGCGTGCGGACGAGCGGCATGTGGATCGTCGTCACGCGGACGCCGTCACTGAGCACCTCGCTCTGGAGGCTGTCGGCGAAGGCGTCGAGCGCCGCCTTGGAGGCGACGTAGGCGCTGAAGCGCGGGACCCGCGTGAGGACGCCGAGCGTCGAGACGTTGACGATGTGACCGTGGCGACGCGCCTGCATCGCCGGCAACAACCCGAGGGTCAGCCGGACCGATGCGAAGTAGTTCAGCTGCATCGTCCGCTCGTAGTCGTGGAAGCGCCGGGTCGAGTTCGCGACCGAGCGGCGGATGGAGCGCCCGGCGTTGTTCACGAGGACATCGACATGGCCGTGCTCCTCCAGTGCGGCGGTGCAGAGCGCGTCGATGGCCTCCAGGTCGGTGAGGTCCGTCGGGTGGACGCTCGCTCGGCCCCCGGCAGCGGTCACGGTGGCCGCGACCTCCTCGAGCTTGCCCTGGCTGCGCGCGACGAGCGCGACCGTCCCGCCCGCCGCGCCGATCGCCAGCGCGGTCGCCTCGCCGATCCCGGACGAGGCGCCGGTGACGAGCGTGACGCGGTCCCTGAGCGCCCGTTCCAGCGGCCAGTTGCCCACGGAACGTCCCCCGGTCCCCAGCGGACGCATGGCCAGGCGGTTGGCCAGCCCGGCTGAATCGTTGACCAAGCGCTTGAGGCTGCGGTTCGAGGATGAGGCCATGGTCTGGATGTTACGCCTCCGTACGCATCGGGTCCGCTGCCCGACGCATAAGGTGAGGACGTGACCGCTCCCGGCCCCCGGCGCGCGCCGAACGACCTGCGTCAGTACGACGATCTCGCCGACCAGTGGTGGGATCCGGGCGGCGCCTTCTCGTCGCTGCACTGGCTGGCCGAGGCCCGGGCACGACTGATTCCGCCGGCCTCGCCGGGGGCGCAGCTGCTGGACGTCGGCTGCGGCGGTGGCCTGCTGGCGCCGCACGTACGCGGGTACGGGCACGTGGGTGTCGACCTCTCGGAAGCCGGGCTGGCGGTGGCGGCCGAGCACGGCGTCGAACCCGTGAAGGCGGACGCTGCGGCCTGCCGTTCGAGGACGCGAGCTTCGACGTCGTCGTCGCCGGAGAGATCCTCGAGCACGTCCTCGACCTGGACGGGACCGTCGCCGAGGCGCTGCGCGTCCTGCGGCCCGGCGGCACCTTCGTCTGCGACACGATCAACGCGACGCGGTTCGCCCGGCTGGCGCTGGTCACGATCGGCGAGCGCGTCCGCGGGGGCCCGCCGCCGGCCTGCCACGACCCGGCGCTCTTCGTCGACCCCGCGCGCCTGCAGGCGCTCTGCGCGCGCGGCGGGGTGGACCTCGAGGTCCACGGGCTGCGCCCGGCTCCGCTGCAGTTCGTCGGCTTTCTCCTGCGGCGCCGCACGCGCGTGGAGATGGTGCGCACGCGCTCGCTGGCGGCGGTCTACCAGGGTTCCGGGATCAAGCGGCGCTGACGGTCAGGCGCGCACGCGCAGGAGGGCGGCGTACAGCGTCAGGCCAGGGCCGAACGCCATGAAGATCACCGCGTCCCCGTCGGCCAGGTCCCGCCGTCTGCGGATGCGGTCAAGGACCATGAGGACGGTGGCCGACGAGCAGTTGCCGTGCTCGCGCAGGACGGCGGCGGTCTCTTCGAGCTCCTCCTCGTCCAGACCGAGCTGCTCGCAGACGACGTCGATGATGCGCGGGCCTCCGGGGTGCACGGCCCAGCCGCGCACGTCGTCCGGCGTGAGGCCGTGCGGCGTCAGGAGCTCCTCGCACCACGCCCGCGACGTGCTTTTCGAGCACCTTCGGCACGCGCGGCGAGAGCGCCATGCGGAAGCCCTTGTCCGTCACGTCCCAGCGCATCTTCTGGGCGTGTGCGACGTCGGTGCGGGCGACGACGTCGAGCACTTCGAAGCCCTGACCGCCGTCCGGGACGACGGCCGTGGCGACCGCCGCGTCCGAGAAGAGCGCATGGGCGACGATCTGCTCGAGGTCGCGGGTGGGCGGCTGCAGGTGCAGAGAGGTGAGCTCCAGGCACAGCATGATCGAGACCTTGTCGCGGGCGGCGGTCGCATCCGCCACCGCAGCCAGGCCCGGAACAGCGGCGTAACAGCCCATGTGGCCGACGTGCAGGCGCTGGGTGCGGTCGCTGAGACCGAGCTCGCGGGCGAGGAGGATGTCGACTCCCGGGGTGCCGTAGCCGGTGCAGGTCACGACGGACAGCAGGCCCACGTCGGCGCGATCGACCCCGGCGTCCTGCAGGCACGCCTCGACGGCCTGGACGCCCAGCGGCAGCCCCTCCTCCATGAAGCGCTGCATCCGCTTCTCGGTCCCCCAGTCGCGCACGTCCTCCTCCAGCGGGTCCACGACGCCGTGCCGCTGGTCCACGCCGGAGTTGCGGAAGATCCGCTCGGCGATCGAGCGGTCCTCGAAGTGCTCGCGGAAGAAGCCGTCCCACAGCTCGTCCTGGGTCCGGGTGCGCGGCAGCGCGGCGCCGATCCCGGCGACGGTGGGGACCGACAGGGTGCGGGGCACGGTGACCGGGAGCCCCTTCGGTGCGATGGTCGTGCCGGCAGCAGGGGTGCTCATACCGACAGGATGCCCCCTCGGGCCGCTCCTGAGACAGCCGGGGCGTCAGCCTGGCGCGCCGTGACCGTCCGGGGCGGCGGCCTCGGCGGCTGCCAGCCGCGCCAGCGCGAGGATACCCTCGCGGCTGCGAGCCGAGGCGTAGAAGCCCGCGGTGTGCGCGAAGACCGCGTCCGCCACCCCGGTGACGGCGGCCAGGTCTTCCCCGCTGTGCCCCGCCCATTCGGCCGGGAGGTTCTTGCGGTTGGCGAAGGCGCCCAGGGCTTTCGGCACGGCCTGCAGCGCCCAGCCGTCGGTCTTGGGGTAGATGACGAAGAGCGCGTCAGGGGCCCCGGTCGACGACCGCATCCCGCCACGGCATGTTGCGGTCCAGCTCGATGAGGCGGGGGTCCTCGGCACGTTCGATCGCCGCGCGGACGAGATCCTGGCGCACGACGGAACGCGCGGGCACCGGCGATCTCGCGCTCCAGGATGGCGGTGGCCAGGACCACGGCGTCGTCGAAGCGGGCGTCCTCCTCCTCACGCGTCAACGATCTCGTCCCACGCCGGGTTCATGGCTGCGATCACGCCGCTGACCGTCATCGGTCGCACGTCGTCGATGAGCGATTCGGTGATGGTCTGGCCCGTGTCGTTGGCGTCCACGCCCTGGACGAGACGCTCGTCGACGGCCCGCGCCGCCTCGGCGTCGCCCGCGAGCGCTTCGCCGTGGGTGCGCCAGACGAGGCCGAAGCTCGCCAGGCGGATGCCGTTGTGGCGCTCCCCGGCGCCGCCGCGCTGGTGGTGGTCGAAGTCCCCGGTCGCGGGATCGGAGCGTCCGCCGACGTCGACGCGGACGTCCGCCGAGGCGATCTGCTCCTCGTCACGGGTGCGGACGAGGCTGATCGGCCCGAGGGCGAGGCGCAGGACGGCGACCGCGAAGACGTCGTCGGCGTGGAAGTTGCCGGGGTGGGTGGCGACGAGCATGCGGTCCCGATCAGGTCCCGGCCGACTGCGCGTGACCGGCGACGTCGATGACCCGGCGTTCGTGGGTCCCCACGCCGATCGTGCGGTCGCCCTCGCGGACCTCGACGTCGAAGTGCAGCTTGCGGTCGTCGACGATGTCGGTCAGGCGTGCGTGCGCGGTGCACTTGGCGCCCTCGATCGACCCGGAGACGTGCTTGATGTTCACGGCGAAGCCGACCGTGGCCTTGCCTTCCGGGAGCTGATCGAAGACGAGCATCGCCGCGGTCCGTTCCATCATCCCGATGAGGCCTGGGGTCGACAGGACGGTGACACCGATCGTGCCGCCGACGTCGGTCGTCACGCGGCCCTCCACGGTGAAGTCGTCGGTGCGCTCGGAGCCGATCTGCATGGCGGGGACTCTACGTCCGCCGTCCCCCACGCGCGGCGCGACGGGGCCGCGCCGTACTTCTACTCCCGCTATGGCAGGTGCAAAAACACGGACCGGCGAGCGACGGGCCGGACCGTACTTCTGCTCCCGCCATGGCAGGTGCAAAAACACGGACCGGCGAGCGACGGGCCGGACCGTACTTCTGCCCCCGCCATGGCAGGTGCAAAAACACGGACCGGCGGTCAGCGGCGTTTGCGGGGCTGGGGAAGGTCGGTGATCGTGCCCTCGACGAGGTCCGCGGCCAGGCCGAAGGTCTCGGCGAGCGTCGGGTGCGGGTGGACGGTCAGCGCGAGATCACCGGCGACGGCGCCCATCTCGACGGCCAGCGTGGCCTCCGTGATGAGGTCGCCCGCATGGACACCGACCGCGCCCGCCCCGAGGATGCGATGCGTGCCGGGCTCGACGACGAGCTTCGTCGCGCCTTCGCCGCGGTCCATCGCCAGCGCCCGGCCGGACGCCGCCCAGGGGAACGTCTGCACCTCGACCTCGATGCCCTGGGCCTCGGCCTCGAGCTCGGTCAGCCCGGTCCACGCCACCTCGGGATCGGTGTAGGCGACCGACGGGATCGCCTTGACGTCGAAGACGACGTCCTCCCCGGCGCACACCTCGGCCGCGACCTTCGCCTCGTGCAGCGCCTTGTGCGCGAGCATCGGCCCGGGCACGAGGTCGCCGATCGCGCTGATGTGCGGGACGTTCGTCCGCATCCGCGCGTCGACGGGGATGACGCCGCGCGTGTCGACCTGCACCCCGGCGGCGTCGGCGTTCAGGGCCCCGCCGTTGGGACGGCGGCCGACGGCGACGATCACCCGGTCATACACCGCGTCCCCTCGGGGATGTCCTTCCCCGCAAAGCGCACGTGCAGTCCGTCGTCGCCCGCATCGATCGCCTCCACGCGCGTCCCCAGATGGACGCCCGCGTACCGGCCTTCGATCCGCTTGCGCAGCGGCTTGACGAGGTCCTGGTCGGCGCCGGGCATGAGCACGTCGGCAAGCTCGACGACGGTGACGGCCGACCCGAGCGCGTCGTAGACCGTCGCCATCTCCAGGCCGATGATCCCGCCCCCGACGACGAGCAGGCGCTCAGGGATGTCAGCGAGCTCGAGCGCCCCGGTGGAATCCATGATCCGCGGGTCGTCGGGCAACTCGGGGAGCGCGACGGCCTGCGATCCGGCGGCGATGATGCACTGCTGGAAGGCGACGCTCTGCTCGCCGTCGTCGGTCTGCAGGCGCAGGGTGTGCGCGCCACTGAACTGCGCCGTTCCGCGCACGACGCGCACCTTGCGTTGCTTCGCCATCCCGGACAGCCCGCCGACGAGCTTCGTGACGACGGCATCCTTGTGCTCTCGCACCTTGTCGACGTCGATCTGCGGTGCGGCGAACGTCACGCCGTGAGCACCGGAGGCCGCGGCGTCCGTGATGAGCTTGGCCGTGTGCAGCAGCGCCTTGGACGGGATGCAGCCGACGTTCAGGCACACGCCGCCCAGGCGCTCGTGACGCTCGATCAGCAGCACGTCCAGGCCGAGATCCGCGGCCCGGAAGGCCGCGGTGTACCCCCCGGACCGGCCCCGAGGACGACGAGGAACGCGCTGTGATCGGCCGTCGGCAGCTCCACCTCCTCTGGCGCGCCGGCGTGCGGCGGGCGCGCCGTCGTCGGTGCTGATCCCCGCCGTACGCCGGGGCGGGCGGCGGCTCCGCACTCCTGCGAGTCGACGGCGTCCTCCACCTCGAGCGTCAGGAGCGGGACGCCCTCCTTCACGCGGTCACCGACCTGCACGAGGACCTCCAGGACCTTGCCGGCCGCCGGTGACGGGACCTCCATGGTCGCCTTCTCGGACTCGAGCACGACGAGCGAGTCCTCCTGCGCCACGGTGTCGCCGACCGCGACGAGGACCTCGACGACCGGGACCTCGTCGAAGTCGCCGATGTCGGGGACCGGAACGGTGGTCTTGGGCATCTAGAGGAGCACCCGCCTGAGGTCGGTGAGCGTCTGACACAGGTGGACGACGAACCGCGCGGCGGCGGCTCCGTCGATGACGCGGTGGTCGTAGGAGAGCGACAACGGGACCATCAACCGCGGGACGAACTGCTCTCCGTCCCAGACGGGCTTCATCGCCGACCGCGTGACCCCGAGGATCGCGACCTCAGGGGCGTTGACGATCGGCGTGAACGCCGTCCCGCCGATCCCGCCCAGAGACGAGATCGTGAACGTCCCGCCCGTCATCTCTCGCGGCCCGAGCTTGCCCTCGCGCGCCTTGCCCGACAGCTCGGTGAGCTCCCGGGCGATGGCGAGGATGCCCTTCTGGTCCACGTCCTTGATGACCGGGACGACCAGCCCGTTCGGTGTGTCTGCGGCGAATCCGAGGTGGTAGTACCGCTTGAGGACGAGGTGGTCGCCGTCGAGCGAGGAGTTGAAGTTCGGGAACGTCTGCAGCGCCCCGACGCACGCCTTCATGAGCAGCGCGACCATCGTGAGCTTCGCGCCGTCCTTTGCCTTGGACTGCTCGGCGTTGACCTGCTTGCGGAACGCCTCCAGGTCGGTGATGTCCGCTTCGTCGTGGTGCGTCACGTGCGGGATCGCGACCCAGTTGCGGTGCAGGTTCGCCGCGCTGAGCTTGCCGATCCGCGACAGCTGCACCCGCTCCACCTCACCCTGCTTGGCGAAGTCCGGTCGCGGCCACGGCGCCAGGGGGAACCCGAGGATCGACCCGGCGTCCGTCCCCCCGCCACCGCCCCCCGGCACGACGGGCTTGGCCGTGTCCGCCGCGTCCCGGAGGTCGGCTGCCTGGATGCGCCCGTTGCGACCCGTCCCCTTGACCGACGTGAGGTCGATGCCGAGCTCCCGCGCGCGTCGGCGCACCATCGGGGAGGCATAGACAGGCGAGCCCGGAGCGGACGGCGTACGTCCTCCGGAGGGGGGGTCCGAGTCCACCGACGGAGTCGGGTGACTTGCCCCGGAGGAGGATGTACCGGCCGCGGAGGCGGATGCACCGTCCGCGGAGGAGGACCCCTCGGCGGCCTCGACCGTGAGGATCAGCGAGCCCTCCTTGACGCGATCTCCGACCTTCACCTCGATCGACGCCACGACGCCCTCGACCGGCGACGGCACGTCCATCGTCGCCTTGTCGCTCTCGAGCGTCACGAGCGGGTCCTCCACGGCCACCGCGTCGCCGACCGCGACGAGGATCTCGATGACCGGGATGTCCTCGAAGTCCCCGACGTCGGGGACCTTCACCTTCGTCACCTGCGCCACGGTGCCACCGCCTCGGTGTCGATCGCGTACTTGTCGATGGCCTGCCGGACGACGCCCGGCTCGACCACGCCGTCGTGCATCAGCGCGTGCAGCGCCGCGACCGCGACGTGACGCCGGTCGACCTCGAAGAACGAGCGCAGCGCCGCGCGCGTGTCGCTGCGGCCGAACCCGTCGGTCCCCAGCACGTCGTAGCGCCCGCTCACCCACGGCCGGATCTGGTCCGCGTACGTCCGCATGTAGTCCGTGGTGGCAACGACCGGGCCGTCGCGGCCGCGCAGGCACTGCTGCACCCAGGGCACCCGCGGCTCTTCGGTCGGATGCAGGCGCGACCAGCGCTCGGCCTCCATGCCGTCGCGGCGCAGCTCCGTGAACGACGTCGCGCTCCACACGTCGGCGACGATCCCCCAGTCCGCCTCCAGCAATTCGGCACCGCCGAGGACCTCACGCAGGATCGTCCCGGACCCGAGCAGCTGCACGCGAGCGACGCCGGGGTTCTCCGGCGCGGCCTGGATGAGATGCAGCCCGCGCAGGATCCCCTCCTGCGCGCCGTCCGGCATCGCCGGCTGGGCGTAGTTCTCGTTCATCACCGTCAGGTAGTAGAAGACGTCCTCCTGCTCGCCGAACATCCGGCGCAGCCCCTCGTGGACGATCACCGCGACCTCGTACCCGTAGGTCGGGTCGTAGGAGACGCAGTTCGGGATCGTCGACGCGAGCACGTGCGAGTGGCCGTCCTCGTGCTGCAGTCCCTCTCCGTTGAGCGTCGTCCTGCCCGCCGTCCCGCCGATGAGGAACCCGCGGGCCCGCGAGTCCCCGGCCGCCCACACCAGGTCGCCGACGCGCTGGAAGCCGAACATGGAGTAGTAGATGTAGAACGGGATCATCGCCACGCCGTGGTTGGCGTACGAGGTCGCCGCCGCGATCCACGACGACATCGCACCGGGCTCGTTGATGCCCTCCTGGAGGATCTGTCCGTGCTTGTCCTCCCGGTAGAACATGAGCTGCTCGGAGTCCTCGGGCGAGTACAGCTGCCCGACCTGGCTGAAGATGCCGAGCTGGCGGAACATGCCCTCCATGCCGAAGGTCCGCGATTCGTCCGGGACGATCGGGACGACACGGCGGCCGAGCTGCTTGTCGCGCACGAGCGTCGCGAGCACGCGGACGAACGCCATCGTCGTGGAGATCTCGCGGTCCCCCGACCCTTCCAGCTGCGAGGCGAAAGCCGAGAGCTCGGGGATCGGCAGTGGCTCGTCCGTCGGCCGCCGCGCCGGCAGCGACCCGCCGAGCGCCTCGCGGTGCTCGCGCAGGTAGGTCATCTCAGGTGAGTCGTCGGGCGGCTTGAGGAAGTCGGTCGTCGCGATCGCGTCCTCCTCGATCGGCAGGTCGAAGCGCGTGCGAAAGGCCCGGAGCGAGTCCAGCGTCATCTTCTTCTGCTGGTGGGTGATGTTCTGACCCTCGCCCGAGGTGCCCATCCCATAGCCCTTGATCGTCTTGGCGAGGATGACCGTCGGCTGGCCCGAGTGCCGGGAGGCCGCGGCATACGCCGCGTAGACCTTCTGTGGATCGTGGCCGCCGCGGTTGAGGGCCCAGACCTCCTCGTCGCTCATGTGCTCGACCATCCGCAGCAGCGCCGGGTCGGTGCCGAAGAAGTGCTCGCGCACGTAGGCGCCGTCGCGCGACTTGTAGGTCTGGTAATCGCCGTCGACGGCCTCCTCCATCCGGCGGACGAGGCGCCCGTCGGTGTCGGCCGCCAGCAGCGCGTCCCACTTGCCGCCCCAGATGACCTTGATGACGTTCCACCCCGCGCCGCGGAAGTTCGTCTCGAGCTCCTGGATGATCTTGCCGTTCCCGCGGACCGGCCCGTCCAGCCGCTGCAGGTTGCAGTTGACGACGAAGACGAGGTTGTCGAGCTTCTCGCGGCCGGCGAGGGAGATCGCGCCCATCGACTCGGGCTCGTCCATTTCGCCGTCCCCCATGAACGCCCAGACCTTGCGCCCGGCCGCCTTCCCCAGGTCGCGCCCCTGGAGGTACTTCATGAAGCGGGCCTGGTAGATGGCCATGAGCGGTCCCAAGCCCATCGAGACCGTCGGAAACTGCCAGAAGTCCGGCATGAGCCACGGGTGCGGGTAGGACGACAGCCCGGGCTGGGAGGGGTCCGTCTCCTGCCGGAAGCGCCGCATGCGCGCCTCGTCGACGCGGCCCTCCAGAAACGCACGGGCGTAGATCCCCGGGGACGAGTGACCCTGGATGTAGACGAGGTCGCCCCCGTCGTCCGCCGTCGGCGCACGCCAGAAGTGGTTGAAGCCGATCTCGTAGAGCACCGCTGCCGACTGGTAGGACGCGATGTGCCCGCCGAGCTCTGAGGACTCACGGTTGGCCTGCAGCACGAGCTCCATCGCGTTCCAGCGCACGAGCGACCGCAGGGCGCGCTCGACCGACGGGTCGCCCGGGAAGTCGGCCTCCTGGTCGACGGCGATCGTGTTGACGTACGGGGTCGGTCCGTCCGTCTGCGGATGGGCGCCGAGCCGGGACGACGCCTGCAGCAGCTGCCCGAGCAGCTCCCGTGCGCGGTCGGCGCCGCTGTCGCGCGCCACCGCGTCGAGCGCCTCCATCCACTCGCGGGTCTCCTGGGGGTCGACGTCAGCGGAGCTCATGGAGCCCCGCAGCCCGTCCGGCGATCGCTGCGTTCATATGCCATGGGTCCTACCAGCTTGGCATCACCCACACCAGGGTCTGGGCAGGATCTCCCACCAGATGGCGGGCGCGCCCGACCACGGGTCGGCGAGGATGCCCGCATGCCCACGTTCCGGACCCTGCTCTACGACGTCACCGACCACGTCCTGACGATCACGTTGAATCGCCCCGATCGTCTCAACGCCTTCACGTTGCAGATGGCGGACGACATGGTCCAGGCCTTCGATGCTGCCGACGCCGACGATGACGTGCGGGCGGTCATCGTCACCGGCAGCGGCCGCGGCTTCTGTGCGGGCGCCGACCTCGGGGACGGGTCGCAGGCCTTCGCCGAGCAGTCCCCGGGCGACGACGGCCGCGCCCCGCGCGACAGCGGCGGACGGGTGGCGCTGCGGATCTTCGAAAGCCACAAGCCGGTGATCGCGGCGATCAACGGGCCGGCCGTCGGTATCGGCGCGACGATGCAGCTGCCGATGGACATCCGGATCGCGGCGCAGAGCGCACGCTTCGGCTTCGTCTTCGCGCGGCGCGGCATCGTGCCCGAAGCGGCGTCGACGTGGTTCCTCCCCCGGGTCGTCGGTATCTCACAAGCGATGGAATGGGTCGCCACCGGGCGGGTCTTCGACGCCGAGGAGGCCCTGGCAGGAGGCTTGGTGAAGATGGTGGTGCCCGACGGGGAACTGCTCGACCACGCCCGCGCGCTGGCTCGTGAGATCGCCGATCACGCCGCGCCCGTGTCGGTGGCGGTCTCCCGGCGGATGCTGTGGACCATGCTCGGTGCCGACCACCCGATGATCGCGCACCGCGCGGAGTCCGCGGCGCTGGCGCAGCGCGCGCGGGACGCGGACGCGGTCGAGGGCGTCATGGCGTTCCTCCAGAAGCGCCCGGCGCAGTTCGCAGACCGGGTCGGTGCCGACGGCCTGGGCGTGCCCGACGTCCTGCCGCCGTGGGCGAGCCCCGAGTACTGAGGCCTAGCGCGTGGCGGTCGGGACGTCTTCCAGCGCCTTGGAGCGGGCGCTCATCGAACGCCCCAGCGCGGCGACCTCCTGGTCCATCAGCGGCAGGAGCCGCGGGGTGGCCTTGCGCGTGTCCCGCTCGGCCAGCCGTGAGCGGATGAGCGGGCGCAGCCACCGCATGAGGGCGACCCATCCGGGGACGTTGACGTGCGTCGCCCTGGCCTCGATGCCCTTGACGAAGATCTCACCGCAGCGCTCGA
>CAVVQN010000013.1:0-3097 GCA_963750375.1 Paraconexibacteraceae bacterium
TGGACGTCGTCTTGGCCAGCGGTCCGGGCAGGGTCTTGAGCATGGCGTCGAAGGACCGCAGGTCAGCCTTGGCGTCCTGGACGAGCGGCGTGTCGACCCATGACATGTGGGCCGAGCCGACGTCGACCCCCAGGTGCGCGACCTCCAGGCGCAGGGAGTTGGCGAAGTGCTCGGCGCCGGCCTTGGAGGCGTGGTAGGCCGCAAGGCCCGGGCTGGCGGCGTAGGCGGCCAGCGACGAGACGACGAGCACGTAGCCCTTGCGCTCGATGATCGACGGGAGCGCCGCGCGGACCGTGTGGAAGACGCCGGTGACGTTCACGTCGATGACCCGCTTGAACGCCTCGGGGTCCACGGCGAGCACGGACCCGTAGCTGGCGATCCCGGCGTTGGCCATGACCACGTCGATACCGCCGAAGCGTGCGACCCCGGCCGCCACCGCGTCCTCCATCGACGTCAGGTCGCCGACGTCGGCGACCGCGGTCACGACGTGCGCGTCGCCACCGAGTTCGACGGCGAGCGCCTCCAGCGGCGCGACGTCCAGGTCGGTCAGGACGAGCTTCGCGCCCTGACGGTGCAGCCGCCGCGCCACCTCCGCCCCGACGCCGCGTGCGCCGCCCGTGATGAGGACGACCTTTCCGTTCATGGAACCCATTGTACGCGAGCGTATCATTCGTCCTGACTGCCGGCGAAGAGGCGGATCGCCGCCTCGCCGAAGGCGGGCAGGTCGTCTGGGTTACGGCTCGTGAGGATGCCTCCGTCGCAGACGGTCTCCTCGTCGACCCAGGTCGCGCCGGCGTTCGTCAGGTCCGTCTTCAGGCTCGGCCACGACGTGATCCGGCGGCCGTCCACGAGACCGGCCTCGATCAGCGTCCACGGAGCGTGGCAGATGGCGGCGATCGGTTTGCCCTGGTCGGCGAACGCGCGGATGAACTCGACGGCGTCGGGCTCCCCGCGTAGGGCGTCGGGATTCGCGACGCCACCGGGGAGCACGAGCGCGTCGTAGGACGCGGCGTCGGCGCCGCCGACCGACGCGTCGACATCGAACGTGTCGGCGGGTGTCAGGTGATCGAAGCCCTGGACCTTCTCCTGGTCGTCGAGGGAGACGAGGACGGTCTCTGCGCCTGCGTCACGCAGAGCACTCCAGGGCTCGGTGAGCTCGACCTGCTCGACACCATCGGTGGCCAGGAACGCGATGCGCTTTCCGGTGAGAATCTGGGACATGGAGGAGATACCTCGGTAGGAGCGGGAAGGGGAGGAGGTCGTCGGCCGGGCCGGCGGTTCAGGCGGCGACCGACATCTGCGGCGGCTGGCCCGGCTCGGGGCTGGGCGCGGGCGCCGGCGGATCCACCACCGGGCCGGGCGCAGGGGCGGGCTCGGGCGAGGGCGCCGGCGGCACCGGGTCGGTGGTGGGCGGCGGGGCGTCGGGCGACGCCGGATGCGGCGGCGGCGTGCTGGGGACTTCGAGGCTCGGTGAGTCGGTCATGGTCGAGGGGTACCCACCCGGACGACGCCCTAACGCGGCGTTTGACCGTCGACAGCGCAGGGCACGTCCCAGCCCATGAAACTTCTCCTCGTCGCGAGCGAAATCCCGGACGCAGCGCTCGTGAGAGAGCTGGCCGGGGCCGAGGACACGGAGGTCTACGTGGTCGCACCTGCGCTCGAGGACTCGGCGGTGCGCTTCTGGGTCAGCGACGTCGACGCGGCCATCGACCGTGCCCGCGCGGTCCAGCAGGAAGCCGTGGCCGAGCTGCGCGGATCAGGCGTGGCGGCCGCCGGCGCCGTCGGCGAGGCCGAGCCGCTGCAGGCCGCGCAGGACGCCCTGGCCCTTTTTGCCGCCGATCGCGTCCTGATCCTCACCCACGACGACGACGAGCAGGCCTACCGCGAGGAAGAGCTCGTCGACGCCCGCGCACGACTGGGCGTCCCGGTCGACGTGCATCGCGTCGCCCGCGACGGTTCGTGACCCCACCCACCGAAAGGACCGCCATGACGCTCGACGACGACGATCTCGCCCTGAACGACGCCGCCCGCCTGGAGGCGCGCCGCGCCGAGGAGCAACGCGCGGTGCAGGAGGCCGGCGGGGGCGAATCCGAGGGCTTCGAACAGGCCGAGGAGCTGCTGGTCGAGCATGCGTCCCACGGGGACGAGCACGGCACGGCGATGATCACCCAGGACAGCCGCGAGGAAGCCGAGGACGCCGACGAGACGCACGGCGAAGCGGACACGGAGACCGTCGAGGACGCCTGACCGTCGCCGCCGGCCCACGCTGCGACGCCGGAGGATCTCAGGCGTCGCGGCGCAACGCGGGCAGCACCCTCTCGCGGTAGACGTCGATCGTCCCGAGCGGGTCGGCGCCCGACACGTTCTGCAGGCAGACGACGTCGGCGCCGAGCGCCTCGAGCTCCTGGATGCGGCGCACATGCTCGTCGGCGTCGGCCGTGATGATGAAGCCCTCACGCAGGGCCTCGTCGTCGATGTGATCGCGGTCGGCAAGCTGCTGGATCGCCTCGGGCGACCCCGCGGCCGTCCGGTAGGCGTCCTCGGGCTGTGCCCCGCGCCAGCCGCGCGCGCCGGCCACGACGTCGTCGTCGTCCTGCCCCCAGGCGATCCCCGTGTGCAGGATCACCCTGCCGTCGGGCAGGCCCGAATCAGCGCGTGCGGTGCGGTAGGCGTCGAGGATCTCCGGCACGGCCTCGGGGTCGCCGAGCGTCCACACCCCGTCGCCGTAGCGCCCGGCGACGGCGGCGGCCTGCGGCCCGAACGCCGAGACGTAGAGCCTGGGCTTCGACGCGGCCCGCGTGTACAGCTTGGCCTCCTTGCAGGCGAACCATCCGTGGTCGACCGTGACGGTCTCGCCGTCCCACAGGCGCGTGATGACATCCAGCGCCTGGTCCATGCGTTCGATCTGCTCGCCGACCGACGGCCAGTCAGCGCCGCACGGGATCTCGTTGAGCGCCTCACCGGACCCGACCCCCAGGAACGCGCGCCCGGGAAAGAGCTCCTCGAGGGTCATGAAGGCCTGAGCGACGACGGCCGGGTGGTAGCGGTGGACGAGCGCGGTCACGCCCGACCCGATCGGCAACCCTGGGACCGCTTG